>JBLNBE010000036.1:0-91675 GCA_050259735.1 Bacteroidota bacterium
CAATGCGGCGGTCAGCGCCTGTTCGCGTTCGCCCAGGCTGCGGACGTCGCCATTGATGCGGGCGGCGTCGGCCTGGTCGCGCAGGCGCGTCATCTCGCCCAGCACCTGGACCCCCTGGGGCATGTGGCGCTTGCAGATGTCGATCACCGCGGCAATGTGGTCGTAGCGTTGCTTCAGCAGCGCGTCGATGCCGGACCATGCCTGGTCCACATCGTGCCGCAATCTTGCCAGCCGGGTGTAGAGGGCGAAGGCGCACAGGACGACGACACCGGCGATGGCTGCGGGAGGAATCCAGTCGGGCACGGCGAGACGACCTCCACTCTATGGCGGTAGACCTAATACCAAAGTCTCGCTTGCTTGGCTGAATTGTGCAACAAACCCATGGTTGCGCACAGGGAAATCCGCCGGGAAGGCTGTCCGACCGGTGGTTACGGTTGGTCGAGGCGGAATTCGATGCGGCGGTTACGGGCCAGCGCGGCGGTGTCGTCCTCGGTGGTGATGGGCTGGAACTCGCCGAAGCCGGCGGCGGCGACGTGCTGCGGCGGCACTCCGGCGGCGATCAGCGCCTTGACCACGGTGACCGCGCGCATGGTCGACAATTCCCAATTGGACGGGAAGCGGGCATTGGCGATCGGGCGCCGGTCGGTGTGTCCGCTGACGCGCAGCACCCAATTGACGTCGGGCGGCAACTCGCTGCGCACGGTGTTCAGGGTGACGGCCAGCCGGCGCACTTCCTCGCGGCCCTGCGGCAGCAAGGCGTCGGAGCCGGGGGCGAACAGCACTTCGGACGGCAGGGTGAATCGGTCGCCCTCGATCTTGAAGCCGGGGCGGTCGCCCAAGACGTCGCGCAGGCGGGCGAAGAAGTCCGAACGGCCGCGCTGCAATTCCTCGACCTTGGCCAGCAGGGCGCGGTTCAGGCGGGCGCCCAGGCCAGCGACCTGAATCTGGCTGGCCGAGATACGTTGCTCGGCCACTTCCAGCGCCTGCGAGATGGCGGCCAACTGGCGCTCGGTGTCCTCGATGGCACTCAGCAGCGAGGTGCGGACGTCCGCCGGGGCGGTTGCGGCCTTGTCCGCCTGCAGGCCCAGTTCGGCGCGGGCGGCCAGCAATTCTTCCAGCCGCAGGGCCAAGCGGTTGCGCTCGGCGGCTTCGGCCGACAGCTCGGCCCCCATTTCCGCCAGCTTGTCGTAAAGCGCCGCCCGTTCCGCTGGCGGCAGGGCGGCGGCGGTCTGAGCGGTGGTCGGTGGCGCCGGCGGCGGCTCGGCAACGCGCGACCGCACGACAAAGCCCTGCAGCGCCACTACACCCATCACCAGCAGCAACAGCGCCGCCACCGCCAGATACAGGCCACCCATGGATTGGGCCAGGCCGGTCGGCGACTGGTTCAGCGCACTTTTGTCGACGTGCATCGTCGTTCCCCACACCCCCGAAAACTTGCGCGCTACAGTAGCGCGAACCGGCGTCGGCGAGAAGCCGTCACGCCGCCCCCCAAATGCCCCAGATCACCAGCCACGGCACGGCGGTGGTCAGCGTCCATTTCCACCGCGCCCAGCGCGATGCCTCGGGCTGGCTCCAGGCCGGCGCGCATTTGCCCAGGCTGCGCCCGGTCAGCCACAGGCCGGCGCCGCCCAGCAGGCAGCTATCCAGGCCGATGTCGATGGCGAACAGCCCGGCCAGGGCAAAGGCCGCCGCCAGCGCGCGCAGCGCCAGGCCCAGGCGGGTCGCCACCATCTCGCCGAATGCCGCCACGGTGATGCCGGCGGTCTGATCGTGATGCTCGGCGGCGTCGAACAAGTCGCGCGCCGCCGGCCCCAGCACGGTCAGCAGCACCATCACCGCGACGAACAGCGCCGGCCAGTTGCTCCAGCGTTCCAGCCACAGGCGCGCCGGTCCGTCCAGCACGTCGAAGCCGACATGGCCCAGCACGGCGGCGGCGGCCACGGCGACCAGGGTGGCGCCGCAGGCGAAGGCGGTCCATAGCCCCAGCAGGGGGCGCCAGCCCAGCACCGCCGCCCGCAATCCCTTCATGCCGGCGACCCACAGATTGTCCTCGCCCCGCGCCGCCTCGATGGCGGCCAGCAGGGCGCCGAACAGCAGCAGGCAGCACAGGAAGCCGCTGGCGAAGACCCAGGCCAGCATCGCCCAGCCGGCAAGGCGCGCCCCCACCGCCATGCCCACCGGCTGCAGCAAGGTCGTGGGCAGCGACAACAGGATGAAACCGAGCGCGGCGCTGGGCAGTCCCCACAGGCCGGTGCGGGCGACCCGCCAGCGCCGTCCCGCCAGCAAGCGCCAGCCGCCCCACAGGCTGGTGCCGCCGGGCTGGTTCAGCGCCATCCACAGGGCGGCGACCACCAGCGCGTCGGTCAGGTAGGACAGCAGGATCAGCAGCGCCGAAGCCCCCTCGGGCGGGGCGAGGTCGAGCAACCAGCGCAGGCTCAGCACCGTCAGCGTCGCCAGGGTGAAGAACAACGGCCGTTTGCGCCACAACTGCCAACCGCGATCGGCCCAGTCGCCGCCGGCGGAAAAGGGAATGGGGGCGGGCTTCATGCCGGACTCCCGAACTTGTCGAGGATGGTGTCGCGTGCCTTGGGCAAGGTCTTGCCCAGTTCGCCGGCGGCATCGCGCCACAGCCGGCGCTGCATGCGTGGCGAGGCCAGATAGGCCGACACCTGCCGCACCGCCTGCGTTGCCGCCTCCTTGTCCTCGTCCGACAGTGCCATGCGCTTGATCTGCTCGGGCGCCTGCAGCAACGGGCGGGGCTGGCGCAGTTTCTTCCAGGCGCGTTCGATCCGTTCCAGCCGCTCCCAGCCGCCGGCACTGCGCACCATGGCCGCCAGCCCCATCTGCAGGGCGCCGCCCTGGTCCAGCGCGGTTTCCCACATGGCGCGCTCGATCTCGGTGGCGGCCTGCTTGACCGACATCGTCTCGGCGGTGGCGACCGCACGCACCAGGGCCTGGTCGCCGGCCAGGTTCAGCCGGTCCAGGCCGAAGACGTTGGCGGCACGGCTCAGCGCCTCGACCTGGGCGTCGTCGACGCCGTGGGTCAGCCAGTCCCAATGCCGCGCGCCCTCGGCCAGCGGCTGTGCCTTGGGCTGCAGCGCCTTCAGCCGCGCCAGCCGGTCCAGGTCCGACGGGTGGTCGGACAGGAAGGCCATGGCACGCTGCGCCATCGGCGTGCGGGCGTCGGGATCAAGGCGCTCGGCCATGCGTTCCCACGTCTCCACCGCCTTGACGGGGGCGAAGCCGGCGCGCGTCATCAGCTCCAGCCCCAGCACGTCGGCCTCGCTCTCGCGCACGCGGCTTTTGGGGTCGAGCAAGGCGGTCTTGAGCGTGCGGATCATCTGGCCTTCGCGCACGGCGCCCACCTTCAGGCTTTTGGCCATGGTCCAGGCCAGACCCTGCGCCACCTGGCTGCGGCCGATGGATTCGCGCGAATGCTGCAGGATGGCGTGGGCAACCTCGTGCGCCAGCACGGTGGCCAGGCGGTCGCGGTCGTCGTCAAGGATCTCGGGCGTCAGCAACCCCGACAGCACCATCATGCGGCCGCCGGGCAGGCACCAAGCGTTGACGTCGCCGGTATCGGCCAGATGCCATTGCCAGGCCCAGCCGCGCGTCTGCGGGTAAAGGTCGTTGGCGGCGACGATCAGCGGCTCGGCCACCGAGCCGACCAGTTCGGTCAGATAGGGATCGCTGTCCAGCACGCCGTCACTGGCGAACAGCCCCACATTGGTTTCGTATTCCCGCGCCGCCATGTCCTCGGCGATTTGCGGACTGACCAGGCGGATGCGCCAGCCATCGGCCAACAGCGCCCCCGCGGCGGCGCCTTCGGCGCGCTTGTCCCGTTCCAGCGGCTTGACCGCCGCCACGACCACGGCCAGCGCCGCCGTTGCCACGGCGGCCGCGATGGCCCAACGGCGCCGGACCATGACGGTCGTCCTCGCGCCGGTCAGGTCGGGATGGCGGTGCGGGCGGCGGTTTCCGCCGCCGTTGCCGGCCGCAGGGCCGCCACCGTCATGGAAAACACCAGCCGCACGCCGGCCAGCGGGTGGTTACCGTCCACTACCACGCGGTCGTCGCTGACGTCGGTGACGGTATACATGCGGGTGACATGGTCCTCGCCGACGCCTTCGAAGCGCATGCCGGACGTCACGTCGTTGGGGAAGGCGTCCCGCGCCTCGACCCGCACCAGCTCGTCGTCGTACTCGCCAAAGCCGTCGTCGGGGTTCAGCGTCACCGTCGCGCTGTCGCCGATCTGGCGGCCGTCCAGCGCCGCTTGCAGGCGGGGGAAGAAGTCCTCGCCGCCATGCAGGTAGATCAGGGGCGTGGCGCCGTCGTCGACCACGACACCTTCCTGGTCGGTGACGTTGTACTGTACCGTCACCACGGTGTCCGCTTGCACCCGCATTTACCATCCCTCCCCGGTGGAAAGGGCAACGATAGCCCAAACGCGGGCACTTGTCGCGCGGGTGGTTATACCTTCAGGGTGAAGCTGAAGGTCGAGCCGACGCCCGGTTCGGATTCGACCCAGATGCGGCCGCCATGATGCTCCACCACCTTCTTGCAGATGGCGAGGCCGATGCCGGTGCCCTCGTATTGCTCGCGGCTGTGCAGGCGCTGGAACACGCCGAAGACGCGGGCGAAATGCTCGGGCGCGATGCCGATGCCGTTGTCCTTGACGGCGACGCGCCATTCGTCGCCGGCGCGCTCGGCGCTGATCTCGACCACCGGCGGGCGGTCGGCGGCGTGGTACTTCAGCGCGTTGCCCACCAGATTCTGCAGCAGGCGGGTCAGTTCCAGCGCATCGCCGACGATGATGGGCAGCGCCGTGGCGATGGTGACGGTGCCGCCGGTATCGTCCAGGGCGGCGGCCAGATTGCGGTTGACCTCGGTCATGACCTCGGCCAGATCGACCTCGGCCACAGGGCGCTGCTGCCGGCCGATGCGCGAATATTCCAGCAGGTCCAGCACCAGCCGGTCCATGCGCTGGGCGCCGTCGCGGGCGAAGTCGAGGAATTCGGTGCAATCCTGGTCCAGCGTGCCGGCCAGTCGCTTTTGCAGCAGGCCCAGGAAGCTGGACACCATGCGCAGCGGCTCGCGCAGATCGTGCGAGGCCACGTAGGCGAACTGTTCGAGGTCGGCATTCGAGCGGGTCAGCGCGTTGGACTGGTCGATCAGCGCCTGCTCGGTTTCGACGGCGCGGGTGACGTCGCGGAACACCAGCACGGCGCCGTCGGCATTGTCGTGGTCGACGATGGCGGCGGCGGTCAGCTCGATGGGGAACCAACTGCCATCGGCGCGGCACAGGGTGGCCTTGGTCTCGCCGGCATGGCGCATCTGGCGCAATTGCTCGGCCACGCTGTCGCGCGTGGCGGCATCGGCGTCGTCCCAGCCCAGCATGCGGCGCGCCGCCGGGTTGATGAAGGTGATGCCGTCCTGGGCGTCGAAACCGCAAATGCCTTCGCCGGCCGAGCTGAGGATCAGCTCGCTGCGCCGCCGCGCCAGGTCGAGGGCGCGGTTGCGGCTGCCCAGGATATGGAAGAAGTGGGCGACGATCAGCGCGAAGGCGATGATGAACCCGGTGGCGGTGGCGGCGAACAGCCCCAACTCGCGGCGATGGGGCAGGGTGGTGGCCATGATGTCGGCCATGGGGTCGGTCACCACCATCACATGGGGGTAGTGACGCAACCGGCGGAAGGCCATCATGCGCTGTTCGCCGTCGATGATGCTGCGGACCTGGACCACCCCTTGCGGCTGGGTCAGATAGGGGCGGTCGGCCGGCATGACGTCGCCGGCCATGGGCACGGTGCGGGGCGTGCGGCTGACGCTGGAGCGCACGACGCCGTCCAATCCGACCAGCGAGGCGCCGCTGCGGGCGCCCAGGCTCAGGTGGTCGTCGATACGGAACAAGTCTTCGGGGGTGATGGCGACCACGGCGACGCCGTCAAAGCGGCCCGAGGCGTCCAGCAGCTTACGGCTGCAGGGGATCATCAGGCGCTGGCTGATCTTGCCCAGGACCGGCCTGCTGATGAACAAGGTGTCGGCGTCGCTATCCGCCTGGGCGCGGAAATGTTCGCGATCGGCGAAGCTGACCGGCTTGACCGAGGGCGGATAGGTGGAAAACACCATCCAGCCGTCGGTGTCGTTGATCATCACGTTCAGGTCGGCGCCGATGGCGCTGGTCGGGCGCAGGGTGTTGACCACCTCGGCGAAGTGGGGGCGGTTGGTGGCCCAGGCGTGGCGCAGATACAGCGTGGCGATGTCGATGCCGGACAACGAACGCTCGACCTGTTCGGCCAAGGCGTCGGTCACGCTCATCAGGCGGATCTCGGCGGCTTCGACCGCGCGCTCTTCGTCCTTGCGGATTTCGATGGCGAAGCCGGTCCACACCAGGGCGACGGCGATGCCGGCAACGGCGAACACGGCCAGTGAAACCGGCCAGCGCGATTTGGGGTGCTGGTGTCGTGTCGTTGCCATGCCAAAGTTATAGCACGGTCCGGGTGATGCCGCGAAGTCGCGAGTCTTGTCGTCATATCGCCGGTTGTTACGGCGAAATGCCGCCGCCGTGCCGTTTACAACGCGATTACGACTGGTGCGATCCGTGTTTGAGACAAGGGCAACGATATCGGGATACGATATGCCTCTTTTGAGCGCCGGATTCGGGAGTTCTGTCCATGCGGTTGCGGATCGCCGGGAAGATTTATGCCACCGTTGCCGCCTTCATCGTGGTCGCGCTGGCGGTCGGGATGTTCGGCTTGCAGACCCTGCGGTCCTATAACCAGGTGACCGAAGACATCGCCAACGCCGCCGATCGCGCCATCCTGGGCGAGCGGGTGAACGGCCTGGTGCTGGCGGTGGTGATGGATTCGCGCGGCATTTACATGGCGCGCTCGGTGGACGAGGCCGAAAAGTACGCCAAGCCCTTGTTGGGCAACCTGGACAAGCTGCGCACCACCCTGGATGCCTGGCAGGCGCTGCTGCCGACCGAGCGGCGCGGGCCATTGGATGCGCTGGTGCAGTCGGCCGGGCAGTTCATCCAGTTCCGTACCGAATTGGTCCGCATCGCCCGCAGCGGACAATTGGCCGAGGCCCGCGACTTCGGCGACAACGACGTCAACCGCAAGACCCGTCAGGCGCTGAACCAGGCGATCTCGGCCGCCGCCGCCGCCAACCAGGAAGAAGTCGGGCAACTGAAACAGGCGCAGCGCGAGCAGTATTTCGTCCGCCAACTGGCCTTCATCCTGATTCTGGCCTTGGGTGGCCTGGCCGGCGGCGTGGCGCTTCGCATCGTGGTGCGGCGCCATCTGGTGTATCCCATCCGCATGCTCACCACGGTGATGTCGCGGCTGGCGACCGGGCAGTTGGACGTGCAGATGCCCCAGCATCACAGCGCCGACGAGATCAGCGAGATGATCGCCGCCGTCGAGGTGTGGCGCAGCAATGCGCTGCGGCGGCGTGAACTGATGGCGCAGACCGAAACCGAGCGCGCGGCGCGTGAATCCCGCGCGGTCAAGGTCAAGCAACTGACCACGGAGTTCGACGCCGTCGCCTCGACCACCGTGACCGATCTGGTGGCGGCGGTGCAGCAACTGGAAAACAACTCCTCGGCCATGGCCGCCATTGCCGACGATTCCACCTCGCGCGCCCATGCGGTGCAGCAATCGTCCAACTCGGCGTCGGGCAGCGTGCAGGCGGTGGCGGCGGCGGCCGAGCAATTGGCCGTCTCGATTCGCGAGATCGGAACCCAGGCCGAGATGTCGCGGCAGGTCGCGGTGGCGGCGACCGCCGACGCCCGCAAGACCGACGACATGGTGCAAAGCCTGGATCAGGCGGCGTCGCGCATCGGCGATGTGGTGCGCATGATCAACGCCATCGCCGGCCAGACCAACCTGCTGGCGCTCAACGCCACCATCGAGGCGGCCCGTGCCGGCGAGGCCGGCAAAGGCTTTGCCGTCGTCGCGCACGAGGTCAAGGCGCTGGCGACCCAGACCGCCCAGGCGACCGGCGAGATCGCCTCGCAGATCCGGGCGGTGCAGGAGGCTACCGGCGGCGCGGTGGCGGCGCTGCGCGGCATCAGCGACACCATCCAGCAGATCAACGAGATTTCCGGCTCCATCGCCGCCGCCGTCGAACAGCAGACCGCCGCCACCGCCGAGATCGCTCGGTCGGTTCAGCATGCGTCGGAAGGCACGGGGCAGGTGTCCGCTCATGCCGAAGGCGTGCTGGATGGCGCCCGCGATACCGACGCCGCCTCGAAAAGCGTCGCCGCCGCCGCCGCCGCGCTGGGAAACCAGGCCAGCAAGCTGCGCGAGGACGTGCACGCCTTCCTGGCCAGCGTCACCGACGCCTTCGTCGACGAGATCGGCGGCTTCGTCCAGTGGGACGACGGCCTGCTGACCGGCCATTCCATGATCGACGACGACCACAAGCGGCTGTTCGCCTATATCGACGAGTTGCACGGCGCCATGACCAAAGGGGCGGGGGCGGACGTGGTGGGAGAGGTTGTCGGCAAGTTGGTCGCCTATACCCGCGATCATTTCGGCCGCGAAGAAAAGCTGATGGGGTTGGGCGGCTATGGCGAGCGCGAGGCGCATCTGCAGGCGCACCGCGACTTCATCGCCAAGGTCGAGGAGTTCCAGCGCCGGCTTGAACAACGCAGCGGCACCATCTCCATGGAGGTGCTGGTGTTCCTGCGCGACTGGCTGGTGAACCACATCAACAAGACCGACAAGCATTTCGCCGCCGCCCTGGAACGCCGGGTGGCGTAAGCCCCGCTCCGCGTCAGGTCAGGCGGTCGACCTTGCGCAGCGCCGGGAACCGCCACGCCCACAAGGCGGCCACCGCCAGGGTGCCCAGGCCGCCGATCACCACCGCCGGCACCGTGCCGAACAGGGCGGCGGTCAGGCCCGATTCGAATTCGCCCAGTTCGTTGCTGGCGCCGATAAAGACGAAATTGACGGCGCTGACGCGGCCGCGCATCTCGTCCGGGGTGCGCGACTGCACCAGGGTCTGGCGCACCACCACGCTGATCATGTCGGCGCTGCCCAGCACCACCAGCGCCACCAGCGACAGCCAGAAGCTGGACGACAGGCCAAAGGCCACCGTTGCCAGGCCGAACACCGCCACCGCCATGAACATGCGGCTGCCGGCGTTGCGTTCCAGTGGATGGTGAGCCAGCCAGAACGCCATCAACGCGGCGCCGGCCGCCGGCGCGCTGCGCAGCACGCCCAATCCCACCGGCCCGATGTGCAGGATGTCGCGGGCGTAGATCGGCAACAGCGCGGTGGCGCCGCCCAGCAGCACGGCGAACAGGTCCAGCGACACCGCGCCCAGGATGTCCTTGCGGGTCCAGACGTATTTCACTCCGGCCAGCACGCCCTCAAGTCCGGTCTCGGCGGCGGCGTGTACCACCAGCCTGGCCTTCAGGCGCGAGATGGCCCAGGCCGCCAGCGCCATCATCGCGGCCGCGGCGGCATAGACGGTGGTGACGCCAAAGGCGTACAGCGCGCCGCCCAGCGCCGGCCCGGCGATCACCGCCACCTGCCACGACGACGACGCCCACGCCACCGCGCGGGCGAACAACTCGGTCGGCACCAGATGGGGCACCAGTGATTGGCTGGCCGGCGCCAGGAAGGCGCGGGTGGCGCCCATCACCGCCAGGATCGCCAGCAGCGCCGCCAGCGGCGGTGCCGCCAGCAGCGACAGCACCAGCAAGGCTAGCAGGCAGATCGTCTCGATGCCCAGGCAGGTCAGCAGCACGCGGCGGCGGTCGAAGCGGTCGGCAACGTGGCCGGCGGGCAGGGCGCAGGCGAAGGCGGGCAGGAACTGCACCAGCCCGACAAAGCCCAGATGCAGCGGGTCGCCGGTCAGGTCATAGACCTGCCAGCCGACTGCGACGCCGACCATCTGCAGCGCCACGGCGGACAGAAAGCGGGTCGCCAGGAACGAACGGAAATCACCGATGGCAAGCACGGCGCGGGCGGATGAACTGGTCATGCCGCCAGATTAGTGGGTCCGCTTGATCGAAGACAAGGTGTCGCCGCGCATGGCCGTGCAGCCTGGGGGCATGAGCAAGATCCTGATCCTCTCCGGCATCGTCATCCTTGCCGCCTCGGCGCTCGCCACCTTATTCGCGGTGACTGCCGGCACCTTGCAATGGGTGGGCGTGCTGGCGCCGTTCAGCGCTGCCTTACCGCCGCAGTCGCTGGTGGTCGGCGGCCTGTTCCTGGGCATTCCCATTGCCGCGTTCGGCTGGGGCCTGGTGTGGTTCGGCGGCTGGCTGCGCAATAACGTCTAGACGGTTGCGCGCGGCGCGCCCAGTCCGGACAGGGCGATACGGGCCAAGCGAACGCCTTCGGTGGGAAGGTCGAACGGGTGGCCGCCGACGGCCCAGCGCAACGCGGTTCCCTGCACCATCGCCAACAGCATGTGGGCGGCGTCCGCCGCCGCCACCTCGGTGACGAACACGCCGGCATTCTGGCCGTCGGCGATCGCCTGGGCCAGCGCGGCGTGGAAGTGGCCGATCAGGCGCTGACTGCCCTGGCCGATGGCGGCGCAACTGCGCCGCAGCTCGGGCGACAGCAGCACCAGCGGCATGGCCGGAAAGCGAGTGACGAACGCCAGATGGGCGGCGATGACGGCATCGACGCGGCGCTCCACCGGCGAAGAGCCAAGCGCGTCGCGCCAGGTGGCCTCCACCTGTTCCGCCAGCCAGCCGACCACCGCCTGCCACATCTCGTCCTTGCGCGGGAAGTGGCGGAAGATGGCGGGCTGGGTGACGCCGATGCGGTTGGCGATGGCTTCGGCCGTGGCCTTTTGCAGGCCGTTCTCGGCCGCCAGCGCCAGCGCCGCCTCGACGATTTCCGCCCGGCGCTCGGCCGCGCTCTTGCGTTGCGGTGCCATCACCTCTCCTCGCTGTGGATCAAGGCGCCGTCCCGCAGTCGGTGAATGACGTCCAGGCGGTCCATGATCTTTTCATCGTGGGTGACCACTACCACCGCCGTGCCGTGTTCGTCAGCCACCTTGCGCAACAGGGTCATGACAATGCCGGCGCGCTCGGAATCCAGCGCGGCGGTGGGTTCGTCGGCCAGGATGATGCGCGGCCGGTTGGCCAGGGCGCGGGCGATGGCGACCCGCTGCGCCTGACCGCCGGACAATTGAGAGGGACGGGCGTCGGCGCGCTCGCCCACCTGCAGGTAATCCAGCAGTTCTAGCGCCCGCGCCCGGGCGGCGGTGCGGGTGTCGCCGGCCAGTTCCAGCACGACCTGGACGTTCTCGACCACGCTCAAGAACGGGATCAGGTTGTGGAACTGGAAGATGAAGCCGATTTTTTCCAGCCGCAGCCGACGCAGGTCGGCACGCAGCCAGCGCCCGTCATACACCGTCTCGCCCTCCAGCACGATGCGGCCGGCATTGGGGGTGACGATGGCGCCGATCAGGTTGAGCACGGTGCTCTTGCCCGAGCCGGACGGCCCCAGCAGGCCGACCAAGCTGCCGGCGTGGATGTCGAGGTCAAGGGCGCGCAAGGCGTCGACGCGGGTGGCGCCCTCGCCGTAATGCTTGGCGACGCCGCGCAGTTGGATCAGGGGGTGGCCCATGGTCAGCCCCCCAGCGCGCGGGCGGGGTCGACGCGCAGGGCGGTGCGCACGCCGAACAGGCTGGCCAGCACGCAGATGACCAACACCACGGCGGCCAGCCGGGCGACGTCCAGCGGCTCGATCAGCACCCGGCGCGGGAAGTACGCCGCGGTGGACAGGATCAGCCCGGCACCCAGGGTAAAGGCCAGCCCGCCCAGCGCCAGCGCCTGCTGCAGGATCAGCCCGACGATGGTGCGGTCGGGGGCGCCGATCAGCTTGAGGGTGGCGATCTCGCGCATCTTGTCCAGCGTCATGGTGTAGATGATCAGCGCGATGATGACGGTGGACACCGCCAGCAGGATGGTGGTGAACAGGCCGATCTGACGGCGCGCCTTCTCGACCACGGCGGTCAGCAACAGGCCCTCTTGCCCGTCCTGGGTCAGGGCGGCCAGATGCTTCCAGCGCTGCACCGCCTGGGCGATCTCGTCGGCATCGGCGCCCGGGCGGACTTGCGCCACCACCGCGTTGACCTGCTGTTTGTTGGCGGTCTCGCCACGGGCAGCCTGGTTGCGCGCGGCCGCCCCCTCCAGGGTGAACTGCAGCTTCTGGGCATCCTTGAGCGTCATATAGGCGACCGGGTTGCCGGCCGAATCCACCTGCCCGGCGGTATGGCCGACCACGGTGAAGCTGTCGGTTCCCAGGCGTAGCCGGGCGCCCAACGGCAGGCCGGCGCGGCGATCGGCCACCAGTTCGAAATGGCTGCGCTCGATGCCATGTCCGTCGGCGACGTGGGCGGGGCCGCCGGGGCGGCCCGGTTCATAGCCGACGACGAACAGCCGAAGCGGGTGGCCCTCGACCTCGATCTGAATGGATTGATAAGTCACCACGCCGGCATCGGCGACGCCGTCCAGGCGGGCGACGGTGTCGCGGGTGTCGCGGGGAATGCGCGAGGATTCGGCGAACGGGCCACGGGTGCCGCCTTCGACCACCCACAGATCGGCGGCCGGGGCGCGCACCAGGGCCAGGGCGTCGTCCACCAGCCCCCGATAGATGCCGATCATGGACAGCACGACGCCAAGCAACAGCGACAATCCCACCGCCGTCAGGGCGAAGCGGCCGGCATGGTGGCGAATGTCGCGCAGGGCAAGGTTCATGGCGCGGCTCCGGCGGTGTCGATGAAGGCCTCGGCCTGTTCGCCCAGGTGGATGTCGGCGGGGATGGCGTCGAAGGCGACGTGGACGCGGCGTTCCTCGGAGACGCGGTCGCTCTCGATGCCGATGCGGACGACATGGCCGGCGAAGCGGCGGTCGGGCAGCGAGCGCAGCACGATGGTGGCCGGCTGGCCGAGCCGCAGCGGACCGGCGCGGGCCTCGTCGACGAAGGCCTGCACCCAGATGGTGGCCGGGTCGGCCACGGTGAACAACGCCGTGCCGGCGGGCAAGGCGGTGCCCAGTTCGCGGCTGCGCTCGACCACCACGCCGTCATAGGGGGCGAGCAGGTTGTGCTTGTCGAGCGTGGTGCGGGCCAGAAGCAGCGCCGCCTTGGCGGCTTCCAGGGCGCCGCGTGCCGCGTCGACGTCGCTGACGCCCACCGCCACATCGGCAGCCGCCACGTCGGCGGTGGATTGGGCGTCTTCGGCGGCCTCGACCGAGACGGTGCCGTTGCGGACCAGGCTTTGGCGGCGGACGTTGACGTTGCGGCGCTGGGCCTGAACGGCGCGCGCCCGATCCAGCCGGGCCTGGGCCTGGACCAGTGCGGCTTGCGCCTGGCGCAGGCCGGCCTCGGCCTGGGCGACCTTGGCGGCCTGTTCGCGGTTGTCCAGGCGGGCCAGCACCTGGCCGCGCGTGATGTGGTCGCCATGGTCGGCACTCAGTTCGGCCACCGTACCGGCGATGTCGAAGCCGATGCGCGACAGGATGCGGGCTTCGACCGTGCCCAGGCCGTAGGTGGTTGCGGCCGGCGTGCCGGCTGCGGCGACGATCGGAGGAGGGGCGGCCGCAGGCCGGGCGGGCGACAGCGCGACCGCCAGTCCGGTACCGGCAAGGATAAGGGCGGCGATCAGCAGATGACGACGGCGAAGCATGATGCTCTCACGTAGTTAGTTAGTACAAACTAACTCTATGGGGCGCGTTCGTCAACACCGGTGCGACGGCACCGGCCGGCGTCAGCGGTGGCGGAACGATCCCGCAGCAATGCGGATGAACACGGATGCGCGCAGATGGGCACGGATGAAATCAAGCGTCACACCCGCGAAAGCGAGTGCCCAGCGGTAGTGGGAACGGCTTCATGGACGCCGGATCAAGTCCGGCGTGACGCTCAAAAAGAAATCCGTGCCCATCTGTGAGCCGCGCAGCGGCATCTGTGTTCATCTGTGTTGCATGGAAAGTCGCAACCGTGAACACGGCGTCGGTCGTGCACTTCGCCACCGCCACCGAAATTCAGACCGGACAGCCGTGGGTCATGCCCGGCCATGACGATAAACGGGGATGCTTCCGTCAAAAACGGACAGACCTCAGGGAGAGTTCGCCGCCAGAACCGCCAGCGTCACCGCGCCGTCACGGCTCAGCGCGCCGCAGACGAAGCGGGCGGGGTGGCAGAAAGTGGCGTCGGCGACGCCGCAGGCGGTGGCGAAGTCCGCGTCGCGCAGGCCGCCCCAGGCTTCGGGCAGCGAATGGCGCTGGGCGAACGAGCCGCGTTCGGGCGGCACCGCGCTGACCGTCCATTGCTTGCCCGCCGGCCGGACCACGTACAGCACTCGGGCCAGGTCGAGGTCGAATACCGCGTCCTCCCACGGCACCCGTGTTTCCAGCACCAGGATGCGTGGGTCGTCGGCACGCTCGGCGGCGGCGGCCACCGTCTCGGCGGCCAGCACGGCGGCATAGGCACCGGCGACGGCGCGGGCCAGCACGCGGCCGGCTAGCTCGGCGGCTTCGGCGAAGGACTCTTCCTCGTCGCGCTCGGGTTCGGCGAAGCTGGGGTTGAACGATTCCAGCAGGCTGGAGAAATGGCCCGAGGTGGGCGTCATGGCGCCGTTGTCCATCAGGTCGATGTCGCGGATCAGGCCGCCATCCAGCATGGCGGCGACCCGCGCCGCTTCGGCTTCGCTGGCGGCGGGGCACAGGACGCGGATGGCGCGCGGGCCGTAATCGCGCCACACCAGCCCGGCCGAACTGAACGGCTCGCCGTTGTCGCGCAGCGGCTTGTCGCGCATGTGATGGTCGTAACGTCCCTCGGCCGGATCGCAACTGCCGCCCACGTCGAACACCACGTCCGCCTTGTCCAGCACTTCGAGGTCACGGGTGCGCACCAGGGTGACGGCACCGGCATGGGCCGCCTTCAGGATGGCGAAGGCGAAGCAGTCGTCGGCATGGAAGGTGCCGTTATGGGTGGCGACGGTAATCATCTGCGGGTCCTTCAGGCCAGGAACAGGCGGTAAGCGGGGTTGGCGGTCTCGTCCCAATAGGAATACCCCAACGCGTCGATGCAAGCCTGGAATTGTCCGCGTTCGGCCTCGGGCACCTGGATGCCGACCAGCACGCGGCCGTAATCGGCGCCGTGGTTGCGGTAATGGAACAGCGAGATGTTCCAGTCCGGGCGCAAGCCGTCAAGGAAGGCGAGCAGGGCGCCCGGCCGCTCGGGGAACTGGAAGCGGTAGACCAGTTCGTCATCCAGCGAGGCGGCGCGGCCGCCGACCATGTAGCGCACATGCAGCTTGGCGACTTCGTTGTCGGTCATGTCGACGACGGCATGGCCGGACTCGCGCAACAGGGCGACAATCTGCTGCTTTTCGCGCTCGCCGCCGGCCAGCCGCACGCCGACGAAAATTTCCGCCGGTTGGCCGGCGGCGTAGCGGTAGTTGAACTCGGTGATGGCGCGGCCGCCAAGCAGGCGGATGAAGGTGCGATAGCTGCCCGGCTGCTCGGGGATGGTGACCGCCAGCAACGCCTCGGCCCGCTCGCCGATCTCGGCCCGCTCGGCGACGTGGCGCAGGCGGTCGAAATTGACGTTGGCGCCCGATGCCACCGCGATCAGCGGGCCGTCGGGGGCGGCGCCGCTTTCCACATGCTTGCGCAATCCGGCCAGCGACAGCGCGCCGGCCGGCTCGGCGATGGCGCGGGTGTCGTCGAACACGTCCTTGATGGCGGCGCAAATCTCGTCGGTGCTGACGGTGACGATGCCGTCCAGCAAGGCGCGGCACAGGCGGAAGGTTTCGTCGCCGACCTGACGCACGGCGACGCCGTCGGCGAAGATGCCGACCTGCGGCAGGTTGACCGGATGACCCGCCGCGATGGCCGCCTGCATGCTGGCGGCATCCTCGGGTTCGACGCCGAACACCTTGATGCCGGGGCGCAGGAACTTGACATAGGCCGCCACGCCTGCCGCCAATCCGCCGCCGCCGATGGGCACATAGATGGCGCCGATCTCGCCCGGTTGCTGGCGCAGCAATTCCATGCCGATGGTGCCCTGGCCGGCGATGACGTCGGGGTCGTCGAACGGGTGGACGAACACCAGGCCGTCGCGCGCCGCCAGGTCCTGGGCATGGCCACGGGCGGCGTCGAAATTGTCGCCGTGCAACACCACCTCGCCGCCCAGCCGGGCCACGCTGCGCACCTTGATGGTCGGCGTGGTGGTCGGCATGACGATGACGGCGCGCACGCCCAGCCGCGCCGCCGACAGCGCCACGCCCTGGGCATGGTTGCCGGCCGAGGCGCAGATGACGCCGCGCGCGCGGTCCTCGGCGCTGAGCCGCCGGATGCGGTTGTGGGCGCCCCTGATCTTGAACGAGAACACCGGCTGCAGATCCTCGCGCTTCAACAGCACGTCGGTGCCCAGCCGGGCGGAAAGCTGCACCATGCGGTCCAGCGGCGTTTCCACCGCCACCTCGTACACGGCCGAGGTGAGGATGCGGCGTACGTAGTCCTGCAGGTCCAACGCGCCGGTGTCATCGGGAAGAGAAGTCATGGCGCCATTGTGCGGGGGAGGGCCGGGGATTTCAACGGCCGCTGACCGCGATCTGCTGGCGGATGGCGTCGATGGTGAGCGGCTTGCCCAGGCTTTCCGCCGCCGCCAGGGCGGGCGGGCCATAGGGGCGCGCCTCGGCCGGCCGGTTGGCGTGGTTCAACAGCACCATCAGATAAAGTCCGTGATGGGCGATGCCACGGGCATAGCCGACGCGCTGGGCCAGGTCGAAGGCCTGGCGATAGAGGTCGCGCGCCTTCCAGATGTCGCCGGAATCCTCGGCGACGCGGCCCAGATTGCCGATGCTGTCGACCTCGCCGATGCGGTTGCCGGCGGCGCGGTCCAGCTTCAGCCCTTCCTGGTGGGCCTTGGTCGCCTGGACGAACTTCTTCTGATGACGGTAAACCAACCCCAGATTGCTCCACTGGTTGGCAAGGTCGTCCTTGGCGCCTTCCTTGACGAAGACGTCGCGTGCCTGGGTGAAATGCCCTTCGGCGGTCTTGAGGTGGCTGGCGTCGTCCGTCGCGGTGAAGCGGTCCAGCGCGATCAGGCCCAGATTGCCGCGCACCACCGCCTGCATGTGTGCCACCTTCAGCGATTGATACGCCTCCAGCGCGGCGGTCAACGACTGCTCCGCTTCGTCCAGCTTGCCTTGCGTCCAGTCCAGCAGGCCGACATCGTTGGTGACGTCGGCCTCCGCCTCGGCGTCGCCATGGGCCTGCACCTTCGCCAGCAGCAGCGAGGCACGCGCGTCGTCCATCCGCCCCCGGATCTGCTGTACGTCGGCCAGGCGGCGATAAAGCTGAACCGATGTCTGGCGCGCCTCGGCCTGTCCGGCCGGCGGCACCTGTGGCGGCAACGCCTTCAATCCGTCGCGCGCGGCCTTTTCGGCGGCGGCGGTATCGCCGTCGCGCAGGAAGGCCTGGGCATAGCGGTTTTGCGCAGCGGCGCGGTCCAGTGCCTGCCGCCATGGCTCGGCCGCCTGCGCGCCAAGGGCGAACAGGCCAAGCGCCACCATGGCAAGCAGACCGGCCCGCATCACGGCGCCGGGGCCAGATAGCCGCGCTTTACCGCCTCGGCCACCAGATTTTCCGCATATGCGCCCAAGGCGGGAGCGCCGTCGCGGATACGGCGGACCAGCTTCAGCACCTTGTCGGCGGTGACGTTGTGCGGCTTCCAGGTGCCGCCCTCGGTGGCGAAATTGTTCATGATCGGCTGCAGGCGGTCCAGCGCGTCGGCGAACTTGGCGGTGGGCGTCTCGCGGTCCTCGTATTCCTGCCACAACGCCCGCAGGTCCTCGGCCTGATCGGGCGGCAGCAGGCCGTACAGGCGGTCGGCGGCGGCCTGTTCGCGCGCCGCCTTGTCCTGGTTGCCCTTGTCGTCGTGGATGAAGGTGTCGCCGGCGTCGATTTCGACGACGTCGTGGAACAGCAGCATGCGGCTGGCGCGGAAAGGATCGGCGCCGGGCGGTGCGTGCTCGGCCAGCAGCACCGCCATCATGGCGACGTGCCAGGAATGTTCGGCGTCGTTCTCGCGCCGCGAGCTGTCGGTCAGCAAGGTCTGGCGCAGGATGGTCTTCAGCTTGTCCAGCTCCAGGCTGAAGGCAAGCTGGCGGGAAAGGCGATCAGTGTCGGTCATGACGCCGTTTTACGCCTTCCCGCTGCGTGGAACAATGGACCCCGCCAATCGCCGGCGTGGCCGGGATCAGTGGCCGGCGCAGTCGTGCGACTGGCACAACTGGTCTTGGTCCTTGAGTGTGCCGGCCGCCCAAGCCGCTACGGCCTTGTCCACCGGACCCGAGGCGCCCCGGCATACGGTGATGCCGTGTTGCGCCAGCAGGTTCGCCGCGCCGCCGCCCATGTTGCCCGCCACCAGAACCGACACGCCAAGCTCGATCAGCGATGGAATGATGTTGGACTGACAGCCGCAGCCGACCGGAGGCGTCAGGTTGCTGTGAAGGCTGAGGGTGCCATCCTTGAGGCGGAAGATGCTAAACGCCTCGCAATGGCCGAAATGCTCGTCGACCATGCCGTCGCGCGACGGAACTGCAATCATCACCATGATGTCTATCCTTGTTGTGGTTCACGTAGAGACGTGTCCCCGGCTTCGTCCTGTGCGGCCTCGATGGCGAGGGTCAGCCCTTCGGTCAGGGCGCGGGCAACCTTGCGCCGGGCCGATTCGACGGTGCGGCCGAAGGTTTGGCGCGAGATGCCCATTCGTTCGGCCGCATCGCGGTGGTAGAGGCCGAGATGATCGGCAAGTCGGATCGCTTCGTACTCGTCGGCGTGAAGAACGACTTCCTCCAGCAAAACGGCGGGGATGCCGGTGGGTTTGAAGCGACGGCAAGGGGGCTGGTCGCCAAGGCGACGACAGCAACGGGGGCGAGTCATATTAGTCTCCTAGAATGTAGTTTTGGGCATATGCTCAAAACTGTCAATGCGGGAATCTATCTCCGGCGTGGAATCCCGTTGAATTCGAGGGGGCAACCGTGTATCTCAGCCGCTTCGGCGTGGCACCCCTGGAGGCCGCGCCTCTTCGTTATGGAGATTAGAATGACTGAGATCAGCGCCATCGTCGCCGAGCTGCGCGATCGGGCCGGAAAGGGGGCCGCCCGTGCCACTCGCCGTGAAGGTAAGGTTCCGGGTGTGATTTACGGGTCCAAGCAGGCCCCCGTCACCATCGCTCTCGACCCCCGCGTCATCTGGGCCGAGTTGAAGAAGCCGGGCTTCAAGACCCGTCTGTTCGACATCGACCTGGGCAATGGTTCGAAGGAGCGTTGCCTCGCTCGCGACATCCAGTTCCACCCCGTGAACGACCAGCCCCAGCACATCGACTTCCTGCGCGTTTCGGCCGATGCCGTCGTGCACGTCAAGGTGCCGGTGCACGTGGCCAATGCCGACAAGTCGCCGGGCGTCAAGCGCGGTGGCGTCGTCACCATCGAGCTGCATGAGATCGAAGTGACCTGCGCCCCCGACCTGATCCCGGCCGAGATCGTGATCGACCTGGCCGGTCTGGACATCGGTGGCTCGGTTCACGTCAAGGACCTGAAGCTGCCGGCCGGCGTGACTCCCTATCACGTGGCCGCCCAGGGCACCGTCGTCGCCGTCGCGGCGCCGACCGTCCAGCAGGCCGCCGAAGGCGAGCAGGCTCCGGCCGCCGATTGACCATGATCCTGGTGGTTGGACTCGGCAATCCCGGGACCGAATACGCCAGGAACCGGCACAATATCGGCTTCATGGCGGCGGACGAACTCGTCCGCCGCCATTCCTTTGGCCCCTGGCGAACCAAGTTCCAGGGCGAATTGGCCGAGGGAACCATCGCCGGTGACAAGGTGCTGGTGCTGAAGCCGCAGACCTACATGAACCTGTCGGGTCAGTCGGTGGCGGCGGCGGCGCGGTTTCTCAAGGTTGCGGTCGAGGACGTGGTGGTCATCCACGACGAACTGGACCTGGCGCCCGGACGGCTGCGCGTCAAGCGCGGTGGCGGTGCCGGCGGCCATAACGGCCTGAAAAGCATCGACCAGCATCTGGGTCAGAATTATCGTCGCATCCGGCTTGGCATCGGCCATCCCGGCGACAAGGACCGGGTTGCCGGCTATGTGCTGCACGATTTCGCCAAGGCCGACCAGGCCTGGCTGGAGCCGATGATCGACGCCGTCGCGGATGCGTTTCCGCACCTGCTGAAGGGCGACGAAGCCGGCTTCATGAACCGGGTGAGCGTGCTGACCGCACCGCCCAAGCAGAAGAAAGAAAAGCAGGTCGAGAGCGCGCCGAAACCGGCCGCCGCGCAGGCTGCTCCCACTCCCTCCACGCCCACTCTGGGCGGCGCCCTCGCCGATGCGTTGCGGGCGGCCCTTGTACGGAAAAAGGACTGACCATGGGTTTCAATTGCGGCATCGTCGGCCTTCCCAACGTGGGCAAGAGCACCCTGTTCAACGCGCTGACCCAGACGGCGGCGGCGCAGGCGGCCAATTACCCGTTCTGCACCATCGAACCGAACGTCGGCCGCGTCGCCGTGCCCGACCCGCGCCTGGACGAACTGGTGCGCATCGGCAAAAGCCAGAAGGAAATCCCGACCCAGTTGGAATTCGTCGATATCGCCGGCCTGGTGCGCGGCGCGTCGAAGGGTGAGGGTCTGGGCAACCAGTTCCTGGCCAACATCCGCGAGGTCGACGCCATCGTCCACGTGCTGCGCTGCTTCGTCGACGACGACATCAAGCATGTCGAGGATTCGGTGGACCCGGTGCGCGACGCCGAGATCATCGAGACCGAGCTGATGCTGTCGGACCTGGACAGCCTGGAGCGCCGCATCGTCCCGCTGGAGAAGAAGGCCAAGAACGGCGACAAGGAAGCCAAGGCCCAGGTCGACGTCATGACCCCGGTGCTGGCCGCGCTGCGCGATGGCAAGCCGGCGCGCACCGTCAAGTTCGACGACGAAGAGCAGAACCGCATGTTCAAGCAGCTTGGCCTGCTGACCTCGAAGCCGGTGGTCTATGCCTGCAACGTCGAGGAAGCCTCGGCCGCCGACGGCAACGCCCTGTCGGCCAAGGTGTTCGAGATGGCCGCCGCCGAAGGCAACACCGCCGTGGTGATCTCGGCCGCCATCGAGGCCGAAATCGCCCAGTTGGGCAGCGAGGAAGAGCGCCAGGAATTTCTGCAGACCCTGGGGCTGGAAGAAACCGGCCTGGCCCGCGTCATCCGCGCCGGCTACGACCTGCTGCACCTGATTACCTTCTTCACCGTCGGCCCCAAGGAGGCTCGCGCCTGGACCGTGCAAAAGGGCGCCAAGGCGCCCCAGGCCGCCGGCGTCATCCATACCGACTTCGAGAAGGGTTTCATCCGCGCCGAGACCATCGCCTATGCCGACTTCATCGCCTGCGCCGGTGAAGCGGGGGCGAAGGAAGCCGGCAAGATGCGTCTGGAAGGCAAGGAATACGTCGTCCAGGACGGCGACATCTTCCATTTCCGCTTCAACGTCTAGAGTTCGTCCGGCTCAGGTTGAGGCAAGCCTGTTTTCGTCATGGCCGGGCTTGACCCACTGCTGTCCGGTTCCGTCGCGGGGCTTGGGTAGCGCAGAGCACGGCCTGCTTGGCTTTGACGGATGCCACCGTGCCCAAGTAACACGGACGGCACGGACGCCGCTTCGCGGCCACGGATCGCACGGACAAAAGAAAACTCGTCATGCCGGCCTTCGAGCCGGCATCCATCGTGGTGCACCGCCATGGACCCGGATTTCTTCGGGTTTCAGGACTTTCGCTATCCACGAACACTGCGCCGATCCGTGTTCGTCCGTGGCCCGCGATAGCGGGCTTCCGTGCCGTCCGTGTTAGCTGGGCACGGCCTTGACGGGCCAGCACGTTCCGCGAAGGCGTCAACCGGACAGCAGTGGGCTTGACCCGGCCATGACGCTCATCGGGGATGCTTCCGTCAAAAACTGACGGACTCTGGCCGGCGGCGGAACACGCCCGGGCGGTGTTTTTTCCGCTGTTACCGCGTGACCGGCAGTCCGCGGGCCAGCCAGCCCGGCCCGGCGGCGCTGCCGCCCATGCCTTCGCCGACGTGGCGGACCTGGGTGAAGCCGTTCTCGCGCAGGGCCGCCAGGGCGCGGACCGAGCGGTTGCCGGTGCGGCAGATCAGCACCAGCGGCGCGTTGCGGTCGCCCTGGGTCAGCGCCAGGATGCCGGGAACGAAGTCGGGTTGACCCCAACTGACGGTGCCGGCGCCGGCCGGGATGCCGGTTTCGGCCCATTCCGCCGGCGTGCGCACGTCCACCAGCGCAACCGCGTGGGCCTGCACCAGGGCCAGCGCCTCGGGGGCGGTCATGCTGTCGTCGGCGTTGGCCGGCACCGCCAGCACCAGGGATGTCAGCAAAAGCAGCAGTTTAAAGACGGCGCGCAAGCCAGCCTCCAAAGCAAAGGGCCTGGAAGAACGGGCGTGGCGGGCCGAAACCGGCTTCCTCCAGCAATTCGCCCAGGCGGGTTTCGGTGATCGGGTGAATGTCGCGGTCGACGTGGCTGAAGCCCTTGTCGACGTCGGCGCCGTCGATGCCGGCGGCGCGCTGCAGGTGGCGCCAATAGGTGCGCAGCTCGGCTTGCCACGGCTCGTCCCACGGCGGGCCAAACAGATCGGCCAGCACCAGCGGCGCACCCGGCTTCAGATGCTTGGCCAGATCGCGCAGCAGCTCCAGCTTGCTGCCATCGTCGGGCAGGAAGTGCAGCACCAGCAACAGCGTGGCGGCGTCGAACGGTTCGAAGGTGGGCAGGTCGGAAACCTTGCTGGGATACAGCCGCACCCGCTCGGTCAGGCCGTGTTCGGCCACCTTGTTGCCGGCCTGGGCCAGCATGTCCTCGGCCGGGTCGATGCCGACCACGTGCAGGGCGGGGCAGGCGGTGCCCAGCGCCACGCATTCGGCGCCGGTGCCGGCGCCGGCCACCAGCACGCGGCCCTCGCCGCCGGTGGCTTCGGCGACGACGACGCAGGCCAGTTCGTGCAGCGCTTCGTAGCCGGGGATGGCGGCGCGGATGCGGCGGTCATAGGCCTGTGCCTTCTCGGCGGCGTAGATGCGCTCCAATGTGGGTTCGCTCATGCTCACTCCTCGGCCGGAAAGGCGCTCAGTTGCCGCAATGCCTCGGCCATGGCGATGGCCGCCGCCATGGCCATGTTCAGCGAACGCGCCGTCGGCGACAGCGGAATGCGGATGCGGGCATCCGCCGCATCGGCCACCGCGTCGGGCACGCCGGCGCTTTCGCGTCCCACCATGATGATATCGTCGGGGCGAAAGGTGAAGTGGTCCAATCGCTCGGACGCCTTGGTGGACAACAGGACGACGCGGCGGCCCTGGTCGTGAGACCACTGGCGAAAGGCCGCCCATGACGTATGCCGGGTGACGCCGACCTGATCGATATAATCCATGCCGGCGCGGCGCATGCGCTTTTCATCCCACAGGAAACCGCAGGGTTCGATGACGTCGACGGCGAAGGACAGGCACGCCCCCAGGCGCAGGGCCGCGCCGGCGTTCTGCGGAATATCGGGCTGGTAAAGCGCCAGTCGGGGACGGCTCATTCTTGCTCCAGGTCATGGCGTTGCGGCAAGTCGCGTGCCGGGGGGCGAAAAGCCAAGCGGCAGAATTAGTTAATCCTGAACTTGCCTTGACTCGCCTGTTGATCCAGGCGGGCCAATGTGGTTAATAGGGCCGCTTCCGCGGGCCAACAAGAGGTTATGTCATGGCTGATCCGGCAACGCATGCCCAGCCCTCGTCGACGGACGGGCAGACTCGGCGGGATTTCCTGCTGTACGCCACTTCCGCTGTCGGCGCGGCCGGGACCGCCGCTGCTTTGTGGCCGTTCGTGCACAGCATGAATCCGGCTGCCGATACTTTGGCGCTGTCCACCACCGACGTGGATCTCGCCGCCATTCAGACTGGTCAGGCTGTTACTGTCGTCTGGCAGGGCAAGCCCGTCTTCGTGCGTCACCGCACCGAAGCCGAGATCGCCCAGGCCGCCAAGGATGACGGCGCCGACCTGCGCGACCCGGCCAAGGATGCCGATCGCGTGACCAAGCCGGAATGGCTGATCGTCATTGGTGTCTGCACCCATCTGGGGTGCGTTCCGCTGGGCCAGAAGCCTGCCGACCCGAAGGGTGATTACAACGGCTGGTTCTGCCCCTGTCACGGTTCGCACTACGATACTTCGGGCCGCATCCGCAAGGGTCCCGCGCCGTTGAACCTGCCGGTTCCGAAGTATGCGTTCACCACCGACACCACCATCCGGATCGGGTAAGGATCGGCCATGAGCGGCTTTCAGACCAATAACAAGGTGGTGAGCTGGCTGGACCAGCGGCTTCCCATCTTCTCGATGATGCAGCATTCCGCCATCGAGTATCCCACTCCCAGGAATCTGAACTACTGGTGGAACTTCGGCTCGCTGGCCGGTTTCATCCTGGTGGTGATGCTGTTGACCGGCATCTTCCTGGTGATGAACTATTCGTCGCACACCTCGCTGGCTTTCGACTCGGTCGAACGCATCATGCGCGATGTGAATTACGGGTGGCTGTTGCGCTACCTGCACATGAACGGCGCCTCGATGTTCTTCGTCCTGGTGTACATTCACATCATGCGGAACATGTACTACGGTTCGTACAAGGCTCCGCGTGAAGTGCTGTGGTGGGTCGGCATCGTCATTTTCCTGGCGATGATGGGCACCGCGTTCATGGGCTACGTGCTGCCGTGGGGACAGATGTCCTTCTGGGGCGCCACCGTGATCACCAACCTGTTCTCGGCGTTCCCCATCGTCGGCGAACCGATCCGCACCCTGCTGTGGGGCGGCTTCTCGGTCGACAACCCGACGCTGAACCGCTTCTTCTCGCTGCACTACCTGCTGCCGTTCGTCATCCTTGGCCTGGTGGTCGTCCACGTGTGGGCGCTGCACACCGTCAAGTCGAACAACCCGCTGGGCATCGAGATCAAGACCCCTGCCGACAGCATTCCGTTCCACCCCTACTACACGATCAAGGACCTGTTCGGCATCGGCGTGTTCCTGATGGTGTACTGTGCCTTCGTGTTCTGGGCGCCGAACTTCTTTGGCGAGCCGGATAACTATATCCCGGCCAATCCCATGGTGACCCCGCCGCACATCGTGCCGGAATGGTACTTCCTGCCGTTCTACGCGATCCTGCGCGCCTTCACCCAGGACGTCTGGTTCATCTCGGCGAAGCTGCAGGGCGTCGTGGCCATGTTCTCGGCCATCATCATCCTGTTCTTCCTGCCCTGGCTGGACACCTCCAAGGTGCGCTCGGCGAAGTTCCGCCCGCTGTATCGCCAGTTCTTCTGGCTGTTCCTGGTGGACTGCCTGGTGCTGGGTTATGTCGGCGGCAAGCCGGCGGCCGAGCCGCTGATCACCATCGGCCAGATCGCCACGGCGTATTACTTCGCCCACTTCCTGATCATCATGCCGCTGCTGGGCAAGATCGAGAAGCCCAAGGCGCTGCCGGCCAGCATCTCGGCCCCCGTGCTGAAGGAGAAGGCATAATGCGTAAGCTGATCCTTTCGGCCCTGGTCGCCACGGGTCTGGTGGGCGCTTCCGGCGCCGCCATGGCCAATACCGGCGGCGAGCCGCTGATGACGCCGAACTTCTCGTTCAACGGCTTCTTCGGCAAGTACGACCCGGCTCAGCTCAAGCGTGGCTTCGAGGTGTTCCATCAGGTCTGCTCGAACTGCCACGGCATGCGTCTGGTGGCGTATCGCAATCTTGCCGACGTCGGCCTGACCGCCGAGGAAATCAAGACCGTCGCCGCCGAGCGTGACATCGACGACGCGCCCAACGACGAAGGTATCGTCAGCAAGCGCGCCGGCCGTCCGTCGGACCGCTACATCTCGCCGTTCCCGAACGAGAAGGCCGCTGCGGCCGCCAATGGCGGCGCCGCTCCGCCGGATCTGTCGCTGATGGCGAAGGCCCGCGTCGGCGGTCCGAACTACATCTACAGCCTGATGCTGGGCTTCTCGGAAGAGATCCCCGAGCATCACGTCGTCCCCGAGGGCAAGTACTTCAACAAGTACTTCCCGGGTAACAACATCAGCATGCCGCCGCAGCTGATGGAGGACTTGGTGACCTATACCGACGGCACCAAGGCGACGCCCGAGCAGATGGCGCAGGACGTTGCGGTGTTCCTGAACTGGGCCGCCGAGCCTGAGCTGGACGCCCGCAAGTCGCTGGGCCTCAAGGTGATGGTGTTCCTGGGCATCTTCACCGCCCTGCTGTACGCGCTGAAGCGCCAGATCTGGAAGAACATCCACTGATCCGGCGCCTCCGGGACGCCCGCGCCCGGAGAGGTTAAGCTTCAAACTGGCCGCCATCCTTGCGATGGCGGCCTTTTTGTTTTACCACCGCTCCAGCATATCCAATCCAGGGGCGACAGCATGACCACTCCCGTTCTCGGCATCATCGGCGGTTCCGGCGTCTACGACATCGACGGCCTGACCAAGACGGAATGGCGCCGGGTCGAAACGCCCTTCGGCGAGCCGTCGGACGAATTGCTGTTCGGCGAGTTGGACGGCCAGAAGCTGGTGTTCCTGCCCCGCCACGGTCGCGGCCATCGCATCCCGCCGTCCGAGCTGAACTACCGCGCCAACATCGACGCCATGAAGCGCGCCGGCGTCACCGAGATCGTGTCGGTGTCGGCGGTGGGGTCGCTGAAGGCGGAACTGCCGCCCGGCACCTTCGTCATCGTCGACCAGTTCATCGACCGCACCTTCGCCCGCGTCAAAAGCTTCTTCGAGACCGGTCTGGTCGCCCACGTGTCCATGGCCCACCCGGTGTGCGGCCGCCTGGGCGGCATCATCGAGCGCGGTGCCAAGGATGCCGGCATCACCGCCGTGCGCGGCGGCACCTATCTGGTGATGGAAGGCCCGCAATTCTCGACCCAGGCCGAGAGCAACCTGTATCGCCAGTGGGGCTGCGACGTCATCGGCATGACCAACATGCCCGAGGCCAAGTTGGCCCGCGAGGCCGAGATGTGCTACGCCACCGTCGCCATGGTCACCGATTTCGATTGCTGGCATCCCGACCACGACGCGGTGACGGTCGAGCAGGTGGTCAAGGTGCTGGTCGAGAACGCCGACCGCGCCCGCGCCTTGGTCAAGGCCATCGTGCCGCACGTGTCGGGCCGCACCGGCGCCTGTGCCAAGGGCTGTCATCACGCCCTGGAACACGCCATCATCACCCATCCCGACAAGCGGGATGCCTCGCTGGTGTCCAAGCTGGACGCGGTCGCCGGCCGGGTGCTGAAGCGTTAGGACTCAGCCGTGGGCGGCGCGGCTTCTCCGTGCCGCCTGACGGAACAGGTCCAGTGCCTGTTCGCTGCACGGCACGCAGTCGCTGCAGCCCTGAAGCGAGGCGCAGTTGAGGACGTTGTGCAACGCGCTCAGGTCGGCTTCCACCTCTTGGCTGGCATGCCACGGGCAGTCGGCGTCCTGTCGTTTGTGCATCGAACCCTCAAAAAAGAACGGCGCCCCGCACGTCGGGGCGCCCTTGGTGAACGGATGATAGACGGCGCCGCCGCCGCATGGACACGGGTGCAGGCGTATAGCCTCTTTCGGATATGCACATCGGGTGAAGACTGTACGCCCCCTATCCCTTTGCTTAAGGTGCCACTTGTGATGCTCAACGAGGTTTCGGCATGAAGATCGACGGCAAGCCCACCCGCACCATCTGGCTGGCCGAGGACGGCTGGGCGGTGGAAATCATCGACCAGACCCGGTTGCCGCACCAATTGGTGACCGCGCGCCTGGAAACGCTGGCCGATGCCGCCCATGCCATCAAGGCCATGCTGGTGCGCGGCGCCCCGCTGATCGGCGCCACCGCCGCTTACGGCATGGCGTTGACGGCGCGGGCCAATGCGTCGGACATGGCGCTGATGGTGGCCTACAACATCCTGCACGCCACCCGGCCGACCGCCATCAACCTGAAATGGGCGCTGGACGAGATGATCAAGGCGCTGGCCGGCGTGCCCGAGGCCGACCGTGCCGCCGCCGCCTACGCCCGTGCCGCCGAGATCGCCGAGGAGGATGTCGCCATCAACTCGGCCATTGGCGACAACGGCCTGGAGGTGCTGCACGAGATTTGGGCGCGCCGCCGCGCCGAGGGCGCCGAGCGCCTGAACGTGCTGACCCATTGCAATGCCGGCTGGCTCGCCACGGTGGATTGGGGCACCGCCATCGCCCCCATCTACAAGGCGTTCGACGCCGGCATGCCCATTCATGTCTGGGTTGACGAGACCCGCCCGCGCAACCAGGGCGCCAGCCTGACCGCGCGCGAGCTGAACTGGCATGGCGTGCCGCATACGGTGATCGCCGACAACACCGGCGGCCATTTGATGCAGCATGGCATGGTGGATTGCTGCATTGTCGGCACCGACCGCGTCACCCGCAACGGCGACGTCTGCAACAAGATCGGCACCTATCTCAAGGCGCTGGCGGCGGCGGACAATGCGGTGCCGTTCTATGTGGCGCTGCCCAGTCCGACCATCGACTGGACCGTTGCCGACGGGGTCAAGGAAATCCCCATCGAGGAACGCGACGCCACCGAGCAGACCCATATGACCGGCAAGACCGCCGACGGCGCCATCGTCACCGTCCAGGTGGTGCCCGACGGCAGCCCGGCCGGCAATTGGGGCTTCGACGTCACTCCGGCCCGCCTGGTCACCGGCCTGATCACCGAACGCGGCGTCTGCGCCGCCTCGCCCGAGGGGCTGCGGGAGCTGTTCCCCGACCGGGGGTAGCCATCGCGATCCCTGCCGGCGCCCGTGCGTACTGCCGATAACCAGCAGCAACACGGATAAACACGGATGGGCGCAGATGGGCACGGATATGATTAATTAATAATCTGTGCCCATCCGTGCAGCCGTGGAGCGGCATCCGGGTTCATCCGTGTTGCTGCTGGTTGTCGGCTACGCGTACGGGCGTATCTGTTGACGCTATTTCTCAGAACACGTCCTTGCGCCGCCGCAGTTCGGCAAAGACGCGGGCTGCTTCGGTCCCCGGTTCCATGCCGACGGCGCGGGCGATAGTGGGTTGGTCGGCGCGTAGGAAGGGATTGGCAGCTTTTTCGTCGGCCAGCAGTGCGGGGATGGTGGGCTGGCCGGCGGCGCGCAGGCGTGACACCTGATCCAGCCGGGCGGCCAGTGCGGCATTGTCGCGTTCCACCAGCTTGGCGAAGCGGCCGTTGGACGCGGTGTATTCGTGGGCGCAATAGATGCGGGTGTCGGGCGGCAGGTCGCGCAGCTTCAGCAGCGAATCCCACATCTGCTCGGCCGTGCCCTCGAACAGGCGGCCGCAGCCCAGCGAGAACAGGGTGTCGCCGCAAAACAGCGCGTGGCTGTCGGGGAACCAAAAGGCGATGTGGCCGTCGGTGTGGCCCGGCGTCTCGAACACCATGGCGGCGGCATGGCCCAGCAGGAAGGTGTCGCCCTCGCGCATTTCCACGTCGATGCCGGGAATGCGCCCGGCATCGCGGCGGGCGCCGACCACCTGGGCGCCGGTGGCCCGCTTCAGCTCCAGATTACCGCCGGTATGGTCGTGGTGATGGTGGGTGTTGAGGATGTGGCTCAACTGCCAGCCATGGGCGGCCAAGGCCGCCTGCACCGGCGCGGCGACCGCCGGGTCGACCACCGCGGTGGCGCCGCTTTCCGGCTCGTGCACCAGATAGACGTAATTGTCCGAGAGCACCGCGACCTGTTCGACCACCACCTGGGTCATGACCGCCTCCGGGAATGGATCGCAAACCCTAGCACAGGCGCATCGCCCGCGACCACAACGCCTCGGCCGCCGGGCTTTGGCGCGGGCGCGGGCGGAACAGGCGGATGTCCACCGCCACGTCCCAGGCGCCGCCGCCCAACCGGGCCAGCCGGCCGGCGGCCACATCGTCCTCGACCAGCGACAGCGGTAGCCATGCCACGCCGCGACCGTCGCGCGCCATGGTGCGCAACACCACCGACAGGTGTGAGGTGAAGACCGGCCGCAGCGACAACGGCGGCCGTTGGGGCAGTTCGGCGTCGAGGATGCGGCCCATGCCCGATTGCTCGCTATAGGCCAGCAGCGGCACCTCGCCTTCCAGTCCGTGATCGGGCGCCGCCACCGGCACCAGCCGGTCGCGGTCGACGACGGTGGACAGGAAGCCGCCGCTTTCCAGTCGCCCCGGTGCCGCCGGATGATGGTGGCACAGCAGGAAATGGGCGCCGCCCTGGGCCATGACCTCTTCGCAGGCCTGCAGGCTGTCGGACAACAGCCGCACCGGTCCGACGGGACCGCCGGCCTCCAGCCGGGTCAGCCAGCCGGGAAAGAACAGCAGCGACAGCGCATGGGTGGCGGCGATGACCAGCCGGCTTTCCGCCACCTGGGCCGCCGCCCGCGCCTCGTCGCGGCCTTGGGCCAGCCGGCGCCAGGTTTCGGCGGCGGCCGGGCGAAAGCGCTCGCCCGCCTCGGTCAGCCGCACCGGCGTTGCGTTGCGGTCGAACAGCGGCGCGCCGATCCAGTCCTCAAGCGCACGGATACGGCGCGAGAAGGCGGGTTGGGTGCAGTGGCGCGCCTCGGCCGCGCGCGAGAAATTGCCGGTTTCCGCCAAGGCGGCGAAATCTTCCAGCCAGCTCAGGTCCATGGGTGATGCCGTCCGTGCATGACCTGATAGGAAAGTGGCATTGGCGGCGCGCGGCCGTCCAGCCCTAACGTAAGCGACGCTTTCAGGGAGCCACGCCATGCGCATCGTCGACATCCGCGAAAAGACCTTTTCCATCGCCTCACCCATGGCGAACGCCTATATCGACTTTTCCAAGATGACCTGCTCGGTGGTCGCGGTGGTCACCGATGTGGTGCGCGACGGTCGTCCGGTGATTGGCTACGGCTTCAACTCCAATGGCCGCTACGGCGCCGGCGGGCTGCTGCGCGAACGCTTCCTGCCGCGCCTGGCCCAGGCCAAGCCGGAAAGCCTGTTGAACGATGCCGGCGACAATCTGGACCCGTTCCGTATCTGGGACACCTTGATGAGCAACGAGAAGCCCGGCGGTCATGGTGAGCGCTCGGTCGCGGTCGGCACCGTGGACATGGCGGTGTGGGACGCGGTGGCGAAGATCAAGGGCGTGCCGCTGTGGAAGCATTTGGCCGACACCTATCGCGGCGGTGTCGCCGATGACCGCGTCTGGGTCTATGCCGCCGGCGGCTATTACCATCCCGGCAAGGACCTGACCACCCTGCAGGACGAGATGCGGTCGTATCGCGACCGGGGCTACCGGGTGGTCAAGATGAAGATCGGCGGCGCCAGCCTGGACGAGGACCTGCGCCGCATCGAGGCGGTGATCCAGGTGGTCGGCAGCGGCGCCAATCTGGCCGTCGACGTCAACGGCCGCTTCGACCTCGACACCGCCATCCGCACCGGCGAGGCGCTCAAGCCCTATGGCCTGTTCTGGTACGAGGAAGTGGGCGATCCGCTGGATTACGCCCTGCAGGCGGAATTGGCCAAGCATTACGACCTGCCCATGGCCACCGGCGAGAACCTGTTCTCGCATCAGGACGCGCGCAACCTGATCCGCTTCGGCGGCATGCGCCCCGATCGCGACTTCCTGCAATTCGACTGCGCGCTGTCCTATGGCTTGGTGGAGTACCTGCGCACGCTGGACATGCTGAAGGACCACGGCTGGTCGAGCCGCCGGGTGGTGCCCCATGGCGGCCACCAGATGAGCCTGAACATCGCCGCCGGCCTGCATCTGGGCGGCAACGAAAGCTATCCCGACGTGTTCAAGCCGTTCTGCGGCTTCGCCGACGGCATCGCGGTCGAGGACGGATACGTGACCCTGCCGCAGGTCCCCGGCATCGGCTTCGAAACCAAGGCGGAGTTGTTCAAGGTGATGTCATCGGTTTGAAGCCCTCTCCCGCCGGGCGGGAGAGGGGGAAACCTACCCCACGATGCGGTAGACCACCACCTCGCGCCGGGTGCGGTCTTCCAGTTCCAGGCTGGTGGAAACGGTGGTGCGCGCCACCTCCAGCAGGCCGGTCTTGGGCAGATAGGCGCGGCCGGGGTCGGCCATGATGACGATGGCGCCGGCTGCCGCCAACTGGCGCAGCCAGGGGAAGATGTGGTCGGTCATCGGCCGCTCGTAGCAGACGTCGCCGGCCACCACCACGTCCCACTGGCAGGGCAGGCCGACCACGTCGTCGGCGGTCACCGCCACCTCGACACCGTTCAGTTCGGCATTCATCGGGATGACGGCGCAGGCCAGCGGGTCGATGTCGGCGGCCAGCACGCTGACGGCGCCGTTCTTGGCGGCGGCGATGGCGGTGGCGCCCGACCCGGCGGCGAAGTCCAGCACGCGCTTGCCGCGCACCAGCTCGGGATTATCGAGCACGTAGCGGGTCAACGCCTGGCCGCCGGCCCAGCAAAAAGCCCAATAGGGCGGCGGCAGGTTGACGCGCAGCAGCGCCGCCTCGGTGGCCTCCCACAGCGGCGTCACCTCGGTCGCCAGCCACAGGTCGATTTCGGGGCAGGCGGGCGGCTGCGCCACCTCGGTGACCTCGCGGATGAACTGGCGGGGGTCTTGGCCCATGAGGACTCTCAATCGTTCGGCGTCCAGCATAGGCGAAAACCTCCGGTGGAAAGAATGAAAAGGATCAGGTGACTTTGCCGGCGACGACCGCCGCCAGAAACAGCCAGCCGAATACGCGGTTGGAATTGAACTTGGCCAGGCAATCGGGCGAGTCGTCGATGTCGCCGGCCGCCACTTGCCATGCCAGTTGTCCGGCGGCCAGTGCCAGCAAGGGGTAGAACGGCCACGACACCCCGGCGGTCCAGCCGGCGGCGACCAGCAGCAGCACCGTGCCGGTGTAGAAGCCGGTGACCCAGCGCGGGGTGGCGGCGCCCAGGTGGCGGGCGGTGGACTTCACCCCGATCAGCGCGTCGTCCTCCTTGTCCTGGTGGGCATAGATGGTGTCGTAGCCCAGCGTCCACAAAAGACCGGCGGCATACATCAGCAGCGGCGCGGCGGCCAGCTCGCCGCGCACCGCCGCCCAGCCCATCAGCGCGCCCCAGTTGAAGGTCAGCCCCAGCCATGCCTGCGGCCACCAGGTGATGCGCTTCATCAACGGATAGGGGAACACCAGCAGCAGCGAGGCGACGCCCAGGCCGATGGCGAAGCCGTCAAGCTGCATCAGGATGACCAGCCCGACCGCCAATTGCGCCGCCAGGAACGCCCAGGCCTGCTTCAGGCTGACCGCGCCCGACGGGATCGGGCGGGCGCGCGTGCGCTCGACCTGGGCGTCGAACTTATGGTCGGCGATGTCGTTGATGGTGCAGCCGGCGCCGCGCATCACCAGCGAGCCGACGGCGAACAGCGCGCACAGCCACAGATCGGGCCAGCCGGAACCGGCCAGGGCGATGCTCCACCAGCACGGGAACAGCAGCAGCCAGGTACCGATGGGCCGATCCAGCCGCATCAGCCGCAGATAGGGGCGGGTGGCCGCCGGGGCGTGGCGGTCGACCCAGTTGCCGACGGGAATGTCGCCGGCCAGGGTGGGTGTGGTGCTCATAGGCCAGCTTTAGCGGAAATGGGGGGATTGTGCCACTGACAGGCTGCGGAAAAATGTGGTTCGCCTCTCTCTTGGCGTCACACCCGCGAAAGCGGGTGTCCATGGTGGGGCAGGATCATAACCTGCCCGCAAGAGATTGAGTGGCGGATGCATGGATTCCCGCTTGCGCGGGAATGACGGATTTTTCCGCACTGTCCTACATGGCCGTGCGGCACATCAGCAGGCCGTTCTGCCATTCCATGTTGTCCACCGCCCAGCCGCGCAGCACGATATCGGCGGCGGGGCGCGGGCTGATGGGCTTGCCGAAATGGTAGCCCTGGCCGAAGCGCACCTTCAGCAGCTTCAGCAGGTTGGTGGTTTCGGTGTTCTCGACGAATTCGGCGATGGTGCCGACTTTCAACTCGCGGCACAGCCCGGCGATGGCGCGCAGGAACGGTGTGCTTTCGCCGGTGGTGGAAATCTCGCGGATATAGCTGCCGTCGATCTTGACGTGGTCGACCTGCAGCGCGCGCAGATAGTGGAAGGCGGCGGCGCCGGCGCCGAAATCGTCCAGGCAGACCGGAAATCCCTGGCGGCGCAGCATCTGCAGCACGCCGTTGACCGCCGGCAGGTCCTCGACCTCGGCCGATTCGGTCAGTTCGAACAGCAGGCGCCCGCGCAGATCGGTGCAGTCCTTGACGATGTCCAGCAATTGCCGGGCGGTGGCAAGGTGGGACAGCGAGCGCCCCGACAGGTTGACGGCGAAGCGCAGCGCCTCGTGCTTGCCCATGGTCGAGCGCATGAACTCGATGGCGCGGCGCAGGATGGCGAGGTCGAGGCCGCCGACCATGCCGACGTTCTCGGCGAAGGTCACCGTCTCGAACGGCGAGTCGCGACCGGGGAAACGGACCAGGCATTCGAAATGGTGAACGACACCGGTCCACAGATCGACCACCGGCTGGAACACCAGTTCGAAACCGCCGGTGTCGATGACGGTCTTGATCTCGCGCATCTGCGCCACGGTTTCCGACAGGCGCGGGCGCAGATCGCTGGTCAGGTCGGCCAGCGTCATGGTGCCGGACTGGGAAAAGGCGTTCAGGCTGTAGATCAGCGCGTTGGCCGCTTCCTCGGATGAGATGCCGGCGCCGTCCAGCGTCACCGACGCGCTTTGCAGCGTTTCGGTGGCGGCATCGGGCAGGAAGGCGTGCAACAGCTCGCCGATGGTGGCTTCGATGGTCTGGGTGGTGACGTCGGGGGCGTGCACCAGGCCGTAACGGTTTTCGCCCAACTCGCCGGCGGCGTCGCCGCCCACCGAGCAGGAGCGCAGGCGCTCGCCCAGTTCGGACATGAACTCGTCGGCGGCCAGCGGTCCCGCCTCGGCGCGCACCTTCTCGACCTGGGGCACTTCCAGCATGGTCAACTGGTAGGATTCGCCGGGGCCGGCCGCCGAGGATTCGTCCAGCATGCGCCGGGCCAGGTCGGTGAACCCGTTCTTGTCCAGCAGGCCGGAAATGGGGTCGTGCGCCTCGGCCGGCAGGTCCATGGCGGCGGCGTGGCTCAGCGCCAGCAGGCGGCCACCCGGGCGTTGCGGGTGGTGATAGCCCGACAGCGCCACCGGCTTGGGCGCGCCGTCGCCGTTGCCCGGCGTGTGCAGCAGCAGGTGGCGCACCCGCTCGCCGCGATCCATGCGCGACAGCGCGCGAAGAATGCGCGGGGTGTCCTCGGGGACGAACAGGTCGGTCAGCGGCACGCCGGTCAGCAGCCGCGCCGGCCGGCCGGCCAGCGCCATGGCGGCACCGACGGTAAAGGCGATGCAGCCGTTGGCCTCCACCTCGATCAGCAGATCGGCAGCGGCGAACGCGAACGCGACGTAAAGGTCGCGTGACCGGTTGATGTCACCCGTGGCGCTCAAACTCCCCCCTTCCCGCAAACTAATCGTGCCTTCCCCATAAACAATATCGCATGGGCGTGGGGGGAACGCCAGTGACGCCAAGTGATGAAAACCGCGCGGGCGATGCTTGCAATGGCGCCGTCGACTCGCTATAAGCGTCCCTTCCTCGCGCGACCAGGGCCTGTGGCATGCCTTGACGCGCCTGAATCGCTAAACTCGCACCGATAAGGAAAGCGAAAATGCCCAAGATGAAGACGAAGAGCTCCGCTAAGAAGCGGTTCAAGCTCACCGCCTCCGGCAAGGTTAAGGGCAACGTGGCCAACAAGCGCCACTGCCTGTCCGCGAAGCCCCAGGACATGAAGCGCCAGGCTCGTGGCACCTTCATCCTGTTCAAGGCTGACGGTGAAAAGGTCAAGCAATACTACCTGCCGAACGGAGCTAAGTAATGGCGCGCGTCAAGCGGGGCGTTATCACGCACGCCCGTCACAAGAAGATTCTGAAGCTGGCCAAGGGTTTCCGCGGTCGTTCCAATTCGTGCTTCCGCGTTGCGATCGAAAAGGTCGAGAAGGCGCTTCGTTACGCCTATCGCGACCGTCGCGCCAAGAAGCGCAATTTCCGCGCCCTGTGGATCCAGCGCATCAATGCCGGCACCCGCCAGTATGGTGTGCCGTACTCCCGCTTTATGGACGGCCTGAAGAAGGCTGGCATCGCGTTGGACCGCAAGGTCCTGGCGGATATCGCCGCGCGCGAGCCGGAAGCCTTCAAGTCGCTGGTTGAGAAGGCCCAGGCGGCCCTCCAGTAAGGCTTGTCCGCTCTTCGGTAACGAAGAGAGGGAAATTACGCGGAGGGGTCGCCCGTCAAGGGCGGCCCCTTTTCGCGTCCATATGGGGAAGATTCCATGGACGAACTCGATAAGATCCGCGCGGAAGCCTTGGCCTTGGTCGGCCAGGCGCAAAGCCTGGAGGCCCTGGAAGCCGCCCGCGTGGCGACGCTCGGCAAGAAGGGCACGGTTTCCGGTCTGATGGCGAGCCTGGGCAAGATGAGCCCGGACGAGCGCAAGGCCGCCGGTGCCGCGCTGAACGCCGTCAAGGATCAGGTGGCCGAGGCCCTCGCCACTGCCAAGGCCGCGCTCGAGGCCAAGGCGCTGGGCGAAAAGCTGGCGCGCGAGCGGGTGGACGTCACCCTGCCGGTGCGCCCCGAAGCCCAGGGCCGCATTCATCCCATCGCCCAGGTGATGGACGAGATGATCGCCATCTTCGCCCAGATGGGCTTCGAAGTGGCGGAAGGCCCCGATATCGAGGACGACTTCCATAACTTCACCGCGTTGAACATCCCGGCCGAGCATCCCGCTCGCCAGATGCACGACACCTTCTATTTCGGCGAGAAGGACGACGGCACGCGCCATCTGCTGCGCACCCATACCAGCCCGGTGCAGATCCGCACCATGGTCGCCAACAAGCCGCCGATCCGCATCATCGCCCCGGGCCGCACCTATCGCTGCGACTCGGACATGACGCACACGCCGATGTTCCATCAGATCGAAGGGCTGGTCATCGACAAGACCACCCATATGGGCCACCTCAAGGGCACCCTGATGGAATTCGTCACCACTTTCTTCGAGGTGGACGAGGTCCCGGTGCGCTTCCGCCCCAGCTTCTTCCCGTTCACCGAGCCGTCGGCCGAGGTCGACATCGGCTGCTCGCGCGAGGGCGGCGAACTGAAGATCGGCAAGGGGGCCAGTTGGCTGGAGATCGGCGGCTCGGGCATGGTGCATCCCAACGTGCTGCGCGCCTGCGGCCTCGATCCCGACGAGTACCAGGGCTTCGCCTTCGGCATGGGCGTCGAGCGCATGGCGATGCTGAAATACGGCATCCCCGACCTGCGCACCTTCTTCGATTCCGATCTGCGCTGGCTGAAGCATTACGGCTTCGTCCCGCTTGACGTGCCGACCCTGTCCGGAGGGCTGACCCGATGAAGTTCACTCTCTCGTGGCTGAAGCAGCACCTTGAAACCGACGCCAGCCTGGCGGAGATCGAGGCGCGCCTGACCATGCTCGGCCTGGAGGTCGAGGGTGTCGAAGACCCCGCCAGCCAGTTGGGCGGCTTCATCGTCGCCCGGATCGTCGAGGCCGAGAAGCATCCCGACGCCGACCGCCTGCGCGTGTGCAAGGTCGACACCGGCGCGGGCATCATCCAGGTCGTCTGCGGCGCCCCCAACGCGCGGGCCGGCATCAAGGTGATCCTGGCCCAGCCCGGCACCTACATCCCGGTCACCGGCGAATCGCTGAAGAAGGGCAAGGTTCGCGGCATCGAAAGCCAGGGCATGATGTGCTCGTGGCGCGAACTGAAGCTGGGCGAGGACCATGACGGCATCGCCGAACTGGACGACGGCCTGACCGTCGGTGCCAAGCTGGTCGAGGTGATGAGCTTCGATCCCATGATCGAGATCAGCATCACCCCCAACCGCGCCGACTGCCTGGGCGTGCGCGGCGTCGCCCGCGATCTGGCCGCCTCGGGCCTGGGCGCGCTCAAGCCGCTGGACAGCGCGCCGGTGCCCGGCACCTTCAAAAGCCCGATCGGCGTGAAGCTGGAATTCACCCCGGAGACCCAGAGCGCCTGCCCGCTGTTCGCCGGCCGTCTGATCCGCGGCGTGAAGAACGGCGAAAGCCCGGCCTGGCTCAAGGACCGGCTGACCGCCATCGGCCTGCGTCCGATCTCGGCCCTGGTGGACATCACCAATTACGTCACTTACGACCTCGCTCGGCCGTTGCACGTCTTCGACGCTGCCAAGGTCAAGGGCGACATCCGCGCCCGCCTGGCCCGCGAGGGCGAGACGCTGCAGGCGTTGAACGGCAAGGAATACACCCTGTCCGCCGACATGACGGTGATCGCCGACGAGGCGGGCGCCGAGGCCATCGCCGGCATCATGGGCGGCGAGCATTCCGGCTGCACCGAGGCGACCACCGACGTGTTCCTGGAAGCCGCCTATTTCGATCCGATCCGCACCGCCGCCACCGGGCGCAAGCTGGACATCCTGTCCGATGCCCGCTTCCGCTTCGAACGCGGCGTCGATCCGGCCTTCGTCGTCACCGCCGCTGAAATCGCCACCCGGCTGATCGTCGAGCTGTGCGGCGGCGAGCCGTCGGACCTGATCGTCGCCGGCACCGAGCCGGACTGGCGCACCTCCATCGTCCTGCGCCCCGAGCGCGTGGCCGAGCTAGGCGGTGTCGCCGTCGCCAAGGACAAGCAGGAAGACATACTGCGCGGCCTGGGCTGCGTCGTGTCCGAGCATGCGGACGGTTTGCTGGTGGTGCCGCCGTCGTGGCGCGGCGACATTTCCGCCGAGCACGATCTGGTGGAAGAGGTCATCCGCATCAACGGTTACGACCACATTCCCACCGTGCCGCTGCCCCGCCCCAGCATGCCCAAGCCGCTGCTGACCCCCGGCCAGCGCCGGGCGTCGTGGGTACGTCGCCAACTCGCCTCGCGCGGGTTGGTCGAAACGGTGACGTGGTCGTTCCTGCCGTCGGCCCAGGCCAAGCTGTTCGGCGGCGGCGCCCCCGAGATGCATCTGGCCAATCCGATCTCGTCGGATCTGGATGCCATGCGTCCCAGCGTGCTGCCCAACCTGGTTGCCGCCGTCGGCCGTAACGCCGACCGTGGCTTCAAGGATGTCGGCCTGTTCGAGATCGGCCCGCAATTCGATGGCCCCGAGCCGGGCCAGCAGCGCGCCGTCGCCGCCGGTCTGCGGGCCGGTCGCGCCGTTCCGCGCCACTGGAAGGAAGCGACCCGCGCCGTCGACCTGTTCGACGCCAAGGCCGATCTGCTGGCCGCCATCACCGCCGCCGGCGGCAACCCGGACTCGTTCCAGGTCGTCGCCGAGGCGCCGTCGTGGTACCACCCCGGCCGCTCGGGCACGTTGAAGCTCGGCAACAAGCCGGTGGCGACGTTCGGCGAACTGCACCCCGCCACTCTGGCCGCCCTGGACGTCAAGGGACCGGTGGTGGCGTTCGAGTTGTTCCTCGAAGCGCTGCCGCCGCAGAAGGCCAAGGCGACCAAGGCCAAGCCGGCGCTGAAGCTGTCGCCGTTCCAGCCGCTGGAACGCGATTTCGCCTTCGTGCTGGATGCCACGGTGTCGGCCGATCAGGTGGTGCGTGCCGCCAGGAACGCCGACAAGGCGCTGGTGACCGACATCGCCGTGTTCGACCTGTACGAAGGTCCCAATGTGGGCGAGGGCAAGAAGTCCATCGCCATCACCGCGACCCTGCAGCCCACCGAAAAGACCCTCACCGACGAGGAGATCGAGGCGGTGGCCAAGAAGATCGTCGATGCCGTGGTCAAGGCCACCGGCGGCGTTCTGCGGTCTTAGTCGTACTGTAATGCGGCCTTTCTTCCCCCGTCATCGCCGGGCTTGACCCGGCGATCCATGGATGCCCGGATCAAGTCCGGGCATGACGGGAGAGGGAAGGCCGTTCCCGTTCGCGAGAGGCTTCCATGCCTGAAATCTATCTGCTTCGCCACGGTGAAACCCACTGGAACCGCCAGAAGCGCATCCAGGGCCATGGCGATTCGCCGCTGACGCTCAAGGGGATCGAGCAGGCCAAGGCCTATGGCCGCACCCTGGCCGGGCTGCTTGGCGACCCCGCCGGCTGGCGTCTGATTTGCAGCCCGTTGCCGCGCTGCGTCCAGACCGCCGCCATTCTGTCCGAGGTGTCGGGATTGGACTTCGCCCGCATCGAGATGGACAACCGGCTCAAGGAAATCTCCACCGGTCACTGGATGGGACGGCTCAAGGCCGAGATGACGCCCGAGGACCTGTCCGGCTCGGGCACCAATTCCTGGTTCTTCCGCTGTCCCGGCGGCGAAAGCTACGACCATTTCGCCGCCCGGCTGGCATCGTGGCTGGGCGACCGTCAGGCCAGCGAGAAGCTGGTGGTGGTCAGCCATGGCGTCGCCGGCCGGGTGCTGCGCGGCCTGCACCTGGGCCTGGATGGCGACGAGGCGATGGCCGGCGACAGCCCGCAGGACGCCTTTTTCCATCTGCGTCCCGGATCGATCAAACGGATAGGGTGCAATTAAATACAATTTTATTTAAAAGCGACATGTGCCGGGAGTGGTGTCACGATTACCCGGTGGGGTGTTGAGGAATGGGCATGTCGCTGAAAAGGTTGGCCGTGGCCGTGATGGCCGTCTGCATGCTGGCATGGGCGCCGGCGCGGGCCGATCACCGCAACTTGGTGGTGGGGGTCGAAGAGCTGGATTATTTCCCGCTCTATGCCGTGCAAAAGGGCGAATACGTGGGGGCCGCCCGCGATATCCTCGACGCCTTCGCCCGCGCCAATGGGTATACGCTGACCTATCGGCCGCTGCCGATCAAACGGCTCTATGCCGAGTTGCTGTCCGGCGGCATCGACCTGAAGTTCCCCGACAACCCGATCTGGGCCTCCGATGTCAAACAGAACCAGCGCGTGACCTATTCCGCGCCGGTGATCGGCTATGTCGACGGCGTGATGGTGCGCCCCGAGCATCTGGGACGCGGCATGAACGGCGTGCATGTGCTGGGCACGGTGTCCGGCTTCACCCCGTCGCCGGCATGGCAGGACGCCATCCGCGACGGCCGGGTGCAGGCCAAGGAGAACCCGCGCATGGAACTGCTGCTCAAGCAGGTGGCGCTGGAACGGCTGGATGGCGCCTATGTCTCGGTGGCGGTAGCCAATTACCATTTGGACGGTGTGCGCGGCACGCGGGGCGACCGAGTGTTCGACGCCAAGCTGGTGTTCGACGCCACCTTGCCGCATACGCGCGACTCCTACCGGCTGTCGACCGTCGACCACCCGCAGGTGATCGCCGAATTCGACGCCTGGATGGCCGCCAACGCCGCCCTGGTCAAGACGATCAAGGAAAATACCGGCGCCGAAAAGGGTGTCCAGTAAGATCCCTTAGCGCGGCAGCGCCACCAGTTGGAACCAATAGGTATCCAGCGTGCGCACAACGTCGACCAGACCGTCGAAGGTCACCGGCTTGCTGACGAACGAATTGGCGCCCAGGTCGTACGAGCGCAGCACGTCCTCTTCCGCCTTCGAGGTGGTCAGGATGACCACCGGGATGCGGCGCAGGTCGGAATCGGCCTTCAGATGGGCCAAGGCGGTGCGGCCGTCCATGCCCGGCATGTTGAGATCCAGCAGGATCAGGCCGGGGCGCGGCGACAGCGCCGGGTCGGCATAGCGACCGCGGCGGTTCAGGTAGTCCAGCAATTCCTGGCCGTCGGAGACGTGGCGGAAGTCGTTCTTGAGGTGACATTCCTCAAGCGCCTTCTGGGTCAGCCGCACGTCGGCCGGATCGTCGTCGGCCATCAATATGACGATCGCGCCATTGTTGCTCATGCCAGGATTCCTGCTTGGCCACGCGTTTACCCCATAGTGGTACGATAGGCGGCCTGCGGAGTCCATGGGCGTTTGCGTATGTCGGCCGTCGGACGCGAAAGCTCGCGGTGGCGGCGGGCGCCGTGTATAAGCCATGGCATGCGTGAACATTCCCCTTCCTGGGTCGATCCTTGGCGCGCCGAGGCCAAGGCCGCGCTGACCCTGGGTTGGCCGCTGGTGCTGACCAACCTGGCGCAGATCGCCATCGGCACCACCGACACCGTGATGATGGGGTGGCTGGGGCCGACCGAGTTGGCGGCCGGCGCGCTTGGCACCAACCTGTTCTTCGCCTTCCTCATTCTCGGCATGGGGCTGGCGATGGCGACGTCGCCGTTGCTGGCCCAGACCCTGGGCCGCGCCCGTCACAGCGTGCGCGAATGCCGCCGGCTGACGCGCCAGGGCATGTGGCTGTCGCTGGCCTTCGCCCTGCCGTGTTGGGCGCTGCTGTGGCAGGCCGAGCCGATCCTGCTGCTGCTGGGCCAGGACCCGGCGCTGGTTGCCGCCGCCGCCGCCTATGTGCACGTGCTGCAATGGAGCCTGCTGCCGTCGCTGTGGGTGATCGTGCTGCGCTCGTTCCTGGCGGCGCTGGAACGGCCGCGCGCCGGCATGGTCATCACCTGGGCGGCGGTGATCCTGCATGTCGGTTCCAACTGGATGCTGATGTTCGGCCATTGGGGGGCGCCGCGTCTGGGCGTGGTCGGGGCCGGCGTATCGTCGGCGCTGTCGTTCACCTTCATGGCGGTGGCCCTGGTCGGCTTCCTGTATTGGGATCGCCGGCTGCGGCGCTATCACATCCTGGGCCATTGGTGGCGTGCCGACTGGGTCAAGTTCCGCGAATTGCTGCGCATCGGCACGCCCATGTCGCTGGCCATGGGGTTCGAGGTCACCGGCTTCATCGTCGCCGCGCTGATGATGGGGCTGATTTCCGCCAATGCCCTGGCTGCCCACGCCATCGCGATGCAGGTGGCCTCGGCCACCTTCATGGTGCCGCTGGGTATCGCCCAGGCCGCCACCGTGCGGGTCGGGCTGGCCGCCGGCGCCGCCGACCATCAGGGCGTGCGCCGCGCCGGCTGGGTGGCCTTGGGATTGGGCGTCGGCTTCATGGTCGCCACCGCCGTGGTGCTGGTAAGCGTGCCGGAGGCCTTCGTCCACCTGTTCCTTGACCTGACGCGGCCCGACAACCTGCCCGTCGCCCAACTGGCGGTCGGCTATCTCGCCATTGCCGGCATGTTCCAGGTGGTGGACGGCGCCCAGGTGGTGGGGGCGGGGTGCCTGCGCGGGCTGCGGGATACCCGCGTGCCCATGCTGTTCGCCGGCCTGGGCTATTGGCTGATCGCCATTCCGCTGGGGGCGGCATTGGCGTTCTGGGGTGGCCTGGCCGGGCGCGGCATCTGGATCGCCCTGGCGGTGGGCCTGGGGGTGGTCGCCGCGCTGATGGTGGGGAGGTGGAGCCTGCGTCACCGGCTCGGGCTGGTGTAGCGGCCTAAAGCCGGCCGAGATACGGCTTCATCTTGCGGTCGGTGGTCATGACGTGGTCGACGATCCAGCGGCGCATCAATTCGCTCAGCCGGGCGATGGCGGCGGCTTGGTCGGTGCCGTCCTTCTGCAGGAAATGGCTTTTCACGACCTCGGTCAGGGAGTCCAGGATGTGGGCGTGTTCCTGGCGATGCGCCTCGGCCTCGGGATAGCGCATCATCTGCTGCATGGATTCTTCGCGGCGGAAATGTTCCTGCGTGTATTTGTACAGTTTCCTGGCCGCCTGTTCGGCGCGGTCGAAATCCGGGCTGGCCTCGAATTCATTGATGATGGCGAACAGCATTTGGTGATCGCCATCGAGTGCCGGTTGTCCCACCGACATGGCGTCGCGCCAAACGATCGCCATGGGCTATTCCGCCGCCGTGGCGGCACCGGCGCGTCCGCACCATTGGCCGCAGACGAATGTCGCCTGAGTCAGGGCATCCAGGCGTGGATCGAGCATTTCCAGCAATTTGGCGCGGCAGCGCCCGGACGACTGGCCGTCGCGCGGACTCCAGAAAACACAATTGGCGCAGCTATGGCCCGGGGTGCTCATCTCGTGAAGATACCTGTGGTTGCTTGCGGCCGGGTCGGCCCGGCCGTGGGCGGCACTATGGCGCGGCGGCGGCAAACAAGTCTCAAACGGGACGTGAACACGGGTTACGCTTTGTCTTGAAAAGACATCGAATGTGTCGCCCCGCCCGCTGAATTGCCAATGCGGGTCCCCTTGCGGTAGGGTTGCACGCGCAAGGGGAGATGGGGCATGGGGGCGCGGGGGCTTGGTCTAAGAGCGCGTTTGCTGGCCGTGGTGTTTATGGCCGTGCTGCCGGCGCTCGCCCTCATCATCTATAACGCCGAAGCCGTTCGCAGCTCCATTTCCGACCGCATCACCGAATCCGCGCTGCAATCGGTGCGCATGGTCGCTAACGCCCAGCGCGACCTGGATCGCCAGACCCGTACGCTGGTCAACTTCCTGGCACGCGACCCGCTGGTCCTGGCCGGCGACGGCGCCGCGTGTAGCGCCCGCATGGCCGACCTGCTGGCCGCCGTCAACGATCCCGACAGCTTCTTCAATTTCGTCGCCATCAACCCCGACGGCGACATCTATTGCGCCGCGCGCAACGCCAGCGGCATCGCCCATGTGCGCGACCGCGCCTATTTCTGGCAGGTGATGGAACGCCGCAGCCTGGTCACCGGCGAGTACATCTTCGGCAAGATCATCAACGCCCCCATGATTCCGGTCGCCGGTCCGATCTGGGATGGCGACCGCCTGAGGGGAGTGATGCTGGTCAGCACCAACCTGGCCTGGGTCGCCAAGGTGATGGCGCCGCGCCTGCCCGACGACGCCGTGCTGCGGTTGTACGACAGCCGGGGCACCATCCTGATCCAGGTTCCCAACCACGAATCGGCGGTGGGCACCACCGACGACGTTTTTGCCCACGTGCTGCAGGGGGGCGACGAAGGGACGCTGTTGCACCAGTCCACCGGGGGCGAGGACCACCTGGTCGCCTATACCCGGCTGCCCTATGGCGAGCACTCGCTTTACGTCACCATCGAACGTCCCACCGCCAACGCGTTCGTCCAGGCCGACGCCGCCTTGCGCCGCGGGGTGCTCGGGCTGCTGGGGGTGACGGTGGCGGTGATGCTGGCGGCCTGGGCCATCGGCGATTCGCTGATCCTGCGTTCGGTGTCGGCGTTGACGCGGGCGGTGCGCCTGATGGCGACCGGGCAGTTGGCGGCGCGGGTGACCCTGGCGCGCACCGACGAGATCGGCCAGTTGGGCGAGGCGTTCAACGACATGGCCAGCACGTTGGAGCGCAACGCCCGCGAGGCGGAAGCGCGCGAGGCGGCGCTGCACGAGGCCAACGCCGCCAAGAGCGACTTCCTGGCGACCATGAGCCACGAAATCCGCACGCCGATGAATGGCATCCTGGGCATGGCGCGGCTGGTGCAGGACGGCCCGATGACCGCCGAGCAAAGCGAGCGCATGGAGGCGCTGACCTCGTCGGCCGAGACGCTGCTCAACATCATCAACGACATCCTGGACTATTCCAAGCTGGAGGCCGACCGCGTCGAATTCGAACGGGCGCCGTTCACCCTGGCGCGTATCTTCGACGGCGTCGTCAGCCTGTTGGGCGCCCGCGCCCGCGAAAAGGGCCTGGACCTGAGCGCGTGGATCGACCCGGCGCTGCCGCCCTGGCTGGAGGGCGATTCGGGCCGGCTCTGGCAGGTGATGCTCAATCTGGCCGGCAACGCGGTCAAGTTCACCGAGACCGGTGCCGTCACCCTGTCCGCCCAGCCGGTGCAAGGTGGCGACGACGTCACGGTCGAGTTTGCCGTGCGCGACACCGGCATCGGCATCGAACCCGCCGCCCGCGCCCGCCTGTTCGAATCCTTCGTCCAGGCCGACGCCTCGATCTCGCGCCGGTTCGGCGGCACCGGGCTGGGACTGGCGATCTGCAAGCGGCTGGTCGAGGCCCAGGGCGGCGAGATCGGCGTCGACAGCGAGCCGGGGCAGGGCAGCCGCTTCTGGTTCCGCCTGACCTTCGCCGTCGCCCAGGCGCCGGCCACGATCGCCGAGACGCCGCGCCGGCATGGCGCGTTGCCCAGCCTGCGCATCCTGTTGGCCGAGGACAATCCGGTCAACGTCCTGGTGGCGCGTGGCCTGCTCGACAAAGGCGGCCATCGCATCGAGGTGGCGGTCAACGGTCACGAGGCGGTGGAACTGGCAGCGCGTGGCGGCTTCGACGTCGTGCTGATGGACATGCAGATGCCCGAGATGGATGGCCTGGCGGCGGCGCGCGCCATCCGACGGTTGCCGGCGCCGGTCAACGCCGTTCCCATCGTCGCGCTGACCGCCAACGCCATGCCGGGCGACGCCGAGCGCTGTCTGGCGGCCGGCATGAACGCCCATGTCAGCAAGCCGATCGACCCGCCGCTGTTGTTCCAGACCATCGCCACGCTGCTGCCGTGCCATGCTGAGGCGTTGCCGGTCATGGATGCCGGTCAGTTCGACGGCCTTGCCGCCTATCTGGGCGAGGGCGGCATGGTCGATCTCGCCGCGCTGTTCCGCAGTTCCGGCAGCGAAATCATCGACCGCCTGCGTGTCTTGGCCGAGCAGGGCGACGGCGAGGGGGCGGCCCATTGCGCCCACGACCTCAAGGGCATGACCGGCTATTGGGGCGCCGAACGGCTGGCCGCCGCCGCCGCTGCCATCGAAGCTGCCGCCTGGGCCGGCGAACTCGACCGTGTGCGCACGCTGGCCGCCGACCTGGACGCGGTGTGGTCCGCCACCCTGGCCGACCTCGACCGCCTGCTGGCGGCGGGATGAAACGCCGCCTAGTAGAAAATCGTGACGCGATATGACTGCTTCGCAAGTCATCGTCGTGATCGGGGCAGTGTGCAATATCTTCGCGCCTTCCGGTAATGGTCGGATGCCACTATTGTGACATTTGATGTCACCGAGGGCAGGGAAGACCTGTCCTTGGTGCGAAGACGTCTGTCGCCGATCGCTCGTTTCCGCCGGATCGTCCGCTCCGGAGGCGAATGGGGCACCGTGCGATCCATGCTGTCGGGGGGGCAATGGTCAATCACAAGAGTATTTCGAGGCTGATTCTGGTGCTGATGGTCGCCACTGCCACGGTGGGTGCGATCTTGGCGAGTGTCATGCTGTGGCGGGGGGTGAACGAATACGCCTTCGTTCAAAAGGCCACGCGGCTGGCCCAGACCGATTACGACATCTTCGATGTGCAGGCCCGGTCCCGCACCTCTATCGGTGACGTGGGATCGGCGTTGGTGACCGAGGACAACCCGCAGGCATCCGTTGCCGCCGCGATGGCGGTTCTGGACACCATGGTGACGAGAACCCAGGAATTGGCGCAAGGCGTGGATTTCGACGGCCGCGATGCCTTGTCGGCCAAACTGGCCGAGGCGGCGGCGCGGCAGCACGACCGTCTGCCTCTGATCGAGAGCGAGGTCGCCAAGCCGAAGGCCGAGCGCTCGCTTAAAGCCATCGCTCCGTGGACCGAAAGCGCGCTCAAGACCGCGGACACCGTGCAGGAGATTTCGCTGGCGGTGGGCGGCGACGTCAAGCGGGTCGACGCCATCTTGGCGGATATGGTGCAGATCCGCATCAGCGGTTGGAACATTCGCGATATGATTGGCCGCTACGGCCCGGTGTTGCGGCCGAACGTGGCCAAGAACGAGGCGGTGACCACGGCCCAGAAGCTGAATATCGCCGGCTGGAAGGGGCGGGTGGCCGAAGCCTGGGACGTGATCGGACGCCTGGCCGCGCCCTATGGCGACATGGGCGGGCTGAAGACCGCCGTCGACACGGGGCGGGCCACCAGCACCGGCGCCATGGAGAAGATGGAGGCGCTGATCCAGCAATTGGGCAGTGCCGAGCCTCCGGTTACGCCCAAGGACTTCACCGCCATGGTGCGGGTGCCGCTGCCGAATCTTCACAATGTCAGTTATGCCGCGCTCAATGCCGCGCTGGCCCACCTGGAAGCTCGTCGCACCAAGGCCCTGGCCGAGGTCGTGGCGGTGGCGATCGGTTTCGTGGTGGCGGTCGGGTTGGCGGTGTTCGGCGGCGTGACCGTGCTGCGCCGGCTGGCGGGGCCGATGCGATTGCTGGATGGCGCGGCGTTGCGGCTGTCGCGCATGGAATACGATCAGGCCGTGCCCCGTCTGGGCGCCGGAGACGAATTGTCCAAGCTGGGCGAGACCCTGGAGGCCCTGCGGCACAACGCCCTGAGCGTGCAGACCCTGGAACGGGAAAAGGAAGCCCGGCGTAAGGCCGACCTGGAAAAGGCGGCGCATCTGGCCGACATCTGTCATGGCTTCGACCAGTCCGTCAGCCGGGTTCTGGACGCCGTCTTGGGGGCGACCTCCATCATGGGCGACACGGCACAAGCCATGTCGGCCAATGCCCAATCCACCGAGAGCCAGTCCGCCGCCGCCACGGCCGCGACTGAACAGGCCAGCACCGGCGTCCAGGCGGTGGCCAGCGCCGCCGAACAACTCTCGGCTTCGATCCGCGAGATCGCCCGCCAGGTGGAGCAGTCCAACCAGACCTCGCGCCTGGCCGCCGACGAGGCCCAGCATACCAACGATCGTGTCCGCCAACTGGCGGAAAGCTCGGCCCGTATCGGCGAGGTGGTCAGCCTGATCAACGACATCGCGTCGCAGACCAACCTGCTGGCGCTGAACGCCACCATCGAGGCGGCCCGTGCCGGCGAGGCCGGCAAGGGCTTCGCCGTCGTCGCCAACGAGGTCAAAAGCCTCGCCAACCAGACCGCTAAGGCCACCGAAGAGATCGCCAGCCAGATCGGCGCGGTCCAGGCCGCCACGCGCGAGGCGGTAGAGGCCATCGGCGGCATCGTCACCCGCATCGACGAGATCAGCCACATCGCCACCGCCATCTCGGCGGCGGTCGAGGAACAATCGGCGGCCACCGGCAGTATCGCCGGCAGTATCCAAAGCACGTCCGAGCGAACCCAGACGGTGCTGAACACGATCCGCAACGTCGCCCAGGTGGCGTCGGAATCGGGGCGCTCGGCACAAACCGTCCTGACCTCGGCCCAGTCGCTGTCGACCGAGGCGTCCGGACTGAAGACGGTGGTGGAAAGCTTCCTCAGCGATATCCGCCAGGGGGCGTAAGCGGCCGGCGGTGAAGGGAGGGGCGGCAGATGCCGTGGTTGCAGTTCTTCGTTGAAGCCATCGGTTCCCTCGAACCCCGCATGCAATTGGCGATGCAGGCGGTTGGATGCCGTGAGAACTGGCTTCAGACCGAGATCATGATGTTTGCCGCCGCCAGGAATATCAGCGTGTGGACGAATACCGAACGACTTGTCCGACCTGACCGCACCCTCGACAGGCGGGGCAAGTACGATCTCTCATCCTACGAAGACGATTCCGAAAACGCCGCCACCACCATGGTTGCCGAAATCAAGATCATGGATGGCTACTTCAGCCCCAAGTGCCTGGTCGGCGGCACGGCGCAATGGCGCGACTTCATCCCCAAGGGAGAGGCGCGCCGATACATCACCCCCGACGAAATTCGGGCTGCGGATCATGGCGAGTGGGGCTTGATCCCTGATGCGGCGCGGCTGCTGCGGCACTCTTGCAAAAATCGCTACCTGATTCTCGTGCTGCTGGATCGCGGTACCGACCAGATGACGAAATCCCAACTCCAACTGCATGCCGCGATGACGGGCGTGACCTTCGTTGATGATCCCGCCAAGGAAGTGGCCCGGACATTCGACGACTTCACGGTCAAGGTCTGGTCTCTGTAATCCCAGCGACCGTGAAGCCGCGCGCGGGTGAGAAGCCATAAGCCCGGCGTGCGGGGTTGTTTGCACCTATCCGGCGCGCATTTTTGGGTTGGCTGGTGGGTTGAAATAGAAAACCGCGCTCAACGGCGCGGTTTGTCTAAATCAGTGGCGGAGGGGGCGGGATTCGAACCCGCGATAGGCTTTTGACCTATACACACTTTCCAGGCGTGCGCCTTCGACCGCTCGGCCACCCCTCCGCATCGGCGGTCCCTGCCGGGTCCGACGAAGCGCGGAAAATACACAAAGTGAGGGGGGCGCGCAACCCCGCTCTTTCATGCGGCATTGCATGCGACGCAACCGGGACGAGTCGGAAAAGCGTTGAAATTTCCTCCACTCGGGTGCAAACCTTATGGATCAAAGATATAGGCTGAATTTCCTGACCGGAGTGGGGAATGTTGTTCGGTCGTCTGTTGGGGTGGGTGCTGATCGGCTTGACCGTCATCATGGCATCCGCCGATGTTGTCATGGCGTTGGGACCGGCGGAATATGCCGGCATCATCACCGCCGATGTGTACACTCTCTTGACCGGCGGCGAGCCGGAGTTCGGCGAAAGCCTGTCACTGTTGGCCTCGGTCGAGGAAGCGTTGCTCGACACCCCGGCCTGGGTGGTGATGGGGGCGCTGGGCACCGTGCTTCTGGTTAGCTGCCGCAAGCGCACCAAGCGCTATCGCTTCCGCCGGGCCTGACCAGGGCCGGGCATTGCAACGAAAAAGGCCGCCGAGTCGTCTCGGCGGCCTTTTCGTTTGTCCGGTTCGCGGCCGTGGCGATCAGTCGTCGCCCATCTTGAGCGCGGCCAGGAAGGCGCTCTGCGGGATTTCCACCTTGCCGAACTGGCGCATGCGCTTCTTGCCTTCCTTCTGCTTCTCCAACAGCTTGCGCTTGCGGGTGGCGTCGCCGCCATAGCATTTGGCGGTCACGTCCTTGCGCAGGGCGGAAATGCTCTCGCGCGCCACGATGCGCCCGCCGATGGCGGCCTGGATGGCGATCTGGAACATCTGACGCGGAATCAGGTCCTTCAACCGCGTGCAGATGTTGCGGCCACGGGACTCGGCATTGGCGCGGTGGACGATGAAGGCCAGGGCGTCCACCGGCTCCTGGTTGACCAGGATGGAGACCTTGACCAACTCGCTCTCGGCATAGCTGTCCAGCTCGTAATCGAAGCTGGCATAGCCGCGGCTGATCGACTTCAGGCGGTCGTAGAAATCGAACACCACTTCGTTCAGCGGCAGCTTATAGACCGCCATGGCGCGGTTGCCGGCATAGGTCAGGTCGATCTGCTGGCCGCGCCGCTCGGTGCACAATTGCAGGATCGAGCCAAGGTATTCGTCGGGCACCATGATGGTGGCCTTGATCCACGGCTCTTCCACGTGGTCGATGCGGGCGGGGTCGGGCATGTCGGCGGGGTTGTGCAGCTCTTCCATCTCGCCATTGGTCAGATGGACGCGGTACACCACCGACGGCGCCGTGGTGATCAGGTCGAGGTTGAACTCGCGCTCCAGCCGCTCCTGGATGATCTCCAGGTGCAGCAGGCCAAGGAAGCCGCAGCGGAAGCCGAAGCCCAGCGCGGCCGAGGTTTCCGGCTCGTACTGGAAGCTGGCGTCGTTCAGGCGCAGCTTGGCCAATGAATCGCGCAAGTCTTCGTAATCGGCGGCGTCGATGGGGAACAGGCCGCACCACACCACCGGGATGGAGGGCTTGAAGCCTGCCAGGGCCGCCGGCGCCGGCTTGCGGTCGTCGGTGATGGTGTCGCCCACGTTGGTGTCGGCGACCGCCTTGATGCCGGCGGTGATGAAGCCCATCTCGCCGGGATAGAGCGCGTCGACCTTGATCATCTTGGGGGTGAAATAGCCGACGGTGTCCACCTCGTAGGCGGCGTTGGTCGCCATCATGCGAATCTTCTGGCCGCGCCTGAGGACGCCGTTCTTGATGCGCACCAGGATGACCACGCCCAGATAGGCATCGTACCAGGAATCCACCAGCAGCGCCTGCAGCTCGGCCTTGTCGTCGCCTTCCGGCGCCGGCAGGCGGGTGACCAGGGCTTCCAGCACGTCCTCGATGCCGATACCCGACTTGGCCGAGATCATCACCGCATCCGAGGCATCCAGGCCGATGACGTCCTCGATCTGCTCCTTGACGCGGTCGGGTTCGGCGGCGGGCAGGTCGATCTTGTTGAGCACCGGCACGATTTCGTGACCGGCGTCCAGCGCCTGATAGACGTTGGCCAGGGTCTGCGCCTCGACGCCCTGGCTGGCGTCGACCACCAGGATCGAGCCTTCGCAGGCGGCCAACGAGCGGCTGACTTCGTAGGCGAAGTCCACGTGGCCGGGGGTGTCCATCAGGTTGAGCTGATAGGTCTTGCCGTCCTTGGCGGTATAGGCCAGCCGGACCGTCTGGGCCTTGATGGTGATGCCGCGCTCGCGCTCGATATCCATCGAATCGAGCATCTGCTCCTTCATTTCGCGCGCCTCGATGGCGCCGCATTGCTGGATCAGGCGGTCGGCCAGAGTCGACTTGCCATGGTCGATATGGGCGATGATGGCGAAGTTGCGGATGTGCGAGAGCTTGGTCATGTCACTTTTTCAAGGGCCTATCGGAACATGCGGGAACATAGGGCCTTGCGCGACATTTGGGAAGGGCGGAGCGGCGCCCCGCCCATTCCCGCGTCAAAATCCCGCCAGCACCACCTTGCCCTTGGCCTTGCCGCTTTCGATCAGCGCGTGGGCGCGAATCAGGTTGGCGGCGCAGATGGTGCCCATGGTGTCGGCCAGGGTGGTGCGCAGCACGCCCTTGTCCACCAGGGCCGAGACCTCGTTCAGCAGCGCGTGCTGCGCGGCGATGTCGGCGGTCTCGAACAGCGAGCGGGTGAACATGAACTCCCAATGGACCGAGACGCATTTGCGCTTGAACAGCCCAAGGTCGAAATGCTCGGGGTCGTCGATCAGGCCGAAACGGCCCTGCGGCGCGATCAGATCGGCGATGGCCGCCTGATGCTAGTCGGTGGCGGTCAGGCTGGCGACCACATCCACGGCGGCGATGCCCAGCGCTTCGAGTTGCGGCTTCAGCGGCTGGGAATGGTCGATCACGTGGTGGGCGCCAAGGTCCCTGCACCACGCCTGGGTATCGGGGCGCGAGGCGGTGGCGATGACGGTGACGCCGGTCAGTTGCCGCGCCAATTGGATGGCGATGGAGCCGACGCCGCCGGCGCCGCCGACGATCAGCAGGGTGCGGCGGTCCGCATCCGCGCCGCGCTTGAGTTCCAGCCGGTCGAACAGCAATTCCCAGGCGGTGATCGAGGTCAGCGGCAGGGCGGCGGCGGCGGCGAAGTCCAGGCTTTTCGGCTTGGTGCCGACGATGCGTTCGTCGACCAGATGGAACTCGGCATTGGTGCCGGACCGGGCGATGCTGCCGGCATAGAACACCTCGTCGCCCGGCTTGAACAGGCGGGCCTCGGGGCCGGCGGCGACCACCACGCCGGCGGCGTCCCAGCCCAGCACCTTGGGGCTGCCGGCGGGGTCGACACGATGGCGGATCTTGGTGTCGACCGGATTGACCGAAACCGCCTTCACCGCCACCAGCAGGTCGCGCCCGCTCGCGGTCGGAGTGTCCAGGTCGACGTTCTCCAAAGCCTCGGGATGGTCGATGGGGTGGGAGTGCCGGTAGGCGACCGCGCGCATGATGATCTCCGTGCTGGGGATTGTGTTGAGATCAGCATCCGCCTATGGGCAAGTTCCGGCAAGAATGCACATTTTGTGTCTATAGTACCCGAATTGATACTATTGAGGTTTCCATGGCTCATGAACGCTATGACTGCAGCGAGGGATGCCCGGTCGAGGCGACGCTGGACCTGATCGGCGGCAAGTGGAAAGGGGTCATCCTCTACCACCTGCTGGACGGCACCCATCGGTTCGGCGAATTGCGGCGCAAGCTGCCCAGCGTCACCCAGCGCATGCTGACCAAGCAGTTGCGCGAGCTGGAGCAGGGCGGGGTGGTTCGCCGTGTGGTCCATGCCGAGGTGCCGCCACGGGTGGAATACTCGCTGACGCCGCTGGGCGCGACCCTGCGGCCGGTGGTGCTGGCGCTGAAGGAGTGGGGCGACAGCTATCGGGCCAACCGCAACGCGGCGGCCTGAGGCAACTTTCGGTGCAACCCGTCGTGGTGCTTCTGATTGCTCGACGGCAGGAGTACACTGGCGTTAGCGCACATGCAGACGGGAGATGTCCCATGCTGTTCGATCGCACCAAGGCCAAGGCCGCTTCCGACGCCGCCGTTGCCGACCTGGAAACCCAGGTCCGCCTCCACCGCGACCGCATGGCCGGGATGTGGGCGGCCGAGTTGCTGGGGCTGATCGGCCACGCCGCCCACGATTATGCCCGCGAACTGGCCCATCCCCACGATACCGATATCGCCGGCGACGAGGATCGCATGGTCGGCCGTCTGGCGCGCGACTTGCGCGGCAAGGTCGCCCCCCATGAAATCCGCCAAAAGCTGGCCCATCTGCTGCACGAGGCGCGGCGCCAATTGCTGAGCGACCGCCGCCGGCCGTAACCGGGCGGCGTGGGTCGGTAAAAACATCGCTTGCCTTCTATCTGCGAATGATTATCATTTGCGCAATCGTTTGCAGGAGGAAGGCCGATGACCACCCGTGGATTGTCTGAAGGTATCGAAGCGTTGCGCCGTGCCGGCTTGGCCCCGACCTCGCGGCGGGTGACGGTGGCGGGGCTGGTGTTTTCGGGGGCCACGGTGGCGTTGACGGCGCACGAACTGCAGGAACGTGCGGTCGATGCCGGCTTTTACCTGAACGCCGACGAAGCCGAGGATTCCATGGGCGAGTTGCGCGCCGCCGGCGTGCTGCCGCTGATGTTCGAATCCGCGCGCGACATGCCGGTGGACCTCGGCCGCGCCGCCCGCCTGTTGCAGGCCATGGGCAATCCCCATCGCCTCAAGGTGCTGCGCGAGCTGATGGCGGGCGAACGCTGCGCCGGCGAATTGGGCCGCAGCGCCGGCCTGCAGCCCTCGGCGTTGTCGCAGCATCTGTCGCGCTTGCGGGCCGACGGTCTGGTCAGTTGCCGGCGGGCGGGCAGCCACATCTATTACGCCCTGGCCGGCGACGCCGCCAAATCGGTGCTGCGCAGCCTGGCGGCCTGATCCTTCCCGGACTCTGATCCCGCTCAAGAAACGTCACAACCCGTCGCTGGCAATGGGATGTCATGCCGATTATCAAGGAATTGAAACCTTGAATCGACGGAGTGGGGCTGGTGATTCTGGAACGTCGCGTCATTGTCTTTCCGCGGGCCGACTTTCTGGACGCCGTGCGCCGGTTCGGTGCGCGCCTGGACAAGCAGGTTCCGGATACGCCGCCGGAGAACTTTCAGTTCGAACCGGCGCAGGACATCGCCCTGTCGGTCACCTTTCCCGCCGGCAGCCGTGGCGGCGTTCCCACCCGCGTCACCTTTTCGTGCGAAGAGGTCGGCCAGGCGCTGACCCAGTATTGCCGCGACCACAAGGTGCCGCTGCCCCGCGCCGCCAACAAGCTGGTGGAGAAGTACAAGGACGGTGCCGCCCTGACCATGCAGGTGGGCGACGCCGGCCTCAGCGTGCTGGTGGTCGACGACCAGGAAATGGTGCGGGCCATCGTCAAGAAGTCGCTGGCCAAGGCTCATCTCAGCAAGTTCCACGAGGCGCGCAACGGCCGCGAGGCGCTTGAGATGCTCCATCGCGGCGACGTCGAACCCGACGTCATCCTGTGTGACCTGCACATGGACGTCATGGGCGGCGAGGAATTCCTGCGTCAGTTGCGCACCGATCTCAGCAACCGCTCGTGCCGCAAGCCGGTGCTGATCCTGACCGCCGAGAAGGACGAGCGGGTGCTGCAGCCGGTGCGCCAATTGGGCGCCTCGAAGGTGCTGAGCAAACCGATCCCGCCCGACGAGCTTGTGCGCCAGATCATGCTGGCGCGCGGGTACTTCGAGCTGAACCGCTAGACCATCAAGCGCCAGATTTGGCGCTCGATGGTCTAGCTTGATGTTTTGCCCTCGCCGGGCGGGCGCATCCACGCCCTTGGCCGCCGCCGCAATGGCGGCTGATCGCGGCGTGCGCCAGGTTTGGCGCTCGCCGCTCTAGTGTCCTGCCGCTTCGCACGATACAGTGGCACCCCGTTTCCCCGCAGGGTGTCCCATGAGCCTGACCCGTCACGCGCCGCAAATCCTTGAAAGCTTCCGTCAGTTCGTCGTCCGGCCGGTGGCTGCCGCCCGGATCGTCGTGCCCGGACTGGCCCTGGTTGCTGGTGGCCAGATGTTGGCGGCGGGGGAGACCGGGCTGACCGGGCTGGGCTTGGCGCTGACCATGTTCGCCATCACCGGCATGGCATTCCTGTGGCAGCGCGCCCTGGTCGAGGGCGAGCCGATGTCGGCGCTGCAATTGGCGCCGCGCCTGCTGTTGTGGACGGTGATCCTGCAATTGCTGCAAGGCTTTGAACTGGCGCCGACCATCCTGTTCGGCCTGCTGCTCAAGGACATGCCTAACGCGGAAATCTACACCCGCGCCGGCATCCAGTTGTTCCAGATCCTGATCGGCGGCCTGTTCCTGATCCTGCCGCAACTGGCGCTGGGGCGTTGGCGGGACATGGCCGGCACCAAGCTGCAAGAGATGGTTCTGGCCGGCGGCCTGGCCGTCGGCCTGGGCTATGTCATCATCAACCTGCCGTTCATGGTACTGGGCGAGATCGCCAAGGCGCTGTTCGCCGATTTCCTGCCCACCGCCGGTGAAACCACGGTCACCCTGACGCTGCAGATGATCCACGCGCTTAACGTGCTGGTGGTGGCGGGCTACATGGCGCTGGTGTGGCGCGAGCTGAAGGACCTGCCGTCGCGCCTGAACCCGCCGGCCGAAGCCGATGACGAGGCCGCGCCGAAAGAGCGCCGCACCACCCGCATCAATCGGGCGACCAAGGCGAGGAAGTAGGGGCGCACGCCCTGTTCTAATTCCCGCATTGGGATATAATCGGTTCCCGATACGACGTTGCACCTTGCGACTGGGGGCCAGAATGGAATTGGTCGCTCCCGCTCCGGCGGTACCCGAGGCCTCGGTTCAGGGCCGGGACATCCCCTTGATCTCTCCGCTGGCGGGCTGGGTGGTGCCGCTGGCCGACGTTCCCGACCCCATTTTCAGCGAGCGTGTGCTGGGCGACGGCATCGCCATCGACCCGGCCGAGGGGCTGCTGTGCGCGCCCTGCGACGGCATGGTGGCGGTGCTGCACCGCGCCCACCATGCGCTGACCCTGCGCACCGCCGACGGTGCCGAAATCCTGATACATATCGGCCTGGACACGGTGGCGCTGAACGGCGCCGGCTTCGATCCGCGCGTTGCCGAGGGTCAGGCGGTCAAGGCGGGCGACCCGCTGATCGCCTTCGACCTCGACGCCCTGGCCGGCAAGGTGCGCAGCCTGCTGATCCCGGTCCTGCTGCTCAACGGCGACAGCTATCGGCTGGCGCTGCCGCAGGTGGACCGCGCGGTGGCGCGTGGCGACGGGCTGATGCGGGCGGTTGCGGTTTCCGCTGCCGCTGCCGTCTCCGCCGCCTCCACCGAGGGGCCGGACGTGCGGCGCGAGGCGCGCATGCAGGACCCGCACGGCATCCACGCCCGCCCCGCCGGCCTGCTGGCGGAATGCGCCCGTGGCTTCGACGCTGTCGTCACCCTGCAAGCCAATGGCCGCAGCGCCAGCGCCCGCAGTGCGGTGTCGCTGATGCTGCTGGGGGTGCAACAGGGCGATGCGGTGACGATCTGCGCGCGTGGGCCGCAGGCCGAGGCGGCGGTGGCCGCCATCGCCCTTCTGATCGACAACGCCGCCGGCGCCCGGCCCGGCGAGGCCGCCCCGCCTGCCGCCCCGCCGCCGCCGGTCATGGTCGCCCAAACCCTGCCGGACTTCGCCCCGGGCGAGGTGGTGGAGTTGGCGGCGGTTCAGGCGGCGCCCGGCATGGCGGTGGGCCGTGCGGTGCGTCTGCTGCGGCAAAGTCTGGATATCCCCGAGGCCGGAACCGGCGCCGCAGCCGAGACCGCGCGGCTGGACGCCGCCCTGGCCCAGGTTCGCGCCGGGCTGCAAACCGCCATCGGCGGGGCGCAGCCGGGGCCGCAAGCCAAGATTTTGGCCGCCCACATGGCCTTCCTCGACGATCCCGATTTGCGCGATGGCACCCTGGCCCTGATCGCCGAGGGCAAAAGCGCCGCCTTCGCCTGGACCGCCACCATCGACCAGCGCGTCGACGCCCTGCGCCGGCTCGGCAATGCCGTGCTGGCGGAACGCGCTGCCGATCTGCAGGACGTGCAGCGCAAGGTGACGCTGGTGCTGCTGGGCAAGACCGACGCGGCGCGCGAACTGCCCGACAACGCCATCATCATCGCCGACGACCTGTTGCCGTCGCAACTGACCGAGCTGCAGGCCGACCGTCTTGCCGGTCTGTGCCTGGCCGGCGGCGGTCCCACCTCGCACGTCGCCATCCTGTCGGCTTCGCTGGGATTGCCGGCGCTGGTGGCGGCGGGGGCAGAGGTGCTGCGTATCCCCGACGGCACGCCGTTGATCCTTGACGCCGACCATGGCCGCCTGTCGGTCAATCCGCCCGCTGGGGAAAGCGAGCGCATCGCCACCCTGGTGCGGCGCCGGGCGCAGGTGACGCGGCAGAACCGCGAGCAGGCGCAACAGGATTGCCGCATGGCCGACGGCACCCGCATCGCGGTGATGGCCAATCTCGGCTCGCCCGCCGACGTGCCGGCGGCACTGGCCGGTGGGGCGGAAGGCTGCGGCCTGCTGCGCAGCGAGTTCCTGTTCCTCAATCGCGACAGCGCGCCGACCGAGGACGAGCAGTTCGCCCAATACCAGGCCATCGCCAGCGGGCTGCAGGGGCGGCCGCTGATCATCCGCACCCTGGATGCCGGCGGCGACAAGGACCTGCCCTATGCCGAGTTGCCCAAGGACGAAAATCCGGCGCTCGGCCTGCGCGGCGTCCGCATGAGCCTGTGGCGGCCCGAGCTGATGCGGGCGCAGTTGCGCGCCATCCTGCGGGTGCAGCCGGCGGGGCAGGTCAGCATCATGCTGCCGATGATCGCCACCTTGGCCGACCTGCGCGTGGTGCGCGCCATGCTGGACGAGGAAAAGGCCGCGCTGGGCATCACCACGGCGGTCAAGCTGGGTATCATGGTCGAGGTGCCGTCGGCGGCGGTGATGGCCGATCTGTTCGCCGCCGAGGCGGATTTCTTCTCGGTCGGCACCAACGATCTGACGCAATACGCTCTGGCCATGGACCGCACCAACCCGCATTTGGCCAAGCAATTGGACTCCTTCCACCCGGCGGTGCTGCGCCTGATCGCCAGCGCCGCCGAGGGGGCTGCCCGCCATGGCCGCTGGGTCGGCGTCTGCGGCGGCTTGGCCTCGTTCCCCATCGCCGCGCCGGTGCTGATCGGCCTGGGGGTGACGGAACTGTCGTGCACCGCCAGCGCCGTGCCCGACGTCAAGGCCATGGTGCGCGGCCTGACCATGGACGTGTGCAAGGATATCGCCGCCCAGGCATTGCAACAGGACTCGGCCCCGGCCGTGCGCGCGCTGCTGGCGCGGCAGTGGCCCGAGGCGTGACCACCACGCGGAGGAGGCATCATGTTCAAAGCCGCATTCGGCCTGCTTCAGAAGATCGGCAAGGCCCTGATGCTGCCGGTGGCGGTGCTGCCGGTGGCCGGTCTGCTGCTGGGCATCGGCAGTTCGCACTTCTCGTGGTTGCCCGACATCCTGTCGCAGGTGATGGCTCAGGGCGGCGGCGCCGTCTTCGGCAATCTGGCGCTGATCTTCGCCGTCGGCGTGGCGCTGGGCCTGACCAACAATGACGGCGTCGCCGCCGTCGCCGCCGTGGTCGGCTTCGTCGTCATGGTCGCGACGCTGGGGGTGATGGCGTCCTTCCTGGGGGTGCAGCCGGTCCAGGTCATGGGCATGAAATCCATGGAGACCGGCGTGTTCGGCGGCATCATCATCGGCGGCGTGGCGGGGGCGCTGTTCAATCGCTACTACCATATCGAGCTGCCGGCCTATCTTGGCTTTTTCGCCGGCAAGCGCTTCGTTCCCATCGCCACCGGCCTGGCCGCCATCGTCACCGGCGTGGTGCTGTCGCTGGTGTGGCCGACGGTGCAGAACGGCATCAACGTGTTCTCGCACTGGGCGGCCGAGGGCGACCCGCGCTCGGCCGCCACCATCTACGGCTTCGTCGAACGCATGCTGATTCCGTTCGGCCTGCACCACATCTGGAACGTGCCGTTCTTCTTTCAGATCGGCTCGTTCACCGACGCCTCGGGCGCGGTGGTGCATGGCGACATCAACCGCTTCTTCGCCGGCGACCGCAGCGCCGGCATCCTGGCCGGCGCCTTCCTGTTCAAGATGTGGGGCCTGCCGGCGGCGGCCATCGCCATCTGGCACACCGCCCGGCCGGAAAATCGCCTGCGGGTCGGCGGCATCATGGTGTCGGCGGCGCTGACCTCGTTCCTGACCGGCATCACCGAGCCGATCGAGTTCTCGTTCCTGTTCGTCGCCCCGGTGCTGTACCTGATCCATGCGGTGCTGGCGGCGCTCAGCCAGTTGATCGCCAACAGCCTCGACATCCACATGGGCTTCACCTTTTCCCAGGGCGGCATCGACTTCCTGCTGTTCAACGTGCTGGGGCCGACGGCGCGGAACTGGTGGCTGACGCTGATCCTGGGGCCGCTTTATGCCGTGGTCTATTACACCGTGTTCCGCTTTGCCATCCAGCGTTTGAACTTGAAGACGCCGGGCCGCGAGGACGCGACCGAGGGCGCCGTGGCCGGCGGTGGTGGTGGCGAGGGCGAGTTCGCCATGGCGCGCGAGTTGGTGCGCGCCTTCGGCGGTGCCACCAACATTGCCAGCCTGGACGCCTGCATCACCCGCCTGCGCGTCGGCGTGTACGACATCGCCAAGGTCAACCAGCCACGCTTCAAGGAATTGGGGGCCACCGGCGTCATGGTGGTGGGCAAGGGCATCCAGGTCATCTTCGGCACCAAGTCCGAGAACTTGAAGACCGACATGGATGAATATCTGAAATCCGCGGGCGGGAGTGAGCCGGCGGCGCCGCCCGCTGCCGCCCCGGCCCCAGCCCCTGCTCCTGCCGTGGAGCCGGTGGCGGTGGATGCCGCTGCCGTCGACGCCCTGCGCCGGGCGCTGGGTGGCGCCGCCAACATTGTCGCCATCGCGCCGGCAGCCGGCAGCCGGTTGCGGGTGGAACTGGCCGACGCCGGCTTGTTCGACGCCGCCGCCGCCCAGGCCGCCGGGGTGCGGGCGGTGGCAGAACTGGCGCCGGGCCGCTATCACCTGATCCTGGGGCCGCAAGCGGCGGCCATGGGGCAGGCGCTGGCGGCGTGATTCTTTATAGGGCGCCCTCAAGCGCCGGGCGGCGGACCTCCGTCCGCCTTGGCTCCCGCGCCATAAGGCGCGCGGCCACACTTGTGGCCGTCCAACGGTCGAAGATGTCGACCGTTGGCGCTACATCCTGGCGCGCAGGAACGGCAGCAGGGCCGGGTCGGCGAAATCGGCGACGGTGATCGCCGCGCCGGCTCGCATCAGCGTTTCGGCCGGGTGGCTGGTCAGCACGCCCACGGTGGCGATGCCGGCGTGCACGGCGGCGGTCAGGCCGGGCGTCGCATCCTCGAACGCCACCGCTTGCTCGGCGGTCACGCCCAGATGTTCCAGCGCGGTGACATAGGGCAGCGGGTCGGGCTTGCCGCGTCCTAGTTCCTCGCCCGAGACCAGGACGGAGAAAACATCGGCGATGCCGAAGGCGTCCACGATGGCGGTGATGTTGGCGCGCGGCGCGTTGCTGACCACCGCCAGCGCCAGCCCATGGTCCCGCGCCCACTCCAGCAAGCGCCGCAGGCCGGGGATGGGCTGCAACTGCCCGACCGTGGCGCGGAACAGCGCCTCCTTCTCGTCGGCCAGCCCGCGATGGTCCTCGGCGCTCCGGCCGGGCAACAGCGCCTCGCAGATTTCGCGGTTGCTGTGTCCCGACATGTGGGTGGCGAAGTAATCCTCGTCGAAATCGGCGCCCCAGTTGCGGGCGGCGGTCAGGAAGGCCCGAAAATGCAGCGGGTCGCTGTCGGCCAGGGTGCCGTCAAGGTCGAACAGCAGGGCGGAAAGGGACATGGCGCACCCAATAGGTTGGCAAGGCTCTTCCTCATGGCATGCCGTGCGATTGGCTGCAACGATTCCCCTGGCTTGGCTGCCATGCATGTTGTACGAATATCTGTACAAGGAGCTTTGCCATGGATGTGAAAAGCTACAGCCATGTTCGTCAGAATCTGGCGTCGGTGATGGATGAAGTGTGCGCGAGCCGCGAACCGGTGGTGGTTACCCGCCAGAATGCGCAGTCGGTGGTGATGATGTCGCTCGATGAGTTTTCGGCGTGGGAGGAGACGCTTCACCTGCTGAAGAGTCCCCGGAATGCCGAGGAACTGATGCGTTCCATTGCCCAGGCCGATGCCGGCGCTGCGGTCGAACGGGGCCTGTTGCCCGACCAATGAGACTGCTCTGGACCGAGCGCGCATGGGCGCAATATCTGTTCTGGCAACAGGCTGATGCGGCGATTTTGGGCCGCGTCAACGAGCTTCTGCGCGACGCCATGCGGCAACCCTTCGCCGGCCTGGGAAAGCCGGAACCGTTGAAGGGTGATCTCAAGGGCTGGTGGTCACGCCGCATCACCGGCGAACACCGGCTGGTCTATCGGGTGGACGGCAGCGGCGAGGCCCAGACGCTGACCGTCGCCATGTGCCGCTATCATTATTGAGCAATGGGGAGCGCGAGGGGACAAGTCCCCTCGCATCCTTTTCCCTTAAGCGTTGGCGCCCGGCTTCCAGCGCAGCACCGGGGTACGGGCGGCCTGGGTTTCGTCCAGACGGCGGCGCGGGGTCAGCTTGGGCGCCGCCTTGAAGTCGTCGGCGGCACCGCCGGCCTTGGCCTTGGCGGCCAGGGCGCGGACGATGGTGATGTACTCGTCCAGGGTTTCCTTGGCTTCCGTCTCGGTGGGTTCCATCAACAGGGCGCCATGGACCACCAGCGGGAAGTACATGGTCATGGGATGGTAGCCCTCGTCGATCAGCGCCTTGGCGAAGTCCAGCGTGGTGACGCCGGTCTCCTTGAGGAAGCGGTCGTCGAACAGGCATTCGTGCATGCACGGGCCGTCGAAGGACGGCGTCAGCACGTCGCCCAGCCGGGCCAGTAGGTAGTTGGCGTTCAGCACCGCATCCGACGACGCCTGGCGCAGGCCGTCGGCGCCCATGGACAGGATATAGGCCAGGGCGCGGACGAAGACGCCGAACTGGCCGTGATAGCCCTTCACCCGGCCGAACGGCTTGACCGCGCCCCCAGGCGAAGCCGGATTTGCAACGGCGCTCGCCGCGTGCTCGACCATGCGCAGGCCGCCCTGGTCGTGCACCACGAACGGCAACGGCGCATAGGGCGCCAGCTTGTCCGACAGCACGGTAGGGCCGGCGCCGGGGCCGCCGCCGCCATGGGGGGTCGAAAACGTCTTGTGCAGGTTGATGTGCATGGCGTCGACGCCCAGATCGGCGACGCGCACGCGGCCGACGATGGCGTTGTAATTGGCGCCGTCGCAATAGAAGAACGCCCCGGCGTCGTGGGTCGCCTTGGCGATCTCCAGGATTTCGTCCTCGAACAGGCCGCAGGTGTTGGGGTTGGTCACCATGATGGCGGCGACGTCGTCGCCCAGCTTGGCCTTCAGTGCGGCGACGTCGACGCGGCCGCGTTCGGTGGCCGGCACCGGATCGACGGTGAAGCCGCACATGGCGGCGCTGGCCGGGTTGGTGCCGTGCGCCGATTCAGGCACCAGCACGCGGCGGCGGTGTCCCTGGCCGTGGTCCTCGTGATAGGCGCGGATAGCCATCAGGCCGCACCACTCGCCATGGGCGCCGGCGGCCGGACTCATGGCGATGGCCGGCATGCCGGTCAGGCCCTTGAGCCACCCCGCCAGGGTGTCGATGACCTCAAGCGCACCCTGAACCGTCTTTTGCGGCTGGAACGGGTGCAGATCGGCCAGGCCGGGCAGGCGCGCCATCTTTTCCGACAGGCGCGGGTTGTGCTTCATGGTGCACGATCCCAGCGGATAAAAGCCGGTGTCGATGCCGTAATTCTTCTGGCTCAGGCGGGTGTAGTGACGCACCACCTGCGGCTCGGACAGGTCGGGCAGGCCGACCGGCGCCTTGCGCTTCAGGCCGGCCAGACGGTCCTCGTCCACCGGCGGGGCATCGGGGATGTCGATGCCGACGCGGCCCGGACAGCCCAGGTCGAAAATCAGCGGCTCTTCGATCTGAAGGGCGCGGTTGCCGGAAAGGGTCGTGGTGTCGGCCATGATCAAAGCACCTCGTTCAACGCGGCGACCAGCGCGTCCATGTCGGACTCGGTGTTGGTCTCGGTGGCGGCCAGCAGCAGGATCGGCCGCAGCTCGGGCCATTCGGGATAGAAGCGCGCCGCCGGCACGCCGCCCAGGATGCCCTTGTCGGCCAGGGCGTCGACCACTTCGGCGGCGTCCTTGTCGTCGCCCAGGTAAAGCGCGAATTCGTTGAAGTAGGAATTGCCCAGCACGCGGACGCCCTTGACCCGCCGCAGCTTGCTTTCCAGCCGCACCGCGTTGGCGTGGTTCAGCTCGGCCAGCCGCGACAGCCCGGTTTCGCCCAGCAGCGTCATGTGCATGGTGAAGGCCAGGGCGCACAGGCCGGAATTGGTGCAGATGTTGGACGTCGCCTTCTCGCGGCGAATATGCTGCTCGCGCGTCGACAGGGTCAGCACGAAGCCGCGCTTGCCGTCGGCATCCACCGTCTGGCCGGCCAGGCGGCCGGGCATCTGGCGCACATACTTGTCGCGGGTGGCGAACAGGCCCAAACCGGGGCCGCCGAAATTCAGGCCCATGCCCAGGGATTGGCCCTCGGCCACTACGATATCGGCGCCCATGGCGCCCGGCGGCTCGATCAGGCCCAGGCTGACCGGGTCGGCGACGGCGACCACCAGCAGCGCGCCCTCGGCGTGGCATTCCTCGGCCAGTGGGCGCAGGTCCTTGATGCCGCCGAAGAAGCCCGGGTTCTGCACGATGACGCAGGCGGTCCGGCTGTCGACGCGGCCCATCAGATCCTCCAGACCCATGGGGTCGGGGGCTAGGGTCTCGGTCTCCAGCTCGGTGTATTTCAGCGTGGTCTCGGTGGTCTCGCGGTAGTGCGGGTGCAGGCTGCCCGACAGGATCACCTTCTTGCGCTTGGTGACGCGGGCGGCCATGACGGCGGCCTCGGCACAGGCGGTGGCGCCGTCATACATCGAGGCGTTGGCCACATCCATGCCGGTCAGCAGCGCGACCTGGGTCTGAAACTCGAACATGTATTGCAGGGTGCCCTGCGACACTTCCGGCTGGTACGGCGTGTACGAGGTCAGAAACTCGCCGCGGGTCAGCAATTGGTCGACAGTCGCCGGGATGTGATGGCGATAGACGCCGGCGCCGATGAAGAACGGCGCGCAGCCGGCCGACAGATTCTTGCCGGCCATGCGGGTCAACGCGCGCTCCACCTCCATCTCGCTTTGCTGGCGCGGCAGGTCGAGGGGCTGGTCCAGGCGGGCGCTTGCGGGAACGTCGCGGAACAGCGAGTCCACGTCCTTGGCGCCGATGGCCGCCAGCATGGCGCGGCGGTCGGAATCGGTATGGGGAAGATAGCGCATCGAGAATTCCTGCTGCGTCTTGTGACCCTCTCCCGCAAGCGGGAGAGGGAGGGACCCGCGCAAGGCGCGGGAGGGTGAGGGAGCCAAGGACTCCAGAGTCTGCGGCTCCCTCACCCGGCGCTACGCGCCACCCTCTCCCATGGGATGGGAGAGGGTTAGCTTACTCGCCCTTACTCCAGTCCGCCCAGGTACTCGTCATAGGCGGTGCGGTCCATCAGCGCGTCCAGTTCGGACGGGTTGGACAGCTCGATCTTGAAGAACCAGGCGGCACCCTCGGGGTCTTCGTTGACCAGGCCGGGCTGGTCGGCCAGGGCAGCGTTGCCGGCGGTCACGGTGCCGGAAACCGGCGAATAGACTTCGCTGGCGGCCTTGACCGATTCCACCACGGCGGCCTCGCCGCCCTTGGCGACCGCGCGGCCGGCCTCGGGGACCTCGACGAACACCACGTCGCCCAGGGCATGCTGGGCGTAATCGGTGATGCCGACGGTGCCGACGTTACCGTCGACGCTGATCCATTCGTGGTCCTTGGTGAAGCGCAGGTTGCTCATGGAAATTCCCCTTACCCTTTGAAATAGCGATGAGGCGTGAACGGCAGCGCCACCACATGGGCGTCCAGCGGCTTGCCGCGCACCATCAGCTTGACCGGCGTGCCCGGCGCGGCGAAGGCGGCGGGCACATAGCCCATGGCGACGGGACCGTTGACCGAGGGGCCGAAGCCGCCGCTGGTGATCTCGCCGATCAAATTGCCGTCAGTGTCGGTGATTTCGGTGTGGGCGCGCGCAGGCGCCCGGCCATCGGGCTGAATGCCGACGCGCAGGCGGGCCGCACCCTCGGCCAATTGGCGCTGGATGACGGCGGCACCGGGAAAGCCGCCCTGTTCGCGCCGGCGCTTGCCGATGATCCAGCGGATGCCGCCTTCCACCGGGGTGGTGGTGGTGTCGATGTCCGAGCCGTACAGGCACAGGCCGGCTTCCAGCCGCAGGCTGTCGCGGGCGCCCAGGCCGATGGGCTTGACGCCGGGCAGCGCCAGCAGGGCGCGGGCCAGCTCTTCGGCGCGGTCGGCCGGGGCCGAGATTTCGAAGCCGTCCTCGCCGGTATAGCCCGAGCGGGTGACCAGACAGGGAATGCCGGCGACGTCGTATTCGCGGATGGTCATGAACGACTGGCCGACCGAACCGGGGGCGATGGCGGCGAACGCCTCGGCCGCCGTCGGGCCTTGCAGCGCCAGCAGGGCGCGGTCGTCCAGCATGCGCACGTCGCAGCCGGCCAGCCAGTCCTTCAGGTGCTTGAAGTCGGCGTGCTTGCAGGCGGCGTTGATGACCAGGAACAGTTTGGTCGGGCTGAGCTTGGAAATCATCAGGTCGTCGAGGATGCCGCCATTGGTGTCGGTGAACACCGAATAGCGGGTCTTGCCTTCGCCCAGGCCGATGACGTCGCCCGGCACCAGGGCTTCCAGCGCGGCGGCGGGGTCGCTGCCCTCGATGATGACCTGGCCCATGTGCGACACGTCGAACAGGCCGGCGGCCGCGCGCGTGTGCAGGTGTTCGGTCAGGATGCCGGTGGGGTATTGCACCGGCATGGCATAGCCGGCGAAGGGGACCATCTTGCCGCCCAGCTCGCGATGAAGCGAATCCAGCGGGGTGGTCAGCAGGGAGACGTCGGAATCGCTCAAAGGTTCCTCCAAGATACGGAGTCGCACCACGGGCGTCAGCCCAAAGTGCCCCCCTCTGTCCTTGGAACCTGAAAGATTCACCGGCCGCCCGTCACGGGTCGGGGGGCCGGCTTACATCGTCGGTGGGCTAAAGGCCGAAGCCTCGCGCCGCTTTCCAGAGCGTCATCCCCCCGCGGTCCTTTTGCCTGAGAGTTTCCAGGGGCGGTTGCTCCTTCGGCGGCGGCCTCACCACAACATGATGTGGGCCGCTCTCTCCCGGCGGGGATCATCTGTGGGGGCAGCATGCCTTTGCCCCTAGAACGAGTCAATGTTTGCAGATGGCAGGGATGCTATTTCCTGTCGGCTCGGTTGCGGTCCAGCTCTTCCGGGGTCGCCTGGAAGCCCAGGTAAATCTCGTACTTGCTGATCACGTCCTTGTCCTTGACCGGCACCCGCATCACCACTTCCTCGTCGGTGTAGCGGACGTAGTTCTGGCCGTCGGGGAAGGTGACGGTGGTGGCGAACTCGGCCTTGGCGTCCGGCGACGGATAGTACAGCGGGACGGCGACGAAATAGCTGAAATCGGCCTTGTGGCCGGTGTCGGCCGGGCCGCGCTTGACCATGAAGCTGACCTGCAGGTCGATCACGGCGCCCTTGTCGTCATAGGTGCAGCCGCCGGTGTAACCCTGGATTTCCGCCTCGTACAGCACGTCGGTGAGGTCGCGGCCCGGGCCGGGCCGGAACTTGGTCAGCTTGCTGGCGTCGCCCAGGATGAAAACCGGCGGACAGGGCGGGGTTTCCTTCTTGCCGAAGACCGAACAGGAGGCCAGCGCAAGCGGCAGCAGGGCGGCGGCAAGGGGGCGAAGCAGGCTGCGGATCATTCTCGTCTCGGAAAAGCCGTTGAGGGGAAGGGAACTTCCATGGCTATAGTCTTCCGCGACTGTATTGGAGCCGGCGCCCCCGCACAAGGGTGGTGGCGTCCGGATAAGACGGATAGGGGATGATGACCAAGCCCGTTTTGACGATTGTCCTGGCAAGCCCGCGCGGCTTTTGCGCCGGCGTCGACCGCGCCATCCACATCGTCGAGGCGGCGATCGAGAAATATGGCGCCCCCGTCTATGTCCGGCACGAGATCGTGCACAACCGCTTCGTGGTCGACAGCCTGAAGGCCAAGGGCGCCGTGTTCGTCGACGAACTGACCGAGGTGCCCGACGGCGTGCCGGTGGTGTTTTCCGCCCATGGCGTGCCCAAATCGGTGCCGGCGGCGGCGGATGATCGCGGCCTGGCCTATCTGGATGCCACCTGCCCGCTGGTGACCAAGGTCCACCGCGAGGCCGAATATCACCACGCCGCCGGCCGCCAGATCATCATGATCGGCCACAAGGGCCACCCCGAGGTGATCGGCACCATGGGCCAGGTGCCCGAGGGCGCCGTGCTGCTGGTGGAAAGCACCGCCGATGCCGAGACGGTGGCGCCGCGCGACCCCGCCATGGTCGCCTATATCACCCAGACCACGCTGTCGGTGGATGACACCATCGCCATCACCGACGTGCTGCGCCGCCGCTTTCCCGACATGGTCGGGCCGCGCAAGGACGATATCTGCTACGCCACCACCAACCGGCAATTGGCGGTCAAGACCATCGCTCCCCATTGCGATGCCGTGATGGTGATCGGCGCGCCCAATTCCTCCAACTCCAAGCGGCTGGTGGAGGTGGCGGCGCGGTCGGGCTGCGATCGTTCCATCCTGGTCCAGCGCGCCACCGACATCGACTGGGGCGCCCTGGGCGACATCCGCAAGCTGGGGGTCACCGCCGGCGCCTCGGCCCCCGAAGTGCTGGTCGAGGAAGTCATCGCCGCCGCCCGCGCCCGCTTTGACGTCGCCATCGAGGAAGTGAAGGTCAAGGACGAGACGGTGTCGTTCAAATTGCCGGAGGCCCTGCTGTGACGCTGACCATCCGCCAGGCCCGCGCCGGCGACGGCGCCACCATCCACGCGCTGCTGACCGAACTGGCGACGTTCGAACAGGGCAGCGTCGACGCCACCGCCGCCGATCTGGAACGCGACGGCTTCGGCGCCAAGCCGCTGTTCGAGGCGCTGCTGGCCGAACAGGGCGGCCACGCGGTCGGCATGCTGACTTACCTCACGCTGTATTCGTCCTGGCGCGGCCGCCCGGCGCTGATGATCCACGATCTGTTCGTGCGCGAAAGCGCGCGCGGCGCCGGTGCCGGCAAGGCCCTGGTGACCCGGCTGTCCGACATCGCCCGCGATCGCGGCTGCTGCCGCATCGACGTCAACGTGCTGGATTGGAACGAACGGGCGCGGGCGTTCTACGCATCCCTCGGTTTCGGCCATAACGAGGGCTGGTTAGGGTATCGGCTGCTGTTGTGGTAAGGCCCCCTTCCCAAACCCGGGATGCTGTCGTACCTTCCGCCTTTCATCCAAGGTGATCGGGGCCTGGCGTTTCATGGCGGTCTATACGGAAGTTTCCGACGAGGAGCTGGAGGCGTTCGTCGCCGGCTACGATATCGGCGAAGTGCTGTCCTTCAAGGGCATCGCCGAGGGCGTGGAGAATTCCAACTACCTGCTGCAGACCGATCGCGGCCAGTTCATCCTGACGCTGTATGAAAAGCGCACCAAGCCGGAAGACCTGCCGTTCTTCCTGGGTTTGATGGAGCATCTGGCGGCGCGCGGCCTGGCCTGTCCGACGCCGTTGCGTGGCCGCGACGGCCAGAGTTTGCGCAGCCTGTGCGGCCGGCCGGCGGCGGTGGTCAGCTTCCTGACCGGCATGTCGGCGCGCCGGCTGGGCCTCAACCACTGCGCCGCCTTGGGCGAGGCCATGGCCAAGATGCATCTGGCCGGCGCCGACTTCCCGCAAGAGCGCCGCAACGATCTGTCGGTGTCGGGCTGGCGCCCGCTGTTCGAGGCCGAGCGCGCGCGCGCCGACGAAGTGCGGCCGGACATGGCCGCCTTCATCGCCGCCGAACTGGACGTTCTGGAACGCAATTGGCCGACCGCCCTGCCGGTGGGTCTGATCCATGCCGATCTGTTTCCCGACAACGTGTTCTTCCACGCCGAGGCGGTGTCGGGGATCATCGACTTCTATTTCGCCTGCACCGATTCGCTGGCCTATGACATCGCCATCTGTCTGAACGCCTGGTGCTTCGAACCCGATGGCAGCTTCAACGCCACCAAGGCGCGGCTGATGCTGAACGGCTATCGCAAGGTGCGGGCGCTGTCGGCCGAGGAACTGCAGGCGTTGCCGCTGCTGGCGCGCGGCGCCGCCATGCGCTTCCTGCTGACGCGGCTTTACGACTGGCTCAACACCCCGGCCGGCGCCTTGGTCAAGCGTAAGGACCCGCTGGAATATTACCGCAAGCTGCGCTTCCACCAGGGCATCACCGGCCCCGGCGCCTACGGCATCGAATGACCGGAGCGAGCGTAGCGAGGGACTGGGCCATTGAGGCCCCGCGAGCTTATGCGAGCGTGAGCCAAGCGGGCGGATGCCCGCGCCCGGCGCCTGAGGGGCATTCATGACAGACGCAGTGCAAATCTACACCGACGGCGCCTGCTCGGGGAATCCGGGGCCGGGCGGCTGGGGCTGCATCCTGCGCTTCAAGGGCACCGAGAAAGAGCTTTACGGCGGCGAAAACCCCAGCACCAACAACCGCATGGAAATGATGGCGGTGCTGTCGGGACTTAACGCGCTGACGCGGCCGTGCACGGTCGAGATCTACACCGACAGCGAATACGTGAAAAAGGGCATGACCGAGTGGCTGCGCGGCTGGAAGGCGCGCGGCTGGAAGACCGCCGACAAGAAGCCGGTGAAGAACGACGACCTGTGGAAGGCGCTGGACGAGGCCGCGTCCCGCCATCAGGTGAGCTGGCATTGGGTGCGCGGCCATGCCGGCCACCCGGAAAACGAACGGGCCGACGAACTGGCGCGGCGCGGCGCCCAGGAAGCCAGGAACAAGTAATCCCTCCCCCGTCCGGCGTACCCTGTCATCCGGATTGGGCAGGCCGCCTGTTCTCCCCACTTGATTGCTCAGGGTTTCTGGCATGGGAGAGCGCGGTGTCCAGACTGGTGATCGTGTCCAATCGGGTCAGCCTGCCGAAAAAGGGGGCGCAGGCCGGCGGATTGGCGGTGGCGTTGCGCGATGCGCTGGAACATCACGGCGGCCTGTGGTTCGGCTGGTCGGGCGACGTGGCCGAGGGCGAGCAAGTGCCGCCGCCAAAATCAACCACCCACGGCCGCATCACCACCGTCACCACCGATCTGACCCGGCAGGATTACGAGGAGTTCTACAACGGCTTCTCCAACAGCACGCTGTGGCCGCTGTTCCATTTCCGCCTTGGCTTACTCGAGGTATCGCGGCGGTCCTACGAAGGCTATCTGCGGGTCAATGCTGCCTTCGCCGCCCAACTGGCGCCGATGCTGCGGCCCGACGACGTGGTCTGGGTGCATGACTACCACCTGATTCCGCTGGGCGACGAGTTGCGCCGGCTCGGCATCCGCAACCGCATGGGCTTCTTTCTGCACACGCCGTTTCCGGTGCCCGAATTGTTGGTGGCATTGCCCGGCCATCGCCGGCTGACGCGGGCGCTGTGCGCCTATGATCTGGTTGGTTTCCAGACCCGCGAGGACGTGCGCGCCTTCCTGGGCTACATCGGCGGCGAGGCCCGTGGCGAGGTGGCGGAGGATGGCGATTTTCGCGCTTATGGCCGCCACGCCCGTGCCGGTGCCTATCCCATCGGCATCGACACTGCCGCCTTCGCCGACTTGGCCGCCGCCCAGGTCAATTCCGCCCAGGCGCTGGCGTTGAAGCGGGCGCTGCAGGGCCGCCGCCTGATCCTGGGGGTCGAGCGTCTGGACTATTCCAAGGGCCTGCCCCATCGCTTCGACGCCATCGAATGCCTGCTGGAATGTCACCCCGAACTGAAGCGGCAGTTCGAGTTCATGCAAATCGCCGCGCCCTCGCGCGAGGAGGTGGCGCGCTATCGGGCGCTCAAGCGCCAGTTGGACGCCGCCGCCGGCCGCATCAACGGCCGCTTTTCCGAATTCGATTGGCAGCCGGTGCGCTACATCAATCGCGGCTATGACCGCGCTACCCTGGCCGGGTTCTACCGCGCCGCCTGCGTCGGCCTGGTGACGCCGTTGCGCGACGGCATGAACCTGGTCGCCAAGGAATACGTGGCGGCACAGGACCCGGCCGATCCTGGCGTGCTGGTGCTGTCGCGCTTTGCCGGGGCGGCGCGCGAGATGGGCGGCGCCTTGATCGTCAATCCGTTCGATGCCGACGAAGTGGCCGATGCCCTGGCCAAGGCGCTGACCATGCCGCGCCCCGAGCGGTTGTCACGCTGGCGCCAGATGATGGACGTGATCGAGGCCAACACGGTGGAAACCTGGCGCGACGCTTTCCTGTCCGACCTGACCGCCGGGATGGGCGACGAGGCGGAAGGCCACGATGCCACGGACGATTTGGGGCTTGAGGCGCCGCCCCTGCCGCTGGCGCCGGTGGCGCAACCGCCGGGCTATTTGCGCTGACGCACTTGCGAGGGGCGGCGCGGCCCATGGGCAGTGCCCCCATCGCGTTCCGGTAGAGAACCCGCCTTCCGAGCGTTCCCTATTCCAGAGGGGGATAGCAAGGAGGCTCATTTATGGCAGTTCTTCCGCAGGTTTCCATCGACACCGTGCAATTCGGCACGCCCGCCGCCGACACCCTGAACGGCGGGCCGACCAATGACCTGATCCATGCCGGTGCCGGGGCCGACACCGTGAACGGCCAGGCTGGTCAGGACGTGCTGTATGGCGACCGCGGCGCCGACATCGTCAACGGCGGCGCGGGCAACGACACCCTGGTATGGAACAACGGTGACGGTTCGGACACTCTGTCGGGCGGCAGCGGCACCGATACGCTGGTGGCGGAAAGCGGCAATACCGGCGAGACCTTCACCCTCAATACCGACACCGGAAACCTGATCCTGGCGCGCACCAGCAGCCCGGCGTTTCAGCTTTCCCTGCAGCAGGTGGAACACATCGACCTGTGGAGCCAGGGCGGGGATGATCGCCTGACCGTGGGGGACCTGTCCGGAACCCCGGTCACCCAGGTGCATTTCCACGGCGGCACCGGCGACGACCGGGTGACGGCTTCGGCGTCGTCGACTCCGCTGGTGGCCGAGGGTGAGAGCGGCAATGACACGTTAACCGGCGGCTCCGGCAGCGACCAGTTGCACGGCGGGGCCGGCAACGACGTGCTGCGCGGCGGGTCGGGCAATGACTGGCTGCGGGGCGACACCGGCAACGACACGCTGAACGGCGGCAATGGCCGGGACGTGCTGGAGGGCGGCTCGGGGAACGATCAGTTGACCGGCGGTGCCGGCCGCGATGCCTTCGTGTTCAGCCCCAACGAAGGCTCCGACACCGTGCGCGATTTTACCAGCGGCACCGATTCCATCGTGCTGAAGGGGTTCACCGGCACCACCGGCCAGCCGGCCACCTTCGCCGACCTGACCGGCCATATCACCACCACCGGCGGCGATTCGGTGATCGACCTGGGCAACACCACCATCACCGTCAGCAACGTGACCACCTTGACCCAGAGCGACTTCGTGTTCGTTTAGCGCCAGCGCGCGGTCGCAGTCGCGACCGTGGACTCGTGTCAGCGGGCCTTGTCTAGCGCCGCCAGCACCTCGGCCTCGGTCAGCAGTTCCGACAGGGGAATCCCGTCGGGGGCGCCGGGGCCGTAGGCGGCGTTGAACGGGATGCCGTAGCGGTTGAACGAGGCAAGGTAGCGGGCGATGCCGTCGTCCGGCTTGGTCCAGTCGGCGCGCATGGCTACGACGTTGCCGCCCGACAGCCGCGCCGCCACCGCGCCGCGTTCGACCACCGCCGCCTTGTTGACCTTGCAGGTGATGCACCAATCGGCGGTGACGTCGACGAACACCACCTTGCCGTCGGCGACGGCGCGGCGAAGCGCGCTCTGGTCGAACGGCACCCAGGCGATGGCCGCCTTGTCGGCCGCTTGCGGCGCGGCGGACAGGCCGGTCTGTGCCGCCAGCACGGTGCCCAGCCACAAGGCGGTGCCGGCCAGGGCGACGCCCATCACCTTCTTCACCGCGACCATCCAGGCGCCGGGCTTGGGCAACCGGCGGGCCAAATCGGGCCATACGGCCACGCCCAGGAACGGCACCGCCATGCCCAGGCCGAGGGCGGCGAAGATGGCGACGATTTCCACCGGGCCGCGCGCCAGGGCGAAACCGATGGCGGTGCCCAGGAACGGCGCCGAACACGGCGTCGCCAGCAGGGTGGCGAAGGCGCCCGACAGGAAATGGCCCAGCAGGGTATGGTGGGCGACGCCCGACGGCCCGATATTCATCAGCGCCGCCGGCAGGCGGATTTCGAAGGCGCCCCACAGATTGGCGGCAAAGGCCAGCAACAGGGCGATCATGACGGCCAGGAACATCGGCTGCTGGAACTGGATGCCCCAGCCCACCGCGCTGCCGGCGGCCTTGACCGCCACCGCGACGGCGGCCAGCGCCAGGAACGAGGCGACGATGCCGGCGGCCGAGGCCAGGAAGGCGGCACGCACATGGCCGCGCTCGGCGCCGCCATGGGACAGCGCGCCCAGCAGCTTGATCGACAACACCGGCAGCACGCACGGCATCAGATTCAGGATGACGCCGCCCAGCAGCGCCACCAGCAGCATGGGCAGCAGACCGCCGCCCTCTGCCGCCGCCGGGGCGGGGGCGCCCGGCACCGGCACCGCCGCGGCCTCCAGCGAACGGTTGCCGTCCACCAGGGTCAGCGTCAGCGGCGCCCCGGCCAGCGGGCGTTGCAGCGTGCCCTTGACCACTGCCGCCTCGATCACGGCACGGCGGCCACCTTGGCTCAGGGTGATGCGGGGCGCTTCGAAGCTGGCCAGCTCGGCCGGCTCGACGAACATGTCGGCATGGTCGAACGGCTCGCTGGCATTGGCGGTGACACGCAGCATGGCCGCGTCGCCGTCACCCACCGCCTCGACCGTTTCGATCTTGAGGCCGTGGCGGGCGCCGTCGCCCGGCACCAGGGCGGCGAAGCGGCTGATGTCGTGCACGGCGGCGGACGGCTGCGGCGAGCCGGCCGGCAGGTCGAGACGCAGGCTGGCCTGCATGGGTACGCAAATCTGGGCGCAGGCAAGGTAATCCAGGTTGGCGGCCACCCTGACCGGCTGGCCCGGCCGCGTCACCGGCACGTCCAACGGCAGCACCACCTCGCCGGCATAGCCGTGGTTCTGCAGCCCGGCCAGTTGAAAGCGCTTGGGGGCCGGCCACGAAATCACCGGTGTGCCGATATTGTCCGAGCCGCTCCAATCCACCTTGGGCGGATAGCCGGCGTCGCCGGGGGTGCGCCAATAGATTTTCCAGCCCGGTTCCAGGCGGAAGTGCAGTCCCATCTTCAGGCTGGCGGAATCGCCGGTGGCGGTGGTGGCGGCGACCAACCGCACCTTGCCGGTCTCGGTGCTGGCCCAATCCGAGGCGCCGGGTTCGGCCGCCCACGCCGAGCCGGCAAGAACGGCCACGATCGCCCCGGCCAGGGCCACAACCTTGTTCACCACGTTCGCTATCCTCGCCAGCCAGAATGCGGCGGCAGCACAGCAAAGCTGCCGGCCGCCGTCAACTTAACAGCCCGTCATACGCGGCAAAGGTTATCACGACCCGGCGGTGGGGCAGGGTTGCTTTCGTCAAGCGTCCGTCATATGTGTGGTGGCATGCCAATGCAAAAGACAAGCGGCTACCTCGCCGGCCAATTGCTGATCGCCATGCCGCAGATGCAGGACCCACGGTTCGTGCGCTCGGTGGTGTATCTGTGCGCCCACAGCGCCGAAGGCGCCATGGGCATCATGATCAACAAGCTGTTCGACGGACTGACCTTTTCCGAGCTGCTGGAGCAGTTGGACATCCCCGCCACGCCGGAATGCGACCAGATCCGCGTTCACTTCGGCGGGCCGGTGGAAGCCGGGCGCGGCTTCGTGCTGCATTCCGACGACTACATGCACCCGACTTCGATGATGGTGGCCGAGGGCATCGCCCTGACCGCCACGGTCGACGTGCTCAAGGCCATCGCCTTGGGCGGCGGGCCGCGCAAGTGCCTGCTGGCGCTGGGCTATGCCGGTTGGAGCGCCGGCCAGCTCGACCATGAAATCCGCGAGAATTCGTGGCTGAACGTGCCGGCGGACGAACAATTGCTGTTCGGCCTCGAGCTGGACGACAAGTGGGCGGCGGCCATCCACAAGATGGGCATCGACTTCGCCACCCTGTCGGTCGACGCCGGCCACGCCTGACGGGTTGCGGAACAACACTCGCGCCAATCCAATTTTGTCGTCACCCCCGCGAAGGCGGGGGTCCATGCTGGAGCAAGGCCGAGATTCTTCCGCAGAATGTCGAGTGGTGGATGCATGGATTCCCGCCTTCGCGGGAATGACGAGACTTTCTCTAAAACAAATCCAACTGATCCCCCACCCGGGGTGGCCGTCGAAACTGGCTGCAATCCAGCCCGACATGGCGGCCGTTCAGGCCCAGGCGCTTGCACGCCAGATGCAGGCGGTGCGACAGCAATTCCGCCAGCGGGCCGTCGCCGGTGAAGCGCTTGCCCCACTCGGCCTCATAGGCCTTGCCGCCGCGCGACTGCGACAACAGGCTCATCACATGCTTAGCCTTGGCCGGGGCGTGCGTCTCTAGCCACTGGCGGAACAGGTCGGCGACCTCGCCGGGCAGGCGCAGCAGGATGGTGGCGGCGCCGGTCGCGCCGGCGTCGCGGGCGGCCTCCAGGATGCGTTCCAATTCGTGTTCGGTCAGCGCCGGAATCATCGGCGCCGCCATCACGGTGACCGGAATGCCGGCATTGCTGAGCCGGCGGATGGTGTCCAGCCGCGCCTGCGGCGTCGCCGCGCGCGGCTCGAGCGTGCGGCACAGGTCGCGGTCCAGGGTGGTGACGCTGATGCCGACGCTGGCCAGCCGGCGTTCGGCCATGGGCGCCAGGATGTCGATGTCGCGCGCCACCAGGGCGCTTTTGGTGGTGATCATCACCGGATGATGAAACGCCGCCAGCACCTCCAGGCAGCCGCGCATGATGCGGCGCGAGCGCTCGATCGGCTGATAGGGATCGGTGTTGGTACCGATGGCGATCACCGCCGGACGATAGCGCGGATTGGACAATTCCTTTTCCAGCAGTGTCGCCGCGTCGGGCTTTGCCAACAGCCGGGTTTCGAAATCCAGTCCAGGAGACAGCCCCAGATAGGCGTGGGTCGGCCGGGCGAAGCAATAGATGCAGCCGTGCTCGCAGCCGCGATAGGGATTGATCGAGCGGTCGAACGGCACGTCGGGCGAAGAATTGCGGGTGATGATGGTGCGGGTGGTATCGACCATGACCTCGGTGCGCAGCGGCGGCAGATCGTCGTCGCCGAAATCCCAGCCGTCGTCGCAGGCCTCGGGGCGGAAGCGCTCGTAACGGTTGGCGGCGTTGCTGGCGGCGCCGCGATGGGGAATGGCCTTGTCCATGGCGGCAAGATAGCCATGTTCCCGTTTTGTTTCAAGTGGGCGAGGGCTGGATTTTGCCCCCCCGAAGGTCTATTAGTACCGCCTTCCTATCGAAGCGGAGACTTTCGGGATGTCAGGCCAGCAGAAGAAGCGCGTCTTCTCGGGCGTTCAGCCTACCGGCAAGCTGCATATCGGCAATTATGTCGGCGCCATCAGCCAGTGGGCGGAAAACCAGGACGAATACGACAACATCTTCTGCGTCGTCGACCTGCATGCCATCACCATCCCGGAAGCGATCGAGCCGAAGGCGTTCCACGCCAAGTGCCTGGAAGTGGCGGCGCTGTACGTCGCCTGCGGCATCGACCCGGCCAAGTCGACCATCTTCCTGCAAAGCCATGTGCCCGAGCATTCGGAGCTGTCGTGGCTGCTGAACTGCGTCACGCCGCTGGGCTGGCTTTATCGCATGACCCAGTTCAAGTCCAAGTCGGGCGGTTCCGAATCGGTGGGCACCGGCCTGCTGGACTATCCGGTGCTGATGGCGGCCGACATCCTGCTCTACGACACTCATTTCGTGCCGGTGGGCGAGGACCAGAAGCAGCACATCGAGTTCACCCGCGATCTGGCCCAGCGCGCCAACACCATGTTCAACACGGGCCTGGTCATCCCCGAGGCGCAGATCCGCAAGTCGGGCGCCCGCGTCATGGGCCTGGACGATCCCGAGTCCAAGATGAGCAAGTCCACCGGCGAGCAGAAGAAGGGCCATTCCATCGGCATCCTGGACGAGCCGAACGTCATCAAGAAGGCCATCATGTCGGCCACCACCGACTGCGAGAACGAAGCCCGCTTCGATCATTGCGGTGCGGGCGTGCGCAACCTGCTGACCCTTTATGAAGTGATGTCCAAGCAGCCGCGCGAGCAGATCGAGGCGGAATTTCACGGCCAGGGCTATGGCAAGCTGAAGAAGGCGCTGGTGGAGCTGACCGTCGAACATCTGCGTCCGGTGCGCGAGCGCTATGCCGACCTGATGAACAACCAGGACCACCTGAACGCGGTGCTGAAGACCGGCGCCGACCGCGCCCGCGCCATCGCCGCCCAGACCGTGACCCGCGTGCGCGACGCCATGGGCTTCGTGCGGCCGTAGTTTTTTTTCCCTCTCCCATCTCATGGGAGAGGGTGGCCGAAGGCCGGGTGAGGGAGCCGAGGACTTGAGAGCCTCCGGCTCCCTCGCCCTCCCGCTGCGCGGGTCCCTCCCTCTCCCGCCCGCGCGGAGCGCGGATTGTGTGAATGCCGGCGAAGCCGGCGGGCGGGCGAGGGTTTACGGGGAACCTCGCTGCCGCCGCCCGCGTTCACTCCCTGCACAGTCCGGGAGGAACCGCATGGCCATCGGCATGGGCGGCCATTCGCCGTCGAACATCCTGCATCACTTGAAGGGCGTGGATTTTCCCGCCGGTAAACAGAATTTGATCGAGCAGGCGCAGAAGAATAACGCCGAAGGCGACATTCTCGACATCCTGCGCCAGATGCCAGACCAGCAGTATCAGTCCATGGCCGACGTGCTGAAGGGTGTGGGGCGGGTCGAGTGATTGGGATATGATGCCGCCTTTCGTTTGCAGGAAGGCGCACGCCCGTGACTCAGGAACATCCCTTCGCCCAATACGTCCGCATCCTCGGCAAAGGCCCCAATCTGTCGCGGCCGTTGACGCAGGACGAGGCCCGCTCGGCCATGGCCCTGGTGATGGCCGGCGCGGTCGAGCCGGTGCAGTTGGGCGCCTTTCTGTGCCTGCTGCGGGTCAAGACCGAGACGCCCGAGGAAGCCGCCGGCCTGGCCGCCGCCATTCGCGACAGCATCGTGCCGCCGGCCGGGTTGAGCGTCGACGTGGACTGGGCATCCTATGCCGGCAAGTCGCGGCGCCTGCCTTATTACCTGCTGGCAGCGCTGGCGCTTGCGCAGTCGGGCGTGTCGGTGTTCATGCACGGCGCCGAGGGCCACACCGCCGGGCGCGTCTACACCTCCGAGGCGCTGGCCGCCCTGGGGGTGCCGGTGGCGACCAGCCTGGACCAGGCGGCGGCGCAATTGCGGGCCGGTCGCTTCGCCTATATGACGCTGGAGCATCTGTCGCCGCCGCTGCACGCCATCATGCAACTCAAGTCGCTGCTGGGGCTGCGCTCGCCCATCCACACGGTGGCGCGCATGGTCAACCCGCTGCGGGCGGCGTTCTCGATCAACGGCGTCACCCACCCGCCCTATCTGCCGGTGCACCAGCAAGGGGCGCTGCTGCTGGGCGACCAAGCCTGCGCCGCCTTCAAGGGCGATGGCGGCGAGGTCGAGCGCCGGCCGGAAAAGCCGTGTGAGGTGTGGGCGGTGATGGACGGCCAGCCCGTGCGCGAGGAATGGCCCGCCCTGGTCGGCGGCGTGCGCGAGAAAGAGGAGGGGCTGGATCTTTCCCGCCTCAAGGCCCTGTGGAGCGGCGCCGAGCAAGACCCCGACGCCGATGCCGCCATCGCCGGCACCATCGCCATCGTGCTGCGCACTTCCGGCCGCGCCGCCAGCATCGCCGAGGCGGAAGAGCGTGGCCGCGCGGTGTGGGCGGCGCGGGACCGCAGTCGGATTGTTCAGATTTAGTTGCATTTTAGAATTGCGGAAACTTAAGGTGCCGGGCCGGGTGCGATCGTCTAGGCTGCGCTCGCGCCGGAGTCCGTTTGCAGTGGAAGCCCCATGATCGTCATCAAAGACCTTACCCACGTCTATCCCGGCGGCCGCAAGACCGCGCCGCGCACCGCGATCGACAGTTTGACGCTGTCGGTGGGGACGGGCGAGTTCGTCATCCTGTCGGGGCCGAACGGCTCGGGCAAATCGACGCTGTTCCGCATCCTGTGCGGCCTGGCGCTGCCCAGCGCGGGAACGGTGACCGTCGGCGGTTTCGACCTGTTCGCCCAACCGGCCAGCGTGCGCCGCATCCTGGGCGTGGTGTTCCAGAACCCGGCGGTGGACAAGCACTTGACCGTGGCCGAGAACCTTAGGCTGCATGCCGACCTTTATGCCATCACCGGCGCCGACTTCACCGCCCGGCGCGACGAAGCGCTGGGCTGGACCGATCTGGCGGACCGGCTCGAACAGAAGGTCGAGACGTTGTCGGGCGGCCTCGCCCGTCAGGTCGAGCTGGCCAAGGTGCTGATGACGCGGCCCCAGGTGCTGCTGCTGGACGAACCGACCACCGGCCTTGACCCGTCGTCGCGCCGCAACTTCCTTGACGCCCTGCACCGGCTGCAGCGCGAGCGCGGCATGACCGTGCTGATGACCAGTCACGTCTTTTCCGAGGCCGAGGATGTCGGCCGCGTCGCCATCATGCGCGAGGGCAAGCTGCTGGCCTATGACAGCCCGCAGGCGCTGAAGGCGCGCATCGGCACCGAGATGGTGGTGGTGCAGCCCAACGACCCCGACGCCTTCGCCGTCACCCTGCGCAGCGAATTGGGCCTGGCGGTGCGCCGCCATGGCGACGAACTGCGGCTGGAGCAGACCGAGAACGGCGAGGGGCTGCCCATGCTGCAGCTTATCGTCGACCGCTATCGCCCGCTGATTCGCTCCATTTCCATCAAGCAGCCCGACCTGGACGACGTCTTCGTCCACGTCACCAGCCGCGCCGTGCCCGAACACGCGGTTGCCGCAGTGGGCGCCGACGACACCCTGCACAAGGTGGCCAGCCGATGATCCGTGTCGCCGTATCCCTCGCCAAGCGCGAGTTCACCCGCTTCGTGCGCCAGCCCCAGCGTGTGGTCGGCGCCGTCGCCCAGCCGCTGATGTTCTGGCTGTTCCTGGGCGCCGGCATGGGCGGCAGCTTCAAGCCGCCGGGCATGGAGCAGGTGTCGTATCTGGAATACTTTTATCCCGGCGTCATGGTGATGATGATGCTGTTCGCCAGCGTCTTCTCTTGCATCACCATCATCGAGGACCGCGACGCCGGCTTCCTGCAGGGCGTGCTGGTGGCGCCGGTCAACCGTCTCGGCATCGTGCTGGGCAAGGTCGCCGGTTCGGTGCTGATCGCCCTGGTCCAGGTGGTGCTGTTCACCGCCGCCGCGCCGTTCCTGGGGCTGCATCTGTCGGCCGGCGCGCTGGTGCTGCTGCTGGTCGGCTTCATCCTGACCGGCATGGGCTTCGCCTCGCTTGGCTTCCTGCTGGCCTGGGGATCGCGCACCACCTCGGGCTTCCACGCCATCATGATGGTGCTGCTGTTTCCGCTGTGGATGCTGTCGGGCGCCCTGTTCCCCATCGCCGGGGTGCCGCTGTGGCTGGACGTCGTGATGCACATCAACCCGGTCTATCACGCGCTGAACATCATCCGCGCGCCGTTCTACGGCGACCCGGCGGCGCTGCTCGGCAACGGCCATTACCTGCTGTCGCTGGCGGTGACCCTGGCCTGGTGCGGCGTCAGCATGGCGCTGTCGATCAAGCGGGTGAGTAAGCGGGAGTTGGGGGCAAACCTCCCTCTCCCGCGCGCGGGAGAGGGTGCCGGAGCGTAGCGCAGGCGGGTGAGGGAGCCACGAACTCCCGAGTCCTTGGCTCCCTCACCCGGCCCCGCGCGCAGAGCGCGCATTCTATCGAATGCCGGCTTTGCCGGCGGCGCCACCCTCTCCCGCAAGCGGGAGAGGGGAATAATTACTTCACCTTGCCCAGGGCGCCGAGCATTTCCTGTTTCTTCTCGGTGTCGGCGTCCAGGGTGGCGACCGCCGAATCCAGCCATCCTTCGATGGTGGCCTTCCACTGTTCGTGGGTGCCGGTCAGCGGCGGCTCCTTGGCGACGCGCTGGGCCATGGCCTCGACCACCCAGGTCTGTCCGCCCGATCCCAGCACCTGGCGGTAGCGCGCCGGGCCAAGCGTGTCGTAGGCGGTGAACAGATACAGCGTGAACTTGCGGATGTCGTCGCCCAGCACCGGCAGCAGGAACTTGATGGCGGCGCGGTTGGACGCGGCCACCAGCGATACCGCCTTGCGCATCTCGCCGATGTCGTAGCCGGGGAACAGCGCCGATATGCGCATCTTCTGGCACACGCTCCACAGCACTTCGGCGTTGATGTCCTCGCTGGGGGTCAGCATGCGCTGCGCCGCATCCAGCAACAGCGGCACCTTGCCGTCGACCAACGCGGTTTCGGCGGTGTAATCGGACAGCACCTGCAGCTTGAGCGGATCGCGCATGTCCAGCAGCCGCTCGCCCATGGAGGTGACCAGTTGCGGCGACAGCGCGGCATAGGCGGGGATCAGCGGCACCTGCCATTCGAAACGCAGCAGGTCGCGCAACGCGGTATAGAGCTTTTCCGCCGGGGTCAGCCAGCGCTTGCGCTTGGGCGGCTTGGGTGCTTCGGCCAGACCCAGCGAAATGGCGATGCTTTTGAACATCCCCACCTTGGGCATGGGCAGCGGCCGTGGCTTGGGTCCCGACAGCCGCTTCTTGAAATAGCGCCGGGCGCAGGCGCGCACCACCAGGGCGATGATCTCGGCCAGGGTGCGGCCACACCACAGGGCGTCGCCATCCGAGGCCGGGAACAGGCGTTCCGGGGTGATGACCACGTTCTTGAACAGTTCCGGACGGGCGCGGAACAACTGGAAGCCCTGGTGCAGCAGGTTGGGGTCGTCCATCACCCGGTCATAGACCTTGTCGCGCGGCACCATGGACAGCGCCGGCAGGTTCGCGCGCAGGATGTCGGCGATGTCGCGGCGCAGCACCGTCCGCACGGTATCGACCGGCTTAAGCTCGGGAACCTGGCGAATGCGGCTGGGCGGTGAGGCGACAGGCGTACTCATGGCGAGATCGGTCCAAAATGATCCTGAGGACCAATTGTGACTCGGTTGTGAACAGCAATGCAACAAATGGTTATAATGTCAAATATAAGGCGCAACCAGTACTAATTCACATAAAATTGTCCCTATCGTCGCCAGCCAATGCCTGTTCCACCATGGTGGCGACGATGTCGACCAATTCCGGTTCGGCGCCCAGTCCGGTCGCCATGCGCACCCGCCGGCCGGCGATGTCCACCGGCCCGGTCTGGCCGGCGGTCAGGTTGAACAGCGGCGGGATATCCTGGCTGGCGTGGGTCCCCTGGGCCACCAGCAGCGGCAGCACCACCAGCTCGCCGCCGGGGCGGACCAGGGCGGGCCAGTCGCGGGCGAACGGCTCCTGTTCCAGGAAAGTCAGGGTGACCTCGGCGAAGTGATTCATGGCGGCGATGGCGGCGGCGATCGCCTTGGGCGTTTCGCCGGCGCCGCCGGGACGGCCCGAGCCATGGGCGATCAGCAGCAGCCCGGCGGTGGTGGGGTCTACGCCGGCCGAGCGCGCCACGCCGTCGGCGCGGCAGGCCATCAGGCCGGGAATGCGCGGGTCGCAGCCCGCCGGCTGGGTGTAGTGCAGCACCCGGCCGTCGCGCCGGGTCACGGCGCCGTCCAATCCCATCTCGCGCGGGATCAGTGTGTCGGTGTAATAGCCCTTGCCGGCGAAGACCGGCACGATCACCACGCGCGGTGCCGTCACCAGCGCCAGCGCATCGGCCAGACGCGGCTCCTGCTTCATGAACACCGCCGCCACCTGCGACCATGGTCCGCGCGCCCTCAGCGCCTCGGCCAAGGCGTGGATGGGCCTGGCGCTGTCGGGATGGCGGGCGGAACCGTGGCCGATCAGGATGATTGCGGTGTCGTCGGGCATGGGGCGAGAGCCTCGGGGTGAGTGGCACCATACCAATCCAGCACGCCAGCAAGGCTCACCACCTTGCCTATGATCAATAGCGTCGGCGGTTTCATGCCGGCGGCCGCCACCTGCGCCGGCAATTCGGCCAAGGTGGCGATGACGCGGCGCTGGCGCGGCGTGGTGCCGTTTTCCACCGCCGCCGCCGGCGTGTCGGCGCTCAGGCCGGCCTCGATCAGCTTGGCGGTGATTTCACCCAGATGGGTCAGACCCATATAGATGACCAGCGTGCAGTTGGGATCGGCCAGCAGATGCCAGTCGTATTCCAGCGGCTGGCCCTCGCGCCAATGGCCGGTGACCAGGCGCACCCCCTGGGCCAGGCCGCGATGGGTCAGCGGGATGCCGGCATAGGTGGTGCAGCCCGAGGCCGAGCTGATGCCCGGCACCACCTCGAAGGCGATGCCGGCGGCGGCCAGCGCCTCGGCTTCCTCAGAGCCACGGCCGAAGACGAAGGGGTCGCCGCCCTTCAGGCGAACGACGTCGCGCCCGGCCTGCGCCAGTCCGATCAGCAGCTCGTTGATCCGCTCCTGCGGCATGTGGTGGGCGGCACTTTGCTTGCCGGCATAGATCAGTTCCGCGCCGGGCGGGACCAGGGCCATGATCTCGGCGCTGACCAGGCGGTCATAGACCACGGTGGTCGCGTTCTGGATCAGGCGCAACGCCTTGACCGTCAGCAAATCGGGGTCGCCGGGGCCGGCGCCGACCAGGGCGACACGACCGGCGAAGGGGCGGGTATCAGGCGGATTGTTCATGGCGGCAAAGCACTAGGCGGATCGGCGAAGGGCGCGACGATGGCACGTTTCCCCAGGGAATGCGAGCCTGCCGTCACGGCGGCCCTTCCCAACGGAAGGGCGGGGGGATATTTTGAGCGCCTTGTCCATTTTGCCGTGAAATCCTCCCCTGCTGTGACCAACACCACCACCCAAACTCATCGTTCCCATCGCCGCCGCACCTTGCGGCGGACGGTGTACCACATGCTGGGGGGCGAGGGTCACGAGGACCCCGTGGTCAAGGCGGTGGACTATTTCCTGATCGGCCTGATCGTGCTGAACGTGGTCGCGGTGGTGCTGGAATCCATCGGCGACCTGTCCATCGCCCACGGCCCGGTCTTCCACGCCTTCGACCTGTTCTCGGTGGCGGTGTTCTCGGCGGAATACGTGCTGCGGCTGTGGACGGCGGTCGAACTGGACGATCCCCGCTTCCACCACCCGCTGTGGGGGCGGTTGCGCTGGGCGGTGTCGGCCATGGCCATCATCGACCTGTTGTCGGTGCTGCCGTTCTATCTCGGCATGTTCGTCGAGATGGACCTGCGCGCCATCCGCGTGCTGCGCGTGCTGCGGGTGTTCAAGCTCAGCCGCTATTCCTTCGCCATGACGGTGATGAGCGCCGTCGCCCGCCAGGAAGCCCGGGCCATCGGCTCGGTGCTGTTCGTCATGATGGTGGTGCTGATCTTCACCTCCAGCCTGATGTACCTGTTCGAGCATCGCGCCCAGCCGCACGTCTTCGCCGACATTCCGACCTCCATGTGGTGGGCGGTGGTGACGCTGACCACGCTGGGCTATGGCGACATGGTGCCGATCACCCCGCTGGGCCGCTTGCTCGGCGCCCTTACCGCCGTGCTGGGTGTCGGCATGATCGCGTTGCCGGCCGGTGTGTTGGCCTCGGGCTTTTCCGAACAGATGCGCATCCGCCGCGAGGAATACCGCGAAGCGGTCGAGCGCGTGCTGGAAGACGGCGGCATCAGCCGGCGCGAACGCCGTGTTCTCGACGACACCCGTGTCCGCCTGGGCCTGTCGGAAGAGGAAGCGTCGCTGGTGCTGGAGGACGCGGTCAAGCATCCCCACCCGCACAATTGCCCCCATTGCGGCGCATTGCTGCACCCGGCCAAGCCTGGGGAATAAGACCAAACCCCGATGACCTCAACGGGGTTTGGTTAGGCGCGACTGCGCCGCGCGGCCTATGCCGCGGGAGGCAAGGGGCGCGAAGGCGCCCCGCCAGCCGCTTGAGGGTGCCGATGATTAGGGCTACCTGCCGAAGCCGGCGCGCACCAGCAATTGGTGGAAGTCGCGCAGAGTCTTTTGCGCCTGTGCCGGGTCGGCGATGCCATCGACGAAATGGGCGTCGAAATTGGGCATGCGCAATAGGGTGACGATGCGCTGGCGCGTCCGGCTCATGGCGCGGCCCTCGGGCAGCACTCCGGCGGCACAAAACTGCACCAGCCGCACGGCGCGGTCGCGCAGCGGGCTTTCGTGGTGGTCCAGCTTTTCCACCACCTGCTCGTCGATCAGGTATTTCTCCAGCACACCGTCGATCATGGTGGTGATGCGGCCGCGCAGCTCGGCCGGGAAAACCGAGGCGGCGGCAATGCGATGCGCCATGGTGGCGCGCAGCAGGCGGTCCTTGGCCGACAAGGTGCGCAAGCACAGCTCGTTCAAGCCGCGGCAGTCCAGCACGCGCTCCAGTTGGACCATGATGTCGGCGCCGCAATCGCGGGCATAGTCGGTGCGCGCCAGCTCGCACAGGTAGACCAGGGCGTAGGCCTTGTCCGGCATGGCGGCGGCGGTCAGGGCGATGGCGGCTCGGCGTCCGGCCTGGCCGCCTTCTTCCACCAGTCGGGTGGCGCGCCAGGTCAGCGCGTCGGCAGCGTCGGCGCCGAACAGCAGGCCGTCGGGGCAGAGCAGGCGTTCCACCACCACGCCGAAGGCGCCGCGTTCCTTGCTGGGGTCGCTGCGATACAGCGGGTTGGCCGATTTCAATTGGCGCAACGCCCGGTCGATCAGCACGGCGCGGCTGGCCGGCAGCTTGCCGTCGCGCAGCAGGGTGTTGAGCATCTCGGCTGAATCGCCGGCGGCGCTTTTTTCCAGCGGCAGCTTGCCGTCGGCCAGGTCGAGCATGCGGCCGATGGCCGAGGCCAGACTGGGCTGCCAGCCCAGGATTTCCTGCACCACGTTGGCGCCCAGCACGTCGGCGATGACGCCGTCGAGCAAATCAAGGGCGTGGGAATCGCCCTCTTGCACCGCCAGCCGGCACAGGCGGTCCAGCTTGCCCAGCCAGTTGCGCACGTTCACTAGGTCGCGCGACAGCACCACCATGGCCAGGTAGTCGGCATCGTCCTGCTCGTTCATATGGGCGACGGCGTCGACCACGTCCTTGAAGCAGCCGTTCAGCTTGGGCAGGCGCAGGGCGTCGGCGCGGCGGGCGCGGGCCGACAGGGTGTCCACGCTCTTATGGATCTCGTCGCGCCGCGCCCGGCTGTCCTGGCCGCTGTCGCGACACTGCAGAAAGGCGATGCGGTCCACCGCGGAGGGAACCAGCATATCCTTGTCCTGGATGCGCTTGAGTTCCTTGTAGTTGTGGATCAGTTCTGTCGGCGTGACGAATGTCTTTTCCAGATAGTTGCGGAAAATCCGGTTCATCATCCCACGGCTTTGGCTGCCGTAATAATCATTGGGCGTTTCGCATTTGGCCGGGGCATGGTCGACCTCGACGATGCGGATCGGGCCGTCATCGCGCAGCGTCCGGGTTTCGCAGAAGATTTCCTTCTCGACCATGCGGCCGTCCTGGCGGTGCCAGTTGCGGACCACGCGGGCGCCTTCGCACGTCTTGTCGATCAAATAGCGCTTCGCGGCGGCGATCGCGGTGTCTTCGCCGTCGATATAGGACTGTGTCGTCCAACGTCCGTCCTTCTGGACCTGGATCTCGAAGTTGGCGCTCTTTGACGCCATGCCGCAGCTCCGCCTTCCCTGACCGCGCTTTGCGCCGTCGCATCCCCAACTTAAGAAATACATTTTGCTGTGCGCAGGCGCCAGCGAATTGTTCGCAATTGAGCGCAGGTTAAAATAATCACGCGGGTACTTGCGGCCTTGCCGGGGAAGGGAGAAAATAAAACCGTGTCGTCATGCAGGAGGCTGCCATGTCCAGTTACCGGTTCTCGTGGCTGCGTCCCAATGGCTGGAATCGGATGGGCGGCGTCGGCGCCGTCGCCATCGTTTTCGCCACGCCGATGCTGTGGTCGCTGGGCCTGTTCGGTGCCGGCGAGGATACCCTCAAGCGCGCGCTGATTTTCGCCTTCGCCGGGATGTGGTTGTTCGTCGGTGCCGGTTATGTGCTGGGTTGGGCGCTGCGCGGCTTCATGGTGCGCCTGAAAGAGCCGGAAGAGGACGAGGACGGCGGCCGTCGGTCGCCGTCGGCGTCGCATCCGCCCGCCGCCGCCGGCCATCGGCCGGGGCATTGATCGGCGGCTAGTGCATTGAAGCATTTAGATGATTCAATGCACCAAGCCCGAGCGGCGCTTGAGCTTGGCTTGCGCCGGAGGCGCAGCCGCCAAAGGCAAACCTAGTGCTCAGACGCATCTGAATGCGTCTGAGCACTAGTGGGTGACGACCTCGTCCGCCGGGCCTTCTGGCAGGTTCAGGAAATCGGCGACGATGGTTCTGCCGACCGGCTTGCTCAGCGTGTGGTTGGCGTTGACGTACGAGTAGACGCGGAACGCGCCGCCTAACTGGCGGACTCTTTCTGCCACCGCCCCCTCCCACGCTTGCCAGTTGGTGCCGGCAAAGCAGCACGGGTCGGTTTCGTTGAAGAACTGCAGGTGCCGGCGGCCGGGCCGGTCGGCGGCCATGACGTAAAGTTCGGGGGTGTTGACAATTTCCGAGAACCGTCCCTCGCGCTGTTCGGGGCTGCCCCATTCCGGCATGGCGGCGTGCACCGCCTCGGGCGATGAACCGGCGACGGAGTAGGTGACCTGAACCCGGGGATCGAGCGCGGCGAAGACCTGCACCGCCCAGCCGCCGCCGGAAAAGCCGGTGGCGCCGATGCGGTCATAGGATTGCTGGCTCAGCGCGTGATTGAGCGCCGCCACCAGCGGTGTCACGAAATAGGCCAGCGACGAATAGCCCTGGCTGTCGAGCAACTGCAGATCGTCGGGATCGTTCAGCACGATGCGGCCCAGCCGGGGGTGGTCGATCAGCGGTCGCGAATTCACCGGGCCGGTCAGCGGCAATGACAGCGCCAGCACGTCGCAGCCCTCGCTGGCGATGCGCTCCAGAAAGCGCACCCGCTCGAGGAACGAGACCCGGTGTCCCTCTTGGTACATCATCAGACAGGATCGCGGCTTGGCCGCCCGCAGGTGGTAGACCTTCGAGTCGATCCCCCAGGGCATGGTCACCGTCAGCACGTCGATGCCGGCCAACGGCAGGTTCATCAGCAAGGGAACCGACACGTCGCGATCGACCTGATCGGGCAGGCGGCCCATGCCGGTCGGCTCGCCGCGAAAAAGATAGGCGGCCATGGCCGCGCGCCGCGCCGCCACGTCGTTGGCGGAGTTGACCCCGATCACCGCGCGATAATCGGTCTCCATGACCGTGTCGATGGCGCCGTCCTTCAGCTCCTGCTTGTGGCGGGGCTGATGCAGAACGTATTTCGCATAAGCGGTGGCGATCGCTTCGGGGGACAGTTTGGGGCGAAGCTTGTAGCCGCCGAAGAAGGCAATGGCGGCAATGGCGGACGCAAGGCCCAGGCGAAGTCCAAATCTCATCTCTCGGGCGCCACCTGCGATGTGCGGGGACGTGGTGCCGGCTGCAGGGATCGAACCCGCGACCCCCTGATTACAAATCAGGTGCTCTACCATCTGAGCTAAGCCGGCACGCGCGAAAGGAACCTAGCGTCGTGTGTTGCCTTTCGCAAGGGACTGTCGACAGGCCGCCCCTTTGCCCGGTCAGTCGCCGTTCAGCCGCTCGCGCACCAGTTCGTACAGTGCCACAGCGGCGGCGTTGGAGACGTTGAGGCTTTCCACCGCGCCGGTCATCGGCAGCTTGACCAGATAGTCGCAATGTTCGCGGGTCAGCCGGCGCAGCCCTTCGCCCTCGGCGCCCATCACCAGGGCGATGCGGCCGCTCAGCTTTTGGCTGGCCAGGGTGCGGGTGGCTTCGCCGGCCATGCCGGCCACCCAGAACCCGGCGGCCTTCAACTGGTCCAGGGTCCGCACCACGTTGGTGACGCGCACCAACGGCATGCGCTCCAGCGCGCCCGACGCCGCCTTGGCCAGGGCGCCGGTTTCCTCGGGGGCGTGACGGTCCGGCACCACCACCGCCAGGGCGCCGAACGCCGCCGCCGAACGCACGACGGCGCCGACGTTATGCGGGTCGGTGACCTGGTCCAGCACGATCACCACCGCCTCGGCATGGTCGGCGGCGATGCGGGCGACATCCTCGATGGCGAGGGCGGGCAGGGGATCGCACAGCGCGCCGATGCCCTGGTGTACCGCGCCGGGGGGCAACAGCCGGTCCAGTTCGGTGCGCTCCACCACGTCGATTCCGGGCAGCGGTCGCGACCGCCGCGCGGTTTCCACCGTGGCCGACCAATTTTTTTCCGCCTCGGCGGTCATCGCCAAGCGGCGAATTTTGCGATTGGGGTTGTCCAGCGCGGCGGCGACCGCATGCTGGCCGTACAGCCAAAGCTGGCCGTTCGGCGGGCGCTGGCCGCGCTCTCCGCGCTCCGAACCCCGCGGATTTCTTTGGCTTTCAGGCCTTTGGCCATCCGGTCGGCCGGCACGGGTCGGGGCGCGCTGGGCGCGGTTCTTGTCACGGGAATCATGGTTGGCCATCGGGGCACCTCCGACTTCGTGAAGTACCCTTCTCTTTTCGAGTTGACAAGCCGCCGAAAATTCTCATATTTCGCATCTCCCGTCGCGACGGTTTTAGCCGGCGACGGTGTGGAGGGGTGGCCGAGCGGTCAATGGCAGCAGACTGTAAATCTGCCGGGTTATCCCTACGTTGGTTCAAATCCAACCCCCTCCACCATTACCTTTTCCTGGCCGGGCGACGACGAAATTCGGGTCCCGCCCGAGGGGGCGAGAAGCCCGGTGCGGACGCTTCAGGCGGGTGTAGCTCAATGGTAGAGCAACAGCCTTCCAAGCTGATGACGGGGGTTCGATTCCCCTCACCCGCTCCAGCGCGCGCTCCTTTCCGGGGCCGGCCGGAGTTATGAGTTTTTTCGCACGCGGCGCTTGCGCCGCATATCGTGAACCGCGGCAGATTGCCGCCGAGCAGACGGGTTGAAAAATGGCTAAGGCGAAATTCGAGCGCAACAAGCCGCACTGCAACATCGGCACCATCGGTCACGTTGACCATGGCAAGACCTCGTTGACCGCGGCGATCACCAAGGTGCTGGCCGAGAGCGGCGGCGCGACCTTCACGGCGTACGACCAGATCGACAAGGCGCCGGAAGAGAAGGCGCGTGGCATCACCATCTCGACGGCGCACGTCGAGTACGAGACCACGAACCGCC
>JBLNBE010000037.1:0-39940 GCA_050259735.1 Bacteroidota bacterium
TCGCCCTTCTTATTTGGTCGTCACCCCCGCGAAAGCGGGGGTCCATGTTGGGGCGAATGCTGGCGGTTCGGTCTAGATATGGTGCTGCGGCCCCATGGATTCCCGCTTTCGCGGGAATGACGATGAAAGTGGTGGGTTTGTCAGCAATCTGAGGGGCTTACGCCCCTGGCCACACCGTGCCGTCGGCGTCGTCGAAGGTGAATTCAGCGACGGGGTCCTTGGCTTTTTTCTTGCGGCCCTTGCGGGAACCGCTTTCGCCCGCTTCCGCCCGTTCCATCATTCGGGCGACGGTGGCCAGCACGCTTTCCACGCCGGGGGCGGGGCGTTCGATGATGCCGGCATTGCTGGCGGCGGTTTCCGGCTCTGGCGTGACGATTTCTGCCTCGGCCGCTTCCGGTTCGGCGGGCGGCAGGCCGTCCTGGGTCTCGATCTCGGTGCGGCGGCGCAGGTGGTACACCGTCTGCTTGCCGAAATCCTTGGCCAGCGACAGCACACCGACATATTCCGAGACGTATTTTTCCACGTACGGCTCGCCGTTGCTCACCATCACCGAGCGCTGCGCCGATTCCTCGGCGGTCAGCACGGCGACGAATTGCTGGGTGGCGTAGACGTGGCCGATCACCGTCACCGGCTCCAGCCGGGCGGCGCGGTTGATGTGGCTGCCGTAAAAGTTCTTGCGGCCGCAGATGGGGTCGATGGCCTCGAACACCGGGCCTGCATGCAGCGAGATGCGCAGGTTCAGCGGGCGGGGGAATTGCTCGTGCATCTCGTCGCCCAGACGGGTCACCACCTCTTGCATGGTCAGGGCGTATTCGGCCATGGGGGCGGCCTTGTCCATCACCGCGAAGATGGCGTCGCCCCAGGTGTTGATGCTGATGGGTTCGACCCCGGCGGCGGCCAGGCCCTGCTTCAGCCGGGCCAGGAAGTCCAGGAAGGCGGGAGTGTTCTCTTCCTTCAGCTTGGAATAGCCGGCGATGTCGCAGAACAGCATCGAGCGGATGACGCGGCCCTGGCCGGCTTCCTCGTCCTCGGCATCGCCGAAATCCAGGTTGGGCAGGGCGGGACCGTCGGGTCCCAGCAACTCGGGGTGTTGCTGCAGCAGGCCGTCCAGATCGACCAGGCGCAGGCGGGTGATGTCCTCCCACTGGTCGATGAAGTCGCCGGCGCCGCCGACCAACGAGCCGGGCATCATGTCCCACACCGCCAGCAGATAGGGCGAGGTGCGCAGGAAGCCGGACCTTAGCGTCGCCAATCCATGCAGGCACTGGTTGGCGAAGCGGTACAGCATGTCGTGGCCGAGATAGCGTTCCTCGGTGGCATAGGTCACCGAGGCCGCCAGCTTCAGCGCGTTGCGGAAGCGCATTTCCCAGCGCGGCCCGCCATAGCGGACCTGATTGGCGATGAAGTCGTCCAGCGCGAACGGCATCACCACGTTGACCTCGGCGCCGCGCTCCAGCATGGCCTCGATGAACAGCAGGTCGGAACCGCAGGCGGCCATGGAATAGCCGATCTGGGCGTCCAGGTCCTCCAATTGCTGGGCGATTTCGGCGCGCACCGTCGCCTCCAGGCCCGGCGGGAAATGCGGGCCTTCGCCGGGACGGTCAAGGGCGTGGCCGGTGAACACCACCACGGTCGGCGGCTTGACGATGGCGTCCAGTTCCTCCGGCACCGCGATGCCGCCGTGACGCATCAGCTCCAACTGCTTGAGCGCCGCCACCACGCGGCCGTAATGCACGCCGTCCAGCGTGCGGGCGGCCTGGAAGGTGGCGATGGCGTCGTCGCTCTCGCCCAGCAGCAGTTGCGACTGGCCCAGGGTGGCGAGGATGCGATAGTGCACGTCGGCGGGCAGGTGGGGGTCCGGCTCGTCGGCCAGGGCGATGGCCTTGACCTGGGCGGCCAGCTTCTTGGCCCCGGCGCGGTCGCCCAGCAGCAGGCTCATCAGCGCCGCCTCGATGCCGTCGCGCGGGTTCTCGCCGGTATGGAAAGCGCGCAGGAACAGCTCGCGGCAATGGTTGAGGTCGCGCCGCTCGCCCGACGACAGCCATGCCTCGCGGAAGACGCGGGCCAGGGCGTTATAGGTTTCGGCGTCGGCGCTGGCCCCCAGCCGCTTGCCGCGCACCATGTCGATGGCTTCGGCCAGATCGGCCATGGCGGCCAGGGCGTGGGCGCCGTCGCGGTCGTCCAGGCTGTCGATGGCCCCGCGCAGGGTATCCTGCAGCCGACGGAACGGGCCTTCGTCGATGAAGATTTCGTCCAGCAGCGGCGCCAGCAGGCGGCGCGCCTCGTCAATGGCGCCGGTCTGCGACAGCGCGATGGCGCCGAAGATCGCCAGCTTGAAGCTGCCGGGATAGAAACGCAGGCCCTCGCGGCAGAAATCGTGGGCCAGGAAGTTCTGTCCCTCGTCCAACAGCGCGCGGGCCGACTTTTCCCATTCGTCCTGCGTGCGCGTGGCGCCTGATGCCGCCGTGATGGATGTCGTGTCGGCCACGGGCCGAGTCCTCCAAGCCTGATGCCGTCCCCTGACCATTGGTTTTAGCACGCCGGCGCGGCGACCGCTAATGCGGACCTCCGGTAGATCATTGCGCTGACCTCTGGTCAGGTGCCGAACGGTCTATTTGCTTGTGCAAGCAACAAACTTACGATAATGGGAGATGCCCGCATAATTATCGTGTCAAGAACGGGCAAAAAAAGAAATCAGGGGAAGCTCACGGCGTAGGGCATGAAACAACGTGCCGCTCCAGCGGCGCCGTAAGGGAGAAAGAAAGTGTCCCAGATCGCCTCGATCAATGTTGAACCCATCACCACCCCGGCGAAGCCCAAGTTGGCCAACCCGGCGGCGGTCGGCCTGGCCGGTTTCGGCCTGACCACCCTGCTGCTGCAGTTCCACAACCTGGGCTGGGCCGGCCTTGGCCCGACGATCTATGCCGGCCTGATCTTCGGCGGTCTGGCTCAGATGCTGGCCGGCCTGCAGGAACAGAAGTGCGGCAACAACTTCGGTTATTGCGCCTTCACCTCGTACGGCGCCTTCTGGATCGCCCTGTGTGGCATCCTGCTGGGCAACAAGTTCGACGTCTTCAAGTCGTCCGAAGCCGACGTGGGTTGGTTCCTGGTCGCCTGGACCCTGTTCAGCTCGATCCTGTGGGTCGGCTCGATGAAGGTGCACAAGGCGATGTTCGCCACCTTCAGCACGCTGATGATCGGCTTTGTCCTGCTGGACATGGGCCATTTCGAAGCGACCCGCATGGGCCTCGACAAGGCGGTCTTCAACGTCCTCGCCGGCATCGACCTGACCGTCTGCGCCCTGCTGGCGTGGTACATGATGGCCGGCGTCGTGCTGAACGACCTGTGGGGCCGTCCGGTGCTGCCCATGGGCAAGCCGGTTCTGTAATTTCCGCACCGGAAATGCACGAAAGGCCCGGCCATGGCGGCCGGGCCTTTTTTGTCGGCGTAGAGACTGTGCATCAGTCTCTACGCTTGTCAGTCTTGCCCTCGCCGGGCGCGGCCCTCGGGCCGCTTGGCCGCTCGCTCAATGCTCGCAGGAGCGGCGCGCCTTAGATTAAAGGCGCGCCACTCAGCTTCGGGTCGGCGACAGCCGGTATTCCAGCAGATCGTTCATTCCGTCCAACGCCTCGACCAGCCGATGCGGCTTCGCCGGCGCGCGGGCGTGCAGCACCATCTGGTATTCGAAGCGGCGGCCTTCGTCGCCCAGCAGGAAGGTCCAGTCCGAAACCTCCCAGCCGTACTTTTCCATCAACGCGCACAGAACCCCGGCTTCGGGCTTGCGCTCGCGCGGGAATTTCAGTGCCAGATGCATGATGGTGGTGTGGGGCAGGGCGGTTTCAATGCTGCGCACGCCGCTCATCAACGCGATGGTGATGACGGCGGCACTGACGGCGGCGCCATAGAAGCCCAGGCCGATGACCACGCCGATGGCGGCCGTCATCCAGATCGACGCGGCGGTGGACAGGCCGCGGATCGACATGCCTTCCTTCATGATGACTCCGGCGCCCAGAAAGCCGATGCCGGTCATGATGCCCTGGATGACGCGGGTGGGGTCGGCGAAGCTGGGCGGTGTCGACAGGCCGCCGAACCAGTGGCTGGGATAGGCGTTGATGACCGTCAGCACGCAACTGGCGACGCAGACCAGCGCATAGGTGCGGATGCCGGCGGCGCGGCCGTGGAATGATCGTTCGTAGCCGATCAGCACGCCCACCGCCAAGGCGCCGCACAGATGCATCAGGATGATGACGTTGGTGGTGATCTCGTCGATCGACCAATAGGCCTTGAGCACGTCCATGCGCAGTCCCCCCGGATTTCCCCCAGGGTAGCGCGCGAGGGCTTAACCGCGCCTTACCGGTTATTCCTTGGCTTCCGCCTTGCGGTGGCGATAGGTCACCAGCTCGTGGACGATGCCATGCAGCGTCTGCACTTCCTGGTTGGTGAGCTTGGCCCGCTGGAACAGGTTGCGGATATTGCGCACCATCACCGGCCGCTTGTCGGGATGGCGCAGGAAGCCGCATTCGTCCAGTTCGCGCTCCAGATGCTCGAAGAAGCCGATCAGCTTTTCCTTGGTGGCCGGCGGCTGGAACCCCTTGGTCATGTGGCGCTCGGGCAGTTCCGGGTCGTTGGATTGATACCATTCATACGACACCAGCAGCACGCATTGCGCCAGGTTCAGCGACGAATAGTCCGGGTTCAGCGGCACGGTGACGACGGTGTCGGCCAGGGCGACGTCGTCATTGTGCAGGCCGGTGCGCTCGGGGCCGAACAGCACGCCGAAGCGCTGGCCGTCGGCGGCCAGGGCGCGCATAGCGGTGGCGGCGGTCTTGGGCGTGTCCACCGGCTTGACCATGAAGCGGTCGCGTGCGGTGGTCGCCCACACCCGCTGCAGGTCGGCGACGGCTTCGGCGGTGGTGTCGAACACCTTGGCACCCAGCACGACGCGGTCGGCGCCCGACGACGCGGCGACGGCGCGGTCGCTCAGCCAATCGGGCTTGGGCGCCACCAAGCGCAGGTCGGTCAGGCCGTTGTTCAGCATGGCACGCGCGGCGGTGCCGATGTTTTCCGATAGTTGCGGCCGGACCAGGATGATCGCCGGTCCGGTAGAGATTTCAGTGTTCTCGGTCATGTCTAGTGCAATACGCCCATCAAATAGCCGGCCAACACGCCCAGAACGGCGGTGGCGGGAAGTACGATGCTGGTCAGGGTCTTGCGGGTGGTTTCCGCCTTGCGGGCGGTGAAGATGAAGTGGCGTTGCATGCTGCGCACCACCACTTCGACCGCCGCCGCACCGGCGAAATCCGAAAAGACGCCCGATACCGCCCACGGCGCATAGGCGCCGTCCTGAAACTGGTTCAACACGGCGCGGGACGATTTGTCGTCGTCGTCCAGAAAGGTTTCCCAGCCGCATACCACCTGGCGGCCCTGGACCTTGTCCATCTGCGCGTCGACGCGGTGGAAGGTATAGGTGGTGTCGATGACGCGGACGATGCGCGAATTGGGTTCCTCGCGCTTGGGGATGGGATTGGCCGGCCGTGGCGGCTTGGGCGGCGGCGGGGCAGCGGCGGCTTCGGGGGCAACGCCGCCGTTCAGCACGGCATGCAGCGGATGGTCGGGCGGCGCCAGCACTTGCCAGCGCTTCAGCGCCTCGCGCGCCAGATCCATGTGACCGGCGGCCACCAGTCGCTCGGCCAGGGTGCGCCACAGCTCGGCGGCGTCGCAGTCTTCCGATTGCTGGGCGGCGCTCAGCGCCGGCAGCAGTTCGGGGCGCAACGAAGCCGGGCAGTGCAGCGCCACCCAGTTCAGCACCTCGCTCATGGCTTCGGGCATGGTTCATCCGTCCGTTCAGTTTCGGCCGGAGAATACAAGCGGCGCCCGCCCTACACCAGTCGCAATACGCCCAAGGGAAGATTGCCTCCATCCCCGCCCCAAGCGTCAAATGGCGAAAAAACAGGGAGGACGGTCATGAACCCCATTTCCAAGGCAGTGCAGCGCACCTTTTCCAAGGCCGTGCTCCGCACGGCGGAAACCGCCAGCCTGTGCCTGGTGCAGTCGGCCGAGCTGAACCGGCGGCTGTCGCACGGCGAGGTGGATCGTCGCCGCTATGTCAAAGAGGCGGTGGCGATCTGGCGCTACAATATCCGCAATTTCTGGCACCCAGATCCCGACCCGAGCCACAGTGCGCGCGATTTGGTGGATCGGCATTAATTCGGCATCACCGGAACATTTCCCCGTCTGACGCCTTCTTCTGCCATATGTGCCGAGGAGGGTATCCATGAACAAGATGGCGATGACCTGTGCTGCGCTGGCGGCATTCCTTGCCGCCCCCGCCGCGTTTTCCCAGCAAGCCGATCCGCGCGGCAGCGCCACCGAACCGCCGGGCGGCGCCTATCGCGGTTATCCTGATACGCGCGACGTGCCGGAACAACAGACGGCGCAAGTCCCCAGCGTCGCCGAGGAAGGCCGGATCGACCCGGGAACCCTGCGCAAGTTCAACAGCAACTCGGGCTATGGCCCCGAGGTCCAGTTCGACGTGGACCGCCGGGAAGCCGCCAAGCGGGCGTTGGAGCAGCGGCAGCAGGAACGTTAAATCCGCTCCAGCAGGTTGACGCGCATGGGCTGGTCGAAGCTCCAGCCGGTGTCGGTGCGGGAGCCATTGGTCTCGAACAGCGCGCGTACGTCGTCGGCGATGGCGTCGAAATGGGCCTCGCGTTCGCTGTTGGCCGAGATCATCCGTTCGCGGAAGGCGGCGAAGGTGCGCATCTGCACGGTGTGGAGATAGCGGAATTCCTGCACCGGCTTCAGCGTCCGGCAATTGTTCAAGGCGCGATAGGCCAGAGCGCGGACCTCGGTTTCGTCGTCGACCAGACGGCAGGTCTGGAAGAACGGCCCCTCGGCGACGGGTTCCGAGACGTAGACGCGGCCACCGGGACGCAGCACGCGGGCGGCTTCCTCCATGGCCTTGTCCATCACCGCCGCCGGTACGTGGTGCAGCGAGTTGAAGAACACCACGACGTCGGCCTCGGCGCTGGCGGCGGGCAGGGCTTGGCCGACGCCCTCGACGATCTCGACCCCCGGCACCGGCGCGGCGGCGCGGGCCTTGGCAAGCTGGCGCGGGCTGCATTCCACCCCCAGCACACGGGCGCCGAAGCTGGCGAGGTGGCGGGCCAGGTTGCCGTCGCCGCAGCCGACGTCGATGACGCGCTTGCCATCCAACGCCAGGGTCTCCACGATCACGTCCGCGTTGCGCCGCCTGTCCATGGGGTGCTCCTTCGTTTTCATCAGGTTTTGCTTATCCGATGTCGCGCGCTGTTGTCGATGCCTATGACGTGGCCATCATTCTGGGAGCGCGCCTGCGCGACGACGGCACGCCGTCGCCGGCTTTGGCGCGCCGGGTCGGCCATGGCGTCGGTCTGGTGCGCGACGGGCAGGCGCGGGCCTTGCTGATGACCGGCGGCACCACCAGCGGCACCACAAGCGGCGCCATTGCCGAGGCGTGGGTGATGCGTGACTTGGCGCTGGCCGCCGGCGTGCCCGAAAATCTGGTGCAGGTCGAGGATCGCGCCCGCAACACCATTCAGAACGCCCTGTTCAGCGCACCGCTGATCCAGGCGGCGGGGTGGCGGCGGGTGCTGGTGGTCACCGACAGCTTCCACCGCCTGCGCACGCGTTACATCTTCCGCCGCTTCGGCCTTGCCGTCGCGGTGGCGGGCGTCCGCCCCGACCGACCCTCGGCCCAATGGTGGCTGGCCCATCTGCGCGAGGCGGCGGCGCTGCCATGGACTATGCTGCGGGTGGAGGCGCGTCGTCTGCGGGTTCTCCCATAGCCCACGCCGGGCGGCCACCGTGTTTCGGTTGGCGTGCGGGCGTGGCATCCATTATGCTTGCCGTCCCCCGCGTGGGGCCGCGTCCCGCCAGCATAGTTGAAGCCCGATGAGCACCAGCAACCGCGTCTATCTCTATGACACCACCCTGCGCGATGGCGCGCAGACCCAGGGCGTGGACTTTTCCGCCGCCGACAAGGTGCGCATTGCCCGCGCGCTGGAAGCGGTCGGGCTGGATTACATCGAGGGTGGCTGGCCGGGCGCCAACCCGACCGACGATGCCTTTTTCGCCAATCCGCCGGAGTTGCGCCACGCCAAGCTGGCGGCGTTCGGCATGACGCGCCGCGCCGGCCGCTCGGCCGCCAACGATCCCGGGCTGAATGCGCTGATGGCGCACGATGCCGTCAAGGTGGTCACCATGGTGGGCAAGGCGTGGGACTTCCAGGTCAAGGTGGCGCTGGGCATCGAGCTGGAGGAAAACCTGCGCATGATCGGCGATTCGGTCGCCCATGCCTGTACGCGGGTGTCCGAGGTCATGCTGGACGCCGAGCATTTCTTCGACGGCTACAAGGCTAATCCCGGCTATGCCCTGGCGGCGCTGAAGGCGGCGCTCAACAACGGCGCCCGCTGGGTGGTGCTGTGCGACACCAATGGTGGCTCGTTGCCGCACGAGGTCGACCGCATCGTGCGCGAGGTCATCGCCGCCGGCATTCCCGGCGACCGGCTGGGCGTGCACTGTCATAACGACACCGATGCGGCGGTGGCCAATTCGCTGGCGGCGGTGGTCGCCGGCGTGCGCCAGGTCCAGGGCACCATCAACGGCCTGGGCGAGCGCTGCGGCAACGCCAACCTGATCTCCATCATCCCCAATCTGATGCTGAAGATGGGGTTCGAGACCGGGATCTCGGCCGACGGCCTCAAGCATCTGGTCCAGGTCAGCCGCACCCTGGACGAGGTGCTGGAGCGCAAGCCCAACCGCAACCAGCCCTATGTCGGCGTCTCGGCCTTCGCCCACAAGGGCGGCCTGCACGTCTCGGCGGTGGCCAAGGACCCGGCCTGCTACGAACACATCGACCCCGCTCGCGTCGGCAACATGCGCCAGATCGTGGTGTCAGACCAGGCCGGACGCTCGAACATCGTCGCCCGCATGGCCGACCTCGGCATCGAGATCGAGATGATCAAGCGCGACGCCCTGGTGCGGGTGGTCGAGGCCATGCAGGTGGATTTCGACCCGCGTGAGGTGTCGGACCTGGTCGACCTGATCAAGCGGTTGGAACACGAGGGCTATGCCTATGACACCTCGGCCGCCAGCTTCGAGCTGCTGGTGCGCCGCGCGCTGGGGCAGGTGCCGGACTACTTCACCCTGGAACGCTACCGCGTCATCGACGAGCGCCGCCGCAACGCCAACGGCGATTGGGTGACGCTGTCGGAAGCCACCGTCAAGGTCGAGGTCGGCGGCCGCGAATACATGCAGGTGGGCGAAGGCAACGGTCCGGTTCACGCCTTCGACGTCGCCTTGCGCGCGGTGCTGACCGGCGCCTATCCGGAATTGGTCGGGCTGGAATTGGCCGATTACCGCGTGCGCATCGTCGAAAGCACCGCCGGTACCGGCGCCAAGACCCGTGTCACCATCGAAAGCACCGACGGTGAAGGCCATCGCTGGACCACGGTCGGTGTCCACACCAACGTGCTGGAAGCGTCGCTGGAGGCGTTGCAGGACTCCATCGCCTTCATGCTGTTTTCACGGAATATCAGCCGCAAATCCGCTTGAGCATGGTCCACTGCCCGGGGCTGAGCGCAGGAGCGCCGGTCCTGGTGCGCAGGGCGTCCACCGCCTCGGCGCGGGCCAGGGTGTCGGGGTGGGTGCTGAGCCATTCCGGCATATGGTTAGGCTCGCTTGCCAGCCGGCGGAAGAATGCCGACAGGCCGTCGCTGTCCATGCCGGCGCGGGTCAGCAAGTCGACCGCGCCGCGATCGGCCGCCGCCTCGTCCTCGCGGGAATAGGCGCCGGCCATGGCCATGGCGGCGCCCGAGGCAAGCACGCCCGAACTGTCGCCGGTCAGCAGCATCACCGCCGTGCCGACGCCGACCGCGCGGATCATGCCGGCGGTGGGATGGCGCAGGCGCAGATGGGTGAATTCATGGGCCAGCACGCCGGCCAACTCGCCCGGGTCCTGGGCTTCCTTCAGCAGTCCCGAGAACACCATGACCGTGCCGCCGGGCAGGGCGATGGCGTTCTGGTCGTCCTGCTTGACCACCACCACCCGGCGTGGCCGCTGGGCGGGGTCTAGGCCGGCGGCGATGCGGTCGCTCAGCAGATGCAGGGCGGCTTCGCTCGCCGGCTGGCGGCAGGTGCCCCAATTCTTTTCCAGGCCGTCGGCCAGGGCGTCGCCCCAACGCTGTTCCCATGCCGGCGGTACCAGCGCCACCAACTGGCGCGAGGCGGCGGGAATGCCCTGCCACAGCGCCAGCCCCAGCACGATGGTGGCGGCCACGGTGGCGCCGAGCTTGCCCCAGGGGAATCTGGGCCGCGCCGGCAAGAGCGGTCTGATCCATTCGGAGTTTTCCACGCTCAGGCGGGCGTCCTGGTCGGCGCGGCAGCGCAGGCGCAGGGTCTTGCCGCCGCGCTGCTCGCCATCCACCATCAGGTCGGCGACGTGCCAGAATGCCACCAACAGGCCGTCCTCGCCGCGAATGTCCAGTCCGGCGCTGCTGGGCTTCACCACCACCTTGCGGCTGGCGGCGGTGTGGCCATCGTTGAAGCGGCCGGGCAGAACCGCGCCCATCAGAAGTCGCCGGCGCCGTCGAACACCGCCGCCAGCCCTTCGCCGGTGCGCAGAATGACCGCCTGGCTTTGGTGGACGTGCGACCAATCCGGCTCGCTTCCCATGCGCAGGGCGCCGCAGGCGAAACGAAAGGTGCGCAGCGCCGCCCACGGCCGCAGGATGCCCAGCGACAGCATGCTGATCAGCCAGTTGCCGATGCCCAGCTTGATCAAGGCGTCGGTGGGGGCGTTCAGGGCGAAGGGGATGCCGTTGAAAGTGGTGTTCGCCGCCACGTGGCGCAGAACGCCGGCACGGTACCACGCCATCGGCAGGGCGACGGTCAGCACGGCCCAGGCCAGACCGGCAAGAACCACGCCGATGACGCTGGGCACCGGGTTTTCCATCGTTTTGACGGTGGGGACCACAACGCCGATCAACACCGCGATGCCCACCAGGAAGATCAATCCGCTGAACCACAGCACGGCGAAGCGCTTGTACAGCGGACCGGGACGGGCGTCGCAGCGGAAGCGGCTGTCGCCGAAGGTGGTGTGGTTCAGGCGATAGCAGGTCAACTCCATCTCCGCCCACGGCGCCGCCCAGCCCAGGCTCATGGAGGCGGCCACGGTGACGCCCAGGAAGATCAGGCCATAGGTCATCGCCTTGCCGCCCTGGCCGGCGCGGATGCCGCGCCACACCGTGCGTGTCAGTTGATAGCGCCGCGCCCGGTACATGCCGGCGGCGGCCAGCACCGCGATCAGCACCTGCAGCAGCATCACCACCAGACCGGCCCACATATGCCCCGCCGTCATGGCCGCCTGGGCGGCGGTCAAGGCGATGGTCAGCGGCAGGAACACCGCAAAGACGATGGCGATGAAGCCCAGGAACAGCTCGCGGCCGGTGCCGGTGTATTCCGCCGGGTCGCCCCAGGCGGTGGTGCCGGACCACAGGGCGCGGCGCACCCGCGTCTTGCCCCAGAACCGCCACAGGCTGAGGGTGATGGCGTTCAGCGCCAAATTGACCAGCGACAGGCGGACCATGGTTCCGGTGTCGCCGTGATGGGCGAACGGCGCATGCGGCAGGTTCGGGTTCAACTGCAATTCCCCCCGGAATGGTTGCATTCGCCAGGGTACGCGGGACGACGGTGTCTTGCAATGTCGCCTCGGGATCGGCGGACCAAAAGCATAAAAGGCCGTTCTTCGGCATAGGTACGATGGCGATTCGGGAGAGGCGGTGCCATCTCGACCAACAAAGCCGGCCACTTTACTCTGCGCGGGCGATCAGACAGGGGAGAACGGTGTTGAGCGACTTTCGCGCGCTGCTGCTGCAAGAGGCCGAGGGCAAGGTGACCGCCGCCGTCGAGACGTTGGCCGACGACCGCCTGCCGGCGGGCGACGTCACCGTGCGGGTGGACTATTCCACCCTCAATTACAAGGACGGCATGATCCTGAACGGCCTGGGCCGGCTGGTGCGGCACTACCCCCATATCCCCGGCATCGACTTTGCCGGCACGGTCGAGGCGTCGGACAATCCGGCGTGGCATCCGGGCGACCGCGTCATCCTGACCGGCTGGCGCGTCGGCGAAGTATGGTGGGGCGGTTATGCCCAGCGCGCGCGGGTCAAGGGCGAGTGGCTGGTGCCGCTGCCCGATGGCCTGACCACGCGCCAGGCCATGGCGCTGGGCACCGCCGGACTGACCGCCATGCTGGCGGTGATGGCGCTGGAAGACCATGGCGTCGCGCCCGATGGCGGCGAGGTGCTGGTGACCGGTGCCGCCGGCGGACTGGGGTCGGTGGCGACCGCCGTGCTGGCCGGGCGCGGCTATCGGGTGGCGGCCTCGACCGGCCGGGCCGACCAGCACGACTATCTGAAGCGCTTGGGCGCCAGTGTGCTGGTGGACCGCGCCGAGCTGTCCGACGGTGCCGCCAAGCCGCTGCTGGCCGAACGCTGGGCCGGCTGTGTCGACAGCGTTGGTGGTCCGACCCTGGCCCATGTGCTGGCCAGCTTGCGCCTGCATGGCGCGGTGGCGTCGTGCGGCAATGCCGGCGGTGTCGAACTGCACACCACCGTGTTGCCGCTGCTGCTGCGCGGCATCGCCGTGCTGGGCATCGACAGCGCCCAATGCCCGACGCCGCGCCGGTTGCAGGCGTGGAAGCGCCTGGCCGCCGAAATGTCCAAGAATTTGCTCGACGAACTGACCACCGAGATCCCCCTGGCCGAGTTGCCGGCTGCCGGCGCCAGCATCCTCAAGGGCCAGGTACGCGGTCGCGTGGTGGTGGACGTCAACCGCTGACCGGGAGGTCCCCATGCTGATCCGCCCCGCCGCCGACCTGCGTGACTGCGACGTTACCGACCGCCGGCTCTATCTGGATCGCCGCCGCTTCCTCGCCCTGGGCGCGGCGGCGGCGGTGTGGCCGGTCGGGCGGGCCATGGCGGCGCCGCTGGACTTTTCCAAGGGCGTGGTAACGGTGGAGGAGAAGCAGACGCCGTTCGAGGCCGCCAGCACCTACAACAACTACTACGAATTCGGCACCGACAAGGAAGACCCCGCCCGCACCGCGCCCGGCCGGCTGAAGACGCGGCCGTGGAGCGTGGCGGTCGAGGGCGAATGCGGCAAACCCGGCGTGGTCGCCGTCGAGGACCTGATCAAGCCGCACCGCCTGGAGGAACGCATCTACCGCCTGCGCTGCGTCGAGGCATGGTCCATGGTCATCCCGTGGGTGGGCGTGCCGCTGGCCGAGGTCCTCAAGCGCTTCGAACCGACCTCGAAGGCCAAATACGTGGAATTCACCACCTTGGCCGATCGCGAGCAGATGCCTGGCCTGCGTGTGGCGGTGCTGGATTGGCCCTATACCGAGGGCCTGCGCATGGACGAGGCGCTGCACCCGCTGACCCTGTTGGCGGTGGGGATGTACGGCCAGGAATTGCCGGCGCAGAACGGCGCGCCCATCCGTCTGGTGGTGCCGTGGAAATACGGCTTCAAATCCATCAAGTCCATCGTCCGCATCCGCTTTACCGAAACCCAGCCGGCGACCGCGTGGAACAAGGCCAACGCGCGCGAATACGGCTTTTATTCCAACGTCAACCCGGCGGTCGACCACCCGCGCTGGAGCCAGGCCAAGGAACGCCGCATCGGCGAATTCCGCCGCCGCGACACCCTGCCGTTCAACGGCTATGCCGAGCAGGTGGCGGGGCTGTATGCCGGCATGGACCTGAAGGCGCAGTTCTGATGCGCCCTGCAATGGTGACATGGCTCAAACGGGTGGTGTTCGTCGCCGCCTTGGCTCCGCTGGCGTGGCTGGTGTGGACGGCGTTGTACGGATATCTCGGTGTCAATCCGGTCGAGACGGTGAACCGTTTCCTCGGCGATTGGGCGTTGCGCTTCCTGCTGATCGCCCTGGCGGTGACGCCGTTGCGCAAGGTCACCGGCTGGGCGCCGCTGGCGCGGTTGCGGCGCATGCTTGGGCTGTTCGCCTTTTTCTACGTCTGCCTGCACCTGTCGTCCTATCTGGGCCTCGACCTGTTCTTCGACTGGCAGACCCTGGTCAAGGACGTCATCAAGCGCCGCTACATCACGCTGGGCATGATCGCCTTCGTGCTGTTGCTGCCGCTGGCGGCGACCTCGACCGACGGCATGATCCGCCGGCTGGGCGGGCGCAACTGGCGCCGCCTGCATCTGCTGGTGTTTCCCATCGGCGTGCTGGCGGTGACCCATTATTGGATGATGGTAAAGGCAGACATCCGCCAGCCGGCGCTGTATGGCGCCGTGCTGGCGGTGCTGCTGGGCCTTCGGCTTGCCGCCCGCTGGGTCGGCCGCCGGACGGCGACCTGATCCGCTTATTGGCTGCCGGAACCGGTGCCGCCGGGCGGCGGGGTGGTCGGGGCCTGTTCCGGTGGCGTCGCCGGCTGGCTTGGTGTGGTGGTGTTGGACGGCGGTGGCGAGGCGGGCGGTGCGCTTTGCTGCTGGTCGCGCCCCCGGCTGGGGGTCTGGGCCTGTTCCTGCCCGCCCTTGTCGCAGGCGGCCAGTCCCAGGGCCAGCGCGACGGCGGTGACGGCCACGATCCGGTTCGGCATGCCAGGTTCTCCGCTGTGGGAAACGCTTGGAGTCTCGGCAACAACGCCACGCTTGGCCAAAGGTTCCCGTTTCCTTGGTGCCGCCGCTCGGGCCATAATGGCGCCCGATCCTCCACCATCGGAGTCATCCATGGGGTCCGCCGCCTTTCGCCTGGTCCTGGGCGCCATCCTGCTGACAGTCCCCGCCGCCGCGGTGGCTCAGGTCAAGTTCAAGCGCTGCCTGACCGCCGCCGAGATTCAGGTCGAGCAGTTGGTGCAGCATGGCGTCTTTCTGCGCGAATCGGCCAATCGCTGCGACGAGATGCTGCCCGGCACCGCCGCCAAGTGGAAGGCGTTCGACGAACGCTTCGGCCCCCGGCTGAAGCAGCAGACCGACAAGCGCGCCAAGATGTTCCAGCGCGAGTTCAAGCAGGACGCCCTCAAGGTGCGCACCTATTTCGATGGCCGGCTGGTGACCTATCACCGCAACATTCCGCTGACGACGGCCTATTGCACCCAGGCCAACAAGTCGCTGGATCAGATCGCCAAGCGCGGCTGGGGCGGCTTTACCGAGCAGGCCAAGCTGGTGCAGAACGAAGTGCTGCTGGATTACAAGAGCTGCCAGGCCGGAGGGGGCTGATCCCCTCCGCCGTGCTTGTTACTGCCGCTGTTGCGGCGGTTGTTGCTGCTGGATTTGGCCGACTGCCGATTGGACCGAGCCGGTCGACAGTTCCAGCAGACGGACGCTTTCCTGCAGCAGGGAATCCACGCTCTGGCGCACGAAGTTGCGCTGAACTTGCAGCATGTCTTCGACAGTGCGACAGGTCATCAGTTCGTTGGCGCAGCGCATGCCCATCTGCAGCGATTGCTGGGTGTAATGCATGACCTCCCAGCCGACGTCCTGGGCGCCTTTTGCCAGGCGGGCGCCGGTTTCCATCAGGTTTTCCACGTCGGCATGCGACACCTCGCCCACGTCGCTGTACAGCCGGGTGCCGGCGCCCAGCAACGTGCGTGCCTGTTCCGCCTGGCGGCGGTTCAGGTCGGCGGCCTCCTCCATTCCCTGCTCAAGCATGCGGTTGCCCGCCTCGGCCTGTTCCACGGGTCCGGGGATGGTGTCCTTGTCGTCCTTCTTCGCAGCCATGGCCCTCTCCCTTGTTCGACGGCCCATGGTAGTCGCTGGCCCAAGGTCCGGTCTTTATGCGAGACGGGGGAGGGACCGGGACAATGGGGGGACGGCCACGGGGCAGGGGTATGCCGGAAGGGAGGCCGGCAAGCCGTCCGATGGCCGAAGCGGGTCGCGAAGTGCGAGAACAGGGGAAGCAATCATCACCCCGAGGTCACGCCGTGAGCGACAGTCTTGTAGCCGAAATGGTGCCGGCCGGCACAGCCCAATCGCGGCTGGTTCGGGCCAGGGTCAAATGGTTCAACGTGGAAAAAGGTTTCGGCTTCGTCACCCCGATGGATGGCCTGCCCGAGGCGTTCCTGCATGCCTCGGTGCTGGCGCGCGGCGGCGTGGCGCGGCTGTCGGAAGGGGCGGAAGTGCTGTGCGCCATCGCCGCCACCGCCAAGGGACCGCAGGTGGTGCGGGTCGACGAGGTGATCGAGGCCGACGCCGCGCCGATGCCCGACCTCAGCCTGGGCGGCGAGGTCAAATGGTTCAACACGGAAAAGGGCTTCGGCTTCGTCGTCGCCGAGGATGGCGAGCGCGACATCTTCGTCCACAAGACCGCGCTCAAGCGCTCGGGCTTGGACGGGCTGGTCAGCGGCCAGCGCGTGCTGGTGTCGGTGGTGTGCGGCGCCAAGGGGCGCGAGGCGCGCACCGTGGTGGTGCTGCCCGCCAGTCTTTAGAGCGGCGAGCGTCAAACCTGACGCACTCCGCGATCAGCGGCCATTGAGGCCGCGGCCAAGTGGGCGGATGCCCGCGCCCGGCGAGGGCTAAACATAAAGCTAGACCAGCGTGCGTCATATGTGACGCGCGATGGTCTAACGGCCAACATCGGCCCCAAAAAGACATCGCCCCGGCCTCCATCGGAAGCCGGGGCGATTATCATTCGCCGAAGCGGCTGAGGATTACTCCTCGGCGCCGCCGGTCGAAGCCAGGTACATCACGCCGCTCAGGAACACGGCGGTCAGGGCCAGGCCAATGTAGACGGCGAAGCCCAGCGGGCTGGCGCTCGACGGGGCGGCGACGCCGTTAAACAGGGCACCGACGACCGACACGGCCAGATACAACGCGATCACCAGCACGCCGGCCACGGTCAGGCCGAGAACCTTCGGAAGGACGCTCATCGAACACGCTCCTTGAATCTTTAATGCCGGCCTTGATCGGCCAGCCCCCTCGGGGGAAACCTCTACCAGATTTAGGGCTAATTCGAAAGGTTAATTCGACGATCTACTCCGCTCTGCGCAAGGGGCCAGCCAACAGGCGAAAGAGCATTCGGATGGTTGAACCCATCCCCCCATGACGAAAGATGGGGAAGGGCAGTGGCGCACCCGCGACAGGCAGGCAAGCGTGATCCTTGGCCCCCGAATCTACAACCTTTTTCCTTTGCTGGTCGGAACGGTGGCGCGCTGGGGCGACGAGCTTGCGCGCATTTCCGCCATGGGTTTCGACTGGGTCTATGTGAACCCGTTCCATGCGCCGGGCTTTTCCGGCTCGCTTTATGCGGTGAAGGACTATTTCCGCCTGCACCCGGACATGGATGACGGCCGTCCCATGGACGAGCAACTGGCCGAGTTCACCAGCCGCGCCCAGGCGTTGGGGCTGCGGGTGATGATGGATCTGGTGGTCAACCACACCTCGAAGGACGCGGTGCTGGTGGCAGAACATCCCGATTGGTTCGTGCGCGACGCCAACGGCGCCCTGGTGTCGCCCACCGCCGTCGATCCCGACGACCCCACCCGGATCACCGAATGGGGCGACCTGGCCAAGCTGGATTACGACGACGCGGCGCTGCAGCCGGCGCTGGTGGAGTATTGGGCGGGGGTCGCCTCGCACTATGCCTGCCTGGGGTTCTCCGGCTTTCGCTGCGACGCCGCCTATCAGGTGCCGGCGGCGGTGTGGAGCGGCATCATCGCCGCCATCCGTGCCGTGCGCCCCGACGCCCATTTCGCCGCCGAGACGCTGGGCTGTACCCCCGACCAGATCGCCGCCCTGCACCGCGCCGGCTTCGACAGCCTGTTCAATTCGTCCAAATGGTGGGATTTCCACCAGCCGTGGCTGCTGGAGCAGTACGAGCAGTTGCGCGCCATCGCGCCCAGCATCGCCTTTCCCGAAAGCCACGACACCGAGCGGCTGGCCGCCGAACAGCCCGAGCGGGCCGAGGATTGGGCACGGCTGAGTGCCGCCTTCGCCGCCTGTTTCTCGGGCGGCTGGATGATGCCGCTGGGCTATGAATGGGGCTGGCGGGCCAAGCCCGACGTGGTCACCACCCGTGCCACCGACCGCGAGACCAACCAATACGACCTGTCGGACTTCATCGCCCGTCTCAACCGGCTGAAGGCGGAAACGCCCGCCCTCAACGCCGAGGGGCCGCAGCGTCGCCTGACCGCCGCCGCCGATCCGTTGGTGGCGCTGCTGCGCCGCACGCTGGACGGCAGCGGTGCGACGCTGCTGCTGCTCAATACCGATCCGCTGCGTCCGGCGGCGGTGGATGCCGCCCGCCTGCTGGCCGAAGCCGGGCTGGACGCCGCCCGCTTTGAAGTCGCGCTGGGCGATGGCGGTGGCGACCTGCCGCCATTGGCAACGCGGGTGTTGCGCACCGGCGTCGCCGGGGCCGGCGACCTGCCCGACGTTTCCGCCCCCGGCATCCTGATCCAGGCGGTGGCGCCCTCGGTCGATTGCGGCCGCTATGCGGTCAAGCGCGAGGTCGGCGACACGCTGGAGGTCACCGCCGACATCCTGAAGGACGGTCACGACAAGCTGGCCGCCCGCGTGCTGTGGCAGGCGGCCGACTCGGCGGAATGGCATTGGGCGCCCATGGCGCATCAGGACAACGATCGCTGGATCGGCCGGGTGCCGTTGGAGCGCAACATCCGCATCCACTTCACCGTCGAAGCCTGGGTCGACACCTACGAGACCTGGCGCGACGACATCGGCAAAAAGCGCGCCGCCGGCCAGGCGGTGGCGGTCGAGGTGGTCGAGGGGCGCCTGCTGCTCAACGGCCGGCTGGGGGCGGTGCAGGGCGCCGACCGCGAGCGGCTGGAGCGCCTGCTGGCCGAAATCGAGGAAGCCTCGGGCGACGACGACCGCGCCGATCTGCTTGGCTCGGCGCTGGTGCGCGGCATCATGGCGCGCTGGCCCGACCATGCGCGCGCCGTACGCCACCCCGGTCTGTTCCCGGTGATGGTGGATCGCGTCGCCGCGCGCTTTTCCGCCTGGTACGAAATGATGGTACGCAGCCAGGGCAAGGACCCCGGCCGTGGCTCCGGCTTCGCCCAGGCCGAGCGACGCCTGCCGGCCATCGCCGCCATGGGCTTCGACGTGGTCTATCTGCTGCCGATCCACCCCATCGGCCGCGTCCACCGCAAGGGGGCGGACAACACCCTGGTGGCAGGCGAGGGCGATCCCGGAAGCCCCTATGCCATCGGTTCCGCCGAGGGCGGCCATACCGCCGTGCATCCCGATCTGGGCACGCTGGACGACTTCCGCCATTTCGTCGCCGAGGCGAAGCAGCACGGGTTGGAGGTGGCGCTGGACTTCGCTATCCAATGCGCCCCCGACCATCCGTGGATCAAGCAGCATCCGGAGTGGTTCCAGTGGCGTCCCGACGGTACCATCCGCTATGCCGAAAACCCGCCCAAGAAGTACCAGGACATCGTCAACGTCACCTTCCACGGCGACGGCGCCGAGGCGTTGTGGCGCGAGTTGCTGGCGGTGGTGCGGTTCTGGGTGGGCGAGGGCGTCCGCATCTTCCGTGTCGATAACCCGCACACCAAACCGATCCCGTTCTGGGAATGGCTGATCGGCCGCATCCAGGACGAACACCCCGACGTGCTGTTCCTGTCGGAAGCCTTTACCCGGCCCAAGCTGATGCGGGCGCTGGCCAAGGCCGGGTTCAGCCAGTCCTACACCTACTTCACTTGGCGCAATTTCAAGCGCGAGCTGACCGAGTACATGACCGAACTGGCCCAGGGCGAAGCGCGCGAGGTCATGCGGCCGCATTTCTGGCCGACCACGCCCGACATCCTGCCGCCCTTCCTGCAGACCGGCGGGCGGGCGGCGTTCCGCATCCGGCTGGTGCTGGCGGCGACGCTGTCGTCGCTGTACGGCATCTATAACGGCTACGAGCTGTGCGAGGCGGCGGCGGTGCCGGGCAAGGAGGAATACCTGCATTCCGAGAAGTACCAGCACAAGGTGTGGGACTGGGATCGCCCCGGCAACATCAAGGCCGAGATCACCCGCATCAACGCCATCCGCCGCGACAACCCCGCACTGCACGAATTCGAGAACGTGCGCTTCCATCCCGCCGACGACGAGCAGGTGCTGTTCTACGGCAAATCCACCCTGGACCGCGCCAACCAGGTCTTCGTCGCCGTCTGCCTGGACCCCTTTGACGTGCACGAGGTCGTGCTGACTTTCCCGCTGGAACAGATGGGCGTGCCCGCCGGGGAAACCTTCGAGGTCGAAGAACTGTTGTCAGGGCGCAGGCACCTGTGGCGCGGCGCGGTGCAACGGGTGCGCCTCGACCCCCAGGTCAATCCGGCGGCGATTTTCCGGGTCACCGTGTGGACCAGCGTGGATTACCGGACGCCTTGTTTTTAGCCCTCTCCCGCAAGCGGGAGAGGGAGGGACCCGCGAAGCGGGAGGGTGAGGGAGCCGCAGACTCGGGAGTCCTTGGCTCCCTCACCCGGCGCTTCGCGCCACCCTCTCCCGCTGGGCGGGAGAGGGGGCAGTTGTGGGAGGCCCTATGGACCATCTGTGGTACCGCGACGCCATTTTCTACCAGCTTCACGTCAAGGCCTTCTTCGACTCCGACAACGACGGCATGGGCGATTTTCGCGGCCTGACGCAGAAGCTGGATTACGTCCAGGCGCTGGGGGTGGACACGCTGTGGCTGCTGCCGTTCTATCCCAGCCCGCTCAAGGATGACGGCTACGACATCGCCGATTACCGGGCGATCCATCCGTCCTATGGATCGCTGCGGGACTTTCGCGGCTTCGTGCGGGCGGCCCATGATCGCGGCCTCAAGGTGGTGACCGAATTGGTGGTCAACCACACCTCGGACCAGCACCCGTGGTTCCAGCGGGCGCGCGAGGCGGCGCGTGGATCGGTGGCGCGGGACTATTACGTCTGGAGCGACGACAACACCCGCTACGGCGGCACCCGCATCATCTTCACCGATACCGAAAAGTCCAACTGGGCGTGGGACGAGCAGGCGGCACAATTCTATTGGCACCGCTTTTTCAGCCATCAGCCCGACCTGAATTTCGACAATCCCCGCGTCGTGCGCGAGATCATTGCCGTCATGCGCTTCTGGCTCGACATGGGGGTGGACGGCATGCGGCTGGATGCCGTGCCGTATTTGTGCGAGCGCGACGGCACCAACAACGAGAACCTGGCGGAAACCCACGCCATCCTCAAGCAACTGCGCCGGGCGTTGGACGAATCCCATCCCGGCCGCATGTTCCTGGCCGAGGCCAACCAGTGGCCCGAGGACGTGCTGCCCTATTTCGGCGCCGGCGACGAATGCCACATGGCGTTCCACTTTCCGCTGATGCCGCGCATGTACATGGCCATCGCCCGCGAGGACCGTCACCCCATCACCGACATCATGCGGCAGACGCCGGACATCCCGGACAATTGCCAATGGGCCATCTTCCTGCGCAACCACGACGAACTGACGCTGGAGATGGTGACCGATCGCGAGCGCGATTACCTCTGGAGCACCTACGCCGCCGACCGCCGCGCCCGCATCAACCTGGGCATTCGCCGCCGGCTGGCGCCGCTGATGGAAAACGACCGCCGCAAGATCGAGCTGCTGAATTCGTTGCTGTTCGCCATGCCGGGCACGCCGATCATCTATTACGGCGACGAGATCGGCATGGGCGACAACATCTTCCTGGGCGATCGCAACGGCGTGCGCACCCCCATGCAATGGAGCGAGGACCGCAACGGCGGCTTTTCCCGCGCCGATCCGCCCTGCCTGTTCCTGCCGCCGATCCAGGACCCGGTCTATGGCTTCGAGGCGGTGAACGTGGAGGCGCAGACCCGCTCGCCGTCCAGCCTGCTCAACTGGATGAAGCGCATGATCGCGGTACGGCGCGGGCGCAAATGCTTCGGACGCGGCAGCCTGAAATTCCTGTACCCGAGCAACCGCAAGATCCTTGCCTTCCTGCGCGCCACCGAGGACGAGACGGTGCTGTGCGTGTGCAATCTGTCGCGCGCCGCCCAGGGGGTGGAACTGAACCTGGCCGCCTTTCGCGGCCGGGTGCCGGTGGAGCTGACCGGCCAGTCGGCCTTTCCCCCCATCGGCGAGCTGCCCTATTTCCTGACGCTGCCCGGCTACGGCTTTTACTGGTTCCTGCTGTCGGCCGAGACCGACCCGCCGGTGTGGCATGTGGAGCTGCCCGGTCCCATGGCCGAACTGGTCACCATCGTGGTGCGCGACGGCTACGCCAGCATGCTGAGCGGGCCGGGGCGGCGGCTGATGGAACACGACGTGCTGCCGCCCTATCTGCAGGTGCGGCGCTGGTTCGCCGACAAGGATGTGGGCATGGACACCGCCGAGCTGCTGCGCTGGGTGCCGCTGTCCACCTCGCGCGGGGATTGGCTGATTACCCAGGTGGGCGTGCGCCGCGCCGATGGCCGGCTCAGCCAGTACCTGCTGCCGCTGGCGCAAGGCTGGGGCGAGGGCGGAGAGGACGCGGCCCATGGCACTCCCGGCGGCTACACCCTGGCCCGGCTGCGGACCGGCGCCCGTGTCGGCGCCCTGTGCGACGCTTTCTGCGACGACGCCTTTCTGCTGGCGCTGCTGGAGGTAATGCGCGGCCGGGCGGTGCTGCCGGGGGGCGACAGCGTGTTGCGCGGTCAGGCGACCGGCGCGCTCGACCGGCTGGAGCTGCCCGAGGCGCCCGACATCCAGCGCATCGGCGTCGAGCAATCCAACAACTCCGCCATCATCGGCGACGCCGCCGTGCTCAAGCTGATCCGCCGCCCGCAAGCCGGCCCCAATCCCGAGGTGGAGATGGGGCGTTACCTGACCGAGACCTCGCCTTTCGCCAACACGCCGCCGCTGCTGGGCTGGCTGGAATGGGTCGATGGCGCCGCCGGGGTGTCGGTGCTGGCGGTGGCCCACGGCTTCGTGCGCAACCAGGGCGACGCCTGGGAATGGATGCTGTCGCAATTGTCCCGCTTCATCGACGAGGCCAGCCTGCTGCCGCCCGATCAGGAAGTCACCGGGCTGGCCGACATGCTGGCCTTTGCCGCCACCATGGGACGGCGCACCGCCGAAATGCACCGGGCGTTGGCGGTCCCCAGCGCCGATCCCGATTTCGGCGCCGATGCGGTCGAGGCCGAGGATGTGGCGCTGTGGCGCGACCGCGCGCTCGACCAGGCGCGGCAGGCGGTGGCGGCGGTGTCGCCCTGCGACCTGCCCGAGGCACGCTGGCTGGCCGGGCACGCCGACGCGGTGGAGCAGGCCATGCTGGCGCGGGTGCCGGCGGTCCCGTTCGGCCGCCGTATCCGCATCCACGGCGATTACCACCTGGGCCAGTTGCTGGTGGCGGTCAACGACGTTCACGTCATCGACTTCGAAGGCGAGCCGGTGCGGACGCTGTCGGCACGGCGGTCCAAGGACAGCCCCCTGCGCGACGTCGCCGGCATGGTGCGGTCGTTCGACTATGCTGCCCATGCGGCGCTGGCCCGCCTGGCGGCGGCGCGGCCGGAGCAGCCGGTCCAACTGGAATCGCTGGTGCGGCAGTGGCACGACCGCGTGACCGCCGCTTTCCTGGAGTCCTATGGCGCGACGGTGGCCGCCGAAGGCGATCCGCTGGGCCTGGGCGGGGACGCCGCGCGGCGGTTGCTTGGCCTATTCACGATAGAGAAGGCTTGCTATGAAATCCTCTACGAGGCAACGCACCGGCCGGCGTGGTTGGCAATACCTATTCGCGGTCTGATCGCGCTGATGAGCCACGACGAACCGTAATTTGTCTTTGCGGGCGAACCGGGTAATGCTTTGCTTGCCGTTCAGGAAAAAAGGACAGGACCGCATGGCCAAGAATTCGTCGCCCCTGGTTGCCAAATCCGACGCCGACGCCATCGTCGCCGGTAGCCATGGCGATCCCTTCGCCGTGCTGGGACCGCATGGGGACGTGATCCGCGCCTTCCAGCCCCATGTCCGCCGGGTATGGGCGGTCGGCCCGGCCGGCGAGGTCGAGTTGGCCCGCGTCCACAACGACGGCCTGTTCGCCGCCAAGGTGGATGCCGCCCTGGCCGGCACCTATCGCCTGCGGCTGGAACTGGGCGACGGCCGCCTGGAAACCATCGAGGACCCCTATCGCTTCCCGCCGGTGCTGGGCGAGTTGGACATCCATCTGCTGGTGGAAGGCAACCACCTGCGCACCTTCGAGAAGATGGGGGCGCATTGCGTCACCATCGACGGCGTCGAGGGCGTGCAGTTCGCCGTGTGGGCGCCCAATGCCAAGCGCGTTTCCGTGGTCGGCGACTTCAATCACTGGGACGGCCGCCGCCATCCCATGCGGCTGCGCGTCGAAGCCGGTGTGTGGGAGATCTTCATTCCCGGTCTCGCCAACGGCACGCTCTATAAATACGAACTGGTCGGCCCGGCCGGCAACCTGCTGCCGCTCAAGGCCGATCCCTACGGTCATTTCGCCGAGGTGCCGCCGCGTACCGCCTCGGTGGTGTGGGACTTGGCCGAGCGCGACTGGCAGGATGGCGATTGGATGAAGCGGCAGCAAAGCCGCAACGACCGCCATGCCCCGGTGTCCATCTACGAGGTCCATCTGGCGTCGTGGCGCCGGGTGCCCGAGGAAGACAACCGCTCGCTGACCTACCTTGAGTTGGCCGACCAGTTATCCGCCTATGTCCTCGACCTCGGCTTCACCCATGTGGAGTTGCTGCCGATCAACGAATATCCGTTCTCGGGGTCGTGGGGTTATCAGCCGGTGGGGCTGTACGCGCCGACCTCGCGCTTCGGCAATCCCGAGGAATTCCGCGCCTTCGTCGAGCGTCTGCACCAGAACGGCATCGGCGTCATCATCGACTGGGTCGCCGGCCATTTCCCCAGCGACCCGCACGGCCTGGCCCAGTTCGACGGCACCCATCTGTACGAGCACGAGGACCCGCGCCTGGGCTTCCACAAGGATTGGAACACGCTGATCTATAATTACGGTCGGCGCGAGGTGCAGAACTTCCTGGTCGCCAACGCGCTGTACTGGATGGAGGAGTACCACATCGACGGCCTGCGGGTGGATGCGGTGGCGTCCATGCTGTACCTGGATTATTCGCGCAACGAGGGCGAGTGGATTCCCAACCGCTTCGGCGGCCGCGAGAACCTGGAGGCCATCGACTTCCTGCGTCGCATGAACGAGGTGGTGTTCGGCGAGCATCCCGGTTCCACCACCATCGCCGAAGAATCGACGGCGTGGCCCATGGTGTCGCGTCCGGTCTATCTGGGCGGCCTGGGCTTCGGCTTCAAATGGAACATGGGCTGGATGCACGACACGCTCCGCTACATTTCCAAAGAGCCGATCCATCGCCGCTATCACCACGACGACCTGACCTTCGGCCTGCTTTACGCCTTCCACGAAAACTTCGTGCTGCCGCTCAGCCATGACGAGGTGGTGCACGGCAAGGGCAGCATCTTCGGCCGCATGCCGGGCGACCGCTGGCAGCGCTTCGCCAATTTGCGCGCCTATTACGCCTTCATGTGGACCCATCCGGGCAAGAAGCTGCTGTTCATGGGCGGCGAGTTCGCCCAGGAACGGGAATGGGATTACGACGGTTCGCTGGACTGGCACTTGCTGGACGACGGCATGCATAAGGGCGTCCACAGCCTGATCCGCGACCTCAACCGGCTTTATCGCGTCGAGCCGGCGCTGCACGAGCTGGACACCGATCCCAGCGGCTTTTCGTGGATCGACTGCAACGACCGCGACAACTCGGTGCTGACCTACCTGCGCCGCGCCAAGCAGCAGGACGACATCGCTGTGGTGGCGGCCAACTTCACCCCGGTGGTGCGCGACGGCTATCGCGTCGGCGTGCCGCATCCCGGCTTCTACCACGAGGTGCTGAACACCGATTCCGAATGGTATGGCGGCGGTAACATCCACAACGACGGCGGCCGTCAGGCGGAAGAGGTGCCGTGGCACGGCCACCCGTACTCGCTGAACCTGACCCTGCCGCCGCTGGCGACCGTGGTGTTGAAGCGGGAACGGTAATACCGCCACCCATCGTCATTCCCGCGAAAGCGGGAATCCATGTCCGCCACGGCAAAGGCGGCACCATGGACCCCCGCTTTCGCGGGGGTGACGCGGACCAAGGACGACCCGTGTTGCATCGGACCACCCGCCCATGACCTCCCGCCGCCGTATCTGGCCTGGTTCGCCGTATCCCCTAGGGGCCACCTGGGACGGCCACGGTGTCAACTTCGCCCTGTTCTCCGCCAATGCGGAAAAGGTCGAGCTATGCCTGTTCGACCCGCGCGGCCGCGAGGTCGAACGCATCGCCCTGCCCGAATACACCGATGAGGTCTGGCACGGCTATCTGCCCGATGCGCGGCCGGGGCAGTTGTACGGCTACCGCGTGCACGGTCCCTACGACCCCACCAACGGCCATCGCTTCAACCCGCACAAGCTGCTGATCGATCCCTATGCCAAGGCGCTGTCGGGTGCCATCCTGTGGTCGGACACCCATTTCGGCTTCAAGCTGGGATCGGCCAAGCAGGACCTGCTGATGGACAAGCGCGACAACGCGCGCTTCCAGGCCAAGTGCCGGGTGGTGGACACCGCCTTCACCTGGGGCGACGACCGCCGTCCCAACGTGCCGTGGAACGACACCATCCTGTACGAGATGCATGTGCGCGGCTTCACCATGCGCCACCCCGACGTGCCGGCGCAGTTCCGTGGCACCTTCCTGGGGCTGGCCCAGCCGGGGGTGATCGACCATCTGGTCAAGCTGGGCATCACCAGCGTCGAATTGCTGCCGGTTCAGGCCTATGTGGACGAGCGCCACCTGACGGAAAAGGGCCTGCGCAATTACTGGGGCTACAACCCCATCGCCTATTTCGCCCCCGACACCCGCTATTACGGCGCCAATCCGCACGGCGACTTCAAGACCATGGTGCAGCGCCTGCACGAGGCCGGCATCGAGGTCATCCTGGACGTGGTCTACAACCACACCGCCGAAGGCAACCAGATGGGGCCGACGCTGTCGTTCAAGGGCATCGACAACGCCAGCTATTACCGTCTGGTGCCGGGGTCCGAGCGTTGGTACGAGAATTATTCCGGCTGCGGCAACACGCTGAAGCTGAGCCATCCCCGCGTGCTGCAGATGGTCACCGATTCCCTGCGCTATTGGGTCGAGGACATGCACGTGGACGGCTTCCGCTTCGACCTGGCGGCGTCGCTGGCGCGCGAGAAATCGGGCTTCGACGGCGGCTCGGGCTTCCTTGACGCCGTGCGCCAGGACCCGGTGCTGTCGCGTACCAAGCTGATAGCCGAACCGTGGGACATCGGCGGCGACGGCTATCGCCTGGGCGGCTTTCCCCCCGGCTGGTCGGAGTGGAACGGCAATTACCGCGACACCGTGCGGCGCTATTGGCGCGGCGATGGCGGCCTGATCGGCGACCTTGCCTCGCGGCTGACCGGCTCCAGCGACATGTTCGGCTGGGGCGGCCGGCGGCCGTGGGCGTCGATGAATTTCGTCACCTGCCACGACGGCTTCACCCTGGCCGATCTGGTCAGCTACAACAGTAAGCACAACGAAGCCAATGGCGAAGCCAACCGCGACGGCACGGACGCCAACTACTCGTGGAATTGCGGCCACGAAGGCGCCAGCCGCGACAAGCGGGTCCATACCCTGCGGCGCCAGCAGATGCGCAACCTGCTGGCCACCCTGTTCCTGAGCCAGGGCGTGCCCATGCTGCTGGCCGGCGACGAGTTCGCCCGCAGCCAGGGCGGCAACAACAACGCCTATTGCCAGGACAACGACGTCGGCTGGATCGACTGGAACAACATCGATACCGACACGTTGGCCTTTGTGCGTGCGCTGATCCGGCTTCGCCGCGACCACCCGGTGTTCCGGCGGCCGCACTTCTTCGACGGCCGCAAGGTGCCGGGCAGTACGCTCAAGGATATCACCTGGGTGACTCCGGAAGGCCGCGAGATGACGCATTCGGACTGGACGCTGCCCTATGCCCGTTCGCTCGGCTTCATCCTGGGCGGCGAATCCTGCGTGGTCGATTCGCGCACCGGGCGGGAAGAGGCGGACGATACCTTCATGGTGCTGCTCAACGCCTATACCGAGATCATCTTCTACACCCTGCCGCCGGCCCAGTTGGGCAAGAGCTGGGAGGTGGTGATCGACACCGCGCGGCCCGAGCCGATGCTGAGCGGCGAACTGGCCGGCGCCAGCACGCGCTTTCCGCTCAAGCCCCATTCACTGGCCGTGCTGCGCCGCCGCAACGGCAACGGGGGGGCCTGAACAATGCGCCGCCGCCACGTCATGCCTTTCGGCACCACCCCAGAGGGGGGCGCCACCCGCTTCCGTCTGTGGGCGCCCGATTGCGGCGACGTGGCGCTGCACATTCCCGGCCGCGCCGATATCGCCATGCCCAAGGACCCATATGGCTGGGGTGACGTCACCGTGCCGGGCGTGGGGGCGGGGACCCGCTACGGCTTCCGTGTCGGCGATCTGGTGGTGCCCGACCCGGCGTCGCGCTATCAGCCCGACGACGTCCACGCGCTGTCCGAGGTGGTCGACCCGCTGGCCTTCGACTGGACGGATGACGGCTGGAAGGGCCGCCCGTGGGAAGAAGCGGTGGTGTACGAACTGCACGTCGGCAGCTTCACCGAGGAAGGCAGCTTCACCGCGGCCCGCGACCGCCTGGATTATCTGGCCGAGTTGGGTGTCACCGTCATCGAGCTGATGCCGCTGGCCGAGTTCCCCGGTGCGCGCGGCTGGGGCTATGACGGCGTGCAGCCCTTCGCCCCCGAATCGGCCTATGGCCGGCCCGAGGACCTCAAGGCCTTCGTCGACGCGGCGCATGCGCGGGGGCTGATGGTGATGCTGGACGTGGTCTACAACCACTTCGGCCCCGAAGGAAACTACCTGCACGCCACCGCCAAGCGCTTCTTTACCCACCGCCACCACACGCCGTGGGGGCAGGCGATCAATTACGACGGCAAGCACGCCGAGCCGGTGCGCGAATTCGCCATCCACAACGCGCTGTATTGGCTGACCGAGTTCCATATGGACGGCCTGCGGCTGGACGCGGTGCACGCCATCAAGGACGACAGCCCCAAGACCGTGCTGGAGGAATTGGCTGAGCGCGCCCGCGCCCTGTGCGGCGACCGCGCCATCCATCTGGTGCTGGAAAACGACGACAACGCCGCCCATCTGCTGTCGCGCGACGGCAAGGGCCGGCCGCGCCACTATACCGCCCAGTGGAACGACGACATCCACCACGCGCTACATCGGCTGCTGACCAACGAAAGCGGCGGCTATTACCGCGACTACGCGCCCGACCCGCTGCCCCATCTGGTGCGCTGCCTGACCGACGGCTTCGCCTTCCAGGGCGAGGAATCCGAGCATCGCAACGGCGCGCGGCGGGGCGAGCCGTCGCGCCAATTGCCGCCCACCGCCTTCGTCTCGTTCCTGCAGAACCACGACCAGATCGGCAACCGCGCCCTGGGCGAGCGTATCGACGCGCTGGCGCCGTGGCCGGCGGTCCATGCCGCCACCGCGTTGCTGCTGCTGGCGCCGCAGGTGCCGCTGCTGTTCCAGGGCGAGGAATGGGGGGCGTCGACGCCATTCCTGTACTTCTGCGATGTCGGCCCAGAGCTGGCGCACAAGGTGCGCGAAGGCCGCCGGCACGAATTCGTCCATTTCCCCGAATTCCACGGCGACGGCGCCCGCAAGGTGCCCGATCCGGTGGCACCCGAAACCTTTGCCCGCTCGCGCCTGAATTGGGCCGAGGCGGTGCAGCCGCCCCACGCCCATCGCCTGCGCGAGGTCCGCACTCTGCTGGGCCTGCGCCGGCGCGACCTGGCGCCGCGTCTGGCCGGCATGGCCGGCGGCACCGCCAGCGCGGACCTGCTGGGGGCGCGCGCCTTCCGCGTGCGCTGGCGGCTGGGCGACGACAGCCTGTTGACGGTGATCGCCAATTTCTCGGCGGTGCCGTTGCCGGGGATCGTTCCCGGCGATGGAAGACTTCTATATTCTACCTATGGCGGCGTCGGCGCCCTGCCTGCGTGGGGCGTCGATTGGTTTCTGGACGACGGGGGGAAGTGAATGAACGCGGTGGAAGCTCTCGACCGGCTGGCGCAACTGGCCGGGATCGAGGACGGCTGGTGGGACTTCTTCGGCCAGTGGCGCCCCGTCTCGCCCGAAACCAAAAAGGCGTTCCTGACCGCCATGGGCTTCAAGCTCGGCACTGATGCCGAGCTGATCGCCAGCCTGGAAGAGTTGGACACCCGCCCGTGGCGCCGCTGGCTCGAACCGGTGGTGGTGTTCGACGAAACCTGGACCGACCCCGCCATCACCGTCACCCTTCCCGCCGCGCGCGACAAGGACGTGCTGAGCTGGACGCTGACCGATGAATTGGGCGGCGCCCATTCCGGCAGCTTCCAGGTCGATTCCCTGACCTGGGTCGAGGAACGCTGGCTCGATGCCGGGCTGGTCAAACGCTGGCGCCTGATGCTGCCGGCATTGCCGCCGGTGGGCTATCACACCCTGCGCATGGTCGCGCCCGACGGCGCCGAGGCCACCATGATGGTGGCGGTCGCCCCCGCCCGCGCCCATCTGCCCGCCGCGGTGACCGAAGGCAACGGGGCCTGGGGCCTCGCCACCCAGGTCTACGCCCTGCGCAGCGATTCGGACTGGGGCGTCGGCACCTACAAGGCGCTGGAGGATCTGGCCGCCGGTGCCGCCCGCCTGGGCGCCGCCACCATCGGCATCAATCCGCTGCATGCGCTGTTCCCCGCCCAGCCGCAGAAATTCAGCCCCTATGCCCCGTCGTCGCGCCGTTTCCTCAACATCGCCTATCTCGACGTCGAGGCGGTGCCGGAATTCGCCGAATGCCGCGAGGCCAAGCGCATGTTCGCCTCGCCCGGCTTCCAGGCCAACCTGTCGCGCGTGCGCGGCTATCCGCTGGTGGAATACGAGGATGTGGCGCGCCTGACCCTGCCGACGCTGGAGGTGCTGTACCGCTGGTTCCGCACCGAGCATCTGGATGCGGGCGACGCGCGCGGCGCCGACTTCCTGGCCTTCCAGCGCGAGGGCGGTCGCGTCGCCGAGTTGTTCTGCACCTTCGAGGCGCTGCACGAGCACTTCACCCGCCAGGGCCAGGGATACTGGCGCCAGTGGCCCGAGGAATACCGCCATCCGTCCTCGCCCGCCGTCGCCGCCTTCGCCGCCGAACAGCGCGAGCGGGTCGAGTTCTTCTGGTGGCTGCAATTCCTTGCCGACCGCCAGTTGGGCGCCGCCCACCGCGCCGCCGTCGATAACGGCGCCGCCATCGGCCTGTACCGCGATCTCGGCGTCGGCATCGCCGGCGACGGGGCGGAAGCGTGGCTGGAACAGAATAACCTGGCGCTGGGCGTCTCGGTGGGGGCGCCGCCCGATCCGCTGGCGCTTAAGGGCCAGGATTGGGGCCTGATCCCGTTCAACCCGCTGGCCTTGCGCGAAGCGGCCTATGCCCCCTTCATCGGCGTCATGTGCGCCAACATGCGCCATGCCGGCGCGCTGCGCCTGGATCATGCCATGGCGTTGCAGCGTCTCTATTGGGTGCCGCCGGGGGCCAGCGCCGACCAGGGCGCCTATGTGCGCTATCCGGTCGACGACCTGTTCCGGCTGGTGGCGCTGGAATCCCGCCGCGCCCGCTGTCTGATCATCGGCGAGGACCTGGGCACCGTGCCCGAGGGCTTCCGCGAGCGCATGGACCGCATGGCCATGTTCGCCTATCGCGTCATGGTGTTCGAGCAGAAGGACGGCCGCTTCAAGGCGCCGGAGGAATTCGACGCCAACGCCCTGTCCATCTTCGCCACCCACGACCTGCCCAGCGCGCGCGGTTATTGGAACGGCACCGATATCGGCAAGCGTGAAAAGCTGGACCTTTATCCCCGGCCCGGCATGGGGGACGAGGAACGGGCGGCGCGCCAGGCCGATCGTGAAAAGCTGGTGCGCGCCTTCGCCGCCCAGGGCCTGTTGCCCGACGACTTCCCCGATCACGGCCCGCTGTCCGACGGCGACGCGGAACGGCTGGCCCGCGCCGCCCACCTGTTCCTGGCGCGGGCGCGCTCGCGGCTGATGATGGTGCAGATCGAGGACGTGCTGGCGCTGGACAGCCAGATGAACCTGCCCGGTACCACCGACCAGCATCCCAATTGGCGCCGCCGCTTCCCGGCGAATGTGCCGTCGGTGTTGGCCGATCCCCGGCTGGTGGCATTGGCGGCCGACCTGACCGAGATGCGCGGGAAGCGCTGACCGCGGATCACGTCCACCGACCGTGGTGCATTATCCAGGTTAAGAACGGGTGGCTGTGCCGGTGATGGCACGGCCCGTTACTACATTGGAAATATTCTGAGTATAATATTAGAGGGAAAATTATAGATGGGGCTTATTACCTTTGGCATGATGGAGGCGCGAAATATAATGTGAGTGCGTCCAATGCTTAATAAAATGAAGATAACTACGCGCCTGCTTCTTGGATTTGGCGTGCTTATGCTTCTAATAGTTGCGCTGGGTGTGTTTGCTATATATTCGGGAAGAGATACCCAATTTCATTTTGGCTTTGTCGTTAATCGCACCGGCAACGAGGTTCTTGAGCAGCATATTGAAAAGCAGGTGGCAGAGGCGAATGCCGGTCTCTGGATGTATATTGCCACCGGTGACGGCCGCTCTTACGAACAGGCGAAGGCCGCTTTCAAGATCGCGAATGAACGGCTCGCCGTTTTGGCAAACCGCACCAAGATCCCGGCCCGCCGGGCCATGGTCGACGAATTGGCGCGACTGGTGGCGAGCGACGAGGAACAGGGCGGTAAATTGAAAGCCTTGAGGGAGCGCGGCGCCACGATCGAGGGGGGCGATGGTGCTGTCCTCATCGCCGAGGCGGTGGCGATTAATGGCAAGATCGCCAAGGTCGGTCACGATCTGGCTGAGGAATATCGCAAAGGAGCCGCCGAGAGCATCGCCTCGGCCAACGCCCAGATCGAGTTCGTCGGCAGGGCGGCCATCGTCATCGGCTCCCTGTGCCTTCTGTTGGGAACCTATCTCTCCTTCGCCATTTCGCGCAGCATCGCCGGGCCGGTTAAGGCCATGACGGGCGCCATGAAGGATATGGCCAACGGCAATTTGGCGGTGACCATTCCGGCGACCAGGAACGCGGACGAAATCGGCGAGATGGCGAAGTCCATGGCCGTGTTCAAGGAGGGCCTGCTCAAGGTCGAACACTTGACCGCCGAACGCGAAGCCGCACAAGCGGTCCGCGAGGCTCATGCGCGGACTATCGAAGAATTGACGGCGGCTTTCGACCAATCCGTCACCGGTGTCTTGGAGGGTGTTTCGGGAGCGGCGGCGCGCATGGAAACCATTGCCCAAGGCATGGCGGCCAACGCCGAACAGACCAATCGACAGGCTAATCTGGTCGCCGTTGCGACCGAAGAAGCGTCCGCGAGCGTGCAAACCGTTGCCAGTGCCGCCGAAGAGCTGTCCAGTTCCATCTCCGAGATCGGCCGCCAGGTCGCCCATTCCAGCGAAATCTCACAAAACGCCTCGGAAGCGGCCAATCGTACCAATGACACCGTCCAAGGCTTGGCCGATAGTTCCGCCAAGATTGGTGCCGTGGTCAGCCTTATCAACGACATCGCCAGCCAGACCAATTTGCTGGCGCTGAACGCCACCATCGAGGCGGCGCGGGCGGGTGACGCCGGCAAGGGTTTCGCCGTGGTCGCCAACGAGGTCAAAAGCCTCGCCAACCAGACGGCCAACGCGACCGAGGAAATCAGCGCTCAGATCGGCGCAGTCCAAACCGCTACGCATGAAGCGGTGGTGGCCATTGGCGGCATCGTGACTCGCATCGAAGAAATCAACGACATCGCGGCCGCCATTGCCGCCGCGGTAGAGGAACAAGCTGCCGCCACGGCAGAGATTGCCCGCAACGTGCAGGAAGCGGCCGTCGGAACAAAGCAGATTTCGGCCAATATCGGCGGCGTGACCAAAGCCGCAGCCGAAACCGGCGGTGTCTCGGAGCAGGTATTGTCCTCGGCGCGCTCCCTCTCGCAGGAAGCTGTTGCCCTCAGGGACGTGGTGGGGCGCTTCCTGCAAGGTGTCCGGGGGGCCTGATCGCCGGGGCTACTTGGTGCCGAACAACCGGTCGCCGGCGTCGCCCAGGCCTGGGACGATGTAGTCGTTCTCGTTCAGCCGCTCGTCCACCGATGCCACATAGACGTCGATGCCCGGGTGGTGGTCGAAGAACACCTGCAGGCCCTCGGGCGCCGCGACCAGCGCCATCAACTGCACGTTTTCGGCGGCGATGCCGCGCTTGAGCAGCGCATCGACCGCATGCACGGCGCTGTAGCCGGTGGCGAGCATGGGATCGGTCAGGATGAACAAGCGCCCTTCGGGTTCGGGCAGCTTGACCAGATATTCCACCGGGCGATGGGTCTCGTGGTCGCGGTACAGCCCGACATGGCCGACGCGGGCCGACGGCAGCAGGTCCAGCAGGCCGTCGGCCATGCCGCCGCCGGCACGCAGGATCGGCACCACGGCCAGCTTTTTGCCGGCGATGACCGGCGCCATGAACTTGGCCAGCGGGGTCTCCACCTCTTCGTGCGACAGCGGCAGGTGGCGGGTGATCTCGTAGCCCATCAGCAACGAAATCTCGCGCAGCAACTGCCGGAACGTCTTGGTCGAGGTGTCCTTGTTGCGCATGTGGGTCAGCTTGTGCTGGATCAGCGGGTGGTTCAGCACATGCAGCTTGGGGAAGCGCTCTTGCAAGGTCATGTCAGTCTTCCTTTTGGCGGAGCAGTTGGTACAGCAGGATGGCGCCGAAGGTCGCCGTACCGATGCCGCCCAGGGTCAGCGGCCCCAGGTTCACCACCAGATTGCCTGCGCCCGCGGTCAGGGTGACGCCCACCGTCACCAGATTGCGGGTGTTGGAAAAGTCCACGCGGTTTTCCACCCAGATATGTCCGGCGGTGGCGGCGATCAGGCCGAACACCACCAGTTCCAGGCCGCCGATGACCGGAGCGGGAATGGTCATGATCAGCGCGCCGAACTTGGGCGAGAATCCCAGCAGGATGGCGAACAGCGCCGCCACCACGAACAGCAGGGTCGAGAAGATGCGGGTGGCCGCCATCACGCCCATGTTCTCGGCATAGGTGGTGACGCCGGTGCCGCCGCCGAAGGCGGAGACGATGGTCGCCAGACCGTCGCCGATGAAGGCGCGGCCCATGAAGGGATCGAGATTGCGACCGCTCATGCCGCCGATGGCCTTGATGTGGCCCAGGTTCTCGGCCACCAGGATGATAGCGACCGGGGCGATCATGCCGATGGCCGCGCCGTTGAAGACCGGCGTGACGAAATGCGGCAGGCCGATCCAGGCGGCGCTGGCGACGGTCGAGAAGTCGACGGGCTTGGCTAGGCCCAGCAGATTGGCGCAGACCAGATAGAGCGCATAGCCGCCCAGGCCGCCCAACAGGATCGGCAGCCGGCGGGCCGAGCCGGGCGCGCGCATGGCCACCAGCCCGATCATCAGCGCCGTGCTCAGGCCGATGAAAACGTCGAAGCCCGAGGTGCTGACCGCCTTGACCGCTAGCGGCGCCAGATTAAGGCCGATGGCCGCCACCACGGCGCCGGTCACCACCGGCGGCATCAGCTTTTCCACCCAGGCATAGCCGGCGAACGAGACGATCGCGCCGATCAGGATGTACAGCACGCCGGCACCGATGATGCCACCCAGCGCCAGCGGAATGTTCAGGTTGGGGCCGCTGCCGGAATAGCCGGTCACCGCCAGCACCACGGCGATGAAGGCGAAGCTGGACCCCAGGTAGCTGGGAACGCGGCCGCCGGTCAGGAAGAAGAAGATCAGCGTGCCGATGCCCGAAAAGAACACCGACACGTTGGGATCGAAGCCCATGATGATCGGCGCCAGGGCGGTGGCACCGAACATGGCGACCACATGCTGGATGCCCAGCATGATGGTCTGGCTCCAGGGCAGGCGCTCATCCGGCGCGACCATGCCCCCGGCTTTCAGCTCCCATTTCGGGAAATAGCCTTCTTTCATCGTGATCTTCCCCTCCGGCGCCGGACCCGCCCCTGCGATAGACGAATGTCATATGGGCGGCAGGGTGCCTATTGCGCGCTCAATGTCAAGGCGGCTGCAGGGCCATCACCGCCTCGGGCGTGATCTTCATGACGTTGGAGGATGAAACCGGCATCGCCAACGTGGTGATCTGGCTGCAGGTGTTCGAACGCTGGTGCTGACCGGCCGCTGCCTCAAGGTCGAGGGCAAGGTGCAGAATGAAGGTCAGGTCATCCACGTTCCGGCGCTGCGCAACCCGGGCGAGGGCGAGATGAACCTGCGCTATTAAACCATCGAGCGCCATACACGGCGCGCGATGGACGAATTGGCCGGAATGGCATAGTCGATAGCCTGTACAGCAATCCTGCCTGCAGGCGGCGCAATGATCTTGGACGACCGACGCGCCCCCGCCTCGGGAAACTCCACCCGCACCCGTTCGGGCATCTGCAGGCAAGGCGGCGCGATCTCCCGCGCCGGAGGAAGGTCGGGGAACACCGCGTGCAGGGCCGGCTGGGTGGCGGTGCACAACACCACGCTCGCCTTGTAGGTGGTGACCAGTTCACGCAGAACCGCGGTTATAGGCCGGAGGACGCCGACGGGAATGGCTTGCGCCTCGTCGAGGACGATGACGCTGCCGGCGATGTTGTGCAGTTTGCGCAGGCGCGAGGTGCGGCTGGCGAACAGGGACTCGAACAACTGGACGGTGGTGGTGACAACGACGGGGGCATCCCAGTTCTTGGATGCCAGTCGGGTGCGGTTGTTCTCGCGCTCCGGGTCGGTGGGGTCGAGGGTGCTGTGATGCTCCAGCACGGCATCGTCGCCCAGGGCATCGCGGAACACGTCGGCGGTCTGCTCGATGATGCTGGTGAACGGCACTGCATAAATCACCCGCCCCAGGTCGTGAAGGCGCGCATGGTCCAAGGCGAAGGCCAGCGAGGACAAGGTCTTGCCGCCACCCGTTGGCACGCTCAGGGTGAACAGGCCGGGAGACTCATGGGCGGCCTTGCGGCAGGCCGCCAGCACCTGCGCCCGAAGCTGGTTGACCGTGCCGTTGCGGCCCGCGAATTTCTCTGTCAGATGCCCGTCAAGGCCGGATGCCAGTGCCTCGATGTCTGCCCAGCCTTTCCGCGCCTCCTTTCTTTCGACGTCGAAATAGCCCTCGGTGTTCAGGAAATCGGCGTTGAACAGCGCCGATGCCAGCATACGGACCCACAGGCTTCTGTCGGCGGTCTGTGGAAGCTGGATGGATTGTTCGTTTGCCGCCAGGATGGTTGCAGATGCATCGCATGTGGCAGCCTCAAGCAACGGACCGGCGGCGGCCAGCCGCTCCTCCAAGCCGCTCGGGCCATGAAAGTCGGCCAAGCCGGCATGGTGTCCGGCGATGGCGAAGGCTGTCGCCATGCCCGCTTCGCCCAATTGAAGGCAGGCGTTTAGGGCGCCGGCGGTCGAGTGGTCGACTCTTTTTCTGATGCGGTCAGAGGTTTTGTCTAGGTGACTGTCCTCTCCGGTCGCGGTCCGGATCATTGCCTGGAATGCAGGAGAAAATTTTCCCAGGTCATGCCACAAGGCGGCGAATGCCGCGAAGTTTCCTGCCCCCCAAACCTCTGCAAAGCTCCGGGCCAAAGACGATGTGCACTTTAGGTGGGACTGCAGGCCATGTGGCGCAGCCCCCCCACCCTTTGCATGGGCGACATAATTACGGTCGTTTTGATCGCAGCCTTCTGCCACCGAACCAGTCCGAGCGGAGGAAACTGCTCTTTATGGTAGCGGTATGCGTGTTTATGTCATCCCCAAAAGTGGTCGATGCCTCGTGTTCCAAAATTGCCCATCGTAGGGTTTGACCTCGCTCCAAATATTTCGCGGATGTTTGAGGCTCCCGATGCTTATGAAGTCCGATCTGACTCGTCTGTGCCCCCGCATCGCCGCCGTGAGCATCCTGACGGAGATGGGCGGGAACCGTTGACGCCGCCACGGGTTGGGCAAGGGCAACCGGGAGTTCGCCCTTGCCCCCACCCGCCATTCCGCGTGCGACCTATCGGCTTCAACTTCATCGCGGCTTCACCTTCGCCGATGCCGAGGCGGTGGTGCCGTATCTGGCGCGGCTGGGCGTCAGCCATGTCTATGTCTCGCCGATCCTCAAGGCCCGGGCCGGCAGCACGCACGGCTACGACATCATCGACCACAACCAGCTCAATCCGGAAATCGGCGGCCGTGCCGAGCTGGAAAGCCTGTGCGCCAGCCTGGCGGCGCACGACATGGGGCTGGTGGTCGATTTCGTGCCCAACCACATGGGAGTGGGGCAGGCGGACAACGCCTGGTGGCTCGACGTGTTGGAATGGGGCGAGGACAGTCCCTATGCCCGCTTCTTCGACATCGACTGGCAGCCGCCCCGGCGCGAGTTGAAGGGCAAGGTGCTGCTGCCCTTCCTGGGCGACCATTACGGCGCCGTGCTGGAACGCGGTGAACTGGTGCCGAAATTCGACCGCGACGAGGGGACGCTCAGCGTCTGGTACTGGCAGCACCGCTATCCCGTCGCCGTCGCCGATTATGCCGATCTGCTGCAGGCGGCGGTGCCGGCGGGCGGGGCAGGGGACCCGTTGCTCGACGTGGTGCTGGACTTCCGCTCGCTCAATGCCGGCCAGGGCGGGCGTTCGCCGGCGGCGCGGCGCCAGCGCGCGGTGCAGGCCAAGGCGCGGCTGGCCGGACTGGCGGCGGTCCGGCCCGATCTGGCCGAGGCCATCGACCGCAGCATGTCCACTCTGGCCGCCGATCCCGGCCGCCTGCACGCGGTGTTGGAACGGCAGCATTACCGGGTGTCGTACTGGCGGGTGGCGGCGGACGAGATCAATTATCGCCGCTTCTTCGACAGAACCACTGGGGTTAGCTGCAACTCATTGTGAAATGGAGATTTCTTTGTTTAGTTGTTGGCGGTGAGGTCACGCCGTTGCCACGGCGGCAGACTAGTTGTGGTAGAAGGAGGATCTGCTTCCGCGTGTTTGCAGGTTGCTGTCAGCATAGATATGGTGACGCAGATGTTTGTCCTGTTGCTTAAATTCGGCGTTATTGCGAGGGTGATATGTCGAATGGCGATGGCAAAAGTCTAACGCGGCGTGATGCGGCGGAATATCTTGGCGTTTCCGCGGGAACTATGGAAACCTGGGCCAAGCGTGGTGTTGGCCCCAAATACACCAATCCAACCAAAGGCAAGGGCGGGACATCTGGCACGGCGCTGTATCTGATCGCCGAACTCGACCGCTGGCGGGCCTGTATCAGCACGCCGCAGCCCTGGGCGGGGCCACGTCGCGGCCGCCGGATTGGATCGCGGAATAGGGCGAAGCTGCAGGCGCCCTGATCGCCCAAGCCAGGCACTCGCCGTGCGCGGATGGTTACGCTCCGGATTCGCACCGCGCCCCGACGGTCTTGATCGCCGGCAACAATGAGTCCATCACCGCCACCGGAGCATCGCCGCGCCAGGTGGTGGGATTTATGCAGCGGAACCCGGCCTTACGCAGCCGCTTCTTGAGTCCGTCCGGCAACGTTCCCGGAGCGGACAGGCGGATCATCCACGGCACCGCGCGTGATCCGCCTTTGGTGACGCCCGGCTCCGGAGGGGGTGCTGCGAATTCCTCGGCAATCGAAGTCAAGCTCGGTGGTGGCGGCGCCATCAATCGGGCCAACTCGCGGCGGACCAATTCCCGGACGATCGTGTCCCTGGGATTGGTGTAACAGCGCGGTTGCCGTTGATCTCCGGCAGGGTTGGCCGGATTGCTCAGGCTGCCGCGACTGGCGGCAGGCTGGTGAGAGGATCATCGCCCATGGT
>JBLNBE010000038.1:0-57774 GCA_050259735.1 Bacteroidota bacterium
TCGTGCCACCTGTGTGCCGCCCGGGGGTCGCGCGCCCGACGGCGCCCCGCGTCCCCTCTCCCGCAAGCGGGTGAGGGTGGCCGAAGGCCGGGTGAGGGAGCCGGAGACTCTGGAGTCCGTGGCTCCCTCACCCTCCCGCAAGCGGGTCCCTCCCTCTCCCGCTCGCGGGAGAGGGCTTTTTTTCCCTTACCGTGCGGCCACTTCCGCCAGCCATGCCAGCACGGCGTCGGTGGCGGCGTCGGGGGTGTCCAGGTGGTCGGCCGCGACGATGACGTGGCGGTTCAGCGGGTCCGCCGGGGCGTGGCTGAAGATGGCTGCCGCGTTCTGCTGCGACTTGTCGCGGTCGCCGCTGACCCACAACAGCGGCGCCTGCAGGCGGGCGGCGTTGGTGGCCATCACCGCCGGCCCGCCGGGGTCGAAAAAGCTGGCATAGGTGTCGGCACTGCAATTGACCGTGAAGGTCCAGCCCGCATTGATCTCGTTGAAATTGGCATGCTCGGCGCCGCGCCCTTCGGCGATCATCGCCTTCGCCTTGGCCAAACTCTCGGCGATGTCGGGGCGGTTGATGGTGCGTTCGGGATTGTGGGCGCCGGCCAGCGCCACCACCCCCTTGACCGCATGGCCGGCGCCATAGGCCAGCGCGCCGTTGCCGCCCAGGCTGTGGCCGGCGACGACGATGGCGGTGGCGCCCTGGCGGCGCAGGTCCTCGACCACCGGGTCCAGTTCGGCGATACAGGCGTCGTAGGGCTTGTCGTAGATGCGGCGCTTCGACCAGCACATTTCCGGCGTTTCCACCAGATAGCCGGCGCCGCTCAGTCGGGAGGCCAAGGTGGCGATGGCGTGGTCGGGCCGGCCCTGCTTGCCGTGCATCAACACGATGCCCAGCTTGTCCGCCGCCTGGGCGGTGGCCGTCATGCCGATAAATGCCGCCACGGCAGCGGCCAGCGCGAACGTCTTCATGTCCATCCTCCCCTAAGATATTCGGGACAGGATGCTATTGCCCGCCCAGTCCCTTCAACAGGTTCTTGAGGATGTTCTTGCCGGTGTTCTTCTCGCGCGGCTGATCGCCTTGCTGTTGCTGGTCGCCGCCCAGGGTGCGGCCCAGGCCCTGGGACATCATGTATTGCTGGATGGCGTTGAGGTCGATGATCTTGCGCGGGTTCTCCAGCGGGCCTTCCAGCCGCACGGTGATCGGCGTCTGCGGCGCGTTGGCGAGATGGAAGGCGATGGTGGTGCGGGTCGACCAGTCGGGCAGGTTGACGGTGGTGTCGGCGTGGGCGCCGCCGCCCTCGGCGTCCAGCTTGAGGTCGCGGCTGACCACCACGCCATTGTCGGCACGGAAGGTGCCGGCCAGTTGCGAGAACGGCGTGCGGCCACCCGACAGGCCGGCCTGAACCACGCCCAGCACGCTGCCCAGGTTGCGCAAATTGCCCATCTGGCGGTTGACCGCCGGCAGGTCGAAACCGTCCAGCGTGCCGTTGCGCACCAGCAGCTTGCCGTCGCCGTCCAGCCGCGCCGCCATGTCCTGCGACGACCGTCCGGTGGTGGCGAAGCGGATGTCGGCATCCATGCGGCCCTGGCTGATGGTCAGCCCGGCGGCCGACAGCTTGGCGGCACCCAGATCGGCGCCGGCGATGGTTAGCTGGCCGTTCAAGGCCGGCGTGGCGGCGGCGGTCAGCTTGGCGCTGGCGTTCAACTCGCCGCCCAGCAGCCGGCCGGTCAGGCGTTCGATGGTGGCGGTGCCGTTTTGGACCGCCGCCTGCATCACCGCGTTGTCCAGCCGCCAGCCCTTGGCGGTGACGGTCTGCGCCTTCAGCGCCAGCTTGGCGTCGATGGCGTTCAGCCCCGACAGTTCCAGCGGCTCGCGGCTGAACGGCGAGGCTCCGGCGCCGACCAGGGCGGCCGGCACCACCGCTGAAGGCTGCGGCGCCAAGGTCGGTGGCAGCATCATCCCGCCGCCGGGCAGCAGGTGACCGCTGCGCTCGGGGGCGCCCAGGCTGTCCAGCGCCAGGGTGTCGGCATTCAGGTCGGCGGTGATGCTGGGCTTGGCGCCGCGCAGATCGGCATGGACCTGGCCGCCGATGCGATTGGGGCCGGCGCGCAGGCTCAGATTGCCGATGTCGAATAGGTCGGCGGTGCCCGACGCCGCGCCCTCAGCGGTGAAGGTGCCCAGCCGGTCCAGCGCCGGTGGCGCATTGACGCCAAAGGCGCGCAACGGCCGCAGGCCCTGATTGCTTGCCAGCTTGAAGGCGCCGTCCTCGATCTTCTTGTCGGCGGCCAGGCGGCCCTTGATCATGACCTCCATGCCGGCCAGCGCTGCGGTCAGCGCCAGCCCGGGCTGGTCACCCAGGCGCAGGGCGGCATTGCCGCGTGCCGGCACCCCGTCCACGGTCAGGCGGAAATCGCTCAGTTTGATCTCGGGCCAGGCCAGCCGCAGCGGCGTCGTCAGCTCGGCCTTGCGCGTGGCGGCGCCCGTATCGGCACCCAGCCACGCCAGCAAGGCGGCGGCGTTGTCGGCCTTCATCCGCACGGTGCCATCGAACACCGGCTGGCCGTTTTCGGCGGTCAGCGCGCCCTCGGCGGTGGTGTCGGTGGCACCGGGCAGCTTGGCGGCGGCCTGGCGCAGCATCAGCTCGCCACCGTCCAGCACCGCCTCCAGCTTGGCCTGGCGCACGTCCTGGCCGCGCCAGGTCAGCGTGTCCACGCCCAGCGCGGCGGAAACGAAGATATCGCGCGGCAGGCTGAAGCCGCCGGCTTTCGCGGCGGCGGGGGCAGGGGCGGTGGGCGGTGCGGAAGTGGCGGCGCCCGAGTCGCTCTTGGCTGCTTCCGGCTGCTTCCACCGGTCCAGGTTCACCGTAGGCACGGTCAGCCGCACATCCACCTGCGGCACCGCGCCCAGGGCGGCCGACAGCGCGCCGGTGGCGTGCACCTCGCCCAGCGCCGTGTCCAGTCCGGACAGCGACACTTCCTCGGCCGATGCGGTCAGCTCGGCGGTGACGCTCAACGGGCCGGGCGGCAGCGTCGCCGCCGCGCCCAGCCGGGCCAGGGCGCGGGCGGGATTGGCGGCCTTGGCGCTCAGCTTGCCGCGCAGGGTGTCGCCGCCCGACAGTCGCGACACCACTCCGGAAACCTCCAGCATGGCGTCTTCGCCGGGCAGGCTCAGACTCAGGCGGGCGGGGCTGCCGTGGTCTTCGCCCAACTGGTCGATGGCGCCGTCCAGCGCCACGGCGGTGTCGCCCAGCCGGGCGCTGCCCTTGCCCTGGAACGGACCCGAACGGCCGCCCAGCATGATTTCGGCGTCCACCGCGTCCAGCCGCAGCCCGCCGTATTGCAGAACGCCGTCACGGATGGTGACGGCACTCACCGGCAATGTCTCGTCCTTGGTGGCGGCAGACTCGGTGGGGCGGGCGGGCGTTTCGGCGGCCGGCGCCGGCTTCGCGCCCTTGTCGAAGCTCCAATTGGCGCGGCCGTCCCCAGCGCGTGCCAGGGTGACCACCGGGTGGTCCAGTTCCAGCGAGCGCACCCGCACCGAGCCGGTCAGCAACGGCAGCAGCGCCAGCTTGAGGCGCAGGCGCTCGACCCGCGCCAGCTCGCCGGGCATGCCGGCGGGATTGCCGATGACCAGCCCCTCTGCCGCCAGCGCCGGGCTGGGCAGCAGGCGCAGACCCAGCTTGCCCTCGATGCGCACCGGGCGGCCGGTGGCGGTGGCGATACGCTGGGCGATCTGGTCGCGCGTGCCGCTCCAGTCGATCATCGGCGGCACCGCAACGGCCAGCAGCGCCAGGGCGCCCAGGGCGGCAAGGGTGATGACGGCGGGTTTGCGCATAAGACGGCCTCTTGTTCGAACCGGGCGAGTGTAGTCGCCCGACGGCGACGGTGCATCAAATCCTCGGCCTTTTTGCGGCGGTTTGGGTGCCGCGCAGAAAAGGCGCCAGCGGCCGCAACAGCTCCACATGGTCGGCCGCCACCTTCAGCACCACCAGCAACGGCACCGCCAACATGGCGCCGGCAACGCCCCACATCCAGGTCCACAGCGTCAGCGACAGGAACACCATCAGGGCCGGCAGGGTCAGCCGCCGTCCCACCAGCAACGGGGTGACGACGTCGGATTCCGCCACATGCAGGGCCAAAATGATGGCGGGGGCCAGCAACCCGCGCCACAGCTCGTCGAAACTGAGCAGCCCGACCATGCCCACCACCGCCATGGTGGTCAGCGCCCCGGCATAGGGAACATAGTTCAGCAATCCCGCCAGCACGCCCCATAGCGCCGGGTTGGGCATGCCCAGCGCCCATAGCGCCAGACCGGCCACCAGCCCCAAGGCGGCGTTGATCAGGGTGATGGTGCCCAGATAGGCGGCGACGTCCTGTTTGATCCGCCGCGCCACGGTGACAAGGCGGCGGCGGCGTTCCGGCGTGCGCGGCAGACGGGCGGCCTGGCGTATCAGCCGGTCGCCCGACGCCAACAAAAAGAACAGCACGACCACCACCACGGCGGCCTGGGCCATCAGCACACCGGCCCCCAGCACCGCCTGCGACCCGAACCCCGACGACGGCCGCACGGTGACGGCGTTGGTATTGCCGCCCGAGGCCAGGCGTTCCACCTGTTCGGTGGCGCGCTGGACCTGTTCGACCGGCTCCTTGACCGGGCGCAGCTTGCCTTCCAGCGCCCGCAGGCTTTGCGGCGCCCGGTGCAGCCAGTCGGCGGCGGGGGCGGCCAGCATCTCGACGCCCCAGCCCAGCCCGCCGACCAGTGTGGCCGTCAGCACCAGCGCCGCCGCCGCGCGGGGCACGCCCCAGCGTCGCAGCCGCTGCATCAACGGTGCCAGCACGATGGCGAGCAGCAATGCCACCAGCAGCGGCAGGATCAGCTCGGCGGCGAAATAAAGGGTGTAGAAGACCGCCAGAGCCAACAATCCCGTCAAGGCGGGAACACGGGGGGGCGGTGGGCGGGAAGGTGCGGGCGGCGACGGCGTGTCCATTCCCCAAAGATGGGGGCGGGGCGGCGCGGCCGGAGTTGTGCGTTAGGGGGAGAGGATCAATCGCCTTCGCTGCGCCGTTGCTTTTCCGGGATGGTGCCCTTCAGCCGCCGCAGCGCTTCTTCCACGCTGTCCGGCGTGGTGTGCTCCACCTCGGCAAGGGAGGCATCGCCCATCAGGCGCTCCAACCGATCCAGCGTGTTGGAGACACGACTATCAACCGACGTCCGAACTTTCGGGGTCCCCATGCCCACCTCCCCATGGATCGTCCTTCGCGGCAATTCTACCCGAGAGGGTAATAAAAAGTCCATAATGTGCACAATGCGACCAGCCAGACCGCCAGCAGCAATGCGCCCAGGATGACGAAGCGGCCGTTCCACTCACGGGAAATCACCCGCATGGGAACATTGGCCAGCCGTGCCGCCGACAGCACCACCGCGCCCACCGGGGTGGCGCAGACCGAGATGGCCCAGGCACCCATCAGGCCGCTGGCCACCGCCAGCGGCGGCAGGCCGTGTGCCGACAGCGACGCCAGCGCACCGCCCAGGATGGTGACGGAAACGATCTGCGAGATGCCGATCTGCGACAGCAGCATGACCGACCACCCCGCCAGCACCAGCACCACCACCGGCGGCAGCGGGATCAGGGCGATCAGACGCGCGGTCAGCTCGGGCGGGATGAAGGCGGCGACGATGGTGCCCAGGAACATGGCGCCGCCCAGCATGGTGACTTCCTCGCGGAAGCCGGGCATGGACACGGTCAGGCGGCGGCCAAGATGGATCAGCGCCGGCCCCACCGCCCGATGCTGGACGATCAGCCACAGCACGGCGGCGGGCGGCACCACCAGCATGGCGCCGACCACCAGGCGGACCGCCAGGATTTCGGCCACAGCCACCGAGGCCACCACCACCGCCGCCACCAATCCCAGCATGCGCCAGGCCGGACGCCAGTCGGCGCGCTCGCTTTGGTCGGACGGCACCGCTGGAAAGGCTAGGCGGTCAAGCAGCCACCCCAGCACCATCAGCAACGTCGTCAGGCCCAACTGCACGCCCAGCAGCGGCCACCAATGCAAATCGGGCAGCGCGCTTTGCATGACCGCGAACGACACCGACAGCGGCGACCATATGGTCATGACGGCGAAGCCACGGATCATGGCGGTCAGCATGCGCTGCATGCGGATATCGACAAGGCGCTGGTTGCCGCCGGCGGCCTCGGCGGTGTTGCCGCGCACCACCATGGTGCCGACCAGCGGCAGCACGCCGAAATTGAGCACCAGTCCGATCAGGTGGCTGCCCAGCGCCAGGGTGAGGTAACGCCGGCCCGGCGGCTGCCGCACCATCAGTTCGCCGCAGGATTGGATCAACGGCGAGGTTTCCGCCGCCTCGCGCAGGAAGCCCAGCGCGGTGAACAGGCCGATCAGCGCCGCCGCCTGGATGCCGGCATTCAGCAGCAGCGGCCAGGGTGCCGGATGAAACAGGATGGCGGCGACGGCGGCGGCCAGCCCCATCAGGACGACGCGGACGCCACCACGCTTGGCCGCCCAGCCTTCCAGCACCATGTAGAGCGCCAGGGCGGCAGCGGCGGCCGGCCCGGCCGGCGGCCAGCCCCAGACGGCGCGCAGGATCGAGAACGCCACGACGGCGACCAGCGACAGCGATGCGATGACGGCACGCAAGGCCGGTCCTCTCAGGTCAGGGTGAAGCGGGATTTCGGCGCCGGCAGGACTTTGGCCGGCTTGGCGATGTCCTTCATCAGGGCCGGGCCGTTGACCATGCCGAAGCCCATCTGCACCGCGCCGACGATCACCTTGCGGCGGCGCACGCCCCAGACATAGCTGCCCAGCCGCGCCTTGGCCGCCTGGGCCTGGAAGTCCTGCAGCGCTTCCAGTAGATGGTCGTCGTCGGTGCGCTCGGCCCCGGCCAACTCGGCCACGTCGATGCCGATCAGGGTGGCGCCGCAATCCAGCGCCATGGCGGCGCGCGGATCGCCGATGCGGGTGCGCAAGGCCACCTCGCGGCACAGCTCGCGGGTGCGGGCGACCACGGCGCCCAGCACGATCGGCTTGACGTCGGTGGGAACGCCGAACAGTTCGATGACGATGCGGTTGCCCCGTGCCGCCTGGGTGACGTCGGCGAACGGCGCCAGGAATTCCATGCGGTTTTCCGAGGTGATGGTCAGCCAATGCACCGGGATGACGACGGTGGCGCCGTTCCCCGCCGCCTCGGACGCGCGCAGTTCGCGAATGGCGCCGGCGATGCGGAAGCGATCCAGCGTGTTGGCGCCCGGTTCATCGTCACGGGCATAGGCGTGGGTGCCCTCCAGCGGCGCGGCGCCGGGGGTGTCGACGCGCTGGATGCGCGCTTCGTAGGCGCCGATGACCTCGCCGGCGGCGATCCAGGACGGCCGCCACACCAGCGACAGCTTGGCATCGGCCGGCAGCGGCTGGGCGCCGGTGTCGGGCAGGGTTTCCAAGGTCGGCGGCAGCGGGCGCGTCGCTCCCGCATCAAGAATGACCCAGGTCGGCTGCTGGGCCGCCTCGGACTTTTCCACCTTCAGCTTCTTCCAGCCGGGGTCCTGCGGCGCCGCCTTGGCGGGGGCCTCGGGCGCGACGGCGATGGGCGGGCGGGTGTCGGCGGCGGGCTTGGGCGGCGGCGCTCCCGCCATCAAATGGCGGCGCGGGCCTTGAGGCTCCTTGGCGATGGCGCCGCCGCGCATCCAGGCCGGCGGCGGTGCCGCCTGCGGCGCCTGGGCGGCGATAAGGGCGCGCATCTCGCCAACGGCGGCGTGCACGGCGCTCAGGTTGATGGAACCGTCGGGGTTGAGGCCGTCCACAGCGGACAATTCGGCGGCCAGCGCCAGCGGGACCTCCGAGCCGATGAACTGGTCGCCGACCAGCCGGGTGCCCAACTCTTGGGCGATGACCAGGGCGCGGCGGCGCCCCTCGATGTCGTCGCAGGTGCGGAACACCAGCACGAAGAAGTCGCTGCCCTGGCGGTTGAACACGTTGCCGGCGCCCAGGTGCATGTTGATGACGCCCTCGGCGATCATCATCACCTTGTCGGCCAGCTTGAACCACTTGTCGCCCACCGCCTCGCGGAATTCCACCAGCGAGATGACGTGCAGCTTGACCTGAAAGGCGCCGTCTTCCTGTTGCGCCAGTTGCTCGGTGAACATGCGGAAAGCGTCGTCGGTCAGCCGCGCCGGTGCGGTGGAAGCCTCGGCCAAGGCGGCCTCCATCAGCTTCCTGACTTCGTCGTTCTCGTCCGGCTGGCGCCGGGCCACGCGCCGCGCCGCCTTGGCGATCGGGGCGGCAAGGCGCGACAGCAGGCCGGGGCGTGACCGCTTTCCGCTCATGGTCCGGCCGTCAGCCGATCTCGGCCCGGTACTGCGCCGCCAACTTGACGTAGTTGTCGGCCGAACGGGGGAAGAAGGCGACATCCTCGGGCTTGAGTTCGCGCATCATCTTGGCCGGGTTGCCGGCCCACAATTCGCCCGACTTGACCCGCTTGCCCGGCGTCACCACCGCGCCGGCCGCCACCATGGCGCCCGATTCGACCACCGCGCCGTCCAGGATGGTCGCCCCCATGCCGATGAAACAGCCGTCTTCCAGCGTGCAGGCATGCAGCACCGCGCCGTGGCCGATGGTGATGTCGGACCCGATATAGGTGCCGAACTTGCCCGAGGTCACGTGGACGATGGTGCCGTCCTGAATGTTGGTGCGCTCGCCGATGCGGATTTCATGGACGTCGCCGCGAATGACCACGTTGAACCACACATTGGTTCCCTTGCCGATCACCACATCGCCGATCACGGTGGCGTTGGGGGCGATGAAGCACTCGGAATCGATGGTCGGAAGCGTGCCCTGATAGGGCAGGATCAGGCCGGGCATGGGAACTCCTTACGGGAACAGCGGCTGCTGGTCGAGATTGGTGGTTTCGGGCAGGCCGAACATCAGGTTCATGTTCTGCAGCGCCTGGCCCGAGGCGCCCTTGACCAGGTTGTCGATCACCGAGGTGACGATGACCCGGCCGGGCAGGCGGTCGTCGAACACGTTCATCAGGCAGAAGTTCGAGCCGCGCACGTGCCGGGTCGCCGGCACCGCGCCCTCGGGCAGCACGCCGACGAACGGCTCGTTCTTGTAGACCCGGTCCAGCTCGGCGCGCAGGTCGGCCGCCTTGGCGCCCTTGGCGGTGCGCACATAGATGGTCGACAGCATGCCCCGGCTCATGGGCATCAGATGGGGGGTGAAGGCGACCAGCACGTCGCGACCGGCGGCGGCGCTCAGCTCCTGCTCGATCTCGGGGGCGTGGCGATGGCTGGCGATGCCATAGGGATGGATGCCCTCGGTCACCTCGCAATACAGGTTGGCTTCCTTGGCGGCGCGGCCGGCACCCGAGGTGCCCGACTTGGCATCGATGATGATGTCGTCGGTCTCGATCAGGCCGGCCTTGATCAGCGGCACCAGCGGCAATTGTACCGAGGTGGGATAGCAGCCCGGATTGGCGACCAGCCGGGCGTTCTTGATCGCCTCGCGCTTCAGCTCGGTCAGGCCGTACACCGCCTTGGTCTGCAACTCGGGCGCCTGGTGCGGGTGGCCGTACCACTGGGCATAGGCATCCAGCGAGGTCAGCCGGAAATCCGCCGACAGGTCGACCACCGAGACATGGTCGGGCAAGCCGGCGATGACGCCCTGGGTGGTGCCGTGCGGCAGGCAGCAGAACACCGCGTTGATCCGGTCGAAATCAACGTCGCCGATGGCGACCAGATCGGGCAGCTTCAGCTTGCCCAGATGCGGGAACACCGAGGCCAGCGGCTGGCCCGCCTTGCGGTCGCCGGTCAGCGCGGCGATGCGGAATTCCGGATGGCCGGCCAGCATGCGCACCAACTCGGCACCGGTATAGCCGCTGGCTCCCAAAATGGCGACGCGCACCTCGGACATCACAAACCTCCGCTCTCACCTGCAAATCATAGGATGCGGACGATAGCAGGGGCGCCGGACGCGGGCAACGACCGAGGCGGATGTGTCAATAAAGGAACATAAGCTTTGGGGAGTCTTGCAACCTGACGTTCCGGCCCAATCATTCAGGTTAGGCGAAACGGCAAAAGGACAACGTCATGACCAAGGTGTTCAGGATTGCCGCTGTGATGGCGGGCTTGACGCTGGTTGTCGCCTGCTCATCGACCGCGACGCGTGAAAGCACCGGCGAGTACGTCGACAGCGCCGCCATCACCACCAAGGTCAAGGCCGCGATCTTGCAGGATCCGCAACTGAAGGTGATGCAGATCGGCGTGGAGACCTTCAAGGATACGGTGCAACTGAGCGGCTTCGTTGACTCCGCCCAGACCGCCCGCCATGCCACCGATGTGGTCAGGAACGTGGAGGGGGTGAGGGCGGTCAAGAACGACCTTGTCGTGAAATAGGGCGGACTTCCCCGCTTTTGCGGTTACTGCGTCCCCGGATGGGAATCCACCGGCTGCACCTTGGGTTCGGTCCACACCGGCAGGGCCTGGGTCTGGCCACGGACCGCGAAGGGGACGTTGCCGTCGGCATTGACCGGCGGACTGCCGACGGTGGTGCCGGAATGGGGCGCGTAATTGTCGGTGAACGGCAGCGGCGCATAAGACGGGCGCGGCGGACTGGGCTGGGGCCAGCCGGGATGTTCGCCCGGCGCCGGCGCCAGGCGTTCGTCGGCGCAGGCCGCCAGGGCCAGCGGCAGAGCGAGGAGAAGCAGCAGTTTGTTCATGGTCGTTGTTCCTTTTTCCTCTCCTTCGTCATCCCGGCCGCAGCGAAAGCGGAGAGCCGGGATCCATATTTGGTGCACTACCATGGACCCCGGATCTGCGCTGCGCTTGTCCGGGGTGACGCCGGAGAAAGCGGGGCTATTTCCACTGGCGCATCAGGCCGTTCATGGTGTTATAGGCCAGGTTCTGGGCGATCTTGGACAGCTTCGGCGGCTTGCGCTTGCGTTCATAGCCCGTGCTGGTGGCGCGGACCTTGTCCTCGCCCTGGGGACCGAAGCTCTCGTCCTCGTCCTCGGCGTCGCGGGGATCGACGTAACCGTGATCGGTGGCGACCACCGGCTTTTCCGGGTTCCATTCCTTCAGGTTCTTGGAATTGACCATGGCGACGATGGCACCGGTCTTGATGTCGATGATGCGGGTGCGCAGCTCGTAGCCGGTGGACGATTTCCAGTTGGGCGACACCAGCACTTCCAGCAGGTAGTCGGCCTTGCCCTGCAGCCCGCGCACCTCGATGGTCTTTTCGCCCGAGGCCGGTTCGTCGGCGGCGGCCAGGCGCATCATGGCGCCCCGGTCGACGACGGTGGCGCCGGCCTCCAGGAACGGGGCCAGGAAGGCCTCCTGGAACTCCCACTCGAAGCTCTCGCTGACGGTGCCGCGCCGCGAATCCTGGATGCGGCGCTGGACCTCCAGGGTGTTCTGGCCGTTGGCGGACTGGGTCAGGTTGAAATCGCCCGCCATGGACGAATTGCTTTGATTGCCGTTGACCACGCGCACGTCGGAATACCAATCCGACAGCGCCTCGGACAATTGGCGGTTCCAGTACAGCGCCAGCCGGGGCTTACCGTTGCGGCGATAGGCATCGGCGAAGCCGGCGACGGTGGCCCCCTGGGCGGCGAAGGCGCTGTCGGCGGCCGTCCTGGCCTTGGTCATCACCGTGCCGTCGCGCTCGGGCGGGGCGGCCGGCGGCGGCGGGTCGTAGGCCGGCACGCCTTGCGCCGCGGCGATGGCGGGGAACAAGGCGGCGGCAGCCACGGCCGCGAAGGCAAGCCGGCGGGCCGACATCAGCGCGTCTCCTTCAATTCCACCATGTAGAACTGCACGTTGCGGGTCCCCAGGGAATTTTCGCTGTAAGTGTTCAGCGTCCGTGGGGCGAGATTAAGGCGCTTCCACGCGCTGACCTGCTCGGACGGAACCTGGCTCTGGTCGTAGAACTGGGTGCGCGCCTCGACGTTCAGCGGAAAGTCGGTGCAGTTGACGATCTGGCTGACCACCTTGACCGTGCCGGTGGGGGTGCGCTGGGCGGTGACGTTGCGCACGTACAGCTTGTTGGTGACGGTGAAGTCGGTGATCGACACCGAATTCAGCGGCATCTCCAGCAGCGGCGACGGCTCGCCGGGGGCGGCGGCGGGCAGGGCGACCAACTGGCGCTGGGCGGCGATGCCGGCCATGTTGCACATGGGGGCCGGCTCTTGCACCTGGGTGCAGCCGGCCAGGGCGGCGATCCCGGTCAGGCCGGCCAAAGCGGCGAACACTGTCTTCATGGCTTCGTCCCCTTACGTCTGCGTCAGGAATTGGGAGAAATCGAGGGTGTCTTGTCGTCGTCCTGCGGCTTCGGCGCATATTCCGCCGGCTTGTCGCCGGGCAGGGCACTGTCGGAACCGGGCGTCTTGGGCGGAATCACCACCGGCGCGTACATGGTTTCCTTGGGCGCGCTGTAAGGCGCGCGCGGATTGGCCGGCATGGCCGATTCGCCGCGCACCCAGGCGATGCCGCACGGGCCGGCGCGGGTCACGGCGGCTTCGCGCGTGCGGCGCACCGAGCCGTCGGCGGCAAGGAAATCCACCGACAGCGTCTTGACGCTTTCAGGCAAGGCCAGGGTCACGGCGTGGATGCGATCGGGCAGGTTGTCCCAATAGCGGATGTCGGCCTCGGCCTCGGTGGCGGCAGAGACGCCCTTGGCCAACAGGCCGACCAGCAGCAGCGCCCCAGCGGCGGCGGCGGTGTCGCGCTGCTGGCGGCGGTCGTTGGTGTTGGCCGAATAGGCGGCCGCGGCGGCGGCGCCGACCAGGGCGACGTCGCCCACGGTGTCCGACGCGCTCTTGAACTGGGCCTTGCCGGCCAGGATGCTGTCGAACTGGCGGCCGCCACGGGTGGAGGCCTGGAAGTAGATGTCTTCCAATTGCGGCATCGCCATGTGCCGGGCGTCTTTTCCCGCCAAGTTCAGCCGCGCGGTTTCGTTGGCGCTGGCGCGGCGGAACCGCAGGAGTTTGGGCGTGCTGCTGTTGGCGTCGGCGGCACTGAATTTGATCGGCGCGGTGCCGGTTTCCGCCAGCACCAGCACGGTGTCGGTGGCGGCGGGCAGCGGGAAGCCGGCGTTGATGGCGCGGAATTCCTTGAAGTCGTCATCGGCGGTGACGCTGTTGCCACGGCAGCGCGATGCCCAGCCCTGCAGGAATTGCAGCAGCCCGAAATCGGCCCGGTTCTGGTCCTCCTCGGCAAAGGAATCCTGCAGGAAGCCGCCCTTGAAGCTGGCGCGGGCGTTGTCGTAATCGCCGGACTTCAGATACAGCAGGCCGCGATAGTAATAGGCCATGGCGCGCTCGTAAGGCTCGCCCTTGAAGTCCTTGCTCAGTTCGGGGGTGAACAACCCGCGCGCGGCGCTGGCGTCGGGGTTGTCGGCATAGACGGTTTCGATGCCGCCCAGCGCCTCGTCGAACAATTGTTCGGCCAGGGCGGTCTGGCCCATTTCCATGGTGGCCAGCCCCAGGCGCATGTCGTTCAGCACCCGGTTGCGCGGCCCCTGGACCAGCGAGACCATGAAATGGCGCTGCAGCGAGGCCGGCTTGTCGCCCAGATAGGCGTGCGCCACCTCGGGCTTGACCTGGGCCTCCTGCTCGCGCGCGGCCTGGCAGGCGGACAGTGCCGCCGCCATCACCGCCGCGCCGGCCACTCGGCCCAGGTGGGATACGCGCGATTTTCGAAAGCTGCGCGACATTGCGCGCCGGCCTAGCGGTAGATCACGTCGTCGGTGGCCGCCTTGGCGAACTCGTAGATGCCGCTCCAGATGATCTCGCCGGTTTCCAGGTCGGCCATCTCGAACACGATCTGGGTATAGCGCTGGGTCATGCCCGACTTGGTGTCGTGCGAATCCAGCGAGGTGATGCGGCCGCCCAGGCGGTAGTCACCGCCCTTCGGGGCCTGGGCGGTGGGATTCTTGCCCTGGTCGACGACGCCCTGGCGCTTCAGGTTGCGCTCGGCCTGCACCATGTTGGCGTAGTGGCGGCCGACGAACTGCATGCGGCCCTGCGCCGCGCGCTGCAGGCCGACGCGCAGGCGGTCGGTGATGGTGTTGCGGTTCAGCCGCGACGAGCTTTCGTTGACGAAATACTCGGCGTCGATGATGACGTTGGGCGGGGCCGAGGCGTTGCCCAGGCGCGGTTCGGCCAGCATGTCGCGCATCATCTGATCGGTCATGCTGATGATGTCCTGGCTTTCGATGCCGACGCCCTTGACCGGCCCCAGCGTGGCCGGGTCGGTATAGGTGGTCGGCGTACCGGCCGTGTTCTGGACGGTCTGGCAGGCACTGAGCAGCAGCGCGGCGGCGGCCACGGTCATCAGACGACGCATTTTCGGGACTCTCCCCTGGTTCACCAACGTGCGGTCGCCGACCGGACGCAAGCGCGACGATAATGCAGCCGAAGGCGGTTTACACCGGGGAATTTTTTCCGCAGGTCCGTGCCGGCGGCGGCGCGGTCATTTGTAACGGCCCGAGCCGCAGATATACTTGTTGTGGACCAGCACCGAATAGACGTCCTTCATCTCGATCTTCTTGGTCAGCGAGTTGGGCCACTTGTATTCCACCCAACCCTTGCCGTCCTTCAGGATCTTTTCGAAGATCAGACGGTTGACGTAGCGGCCGTCGGGGTCGCGGATGTCCAGCACGCCGGACTTTCCCACCATGTTGGGATTGCCGCCATGGGCGACGTTGATACCGTCCAGCCGGTGGCAGAACGGGTAGAGTTCGCCCTGGATCCACGGTCCCTTGATGTCGCTGAAATCGGCGAAGGCCTGCTCCTCGCCCACGTCCTCGATATGGGCCAGCATCTTGTCGACGAAGGCGATCACCTGCTCGGCAGTGACCTTTTCCTCGGCACGTGACGGCGAAGTGACGGCAAGGGCAAGGCCAGAGGCCAGCAAGACGATGGCGCCGAACTTCCTCATATCCCGCTTCCCTCCCTTCGCCTTCTACCGGACGGCCTGAATATTAATACACTCGATTTTAGGCGAAGCGAAAGCCTGTGCGTGCGTGGTCAAGGCTGCGGCGGCTGGAACTTTTCGAGATGCGCATTCAGTGCAAGGCTTGTTGCCGCTTACGATAGCGAATATGGGTTGCGCTCTGCTGCTGAAACGGGAAAAATCCCTACGAGGGAGTAAGGATATGGTACGTGCTGGGGGTCCATTCCGTCGGTTTCTGGCTATCGTCCTCGTGGGGTTGCCGCTGGTGGGGTGCGACGACAACGGGGCGTCGGATTACCAGCCGGAATATACGATCAAGTCCGCCGCGACCGATAAAAGCTATCGCGTCAGTTGTCCCTTCTCGACCCCCGAAACCCTGTTCTCCATCTATCAGCCGCTGATCGACTATGTGAACCCGCGCCTGGGCGGTCCCAAGCTCAAGCTTGAGGCGTCGCGCGACTACGAGTCGTTCGAGCAGAAGCTGTATTACCGTAATCTGGATTTCGCCCTCGCCAACCCGTACCAGACGGTGATGGCGGTGCCCAACGGCTATCGCATCTTCGCCAAGATGACCGACGATGCCCAATTGCGTGGCTTGGTGCTGGTGCGCCGCGACAGCGAGGTTCGCGAGGTCAAGGATTTGGCCGGCAAGGCGGTCAGCTATCCCGCCAACAGCGCGTTGGCGTCGACCCTGTTGCCCCAGGCGTTTTTCCACGAACACGGCCTTAACGTAAAGACCGACCTCGACAACCGCTATGTCGGGTCCGAGGAATCGGCCATTCTCAACGTCTATCTGGGCAATGCCGCCGCCGGTACGACTTGGCCGCTGGCCTGGGTTCGCTTCCAGCGTGACGAGCCGGCCAAGGCGGCGCAGTTGGTGGTGCGTTGGGAAACCCCCACGTTGCCCAACAACGGCTGGGTCGCGCGCGACGACGTGCCGCCGGAGCTGGTCAAGCGCCTGCGCGACGTCCTGGCCGGCATGCGCGACGATCCCGAGGGGCGGCGCGTGCTGGAACACATGCTGGTGGCCGGGTTCGAGCCTGCCGACGACAAAACCTTCGAGCCGGTCCAGGCCTTTCTGAAACGGTTCAACCAGACCGTTCGCGAGGTAGCACTGCCATGAGCTGGGGAACGGGGGTTCGGGGAAAGATTCGCGACTTGCTGGCGGGGTCGATCCGCCGCCGGCTGGTGGTCAGTATCGCCGTGGTGCACGCCGTGCTGATGACGCTGTTCGTCGCCGATCTGCTGCATCGCCAACTGGTGTTTCTCAAGGGGCAGAGCCATACCCGTGCCGTCGGCCTGGCCCGCGTGATCGCCGTCAACAGCGTATCGTGGGTGCTGGCAGACGACGTGCGCGGCCTGTCCGAGGTGGTGCGGTCGCTGCGCAGCCACCCCCACCTGATGTACGCCATGGTGGTCGACCCGCGCGGTCAGGTGCTGGCCCACACCGACCGCGACCGCATCGGCTATTACGTTTCCGATCCGGTCAGCATGGACATCCTGTCGGGCGCGCCGGCCCTGCGCACCGTGGTCGAAAGCACCCGCATGGTCGAGGTGGCGACGCCGGTGATGGCGCAGAACCGGGTCATCGGCTGGGCGCGGGTGGCGCTGGACCAGCAGGAGGAAATCGCCAACATCCACTCCACCATGATGGAGGGCATCTTCTACATCATCAGCGCCATCGTGGTCGGCACGGTGTGCGCGCTGTGGATTTCGCGACGGCTGACCGCCGACTTCCTGCAATTGGGCGAAGCGGTCGACCAGATGCGCAAGGGCAAGCGCGAGATCAAGTCGCTGAACCAGCCCGCGCACGAGATCGCCCGCGTCGAGCAGGCCTTCGTCGCCATGGCCGAGACCATCTGGCGGCGCGAGGACGAACTGCGCCACACCATCAGCCAATTGGCGGCGTCCAATACCGATCTGGAGCGTTTCGCCTATATCGCCTCGCACGATCTGCAGGAACCGCTGCGCACGGTGGTCGGCTTCGCCCAATTGCTGGAAAAGCGCTACAAGGGCAAACTGGACGCCGACGCCGACCAGTTCATCGAATTCATCGTCGAGGGCGGCAAGCGCATGTCCATGCAGATCCAGGGGCTGCTGGACTTCTCGCGCATCGACGCCAAGGGCCAGGCGTTCAAGAACCTGGACATGGGGCCGGTGGTGCAGGGGGCGCTGGACAATCTGAACGAGGCCATCCAGCAATCGGGGGCCGAGATTTCGGTTGGCCCGCTGCCGCGCGTGCATGGCGACGACATCCAGTTGATGTTGCTGGTGCAGAACATCCTCAGCAACGCCATCAAGTTCCGCCAGCCCGACGAGGTGCCGCGCATCCGCGTCGAGGCGTCGGTGCAAGACGACATGGCCGAATTCCGCATCAGCGACAACGGCATCGGCATCGACCCGTCGCGGGCCGACGAAATCTTCATGATCTTCCGTCGCCTGCACAAGACCTCGCAATATTCCGGCCGAGGCATCGGCCTGGCCATCTGCCGCCGCATCGTCGAACGCCACGGCGGCCGCATCTTCGCCGAGTCCCTGCCCGAGGGCGGCACCTGCTTCGTCTGCACCTTGCCGTTGGCGATGGAGGACGACGCGGTGGCCGACAAGACCCGGCATCAGGTGGCGTAAGCGGCGAGCGTTAGACGGCGTGCCGTGGCTGTGGTAATCGTCGCCCATCCGCCGCGTGCGCGTATTCCGCAAAGATGTGGTCGAGAGAGCGAATGAACATCGTCGTTACCGGTGGCGCCGGCTTCATCGGCTCGGCCCTGGTTCGGTTGATCCTGGGCACGACCGATCACCGGGTGCTGACCTTGGACCGCCTGTCCTATGCGTCTTCCCGTGCCGCCCTGGCCGAGGCGGAGGGGTATCCGGGACGGCATGAATTGGTCGAGGTGGATATCCGGCGGCGGGGTGAAGTGTTTGCCCTGCTGGAGCGTTTCCAGCCCGACCTGGTGTTCCATCTGGCGGCGGAAACCCATGTGGACCGCTCCATCGACGATCCGGCGCCGTTCGTCGCCCACAACGTCACCGGCACCATGGAATTGCTGGAAGCCCTGCGGGCCTATTGGCGCGGCTTGCCCGACGGCCGGCGTGACCGTTTCCGCGTGGTGCATGTGTCCACAGACGAGGTGTTCGGCGCCCTGGATGCCCACCAGCCGCCGTTTTCCACCTCGACCGCGTATGCCCCGCGCTCGCCCTATGCGGCCAGCAAGGCGGCATCGGATCATCTGGCGCGCGCCTGGCACGAAACCTATGGCCTGCCGGTGATGGTCACCAATTGCTCGAACAATTACGGCCCGTTCCAATTCCCGGAAAAACTGATCCCGCTGGTCATCATCCGGGCGCTGGAAGGTCAGACCCTGCCGATCTACGGCACCGGCGCCAATGTGCGCGACTGGATCCATGTGGACGACCACGCCCGCGCCTTGCTGGCGGCGGGCATGTCGGGGCAGCCGGGCCAGACCTATCTGGTGGGGGCCGACGGCGAGCGCAGCAATCTTCAGGTGGTCCAGGCCATTTGCCGAATCCTGGACGAACTGGTTCCGCGGTCGTCCGGCGTGTCGTACGGCGACCTCATGACCTTTGTCGCCGACCGGCCCGGACATGATTTCCGCTATGCCATCGAGTCCACCCCGACCCGCCATAGCCTGAACTGGGCGCCCCGGGTGGATTTCGAACAAGGCTTGCGCCAGACCGTGCGCTGGTATCTGGACCACGCCGATTGGTGGCGTCCCATCCTGGCCAACGCCTATGACGGGCGGCGGTTGGGGAGGGGGGCTTGACGGCCGCCGTGCCGTGGCTGGTGACCGGCGCCGGCGGCCAGGTGGGCCGTCGTGTCGTGGAAGCCCTGGGGCATGCGGCGCGCGGCTTTGGCCGTGGCGAGCTGGATATCACCGACGACGACGCGGTAGGGCAGGCATTCGCTCAGGTCAGGCCGGCCCTGGTGGTCAATTGCGCGGCCTACACCAATGTGGACGGTGCCGAATCCCAACCGGACGTCGCCTATGCCGTCAATGGCGAGGGACCGGCCGTGCTGGCGCGGGCGTGCCGTCAGGCGGGTATTCCGCTGATCCATCTGTCCACGGATTATGCTTTCGATGGGGTGGCTGGCCGCCCCTATGTCGAGGACGACGACGCCGCTCCTTTGGGCGTGTACGCCGCCAGCAAGGTGGCGGGTGAGCAGGCGGTTCTGACGTCGGGGGCAATAGCCGTGATCCTGCGGCTGGCATGGGTGTTCGACCGTGCCGAAGATGGTTTCATCGGCGCGGTGCTGCGGCGTGGGCGGCAACAGCAGCGTCTGCCCATGGTGGCCGATCAGTTCGGTTGCCCGACGCCGGCGACCGCCATCGCCCAGGTGATCGTCCAGGTTGGGCAGGCGCTGCTGGCCGGGCGCGGCCAGGGCGAGATCTATCATTACTGCGGCGCCCCGGCGGTCTGCCGGTTGGATTGGGCGCGGGAAATCCTGGATGCCGGCGGGTTGTCCCATGTGGAGCTGGAGCCGGTGCGGAGCGATTACTTCCCGAGCGCGGCCTCCCGGCCACCCTATTCCGCGCTGGATTGCCGCCGCATTGCCGCCGTGTTCGGCGTCGAACAGCCCGATTGGCGCGCGGCGTTACGCCGGGCCGTGGGCGAAGCCATCAAGGGGGAGCGCCCATGAAGGGGATCATCCTGGCGGGGGGGACGGGCACGCGCCTGTATCCACTGACCCGCGCTATGAGCAAGCAACTACTGCCGATCTATGACAAGCCGATGATTTACTACCCCCTGACCACGCTGATGGTGGCGGGGATCCGCGACATCCTGATCATCGTGCGGGGCGGTGACTTGCCTTTGTTTCGCGGTCTGCTGGGCGACGGCGGGCAGTGGGGGCTGTCGCTCAGCTATGCCATTCAGGACGAACCCAACGGCATAGCCGAAGCCCTGGTCATCGGCCGCGATTTTATCGACGGCCAGCGTTGCGCCTTGATCCTGGGCGACAACCTGTTCTTCGGCCAAGGATTGACCCAGCATCTGAAGGCGGCCGCCAACAGTGACGGCACGGTGGTGTTCGGCTATCGCGTGGCCGATCCGCAACGCTTTGGCGTGGTGGTGCTGGATGCCGACAACCACCCGGTCGACCTGGTGGAAAAGCCACCTCAGCCGATTTCTCCGTGGGCGGTCACGGGACTGTATTTCTATGACGGCGACGCTTCTAACATCGCCGCCGGTCTGGAACGTTCCGGCCGGGGCGAGCTTGAAATCACCGACGTCAACCGCACCTACCTGCAGCGAGGGGCGTTGTCGGTGCGGCTGTTGGGACGGGGATACGCCTGGTTCGACGCCGGCACCCACGAAAGCCTGCTGGAAGCCGGGCAGTTCGTCCACACCCTGGAAGCGCGCCAAGGGCTGAAGATGGCCTGCCCGGAAGAGATCGCCTATCTCAAGGGGTTCATCAGCCGCCGGCAATTGGTGGAGTTGGCCAACACCGTGCCGGAACCCGACTTGCGAAGCTATCTGCGTCAAATCGCCACGCAGGACCGCCATCGTTGAACGGCTGTCAGCGCCCTGTGGGGCGCCCCTTCCTGATGCTGCCCAGAGGCTTTACAGTCGAAAGTTGGTTTAGAGCGGTTCTTGAATTCTATTCAGCCACTAATGGTTAGGCATCCCGCCCCCCTGTGAAAGCCAAAAGGGTGGGGTGCTGCTATGGAAGGTGCTGATAAATACTTTTGTCTCCCGTGCTCCCGGCGAAAGGTATAATAATGCCGGGGTTATTCCGGGTCGCTGCAGGCGCGAGCAGGAAAAGTTCGGGGGATACTATGAATTTGAAATCCATCATTTATCGTTTGAGCGGTCTGGTCGCCCTCAGCGCGGTCGGATTCGCCATCCTGTCGATGGTTGCGGTCCATTTTCTCAAGGATAGCCTGATGCAGGCTAAGATCGCCGAGACCAAGGTCCTGGTCGAGGCGGGACGGAACATCGCCAAGAGCTTCCACGAGCGGTCACGCAATGGCGAGTTCGATGAGAAGACCGCCCAGGAGCTGGCTAAGGCGGCCGTTCGTGGCATGCGCTACGAGGGCACCAATTATCTGGTGATCTACGATGACCAGGTGACCTCGCTGGTTCACCCCGCCAAGCCCGAGCGCGACGGCAAGAATTTCGTCGACGAGAAGGATGGCACCGGCAAGCTGTACCTGCGCGAGGTCCGCGATATTGCCAGGGCCGGCGGCGGTCCTGCCGAATGGTCGTTTCCGCGTCCCGGTTTCACGGAAATGGTGCCGAAATTCGGCTATACGATGCAGTACGAACCGTGGGGATGGTTTCTGATCACCGGCGTCTATGCCGACGATGTGGACGCGGAACTGCAGCATATGGTGCTGCGTTTCGGCGGCATCGGCCTGCTGGTTCTGCTGACGATCACCGGTTTCACCGTGGCGCTGTCGCGTTCGATCTCCCGCCCGCTGAATTCGCTGGCGGAAGTGACCACCCGCATCAGCGGTGGCTCGTACGATCTGGAGGTCCCGGCGACGGGCCGCGGCGACGAAATCGGCACCTTGGCGCGTGCCATTCAGGTGCTGCGCGATGAAGGGCGCAATGCGTCCGAGCTTCGCCACCTGCGTGAGCAGGACGCGGAAAATACCGCGGTTGCCCGTCATCGGGTCATGCAGGACATGGCGGATCGCTTCGAACACGAGGTGATGGGGGTGATCGGCAAGGTCGCCGATGCCGCCACCGGCCTGGAAACCTCGTCCCGCGCCATGTCGTCCAACGCGGTGCATACGTCCGAGCAGACCGACCTGGTCGCCAATGCCTCGCAGACCGCCTCGGGCAGCGTGCAGACGGTGGCCAGCGCGGCCGAAGAACTGGCGGCGTCCATCAAGGAGATCGGCCGCCAGGTCGATCAGGCCAGCACCATCTCCAAAGCCGCTGCCGACGAGGCCAATCGCGCCGACGCCACCGTTAAAAGCTTGGCCGAGGTTTCCAGCCGCATCGGCGAGGTGGTGAAGCTGATCAACGCCATCGCCAGCCAGACCAATCTGTTGGCGCTGAACGCCACCATCGAGGCCGCCCGCGCCGGGGAAGCCGGCAAGGGCTTCGCCGTGGTCGCCGGCGAGGTGAAGAACCTTGCCAACCAGACCGCCCGCGCCACCACCGAGATCGATGCACAAATCAGCTCGGTGCAGGCCTCCAGCCAAGAGGCCGTCACCGCCATCGGCGGCATCGTCCAGCGCATCGGCGACCTGCATCATGTTTCCGTCGCCATCGCCTCGGCGGTCGAGCAGCAATCCGCGGCCACCGGTGAAATCGCCAACAGCGTTCAGCAAGCCGCTGTCGGCACGCAACAGGTCTCCGACACTATCGGAGCCGTAACCCACGCGGTCGCCGAGACCGAGAACGTTGCCCAGTCCGTCCTCGCCTCGGCGAAGGCGCTGTCCTCCGAAGCCTCCAGCCTGACCCAGGTGGTGAACAACTTCCTGAGCGGCGTGCGGGCCGAGTAAGGCCACCCAACGCGACAGGGACCGGCGCAAGCCTCCGGCCCCTGTCGTCATCGCCGCGTTCGACGGTTCTCTCGGCTCCGTTTCGCGGCCGCAGGGCGCGCCGCGCTTGGCCTTCTCACTCTTGTGGCTGGATAGGTTGTCGAGGATGACGACATCGCCCGGCTGCAGCGTTGGCGCCAGTTGGGTCTCGATGTAGGTCTCGAAGATCTGGCGGTTCATCGGCTTGTTGATGACCCAAGGTGCCGTCAGGCTGTCGCAGCGGAGCCCGGCGACGAAGGTTTGGGTACCCCAATGGGCAACGGGGCATGGGTCTTCAGGCGCTGTCCGCGCCGCGCCCGCCCTCGCAGCCGTGTCATCTTCGTGGTGGTCGCGGTCTCGTCGATGAAAACCAGCCGGTGTGGCTCCAGGCGCATCCGGGGCTGACGTTTCACCCGCCAGACGTGGCGATCCTCGGCGACGTCATCGCGACCGGCCTCGGAGGCCAGCAGCGTTTTTTTGACGCTGAAGCCTTGCTTGATCAGAAGTTTCGACAACGAGGCAGGGTGGGCGACGACACCATGCTCGGCAGCGAGCTTGGCCGCCAACTCGGGCATGGTGATGTCGCCTTGCTCCTCTACCCAGCGAATCAGGGGCGCGGCGTAAGGCGCCAGTTTTCCGCCACCTGGCGGCCGCCCTTGTCGTGCGGGGGCAACCGAGCCTGTCGCCGATACCCGCTGCGCAATCCGAACGCTTGTGCTGACACTGATCCCGAAACGGCGCGCCGCCCCACCACGCGAGCTTCCATCCTCAATCGCCCCGTAAACCCGAACCCGGAGGTCCGACGAATAGCTCTTGCCCATGATTCACCTCCAAGAATGGTGAATCACAAATCCGCGCCCAGGGGAATCCCTTCGATTCTGATTTCAGGCTCGATGCTCTAACCGCCCCTATCCAGGCGCCAAGTGCGGGTGTCGCCTGACATTCTGTCAGGGCAGACACATAGATCAGGATAGTGGTCCGAGCAGGTTAGGTGCCTGATGATGGAATGCGTGGCTTACAAAGCCCCCATCGCGGTCAGTCGTTGAATGATGCGGTCGCTAATGGCATTCGGCGACATGCTGGACAGGATATCGGACTCGGCCTTTCGGCCCAGGGCAAGGCGAAGTGCGTCATCCTCGATCAGGCGGGTGAGGGCCTGGGCTGCTTGTTCTATATTGGGATCGGCCCACACCGCCTTCGGGTGCAATGCGTCACGGCCGGTGGCCGGGATCAGGGCGAAGTCGACCGGGATGGAATTGTCGTCGGTCATGAAATCCATATTGCCGGAATAGGCCGTCGCGATCAGCGGCTTGCCTTGGGCCATAGCCTCGGCCAGATGCATGCCGATGGCTTCGCAGCGATGCAGGGACAGGACGACATCGGCGCTGGTCAGCAAGGCGATGTCCTCGTCCGAGCCTAATGCGTGGTTCACCACGGTCACATTGCTGTCGTCGGCGACTTCGTCGGCCAGGGCGGCGAGTGCCGCCCGCGCTTCGTCCGAGGTGTCGTCCAACTCGATGACGAGGGAAAGGTGCAGCGTCCGGCCGTTCGCCGAGGCGGCGCGGAAGGCTTGCAGTGCCGCCCAGGGGTTCTGACGCTCCAGTGCCGAAGCCTTGAACCGAGCCACCACGCGGAAGTCCTGCGAGGCGCGCTCTTGTTCCACGTGCGGATGCCGCCGAATCGCCAACGGCATTACCCATACCCGGTCGCCCAAACGAGGTCGAATTTGCTCGGCAATGAACGAGGTTGGCGCCCATATCTCGTCCACGTGGTCGGCGCGGCACAGAAGTGAGGGAGCCGTCGGGCCGTCCCACAGGGCATAGCCGATAGTAAGGTCGGCGCCGGTCGGCCCGCCTTCCCACATCAGGGCGTCCACCGCTACGGCATCCATCAGCAGCAAATCTGTACGGGCCGGAAGGGGGGCGCCGAATTGCGGGCTGAGAGCACCCAAGCCGAAGTTGGCGACGCTGACGGCGTCCTGTCCCAATTTGTGACGCAAGGCGGAAGCCAGGGTGCGCAACCGGTTTCCCTCGGTGCCGGCCATGCGCTTCGGGCCGATCAGACGCAGGGCGACCCGCTCGGTGTCGGGCCGAAAGGCCGTGGCGGCGCGCATGGTGACCGCGCTCAGGCGGATGCCTCGTGGAACGCTGTCCTTGTCCTCGTACAGGTCCGAGGGAGCCAGGATCGTGCCAGAAACCACCGTCAGATCCATGTCGCCATTGGCGGCGATCAGGTTGTTGGGCACCAAAGCCTGTATGGTTCGGGCGCCGTCCAGGGTGGTCGCGGCAAGCACCGTGTCGCCGGCTTTGACGAGGAGGGGGGTGCTGGGGACCAGTGGGGCGCCGAAAATCTCGGCGACTTCCAGTTCGACCAGGACGTCGCTCAGCGGGCGTGGCACCAGCTTGAAGCGAAGGCTGGCGCGCGGGGTGGCGCTCCAGCATCCCTCGTCCATCGGTGCAGCCCAGCCGTCGCCAAGGCAGAGGGTGCCGGGTTCGCCATTGCGAATGTCGGCGCGTGTACCCAGCGTCACGGGCAAGCGCCCGTCGCAGGGCGTGGCGGAGAAGGATATCAAGCCGATGCCGAGGCAGCGCGTGTCGGGAACGGTGGAGTTGTTGGCCGCCGGTGACACCATGCCGGTTACATGGAACGAGAGCGTCAGACCGCGTGTCGTGCTGAACAGCGGAGCCGGGATTTGGAAGCTCAGCTCTGGGCGGGCGGATGCGGTATAGGTTTGGCTGGTCAGATGATGGTTGCCGCAGCGCACGTCCACGCGCAACGGAAAGGCCGGGCTTGCGGTAACGGCGACGCGCATCCGGGCGAACAGGTCGGCACCACCGGGTAACCGCATGGTCATGGACATGGTCGCCACGTTCTCGATGCCCCAGACGCCCCATTCCTCCGATGTGTTCCAACCGGCGCCCAACATGGGGCCACCGTCGCCACCGCTACCGAAGGTGACGGTGGTGCCGATGGCGTAGACCGGCGCATGAACGATGCCCTTGCCCGCGCCGGCCGCGCGCCAACTGGTGGTCAGCGTAGCCTCGATCGGGTTGGTCTGGGTGGCATAGCCGTCATGGCCTGGCCGACAATCCGGCAAATGCGGCGACAACATCGCCTGCCACAGCGAGCCATCCAGCACCCGCCCGCCCACCGTCAGCGCTGAGCTGTTGAGCGATGCGCCATCGAGGAAGCGGATGGCCTTCTTGCCGAACACTTCAGCCTCGCTCAACATGCTCGACGACAACGAGGCCACTGCGACGATGGCGGGGTGTGCCAACAGGGCATAGGCGTCACCATCGATCAGCGACACGTTGGGAAAAGACAACACAAAATCCAGCACCGCCGGGTCGGCGGGGGCGAAGGGGTGCTTCTTGACATAGACGTGGGGGAAACGCTGGGTCAGCTCAGCGAACTCGTGCCGGTAGTCCAACAGCGACACCAGTCGTGCGCCCGCGATCAGTGAACTGTCCACCCCCACCTGCAAGCAGAACAGCGCCGCGCCGTCCACCAGCGGCGGCGAGGGCCGGCGGGCGGCTTGGGCCTTCAGCAGCGAGGCGGCACCCACCAGGGCCGGACCGCCGCATGGGGGTTCCTTTTCTAGGATGGCACGGACGTGGGCGTCATTGCTGGTGGCGTAGAAGAACAAATCCTTGCCGAAGCGCAACGGATGGATGGCAAGCGACAGGAAGGGAATTTCGAGCCTATCGAAGATCGTCCGCTGAAACGGCGAAAGTTCGAAACCGATAACGAAGGACTGGTCGAAGATCTCGCGGAAGAACGCAAGCTCCTCGGCGGTAGGGTCTGTCCGGTTAAAACATTGCACCCATGACATGGTCGAGGCGCTACGACCGGTCAGAGCGTAAAACGCGGGAACGTCCACCTGGATCTGAGACTGGGTCGCCTCCTTCCCGTCCTTGTTCATTGCGCACCAACTGGCGAAATGCGGCTCGGAGCCGGTGACGGTGCTCAGGGCGAAGGACAGCAGGTCGTGCAGCCAGACAATGTTGCCGTGCTGGCTGCTTTCGCGGGGCAGGGCGGGGGCGTCGGCTCGCAGGAAGTCGCCGGTGACGATCGCGCGCTTGGTCAAATTAGGGGTCCCCTTAATCGTGTCAGGGCCTTGGTTGTGCGGGGGTAGGCAATCTGTCTTCAGTGGGCGATGCCGGTGTCGGTAGCGGTAGTGATATATTTTTTAGCACTGCACAAATATTCCGCATTGTGGTCCGTTGTGCCAGGCATTTCTCGATCTGAACCACACCGCGGCACACCGGTGCTACCGATCGTTGGGATCAACATCAAGGCGTGTAATGTTTTGTTCCACACGATTTTTGATATGAACAATATTGGCGTGAGCATCGCCAACTCTCGCTTCCAGCGCGGGGAGTTGCCGGCTGAGGGCGGCCAGCCGCAATTCGGCATCTATCAAACGTGCTTGTTGAGCGCGGAGCGCTCGGGTCAGTTGGGGAAGCCGGACCAGGTGGAACAGGATATAGACCAGCTTTCCCAGGAAGCGGCTGCGGGATAGAGCATGGAAAGCATAGCGCGAGCGCAGATTGCGGATTTGCACATTGCACGCCCGCCCTTCGGGCGAATAGCGAATGTCGCCTAGGATCAAGGTTTTGTGATCGCCACTTTCCAGGCGTTGCAAATAACCCATCATCCCAGCGGGATCCGGCTCGCGTCCCAGAACCAGCCGGTAGACATTTTCAACGAAGGCGCGGCCGTCATACTGGACGAAATGGCCGATCTCGTAGGTGGTCCTTCGCGTCTGTGGCTCGACTTCCGCCGGGGAGCGGGTAACGGCTGCAGGGGATGGGGGGCACTGCGGAGCAGGGGGGGCTGCGCTTTCCAGTTCCAGCCGCCGCTGGGCTATCCGGTTCCTCAGCGCGTCGACGTCGATCGACCTCTCTGGGGCAGGCTTAAAATCTACGCTATACTGAAAAGACATTGTTCCCCCACTCTAAACCTTACCTGCGGTCCGGAACCGCAATTCCGTAAGGCTGTGACAACTTGGCGATCGAACAAAGGCACGGTAGGATTACCGGTAATCATCGGTGATCTATCCCCGATGCCTGCTCCCCTGCAGACAAAGAAGAGTATCAGCGGATGACCGGAGTCTTCAAGTTCGGGCGCGCCATTTGGCGTCGGCTGCCCTTGCCGGTCAGTTGGAGGCGTCTGATCGGCGGCCGTTTGGCCGGTGGCATTAAGGCGCGCATGATCCCGCCGCCGACGGCTATGGCCGATATCTCCCCGGGGCCGGCATTCCTGGCCGGCTTCTTGTCGGCCTCTCTGGGAATCGGCGAAGCTGCGAGGCTGCTGCGTGCCAGCTTGGAGAGGGCGGGGATAGCGCCGGTGTCGCTGGATCTTACCCCTTTTTTGACGGGACGGCCGGTGGGCCGACTTGGGGGTGAGACGGTGCGCGTACCCGGCGGGGCGTTGATCCTGATGGCCAATGCTCCTGAAACGGTTCCCCTGCTGGCCGAAATGGGGCCGGAATTGACGCACGGGCGCATGCGTATCGGCTTCTGGCATTGGGAATTGCCGCGGCTACCCGAAGACTGGGTGACGTCTGCCGGGCATCTGCATGAGGTGTGGGCGCCCAGCACCTTTTGTGCGGAAACCTACCGTGCCCAGCTTTCCGTGCCGGTGCGCGTCGTGCCCTTGCAGGTCGAGACCTTGCCGGTGCATGGAGATCCTGACGCGTTCGGGTTGGAGGCCGGGTGTTTCCATTTCCTCGCGGCCTTCGATCCGCGTTCATCTGCCGGACGCAAGAACCCGTTGGCGGCGGTGCGCGCCTTTCGTCTGGCTTTCGGTGAACGAAAAGACGTGGCGTTGGTGGTCAAGACTTACGGATTGCAGCCCGGTAGCCTTGCGGCACAGGCCCTTGACGCCGAAATCCGGGGAGCCGCCAATATTCGGATTCTCAATCGCGACTTGTCGCGAACGGACATGCACCGCCTGATCCAATCATGTGACGGAGTGGTGTCGCTGCATCGGTCGGAAGGGTTCGGTCTGCTGATCGCGGAAGGCCTTGCCTATGGCAAATCCGTCATTGCCACCGGCTGGTCCGGCAACATGGATTTCATGTCGGCCGATAATGCACTTCCGGTGAACTTTACTCTGGTGCCGGTGGAGGACTTCGATCGCGTTTACCGCTTGGCGGACACCGTCTGGGCCGAACCTTCCATCGCCGATGCCGCCGACAAGATGCGGGCGGTGGTGGACGGGGCGGCGTTGCGGGAACGCTTGGCCCTGGCCGGCGTCGCCTCGATCCAAGCGTGGAATGGCATGATCGGGGCTAAGCTGGGCAAGGCCTATGCGGAGAAGGTCGGGCTGTCTTGATGAGTCGCCTCGATGGCAAGGGCATCGACTCGGATGTCGGCGCCAGCCGGAACCCATAGGCGCACTTCCACGTCCGTAGCAGCTTCTTCGAGTGCGAAGGAGAGGACGGCGATGAATTCGCCTTGGCTCAAGTCCTGTCGCGCCAGAACGGCCGTTCCGGCGCGGATGCACACATCCGCCCAGCCGCCCAAAATGTCCTGAGCAACGCCTTCAAAACGGGCCGTGTACGAGCCTGGGGGCAGATGGGCATAGGGACCGAACAACAGGAAACCCGCTTGCCCGTTGCCACTCATGGCTTGGTTGTCTCGAATCCCCACGCACGTGGAAAGTCGGAAATCGCTACCGGGATAACGCAGCCCGGCGCCTTTGGGCACCACCGTGACTTCACGTTCCCACATCTCGAAGCCGGTGCCATCGAGCCAGAAGCGTCCTTCATGCACCGGAACCAGGGCAAGCCGGTAACGCCCGGGCAGCGCTGGTGCCGCCAAATGCAAATCTGTGAAAACGGTTTGCCCAGGGGACAATCTGTTGGTGGGAAGTGGCGTGCGGTGCCCCTCGAACTGAGCCGGGCTGCCGTCCATGTGGAACCAGTGGTAGGACAGGTGCAGGGCATGGAACGGCGTGCTGACCCAAGTCTGCGCGGACTGGTTGGTCAGAGCCACCCGCAGTGAACTCGTTTCGTTGACTTCCAATTGATCGAAGACCGCGTCGCACTCGATAGTTCCCCGGCCATCATCGAACAGGCGGAGCACGGCCTCTTCGGTCTTGCGGCATTCCACTTCGGTGTAGACGCGGGTGTAGCCCTCACCCTCTACGATGTTGGGAATATTGACCTGAAAGGTGACGGCCCGGCTGTACCAGCCCAGCTTACGCCGGCCGCTGCCGCTGCGGTCGTAGAAGCTGAACCCGGCGCTGTATGGGCCGAAGGGGAAGTCGGCAACCAGGGTGAAGCGCAGATGATAAATTCCGCGCGACAAATTACACAGCTTGCGTTTCAAAAGGTTTGAGTTGCTACCAAAGGCGACGCGGCCGAATTCATCAATAATCTGAATTCCAACGTCAAGCTCTTCGGACTCAATATCCAGCGAAAACTCAAGGTCAAATATCAGCAGCTGACCACGATCCACGACGCAGGACCCGACAAGGTCGGCTTTCAGGATCAAGAGTTCAGGTTCGATCACGTCGGGCTGATAATCACCGCAAATGCTGTCCGCCAGCATGATTGCGAAAGAGCGCAGCAGCTCTGTGTCGGACAAGGCGGTATCAGTCGGAGAGAATGTAAATTTCTCGATGTTCTCGCGGAAGTGGATGCCGAATTCGTCGGCAAGGTAGTCGCTGTGCGGCTGTGCGGAGGCAAGTATCTTTGCAGCTTGTTCTACCGGGATACGGAAATTCTGGCCGGGAATGGCCCCCAGATAGGTGCCGATTTTTTGGAAGAAAGTCGAAGGCGTCAGGCTGTTCCTGCGTTCGTCAAGTATATCCATCACCGTCTCGGCCACCCGGATGGCGGGCCAGGACAATTGGCTATTGTGTTGTTTGGTGGAATCCACGATCTCGCCGACCGCTTCGAGAGAGATTCCCGAGATGCTCAGGAAGTCCTCGACCACGTTGCCATTGACCAAACTCTCGCGCGCGAACGGGCGGATGCAAATCTCCTCCTTGGTGAAGGCGCCGCCAAGGCGTTCGAGAAAGGTTTTATAGGGCGAAACCGGTAGGTCGTAATCCAGCCACGGCCGAATGCCCATGCGCGCGCGCTGGCTCATGGCGCTGAGGGCATAGGACAATGGTGGTCGCACATACATGACGACCTGGACTTCCGGAGCCAACGTCAGGCAGAAGGCGCGCAACCGCCGCAGCGCAACGGCGTTCAGGTCGACAAAACCTTCATACGAAAAAATCAAGGCATCGCAAGGCGGTGCTTCATCGATCCAATTCTTCAAGAATGTCAGATATTGCTCGTCGCTCTGGCGAAGAAACTCCCTGTCCGCTTGCCCGCGTGTGGTGTTGAAAATGTAAAGTTCTGGGCAGTCGCAGAACACAGACCCCAATTGGGCATGCCAGCCACCAACCGGATAGGCAATCAATCCCTTGTCCAATAAGCGACGACAGGCACTGTCCAGCGTCTGCTGAATTGAACTTGAGCCGGTCTTATCCGCGCCGGCGTGAATGATTACCTTGTTGAATTTTGCCATTTCTGCTTTTTGTCAACGGAGCGCTGGTGGGTCGAGTGATATAAGTCCCCTTCCGGGGTATTAAAGGGCAGGCGATATCGCTTGGGTTTGTGGCGCGGCGCTTTTCAGGGTCAGTGTGATCAGGCCGACGCCGAGTCTCCGCTTGTCCAGCCCTGGTGAATGGGGGGCCTCGATGCGAAAGCCCAGGCGGAACCGCGCTTTTCCGTCGATGGCGGTTGCAGGGATGTGCAGGCGTCGTTCGATGACGGCGCCCTGTTCGGCTCGCCAATCCCCGACCGGGATGGCATTGACCGTGACCTGGACACCCTGCTCCACACCTTCGGGAGCGATGGCGACCATCCGGACATGCAGGGCGATGTGCTCGAAGGACAGGCGCGGCGCGGGCAAGAGCAGCGAGGCGATTTCGCCGTCGCTCCAGGTCCCCCAGGACTCGGTCTTGGACCAGCCCTCGATGGCGAATTGGGCGAGATTGCCGCCCCGTCGGCCATCGACCTCGACCAACTCGTGCAGCCACGCGCCGTAAACCGGATCCGAGCGCAAGGCGTCAATGCGTGCCACGTCGGCGCAATCCTTGGGCCGGCGGGAAAAATCCTTGCGGTCGCGGACGATGTCGATGCCGGCGAAGCTGCGGCCACGGAAGCGGAAATGCCAGTCGGGGTTGGCAGCCAGTTCGTCGTCGCTGATCCAGGGCCGGCGATTGCTGCGGTGGTAGCCCCGGCTGACGATATCCACGTCTTGGCTCAGATTGACCGGCCCTAGCGGATAGCGGCCATCCCGGATGCTTTCGCGCAGAGCAAAGTCGATATCGGTGGATAGGCGGATATCTGTCACCTCCAGCGGCGAACTGCCCACCACGCAGCAGTCGTGGTGGTTCAACTGCTGTTCGCTCAGGCAGCGGTCGTAATTATTGAGCCATGCCAGAAATTCCGGGCGCGGCTTGCGGTGACGGCGCAGGGCGACGGCTGCGAGATATTCGGGGCACAGCAGGGTATCGGCCATGTGGCGGGCCTCGGCTGGCGATGCCGAGGCATGGCAGGTAATGAAATCCTCGGTCGCCGCGACGGCGTCTGCATAGTTGCGCATCCGCGCTTTCAGCGTGGTCATGGAAAAGTCGGCCGGCGTGTGTGGGCCGGGGGTCAACACCACAACCTGCAGTTCGGCTGGATGATTGGCGAGCAGGTCGCATTTGCGCTCAATGTTGCGCAGGCCATCGGCATGATCTGGATTTTCATTGGCGTAGAGGTCGAGGATCAGGCTGTCGAAGGCTGGTCGGCCCATGGCGTGGCAGTCCAGCGTTACCGCGCCCACTAAAGTCAGTTGCTCCCGGCATAGTTCGATAAGTTGGCGCCACAGCGTCCGCACCGAAGGCCACAGCACGACGACGATGGCGCGGTCGTCCAAAGCTACCCAGCAGTGCAGGATGCGTTGCAGGTCGGGCAGGGCGAAGCCCTTGCGCACGAACCAATCGAAATCCCACGTACCGCAATCGCCTGAATGCCGACTGACCGCCACCGGCACCCCCAAGGCGCGGCACGCGGCCAGCCGGTGGGCGCCGTTGCCGATGCGTCCATTGTCCATCACCGGCACCGGATGAGCCGGATCATAGCCGTTGTCCCGGATGCTGTGGATCAACTCGCGGAAAGCCCGCAGATAATCCGCTACCGAACGCTTATCCGACGGCTGGCAGGTGATGCCGTCAACGGGTTCGCTTCCGCCTGTTCGCATCAGAACGTGGCGGACGTAAAGGCGTTCGAACAGATCTTCGCGCCGGTTGTCGAGAATGGCCCGGGCGTAGAGGAACTTCACACACAGGTCCAGCCGCAGCGGGCTGAACAATTGGGCCGGGTCATGCAGTTCGCGGAGGTCGTCGTTCATCGCACGGTACCAACGATCGGACTTGGCCCGGTTTTCGAGCGTTTCGGGGACGCAGTGGGAAGCGCAGTTGTGACACCGCGCAGCCTTCCGGCAGAACGAGATCAGGCTTCGGCGTCAGCCTCGCCCGTCCCAAAAAATGCTCTGGCGGATGTTGCTGAAAACGCCAATCGGGCGCAGCATCCGCGGGTCACAGGAGAATGGCCGCATCGTCCCGTTGTGACGATGCGGCCGTCAAATCAGATGATCTCGATTTCCGGGAACGGGAAAATCATCTTGCCGCCATCGGCGAGGAAGTCGCGTTCGCGGCGCAGGATGCCTTCTTTGAAGTGCCAGGGCAGAACCAGATAATAATCCGGCTTCATGGCGCGGGCCTCCGCCTCGGAAACGATGGGGATCAGGGTGCCTGGGGTCCAGCAGCCGTATTTGTCGGGGTTGACCTCGGCGACAGCCTCGATGTCGTCCGAGGTGAAGCCGCAGAACTGTAAGGTCACATTGCCCTTGGTCGATGCACCGTAGCCGACGATGCGCTTGCCATCGGCGCGCAAAGACCGCACCAGCCGCACCAGATCCTCGCGGTGGCGGAACACCCGCTCCTCGAAATCGCGGAAGATCCGGGGCGACGTCAGGCCCATGCGGTCTTCCTGGGTCAGCAGCCAGTCGATGACGGTGTGGTTGACCGGAATGCTTTTGTTGGACGCCTTGGCTGCGGTCACCGCGAAGCTGCCGCCGTTCACCGCGTTCAGGGTGACATCGACAACCTTCATGCCCGCCTTCTTTAGAATGCGGTCGACCACGCCCAACGAGTAATATTCCAGATGTTCGTGGCAGATGGTGTCGTAGGAATTGGTGCGCAGCATCGAGGGCATATAGCTCTGCTCGAAATGCCAGACGCCATCGTCGCGCAGGATCGCCTCGATCTGGCGAACAAAGGCCACCGGATCTTCCAGATCGTAGAACATGGCGATAGAAGTCACCACCCGGGCCTTGTCGAAGCCGGTGGTGTTGAACGCCTGTTCCGAGAAGAAGTCGGGGACCAGCTTGATTTCCGGCGGATAGTACGCCGAAAATTTCTTGCCGGTGGGATCGATGCCGACGCGGCGCAGGCGCGAATTGGAATAGGCTTTCAAGGTGGTGGCGTCGTTGCTGCCGATATCGACGATGACGTCGCCATCATTCAACGGCACCAAGCGTTCGATCTGCCGCACCTTGTTGGTCAGATGATCGACCATGGATTGGTTGAGGCCCGAGCGATACCCGTAATTATCGCCGTACATCTCGCTGGGGCTGAAGGAATGGCGCAATTGAAGCAGGCCGCTTTCGGGCGACCACACCAGTTCCAACGGGCCTTCGGTGACGTGCTTGTCCCGCTCGCGCGGGAAAACGCCGGTCAGTGCCTGCTTGCCCAAGTTGAGGACCGAAATCAGGTTGCTGCCGCCTCCGGCGCGGCAAGCTTCGATTTCCTTGTACGTGCTCATCGGACTTCCTTGCTTCATGGCGCCGTCAGGCCAAGCCATAACGGATCTTGAGACTTTGAGGCGAGGACTCTCGGGTCAAACCAGCGTCGAAAGCCCTGCGGTAGATGGCGAAAAGCTTGGTCGCCGCTTCGGTGTCGATCCGAAGAATGTGGCGGTAACGCCGAATCATTCGCTCGAACGAGAAGAACTCGAGGTTTCCCATCGTATCGTCAAAATACATTTTATCGAGGAAATGTATCATTCCCGGTAGGTTGTTGAATCTCCAGCGATCCACTTTTTCACCCGGAGCACCGCGCGCCTCGGCCAGATCATAGAGTTCCGGGATGCGTTCGAGAATCCAGAGCGGGGCGTATTTCATCCAGGATACGTTGAGATTCACCACCACGCAGGGTTCGCCGATCCATACGCCCACTTCGTCGAACATGCGGTTGACGCAATGGTACGAGGTGGGGATGCAGGTCAGCAGGCTAGAGAACGGCCGCCCACCGGTGTATTGCGAATAAGCCAGCAAACCGTGGTCGCGGCGGTAGATCAGGCAGTAGATGGCGGTAAAGAAGTTTTCGGTTTCGGTGGCGATTTCACTGATCTTGGCCACCTTGTCGGGGGCCGGCGGCGAAATCGGCTGGGCCGAGGCGAGGAAGCTATCGAAGTCACCGATCTCGGACGGATCTTCAATGCGCGTGTAGGAATAGTGCAGATAGACCAACCCGGCATTGGGATTGTCCAGGATGGCGGTTAGAATTCGCTCCATGGCGCCCGGCAGCAGCACGTCGTCATCGCCCAGGATCCAGATGAACTGACCGTGTGTGTGGTTGGCGGTGACCCGCAAATTGCCCAGCATCCCCACATTTTCCGGGTTACGGAAATATTTCAGGTGCGCGTGGCCCTCGGCTTCGTAGCGGCGCATCAGCGCCTCGGTGCCGTCGGTCGAGGCGTTGTCGACCACCACGACCTCGACGACATCCTTGTAGGCTTCGGTTTGCCTCAGAACGTTGCGCAGGCTGATGTCAAGCCAGGCCGCGCGGTTATAGGTGCTGATGCAGACCGACAGCAGCGGTGGTTGCAGCGGGCGTTCGGTCGCAGTCAAAGCCGGAATCATGGTTGGCGAGGTGGCCGCGGCCAATCCGGCGAGCACGTCGCTGCCGTAATCCCCCCACGAGCGGAATCGCCGCGCCAGGGCCTGATCCGCCAATTGGAGGCGGAACGCCTTGTCGTCCGCCAATCGCACGATGGCGTGGGCAAAGGCCTGCTCGTCCAGAACGTCCACGGTCAGGCAACCGCCGTCGCGGGCAAGTTCCTCCATGGCGCCGGCGTTGTGGCACAGGCACGGACGGGTTTGCCACAGGCTCTCTACGATGGGGATGCCGAATCCCTCTTCGTAAGACGGATAGACCGTGAAATCGGCGCGGCGGTATTGGGCAACCAGCGTCTCATCGTCGGTACCGCGTATCCAGGTGATGTCGTCGCGGCCGGCGATCAGTCCCTCAATCTCCTGGGTCAGCGCCGGGAAAGGAGCGCCGCCGATGATGGTGAGTTCCAGATCGGACCGGCTGTGTTTTTGCGCCTGGATGAAAGCGCGCACCATGCGCAGATGATTCTTGCGCGGCTCGACCGTACCCACCGACAGCAAATGCACCTTCTTGCCCTGCGGCTGCTTCTTGCTGCCACGTGGAAGATTGGGAAAGTCGCCGGCCAGTGGTACCCGCAGAATGCGGTCGGGCAGGTTATTAAGCCGCGGTGCATTGGCGAACAAGAAGCTCGTCAGGTCCTCGGTGACGATTTCCGAGGTGGGAAGGATCAGGTCGCACTTGGACAGCGCCAGCATGTACTCGGCATGGGCGGCGGTGGCCTCGGGCGGATAGATATCGCGCAGCTTGTAGGGAATGGCGTCGTGGAAGACGATCGCCACCTGCATGCCGTCCACATGGGCCTGGCTGACGATTCGGTCCAACGAACCGGCGGGGAGATAGGTGGTCAGCTCAGGAATGACCAGCCAGTCCTTACCCCTGGGGGAAACGGGGGGGGGGAAGGGGGCGAAGCGGGACGAGTCCGGGCCGTTCCATTTGGCCAGGTGCTCCAGGTCCGCCGCCGGCACCGGCGCCAGGGCATTCGAGGCCCGATCCCAGCGCACCGGCACCACCGGCACATCCAGCTTCTGCAGGGCGCCCCCCAGACCGCGCACCACACGCTGAATGCCGGAATTGGCCGCATAGGTGCTGGTGTGATCGACCCAGTAATAGATGGTGCCCAGCCGATTGGCCGCGCTCAGATGGTTGTCGAGTGCCTGCAGCACCGCGCCGGCGTAATCGCTCCACAAAGCCAGCGGGCGGGCAACCGCCTCGTTCGCCAGTCGGGTTCGCAAGTCTGCATCCAGCAGCAGCGTCTCCAGGCCCTCCAACATCTGTGCCGGAGAACGGGTGTCCACGGTCAGACAGCCGCCACCATGGGCGACTTCAGCCATGGCGCCGAAATTGGCGGTCAGGCAGGGCTTGCCGGACCACAAGCTCTCGATGATCGGCAGGCCGAACCCTTCTTCGACCGACGGGAATACTGTAAAGGCGCATTGATGCAACAATTGCCGAAGGTCGCCGTCGCTGACATAGCGAAGATAGGAAATTCGACAGTTGCGCCGCGTCGCGTCCATCACCTGCGGCGCGACATCGGGCGCCAGATTGCCCGAAAGCACCAGGCGGGCGTCCACCTCGGGGTGCTTGTGGCAGAACGCTTCGAAGGCCTCAATCAGGGTTGTCTGGTTCTTGCGCTTCTCAATGGTGCCAAAGCACAGCACCGTCAGCGGGCCGGCTGTTTCCTTTCCCGGCACGGTGACGCGCGAGTGCTCCCAATTCTGGCCAGACAGCAACAGCGGAACGATATTGGGACGGGTATGCGGCCGAAAGTGGCCGTAATTGTCGAAATAGGCGACCAAGTCGCGACCCGAGAACTCAGAAATCGGCAAAATCAGGTCGGCGAAGGCCAGATGCTGCATATAGGCTGCGTGGCGGTCAGCCATGCCGGCAAATTCGCTGCGTTTGCACGGGATGGCGTCGTAGAAGATGATGCCGACTTTTAGCGATAAGGCGCGGGCCGACAAAATCGCATCCAACGTCGGCTCGGCGGCATGGGCGGCGAGATGGGTGACCTCTGGGATTAACAGCCACTCGGCGTCACCGATCAGGTCGGCCGTTAGGGGGCGTTTCGCCGCTTCCGGATAGTCTGCCAGTTCGAGTTCCGAGAAGTCGGGACCATTCCACTTCGCAAGGTGGCGAAGGTCGTCGCGGCTGGCCAGCACCAATTGATGGGCCGCCGCATCCCAGCGGACATAGAGTAGCGGCAGGCCTAGCTCGCGCAGGCCACGCGCCAAGCTGCGCACAACTCTTTGCACGCCAGTGTTGGTCTGGCATTCGCATGTATGCTCGACCCAGTATAAAATCTTGCTCATGCAGGCCCCCGCGCCCCCGCGCTTTTCCATATCCCTATTTGGCCTAAACTTTAGAAAGGCGCTGCATGTCGACGTCGACCATCATGGTGATCAACTGCTCCAAGCTGGTCTCCGCCCGCCAGCCGAGCTTGGCTTCCGCCTTGGCGGGATTGCCCAGCAGGACCTCGACTTCGGCCGGGCGGTAAAGAGCAGGATCGATGACCAGATAGTCGCGGTAGTCCATATCCAAATGGCTGAACGCCAACTCGACCATATCGCGGACGCTGGTGGTGCGACCGGTGGCGACCACATAGTCTTCGGGCTGGTCCTGCTGCAGCATCATCCACATGGCTTCGACGTAATTGCCGGCGAAACCCCAATCACGCTTGGCGTCAATATTGCCGAGGCGCAGTTCCTTGCGCAGCCCCAATTTGATTTGTGCAGCCGTGTGGGTGACCTTGCGAGTGACGAATTCGATGCTGCGCAGCGGGGATTCATGATTGAACAAGATGCCGCTCGAGATATGCATCCCGAAGCTTTCGCGATAGTTCACCGCCATCCAATGCGCCATCAACTTAGCCACGCCATAAGGGCTGCGCGGATAGAACGGCGTCTTTTCATCTTGCCGCTCGGCCTGGATCAGACCAAACATTTCGCTGGTCGAGGCTTGGTAGAAGCGGGCCTTGCGATTGACGATGCGCACCGCCTCGAGAATATTGACGGCGCCGACCCCGGTGACACCCACGGTTAGCAACGGTTGACGCCACGAGGTGGCGACGAAGCTTTGGGCCGCCAGGTTGTAGATTTCGTCGGCCTGCGAGGTCTCAAGGGCAGAGATCAGTGAGGACAAATCGGTCATGTCACCCTCAATCAGGGTGACCTTGTCTATCAGGTCCAGTTCGCGCAGGCGCCACAGCGTGTCCGAGGCGCGGCGCGCCACCAAGCCATAGACGTCATAACCTTTGGAAAGCAGAAGTGCCGACAGATACGCCCCGTCTTGGCCGTTAATGCCCGTAACAAGTGCTCTTTTAGCCAAAGCTCCCCCCCGAAAAAATCAAACAAACCCGCTTGAAAGTTGCAGGTTTTGAGCCGTTGTTCGCAATTCGGCCGGTCTGGATGCAACGAATGTACGGTGCGCCCAGTAAAGGTGCAACTCCAATGTCGTCATGCCCTGTGGCCGTCATGCGCGCTTGCATTTGATGACTTTATTTACTCAATGATTCGTGACTATTTTGCGTGATGGAATTGAGCTGAAATGAGAACACCTTGTGCAAAGTGTCGTTCAGTGGAATGCTTGGCTCCCATCCAGTATCTTTTTTTAGTAAGTCATAGCATCCGCGCATGCGGATTTGCTCGGCTGGGCGCAGGCGCGTTGGGTCGATTGTAATCGGCAGCGCATCAAGGCCGGCGAGTTCGCGGAATTTTTCGAGCAGGTCACGGATTTTGTGCTCCTTGCCGGAACAAACGTTATAGGTCACCCCTGTGCGGCCATATTCCAGCAGGGCCAGATAGGCGCGCACGACATCATCCACATCCAGAAAATCGCGCGTGACATCGATGTTGCCGACCATCAACTGCGGCAGGTGCCGGCCTAGTTTTATCTCAGCGATTTGCCCTGCCAGATCGGCGATGATGAAGCGTCGCGATTGTTCTGCGCCGATGTGATTAAATGGCCGTACGATAACCACATCCAGATTGTTCGCCTGTCCGAACTGATAGCACAAAGATTCCGCCGCCAGCTTGCTGACCGAATAGGGGTTTAGCGGGCGCGGCAGGCGCGCCTCGGTGATCGGCAATTCCTCGATCGGCACTCTGCCATAGACGTCGCCGCTGCTGACATAAAGAAGGCGGCCGGCGAAGCCCTCGGCACGGATGGCGTTCAGCAGGTTAAGCGTGCCCAGTAGATTGACTTCCAGCGTCCCGCGGACATCTTGAAAACTTTGCTGTACCGAGCTGACGGCTGCCAGATGAACGATCCAGTCGGGCTGGGTCTCGCGGAGCGCTTGGCGAAGACTGTGCTCGTCTTCCAGCAGCGGATGCGTCAGCGGAACTACTTCGATCGCATCGCCATCATGCTGCTGGAGAAAACGGCTGAATGCCTGGCCGACGAAACCGCTTCGCCCAAGCAGGAACACTTTCTTCATGCGATCGTCCCACCCTTGCGCCAATGCCTAGTTACGTCCGTAAACGTCTTCCAGGCGAACGATATCATCTTCACCGACATAATCGCCCGACTGCACTTCGATAATCCGTAACGGTACCCGTCCGGGGTTCTCCAGTCGGTGGACGGTCGCCGCCGGGATGAAGGTCGATTCGTTTTCCCTGAGTACGAAGGTCTTGTCGTCGCAGGTGACGAGGCCGGTGCCGGTCACCACCACCCAGTGCTCTGAGCGGTGCCAGTGTTTTTGCAGCGACAGCTTTTGACCTGGGTGAACAAGGATGTGCTTGACCCGGAACCGTTGGCCTTCATTGATCGTCTGGTACCAGCCCCAGGGGCGGTGCACCCGGTCGGTCTGCGAGGCCTCGGGCCGATCCTTGGCCTTAAGGGTTTCGACGAGACCCTTGACCTGCTGGTCGCATTCCTTGGCGGCCACCAGCACGACGTCGTTGGTGGCGACGACGATCAAGTCCTCGACCCCCAAGGTGGTCACCAACTGCTTTTCGCTGCGGATGTAGCTGTTCTTGGTGTCGACGGCGACGACGTCGCCGATCAGGGCGTTATGATGTTCGTCGGCGGGTGCGACTTCCCACAAGGACGACCACGACCCGATGTCCGACCATCCCATCTCTACCGGGATAACTGCGGCGCGGTCGGTGCGTTCCATGACGGCGATGTCGACGGACTGGCCAGGAATTGCTTCGAAAGCGCTGCGGTCCAGCAGCAATTCGGTGCCGTCATTGGTGCCATCGGCGATGGCTCGGCGGGCCAGCTCGATGGTTTCGGGGGAGAAGCGCTGCAATTCGGCCAGGATGGCCTTGGCTGAGAACATGAATATGCCGGAATTCCACATGAATTTGCCGGCGGCCAGAAACGCCTCTGCGCGTTCCTTATCGGGCTTCTCGACAAAACGATCGACCTTGTGGCCGGCGCTCCCGATGGATTCGCCAACCTGGATATAGCCATAGCCGACATGGGGGCGGTCGGGCACGATGCCGAAGGTCACCAGATAGCCTTGGTGGGCGAGTTCCTGGCCCTTTTTCACCGCCTCGCGAAAGGCGGCGACGTCTTTGATCATCTGGTCCGACGGCATGACCAGCAACACGGCATCCTCATCCGTTTCATCGGCCAGTAAGGCGGCGACTGCGACCGCTGGGGCGGTGTTGCGGCTGATGGGTTCGGCGATGATCTTGCGCGCGTCGCAAATCTGTTCGGAGACAATCAGTCGGTGTTGATGGTTGCAGACAATGAAAGGAGCGCTCGGGATGCGCTCGGCTGTTTCCTGCAGCAGAGACCGGTCCGAAATCAGCTTCTGAAACTGCTTGGGAAACAGCTCGCGGGACATTGGCCAAAGGCGTGTCCCGGATCCGCCTGAGAGAATGACTGGAATACAGCCAAGCATGTTCGGCTCCGGACAAAAAATCACGCATTGGGTATTAGCCGATGCCCTCTGCTAGGCGCAAGCGCCAAAACCATAGGTGTGCCCCCGGGGAAATCTACCCGTGCTCAGACGTCCAAGTTCGCCGATCTGCCGGTCTCAGGTTCGCCCCCCTCTCTGTATGGATGCGTTTTCCTCCGGCAGGGCGTAAAATTGCTTATTCATTCCGGAATGGAGAATTGCCATGCCTAAGATGCCTCCCCTGTTGATGGTCGGCCTGTTGCTCGCGGCGGGCGCTGCCTGGGCGCAAACTCCGGGACCTGTCGTCACGCAGACGACCTCGCCCCTTAGCACCGGCGCCACTGTCCAGGGTACGTCGGGTGCGGCGACCACCGCGACCGGTTCCAGTTCGACCACGGACAGCAAGGCCGACAAGAACGACGAGAAGAAGGCCAACAAGAAGGTCGAACCCAAAGACTCTAAAAAATAAAGCACGAGCGGGCTGGCATCGCGGTGCCAGCCCGCCAGGGGGGGCGGGGGCAAGCTGAGACGTCGCCCGATCCGCTGACGAATTGGTTGCAAATAGGGGGTGGGGACGATATCAGTGGGTCCCGCGAATGGGCTAGTATATGGCTAAAAAAGGGGGGCCGATATTGTTGGTTGCTAGGGGCGAAAAGGTGTCATTGGCTTTGTGGGGTGCCATCTTTGCCTTGGCAGCGCTGGTCGCCACCGCAATCATCGGCATTGGCAGGGTGACCGGTGACGGTCATCAATACTACGCCATGACCATCGCCTTGCTCGATACCGGAAAGCCGTTCATGACGGCAAAGGCTTGGCCCCTCCTGAACGAGTATTTCGCTGCTCATGGCGGCCCCGAGATTACGCCGAGGCGGTTGGGGCTGGTGGTCGACGAGACCCAGCATTTCTGGTTCTACAGCATGCTGGCGACCTGCATCAGCATCGCACTGAGGGCCATCCACGCCGATATCGGCTATTCCTTCACCGTCGTCAATGTGGCGCTGGGCGCTGCCGCCCTTTATGTCTGCTTCGTGCGCCAGCGTCTTCCGGGGTTGTTGGCCGGCGCGATCCTGATCTTCGCCAGCCCCGCCATTTGGTATGTCGACAAGGCCCATACCGAGTTCTTCACCGTCGCCATCGGCCTGATGGTGGTCATTGCCTATGCCGAGCGCGCGCTGCTGCTGGCGGCTTTGGGGTTGGCGGTGCTGTCGACCCAGAACCTCCCCTTCGTGCCCCTGGCCGCATTATGCCTCGCCGCCTGGCTGTTTATGGCCCCTCGCCGTGCCATCAGCCGCGCGGACCTCGCCCTGTCCCTCACCACAGTGGTGATGCTGTTCCTGCAGCCGATCTATTACCTGATTCGGCTTGGCGTGCCCCATCCCCAGGTGCTGGCGGGCAATGTCGGCGGGAAGCCCACATTGCATGCCATGATCGGTTGGTTCATCGATCCCGACGTGGGGCTGCTGCCCGGCTGGGCGCTGGGCTGCGTTATCCTTGCGGCCACAATCGGCTTGATGGTTCGCCGCTACCGCGCCGGGGTGCGGCCGCGCTGGGACTGGCTCATGGCCGCGGGCGTCTTCGTCTATGTGGTCGTCTGCACCTATGGGCAGAGTTCCAGCTCGAACTATAATCACGGTGCGGTCATCACGTGCTCGCGCTATGCGCTGTGGTTCATTCCGCTGTTCTATTTTCCGACTATCCGCCTGGTCGAAGTGATGCTGGGCAAGGGCATGTTCGCCACCCTGGGGCTGTTGGCGGTGCTGCCGGTTTCGGTGGCTCTCTATCATCCGAAGAAGTTCGAGAATTACCGCGTCCCGACCCATGTCTCACGTTTGCTCTACGCTTACGCGCCCTGGGCCTATGACCCCTATCCAGAAATATTTATCGAGCGGAACGGCAGCGTCGGCGACGCCATCGAGTCAAAGGCGCTGTGGGCGGTTTCGAACCCGAGCGCCAGCAAGGTGGTGGTGGTGCGCGAAAATTGGCAGAAGCTCGACCCCAATCGCCTGCCGCCCGTCGATGGGCTGGCGATCGACCGCAAGGCAGTGTACGACAGGGCCGGTGCCTATTTCGCCAACAATCCCACGCGGGAATACGTCTACTTCAATGGCGTGTTCAAGGGCGCTCGTATTGAGAATGTGGGCGCAGCCATGCAGGCCGTCGATATCCCTGCGGCCTTTGGGGCCGGATGGTGGCCCCATGAGCCGTGGGGCAGTTGGAGCAGCGCCCCCAACGCCGATGTGATTCTCCAACTTCCCGAAGACCGCGTCGGAACCGTCAACCATATCAAGGTCTCGGGCGTAGTGTTAGTTGGTGCCGGCCGTCCCTGCGCCACGGTTCAGGCCTCGGTTAATGGAACTGAAGCCGCCGAATGGAAGTTGTGCCAGGCAGGCCCCCATGCCCTGGAGATTCCCTTGGACAAGGCTTCTCTGACGGCCGGGCGGAACGTGGTGACGTTTCACATCGATGCCCTTCCCAGTCCGGAAAGCCTGCAGATGTCGGGGGATCGTCGGGCCTTGGGCTTCGGCCTGATTTCGATCACCCTGGCCAATACGCCTTAGTTGCCGGGGGATGATGGGATGGCACTGTCTGACAAAATGATTTCGGTGGTGTGTCTGTCACCAGAAGACGTAGCGGGCTTCGGCGAAAACCTACGGGCCATCGTCGCCGCCATCACCGAGCGCTTTCGTCATTTCGAGGTGGTGGTGGTGGATAACGGCCGCTACCGCGACGCCGCAGAGGTGCTGAAGCGCGAATTGGCGGCGATCGAGCACTTCCGCGTGATCTTCCTTAGTCAGGATTACGGCACGGAAATCGGCCTGTCTGCCGGCATTGAGGCCGCGATCGGCGATTACGTGGTGTTGATGGAGCCGGGCAGCGATCCGGCTGCGGTGATCGGCAAGATGATCGACTTGTGTGAAGCTGGGGTCGATTACGTGGTCGGCCGGCGCTCCTCCCAGCCGGGCCGTACCGGGATGTACCGGTTTCTCGCCCGAATCTATTACGCGGTATCGGCCAAACTGCTACGCCTGCCATTCGACCACAATTGGTCGAATTTCGTCTGCCTAAGCCGGCCCGTTGCCAATTCCATTGCCAAGGTGCGCAAGCGTGTTCGGTTCTTGAAGTTCATCGCCAAGGAAGTCGGATATTCCCATTCGGTGTTGAACTACGACGTCTTGCCCAGCGCCGCCCAATCCAAGCCGGTGCGAGTGACCGCCGAGCGGGTGTTCGATGCGCTTCAGGCGATTTCCGCGGTAACCGACCGGCCGTTGTTGCTGTCCTCGACGCTGGCCTTTCTGATTGCCGGCGGCAATCTGATTTACCTGCTTTACTCCCTGGCGGTGTGGGTGGTGCTGCCCGATGTGCCCAAAGGCTGGACCTCCACCAACGTGGTCCTGTCAGGCATGTTCTCGGCCCTATTCCTGTTTGTCGGCACGATCGCCCAATATCTCAGTGTCGTTGTGCGCGAGGTAACTAACTCTCCGCTGTATTATGTCGTGGGCGAAATACACAGCGGTGAAATTTTCGGCGGCTATGCCGAGAAGAACGTGGAATGCTCGGATGAATTCCCGCATATTTGATGCGGCGATCATTGGGGGCGGCTTTTATGGCTGCAGTATCGCTGCTCACTTGGCGCGATCGGGGCTGAGCACCCTTTTGATCGAGCGCGAACCCGACCTGATGCTGCGAGCGTCGGCCAACAATCAGGCCCGGGTCCATATGGGCTATCATTATCCGCGCAGCTTCCGCACGGCGTTCAGCTCGTTCACCAACTTCGCTCGTTTCGCGACGACGTTCAAACCCGCCATTGTCGACGATTGGACGGCACTTTACGCCGTGGCCAACAGCGGGTCCAAGGTCAACGCCCACCGCTTCTTCACCACCTTCAACAATATGACCGCCCCCGTCAGGGTCGCGGCTCCCAAGATGCGTGGTTTGTTCAATCTGGACCTGATTGAAGAGGTTTTCGAAGTCCGGGAGTTCGCCTTCGATTGCAGCCTGCTGCGCGACATCCTGCGCCGCCAGCTAACCGAGGAAGAGGTGGATGTGCGGCTGCAGACCTCCGCCGGGCGTGTGATCCAGGAGGGGGAGGATTGTCGGGTCGAGCTGTCGGATGGCTCCTCCATCCTCGCCAGGCAGGTCTATTGCTGCGCCTATTCCGGCATCAACGATCTGTTGACCCTCTCGGGCCTGCCCATTCTGTCGCTGAAGCATGAAGTGACCGAGATGGCCCTCTGCTCCGTGCCTGACGAATTGAGTAATATTGGCGTGACCGTGGTGGATGGGCCGTTCTTCTCGCTGATGCCCTATCCCGACCGCAAACTGCATTCGCTGTCGCATGTTCGCTACACGCCTCATGCGAGCTGGCGCGACGACGAGGTCTATGCCAACAGCTACGACATTTACAATCAGCTCCGGGCCGGCAAAACCGCTTCGCGCTTTCCGTACATGTTGCGTGCCTCGGCGCCGTTCATGCCCGCCTTGGCTGGCGTCCGCCAGGAAGATTCGCTGTTCGAGGTAAAGACGGTGCTGTTGAATCGCGAGGATGACGACGGTCGCCCCATCCTGTTCAAACAGAATCACGGATTGGCCAATCTGCACGTCATCCTGGGCGGCAAGATCGATAATGTGTTCGACCTGATCGAAATGCTGCAGACGGCGGCGCGGGTGAGTGCGCGGCAATGAGCGTGGGCGTCGCGATCATCGGTCAGGGGTATTGGGGCAAGGTACTTACCGGCAAATTCGCCCGCCATCCCGATTTCCATGTGGTCGCGGTTTGCCGCCGCACACCGTTCACGCCGGATGAGCTTGACCGTCTGCCGGGCGTTGCCGCCTTGACCGACCTCGGCGCAGCGATCAATGCTCCGGGTGTCGAGGTGGTGGTGGTCGCCACCCCGGCGGCAAGTCATTTCGGCGTCGCACGCCAGGCAGTCGATGCCGGCCGCCACGTCTTTTTGGAAAAGCCGCCAACACAAACGTTGGCCGAAGCCGAAGAGCTGGATGGCTTGGCGCAACGGCTGGGACGGGTGGTGATGGTGGACCACACCTTCTTGTTCACCCCGGCCTATCAGGCGCTCCGGCAACTGGTCGATGCGGGGCGGCTGGGGACGCTGCAGCACATCCATTCCACGCGGGCTGATTTCGGGTCGATCCCCTCCGACGTCAACATTTCCGCTCATCTAGTCTATCATGACCTGTATCTGATCCAGGATTTGTGCCGGGGGGAACCCGAGCGGGTAAAGGCTAGCGCCGCTTCGCACGTTCTGTCCGGCATTACCGATACCATGACCGCCGATTTGGCCTTTGCCGACGGCTCCACGGCTACGGTGGTGGCCAACATGCTGTTTCCGCGCAAGGTGCGCCAGGTGGTCGTCGCCGGCGATGCAGGCATTCTGGAATGGGATGAGACCGTCGAGGCCAAGTTGCGCTTGTGGCCGCATCGAAGCGAAAACGTCGAAGGCCGCATCGTCCATCATCACGGCCTGGTCGAATCGGTAGCGGTGGCGCAAGGCGATGCGCTGGATGCGGAACTGGCGCATCTCCATGAATGCTTGGCTGGCCGGGCAACGCCGCGCAACGGACTCACTCAAGCAATAGCGGTCATGCGGACCGTGCAGCGTCTGGACGAGGCGGCAGGATCATGAAGTTTGACATCACCATTCCCGTCCTCAACGAGGAAGAGACACTGGCCCGGCAGATCACCACCTTGGTGACCTATCTGGAAGGATTGCCGTCGCGGCCGGATTACACGGTCAGCATCGCCGATAACGGCTCGACCGACCGCACCCGCGACATCGCCGCCGAGCTGATGACCCGCTTCCCGACGGTGCGTCTGGTGACGGTGCCAGAGCGTGGTGTCGGCCGGGGTCTCAAGGCGACGTGGGATGCCTCCGATGCCGACGTGGTCGGCTATATTGACCTGGACTTTTCCACTCCTATCGAGCATTTGCCCCAGATGTTCGCCGCGTTCGCCGACCCGTCGGTGCGCGTCCTCAGCGCCTCGCGCTATCTGCCGGGGTCCCAGGTGGTCGGGCGGCGATTCGTTCGCACGGTGACTTCTATCGGACTCAATATGTTGCTGAAGCTGCTGCTTCACGTTCGGTTCACTGATGCCATGGCGGGCTTCAAATTCGTACGCCGCGACCTTTATGACGAACTGCGCCGGCTCGGCCTCGACAACAACGGCTGGTTCTTCAACGCAGAAATCCTGATCCGCAGTGAGTGGCTGGGCATCAAGGTGGTCGAGCTTCCGGTGCGCTGGGTCGATGATCCCAATTCCAAGGTCCAGTTGGCGGCGACCATTCGCAATTACCTGGACCGCATTTTTCAGTTGCGGCGGGAAAAAGCGATTGCCATGTCGCGTTCGCGCAGCAATTTGCGCTAGTATTCTTCAGCTAATTTCGGCGAGCCTGGTAATCCCACAATGTCTATGCGGTTCTACTCAAAAATCCTGAAGCGAATTGCCCGCATCAAGATGCAGCGTCGTTTCGGTACGCCTTCGCTGCCGTACAAATACACGTTCATCACCACGAACGCCTGTAACAGCATGTGTACCACTTGCGGCGTGTGGAAGATTTATCGGGAAACGCCCGAACTGCTGAAGACCGAGTTGGCAAATGACGAGATCGCGAAGGTCATCGACAGCGTGCGTGACAGCGTGCTGTGGCTGAACTTCACCGGCGGCGAGGTCACGCTGAAGAAAAATCTCCCAGACGTTATCCGCCACGCCTATGACGTCTGTCCCGACCTGTCGATGATCAACGTGCCCATGAACGGCCTGAAGACCAATCGCACGGTTGAATTCATTGAGAACTTCGTTCCCCACTGCAAGAAGACCAAGACCTACGTCACCTTGTCCCTGGACATGCTGGGCAAAGATTACGAAAAGACGCGCGGTATCGACGGCTTCGACCAGGTGATGGAGACGTTTGGCGCGTTGCAGGATCTGGAAAAGCGCTTCCCCAATTTCGAGGTCAACTTCCAACTGACCGTGTCGCAGGTCAACGGCATGAGTTCCCTCAAGACCTTCGACTTCATCGCGAACAAGTCTGGTCTGCCCATTGTGACTTTTGCACAGGAAGCCTCTCTCTTCTACAATAAGGAGATGGAGATTGATTGTGCCGAAAAAAGTACGGTCGTGCGCGACGCCCTGCTGGAAATCGAGCGGCGTTATCCCATGGTGCGTCTTGAATCGCTGATGCCGAAAATTCACCTGAACTTGTCTCAAGAGTTTTTCCGCACTGGCAAAAGCCCAATGTCCTGCTCGTCCAGTTATTCCACCATCACGGTGGATCCCTACGGCGCGGTGATGGCCTGCCCGTTCTATTCGGACAAGCTTGCAGGCAACGTGCGCGACGCCGGGTACGATTTGAAGGCCATTTTGGAAGGTCCCAAGGCCACGGAGTTGCGCGAGTGGGTCTCGACCTGCCGGGCATGCTGGATTAATTGCGAAGCGATTCCCAGCATCATGGAGAATTTCCCCGTGGCGCTTGCCAAGGCGGCAAAGCAGAAACTGCTGGGGTAAGCGGGCGCGTGGTCGTTGGTGCTGCTTTTGTTCAGAGCCTTCAGCGTCTATAGTCACCGGTTTGCCGTCAAACCCGTGTGGCAGTTTCTCAGCCACTTGGCCTCTGAAAGTTCAGCCAACAAAGTGTGGTGACGCGCTTTTTCCGTGGGACGGTCTGACGTCGTGTCGGCGCTGCAGCATGGTCATGGGCGACCAACACAACGCCGTCAGCACCGCCATCGCCGATACCTTCCGCTCTGCCTGAATACGGCGTCGGTCAGCCCACACCGGTCCCAGACCGGCAACCGCCTCTATCATGCCGTCCAGGACCGCTCGGCCATGCCCTCGTTTGGCCCCCCACGCCAGTAGGGCACAGTTCAGGACAAGATGGCCCGGCAACAACAGCCATAACGCCCAGGACGGCATGTTCTTGACGAACAGCCAGACACGGTTGCGAGCGCTGTGAAAATGAACAAAGGGGCTGGTCCTGCCGGCAATGCCGGAGCCGACATGGTGAACGACCGCATCGGCCACCTGGATGCAGCGCCCCCCAGCAAGCCGCATACGGAATGCCAGATCGACGTCCTCGTAGTAGCAGAAGAAGCGTTCATCGAAGCCGCCTAACTCGTGGAACCGGCGGGCGCTATAGGCGGCGGCGGCGGCGCAGGGGCCAAACACCTCTCCCTCGGGCGGCAGATCGCTCAGGCTATGTCCATTGTTCCCCCGCCACGGCAAGCCGAGAGCGAAGAAACAGTCTCCGGATCCATCCAGTATCTCTGGATGGCCGGCGTCGATTTGAGTGGAACCCAGCATCGTAATGCCGGGGTGACGATCAACTGCCGCCATCAGCCTCTCTAACCAATCGGGCTGTGGGAATGCGTCTGGATTGAGAGTAACGATCCATTCGCCATCAAAGCCGGTAGCGCCCGCATTGTTGCCGGCGGCAAAGCCCCAATTACGGTCGAGTCGAAGCCAGCGGAAGCGAGAATCTGGCAGGGAAAGGGCCGCAGAGCCGTCGGTCGAAGCATTGTCGACTGCAACGGTTTCGAAGTCGGCAAAAGTTTGTGCGGCCAGGGCTTCAAAGCAACGGGGCAGAAAGGCACGACCGTTGTAATTTACAATGATGACCCGAATGCGGGGGAGCGCCTCTGTATGTGTCAGTTGGTCCATAAAATGGATAGCCCCCTGTCTCCCAAGAGCAAACAACGAACGCCACGGCAACCAACGAAGGAGATGAAGCCAGCGGCGACGGGACGCGCCGTTCCAGCCAATCCCTCAGGTATGAGCCAGGACCGCTTGGGGCGATTGGAGGGACAGTGTTTCGAAGCACTCCTTGGCCGCTGCTTCCACCCCACGCTTCGGATACCAGCCCGTGGTGTTCTTGATCAGCGTGATATCGGGGATGCGGTACTGGGCCGGGGCGAATGTGCCGTCTAGCATGCTTTCCAGCGGACGGTGAATTACCTGGACATCGACGTTCAGCACCTGGCGGACGATCTCGGCCAGTTTGGCGATGGTGATGGGTGCTTCACTGCCCACATTGACCGGTTGCCCCACCAGGGAGTCGTTGAAAGCAATGGCGGTCAGTGCCTCGGCCATGTCTTCCACATGCAGGAAACTGCGGGTTTGCGTGCCGTCGCCATGAATTTCCAGCGGTCGTCCAGCCGCGGCAGCGGCGACGAAGCTCGCAACCACAAGGCCGGTTTCAGGGCGCTGACGCGGGCCGGCGATGTTGAATGGGCGCACGAGCCAGGTGGGCACGCCATGGTCTTGCCAAAGCCCCGCAGCCATGTGCTCGAGAGCCGCTTTGGCGGTGGCATAGCCCCAGCGAGCGCCGATATCCACGCGAACCGGGTCTGTCTCGCTGATGGGGCGCGGCAGACCCTGGCCATAAACTTCGGAGCTGGAGGTGATGACCAGCGGGCAGCGGTGCGTTCGGCAGGCCTTGATGACGGTGGTGCCGGAATCCAGAATGCTTTCGACCACCCGATAACGCGCACTGTGGGCCAGGGCAACACCAATGGGGCTGGCCAGATGGTAAACCAAATCCGCGTTCTTGATGATGGCGCTGATTTCGTCCGCACTAGAGGGGCAGATGCTTAATTGGCGCAGTGACAAGGCGCTATGTTGGGGCAAGTTGGCTGCCTTGCCATTCGACAAATCGTCGACCACCATAACCGAGCAGCCGATTTCCAGCAGCTTGCGCACAAGTGACGAACCGATGAAACCGGCGCCGCCAGTGACAACCACATTCATACCGGAACGTAAATATATGCGTGCAGCCATCAACTCAGCACCTCTTCTGAAGGACGGCAGTTAGCACAAAAGGCAGGATGTTGCCAATCAGAAGGTCAGATGAGCGCCCGCATTCAGCATTATGGTCGCCAATGGCGCCCGTTCGGCGATCTGGCCATCGCGCAGCAACACCGCTTCGGAACAGAAGCGTGTGAGCAGGCTGCGCGAACGTTCGGCCATAACGAGCACCGCGCCTTCGGAAACTCGCTTCAGGATCGCGTCTTCGAATTTCTGGTAAAGGCTGGGATCCATGTTCTCCAGCACTTCATCCAGCAAAATGATGTCCGCGCCCAGGCACAAAATGGCAGCGATGCCCAGACGGGACAGAAGTCCGGGCGATGCCACATGGCCTTGGCAATCGGCGAAGGGGACAAGTTCGGCAAAATTCAGGATGTCCGCAGCCTTGGCTCGGGCCTCACTCGCAGGAAGCCCCATCAGCAATCCCTGGGCATAGGCCAAATCGGCCAGGCTGGCCTCGCGATCCACGCCAAATCCCATGCTGAAAACCGCGCCTGGCGTGCCCTCAATCGTGGCTGTGCCGCGTTGGGGTGCGACCAGGCCGGCAATCACTCGGAGCAGCGTGGTCTTGCCCGAACTATTGGTTCCCAGCAGGGCAACCCGGCTTCCCGGCTCTAGCGTTAAGGTGACATCCGACAACGCGGCGATTTCCACGCCTTCACTGCCGTTGCAGTAGAACGGCAATATGCGGCGTTTGAACGAACGCTGCCCAGCATCGAAGATGCGGAAGGTGACGCCGGCATTGGTTAATTGCACGCGGGCCATGATTCAGATCCAGTATGGCCAGCGATGACGGGATGAACGGTAAACCACCAGCGCCAGCATAGAACCTCCGGCCGCCATGGCGCTGGCAGCCACCCAATGGAATGCCGGTGCCACGGCTCCGGCCGCAGAATTGGTGAAGATGGAGAGCTGGTAATAGAACGGGTTGAAGGCGAGCAGATATTCGAAGCGGCCCAGGAAATAGGGTGGCCACAGGATCGGCGTCAGCAGGAAGGCGATTTGCATGACATTGGCGACCATCTGACCGATATCGCGAAAGCGGGCGCCCAGTACCATGGTCAGAACGCCCATCCACGAGACGTTGATTACCAGCAGCACCATGGCCGCAGCCATGGGTAGCGGCGCTGGCCTAAGCCCGACCAGGGCCAATTGCAACACGAACAGCAGCACCGTGTTCAGCACCAGCACCGGCAGGTGGCGCAGCAGCAGCGACAGCGAGATCACCGAGAACGAGATGGTCGAATGCCGCAGGATCGGCATCCAACGGGCAAAAGCGATGCTGCTGTCGCACGTCATCGCCGACAGGAAGGACCACATCACCAGCCCGGAGGCCAGGGCGTTCACGTAATCGTCGAAGCTGACCAATTGGCGCCGCAAAATGGTGCCGAACAGAAGGCCCACGGCACCGACGGTGAAAAATACGCCCACGGTGCCCCATAGTGGCCCCAGGCCCGAACGGCGAAAATTAAGTCGGGCCAGCAGCAGCGCCAGGGAAAGTCGGCCGGCGTTCCCGCAAGAGCCAGAAGCCACGGCTGATGCCACGGAACGCCCCGGGAAATTCAATCGCGGCACCCGCATGCTCCCCTTAGCTTAATTTCGGCACATACTAAAAGCGGTGTGCGCCAGCCACAAGCGATATGACATGTCGCGAGAACGGACGCGGGCGGGGCCTTACTGTTGATCTAGTTTTTCCAGAATGTTCTTCGCCTTGACGTCGCCGGCGCTGGCCGCCTGTTGCAGCAGGAAGCGTGCCCGTTCGGGGTCGGCGGGAACCACTTGTCCCTCGAGCAGCAAGATGGCCAGCGCCACTTGTGCCGGGGGAAAATTGGCCGATGCCGCGCGTTCGTACCACTGGAATGCCGCAGACGGGTTGGCCGGTACGCCTTGGCCTAGACGGGTGTACTGGGCAACGTTGTAGGCGGCGGGGCCGTTCCCCTTTTCTGCGGCAGCCATGTACCATTGCAGGGCGCCGGCGAAGTCGGGTTTCGCCTGTTTGGCCAATAGGCCGGCCAGCACCATCTGCGCCTGAATATCGCCGCCTTTGGCGGCCGCTAGTAACTCGGGCGTGGGCGGCGGCGCAGAAACTTGAGGCTCGCCGGCGGATTTTTGGGGGGGTGCCGCGGCGGCGGTATTCCGTTCAAGGTCGAAATACAGGCGGGGAGGGGCTTTCTTGTCCATGAGGACGGTGGGGGGCGCTACGAGTTTGATGGGTTCCCGGGTGGTCACCACCAGCACCGGCGCCCCGGCGGCATTCGTCCGCAATTCATACGAGGCGACCAAGGGGGGCTTGCCGGTCACATCCACTTGTTTGGCGGGACGCGCGCCCTCCAATTCGATAATCGTATTATTGTCGACCACCGAGACCCTGCCCTTGGGCCTTGCCGTTCCATCGAATTCCAAGGTAACGCGGGTGCGCTCGCCATGATCGCCAAAGCGAATCTTGCTCAGCGTAAGATCGGCCGCCGCCGCCTCGGCGCATCCCGCCATAATAAAAAAGCCTGCAAGGAAAAAATATCGGCTCACCATGAATTACACTCCCCGTTTGCGGCGCGAGATGTTAACTCAATCAGCATCGTGCGGCCACTCCAGCATCTCAGCTTTGCCATTGTGTGGTTCGAAAACGAGGGGGCGTCGGGCGGCATCGCTGCCAAACGGGATCAGCGATTATCCGCCCTGACCGCGTGGCATTGATCATCGTCTTGCTGCGCATTTTGCACTATATGCACCTTCCCCTCTTAATCGAAGATCGTCCTCAATGACCTCCGCGACCGCTACCATCTTCGCTCTTTCCGCCTTGGTGGCGGCGGTGGGCACTTGGCTTCTCGCCAGGTTGGCCCACAAGGTGGGGGCTGTGGCCACGGTCAAGGCCGACCGCTGGCACGCCAGCGGCGCCATTCCGCGCCTGGCTGGGCCGGCGCTGCTGGCCGCCGCCGCGCCCTGGCTCCCCGGTGGCGATCTGGCGGTTCTCGCCTTCGTCTGTCTCTTGGGCGCCGTGGACGACATCCGTCCGCTATCGCCAGCCCTCAAGGCGCTGGGGTTGCTGGTGGCCGCTGCCGGCGCCGCCTGGATCACCGGCCAGTGGTGGGTGGGGCCGGCGCTGTGGCTGGTCGCCAATGCTGTCAATCTGTTGGACCATGCGGACGGCGTCGCCGCCAGCGCGGTGGCGGCGGCATTTCTTGGGTTGGGTGGCGATGCGGGAAGTGCTGGTGCCGGGGCCTGCGCAGGCTTTCTGCTGTTCAATTATCCGCCGGCACGCTGCTTCATGGGCGATAGCGGCAGTCTGACCCTAGGTGCCATGGTCGTCCTGATCGGCGCCCATACCGTCGGCATGGCTGCAACCATTGTCTGGTGTGCCATTCCCCTGGCGGACGCCATTTTTGTCACCGTGCGGCGCGTGCTGCGCGGTCAGAAGCCATGGATCGGTGGCGTCGATCATTCGGGCCACATGCTGCTGCGCTCCGGGGTTCCGCCACGGCTGCTGCCGTTGATCTATTTCGGGATGGCGCTGCTGCTGGGGGGCGCAACCCTTTTATGATGGAGTCGGCGGAAGAACCGCCGCAACACCATCTTGGCATCGCCCAATGCCCCCCTGAGGGCAATCAGGGCAAAGCGAACCCACAGCATCAGCGACGTCATGGTCAATATCCACGCGGGATAGGTGGCCCTGAAGTGCTTGTGGAAGTAGTAGCTCGTGCTTCTGGTCTTATGCCATTCCACGAAGATGCGCGGCACGTCGCTAGTGCTCAGGTAGTGATAGACTGGCACATTGCCGCAATACAGAATCTTGCCGCCGGCATTGATAATGCGGATGCATAGATCGGCGTCGTCGAAATGGATGAACAGATTGTCGTCCATGCCGCCGATGGTTTCGTAATGGGTCTTGTTGATCATCATGAAGGCGCCCGAGACCGTGGGCACCTCCATCACATCGTGAACATCTTCATCTTGATACAGGTGCAGCCGGCGGAAATAGGGGTGGTTCGGGAACACCAAGTTAAGGCGGGTCAGTTCAATGAACGCGCGCCAAGGCGATAGGATTTCACGTCGGCCGCCGCGCTGTTCGGTTCCATCCATGTTCAACAGCCGTCCGCCGCATAGCCATGCCGACGGATCATTGTCCAGGATGTCACGTACCCGCTCCAGCGTACCGGGGGGCAAGACCAGATCGGGATTGACGAAGGCGACATAGTGTCCACGCGCTGCGGCCGCCCCGAGATTGCAGCCAGCCGCGAAGCCGATATTGCGCCCGGGACGGATAAGGCGGACACGCGGGTCGCGGCTAGCCATGTCCTGCAACCAGTTCCGCGTATCGCCGTCGTTTCCATTATCGACGATGATTAGCTCCAGCAGGCCGGCTTGCGGCAGCAGCGCCTGCAGACACTCCGCCAGCGAGGGGCCTGTCCAATAGGTGACCACGACGGCAGAGGTCATGCCGAGGTCCGAAATCCCGGAAGGGGATATCTGTTGTTCAATGCAGTGTTGCGACAAGAGTCTAGCCCAAGCCCAGGGGTCATGCCTTTGGATGGCCGTAGACTAACACGGACGAGCAAAATGGCATAGATTGGCGCGGGGATTGCCATAACCTTTAGCTTCGTGGGGGGGGGGGGGGCTGAGATGGGGTGTCCACCTGTTGCGCGATTGCCACACCTGTCGTGCGCCGAAACAAAACATGGAACCAATGGTTGACACCGGCTGTCCCGCTGGTAAAAAAGGCAACAATTATGCGTATGGCATTTGGCTACGTGCCCACGTGAGGGGGTTTCCAAAGATGAATTTCGTTCGCTATGTGGGTTTCCCGCTGGTCTCCGGTGCGGCCTTGCTCGCCGCAATGCCGGCCATGGCCGCATCTGATGTGTCGAACAGCGGCAGCGTGTCCAATCAGGCCGTCACTGCTGTGGCTGCGCCCATCGCTTCCGCTCAAACTGCTTCCTTGATCAGCGGCGCCATCGGCGGTGCGATCAGCGGTGGCGTCGGCGGTGGTTTCACCGGCGGCGGCGTCGGCGGTGGCTTCAGCCCGAGCGGCGGCGCGGTTCCCGGTCCGACCAGCCAGTTGATGAATTCGCGCCAGAGCGGTAAGGCCGGCGCGGCGGGTGCTCCCAAGCTGGGCGTTTGGGCGCAGGGTACCTACGTGAACATCGACAAGAAGGAAGCCTTCCTGGGCATGGACGGCGACGTCTACAACCTCGTCGGCGGTGTCGATTACAAGTTCAATGATCGCGGCGTCGTCGGTGTGTCCATCGGCTACGAAAACACCAATATCGACACCAAGTTCAACAACGGCACCTTCGAAGGTAACGGTTACACCGTCGCCCCGTACGTGGGTTACGCTCTTAGCCCGAACTGGACTGCCGATCTGACCGTGGGTTACACGTGGCTCGACTATGACGTGTCGCGCAACAACGGCGCCGTCAAGGGTTCCTACGATGCCACTCGCTGGTTCACCGCTGCCAACCTGACCGGTAACTTCGCCATCGATCGCTGGCGCCTGTCGCCGAAGGTCGGCGTGTCGTACATGAACGAAGAGTCCGACGCTTACCGCGAATCCGGTTCCAGCACCGCTGCGGTTGAGGGCAGCACCATCAAGTTTGGTCGCGCTTCTGCCGGCGTGAAGACCGGCTACGCCTTCCAGAACTTCATGCCCTACGCCAAGATCACCGGCGAGTATGACTTCAAGAAGCCCGATGCGGTTCTGAAGAGCAACGGCCAAATGTCCAACGTGGACGATGGCGGTCTGGTCTTCGGCCTGGGTGTGGACATCTTCAGTGGCCCGGTTTCCGGTACTGTCGAAGCGTCCTACAACTCCGCTCTGCGTGATGACCTGGACATCTGGCAGGCTACTGCCCGTATCCGCTACGAATTCTAATTCAAAGCGGTTTGGGTAAATGTTGAAGAGAAGGGTCAAGCCGCACGGCTTGGCCCTTCTTTTTTTTGCGCTCTGCGTGGCAGGTTGCGCCAATCGCACCGAGACAGCCGCGAATGTTGCGGCAACGCGGGGATGGGTTTCCCGCACCATCGACACGCCTAATTTTGACATCGCTACCTGGGCGCCGAAGACATTCGTTCCGGGTCAACCGCTGGCGGTTTATGTGGAAGGCGACGGCTTGGCCTTTCTGTCGGCCAACCGGGTTTCCGACGATCCGACGCCCACCAAACCCTTGGCCCTGCAATTGGCTGTACGCGATCCCCGCCCCAACGTGGTCTATATCGCCCGTCCGTGCCAATTCGTCACCGGCCGGTCTTTACGCAATTGCAATCACTCCTATTGGACCTTTGCCCGCTACAGCGAAGCTGCGGTCAGCGCCACCGACGCCGTGGTGCAGCGCTTCAAGGAAGAATCGGGTGCCAACTCGATCCTGCTGTACGGCTATTCCGGTGGCGGCGCCATCGCCGCCCTGGTGGCGGCGCGGCGGAACGACGTGGCGCGCCTGACAACGGTGGCCGCCGTGCTGGACCATGACACGTGGACAAAACTGGACGGCATGTCTCCGCTGGTCACCTCCCTGAACCCGCCCGACTTCCATTCCAAGCTGGAGAGCATCCCCCAGGTCCATTATGTTGGCGCCGATGATGACGTCGTGCCGCCAAGTGTTGCCAAAGCGTACCAAGCGCGCTTCCCTGCCGGCGCCAAACCGCCAGTGGTGGTGATGCCCCACG
>JBLNBE010000039.1:0-251274 GCA_050259735.1 Bacteroidota bacterium
ACCCCGGAGCCGACCGCCGGCCGTGGCGCCACCATCACCCTGCACCTGCGCGCGGACGAAAAGGAATTCCTGGAACGGCCGCGCCTGACCAGCATCGTCAAGCGCTACTCGGACCACATCGCCATCCCGGTGGTGCTGGTCGAGGGCGACAAGGAGGACACGCTGAATTCCGCTTCGGCGCTGTGGACGCGGTCCAAGTCCGAGGTGACGCCCGAGCAGTACAAGGAATTCTATCACCACGTCGCGCACGCCTTCGACGATCCGTGGCTGACCATCCACAGCAAGGCCGAAGGCGCCATCGAATACACCAGCCTGCTGTACGTGCCGGGGTCGAAGCCGTTCGACATCTTCCATCCCGACCGCAAGCACCATGTGAAGCTGTACGTCAAGCGGGTGTTCATCACCGACGAGGCCGAGGGCCTGCTGCCGCCTTACCTGCGCTTCCTGCGCGGCGTGGTCGACAGCCAGGACCTGCCGCTCAACGTCAGCCGCGAGATGCTGCAGCACAATCCGGTGCTGGCCAAGATGAAGTCCGGCCTGGTCAAGAAGGTGCTGTCCGAGCTGAAGAAGAAGGCCGAGGACGATGCCGCGTCTTACGCCACCTTCTGGGAAACCTTCGGCGCCGTGCTGAAGGAAGGCATCTACGAGGATTACGAGCGCAAGGCCGACATCCTGCCGCTGTGCCGCTTCAAGACCACCGCCGGCGACGGTTGGACGACGCTGGACGAAGTCGCCGGCCGCATCAAGGACGGCCAGGACGCCATCTATTACGCCACCGGCGACGACGTCGCCGCGCTGAAGAAAAGCCCGCAATTGGAAGGCTTCCTCGCCAAGGGCATCGAGGTGCTGCTGCTGACCGATCCCATCGACGAATTCTGGGTGCCGGCGGTGGGCGAGATCCAGGGCAAGCGCCTGAAGGCCATCACCGAGGGCGACGTCGACCTGTCCAAGGTGCAGGGCGAGGACAAGGCCGACGAGGCCCAGCCCGACGCCACCCCGGCCGAGGCGCTCGACACCCTGATCGCCGCGCTCAAGCTGAACCTGGGCGACAAGGTCAAGGACGTGCGCGCCACCGACCGCCTGACCAGCTCGGCGGTGTGCCTGGTGGCCGATGCCGGCCAGATGAGCCTGCATCTGGAAAAGCTGCTCAAGGCCCACAACCAGCTCGACAGCGACAGCCCGCGCGTCCTCGAGATCAACCCGCGCCATGGACTGATCAAGGGCATGGCCGACAAGGTCAAGGCGTCGGGCCGCGAGGCGGTCGAGGACATGGCCCTGCTGCTGCTCGACCAGGCCCGCATCGTCGAGGGCGAACCCCCGGCCGACCCGGTCGAATTCGCCCGCCGTCTGGCGGCGGTGATGGAAAAGGGTCTGGCGGCGTAAGCTGTATTATCCCTCTCCCGCCATGCGGGAGAGGGTGCCCCGAAGGGGCGGGTGAGGGAGCCACGCGCACTTTGCCGAGTGTTTGGATTTCCTTTGCCAACTATCCGGCTACAATGGGTCCCCGATCAACCGATCGGGGACCTTTTTCATGCTGCGTCTTGTCCTGCTGGCGCTTGTCGTCGCCCTTCCCGCCGCTGCCCAAACCATTGACGCCCGCCGCGCTGCGGTGGACGCCACGCTCAACCAGGCCGCCGCCTGCAGTGGCCTGGGCGACGCCTATTGGGAGATCGGCGACGTCACCGGCCGGCTGGCTTGGGGCCAGCGCGGGCAAGGCATTACCGCCGACAAGCCGATCGGCATCGCCTCGGCGTCGAAATGGATGTGGGGCGCCTATGTGGCCGAGCGTCGTGGCGGCACCCTCAGCGGTGACGACATCACCGCCCTGACCATGAGCACCGGCTATCACGGCGAAAATCCGCTGAACTGCCGTGGCACCGTGGCGGAATGCCGTGACAAGGGGTTTGATCCCGCCTTGGTCGGCAAGTTCCATTACGACAGCGCCCATTCCCAGCGCCAGGCCGTCGCCATGGGCCTGGGCGGGTTGGATGGTCCCGGTTTGGCAAACGAGATGCGCAAGGTGCTGGGCAGCGACCTGGCCTTCACCATGCGCTCGCCGCAGCCGGCCGGCGGCGTCATTATGGCGCCCAGCGCCTATGGCGTGTTCCTGCGCAAGCTGGCGGCCGGCCAGTTGCGCCTGTCGGGCCTGCTGGCCAGCCACGCCGTCTGCACCCTTCCCGGCACCTGTCCGACGGCGGTCAAAAGTCCGTTCGACCGCAACTGGCATTACAGCCTGCACCATTGGGTCGAGGATGCCGCCGGTGACGACGGCGCGGTCAGCAGCGCCGGCGCCTTCGGCTTCTATCCGTGGATCAGCGGCGACCATGCTACCTGGGGCTTGCTGGCGCGTCACGACGTCGCCAAGCATGCCGGCCGCGCCAGCGCCGTCTGCGGCGCGCTGATGCGCAAGGCGTGGTTCGCCGCTGCGCCGCAGACCGGCGGCGCGGTCGCGTCCGAGACCGGCACTCCTCGGGTCTATTCCGGCTCCACCACCACCACCGGCGAACGCGCCCACCCGATTCGCGACGCCATCCGCCAGCGCATGCTCGAACGGGGACGCTGACCCCTTGCAATCCGCCCCGTGAACCCCGACCCTTAGGGGACCATGACCGACCTTTTCGGCCGGGGGCGGGTTTCGGCGGTGCTGGGACCGACCAATACCGGCAAGACTCATTTCGCGTTGGATCGCATGCTCGGGCATGCGTCGGGGATGATCGGCTTTCCGCTGCGGCTGTTGGCGCGCGAGAATTACGACCGCATCGTCCGCGCCCGGGGCGCCGCCACCGTCGCCCTCATCACCGGCGAGGAAAAGATCGTGCCGCCGAACCCGCGCTGGTTCGTCTGCACCGTCGAATCCATGCCGCTGGACCGCCGCGTCGGCTTTCTAGCGATCGACGAAATCCAGCTTTGCGCCGATCCTGAACGCGGCCACATCTTCACCGACCGCCTGCTGCATGCGCGCGGCTTGCAAGAGACGCTGTTCCTGGGCGCCGAGACCATGAAGCCGCTGCTCAAGCGGCTGGTCCCCGGCATCGAGTTCATCACCCGGCCGCGCCTGTCGTCGCTGACCTATGCCGGGCCGCGCAAGCTGAACCGGCTGCCGCCGCGTTCGGCCATCGTCGCCTTTTCGGCGGCCGAGGTCTATGCCATGGCCGAGTTCGTCCGCCGTCAGCGCGGCGGCGCGGCGGTGGTGCTGGGGGCGCTCAGCCCGCGCACCCGCAACGCCCAGGTCGGCATGTACCAGGCCGGCGAGGTCGATTACATCGTCGCCACCGACGCCATCGGCATGGGGCTGAACATGGATGTCGACCATGTCGCCTTCGCCCAGTTGCGCAAGTTCGACGGCCGCGTGCCGCGCGACCTGGAAGCGCCCGAGATCGCCCAGATCGCCGGCCGCGCCGGCCGCCACATGAACGACGGCACCTTCGGCACCACCGCCGATATCGGCGGTTTGGCGCCCGAGCTGGTCGAGGCGGTGGAGAACCATGCCTTCGCGCCGGTCAAGGCGCTGTCGTGGCGCAATTCCGAACTGCGTTTCACCTCGGTCGAGGCGCTGCTGGGGTCGCTGGACAAGCCGCCGCCCGAGCCGGGGCTGATCCGCGCCCGCGAGGCCGACGATCAGGTGGCGCTGACCCATCTGGCCCACGATCCCGACATCCTCAGGCTCGCCAACCACCCCGAGCGGGTCAAGCTGCTGTGGGACGTGGCGCAGGTGCCCGATTTCCGCAAGGTGATGGCCGACGCCCACACCCGCCTGCTGGCCCAATTGTTCCGCCACCTGACCGGGCCGGGCCGGCGCTTGCCCACCGACTGGCTGGCCGGCCACGTCGCCCGGCTGGACCGCACCGAGGGTGAACTGGATACCCTGGTCGCCCGCATCGCCCATGTGCGGACCTGGACCTATGTGTCGCACCGGGGCGATTGGGTCACCGACCCCCTGCACTGGCAGGAACGCACCCGCGCCATCGAGGACCGCCTGTCTGACGCGCTGCACGACCGCTTGACCCAGCGTTTCGTCGACCGCCGCACCGCCCATCTGGTGCGCCGCATGGCCGATGACGGCGACCTGCTCAGCGCGGTGGCGCGTTCGGGCGAGGTGCTGGTCGAGGGGCACTTCGTCGGCCGGCTGTCCGGCTTCCGCTTCGCCGCCGACAGTGCCGAGGGCGTCACCGCGGCCAAGGCGGTGCTGGCGGCGGCGGCGCGTGGGCTGAAATCCGAGATCGCCGCACGGGTGGAACGGCTGTGCGCCGAGCCGGACGGTGCCTTCGTCCTATCCGAGGACGGCCTGGTGCTGTGGCAGGACGAGCCGGTGGCGCGGCTGGTGGCCGGCGCCGAACCCCTGCGGCCGGGGATCGAGCTGTTGCCCAGCGACCTGCTGGAGCCGGCCCAGCGCGAGCGTCTTCGCAAACGGCTGACCGATTGGCTTCAGGCCGCCGTGGCCGATGCCTTCCAGCCGCTGCTGCGGGCCAGGGCGGCGCCGCTGAAAGGGGCGGCGCGCGGTGTCGTCCACCAATTGGCCGAGGCCCTGGGCAGCATGGCGCGGCAAGGCGCCGGTGCGCAGGTGGCGGCGCTGGACGACGAGGCGCGCCAGCAACTGGCCCGGCTCGGCATCCGCTTCGGGGTGGAAAGCGTGTTCCTGCCGGCGTTGCTCAAGCCCGCGGTGCAGCGGCTGCGCGCTTTGCTGTGGGCCGCCGCTGCCGGCCGCGCCGCGCCGCCGCCGCCGGGCGAGCGGGTGGCGGTGGTGCCGCTGGCCGAGGTGCCGCCCGATTATTACGCGGCGGTCGGCTATGCCGTGCTGGGGCCGCGCGCCATCCGCGTCGACATGCTGGAACGTTTCGCCGCCGAGGCGCGCAAGCTGGCGCGCGACGCCAAGGACGGCTTCGTGCCGCCGCATACCTTGCCGTCGCTGTTGGGACTGGGGGCGGATGATCTGGCCGGGGTGCTGACCGCGTTGGGCTACGAGCCGCACGAGGTGGACGGCACTACCCGCTGGCGTCACCCGCGCCGCCGGGCGACCCCGCACAAGCCGGCGCAACGGAAGCAGCAACACCGCGCGGACTCGCCGTTCGCGGTGCTGCGGGAGCGTTAACCTCCCCCGAGAGGATGGGGCGCTTTCAGAACAGCGCCACGCCTTTCTTTTGCAGCAGACGGCTGCTCAGAACCACGGTCTCGTCGGGATGGTCGCCCACCGGGGTGCGGACGCTGACGTTGTCCAGCGCCTGGGCGATTTGTACGGCCAGTTCGAACAGTTCGGACGGGCTGCGGTTATCCAGCGGCGGGTAGTGGCCATCGGCCATCAGGTCGACCAGGATCATGGGCTTCTCCTTCCGCGCCATCAAAACAGCTCCACCGAGTCGTCGCTCAGGGCGCTGCCGTGAAACACCACTTCGTCTCCCAACTGAAGTCCAATGCGGGCATGAACCTCGGCGTCGGGCACCGAACGCGCGATGAAAGCGGCGAAGTCGTACAGATATTCGTGGGCCTTCACCGTCAGAGGGCTGTATTGGGCGTCGCAACTGCGATCGACTCTCACCAGGAACATTTTACCCTCCCACCCCCTCGGGTGATGACCTGAGATCATCATACCTTGGTGGCAGTGTGACACTTATGCGAAAGAGTAACCGGCTGGCATGTGGGGAACTCATGCGTAAATCAGTAAAATTTTACGTAACTCCAAAAGAAAACGGCGCGAAGGGACCGACCCTCCGCACCGAATGAGTAAAATTAGGTCATCGCGCGATTTGCGAGAAACAGTTCTTTAACGAGCGTCACCCCGGCCAAGCGCAGCGCGAGCCGGGGTCCATGGTGCCGTTTCCCACCATGGATTCCGGGTCTACGCTGCGCTACGCCCGGAATGACGCCTCATCCATTCCTACTTGAGCGCCGGTAGGCCGCCCAGCACGCCCACGGCGCCGCGCTGGTCCACCTTGGCCCGCAGGCCGACCTTGATCGCGTCGGGGTATTTCTCCAGATCCTCGGCGGCGCCGGGATGCTGGATGTTGGTGAAGACATAGGCGTGGTTCCCCAAGGACTCGACCACCGCCAGCCCGGTATTCTCGGCGCCGATGGGGGCCGAGAACAGGCGGGTCAGCGTCTTGCTGTCCACGTTGTAGGCCCACAGGAAATTGTTGATGTGGTTGCCGGAATCCTCGCCGATGAACAAGGTGCGCATCGCCGGCGAGAACTTCAGATTGTCCGGGTTGGCGACCTTGCCGGTGGCGCATTTGTCCAGCTTGTTGCTGTCGGCGCCGGGCTTGGCGCCCATCACCAGCGCGGTCATGTCGGCGGCGACCCAATCGCTGGGAATGGCGGTGCCGTCGCTGTCGTACTGGCCGCTTTTCAGCGTGCTTTGATAGACGATGCCGCAGGCCAGCACGGACGGGTCGTCGGTCAGCCGGATGTGGTCCTGCGGGCGGTCGCCGTTCTTGCCGTCGACCATGCCCTGTTCCACGTAGGACATGGCGGTGAACAGGTGGCGGCCCTGGCCGTCATGGGCCTGGCCTTCCATCTTGGTGAACTCGGTGGTGGCGCCGCGCAGGGCGGCGGCGCGGCGGCTTTCCAGGAAGGCGGCGGCCTGTTCCATGCCGGGCCGCAGCTTGAGATGTTCCAGCGCCGGCTTGCCGCCGGTGCCGGGATAGACGTAGACCGGGGTGAAGCCGGGGGTGGGCTTGTCCGCCACTTCGAAGATGTCGGCGAAGGCGATGCCCTTGTCCACCAGCGCCTTGATCTCGGCGTCGCTGGCATGGCCCAGGCGGATCCACGACAAATCTGCACTGCCGCCGTGGCTGCCGTCGGTCTGGTTCCATTTGGCGGCGTACAGCGTGCCGGACGACAGGTCGCCGACGCGGTCGGCGACGAACATGAAGCGCACCACGTCGCGGCCGTCGTCGCCGTAATAGGCGGTGCGGCCGTCGTCCTGGATGTCGGCCAGTTCGAACGACAGCCGGCCGGGGGCGTAATGCTTGGTGGCGCGGGCCTTGCCGTCCTTGATCGTCACTTCGACCAGATGACCGTAATCATACGGCTTGGCGCCGCCGGCCTTGGCGGTCTTGCCCGGCGTGCCCAGGAACAGGTTCATGGCCTCCAGCGGACGCTGGTCGAAATGGCGGGCGTTGGGTTCGTATTCCTCGCCGCCCAGATGGGTGTTCCACGGCGTCAGCGTGCCGGCGCAGGGAATCCACAACCCGTTGATGGCAGCCATGTCCACGTTGGCCGCTGCGGTGGCGCGCAGCCGGCCGCTGCGGGCGTCCTGCACCAGGGTGGTGGCGGTCATCACCATGGGCAGTTGGGCATACATGCTGACCGGCGGCTTGGCCGGGTCCACATTGGGCGCCTCGGTGTGGTATTCGAAATGGGTGATCAGGCGCGGCCCGGCCTTGGTCTGGATCAGCGAGTTGGCGTCGGGCGAATAGGCGGCGAACGGTCCCTTGGCGACGTCGCCGCTGTCGGTGGTGGCCGACCGCTCGATGGCGTGGCCGTTCTTGTCGACGATCAGACCGGCCGAGCCATCGCCGATCCGCTCGCCCGACCGCATCAGCACCTGATAGCTCAGCGGATAGCTGCGGGTCCGTCCGTCGGCGGTGGTGACCTGCGCGGTCGAGCGGGTCAGCGGCACCACCATCTCGGCCTCGCCGGCGGGGGCCGGGGTGTCGGTGAAGGTCACCGCGGTGATCGCCGGCTCGGTGGCCCCGGCGGTCGACCCCACGGCAAGCAGCAGGGCAAGCCCCGAGGTCGCCGGCAGCAAGCGCGTCATGGTCAAGCTCCCCAAGATCAGAATGATTCCAAGAGAATAGGCGATCCCCGCCGCTGCCGGTGTGATGGTTGGGTTAAAGCGGCCATTGCGGCCGCGGCCAAGGGCGCGGATGCGCCCGCCCGGCGAGGGACAATACGGTCGGCCGTATTAATGGCCGACCGGTATTAAAGCCGCTGGCCGCTGGCCGGCACCACGCTGCCGTACAGCCGCATCACCGTCTCGACGGTGCCGGCGCTGTCCAGGATCGGCGCGGTCAGGCCCTTGGTCAGCGTGGCGCCGATCTCGCTGAACGCGGCTTCCGCCGCATCGCCGGCAAAGGCGATGGGGAAGGCCGAGAACACGGTGACCGCCGCCGACAGCGCCGCCTTGTACGGGCTGGGCGACAGCACCCGCCACACCTCGAACAGCATGACCACGGTCAGTCCCATGTTGTTGCGGTCGAGGCGGCGGCGCAGGGCATCGCGCACCTGGAAGGCAAGGTCGCGCGGGCGGCGGATGATCTCGGCGGCCAGCAGGGGATGGGCGGTCCCGTCCCAGCGGGCGGCCAGCCGCAACAATTCCTCGTAGCCGAAGCCGCCGTCGACGCCGTGGGTGAACAAGGTGACGGCCAGGGCGTCGGCGATGCAGGCGGGGTGGCCGGCGGCGGCGGCGTCGATGCCGTCCAGCACCGCCTCGGCTTCGGCATCGCCATCGCCGACTAGGGCCAGCAGGCCGGGCAGGTCATGCGCCAGCCGTTCGGCGTCGAAGGTCAGCAAATCGTGCAACAGCCCCAGGTCGGCGGCGTCGGGCAGTTCCAGTCCGGCGTCGGCGGCCATGTCGTGCAGCCGGGTGACCAGGTCCAGCGACAGCATCTCGTCGCCACTGGGACGGGCGGCGGGCGGCACCGGAATCCGTTTCACCGTCATCTCGGTGCTGGTGCCCAGGCTGAACTTGACGCCCAGTACGGACAGGGTGCGGTTGCGGTTGACCGGCACCTCGACCATCTGGAAATCGGGACCGGATTCCTGCTGGGCGCGGGCGGCCTCCAGCTTGGCGCGGGCGCTGGCCGACAGCGCCGACAATGCGCCCAACCGGCCGAGGACCACGTTCCACAACTCGGCGCGCGTGTCCGCGGTGCCGGCGCGCGCATGCAGGGCGCGCAGCGGCTCGTCCCACAGCGGCAGCAACACCTCGGCCAGGAAGGTGCGCGCCACCTGGGTGAAGCCGTCGGCGATCAGGAAGAACGGCTGTTCGTGCATATAGGTGGGCGAGGGGAAGCGCTCGGGCGGCGGGGTGAACAGCGCCAGCCGGCGCGACAGTGCCCCGGTCAGGTCGTCGATCGCGGCGGCGCGGAACGCCTCGAACGAATCGGCGGCCGGCGGTACTTGATCGTCAAGGCCCTGGCTGACGTCGGGCAGAGTGGCGGCGGCATCCACGTCGATGGCGCGGCGCGCCAGCGGGTGGGGTTCCTCGCCGCCGACCCGCTGCCATGCCAGCGCCACTTCCGGCCGCTTGGCGATGACCATGCCGATGACTTCGCGCGCCAAGGCGTGCTGCTGGGGCCACGGCCGGCCGGCCAATCCCTCGGTAAAGGCGTCCTGCACCGCGCGCAGAAAGGCGGCGTCGCCCTTGCGGCGCAGCAGCGACCCCAGCACGCCGCCCATGAAGCGGATCAACTGGGCCTCGTCCTGCTGCAGGTCGAGTTTTGCGCACAAATCGTCGTGAAGCTGGCTCTGCTCGGCGGGCAGCGGCATGGCTCAGCCCCCCTGGCCGGCGGGAATCGGCACCACCGAGATCGAGTTCTTGGGCGAACCTTCGATGATGCGGTCGGAATAGACCAGATAGACCAGCACGTTGCGCTTGGTGTCGTGGAAGCGCACCACCTGCATGCTCTTGAACAACAGCGAGGTGTCCTTCTTGAACACTTCCTCGCCGTCCTTGAACTTGGCCTTGAAGGCGATGGGGGCGACCTGGCGGCAGGCGATCGAGGCGTCCGAGGTGTCCTCGGCTACCCCCAATCCCCCCGAAATGCCGCCCTTCTTGGCGCGCGACAGATAGCAGGTGACGCCATCCACCTTGGGGTCGTCGAAGGCTTCGACCACGATCTTGTCGTTGGGGCCAAGCATCTTGAACACGGTCGACACGCTGCCGATTTCCTCGGCGGCGCTGGGCAGGGCCGCCAGGGCGGCGACAAGACCGAAACACGCCGAAAGGTAATAACGCGACATGGCTTTTCCCCAAAACGTCCGTTCACCAGACGAAAACAACGCTGACAAGGGAATGGTGACAAATTTATCTATTTTCAATGCAACTACCCTTGCGGGAATACTATAGGGCAGAGCATCGGGCCGGCAAGGGGGCTTGATCGGTGTCAAGGAGTCGTCACGACGGCGGCGCTTTGATGACGCTCCCCAGCAGCAGGCCATTCAGACATGTCGCTTCCCGATTTCTTCGCCCAGGTTCCCTCGGTCACCGTACACGATCCGCTGGCCGCCTTTCTTGGCGCGCCCGCCGATGGCCGCCTGACCTATACCTATGCCGACGCCGTGCGGCTGGCCGGCCATTCCTGCCCGACCGTGGCCGGCGCCTGGCTGATGACGGTCCGCGCCCTGGCGGTACTGTGGCCGGACTCGCTGCCCGAGCGCGGGCGTGTCCAGCTTTCGCTGCCCGAGGCGGCGGAAACCGGCGTCACCGGTGTGGTGGCGGCGGTGGCCGGGCTGGTCACCGGGGCGGCCGCCGGCGGCGGTTTCAAGGGCATCGGCGGCCGTTTCGGCCGTGCCGGGCTGGTGGATTTCGCCACCGCCATTCCCGCCACTCTGGGCTTTCGCCGCACGGATACCGGCGATGCGGTGCTGGCCCATTACGACCCGTCGGCCGTGCCGGCGGCGCCCGAGATGCGGCCGGCGTTGCAGCGCATGCTGGCCGGCGTCGAAGCCGCCGAGGACGGTGCCACCTTCGCTCGCGCCTGGCAGGAACGGGTGCGGTGCATCCTGTTGGAACAGGCTGATGCGGTAGTGACGCTGACGCCGTTGCATCCTTAATGATGCCTTTGGCGGCTGCGCCTCCGGCGCAAGCCAGGCTCAAACGCCGCTCGGGCTTGGCGCAGTGAATTATTCGAATGCTTCACTGCGCCAGTGGGCGAACCTGGGGAATTCTGCTAGAACCCGGCACAGGTTTTCCCAGGGAAGTGCAAGGAGCGCCATGTCCGTTCTGGTTCCGACGTCGTGGGGCGAGGTGATCGACAAGATCACCATCCTGGAGATCAAGGCCGAGCGCCTGACCGACGCGGCCAAACTGGCCAATGTCACCACTGAATTGACCGCGCTGGTCGCCGTGCGCGAGCGCGAGTTCCCCGCCCATGCCGCGCTGGCCGCGCTGGCGGTCGAGCTGAAGGCCATCAACGAGAAGCTGTGGGTGATCGAGGACGACATCCGCGATTGCGAACGTGCCAAGGATTTCGGCGACAAGTTCATCGCGCTGGCCCGTGCCGTCTATTACACCAATGACGAGCGGGCGGCGGTCAAGCGCAAGATCAACGACCTGCTGGGATCGGCGCTGGTCGAAGAAAAGTCCTACGCAGCCTACGCCTGAGCCGGGAACCGCGCCATGCGCCTGCATCGCCTGCTCGATCCGCTGATGCTGCGGCGGCTTCGCCTGCGGCGCCGGCCGGGCGCGCCGGCGGGGGTGTTGTTCATCAGTGCCGGCGGCCTGGGCGACACCGTGTTGTTTTCACTGGTGCTGCCGCGGTTGATGGAATTGGCGCGGCCGGGCGAGCGCGTCACCGTGCTGTTGCGCGGCGACGGCGCCCGCATGAGCTTTCTGTTCCCGCCCGAAGTCGCGGTGCGCAAGGTGGATTTCGGCCGCCTGCGCGACCTGGACTATCGCGCCGAGATGGCGGCCGAGGTCTACGACGCCCATTACCGCCTGGTGGTCCATACCGACTTCCTGCGCCATCCCGACCTGGACGAATTCCTGGTGGCGGCGGCCCATGCGCCCGAGACGGCGGCCATGGAGCCGCGCCCGTGGCCCAAGCATGACCGCCGGCTGACCGCCCATCGCCGGCTGTACACCCGCCTGTTCGCGTCCGGCCCCGCCCATGGCGACAAGGTGCTGCGCTGGGCCGCCTTCGCCGACTTCCTGACCGGACGGCACCAAGCGGCGCCGGTGGTGCTGCTGCCGCCCGAGGCGCGGCCGCCGGCCGACGTGCTGGCGGCGCCCACCGTGCTGTTCCAGCCGTTTTCGGCGGTGACGCTGAAGCAAAGTCCGCCCGAGGTGTGGGCCGCCATCGTCCGCGCGCTGCCCACCGGCTGGCGGGTCAAGCTGGCCGGCCATCCCAGCGACCTGGACAAGAACCCCGAGTTCCGCAGCCTGCTGGAGCTGCCCGGCGTCGAGTTCGAGGGCGCGCCTTTCGTCCAGTTGGCCGGCATCATCCAGGGCTGCCGGCTGGTGGTCAGCGTCGACACCGCCTGCATGCATCTGGCGGTCGCCCTGGGCGCGCCGACCCTGTGCCTGGCCTCGGCCGCCTATGTGGGCGAGATCGTGCCCTATGCGCCCGAGATCACTCCGGCCAATGCCCATTTCTTGTGGCAGCCCATGGAGTGCCAGGGCTGCCTGGGCGCCTGCAAATTCCCGCCCGAGCGCGGCATGTATCCCTGCGTCGCCGCGCTGGACCTGGATGCCGTGCTGAGCGGCGTCGCCGACATCATCGCCCGGGGGCTGTAAGCATGGGTCTGCTCGATATCTTGGCCCCCAAGGGCATGCGCCGCCGCTGGTGGCTGTTCCGCCCCATCGATGCTCTGGTGGCGCTGTGGCCGGTGCCGCGTGCCAAGGCCGGCGTGGTGGTGGTGCGCATGGACGGCATCGGCGACATGGTCATGTTCCGCCGCGCGCTGGATCATTATCCCGCCGCCTTCGGGGTGGAGAAATCCGACATCACCGTGCTGGGCTGTCATTCGTGGCGCGGCCTGGGGCCGGAGGTGTTCGACGGCTTCAAGCTGGTCACCATCGACGAGCACGCCTACGAGAAGAAGTGGCTCTATCGCCTGAAGATCAGCCTGTGGCTGCGGCGGCAGAATTTCCGCGTCGCCGTCTGCGACATGTTCATGCGCAAGGTGATGACCGCCGACACCCTGGTGTGGCACAGCCGGGCCGAACAGCGGGTGGTGTGCACCCCGTTCATCACCGATCGCACGCGGGCCGAATACGGCTGGTATCTGCGCCGCGCGACGCAGGTGATCGACACCGGCGCCTATCCGACCCACGAGGGCCTGCGCCACTTCACCTTCCTGTCGAAGCTGACCGGGCGCGAGCACCCGCCCGAGGTGCCGGCGATTCCGTGGCGCGAGCAGGCGGCCAAGCTGCCGGATGGCGCGCCCTATGTGGTGATGAATTTCGGCAGCAACGAGCCGGGGCGGCGCTGGCCGTTCGACAACTTCCTGGGCGTGGCCCGCCGCTGCCTGGATGCCGGCCTGCGCGTGGTTTTCGTCGGCGCCGGCCAGGAAGCCTTCGCCAAGCCGCGCATCGCCGAACTGAACCACCCCGGGGCCATCGACACCATCGGCGCGCTCAAGCTGCCCGAACTGGTGGACGTGCTCAAGCATGCCGCCTGCGTGCTGACCAACGACACCGGCCCCGGCCACCTGGCGCTGGGCGTCGGCGCCCCGACCGTGCTGCTTGCCGGCGGCGGCCATTTCGGCAGCTTCGTGCCCTATCCCGAGGCGATCCGGCCGCCGCGCGCGGCGTTCCTCACCCACGCGATGGAATGCTACCACTGCCTGTGGGTGTGCCCCAAACGCGCCTCCCGCGCCGACGCCTTCCCCTGTGTCGCCGAGATCACCGTGGATCAGGCATGGGACGCGGTGCGCGGGATCGCGGGCGTCTGACGCGAACCCGCCTACAGCCCCAGCACGTCGCGCATGGAGTACAGGCCCGGCTTCTGGCCCTTGGTCCACAGGGCGGCGCGCACGGCGCCCTTGGCGAAGACGGCGCGGGTGGACGCCTTGTGGGTCAGCTCGATGCGTTCCTCGTCGGCGGCGAACATCACCGTGTGATCGCCGACGACGTCGCCGCCGCGCAGGGTGGCGAAACCGATCTCGCCCTTGGGGCGGGCGCCGGGATGGCCGTCGCGCGCCTTGCACCACACCTGCTCCAGCTCGACGCCACGCCCCTTGGCGGCGGAACGGCCCAGGCCCAGCGCGGTGCCGGAGGGCGCGTCGACCTTGCGGCGGTGGTGCATCTCGACGATCTCGATGTCGTAATCATCGGCCAGGATGGCGGCGACCTTCTCGGTCAGGCCCAGCAGCAGGTTGACGCCGACGCTGAAATTGGGGGCATAGACCACCGGCACCACCTTGGCGGCCTCGGCCAGCACCGCCTCGTCCTGCTTGGACAGGCCGGTGGTGCCGATGATCAGCGCCGTGCCGGTTTCAGCCGCCAGCTTGGCATGCGCCACGGTGGCCACCGGCACGGTGAAGTCGATCACCACCTCGGCAGCGGCGAACAGTGCCGCCGGATTGTCGTGCACCGGCGCGCCGTGGGCGCCGGTGGTGCCGCCCGCCAGGGCGCTGCCGGGGCGTTCGGTGCCGCCCACCAGGGTGGCCGCGGCCGCTTCGTCCACCGCCTTCACCAGCATCTGGCCCATGCGGCCGCCACAGCCGACGATTCCGATCTTCATAGTCTTCTCCAACTTCAGATGCCGGTGAACAGGAAGTCCAGGGCGGCGATGATGTCGTTACGGTGTTCGGCCAGCGAGGCGACGGGCTTGCCAAGGACCCGCGCCGGCAAGGCGCTGGCTTGCTCGGTGATCAGGATCAGCGACTCACCGTCGACCTCCAGCACCGGATTGAGCCGGCGGACGGGCTGCAAAAAAATGTCGGGACGGCCGAGCGGCACGACGATGCGGGTGGGCATGCGATCCAGGTGGTCCGACTGAACATCGACCACGAACGGCACGTTGTCCATGGTCCCCACCGGGTTGCGATAGACGTCGAACTGAGTCACGTCAGAACATCCGGAAATGGTCGGACAGCAGGCCGTTTTCCTCGACCCAGCGATAGCGGGCGTCGATCGCGGCCTTGTTCTCTTCGTACCAGGCCTTGGCCTTGGCCTCGCGCACCCGCTTCTCCAACTCGGCTTCCAGCGTCTGGGACAGGTTGATGCCCAGCGCGCGGGCTTGGCGCAACAGGTCTTCGTTGATGCTGACGTTGCACGCCTTCTTGGCGGCCTTGGGATCGAAAACGGCGTTCATGGTGACACCCCATGGTTCATGCGCAGATGATATGCGCATGAACCATGGCGGGACAAGCCGCTATTCGGTCAGATCCTTCCACAGTTCCTTCACCTTGGCGAAGAAACCGTGGCTTTCCGGGCTGTTGTGCTTGCCGTCGGCGTTGTCGCCGGCGGATTCGAACTCGCGCAGCAATTCTTCCTGACGCTTGGTCAGGTTGACCGGGGTCTCCACCGTCGCCTGGATGAACATGTCGCCGCGCGCCTGGCTGCGCAGCACGCTCATGCCCTTGCCCTTCAGGCGGAACTGGTTGCCGGTCTGGGTGCCCGGCGGGATGGTGACCTTGGTCAGGGTGCCTTCGATGGTGGGCACGTCGATGGTGCCGCCCAGCGCCGCCGTGGTCATGGGGATCGGCACGCGGCAATAGATGTTGGCGCCGTCGCGCTGGAAGATGCGGTGGGCGGCGATGCTGAGGAAGATATAGAGATCGCCGGCGGGGGCGCCGCGCATGCCGGCCTCGCCTTCGCCGGACAGGCGGATGCGGGTGCCGTCCTCGACGCCGGCCGGGACCTGGACCTGCAGGGTCTTGTCCTTGCGCACGCGGCCCTGGCCGCCGCACACCTTGCACGGGTCCTTGATAACGCGGCCCATGCCCTGACAGGTCGGGCAGGTGCGTTCGATGGTGAAGAAGCCCTGCTGGGCGCGGACCTTGCCGGCGCCGTGGCAGGTGGGGCAGCTGACCGGCGCGCTGCCGTCCTTGCCGCCGGTGCCGTGGCATGAATCGCATTGGGCGGAAGAGGGCACGGTGATGGTGGCCGACTTGCCGCCATAGGCCTCTTCCAGGCTGATTTCCATGTTGAAGCGCAGATCGGCGCCGCGACCGCTGGCCTGGCCGCGCCGGCCACCGCCGCCGCCCATGAAGTCGCCGAACATCTCCTCGAACAGGTCCGAGAAGCCGCCACCGCCGCCACCGCCGAAGCCGAAATCGGCAAAGCCGCCGCCGCCGCGTCCGCCGCCTTCGAAGGCGGCATGGCCGAAGCGGTCATAGGCCGCCCGCTTCTGCTCGTCCTTCAGCACGTCATAGGCTTCGTTCAATTCCTTGAACTTGTCCGAGGCGCTGGCGTCGTCGGGGTTGCGGTCGGGATGATACTGCATGGCCAGCTTGCGATAGGCCTTTTTCAGTTCATCCGCCGAGGCGTTGCGGTCGCAACCGATGACCTCGTAATAGTCGCGCTTGCTCATGCGGTCTTTCGCTGGTCAGACGGGGAGAAGACAGCCGACCGCCCCGGGGAAGACATTTCCTCCGGGGCGGCCGTCCAATACACAAGGCCAAAACACAAGGGACGTCGGGCTTACTTGCCCTTCTTGTCGCCGTCCACTTCCTCGAAATCGGCATCGACGACGGTGCCGTCCTGGCCACCGGCCGCATTGCCCTGGGCGCCCTGGCCCTCGGCACCGCCGGCCGCTTCCTGGGCCTTGTACATGGCTTCGCCCAGCTTCATGGACGACTGCATCAGGGTGTCGGTCTTGGCCTTGATGTCGGCCGGATCGTCACCGTCCATGGCCGACTTCAGGGCGGCGACGTCGCGCTCGATTTCGGTCTTCAGGGCGGCATCCACCTTGTCGCCGAATTCCTTCAGGCTCTTTTCGGTGGAATGGACCAGGGAATCCGCGTGGTTGCGGGCTTCCACCGTTTCCTTGCGCTTCTTGTCGTCGGCGGCATGGGCCTCGGCTTCCTTGACCATGCGATCGATGTCGGCGTCGTTCAGGCCGCCCGAGGCCTGGATGCGGATCTGCTGTTCCTTGCCGGTCGCCTTGTCCTTGGCCTGGACGTTGACGATGCCGTTGGCGTCGATGTCGAAGGTCACCTCGATCTGCGGCACGCCGCGCGGGGCAGGCGGAATGCCCATCAGGTCAAACTGGCCCAGCATCTTGTTGTCGGCCGCCATCTCGCGCTCGCCCTGGAACACGCGGATGGTCACCGCGGTCTGGTTGTCCTCGGCGGTCGAGAACGACTGGCTCTTGCGGGTCGGGATGGTGGTGTTGCGGTCGATCAGGCGGGTGAACACGCCGCCCAGGGTCTCGATGCCCAGCGACAGCGGGGTCACGTCGAGCAGCAGGACGTCCTTGACCTCGCCCTTCAGCACGCCGCCCTGGATGGCGGCGCCGATGGCGACCACTTCGTCGGGGTTGACGCCCTTGTGCGGTTCGCGGCCGAAGAACTCCTTCACCACCTCCTGGATCTTGGGCATGCGGGTCATGCCGCCGACCAGGATGACTTCGTCGATCTCGCTGGCCTTGATGCCGGCGTCCTTCAGGGCCGCCTTGCACGGCTCGATGGTGCGGGCGACCAGATCCTCGACCAGGGCTTCCAGCTTGGCGCGGGTCAGCTTGATGTTGAGGTGCTTGGGGCCGGCGGCGTCGGCGGTGATGAACGGCAGGTTGACTTCGGTCTGCATCGAGCTGGACAGCTCGATCTTGGCCTTCTCGGCGGCTTCCTTCAGGCGCTGCAGCGCCAGGCGGTCGCCACGCAGGTCGATGCCCTGCTCCTTTTTGAACTCATCGGCCAGATAGTCGATGATGCGGGCGTCGAAGTCCTCGCCGCCCAGGAAGGTGTCGCCGTTGGTCGACTTGACCTCGAACACGCCGTCGCCGATTTCCAGCACCGACACGTCGAAGGTGCCGCCGCCCAGGTCATAGACGACGATGGTGCCGGCGCCCTTGCGCTCCATGCCATAGGCCAGCGCGGCGGCGGTCGGCTCGTTGATGATGCGCAGCACTTCCAGGCCGGCGATCTTGCCGGCGTCCTTGGTGGCCTGGCGCTGGGCGTCGTTGAAGTAGGCCGGAACGGTGATGACGGCCTGGGTCACGGCCTCGCCCAGATACGCCTCGGCGGTTTCCTTCATCTTGGTCAGGATGTAGGCCGAAATCTGGCTCGGGCTTTGCTTCTTGCCGCCGGCGTCGACCCACGCATCGCCATTTTCGCCGTTCACGATGTGATACGGCACCAGGTTCATGTCCTTCTTGGTGATCGGGTCCTCGAAGCGGCGGCCGATCAGGCGCTTGATGGCGAACAGGGTATTGGTCGGGTTGGTGACCGCCTGGCGCTTGGCCGGCTGGCCCACCAGACGTTCGCCCGAATCGGCGAAGGCCACCATGGAGGGCGTGGTGCGCATGCCCTCGGCGTTCTCGATGACGCGGGCGTTCTTGCCCTCCATCACGGCCACGCAGGAATTGGTGGTGCCCAGGTCGATGCCAATGACTTTGCTCATGTCTTCCTCTTGTCGATGCGGCCGGTCCCGGCGGTCCTTAAGGGCAGAGCGGCAACCGCCGAAACCCCCTTTTGGGAAAAATGGAATAACGAAGCTGGCGACGCGGCTACCGCGTCTCACGGCGGTTATATAGGGTGGTGTCGGGAGCCTGCAACATCGGGAGATTCGTCAACGCATGATCGTCTCGGCCAGCTATCGCACCGACATCCCGGCGTTCTACGCTTCGTGGTTCGAAAACCGCTTCCGCGCCGGCTTCGCGCGGGTGATGAATCCCTATGGCCGGCAGGTGTCGACGGTGCCGTTGCGGGCCGGTGTCGACGGCTTCGTGTTCTGGACCCGCAACGCCCAGCCGTTCCAGTCCGCGCTGCGGCTGGTGCGGGCGGCGGCGCTGCCGTTCGTGCTGCAGTACACCGTCACCGGCTACCCGCGCGCGCTGGAGCGCAGCGTGGTCGAGCCGGTGCGGGCGGTGGCCGACATCCGCGCCATCGCCGCCGAGCATGGACCGCGCGCGGTGGTGTGGCGCTACGACCCCATCGTGTTTTCCGACCTGACCCCGGCGGAGTTCCACCGCGACACTTTCGCCGGATTGGCCGCGGCCCTGGCCGGGGCGGTGGACGAGGTGGTGATCTCGTTCGCGCAAATCTACAAGAAGACCGCCCGCAACATGGATGCCGCCGCCCGCGCCGATGGCTTCGCCTGGAGCGATCCCGACGATGCCGCCAAGCGGGCGCTGGCCGCCGATCTGGTCGGGCTGGCGGCGGCACACGGCATGCGGCTGTCGGTCTGTTCGCAGGCGGCCATGCTGGTCCCTGGCGCGCACGGCGCCGCCTGCGTCGACGCCCGTCGGCTGGAAGACGTTGCCGCCGGTTGGGGGCAGCCCCGCACCATCGCCGCCAAGGTCAAGGGCAACCGCCCCGATTGCCTGTGCTGTGAAAGCCGCGACATCGGCGCCTATGACACCTGCCCGCATGGCTGCGCCTATTGCTACGCGGTGGGGTCGCGGACGCTGGCGAAGCGGCGCTATGCCGAGCATGACCCGGAGGGGGAGTTTTTGATATCGCACGCCAAGTGAAGAACCACAGAGGCACAGAGGCACAGAGAGGCCTTTCTGGTTGCCGCCTCTGTGCCTCTGTGCCTCTGTGGTTTATTAACTGGGTTCACCCGAACAGCCGTTGGAGCATCCGGTAATGTCCCCCGCCCAGATCGACGAATTTTACGCCCGCCTGGCGGCCAAGATGCCCAATCCCAAAAGCGAGTTGGACTTCGTCAATCCCTACACCTTGCTGGTGGCGGTGGTGCTGTCGGCCCAGGCGACCGACGTCGGCGTGAACAAGGCGACCGGGCCGCTCTTCGCCCGCGTCACCACGCCGCAGCAGATGCTGGACCTGGGCGAGGAAAGCCTGCGTGAGGCCATTCGCACCATCGGCCTGTACAAGACCAAGGCCAAGAACGTCATCGCCCTGTCGGAAATCCTGGTGCGCGACCACGGCGGCGCGGTGCCGCACGACCGTTCCGCCCTCGAATCGCTGCCCGGCGTCGGCCGCAAGACCGCCAATGTGGTGCTGAACGTCGCCTTTGGCGATCCGACCATCGCGGTGGACACTCATTGCTTTCGCGTCGGCAATCGCACCGGACTGGCACCGGGCAAGACACCGCTGGAGGTTGAGGAAAAGCTGTTGGCGGCGACGCCAGCGAAATGGGGGCATGACGCCCACCATTATCTCATCCTGCACGGCCGCTATACCTGCACGGCGCGCAAGCCTCACTGCCCGGACTGCGTGGTGCGGGATTTGTGCGAGTGGCCGGACAAAGTCATGGTTTGACGGAAGCTGCCCGGAGCGAGCGCATGCCCGCGCCGGCGCCTGAGGCAAAACAATAATGGAGCGAGCGCAGCGAGGGACTGGGCCGTTGAGGCCCCGCGTGCTTATGCACGCGCAAGCCAAGCATGCGGAGGCATGCGCCCGGCGCCTGAGGGCCAATTATTAACTGGACGAATTTCCGTCGTCGCGGCCGTTGCGGCCGACCAGTTCGCCGAAGCACTGGCTTTCGTTGATGGCCGCCTGCTGGCTGCGCACGGCGACGTGGGTGACGGTCTGCTTGCCGTTGTCGTCGTACAGGAACAGGTCGATGGTGCAGGCCCGGCCACGGTACTGCCAAATCTCGGCGGGGGCGTCGCGGCGGGTGAACATGGGCTTGCCGAGGACGGCGCGCACCTGCAGCGGCGACAGGCCCTTCAACCGGCTGGGATCGGCGCCGGTGCCGCCCGGCAGCGCCGCCAGGGCGTCGCCGCCTTGTCCATTGGCGCCGGTCGCCAAGCCATTTCGTTGCGGATTGCCGCCGCAGGCGACAAGAAGGGCCAACGGCACAAGGGCAGCGAAATGAACGAGGCGCATGGAAAGGTCGTCCGGGGCGAGGAATACCCCCAAACTATAGCAGGTCTGTCTGCCGCCGCAATGATTGGAACAGGTGAACCATGAATGCGGTGGCGATCACCGGCGCCACCAGATTCAGCAGCGGAATCGAGAACAGCACGGCGATCAGCGCGCCGGCCAGCCACAGCCGGCCAAGATTGTTGCGGAAGCATAACTTCGCCTGCCCGGGATCGAGCCGGCGGGCCGCCACGACGTCGAAATATTCCCGTCCCAGCAGATAGCCGTTGACCGTCACCGCCAGCACGATGGTGAAGCCGGTGACCAGCAGGATCAGATAGAGCGGCAGCGCCGCCAGGTTGACCACCACGGTCAACAGCAGGAAGCGCAGCGTTCCGCCCACCACCTCGGCCCATTTCTGCGGGCGCGGCCAGTTGAGCTGGGGATAGTGGCGGGCCTCGACCGCGTCGGCGACGCCGTCCAGCATGGCGCCCATGATGGTGGTGACCACGGCGGGGAAGAACAGGATGGGTAGCACCAGGGCGGCGATGCCCAGCGCGACGCCGGTCCCGGTGTCGGCCCAGCCCTGGTCGAAGAAGCGAATGTGGGGCAGCCCGAACCACACCAGCGCCACCAGCGCCAGATAGCCGGCGACGGCGCCCAGCACGCTCAGGCGCACCACGCGGCGCAAGGCCGGGTCGGTCAGTTGGGCGAATGCCTTGTATAATGCAGCCAGCATGGCCGCATTCAACCATGCTGGCGCGGCGCGGCCAAGGTGCCGTTTGGTATGGCGGCTTCCAAGTACGTGATGACGATCTGGCGACGATGGCCGTTTTTTATTGTTCCAAACGGCGCTATGGTTATACTGCGCCGCCAAATGGCCGCCCTCCAGTGCACGTCCAGTCACTTGGCCGCCGGCCCACTCGCGCGAGATCAAAGAGAAATATCATGGTGGATACCCGGTATCACGTGGCCGGCATCGGCAACGCGATCGTGGATGTACTGGTGCATGCCGACGACGCATTGCTGGCGCGGCTTGGCCTGTCCAAGGGGGTGATGACCCTCATCGACGCCGAGCAGGCGGAGCGCATCTACGAGCAGATTCCCCCCGGCATCGAGTGTTCGGGCGGTTCGGCCGCCAACACCATCGTCGGCGTCGCCTCGCTGGGCGGTACCGCCGCCTATATGGGCAAGGTCAAGGACGACCAGCTTGGTCAGGTGTTCGGCCACGACATCAAGAAGTCGGGCGTCGCTTTCCCCACCGCCGCCGCCGTCGGCGGGCCGTCGACCGCGCGCTGCTTCGTGCTGGTCACCCCCGACGCCCAGCGCACCATGCTGACCTATCTCGGCGCCTGCATCGAGCTGACCCCCGACGACGTCGACGACGCGGTCATTGCCGCCTCGGCCGTCACCTATCTCGAGGGCTACCTGTACGATCCGCCGCTGGCCAAGCGCGCCTTCCTCAAGGCCGCCGACGTCGCCCACAAGGCCGGCCGCATGGTGTCGCTGTCGCTGTCCGATCCGTTCTGCGTCGATCGCCATCGCGCCGCCTTCCTGGATCTGGTCAGCGGCCACACCGACATCCTGTTCGCCAACGAGGCGGAAATCACCTCGCTGTACCAGACCACCGATTTCGACGAGGCGGTGCGCCAGGTGCGCGGCCATGCCCGCGTCGCCGCCATCACCCGTGGCGCCAAAGGCTCGGTGGTGGTGACCAGTGACGATGTCCACGTCGTTGCCGCCCAGTCGGGCGTCGACGTGGTCGATACCACCGGCGCCGGCGATCTTTATGCCGCCGGCTTCCTCTACGGCTTTACACAGAGCCGTGATCTCGCCACATGCGCAGTGTTGGGTGGGTTGGCCGCCGGCGAGGTGATCTCGCATATCGGCGCCCGTCCCGAACGTCCGTTGGCCCAGGTGGCCGCCGAGACGCTCGGCCCGCTCTATTCCGCTTCGCCCCTCTCCGCTCAGACCGCGTAAACGAAAGTCCCATGGAACTCAGAAACATCGCCATTATCGCCCACGTCGACCACGGTAAGACGACCCTGGTTGACGCCATGCTCAAGCAGTCCGGCACCTTCCGCGAGAACCAGCTGGTTGCCGAGCGGGTGATGGATTCCAACGACCTCGAAAAAGAGCGCGGCATCACCATTCTGGCCAAGTGCACCTCGGTCGAGTGGAAGGGAATCCGCATCAACATCGTCGACACCCCCGGCCACGCCGATTTCGGTGGCGAGGTCGAGCGCATCCTGTCCATGGTGGACGGCGTGGTCGTGCTGGTGGACGCGGCCGAAGGCCCGATGCCGCAGACCAAGTTCGTCACCGGCAAGGCGCTGGGCCTGGGCCTGCGCCCCATCGTCGTCGTCAACAAGGTGGACCGTGGCGACGCCCGGCCGCACGAAGTGCACGACGAATGCTTCGACCTGTTCGCGGCGCTGGACGCCGACGACGACCAGCTTGATTTCCCCACCATGTTCGCGGTCGGCCGCGACGGCTGGGCCGACGACTCGCTGGAAGGCCCGCGCAAGGACCTGTCGGCGCTGTTCGACCTGATCGTCCGCCACGTGCCGCCGCCGAAGCGCGACCTGGACAAGCCGTTCTCCATGCTGGCCACCACGCTGGAAGCCGACCCCTATCTGGGCCGTATCCTGACCGGCCGTATCGAGACCGGCACCGCCAAGCTGAACATGGCGGTCAAGGGCCTGTCCCATGACGGCCAGTTGATCGAGCAGTTCCGTCTGTCCAAGATCCTCGCCTTCCGCGGCATCGAGCGCGTTCCGGTGGAAAGCGCCGAGGCTGGCGACATCGTCTGCATCGCCGGCATGACCAAGCCGACCGTGGCCGACACCATCTGCGCGCCGGAAGTGACCGAGCCGCTGAAGGCGCAGCCGATCGACCCGCCGACGCTGGCCATGATCTTCGCCGTCAACGATAGCCCGCTGGCCGGCACCGAGGGCGACAAGGTCACCAGCCGCGTCATCGGCGCCCGTCTGGCCCGTGAGGCGGAGTCCAACGTGGCCATCCGTATCACCGAGCAGGATTCCCGCGACGCCTTCGAAGTGGCCGGCCGTGGCGAATTGCAGTTGGGCGTGCTGATCGAGACCATGCGCCGCGAAGGCTTCGAGCTGTCGGTGTCGCGTCCGCGCGTGCTGTTCCAGACCGACGAGAACGGCCAGCGTCTCGAGCCGATCGAGGAAGTCTTCATCGACGTGGACGAGGAATTCTCGGGCACCGTGGTCGAGAAGATGACGCAGCGCAAGGCCGAGCTGACCGGCATGCGTCCGTCCGGCGCCGGCAAGACCCGCGTCACCTTCCTGGCGCCGTCGCGCGGCCTGATCGGCTATCACGGCGAGTTCCTGACCGACACCCGTGGTACCGGCCTGATGAACCGCGTCTTCCATGGTTACGCCCCCTATAAGGGCGCCATCGAAGGCCGCCGCAACGGCGTGCTGATCTCGAACGCCGGTGGTGATTCGGTGACCTACGCCCTGTGGAATCTGGAAGATCGCGGCCCGCTGTTCATCACCGGCGGCGTCAAGGTCTATGAAGGCATGATCATCGGCGAGCACAGCCGCGGCAACGACCTTGAGGTGAATTGCCTCAAGGGCAAGCAGCTGACCAACGTCCGCGCCTCGGGCAAGGACGAGGCGGTTCGCCTGACCACGCCGCGCAAGATGAGCCTGGAACAGTCGATCGCCTACATTCAGGACGACGAGCTGGTGGAGGTGACCCCCAAGTCCATCCGCCTGCGCAAGCGTCTGCGCGATCCGAACGAACGCAAGAAGGCGGAACGCGCCGCCAAGGACTAAAAGGAAAAGGCGCCGCAAGGCGCCTTTTTCGTTTGTGGGTTCAGCACCCCCACCCCGGCCCTCCCCCGTCGAGGGGGAGGGGGAATCTAGCCCTCCCCCCTTCGTGGGGGAGGGTTGGGTGGGGGGCTACGCCGCCGCCGCCTCGTCCGGCGTCAGCGTCGCCAGTTGCAGGGCGTGGACCGGACCGGCCAATTCGTCGGCCAGCAGGGTGTTGACCAGGCGGTGGCGTTCGACGCGCGACTTGCCGGCAAAAGCGGGCGACACGATCTCGATGCGGAAGTGGGTTTCGCCGCCCGGCTTGTGGCCGGCGTGACCCACATGGCGGCCGGAATCGTCGATGACGTCCAGCCGGGTGGGGGCAAGGGCGGCGGTCAGTTTCCGCTCGATGGCGGCGCGAACCTGCATGGGGCATCCTTTCCGGTGACACAGTTCAGTGCGGAAGTGGTATCCCCGATGGGATCCGTCAAGGGTGGAAATTCGCCCCTGCCGCCTTGCCTCGACGGCGGCCAACCCTCATTATTGAGCCATCATGAAGGCAACCGGTTTCAAGCGTTCCTGGCGCGCCCCCCTCGAAGAGCCTCCTAAGCCGCAGGTGCGGCGCTGCGACCATCCCGGTTGCCCGCACGAGGGCGAGCATCGGGCGCCCAAGGCGCGCGACCGCCTGAACGAGTATTATTGGTTCTGCCTCGACCATGTCCGCGCCTACAATCTGGCCTGGGACTTCTATAAGGGCATGAGTCCGGAAGAGATCGAGGACGAGGTCCGCCGTTCCACCACCTGGCAGCGCGAAACCTGGCCGCTCGGCGCCAAGACCGGCAACCGCCGCTTCAACTTCGGCATCCACGACCCGTTCGGCGTGTTCGACGAAGACGTGGTGAAGGAACAGAACGCCAAGGCCAAGGCGGAAACGCCGGAACAGGCGGCCATGCGCGTGATGGAGCTTGACGGGCCGTTGACGCTTGCCATTCTCAAGGCGCGCTACAAGCAACTGGTCAAGCGCCACCACCCGGACGTACACGGCGGCGACAAGGCCGCCGAAGAGAAGTTCAAGGAAATCAACCAGGCCTACACCACGCTGCTTGCCAGCCTTAATGCATGAGGAGCCGGGCCATAAGCCCGGACTTAGGGACTTCCACCATGACCGCCAGCACCCAAAGCCCGCTCGCCTCGGACCACCCGCTCGCCATGCCCGACATCGAGGTCGACGTGCGCGAGACCTTCGGCATCGACATCGACCTGAAGGTGCCGGCCTTCAGCCAAGGCTCCGAGCACGTGCCGGAAAAGGACCCGGCCTATCGCTTCGACCGCGACACCACGCTGGCCATCCTGGCCGGTTTCGCCTTCAACCGGCGCGTCATGGTCCAGGGCTATCACGGCACCGGCAAGTCCACCCATATCGAGCAGGTGGCGGCGCGCCTGAACTGGCCGTGCATCCGCATCAACCTGGACAGCCACGTCAGCCGCATCGACCTGATCGGCAAGGACGCCATCGTGCTGAAGGACGGCCAGCAGATCACCGAATTCCGCGAAGGCATCCTGCCGTGGGCGCTGCAGCATCCCTGCGCCCTGGTGTTCGATGAATACGACGCCGGCCGCCCCGACGTCATGTTCGTCATCCAGCGCGTCCTCGAGGTCGAGGGCAAGCTGACGCTGCTGGACCAGAACCGGGTCATCCGCCCGCATGCGGCCTTCCGCCTGTTCTCCACCGCCAACACCGTCGGCCTAGGCGACACCACCGGCCTGTATCACGGCACCCAGCAGATCAACCAGGGCCAGATGGACCGCTGGAACATCGTCGCCACCCTGAACTACCTGGAACACGATTCCGAGGTCGAGATCGTCGCCGCCAAGCTGCCGGCCTATGCCGGCGATGACGGCCGCACGATCATCGGTCAGATGGTGTCGCTGGCCGATCTGACCCGCCAGGGCTTCATGAATGGCGACATCAGCACGGTCATGAGTCCGCGCACGGTTATCACCTGGGCCGAGAACGCCAAGATTTTCGGCGACGTCGCCTTCGCCTTCCGCCTGACCTTCCTCAACAAGTGCGACGAGGTGGAGCGCCCGGTGCTGGCCGAATACTACCAGCGCTGCTTCAACCAGGAACTGCCGGAAACCCCCGCCCGGGTGATGATGTAGGAAACCTGTCTTGGCCGTTCCTCCCAACGCTCCCGCCGGCTCGACCAGCACGGCCCCGGCTCGTGACGAGACGCCCGCCGATTTGATGAAGCGCTGCACCACCTCGGTGCTGCGCGCCATCGCCGGCCGGGGCGATCTCGATGTTGGCTATGCCACTGGCGCCGCCAACGTCCACGGGACCGAGGTGCGGCTGCCGGCGCCGCCGCGCAACGTCACCGCCTCCGATTTGGTGCGGCTGCGCGGGACCGCCGACGCGGTGGCGCTGCGCTATCGCTATCACACCGATTCGGTGCATGCCGCGCGCATGCCGCCGGGGGCCGAGGCGCGCCGGGTCTACGAAGCGGTGGAACAGGCGCGTATCGAGGCGCTGGGGGCGCGGCGCATGGCCGGCACCGGCGCCAATATCGCCGCCGTGCTGGAGCAGAAGGCGCGGGCCGAGGGGCTGGACCGCGTCACCAAGCGCGACGAGGTGCCGTTGGCCGAAGCCATGCGCTTCATCGCCCGCGAGCATTTCACCGGCGCGCCGCCGCCGCCCTCGGCGGAAAAGGCGGCGGCGCTGTGGCGGCCCTATGTGGAAGAAAAGATCGGCGCCCGCCTGGATCGGCTGAAGGCACTGATCGGCGACGAGCAAAGCTTCGTCGGCGGCCTCAAGGATTTGCTGGGCGAACTTGACCTGTTCGCCGCCTCCGAACTGGAGGACGAGGAGGCCGAGAGCGACGAGCAGGGCCAGCAGGCCAGCGAAGGCGAAAGCCAGGGCCAACGCGACAGCAAGGACGAGGACGACAACCAGGGCGCCCAGAGCGAGGGCCAGCCCCAGGCCGCGCCCGGCAGCGCCGAGGGCGAGGGCGAGCAGGACGGTCTGGAAGCCAGCGACGACGAACTGACGCTGGGCGGCTCCGGCACCGAGGAACCCGGCGGCCCGTCGCGCCAGCGTCCCAATTTCGAACCCAAGCCGGCGGAAAGCGGCGAAAAGCCCTATCATCCCTACACCACCCGCTTCGACGAAGTGGTGCTGGCCGAGGAATTGTGCGACGTCGAGGAACTGGGGCGGCTGCGTCACCAGCTCGACCAGCAAATGGCCCATCTGCAGGGTGTCGTCGCCAAGCTGGCCAACCGGCTGCAGCGCAAGCTGATGGCGCAGCAGACGCGGTCGTGGGCGTTCGACCTGGAAGAAGGCATCCTCGACACCGGCCGTCTGGCCCGCGTGGTCGCCAACCCGACCCAATCGCTGTCGTTCAAGGTCGAGAACGAAACCGATTTCCGCGACACCGTCGTCACCCTGCTGATCGACAATTCCGGCTCGATGCGTGGTCGCCCCATCAGCGTGGCGGCCATGAGCGCCGAAATCCTGGCGCGCACGCTGGAACGCTGCGCCGTCAAGGTCGAGGTGCTGGGCTTCACCACCCGCGCCTGGAAGGGCGGCCAGTCGCGCGAAAAATGGCTGGCCGACAGCAAGCCGCTGCAGCCCGGCCGTCTCAACGACCTGCGCCACATCGTCTACAAGGCGGCCGACGCGCCGTGGCGCCGCACCCGGCGCAACATGGGGCTGATGCTGCGCGAAGGCATCCTCAAGGAAAACATCGACGGCGAGGCGCTGCTGTGGGCGCATGACCGCCTGCTCGGGCGGGCGGAACAGCGCCGCATCCTGATCGTCATTTCGGACGGCGCCCCGGTGGACGACGCCACGCTGTCGGTCAATCCAGGCAATTACCTGGAAAAGCACCTGCGCGACGTCATCGAATTCATCGAGACGCGGTCGCCGGTGGAGCTGATCGCCATCGGCATCGGCCACGACGTCACCCGCTATTACCGCCGCGCCGTCACCATCATGGACGCCGAGGAACTGGGCGGCACCGTGCTGCGCCAGCTCACCGCCCTGTTCGACGAAAAGGACGACGGCGGCAAGGCACGGCGGCGAGGATAGCGACAGCCCCCCACCCCGACTCTCCCCCACAAAGGAGGGAGGGGGCCGGCTTCGTTCCTCCCCCTTGAGGGGGGAGGTTAGGTGGGGGTGATTGCTGGTGCTGTCACCAAGCTGTCATTGGACGCAGGGCGCGTGATGCCGTATTGCTGCGACCACCTCAGATGACGTGTTCACGGCTCCGAAGCACCCCGGTGTTTCGGAGCCGTTTTTTCAGTCGTCCAGCGTCGACACATAGGCCCACAGGTTCTTCCAGTCCTCGGCGCTCTTGGGCCGCATCAGCTCGTCGACGTCCTCGTGCTTGCGCTGGCCCTTCAGGAACAGCTCGACCTGGGACTTGAGGTACTTGATGTGCTGCTGCGCCAGCGCCGGCTTTTTCACCCGGCCCTGGCCGTCGCGGCCGTGGCATTCCATGCAATCGGCCTGGAACAGCTTCTTGCCGGCCTCGACGTCGCCGGGTTCGCGCGGGATCTGCACCGCCTGCTTGGCCAGTTTCAGGCGCTCGAAGGCATCCATCGGGGTGTCGTCCGACGGCGGGTGCTTGGGCGGCTTGATGCCGGCCAGGTAATGGGCGACGTCGAGCACGTCCTTTTCCGGCAGCTCGCGGTCGTTGGCATAGGGGATCATGGGAATGTTCTCGCGCGCCCGCGACTTGAAGGCGCGCAATTGCTCGGCGATGTAATCGGGGTGCAGGCCCGAGATGCGCGGATAGACGCCGCCGCCGCCGCCTTCACCGAACTCGCCGTGGCAGGCGGCGCAGGTGCGCATGATCTCGCGGCCTTGTTCGGCGTCGAAGGTCCAGGTCTTGCCGTTGGGTAACGTCACCGGCGCGGGCATCTCCTGGGCGGACGCCGTCACAGAAAATCCCACCAGCACCGCCGCCAGCACCCACCCTCGCATCATTCGCTTCCTTTGTTGGATATGTTCTTGGTCGCCGTTGTCGCAAGCGGCGGTTCTGGCGTCATTGAGCGCGGTCAAGCAATGCCGGTGCCGCGGATGGCGGCGGCGGCGGCGGTCAACGCGGCGGGATCGGGGATCAGCAGGGTGTTGCCATGGAAGTGCAGCAGGCCGTCGGCCTCGATCTTGCGCACGCAGCGCGAGAAGGTTTCGCGGGCGATGCCGGCCATGGCGGCGACGTCCGAGCGCAGGATGGGCATGGCGACCACCATGCTGCCGTCGGGTTGGCGCTCGCCGAACCGCTCGGCCATCTGCGCCAACAGCAACAGCAGGCGGTCGCGCACCGCCAGCCGCATCTGCGCCAGCACGGCGTCCTCGGCATAGGCCAGTTCGTGCGCCACATGCAGCGCGAAGGCGCGCTCCAGCGTGCGGTTGTTGGCAAAGGCCAGTTCGGCGGCATCGGCGGGAATGCAGCACACTACCGTGTCGGTGGCGCAATGGGCGGCGACCGAATGGCAGTCGCGGGCGGCGAAGGCGCGGAAGCCCAGGGTGGCGGTGGGCGTCACCATGCGCGTCACCACGCTGTTGCCGTCATGGTCGCCCTTGCGCAGCAGCACCACGCCGGACAGCAGGCGGAACAAGGCGGTGACCGGGTCGCCTTCGTGGAACAGCACGGTGCCCTTGGGCAGCTTGCGGATGGTCTTGCGGCTGTTCAGCGCGTGCACGATGCCGTCGGGCACGTCCTGCCAGGCCTCGGTGCTGACCAGACCGCAGGTGCGGCAGGTGACGGCGCACAGGTCGCTTGGCGCGCTCATGCCGCGGCGCCGCCCTGGCGCAGCCGCGCCAGCTCGATGCGGAAGCGCTCGTGGCTGGGGATCAGGATGTGGCGGCGGGTGAAATGGGCCAGGTTTTCCTCTGCCAGCGTGCGGATGACGCGCGACACCGTTTCCGGCGTCATGCCGGCCAGCGCCGCCATGTCGCCGCGACTGATCGGGGTGGCGATCAGCAGCGAATCGTCGGCGACGGCGCGGCCGAAATCCGGGGCCAATTGCCCCAGCAGCAGCACCAGGCGGTCGCGCACCCCCAGCGTCGCCATGCGCAGCATGCGCTCCTGGATCAGGTTCAGCTCGTCGGCCAGGTGGTGGAAGAACACGCCTTCCAGGGCGCGGCTGGCCATCATGGCCTGCTCGGCCGCGTCCATGGGGAACGAACACACCAGCGAGCGGCTGGCGCATTGCGCCGACACGGTATGGCGGCCGCCGTCCAGCAGGCCGCGAAACCCCAGCGTGGTGCCCGGCGTCGCCAGATGGACCGCCACCGATTCGCCCCGGCCGTCATCGCGGCTGATAAGCACCGCGCCCTCGATCAGCGCGAACAGGCGGTCGGCGCGGTCGCCCTGGCGATAAAGCCAAGTGCCGCGTGGCCGCTGCTCCACCAGCCGCACTTTCTCCAGGCGGTCGGCGAATTGCTCGGCCCCGGCCCACACCTGCGGCCCGACGATGGGGCAGGCGCGGCACGACGGCACGCAAGGGACATGATCAGGCATCGGAAAACCCCGGAATTCCAGGGGCCGATGATGGACAAAGCCGGCCGGCGGCAACTTGACTGCGGTTAAATTTCCGCTGCCCGCCGCCCCAATCCCATTTCTTCTTGGCCTATTTCTTCTTGGGCCGGAACACCGCGCAGAAGTTCGCGTCGGTTTCCAGATACGGCCCGCCGATCAGATCCAGGCAATAGGGGGTGGCGGGGAACACCGCTTCCAGGCAATCGGCGATGGCGCTGGGCTTGCCCGGCAGGTTGATGATCAGCGACTGGCCGCGAATGCCGGCGGTCTGGCGCGACAGGATGGCGGTGGGCACCACCTTCAGGCTGGCGGTGCGCATCAGTTCGCCATAGCCCGGCATCATCTTGTCGCACACCGCCTCGGTGGCTTCGGGGGTGACGTCGCGCGGCGCCGGGCCGGTGCCGCCGGTGGTCAGGATCAGGCCGCAACGCTCGACGTCGGCCAGCTCGCGCAGGGTCGCCTCGATGACCTCCTGGTCGTCCGAGATCACCCGCGACACCGCCCGCCACGGGCTGGTCAGCGCCTTGCTCAGCCAGTCGATCATGGCCGGGCCGCCCAGGTCCTGGTAGACGCCGGCGGAAGCGCGGTCGGAAACGGTGACAAGGCCGATGGGGGCAGGGGCGGTCATACGGGCAGATCCTCGCTTACGGCGATTCGGGGGGCGATGGTTCGGCGGCGGCCTCGTGGTCGTCTTCCTCGGGCAGCATCAGCACGCCGGCATTGTAGTCATAATCGACGATGCCGGCATAGCGGCCCCAGGTGATGACGGTTTCCAGCACGCGGTCGGCCTCTTCGGCGGTCAGGTAATCCTCCAGCTCCTGCAGGAAGCGGTCCTCGGGGGCGCGGTGGTCGCGGCGTTCGTCCAGCACTCGGCGGATATGGGCGGCCAACGGGATGGCGCGCAGCAGGTGTTCGGCGAACAACTCCTTGCGCTGGGGCGGTTCGGCCTCGACGAAAGCCTTGCCGGCCGGGCTGAGGAAGATGTCGCCCACCGCCAGCCGCGCCAGGCCCAGCACGCGCAGTCCTTCGAACAGGTGGAACAGCGCGTCGTCGGGCAATTCGGTGAACTCGGCCAGCGCCGGCAGATCGGCGCGGCCGTTGAACGGCGGCTCGGCGATGGTTTCCAGCAGCTCGGCCATGCGGTTGGGCGTGGCGTTGGGCAGGCGATAGCCGATATGGATCGGCTCGGCCGCGCCGCCGCCGGCCATGCGGGTCGAGGCGGTCATCAGGCCGTAGACCTCATCGACGATCTGGCGGAAAGCCGGCGAATCGGGGTCGCGCGGATGCTCCAGGCCGACCGGAATCTCGGCGCGCACCCGGCCGGGATCGCTGCTGAACACCAGCACGCGGTCGGCCATGTACACCGCTTCCTCGATGTTGTGCGACACCACCAGCATGCCCTTGGTGCAGATGCGGCGTTCGTGCCACAGCTCCAGCAGGTCGTCGCGCAGGTTCTCGGCGGTCAGCACGTCCAGCGCCGAGAACGCTTCGTCCATCAGCAGGATGTCGGGGTTCATCACCAACGCCCTGGCGAAGCCCACACGTTGCCGCATGCCGCCCGACAATTCCTTGGGATAGGCGCCCTCGAAACCGCCCAGGCCGATCATTTCGATGGCGGCGGCGGCGCGTTCGTCGCGCTCGGCCGGCGGCACGCCCAGGGCCTCCAGGCCAAGCTCGACGTTCTGCTGCACCGTCAGCCATGGGAACAGGGCGAAGCTCTGGAACACCATCGAGATGCCCTGCACCGGCCCCAGGATGGGGGCGCCGCGATAGAGTGCTTGGCCGCCATTGTTGCCTACCAGCCCGGCCATGATGCGCAGCAGGGTCGACTTGCCCGATCCGGATTTGCCCAGCAGGGCGACGATCTCGCCGTCTTCCAGGCGGAAGTCGACGCCTTCCAGCACGGTGCGTTCGCGCCGGTCGGGGGTGCGGAAGGTCTTGCGGACGCCTTCCAACAGCAGCAGCGGGGTTTGGCCGGTCATCGCGCGCTCTCCCTCAGCCGATGCGCAAACGGTCGGCGGCCAGGCTGTACAGCCGCCGCCAGACGAAGTGGTTGAAGCCCATGACGAACACGCACATCACCGCGATTCCCAGGGCGATGCGGGGGAAATCGCCGGATTCGGTGGCCTGGGCGATATAGGACCCCAGGCCGGTGGCGACCAGCTTGGTATCGCCCCAACTGACCATCTCGGCGACGATCGAGGCGTTCCACGACCCGCCCGAGGCGGTGATGGCACCGGTCAGATAGGACGGGAAGATGCCGGGCAGGATGAAGCGCTTCCACTTCAGCCAGCCGCGCAGACCCAGATTGCCCGAGGCGTCCTTGAGGTCCGACGGCAGCGACGACGCCCCGGCGATGACGTTGAACAGGATGTACCACTGGGTGCCCAGCACCATTAGCGGGCTGGTCCATACCTCGACGTTCAGGTGGAAATGGACGATGCCCATGACCGCGACCGGGAACACCAGATTGGCCGGAAACGCCGCCAGGAACTGCGCCACCGCCTGCAGCCGCCCGGCCATGCGGGGGCGCAGGCCGATCCACACTCCGACCGGCACCCACACCAGCGAGGCGATGGCGATCAGCACCACCACGCGCACGGCGGTCGCCAACCCCTTCAGCAATACCTGGCCGATCTCGGCAAAACCGACGGCGCCGTGGACGAACACCGCGATCCAGCCGATGGCCGCGGTGACGGCGGCCATCAACAGCAGGTTCCACACCTGCTCGACCCAGGCGGGCAGGCGGCGCTCGTGCCGGGCGGCGCGGGTGCGCGCGGCGCGGCGCGGCATGGCGTTCAGCACGCCGCGCCACAGCGCCTCGGGCAGGCGGGCGGCGGCGCGGAAGAAGCGGGCGCGCTGCATCAGCGTCAGCAGCCAGGATTCCGGGATCTCCTCGCCGCCGCTCTGCTCGAACTTGAACTTGTCGGCCCACGCCACCAGCGGGCGGAAAAAGAACTGGTCATAGGCCAGGATGGCGGCCAGCACGGTCAGGATGGCCCAGCCGATGGCGGCCAGGTCGCGTTCCTGGATCGCCAGCGCGATATAGGAGCCGACGCCCGGCAGCATGATGGTCTGGCCCGACACGGTGATGGCCTCGGACGCCACCACGAAGAACCAGCCGCCCGACACCGACATCATCATGTTCCACACCAGGCCGGGCACGGCGAAGGGCAGCTCCAGCCGCCAGAACCGGCGCCACGGCCCCAGGTGGAACATGGCCGAGGCCTCGACCAGATCGGCCGGCACGGTGCGCAGCGACTGGTACAGCGAGAACGTCATGTTCCACGCTTGCGAGGTGAAGATGGCGAAGATGGCGGCGCATTCCACCCCCAGCAGATTGCCGGGGAACAGGGCGATGAAGCCGGTGACGGTGATGGACAGGAAGCCCAGGATGGGAATGCTTTGCAGCACGTCGAGGAACGGGATCAGCACCCGTTCCAGCGCCGGCACCTTGGCGGCCAGGCTGGCATAGACCAGGGTGAAGCCGAACGACAGCGCCAGCGCCGCCAGCATGCGCAAGGCGCTGCGCAACAGGTACCAGGGCAGGTTGGCGGGGTCGAGCGACAGCGGCAGCGGTGTGCCGACGTCATAGGGCACGCTCATCTGCACCGCGCCCCACGCCAGCAGCGCCAGCAGGCCGAAGACGATGGGCAGCAGCGCCGCATCCCACAGATTGGGGCGCAGGTCCGGGCTTACGGCGATGGTAGAGGGCAGGAACGGGCGCATGAGGGCGTCTCGGCGGACTCTGACGCGACGACATTTACCCGCTTGGGCATCCCCGGGCGAGACTTAAATGGTCCAGCCGCCGTCCTTCATGAATCTGTCATCAGTCGATTGACCCGGCCCGCCAGCAGGCGGTCGCGCTCGGCGATCATCGCTTCCAGCCGGCCGTCGGCCAGCGCCGCCTCGGTGCGGGTGCGCTCGTCGGCGCCGGTGCGGCGCAAGGCGTCGGTGCGGGCCAGCGCCCGTTCCAACTCGCCCTTGGCGTCGGCGCAGGCCTGATCGACAACGGAGATGAACTGCTCTACCGCACTGACCAGGCCCCGCATGGACTGGGCGGCACGCTGTTGTTCCAGCGCGACCCGGCGCAACAGGAAATGCTCGCAAGGCACAATGTCCGCCATGTCCATCTCCTGCTCTGATGCAAGTTTGACCACTCTAGCGCAGTTGACGACCTTTTGGGCAGGGGTTGCTGTGGGTGGGCGGCATATCAGTCATGAATGACACGCAAAGAGTTTTTCCTTGGTTATCAATATTTAAAACGCGCGGTGTTGCCTTTTTGCTCGCTACCCAGGGGTGTGTCTTCTGGTGGAAGGGGCGTAAAAGGCGTTTGCACGCCTCCTACCGCATGGCGAACAGCTCCTGATGGAAGCGCGTCTTCACATCGACGCCGTGCGCGGCGAAATCGTGGCGAAGGGCCTGGCCGAAGCCGGCGGGGCCGCAGAACCAGATGCTGGCGTCCTGCCAGTGCGGCACCACCTGGCGGATGCGCTCGCCGTTCAGGCGGCCGTCGCGCGAATCGATCAGCACGTGCAGGCGGATGCCGGCGGCGGCGGCATCGGCGGTCAGTTTGGCCAGCGCGCCGTCATCGACCTCGGTGGTGGTGTGGAACAGGTCGACGCTTTGCGCCGGCCGTTCGGACAGCGCCGCCAGGTGCTTCATGCGGGCGATGAACGGGGTGATGCCGATGCCGCCGCCGACCCAAATCTGGTGCGGGCGGGAATCGTCGAAGGTGAAGCAGCCATACGGCCCCTCGACCCTCACCGTCTGGCCGACCTGCAGCTTTTCGCGCAGGCGCCGGGTGTGGTCGCCCAGTTCCTTGACGACGAAGGTGATGCGGTTGTTCGCTCCGGTCCATGCCGACGCGATGGTATAGGGGTGGGCGCCCTCGTCGGCATCCGAGGTGGCGAAGGCGAACTGCCCGGCGCGATGGCCCGGCCAGCCCTGCGGAACCTCGATCTGGGTTTCAAGGACGCGGATGCCGGGATAGTAATGCAGCGCGGCGATCTTGCCCTGGACCTGACGCTCGGCGGCGACCTGACGGCGCAGGACGACGATGGCCGCCCAGGTGCCGACCGCCAGCAGAACCGCCTGTACCACACCGATGGGCGAGGCCCAGGTGGTGAACGTGGTCAGCACGACGGAATGGAAGGCCAGCACCAGATAGACGACGGGCATCAGGCGATGGGTCTTGAAGAACAGCCGATAGGGAAAACGCTTCAACAGCGCCACGACGATCAGCGCCACGACGGCATAGAACGCCCATTCGCCGACGTCTTCGGCAAATCCGTGTACGCTCGAGAACGCCGCTTCGATGACGTTGTCGGGCGTCGGGCGCGGTCCCCGGTGCGGCCGTTCCAGCCAGCCCCAGCCGACCGCCCATTTCGGTCCCTTGGCCCACAGCCAGTGGATGATGCCGACGCTGAGGGCGGCGATGCCGAGCCATTTGTGCAGACGGTACATCTTGTCCAGGCCGCCGAACCACTTTTCCGGCCAGCGCGGCCGCAGCGCCAGGATCATGGCGACACTCATGCAGGCCATGGCGACGACACCGCTAAGCTGCACCATGTCGGCGCGGAAGGTGAAGAAGGGCGCCGGCTGGAAAACCGTCGGTTCCGCCGCCAGCCATAGCACCGTCACCAGTGCCAGCAAACCCCACAACACGATCCTGATATTTTGCACGGCAACCCCCTGGGTGTGGAAAAGGCGGCGGCGTCAGCGGCCGCAAGACAACTGATCCCACCTTAGCCGCGGCGGCATGAACGGCGGTTGAACCGCTTCCGCCGGGGTATTCCGTTCGGGCAATGGCGGCGGTGATCCGCGACCCCATATGCAAGGGTAAGGAAGCGAAGTTTTCAGAGATGAGAAACAAACTTCCCGACGAAAGGCCCGTTCCCCTGGGAACGAGCCTTTCGGTCGTTCAGCCCAGCTTCATCCGCGCCAGCATGGGCGTTTCCGGCGCCAGGTCCTCGGCCTCGGCAAAGGCCAGCAGCGCGGGTTCGTCGGCCAGCAGGAAGTCCAGCACCGCCGCCAGGAAGCCGTTATCGGCCAGACGGGCCTTGATGTCGTCCAGGCCGCAGCCGGTCAGCGCCACGAAGCGCGACAGCAGCGCTTCGTCGCCGGCCAGGAAGGTCAAGGCCTTCAGCGCCACCGCCTGGGCGTCCGCTACGCCCAGTTTCGGTGGGGTGGCCGCCGGTTTGCGTGGCTGGTAGGGTTTGAACGGGTCCATGGACTCTCCGGAATTGCGAGCGCGTCATGATAGCATGGCCCGTCGATGACGGGAGACGAGCATGCGGGCGTGGATCATAGCCCTGACGGGTGTGACGATGCTGTGGGCTGGTGCGGCCTTGGCCGCCGACACGACGGTGGCGACGCGCGGCTGTGCCGTGCTGGCGGCGCGGGTGGCGGCGGCAGGCGGCGGGCCGGTGTTCCTGGCCAGCTATGACGAGGTCGAGGCCGAACCCGCCCTGCGCGGTGCCGCCTTTACCTACGACAACGCCTTGGCCGCCATCGCGCTGGTGGCGTGCGGCGATGTCGGCCATGCCCGCCAGATCGGCGACGCCCTGCTGTTGGCGGCGACCACCGACCGTGCCGATCCCCAGGGCCGTCTGCGCAACGCCTATCGTGCCGGCCCTGCCGTCGGGGTGCCGTTCCCCCATGGCTGGTGGGACGCCCAGGGCAACCATTGGGCGGAAGATCCCATGCAGGTGGGCACCGCCGCCGGCAACGTCGCCTGGGCCGGGCTGGCGCTGCTGCATCTGGCCGAGGCGACCGGGGAAACGCGCTATCGCGACGGTGCCGTTACGCTGGCGCAATGGACGCTGACACACACCTGGGACCAGTTGTGGGGCGGCTTCAGCGGCGGTATCCATGGCGATGGGGCCGGCACCCTGCGGCTGGGGTGGAAATCCACCGAACACAATGTGGACCTGGCGGCGTTGTTCGACTGGCTGGGCTGGGCCGAGCCGCGTTGGCAGCCGGCGGCCAAATCCGCCCGCGCCTTCGTCGCCGCCCAGTTCCTGCCCGGCGAGGGACGCTTCCTGACCGGCACCCTGCCCGACGGCCGCAGCCCGAACCGGGCCACCTCGGGCCTGGATTCGCAGGTGTGGCCCCTGCTGCTGAACGACGCGCCGGGGCCGTGGCGGCGGGCGCTGGCCTATGTGGCGCGCGCCCACGGCGTGGATGGCGGCTTCGATTTCAACGACGACCGCGACGGCGTGTGGTGGGAAGGCACCGCCCAGGTGGCGCTGGCGCGCCAGGCCGTCGGCGATTGCAGCGGCGCCCGCGCCCTGTTGCGTGGCCTGGCCGGCCAGTTCGCCCCGTCGGGCCTGTTGTGGGCGACCTCGGTGCCGCGCCTGACCACCGGGCTGGCCCTGGCTCCCGACAGCACTGACGCCGATTTCGTTTATTTCCGCCGCCCCCATCTGGGCGCCACCGCCTGGGCGGTGCTGGCCGCCCGCGGCTGGAACCCGTTCGTCGGCGCCCATCTTCCCTGATCCTGAGTTCTGCTTTGATCCCGGGCGGGTTGTCGCCCTGGCCGGCACCGCGCTATAATGGCGGCGGGATACGGGCAGATTGGGGCAGAGCGCGGTCGCGTCCCGGCAGACGTGCGTTTGGGGGTATCGATGGCCATCGGCAAGATCACGTCGTTGTTTTCCTCGTTGTCGCCGGCTGCGGATGCCACCGCGGCCACCGGCGCCGACGAAGTGCCCGAGGATACTTACCGCCGCACCGAAGCGTCGTCCGAGCAATCCAGCCTGGCCGACAAGGAACGCCACGGCGATCCAAACAACATCGTCGCCCAGTTGCAGACCATGGTCAGCGCCGTGCGCACCTTGAACGAGAACGCCATCCAGCAAGGTGCCGCCGTGGCCATGTCGGCGGCCGGCACCGAATTGCGCAACGCCGTCACCGGCCTCAGCCATCTGCTGGCGGCGGTGGATTCGAAGGCCCTGGCCAACGGCGCCGCCCGCCCGGTGCGCGAGGCCGGCACCGTGATCGATGCGGTGGAAACCGGCATGGCCAGCACTCAGGTCACGGCCGAACAGGTCATCCGCAGCCTGCCGGTGGCGCAGGCGCAACGGGCCGAGGAAGTGTCCAATCGTTTCCAATCCGACATGCGCAACGCCATCCGCCAGGTGCGGGGCGCGCTGTCCGGCCTCAACGTAAAGAACTGAGTGGTCATCCCGCCACCACCAGCTTGACCCGCCGCCCCGCCTCGGGCGTCTCGCCCGGCGGCAGTCCGTTAATCACCCGGAACAAATCAGCCTGCCACTGCGCCGGCGCCATGCGCGCCGCCAAGGCGTCCACGCTGTCGCCGGGGCGTACCGTCACCACCTTGATGCGCCACGGCTGAATCCCGGCCCGTTCCTCGGGCGTCAGCGCGCGGAAGGAATAGGTGGTGCGGCGCAGCTCGGTGGATAGTGATGCGGTCTGCTCGGGCAAGGTTGCGAAAACGAAACGATAGATCGCCTCGGCGTTGAAGCGGATGGCGACGACGCGCACATCGGCCTGGCCCTGCTTGGTGCGGCCCTTGGTGACGGCGGTGGCGGCCGGCATGCCGCCGATTTCGATGGCTTCCAGTCCCGTCAGCGGCGACCGGCTCAGCCATACCCGGCTGATGTATTGGCTCATGTCGCCGATGCCGCGTGCCGGCGCGCCGTCGAAGACGATGGCGGCGCCCGACGGATGGGTGGCGACCACCGCCTTGGCGCCGTTGACCAGGCGGAAGCCGGTGGGCACCTCGAAGCGCAGCCCCAGCGCCGGATGCAGGAAGACGCGGTCGCGCACCACGCCCTGGTCGATGTCGTCGCCATAGACCACGCGGTCGATACGGTCCAGGAACGGATCGGCGCCCAAGGCGCCCTGGGGGTTCACTCCCGCCACCTCGGCCATAGCGGCGTGAACGCGGTCCAGCGTGCGCGGGTGCGACGCCATGAAATCCATCTGGTCGACCGCTTCGGGCGAGCGCCCGGCCATCAGCGCCTCGAGCCGGGCCTGGTCGCGCAGTTTCTCCAGCATGGTGACCATGGCGCTGGGGTGCCAGCCGCCGCGCACCAGATAGCGCAGGCCCAGGTGATCGGCCTCGCTCTCCTGATCGCGCGAGAAGCTTTGCAGATAGGCCGCCGCCCCCATTTGCGCCACGTCGGCGACGCCGGGTACGCCGACCACGGCGCCCAGCACCGTCGCCAGCAGGCCGCCGGCCTGGGCGCGGCTGACCCGCTCGGCGGTGTGGCGTGCCAGCACGTGGCCGATTTCGTGGCCCAGCACGCCGGCGACCTCGGCCTCGTTCGAGGTCAACGCCAGCAGGCCGCGGGTGATGTAGACATAGCCGCCCGGCAGCGCCATGGCGTTGACGATATGGCTGTTCAGCACGGTGAAGCGGAAGTCGGCGGCCGGCGTCTCGCTGACCTGCACCAGGCGCTGGCCCAATCCGGCGATATAGGCGGCCAGCATGGGATCGTCATAGGCGCCGCCGAATTCCTTGAGGATCTGCGGGTGGGTCTGGGTTCCCAGCTTGCGCTCGTCATCCTCGCTAAGAAGGTTGAAGCCCGACCGGCCGGTGCCGGGGGCCACCTGGCACCCGGTCAGGGCAAGGCCGGCGGCACCGGCAAGAATTTGGCGGCGATTGAACGACATGGCACAGGCTCCGGAGGGCGGCGGACCGCCAAAGGATAATGGCGCCGAAGGGCAAGACAATGGGGAAAGCACCGCCAAGCCGCCGAAACGGTAGCCGAACGCGGTGAATTGCCTTACAAGACGGCAACCGTTGCAGGACGAGGGGCCGATGGAGGCACGGGTCGAGGATTTCCTGACGGGGTTGCTGGACGGCTGTACCCAGTTGATGGAACGCTGGCAGCAACGCCATCGCCAGGGCCAGGATTGGCAACTGGCCCGGCTGACCTGCTGGGACGGGCTGGCGCGGGCGTTGCCCGACGACCTGTCCGCGTCCAACGTGCCGCACCTCGACCTGGAGCCGGCCGCCTATCGCCTGATGTGGAGCGAATCGCGCGCCCTGCACCTGCTGCAGGGGCTGGGGCCGGTCAAGCCCATCGCCATGCCCGCCCTGATCGAGCGCCTGTACACCGTGGTCGCCTCGCGCGCCGATCCGGTGGCCGCCTTCGCCGACGATGCCGCCCGCGCCACCGTGGTGGCGTGGACCGCCCGCCATGCCACCCCGGCCGGTCTGCCGCAATCGGCCATGGCGTTGGTGGATTTTGTCCAGTCGGCGCCGCTGTCCGCCCGCGACGTCCAGGTTGCCGCCCTGCTGGCCTCGGCCCTGCCGGCCTGGGCCGGGCTGCCCATGGTGCACGTTCTGCCGCCCGACGGCCGCTCGGAAGAAGGCTTCGTCCACGCCTTGGCCGCCGCCTGCGACGGCGAGGACGGCGCCTGGATCGCCTATTACCTGGGCCGCGCCCGCCGGGTGCTGAAGCGCATGCCCATCCTGCTGGAAGGCGTCGAGGACATCCGCGCCCGCTGGACCGCGCTGTTCCGCCGCGCCCCCTTCGACAGCGCCACCGCCGCCCAGTTGGCCTCGGCGCTGGTATCGCTGCCGGTCATCACCCCCACCTTCATCGCCGACACCGGCTTGTCGCCCGAGGTGCTGAGCGACGCCCTGGTGCTGCTGATCGCCGCCGACGAAGCGGTCGAGGTCGACCTGCCGGGCAACACCGTCGTCACCGTCCTGCCTGCCCCCCTGCGCCTGCTCACCGCCTGAGCCTTGCCGAGCGCCTCCCATGGGCGCAAGCTGGGACCGTTGCCACCGGGGGGAGGCGGACATGCACCTGTATCTGGATGTGGATGGCACCTTGCTGCGGCGAAGCGGTCACGCCCGCCTGCGCGGCGAGCTGGCGCCGGCCGATTACCTGCGCCCCTTCCTGGAATGGGCCACCGCCAGCTTCACCTGCATCTGGCTGACCAGCCGCAGCCGTGACGGCGACGACGGCAATCTGCGCGCCGCCTTTCGCCAAGCCATCGGCCCAGGGGCCGAGGCCGACGCGGTGGAATCCCTGCTGCGCCGGATCACTCCGGTGGCATGGCGCGACTTCAAGGCCGAGGCTATCGACTTCGCCCAGCCGTTCCTGTGGCTGGACGACGCCCCCGAGGAAGAGTCGCTGGATGTGCTGCTGCGCCATGGCGCCGAGGCATCGTGGGTGCCGGTCGCCATCGACCAGCGCCCCGACGATCTGCGGCGCGCCATGGCCGAATTGCAACGGCGCGCCGAGGGAATGCTGGTCGAGGCTTAGTACAAGCTTTCGTCATTCCCGCGCAGGCGGGAATCCATGGTTCCACATCACAGGGTCCTGCGGCTGAGGCTTTGCCTCGCCCCGGCATGGACCCCCGCCTGCGCGGGGGTGACGCTGAATAAGAACCGGAACGAGTTTTTCGCAGTCCGTTAATGCACGCTCAGCGGTTCCAGCTCGTGCTGCTTGATGGCGGCGAAGGCGAGGTCGCGTGAGGGCGCCAGGCCCATCTGGGTGCCGTCGGCGGCATGGATGGACCAGCCGATGGTGTTGTCGACGGTGATGCGTTTGACGAATGCCAGTTCCGGCACGCCCCAACTGGCGAAATCCGCCTCGCTCATGGGGTGGTGCCGGTCCGGCGTCGGGTGGGTTGCTTGGGGCATGATGTCGCCTCCTGTCACTGGCCGGTCCGCGAACGGGTGCTCCCGTCGGACTCGGCGTCCACCTCAAGGGTCCGATTGGCGCTGTTGGCGCCCTGAATCGGAATAGTCGTTACCCGCGGTTCCGGGCGGGGCCGCACCAGATCGACGTGCAGCAGGCCGTTGTCGAGGGTCGCGCCGCGGACTTCGATGCCCTCGGCCAGCACGAAGGCGCGCTGGAACTGGCGGGCGGCGATGCCGCGATGCAGGAAGATTCGGCCGCACTCTTCCTCGACCTGATGGCCGCGGATGATCAACTGGTTGTCTTCCAGACCCACCGACAGATCGTCCATGGAGAAGCCGGCCACCGCCAGGGTGATGCGCAGGCCGTTATCGCCGATCTGTTCGATGTTGTAGGGCGGATAGCCCTCGGCCTGGCTTTTGGAGACGCGGTCGAGGACTCGTTCGAAATGGTCGAAGCCCAGCAGAAGCGGGCTGTTGAACATGGACAGGCGGGACATTATCGGCGTCCTCCTCTGAAGGCGAGCGAGAATGCGGGTCGGGTCCTAAGCGGCACCCGGTTTCGACACCGTCCTTCCATTCCGGAGGCGACGGCGCCTTGCTGATATATTTTGGGGACGAGTCCGCCGCCGTCAAGGCGATGTCAGCGCGTGGCCTTGGAACAGGCGTCCAGCACCTGGGCTTGGGCAAGGACGCCGCCGCGCTCGCGCTCGGCGAATTGGGCGGCGACATAGGCGCGGAATTCCGCCGCGCTGACGCGAAAATCGGCGTTGGCGTCGGCCTGCATCACCGCATCCACCCGCGCCTGCGAGCGCGGCAGCGGGGTGTGGTGGCCGGGGCCGCCGCGTCCGGGTTCCGGTGTCGGCTCGGCGGCGGATTCGGGCACCAGTTGGCGCCGCATTTCCGCCAGTTCGTCGGCGGTGATGCTGCCGTCGTGGTCGCGGTCGGCGAGGGCGAACCAGCGGTCCGCATCGGCCTGCATCTCGCTCAGGTCAAGAACGCCGTCGCCGTTGCGGTCGGCGCGGTTGAACCACGCCGCCAGGGCGCCGCGGCAATCGTCGGCGCCGGCGCGGAACGGCAGCGGCTCGCCATTGGGGCTGGTGGTCGAAGTCGGCGGCGGCGCCTTGGCCTCGGGCGGGTGGGCGGGGGCGCAGGCGGCCAACAGGCCCAGGACGGCGAGCACGTGAAAGGCGGGGCGCATCGTCAGCGCCGCGCCGGCAGAGGTTCGGAACGGATTTTTTCCGCCGGTGCCGCCCTGGGGCTGTCGGTGCCACCATAGCTGCCGCCATAGCCGGCGCCCGCGCCGGCGGGCTGGGTGCCCAGGCGCTGGCCGACGATCACCGACACGGTCGATCCCCACATGGCGCTGCTTTCGATCTGCACCGTGGCGGCGCGGTCGCCGCGCACATAGGCCATGACGCTGACGCCCGAGGTGACCGCCATGATCGGCTCCCAGCCGAAGGCCGGCATCTGGGCCTGATAGAACTGGTTGGCTTCGGGCGCCGCCTTCCACAGCTTCATCACCACCCGGCCGGTCCAGCGATCCTTGTCGCCCAGGATCAGCGAGCGCTCGTTGTCCATGGTGGCGCCCGACGGGATCGGAATGTCGGTCAGCAGGGTGAAGTCGACCTGTTGTTGCGGGTCGCCGGCCTGGGTGTGGGGCAGCGATGTTCTGGACCCGCAGCCGGCGAGCAGCAGGGCGGATAGACCAAGCAAAACGGCTCGAAGCATGCGGATGTTCATGGCGGAAAAGTACAGGGGCAGGGGGCTTTCGACAAGGGGAAGTCCAGAGCAGTTTCCGCCTTAGCGGAAACTGCTCTGGCTTATGGTCGTGCGCCCACACCTCCGTGTGGGCTTAGGCTCAGGCGCCGCTCGGGCTGGTCGCATGTTCACGCTCTGCGTGAACATGCTCTAATCCAGCGGATAGTCCGCCACCGCCTCGTATTCGGCGCCGCCATGGCCGAGATGACTGGAGAACAGCACGAAGTTTCGCACCGGCCACGGCCCGGCATGGAACGGCGAGGCGCGGACGATGAAATCCTGCACCCGGGTCACCGGCGCGTCGCGCAGGCGCGCCAGGGTGACGTGTGGCAGGTACTTGCGGCCCTCGGGTGCCAGGCCCAGCCGCGCCAGCGCCGCCTCGACCTTGGCCTGTAGATGCAGCAGGGCGGGCGATTTTTCCACCGCCGCCCACAGGTGATTCGGCTTGCTGCGGCCGAAGGTGCCGAAGCCGGTCAGGGCCATCTCGAAGGCGGGTGCCTGCACCTGCGCCAGCGCCTCGTCGATCTCGGCCGCCAGCCCCTCGTCCACCTCGCCGATGAAGCGCAGCGTAACGTGCAGGTTGCGCGCCTCGACCCAGCGGGCACCGGGAATGCCGCCGCCCAGGGCCTGCAGGTGCTGGGCCGGCGCGTCGGGGATTTTCAGGCCGACGAACAGGCGGATCATGCCTCGTCCCCCAGCAGCACGGTCAGCACTCCGGTATAGGCATAAAGCCGCTCGCCGGCAAACTCGCCATGGCCGAAGAAGCCGAGCAGCGGCACCGGTCCCAGCGCGGCCCGCACCATGGCGATTTCGCTGTCGTCGTCACCAAACATGTGGCGGCCCCGGCCGATGCAGGAATGGTAGAAGGCGGCGCGCACCGGCCGGCCGGCGATGCGGCGCACCACGTCGGCCAGCATGCGCTCCATGTCGGTCCGTGCCGCCTGCGCGTCGCGGCGGACGAACAGCAGGTCCTCGCCATCCTCGAAGCGGTCGCCCACCACCAGCCAGCCTTGGCGCGGGTCGACGCCCAACAGCATGCGCACCAGATAGTCGCCGCTGTCAGACCCCGCCACCGGCGTCGCCACGTGGATGTAGCCGGCGGCGCGGCGTAGGTCGCGCGCCAGCAACTGGCCGGCATCTTCTTTCAGCACCTCTACCGCCGGGCGGCCGTCCAGGCCCATGATGACGCCGTCCGCAACCGCGCTGACGCGATGCGCCGGGCCGATGGGCGAACAACCCTGGGTCAGGCCGACCACCACCGGAACCGATCCCGCCAGCACCAGTCCGGCGACACCGCCCGACACCACCGAATCGGCCAGCTGCGCCGGCGGTCCCGACGACGACACCAGGCCACCGGTGACGAAGCCGATCTGGTCCGCCAGGTCGTGCACCAACTCCGTCATGCCGGGCGTGCGCGGGTCGCCATGGGCCAGCGCCAGGCAGGGGGCGCCCTTTGTCTGCCACGTACCCAGGGCGTCGCCGATCGCCGCGCCATTCGCCCCCCAGAAGGTGCGGAAGCTGTCGGGTGGCAACAGGCCGGTCATCACCGCCATGCCGCCGCCGTCCAGCACCCGGTCGCCGGCGATCACCGTCGGCACCACCGCTCCGGCCCAATGGCTGATGCGGGTGGTCTCGCGCAGGAAGGTCAGGATGCTGGACAGGTTCTGGTTGAACGCCTCGGTGACGTACAAGAAGCCCACATTGGCCGGCGCGCCGCCCAGACCTTCCAGGCATGTCTTGGCGGCCAGCCCCCAATGCTCGCCCATGGCACAGGCCAGGGTGAAGGAGGGCGTCGGAAGAATCGCCGCCTCGGCCGCGCTCATCCCTTGCCCCCGGGGGTCGATGGCGGCCCCAGCACCGCTTTCACGCTGGGCAGGATGCGGCGGACGATCTCGGCGACGCCGTCGCGGGTGGGATGCAGGCCGTCGGGCTGGTTCAGCCGGGGATCGCGGGCGACGCCGTCCAGGAAGAACGGATACAGCGTCACCTTGTGGCGCTCGGCCAGGCGCGGATAAAGCTTGGCGAAGGCGGCGGCGTAATCGGCGCCGTAATTGGGCGGCGCCATCATACCGGTCAGCAGCACGCGCACGCCGTCGGCCTTCAGCCGGGTGACGATGGCATCCAGGTTGCGCTCGGTCAGGGCCGGGTCAAGGCCGCGCAGTCCGTCATTGGCGCCCAGTTCGACGATGGCGGCCTGGGGCTTGTCGGCCAGCGCCCAGTCCAGCCGGGCCAGACCGCCGGCGCTGGTGTCGCCCGACACCCCGGCATTGACGACGGTGACGTCGTAACCCGCCGCCCGCAAAGCATGCTCCAACTGAACCGGAAAGGCGGCGTCGGCGGCGACGCCATAGCCGGCGGTCAGCGAGTCGCCCAAGGCCAACAGGCGCAGGGTTTCCGCCCGGGCGGGCAAGACCAGCGCATTGACAAGCAGGGCAATGGCGCCATATCGGACCAGACCCCTCAGGAAAGCACCGCGCCGCATGTCCTCATCCGCTTCCGTTTCCGCGCCGTCCGCCCTTGTCGAGCTTGCCCTCGTGGAGCTTTCCGGCCTCACCCTCAACTTGGCGAGCTTGGCGGGCGAGGTCAATGTATTGCGCGGCATCGATCTGGCGGTGGGAGCGGGCGAGACGGTGGGGATCGTCGGCCCGTCCGGTTCGGGCAAGTCGACCCTGCTGATGGTCATGGCCGGGCTGGAACGGGCGACTTCGGGCCGGGTCGCCGTCGCCGGCCACGATCTGTCGGCGATGGACGAAGACGCGCTGGCGCGTTTCCGCCGCGCCCAGATCGGCATCGTGTTCCAGGCTTTCCATTTGGTGCCGACCATGACGGCGCTGGAAAACGTGGCGGTGCCGCTGGAGCTGGCCGGCGCCCAGGACGCCTTCGACCGCGCCGAGGCCGAATTGCGCCAAGTCGGGCTGGCCCACCGCCTCGACCATTATCCCGGCCAATTGTCGGGGGGCGAGCAGCAGCGCGTGGCGCTGGCCCGCGCCTTCGTCGCCCGGCCGCGCCTGCTGCTGGCCGACGAACCCACCGGCAATTTGGACCAGAGTACCGGCCGCACCATCGTCGAACTGCTGTTCGACCTGCACCAGCGCCACGGCACCACCTTGGTGCTGGTCACCCACGACCCCAGCCTGGCCGCCCGCTGCCGGCGGGTGGTGCGGGTGGAAGACGGCCGCATCGCCGCCGATCAGCCCGCCGCTCTGGTGCCGGCGTCATGATCGGAGCGAGCGTAGCGAGGGACTGGGCCGTTGAGGCCCCGCGAGCTTTCGCGAGCGTAAGCCGTGCCGCCCCGGAGGGGCAAACGACGCCCACAGGGCGGCCCGAGCTTTGCGAGGGTGGGCATCGCCCACAAGCGGGCCGGATGGCCCGCGCCCGGCGCGTGAGGGGCCTATGAGCGCGTTAGCGATCAAATATGCCCGGCGCGAACTGCGTGCCGGGATCAAAGGCTTCCGTATTCTGATCGCCTGCCTGGCGTTGGGCGTCGCCGCCATCGCCGCCTCGGGATCGCTGCGGGCCGCCTTTCATACCGCCCTGGCCGAGGATTCGCGGGCGTTGCTGGGCGGCGACCTGGACGTGCGCCAGTCCTATCACCCGATCGACGAGTCGCAGCGCGCGGCGCTGCAGCGGCTGGGCCGGGTGTCCGAGGGGGCCGAACTGCGGGCCATGGCGCGCACGCCCGACAACGCCGCCCGCCGGCTGGTCGAGTTGAAGGGGGTGGATGCCGCCTATCCGCTGGCCGGGACCCTGCAACTGGAGCCGCCGCAGGCCGACCCGTTCACTCTGCGCGACGGCGCCTGGGGCGCCCTGAAAGACAGCGCCTGGGGCGCGGCGGCGGATGCCAATCTGCTGACCGGCCTGAGCCTGCGCCTGGGCGACGTGGTCGAGGTCGGCGCCGCCCGCTACCAGATCCGCGCCGTCATCGCCAAGGAACCCGACCGTGTCGCCACCGCGCTGGCCTTCGGCCCGCGCCTGATGGTGCCGCTGGCGTCCATCGCCCAGACCGGGCTGGACCTGCCGGGCAGCCTGATCCGCTGGACCGCCCGTGTCGCCCTTGACCCCGGCGTCACCCCGGCGGCGGCCAAGGCGGCGTTGGCGCAGGACTTCCCCCAGGCGCCGTGGCAGATGCGCGACACCTCGGACGCGGCGCCGGGGGTGGGGCGCTTCCTCGACAACCTGGCCGCCTTCCTCACCCTGGTCGGGCTGACCGCGTTGCTGGTCGGCGGCATCGGCGTCGCCAATGCGGTCAAAGCCTATCTGGACGGCCGCACCCCCACCATCGCCGTGCTGAAGGCGGTGGGGGCGCCGTCGCGGCTGATCTTCGCCACCTATGGTGGGCTGGTGGCGCTGCTGGCGGCCTTCGGTATCGTCATCGGCCTGATGGTGGGCGCCGCAATCCCTGCGCTGGTGGTCGCCGTGGTCGGCGACAAGCTGCCGCTGGCGGCACGAACCGGACTGTATGCCGGGCCGTTGGCGGTGGCGGCGGCATTCGGCGTGCTGACCGCCGCCGTGTTCACCTTGTGGCCGCTGGCCCGCGCCAAGATGGTCCCCGCTACTGCCTTGTTCCGCCAGGCGGTGGTGCCGCTGACCCGCTGGCCCGACCGTCGCACCCTGGTGGTGCTGGGCCTGTTGGCGGTGTTGCTGGCAGGATTGGCGGTGGCCTCGGCCGATCGCCCGGCCCTGGCCGCCGCCTTCGTCGCCGCCGCCCTGGCGACGCTGGCGCTGTTTCGCGGGCTGGCGGCGCTGCTGTCCTGGTCCGCCGCCCGGCTGTCGAAGCGGCGGCGCGGCATCCTGGCCCATCCCACCGGCCGGCTGGCGCTGGCCAATCTGCACCGGCCGGGCAGCGCGGTGGTCAGCGTCGTGCTCAGCCTGGGCCTGGGCCTGACCGTGCTGGTCGCCATCGCCCTGATCGAGGGCAATCTGGCCCGCCAGTTCGGCGAACGCATGCCGGCCGAGGCGCCCAGTTTCTTCTTCATCGACATCCAGCCCACCCAGTTGGACCAGTTCGCCCAGGTGGTGCGTGCCACCGACCCGGCGGCCCGGATCGACGAGGCGCCCATGGTGCGCGGCCGCATCACCCGCATCAACGGCCGCCCGGCCGGCGAGGTGATGGTGGCGCCCGAGGCGGAGTGGGCGTTGCGCGGCGACCGGGGTCTGACCAGCGCCGTCACCCCGCCCAAGGGCACCCGGCTGGTGGCCGGCGACTGGTGGGCCGAGGATTATGCCGGGCCGCCGCTGGCCTCGGTCGATTCCTCCATCGCCAAGGGCTTCGGCCTCAAGGTCGGCGACACCCTGGGCCTCAACGTGCTCGGCCGCGAGATGGAGGTGCGCATCGCGTCGTTGCGCGACATCGAATGGTCGACGCTGAACATGAACTTCACCTTCATCCTGTCGCCCAACGCGCTGAAGGGGGCGCCGCATACCTGGATCGCCACCGTGCATGCCCCCGATGCCGCCGAGGCGGCGGTGGAAAAGGCGGTGACCGACGCACTGGGCAACGTCTCCGCCATCCGGGTCAAGGAGGCGCTGGTCGCCGTGCGCACCATGATCGCCAATGCCGACATGGCGGTGCGGCTGGCGGCGCTGGTCACGTTGTCGGCCGGCGCGCTGGTGCTGGCCGGCGCGGTGATGGCCGGTCATCGCCGCCGCGTCACCGAGGCGGTCATCCTCAAGGTGCTGGGCGCCACCCGCAGCGATTTGTGGCGGGCGTGGCTGCTGGAATTCGGCATCGTCGGCCTGACCACCGGCCTGGCCGCCGGCGCCATCGGCGCGCTGGCCGCCTGGGCCATCCTGGTCCAGGTCATGCATGCCGACTGGGTGTTCCTGCCCGGCATCGCGGCGGCCACCATCGCCACCTGCGTCGCCGCCAGCCTGCTGGCCGGTTTCGCCGGCACCTTCGCCGCCATGCGGGCCAAGGCGGCGCCGCTGTTGCGGGGTGAATAGCCGTTAACTTGATTCCCCTGGGAACTGCGCCATATTGGGGGTGCAAAGTTCCAACCCATTACCAGAGGTACGACGATGGCCTTCGGTTCCGATCGCAAATATATGACCCCGGCGCAAGCAGAGGCCGCGCAGATCGACGTGGGCCTGCGCCAGTACATGCTGCGGGTCTACAATTACATGGCGTCCGGCGTGGCGCTGACCGGCATTGTGTCGTTGCTGGTGTCCATGAACGCCCCGGCGATGCAGTTGCTGTTCGGCACTCCGTTGAAGTGGGTCATCATGCTGGCCCCCATCGGCGTGGTGCTGTTCCTCAGCGCCCGTCTCAACCACATCCGCGCCTCGACCGCCCAGGGCCTGTTCTGGCTTTACGCCGGCATGATCGGCCTGTCGCTGGCGTCGATCTTCATGGTCTATACCGGCGTTTCCATCACCCGCACCTTCTTCATCACCGCGGGCGCCTTCGCCGGCCTGTCGCTCTATGGCTACACCACCAAGCGCGACCTGTCCGGTTTCGGCAGCTTCCTGGTGATGGGCCTGATCGGCCTGTTGATCGCGTCGGTGGTCAACATCTTCCTGGCCAGCTCGATGATGCACTTCGTCATCTCGGCCGCCGGCGTGCTGATCTTCGCCGGTCTGACCGCCTATGACACCCAGACCATCAAGCAGATGTATTACGAGAACGCCAGCGAGGAAGACGGCACCAAGATCGCCGTCCTGGGCGCCCTCAACCTCTACATGGACTTCATCAACCTGTTCATGTTCCTGCTGCAGTTCCTCGGCGTGCGCCGCGACGACTAAACGCCGCGCAGCCGCGAAGACCAAGGCCATCGCCCCCCGGGCGGTGGCCTTTTCTTTTGCCGGCGTGTGGGGTCGCTGCCTGCCCCCGCACCACCGTCCCGGCAGCGGTCTCCATGATTACCGTTTTATTGAGGTCGATCCCCTCGATCGCCGGGAAAACTTTCATTTGCATGGATTTTGTGGCGTTGTGCTGGACACCATCTCTCCGGTTGAGTAGTGCTGCCCAATAATTACTCGGTTGGTGTTGCCCTTCGGACCCGCGAAAGGCCGGCAAAAGCCCGATTGGGCCTGTTTGCGCACGCCCTCAGTTGGCCCGCAAAGTCGGTACTTCACGCCTAACGCGATAGGACCATTGGTCTAAAATCGACATATTTCGCGCCTAAAGTCGGAGAAAATATCGAGATACGCACAGCATAGCGACAATTTGTCTCAATTCGCGCGTGGCTCCCCCGCCTGGCTCCAGGGTAAAGTAATACGTCCAGACATGTGCCTTCGCACTGGGGAATGATGTGAACGAGCGCAATAATAAACCTACTGGTTCAGGGCCTCTCTTCGGCGACATCCGCCGGGGCGGCGGCTATGTCGGCGTCGCTTCGGTCTTCCTGAACATTCTGGCGCTGGCCCTGCCGTTGGCGCTGCTCCAGATCTACGACCGCATCATCCCCAACAGCTCGACCGGCACCTTGCTGCTGCTGCTGGCCGGGGTGGTGAGCGCGGTCGTGCTGGAGGCCGTGTTGCGCTGCGCGCGGGCCGACATCATCGGGTGGAGCGGCGTGCAGTTCGAGCATGCCGCCGGCTGCAAGGCCTTTGCCCACATCCTGGCCACTCCCGCCGACGAATTGGAAAAGGTCGGCCCCGGCGAACTGATCGAGCGCCTTGGCGGCCTGCCCACGGTGCGCGAGGTGTTTTCCGAAAACTGGACCCTGGTGGTTTGCGACCTGCCCTTCGTGCTGCTGTTCCTGGGCGCCATCGGCTATTTGGCGGGTTGGCTGGTCGTTGCCCCGGTGGTGATCCTGGCCGGGTTCGTCGCCTTCGCCGTGCTGGGCGACAAAAGCTCGGAAAAGGCCATCAAGGATTTCAACACGGTGCGCGACCGCCGCCAGAATTTCAGCATCGAGGTCATTCAGGGCATCCACTCCATCAAGTCCATGGCCATGGAAGCGCAGATGATCCAGCGCTATGCCCGCCTGCAGGAGGCCGTCGCCCGCAATTCGCACCGCCTGACCCAGGTCAACACCCATTCGCTCAGCACCGCCGGCGTGTTCTCGCAACTCCTGACCCTGTCGGTGGTGGTGTTCGGCGGCATGATGGTGGTCGATAATCACCTGACGGTGGGCGGCCTGTCCGCCTGTACCCTGCTGGCCGGCCGCGCGCTGCAGCCCATACAAAAGGCCGTCGGCCTGTGGACCCGGTGGCAAAGCGCGCGCCTGATGCGTACGCGCTTCGAGTCCGTGTTCGAGCTGCCGCAGGACCCCCGCGCCGCCGAGCAGGTGGTCCGTCCGATCAAGGGCCGGGTGGAGCTGCGCGACGTCACCTTCAAGCCTACCGACGATGTCCCGCCGGTGTTCGAGAACGTGACGCTGACCATCCAGCCGGGCGAGCGCGTCGCTATCGGTGGCGACAACGGCAGCGGCAAGTCGACCTTGCTGCGCCTGATCCATGGCAGCATCGCCGCCAGTGCGGGCGAGGTGCTGCTGGATGGCATTCCGGTGTCCGCGCACGAACGCAGCCATCTGCTGCGCGACGGCGGCATCGCCTTCGTCCCCCAGCGCGGCGAGTTGATGCGCGGCACCATCCTGGAAAACCTGACCATGTTCCGCGCCGAACGCCGCCGCGACGCCTTGCGCATCGCCAGCGAACTGGGGCTGGACGCCGTGGTCTACCGGCTCGCCCACGGCTACCACACCCGCGTCGGCGACGGCAGCGGTGACATTCTGCCGCGCGGCGTGATCCAGCGCATCGCCGTGGTGCGCGCCCTGGTGACCAAGCCGCGCGTGCTGCTGTTCGACGAAGCCAACGCCTCGATGGACGGCCCCGGCGACGAGGCCCTGCGCCAGTATCTGGAAGGCATGTCCCGCGATACCACGCTGATCATGGTGACGCTGCGCCCGTCGCTGCAACGTCTGGCCGACCGCATGCTGCGCATTGAAAAGGGCAGCCTGGTCAACGCCGTGTTGCCGCCCCCGCCTGCCGCCGCCGCCCCCGCCACGGCGGTCGCCGCCGGCATCCCCGCTGCCGAATAGGCCCCGCCATGACGCCTCCAAGCCCCTCCATCGCCCCCGCCTGGACCAACCGTCCCGCCCGCAGCGACCTCAGCGATCCCGCCGCGATCCGCAGTTCGCTGGGGGGAATGCAGGCCAAGACCGATGTCGCCGCGTGCATCCTGCCGCTGCTGGCCGCCCTGGAATGGGAAGGTGAACTGGTCCACGTGGCGGAATCGCTGCCGCATTTCGCCGACAGCGTCGACCTGACCGACATGCTGAACATCATGGCGAATCTGGGGTTCGCCAGTTCTTCGCTGCGGCTGTCGCCCGCGCGCATGGACCCGCGCCTGCTGCCCTGCCTGTTCCTGCCCGATGACGGCATGGCCATGGTGCTGGTGCGCAAGGAAAGCGACGGCATGGTGGTGTTCACCGCCGAAAGCGGCAGCGAGCAGATCATGCCCGCCCCGGCGATGAGCGGGACCATCTATCGCTTCGCGCCGCTGTCCGAGGAAGAGCGCGCGCGGATGGAGGAGACGCCGCGCAACTTCGTCTTTTCCATGCTGCGCCGCTTCTCGCCGCTCTTCCTGCGCATGCTGGGTACTTCGCTGGTCTCCAACCTGCTGGTGCTGTCCACGCCGCTGCTGATCAAGTCCGTCTATGACCAATACCTGCCGACCGGCTCGGGCCTCTTGCTGGTTTCGGTGCTGGCGGGATGCCTGATCGCCATTCTCGGCGACTTTTCCATCCGTTTCGTGCGCTCCCGGATGATCGCCTATATGGGCGCGCGGCTGGACCATCTGCTGGGACTGGCGATCTTCCGCCGTCTGCTGATGCTGTCTCCCGCCTATACGGAACAGGCCAATTCCAACGCCCAGATCGCCCGCTTGCGCGATTTCGAAATGGTGCGCGAGTTCTTTACCGGCCCGCTGGCGACCACCCTGGCCGAAGCGCCGTTCATCGTCATCTTCCTGCTGGTGATGGCGCTGTTGGGCGGCCCGCTGGTCTTCGTGCCCATGGGCGCCATCGTGCTGTTCGTGCTGTTCGCCCTGATCGCCCGCCCGGTGGTGGAACGCCGCGTGCGCGAGGCGACGCGGGCGTCGTCGCGGCGCCAGGAGTTTTTGGTCGAGGCCCTGTCGGTGCCGCGCACGATCAAGGAAGCCGGGGCCGGGGCCGTCTGGCAGCAACGCTATCGCAACCTGTCGGCCGAGGCGGCGATCAAAAGCCACGCCGCCAATCGCGCCAACACCACCGTCACCGCCATCTCCCAGGCCATGGTGGTGGTGACCGGCGTGCTGACCCTGGGCTGGGGCGTCGAGCGGGTGCTGGGCGGCGACATGACCGTGGGCGGCCTGATGGCCTCGATGATCGTGGTCTGGTGGGTGCTGCGGCCGTTGCAAACCGGGTTCTCGCTGGCCGCGCAGATCGAGCGCGTGCAGGCCTCCATCACCCAGATCAACCGCCTGATGCAGTTGCGGCCCGAGCGCGTGGTGGCGCCCACCATCCACGCCGTGCCCGAGCTGAAGGGCCGGGTGGCGCTGAACAACGTGTCGCTGCGCTACAGCCCAGATGCCGACCCCGCCGTGCTGGGCATGACCTTCCAGGCCGAACCCGGCGAAGTGGTGGCGCTGATCGGTCCCAATGGATCGGGCAAATCCACCGTGCTGAAGCTGCTGCTGGGGCTGTATCGGCCGCAGACCGGCGCCATCCTGGTGGACGACATCGACATTCGTCAGTTGGACCCCATCGAGATGCGGCGCCTGATCGCCTATGTGCCGCAACAGCCCGACATCTATTTCGGCACCGTGGCGCAGAACCTGCGCCTGGCCCGGCCGGAAGCCACCGACGAGGAACTGCGGTGGGCCTGCGCCGAGGCGGGCGTGCTGAACGACGTGCTGGACCTGCCCGAGCAATTCGACACCAAGCTGGGCGACGGCAAGACCGACCGCCTGCCGGCCAGCTTCCGCCAGCGCCTGTCGCTGGCCCGGGCCTATCTGAAGCGTGCGCCCATCACCTTGCTGGACGAGCCGGCGTCCAGCCTGGACTTCATGTCCGACCGCCAGTTGATGCTGACGCTGGAACGCATGAAGGGCAACAGCACCGTGTTTCTGGTCACCCACCGCCCCAGCCACCTGAAGCTGGTGGACAAGGTGGTGGTGATGGTGGGCGGGCAGGTGCGCATGGCCGGCCCGGCCCAGCAAGTCCTTAGCCGCCTGCCGCCCAATTTCTTCTGACGCCTTATCCAGGGACCGCGTTTCATCATGCCGCAAGCCGTCGCCGAGATCATGCCGCCGCACAAGTTGGAAAAGGGATCGCGTCAGATCCGCCATCTGGCGCAATTCGCCATCGTCGAGGAAAGCGGAATCTCCGCCGTCTCGAAAATCGCCGTCACCGTCGTATCGGTGTTGGTCGTCGCCTTCCTGGTGTGGGCGGCCTTCATGCACATCGACGAAGTGGCGGTGACCTTCGGAAACGTGGTGCCCGCCCATTCGGTGCAGGTGGTCCAGCATCTGGAAGGCGGCATCGTCCGCGAGATCCTGGTGGAGGACCACGCCGTGGTTCAGGCCGGTCAGGTGCTGGTGCGGCTGGACCCCAACCAGGCGTCCGCCGAGCTGGAGCAGATGCAAAGCCGCCGCGCCGGTCTGACCATCAAGGTCGAGCGTCTGCGCGCCTATGTGGAAGGCCGGCAGCCCAATTTCGCCGACGTTCCGGCCAAGTATGCCGGCATGGTCAACGACCAGACCGACATCCTGAACGCCAACACCCTGCGCTGGGATTCGCAGCGAAAGGTGCTGGAAGAGCAGATCAAGCAGAAGCAGGCGGAAATCTACGCCGTCCAGCAGCAGCAAAAGGGCGTGGCCGAGCAATTGCGGCTGGTGTCGGAAGAAGTGAAGATGCGCGAGACGCTGTTCAATTCCGGCTATTCCAGCAAGGTCGACGTCTATGCCGTGCAGCGTCAGCGCGCGGCGGCCGAAAGCGAGCTGTCGCGCCTGAAGGGCCAGGAAAGCACCGCCGCCAAGGCCCTGGACGAATTGTCGAAGCGCATCACCGATCTGGACAACAACCTGCGTCAGGACGCCTTTGGCGAATTGGGCACGGCGACCGCCGAAATCGCCCAGATCGACGACGCCCTGGGCCGCCTGGAAGACCGGGTCAACCGCCTGGAAGTGGTGTCGCCGGTCAAGGGCTACGTGCAGAACCTGAAGGCCAAGACGGTGGGCGCGGTCGTTCCCGCCGGCGGCATGCTGATGGAAATCGTGCCGGTCGACGACGAGCTGCTGGTGGAAAGCCATATCAGCACCCGCGACGTCGGCCATCTGCATGCGGGCCAGAAGGTGACGGTGAAGGTGGCGTCGTACGACTTCGTGCGCTTCGGCAGCGTTGACGGCACGTTGCGCGACATTTCCGCCACCACCTACATCGATGAAAAAGACGGCACCCCTTACTACAAGGGTTGGATCGTGCTGGACCATCCGTGGGTCGGCAAGGTCCCCGGCGAGAACCCGGTCATGCCCGGCATGACGGTTCAGGCCGACGTCATAACGGGCGACAAGACCCTGTTGCAGTATTTGCTGAAGCCGCTTCAGGCTTCGTTTTCCCAAGCTTTCCGCGAGCGCTGATTTTCCATTCCAGGGGTGGGTGACGACATGTCCGAAGAGACCGAAAACTTGGGCGGCGCGAACGTCGCCGATGTGCAATCGTCCGACGTCAGCACCCTGGATGCGCTGCATTTGGACGGCAAGGGCGCCGAGCGCCTGGATGATGCCGAGGAGCACGAGCTTCCGGCATCCTCGGCGTCGGATCGCGAGGACGTAAAGGGACTCGCCAACGTCCAAAGCGCCGATCGCTCGACCTTCGAGGCCATGCAGGACGGCGCCCCCGCCGAACGGGGCGCCACCCCCACTGGCGGCCAGGTGATCGCGGACGTCTATACGCCCAGCGAACCGGACCACACCGTCGCCGCCGAATTCCAGAACCCGTTTCCCGCCTTTTCCACCGATCTGGCGGCCGAGGCCCCGGAAGAAGCCCGCAGCACCGGCACCGCGCCGATCACGATCGAGGGACAGCCGGTGCAGGACCGGGTTCAGCCCGGTCCGGTGGCCGACGGTCCCGAGCAGAGCGCGCCGCGACCCGCCGCCTTCGTCCCCACGCCGGCCGCACAGGTGATCCCGGCAGAGACGCCGGCCGCCCCGCCGGCGCCGACCGATCCGATCATCACCACCGCCCAGCAGCCGACCCTGACGCTCGGCGCCGCCTCGGGCGTGGAAAACCAGTTGACCAAGCTGACCATCGACGCGGCCACCAACGACACCGATGGTGGCGGCGAGCGGCTGACCTCGCTGACCATCAGCGGCATTCCCGACGGCTTCGTGATCGTCGGTGCCGATGGTAGCCCCATCGGCCAGGTCGCCAACGGCACCTGGACGCTGACCGACGTCACCCCCACCACGCTGAACAATATCTACCTCAAGAATCTCAATTCCGACGACGACGCCGATTTCAGCGGCGACTTCAGCCTGACGGTCAGCGTCACCACCACGGAAAGCGGCGGCAGCGCCACCACGACCTCGGTCATGCCCGTGCATATCGAGGCGGTGGCCGACACGCCGGTGCTGGTGGTCCACGATTCGGCCGGTATGGAAAACACCTGGATCGACCTGAAGATCGACGTCACCAGCAAGGACACCGACGGGTCGGAAAGCCAAAGCGTCTATATCGCCGACCTGCCTGCCGGCGCCCAGCTTCATTATACCGACGCCGCCGGCCATACGGTGACCGTCGCCGCCGTCACCAACGACCTGCCCGCCGGCCTGCCGGCCGGGACGTATTACGTGGTGCCGGCCGAATATCTGGACACCCTGCAAGTCCGCGCCGCCACCGACAACAGCACCGATTTCACCCTGACGGTCCACGCCGTCAGCACCGAAAAGATGAACGGCGACACCGCCGTCACCGCCGCGCAGACCGTCGTGGTGGATGTGGGCGTGGTCGATCCGTCAGCCAGCGGCTCGGGCGTGGGCAACGAAGACGGCTTCGCCGATCTGACGCTCAGCGCCGCCATCAACGCCAAGGTCGGCAGCGAAACCATGGCGGTCTATATCGAGAATCTGCCCAACGGCGTGATTCTTCAGACCGCCAACGGCACCGCCCTGACCACCACCACCACCGTGGACGCCGACGGCGTGCAGCATACCGGTTACGACGTGACGGCCTATTGGAACGCCGCCACCGGCAGCGTCACCGGTCTGCAGGTGGGCTGGGACAGGTCCCACCCGTCCACCACCAATCTCGACACCGATATCGATTTCAAGCTGCGCGCCGTGGTCCGGGACGGCGATACCGACGCCGACAGCGCCGCCGTCAAAAGTGCCGCGCCCGATGTCAGCGACACGGTCACCGACGTTCACGTCATCATCAAGGCGGTCGCCGACACGCCCACCCTGTCGGCCTCGGCCATCGGCGTCGAGGACAAGTGGTTCGACCTCAAGATCGATGCCGCGCTGACCGACACCGACGGCTCTGAAGCCCTGACCGTCTATGTCAGCGGCCTGCCCGACGGTGCCATGCTCAATCACGGCACCCAGACCACCACCGACATCACCCTGGACGACGGCACCTTCATTCCCTCGGGGTCGTGGCTGGTGCTGGCCTCGGATCTTGGCGACCTGCAGGTCAAGGCCGCCCAGGACAGCGACCAGGATTTCGCGCTGACCCTGACCGCCGTTGCCACCGAGGGTGCGACCGGCGCTCAGGTCGAAACCAAGACCGCTGGCGTCCAGCAGACCATCACCGTGCACGTGCTGTCCGATGCCGACGTCCCCACCGTGTCGGTGGTGGACGCGGCCCAGCACGTCAACGAGGATTCGTTCTACAACCTGCGCACCGCACTGGCGGGTGGCGGCCATGCGGTCGAAGGCTCGTTGACCGAACACGGCGGCACCGACGGCCAGACCACCAGCGCCGATACCTCTGAAACGCTAAGCTTCACCATCACCGCCAAGCAGGAATCGCGCCTGTGGATCGATGCCGACGGCGATGGCGTTCGGGATGCGGGCGAGATTCAGACCCTGCAGGCTGGCCACAGCGTCACCGTTTCAGCCGCCGACATCTATGCCGGCAAGGTGTCGGTGGGCGGCGTGGCCGATTGGGCCAGCGGCGGCAGCAACGGCACCCTGAAATTCGACATCGTCACCACCGCGACCGAACACACCGACGACAGCGCCCTGGCCGCCGCCAATGGCCTGGTTCGTTCGACCACCGCTACCAGCGCCACCGACACTCTGACCCTGGTGGTCGACCCGGTGCACGACAGCGCCACCATCGTCGCGGCCAATACCGGGTTCGAGGACGGCCTGAGCGGCCTGAACGACAACGGCGCCGACACCAGCGGCACACCCATCGTTCTGACTCCCACGATCACCCTGACCGATACCGACGGGTCCGAGCATCCCACCGGCGACGTGACCATCACCTCCAGCGATGCCGGCATGATTTCGGGCACGCTGTATCTGAACGGTGTGGCGGTCACGCCCACCATCGACGCCGACGGGACGTATCGCTGGACCATCAGCGGTGCCACCTTCACCGAGACGGCGGGCCATACCTGGACGCTGGCGGGGTTGAGCTTCCAGCCCGCTGCCGACATGTCGGGCGCCGCCACCTACGCCATCGGCATCACCACCTACGACCAGGACCCCAACGCGACCACCGTGGTCCAGGGCAGCGGCACCATCACCGTCACCGCCGTGGCTGACGTGCCGACGGTGACGGCAAGCAACGCCGCCACCGACGAATCCGCCTCGGGTGTCTCGGTGGACTTGCATATCGCCGTCGCCAGCAACGATGCCGACGGCTCCGAGACGCAATACGTCTACATCTCGGGCATCCCCGACGCCGCCGGCACGCTCAGCGTCTATGCCCAGAAACTGACGTCCGACTTCTCCGAGGACGGCGTCGCCATCCCCGCCAGCGTCGCCAATCCGGTTTATAAGGTGCTGGCTGCGGACCTGGACCATCTGCAACTGAACATCAAGCCCGGCTATTCGTCGGACTTGACGCTCAGCGTCCACGGCGTCTCGGTGGAAAGCAGCAACGGCGATATCGCCGTCAGCCCCGCCCACACCCTGACCGTGGATATCGGCGTCCTCGACCCCACCATCACCCCCGGCACGCTTGCGGGAGCCGAAGGGCAGTACGTCGCCCTGACCAACGTGGTGGTCGCCCCGGCGGCCGACGATGCCACCGATACCCTGAGCGTCTATATCGAGGATCTGCCCGCCGGCTTCGCGCTCTATTCCTCGTCCGGCGGCAGCTACACGGCGCTGCACACCACCACCTACACCTCGCCCGACGGCGCGCCCCATATCGGCTATCTGATCCCGGCCGGCCTGATCGGCCCCTCGGGCGCGCTGACCGGTGTCTACGTGCGCTCGACCTCGGATTACAGCGACGCCGACATCACCTTCACCATCCGCGCCGTGGTCACCGACACCGATGTCGGCACCGCCACCGACACCGCCTACGGCCAGGCTCACGCCGACACCGCGCAAAGCACGCAAAGCGTGACCGTGACGGTGGGCGCGGTGGCGAACGATGTGAACCTGAACGTCTCGGGCATCGGCGTCGAGGACAAGTGGTTCCATCTGGACATCGCCGCCACCCTGAAGGACACCGACGGTTCGGAAGCGATCACCGCCATCACCGTCACCACGCCTGCCGGCGTGGAACTGCGCGACGAAGGCACCGGCACCGCTTATGGCTTCGTCACCAACGCCAACGGCACCCGCACCTATGCGCTGACCACCGCCGCCCTGGGCGGCCTGCAGATCAAGGCGCCCGGCAACAGCGATGCCGACCTGAGCCTGACCGTCAAGGTGACCACCACCGATTCCGGGACCGACGGCCAGGTGACCCAGGCGACGCAGGACACCCCCAAGACCGTCGTGGTTTCGGTGCTGTCCGACGCCGACACGCCGACCGTCAACGTGGTGGATGAAACCCAGATCATCGCCGAGGACAGCTGGTACAATCTGCACACGCAATTGTCCGACGGGTCCTATGCGGTGGGCGGTTCGCTGCGCGACACCGACGGATCGGAAACCCTGACCTACGTCCTGACCGCCAAACAGGCCTCGCGCATCTGGATCGATGCCGACGGCGATGGCGTGGTGGACAATGGCGAGGTCACCACCCTGTCGGCCGGCCAATCCGTCACCCTTTCGGCCGCCAACGTCACCGGCGGCAAGGTTTCGGTCGGCGGCATCGCCAACTGGGCGAGCGGCAGCAACACCGACACCTTGAAATTCGATATCAAGACCGTCGCCACCGAAGCCAATGGCAGCGCCGACGCCACCCTGGCCACCGCCGCCGGCCTGACCCGCGCCAGCACCGCCGACAGCGTCGTCGATACCCTGGTGCTGAAGGTGACTCCGGTCGCCGACGACACCTATGTCGCTTCGGTCTCTGCCGGTGTCGAGGATCAGGTCGGCGGCATCGCCTTCGCGCCGACCATCACCCTGACCGACGCCGACGGCTCGGAAACCCTGAGTGGCAACGTCGAGGTGCTGATCGCCCATGGCAGCATGGACGGGCACCTGGAATTCAATCACGCCACCCTGACGTCGACTGGAACGGTGACCATCAGCGGCGTGACCTACGACATCTATGCGATCCCGGCGACCAGTCTGGCGCACCCCACCACCGCCACCTATTCGCTGGGTGGGCTGGTCTATGTGCCCAACGAGGATTCCGACAAGGATGTGACCTATCGCATCCGCACCACCACCTCGGACACCGACAACGCCAGCACCCACGTCACCACCACCAATTCCGCGACCCTGACCGTCAAGGCGGTGGCCGATGCTCCGATCATCTCGGTGAACGGTTCATCCACCGGCACCATCACCGTCACCGGCAACGAAGACACTCCGATTCATCTGAATCTGGCCGCCGCGCTGAAGGACACCGACGGCTCGGAAACCATCACCGGCGCGTCGCTGCAGAACGTGCCGTCGGGCTGGAGCGTGGCCTATGTGAACGCCAACGGCGACGTGGTGGGCTATGCCACCCATACCAGCGGCACCAATACTTGGGTCCTGGACCTCAACACCCATACCGCGTCGCAGGTGGTGTTGATTCCGCCGACCAATTCCGACGTCGACGCCACCGGTATCGTGTTCAAGGTGACCACCACCGAACATGCCGGCGCCACCAGCGGCGACATCCAAACGGCAACCGCCACCGCCACCTCAACCGTCACCTTCAATGTGCAGGTGGATGCGGTGGCCGACGCGCCCACGCTGATCGTCACCGACGCCCGCGTGGTGGAAGACCACGTCGTCAAGCTGGATATCCGCGCGGCCCTGACCGACACCGACGGGTCGGAAACCCTGACCGTCACCATCGGCAACGTGCCCCACGACGCAAGCTTCGTGGATGCGTCGGGCCATGCGGTGGGGACCTACAATTCGACCGCCGGCACCTGGACCTTCGCCGCGGCCGAACTGAACAACCTGTATTACAAGCCCGCCGCCAATTCCAACGACGACGCCCAACTGGCGATCACCGCCACCTCGACCGAAGCGTCCAATGGCAGCACCGCCACCCATACGGCGACCCTGAACGTCATCGTCACCGGCGACGCCGACGCGCCCTATAACCCGGCCACCGGTTCGGTGATTCACACCGGCGACGTGCTCACCGCGACGGGCACGGAAGACCAACTGATCAATCCCAACCTGACCGCTTTCCACAGCCTGGACACCGACGGCTCGGAATCGCTGAGCGTGGTCATCTCGGGCATCCCGCAAGGGGTGGGGGTGGTCATGGTCGACGCCGACGGACACGACCTGAGCCAGTATCTCAAGTATATCGGCAATGGGTCGTATTCGGTGGCTCCGGAATACGTGCAATACGTCCGTTTTTCGGCCCCGGCCAATTACTCAGGCTCTTTCACCGTCTCGACGCGCCTGATCAGCACCGAGAACGACGGCGATTTCGAGCGGGTCGACACCACCTTGCGCGTCACCGTCGTCCCGGTCGCCGACGCCCCCGGCGGCAGCATCGGCGGCACGGCGGTCGAGGATAACTGGTTCGATCCGGTCACCCATGCCGATACCGGTGTGGCGTTCAGCCTGACCGCTCAGGTCGCCGATACCGGCGGCGGCAACAGCGCCATCGGCGCCGGTGGTTCGGAAACCCTGTCCGACGTGGACGTGACGGTGGACGTCAGCGGTCTGGTCGCCGCCCATGGCGGCTCCACCAGTGGCATTTACGTCACCTACAACCACGCCACCTACAGCCCGGTTCTGGGCAGCGATGGCAAGTACAGCATCACCATCGCCGACCTGGACATCCCGCCCGGCCAGACCTCGGTCGCGCTGAGCGGCTTCACCCTGTACGGCGTGCCCGAAAATTCGTCCACCGACGTTCCGGTCAGCATGGTGGTGACCTCGACCGAGGGCGCTACCCACGCGACAGCCACGGTGACCGGCTCCATCGCCATCACTCCCGATGCCGACATGCCGACCCTGGTCATCACGCCGGCCGGCACCTCGGATGGCGTCTATGACGCCACCAGCGGTTCGCTGACGCTGAACGGCCATGTGGGTGTCACCGATACCGACGGGTCGGAAAGCGCCTATCTGATCATCGGCGGCGTGCCCAACGGCGTGACCGTAGTGGGCGGCATCAATAACGGCAACGGCACCTGGACCCTTGTCAACGGCACCAGTGTCAGCCAGATCCAATTGGTTTCGTCGAACCATTCCGCCGGCACCGTCAACCTGTCGGTCACCGCCAAGGTCATCGATCAGGACCCGGATTCGCCGGCCATCGATACGGCGGAAAAGACGGTCACCGTGGCGGTGAATTACGGCCACGACACTGGTGGTCCGGGCGGCACGGTGACCTATCCCACCGCCACCGTCTCGGGCACCTTGCAAACTTCGGAAGACCATGGCGTCAGCCTGAGCGGCCTGCACTTCTCGGCGACCGGGACCGACGGCACCAGCTTGACCATCGGAGCCAATGGCGCGGTCAGCGCGGGATCGACGCAAGTCGGCACCCTCAGCGTGGTGGTCGAGATTCCCGCCGGCTGGACCATCTCGGGCACCGTCTACGAGATCGCCTCCAACAGCGCCACCGGCACCGTCACCTACACCATCCCCTACACCGCGCTGTCCAGCGTCAGCCTGACCCCGCCGGCCGATTACTCGGGCGACACCTATGACCTGCATGTGCGGGCGGTGGTCACCACCACCAGCGGCTGGTACGACACCGCCGCCACCACCATGACGCCAGTGGATCTGCTGGTTACCCCCGCCGCCGACGGCGCAAACATTGCCACTGCAATCACCTCGGTGGTCGAAGACGATGGCTCGGCTGCCCTGACCATCACCATCAAGGACACCGATCACGACCACTCGGAATCCCTGAGCAGCAACACCGTCACCATTCGCGTCTATACCGAGAACGGGCATTCCACCGGCACGCTGACCAGCACCGATGCCGGCATGACCGTCACCCAGACTGCCAGCACCACCGGTTACACCGACTACACCGTCACTCTGACCGCCGCGCAAATGGCGAACTTCACCACCAGTGGCGGCATCGTGCTGTCGGGTCTGACCTTCACGCCGGACACCAACTATTCCGGCTCGGTCAAAGTGGACGTCAGCGTCGGGGTGACCGACCACGCGACCATCAACGGCCACACCGTCACCGACAGCACCACCTCGGTCACCTCGGCCACCATCACCGTGAACGCGGCGGTGGATGCCAGCACGTTCGACGCCAAGAACGTGACCGGCGCCGAAGACAGCCAGATCGCGCTCGACGTCACCATCACCCACCCCGATCTGATCGCATCGGGGACGCAATGGTCGTCGGAAACCATGAACGTGGTGATCGGCGGCGTGCCCGCAGGGGCGACGCTGGTCGGCGCCTACAACAACGGTGACGGCACCTGGACGGTCAAGGACGCCAACCTGACCTATAACGCCAACGGCACCGTGGTGTTGAACGGCGTCCGCCTGGTGCCGGCCACCGACAATTCGGGCGACGTCACCCTGACGGTCACCACCTACTCGCGTGAAGCCGGCAGCTCGACCTGGGTCGAACACAGCTCGAACGCCTTCACCGTCACGGTGACCGCCGTTACCGACGGCGGCAGCATCAACCCGCAGGCCGCCACCGGCACCGAGGATCATCTGGTGGCGCTGGATTTGGGCGCCCAGATCCTGGACAGCAGCGAGACCGCCACCATCACCATCGCGGGGGTTCCCGCCGGTGCGGCGATTACCGACGCCAGCGGACACGAGGTGGGCACCAAGGCCCTGCAAGCCGACGGTAGCTATCGCTGGACGCTCAGTTCCACCGAGGTGAACACGCTGGGCCTGCTGAGCGGCGGCAAGGTCTATTTCTCTGGCCCGACCAACGTGGCGGGCACCTGGACCTTGTCGGCGACCCTGTCGGTGCAGGACACCGATGCCGGCGACGCCACCCCGCATGCCGGTGCGGTGGTCTCGACCAGTGCCTTCTCGTTCACCGTCACCTTGGCGCCGGAAGCGGACATGCCGACGCTGACGACGTCGGCCTCGACCGGGTCCGAGGACCAGGCGGTCGCCCTCAACATCAACGCCGGCCTGACCGATATCGACGGGTCGGAAACCCTGACCGTGACCATTACCGGCGCCCCCAGCGGAACGGTCTTCGTCACCGCCTCGGGCGCGGTCATCAGCGCCACCACCGCCGCCAACGGCACGGAACAATGGATCGTTCCGTCCAATGCGAACCATCTGGCGGTCAGCGGCCTGTCCATGAAGACCCCGACCGATTACAGCGGCACCGTCCACTTGACCGTGACCGCCACCGCGGCCGAGGGCACCTCGACCGCCACCACCACCAGCCAGACGGTCACCGTGGCCGTGGCGGCGGTGAACGACGCTCCGGTGGTGGACATTACCGCCGGCGTCGGCATCGGCGCCGGCAACCACACCGATCCGATCCCGCTGCTTGGCGGCACCGCCACCATCAACATCACCGATGTGGACAACACCACCCTGTCCAAGGTGACGGTGGCGATCGGCGGCTCTCATGCCGGCGACACGCTCGGCCTGACCGGGTTGGCGTTGACGCAGGATGCCGCTGGCAACCTGACCACGACGCTTGCCGGCGGCACCGTCATCACCATCGGCTACGACCACGGCATGCTGACCCTCAGCGGCACCGCCACCATGGATCAGTATGAAACCCTGCTGCATTCGGTGATCTTCACCAGCAGCACCGGCACGCTGACCAGCGGCATGCGCGAGGTCACCGTCACCGCCTATGACCAAGGCGGCGCCAGCGGGTCGGACGGCATCACGGTGACCGTGACCGGCACCGCCACCGTGTCGGGCAATGCCTATGGCAGCGTCTATTTCACCGACGACGGCAGCGCCCATACCAGCGGCGGGGGCCTGCATCTGGCGTCCCACACCATCGCCGGCACCGAGGACACCAGCACCGCCCTGAGCTTCGGCATGGAGCAACTGGCGGACAACACCATGGTCACCCTGACCGGTGCGCCGGTGGGCAGCGAATACATCCTGGCCGGCGGCACCCATCTGACCGTCACCAACGCCGCGACCGGGGTCAGCGTCACGGCGGCGCAATTGACCGGCCTGACCATCACCGCGCCGGACGATTACAACGGCACCATCAATGTGCTGGCCACCGCCCATTCCGGAGCCTCCACCGTGACCGAAACGGTGTCGGTGTCCCTGGCTCCGGTCAACGACGCCCCCACCCTGGAGTTGGCGGGCGCCACCCACACGGTGACCGCCGCCGCGTCGTCGGCCATTCACCTGGTGGACAGCCTTGCCATCACCGATGTGGACAGCACCACCTTCACAGGCATGACCGTGACCCTGGGCGGGGCCGGACATGGCGATTCGCTGGCGCTGGCAGGATACGATGTGACCATGGGCGGCAACGGCTCGTTGCTGATCTCGGGCACCGGCATCTCGGTCAGCTATGACGGCGCGACCCATACCCTGTCCTTGTCGGGCAGCGCCGGCGCCGATACCTACCAGTCCATCGCCAACAGCATCGTGCTGTCGAACTCGGATGGCACGCTGGATGCCGGTACCCGCTCGGCTGCGGTGACGGTGTTCGACGATCATGGCGCGGCATCGACCACGCTGACCAGCACGACCACCCTGACCGACAGCCTGACCCTGACCGGCGACGCCCTGGGCGACGTGCGCTGGGGCGCCGACGGCTCCACCACCGTCGACGACACCTTGATCGTCCAGTACGGCGACACGGTGAATTACGTCAATGGCGGGCTGGGCGGCCATGACACGCTGATGGTTCAAAGCAACGGCCACGATATGGATTGGACCTTCCTGGTCGATGCCAACGACAGCAGCGTCATCCACGCCACCTCGACCAGCGCCCCGGACAAATCGTTCATCGTCAATCTGGACCACGGAACCACGGCGACCGTCAGCGCCGGTCACGACGCCGTGGTGTTCAACGGCGACGCCTCGGGGCAGATCACCTTCCACGACGGTACGACCGTGCAGTTCGACAACATGGAACGGCTGGTGTGAATGCGCCAGATATCTGACTGGAAACGAAAAACGAGGCGGGGATTGCCCCCGCCTCGTTTCATGCGTCACCCGGCAAGGGGGGACAACTGTCGGCTTCCGCATAACCTGAGATGCCGCCCTCCAGAACGTTGACGGATTCCGCGCTGTCCACGCTCGGGCGTTTGCACATAACCCGAGACGAATTTGCGCATAACCTGAGAATCGCGGCCTGTTTTTGCACATAAAATGAGATCAACCTGGGCGTGCCGGAGGCGCGTTCCACAGCCAGGGCTTGCCGCTCTGGCAGTTCTCGCGGATATTCCCATAACGCTTATCGTGCGCAGATTGGGGATGAAGCATGTCGCGGGTGCAGACCGTGGTGCCGAGTTTTGACCGGCTGATGTGGCCTTGCCTGAAAGCCTTGAAGGCGATGGGCGGCTCGGCCTCTAACGACGAACTGCTGGCCAAGGTCATCGAGCTTGAGAAGGTGCCCGAGGATGTCGCCTCGTTCATCCATACAGACAACCGCCAGACCAAGCTCGGCTACAACCTCGCCTGGGCGAAAACGTATTTGAAGCGCGCGGGTGCCATCGAGAACTCGACCCGTGGCGTCTGGTCAGTCACCGATGTCGGTGAACGGATGACCGAGAAGGACGTCGATGGCGTGCCATCGCTGGTGCGGCGGCAGGACTACGATTCTCGCCGGTCTGGGCCGTCCACCGAGGAGGCGGATGATGCCGCCGACGAGCAGGCTCCGGCAGAGCTACAGTCGTGGCGGGACGCGCTGCTGGCGCAGCTTCGCCAGATGGACCCCAGCGCGTTCGAGCGTTTGGCCCAGCGCCTTCTCCGCGAAGCAGGCTTCATAAAGGTGGAGGTGACGGGCCGGAGCGGGGATGGCGGCATCGACGGCATCGGCGTTCTTCGCCTGAACCTGCTGTCGTTCCACGTCCTGTTCCAGTGCAAGCGTTATAGTGGCAGCGTGGCGGCGCGCGAAATCCGCGACTTCCGTGGTGCCATGGTTGGGCGCAGCGACAAGGGCCTCTTCATCACCACCGGCACGTTCACCGCCGATGCCAAGCGTGAAGCCACCCGTGACGGTGCGCCTGCCATCGAACTGATCGACGGCGACCAACTCTGCGACCTGCTGCGTCAACTGAAGCTGGGCGTGAAGATAGAGTTAGTCGAGCGTGTGGTTATCGATGAGGACTGGCTAGCGAAGGTCTAGGCATAAAACGAGGCGGGTATCGCTACCCGCCTCGTTTTATGCGCAAATTTCTCGGTTTATGCGGAAACCGACAACAACGGCCTTAAACGTCCAGGTTCGACACCTTCAAGGCGTTGGTCTGGATGAAGTCGCGGCGGGGTTCGACGACGTCGCCCATCAGGGTTGAGAACACTTCCTCGGCGTCGTCGCCGTGGGCGACCTTGACCTGCAGCAGCGAACGGGCTTCGGGGTCCAGGGTGGTTTCCCACAATTGTTCGGGGTTCATTTCGCCCAGGCCCTTATAGCGCTGGATGGCGATGCCCTTCTTGCCCTGGTCCATCACGGCGGTGACCAGCGCCACCGGGCCGCTGATCGGGGTCTGGCGTTCCTTGACCGCCAGGGTGGCCATGGTCTGGTAAGTGTCGCGCAGGGTGGCGGACATCTCGTTGAGCTTGCGCGCCTCGAGCGAGCGGACGATGGCGGCGTCGAGCAGATGGGTTTCGGTGACGCCGCGCAGCGTGCGGCGGAACACCCAGCCGGTGCCTTCCAGCCATTCGCCGGTCCAGCCGCGTTCCAGATGGCTTTCCAGCGCATCCAGGCGGGCGGCCACGGTGGCGGCCATGGCGCGGCCCTGCTCGGCATCGGTCAGCAAGACGGGCGAGAAGGCGCCGGCGATGGCGGCCTGCTCGTTGATGCGCATGGGAACGCGACGCGACAGCGGCATCAGCAGGCCGCGCACGGTGCGGGCCTGCTCGGTCAGGCCGCGCAAATCGGCGCCGCCCACCTGCGCGCCGCTGCCCAGGGTCATGACGGCGTCGGCCAGGCCGCCGTCGATCAGGTATTCCTCCATGGCGCGCTCGTCCTTGAGATAGACCTCGGACTGGCCGCGCTTGGCGCGGTACAGCGGCGGCTGGGCGATATAGAGATAGCCGCGCTCGATGATCTGCGGCATCTGGCGATAGAAGAAGGTCAACAGCAGGGTGCGGATGTGCGAGCCGTCGACGTCGGCGTCGGTCATGATGATGATCTTGTGGTAGCGGGTCTTCTCGATGTTGAAGTCCTCGCGGCCGATGCCGGTGCCCAGCGCGGCGATCAGCGTGCCGATTTCGGCGGATGACAGCATCTTGTCGAAGCGGGCGCGCTCCACGTTCAGGATCTTGCCCTTGAGCGGCAGAATGGCCTGGTTGGCGCGGTGGCGGCCCTGCTTGGCGGACCCGCCGGCCGAATCACCCTCGACGATGAACAGTTCGGACAGCGCCGGGTCGCGTTCCTGGCAATCGGCCAGCTTGCCCGGCAGGGTGGCGATGTCGAGCACGCCCTTGCGCCGGGTCAGCTCGCGCGCCTTGCGGGCGGCCTCGCGGGCGGCGGCGGCCTCGACCACCTTGGTCACCACCTTGCGGGCTTCCTGCGGGTGTTCCTCGAACCACTCGGACAGCTTCTCGCCGACGATGTTCTCGACCACCGGACGAACTTCCGAGCTGACCAGCTTGTCCTTGGTCTGGCTGCTGAACTTGGGGTCGGGCACCTTGACCGACAGCACGCAGGTCAGGCCCTCGCGCATGTCGTCGCCGTTCAGCGCCACCTTTTCCTTTTTGGCGATGCCGGAATCGTTGGCGTAGTTGTTGATGGTGCGGGTCAGCGCGGCGCGGAAGCCGGCCAGATGGGTACCGCCGTCACGCTGCGGGATGTTGTTGGTGAAGCACAACTGGCTTTCGTGATAGCTGTCGCACCATTCCATCGCCACTTCCACGGTCATGCCGTCCTTTTCGCCGGACACGGCGATCGGCGGGGCGTGCAGCGCGGTCTTGGAGCGGTCCAGGTACTTCACGAACGCCTCGATGCCGCCTTCGTAATGCAGCTCGATGGTCTCGGGTTCGCCGTGGCGCAGGTCGGTCAGGCGGATGCGCACGCCGGAATTCAGGAAGGCCAGCTCGCGCAGGCGGTGTTCCAGGGTGGCGAAGTCGAATTCGGTCTTGGTGAAGGTCTCGGTGCTGGGCAGGAAGGTCACCTCGGTGCCGGTCAGCAGGCCACGATCCGGGTTGGCCTCGTCGCGCAGCGGCGCGTCGCCCACCACCTTCAGCGGCGCCACCGCTTCGCCATGGCTGAAGCGCATGGTGTGTTCCTTGCCGCCGCGCCAGACGCGCAGGTCCAGCACTTCCGACAGCGCGTTCACCACCGAGACGCCGACGCCGTGCAGGCCGCCCGACACCTTGTAGGAATTCTGGTCGAACTTACCGCCGGCGTGCAGCTGGGTCATGATGACCTCGGCCGCCGAGACGCCCTCTTCCTTGTGGATGTCGGTGGGGATGCCGCGGCCGTTGTCGCGCACCGTGCAACTGCCGTCGCCGTTCAGCGTCACCTCGACACGGTCGGCGTGGCCGGCCAGCGCCTCGTCGATGGCGTTGTCCACCACTTCGTAGACCATGTGGTGCAGGCCCGAGCCGTCGTCGGTGTCGCCGATATACATGCCCGGCCGCTTGCGCACCGCTTCCAGGCCGCGCAGCACCTTGATGGAATCCGCGCCGTACTCTTCTTCGGCGGAATTGGTCGGGATCACAGGCTCGGTCATGACGCTTAAAACCTTCTTCACTGCCCTGCGGCACTGCCGTGAATATAAGACACAGAGGGACACGGATAAACACAGATGAGAGATTTTTTGCCCGCGCGCGGCGCGAATCCGGTTCGGGCAAAAACGCCGTCAAGAACAACCAAATTTATCTGCGCTCATCTGTGTTCATCTGTGTCTTCGAAACTCTTTCTCACCATCGCGTCGGAAACGCGAAAGAACTGCGCGCGATCGCCGAAACCGTCGAACAGCACCTCGTCGGTACCGGTCATCCAGCTTTGGGCGGTCAGCCCGGCCAACTCGTCGAACAACGCGGCCCGCCGGGTCTGGTCCAGATGGGCGACCACCTCGTCCAGCAACATCAGCGGCGCCAGCCCGGAAAGCGTGGTCCGCACGCGGGCCTGGGCCAGGACGATGGACACCAGAACCGCCTTCTGCTCGCCGGTCGAGCACTGCCCGGCCGGCAAATCCTTGTCGGCGTGACGCACCTGCAGGTCGCTGCGATGCGGCCCGAAGGTGGCGGCCCCGGCCGCCTCGTCTCGCCCGCGGGCGGCGCGAAAAGCGGCCCGCATCTTGTCTTCCACCACCTCGACCGGCGCCTCGGCGGCCCAGGTCTCGGCCTCGCCCAGCAAGGTCAGCCGCGCCGCCGGGAACGGCCCCAGCCCCTGGGCGCAGGCCCGGTCCAGCCGGTCCACCGCCCGCACCCGCGCCGCCGCCACCTGGGCGCCGTGGCGGGCCATGGCTTCCTCCAGCGCCGAGGCCCAGGCCGGATCAAGGCGTCCCGCCTTCAGCAGCCGGCTGCGCTCGCGCATGGCGTGCTCGTAGGCGCTGGCCTGGGCGGCGTGGCCGCTGTCCTGACCGAACACCAGCCGGTCGAGGAAGCGGCGGCGACCGCTCGCCCCTTCGGTGAACAGCCGGTCCATGGCCGGCGTCAGCCACAATGCCGAGGCGATGGTGGCCAGATCCTGCGCCTTGGCCGGCTGGCCGTCGATGCGCACCGTGCGCCGTTCCGAACCGGCCTCGCGCCCGGTGCCGATCTCGACCCGTCCGACCGGACCATCCAACACCGCCGCCACTGCCCAGGGGATGCCCTCTGGCGCCGGTTGCGGACCGGCCGCGCGGCGGGCGATGTCGCCCAGGGTGGCACGGCGCATGCCGCGGCCGGGGGTCAGGAAGGACAGCGCCTCCAGCAGGTTGGTCTTGCCGGCGCCGTTGGGGCCGGTCAGCACCACCGGGCGGCCATCGGTTTCCAGCCGCAGGTGCTGGTAACAGCGGAAGTCGGTCAGGGTTAGTCGCCGCACCGCCAGACGGGCGCAAGGCGGTGTAGCGGGGTGGCCCTGATCGGTGTTCCCGGTCGCGATCACACCCGCATCGGCATCAGCACATAGATGGCGCCGGCATCGGTGACGTCGCGCACCACGGTCGGGCTGGCGGCGTCGGCCATGGCGAAGCGGGCGGTATCGCCCTCGACCTGGCCGAGGATGTCCAGCAGGTAGCGCGAGTTGAAGCCGATCTCCAGCGGAGTGGAATCGTACTGGGCTTCCAGTTCTTCCTCGGCGCTGCCGTTTTCCGGGCTGGACGCGGACAGGCGCACGGTGCCCTTTTCCAGCGTCAGCTTGATGGCGCGGCTTTTTTCCGTCGAGATGGCCGAGACGCGGTCGACCGCGCTGGCGAACACCTTGACGTCGGCGTCCAGGTACTTGTCGTTGTCGGCCGGGATCACCCGTTCGTAATCGGGGAAAGTGCCGTCGATCAGCTTGCTGGTCAGGATGGCGTCGCCGAAGGCGAAGCGCAGCTTGGTCTCGGACAGCGACACCGTGATCTCGGCATCGGTCTCGCTGATCAGCTTGTAAATCTCGTTGACGGTCTTGCGCGGCACGATGACGCCGGGCATGCCGGCGGCGCCCTCGGGTAGCGTCACCTCGACGCGGGCCAGGCGATGGCCGTCGGTGGCGACCGCGCGCAGCACGTCGCCGGCGGCGCCGGTGGCGGCGTGCAGGTAGATGCCGTTCAGGTAGTAGCGCGTCTCTTCGGTCGAAATGGCGAAGCGGGTGCGGTCGATCAGCGTCTTCAGTTCCGCCGCCGACAGGGCGAAGCGGTGCGGCAGCTCGCCGCCCGACAGCACCGGGAAATCCTCGACCGGCAGGCAGGCCAGCGAGAACTTGGAGCGGCCCGAGCGCAGGGTCAGCAGCCCGTCTTCGGCGGAATGGTCGATTTCCACCTGGCTGCCGTCGGGCAGCTTCTTGACGATCTCGAACAGGGTGTGGGCCGGCGCCGTGGTGGCGCCCGGACGGCTCACGTCGGCAGCCACCGTCTCGACGAAATCCAGGTCCATGTCGGTGGCGTTCAGGCTGAGCGAGCCGGGGCGGCCCTCAAGCTTGACGTTGGACAGGATCGGGATGGTGTTGCGGCGTTCGACAACGCTCTGCACGTGGGCCAGGGACTTCAGTAGCTGGGCGCGCTCGATGGTCAGCTTCATGGCGTGTCTTTGGACGTCCGTTAAAGACCGTTTTTCCGCCTTTTGGCGGGGTCGGCCAGTATATCACGCCTGTCGGGACGTCAAAGCGCTTTCCGCGCCCCAGTGGGCGCGGAAACGCGACGGTTTCATGACCAATGGGGTGGAGGTCAGCCCTGCAGCATGCGCCGCAGCAATTCCACGTCTTCCGAGAAGTTCTGGTCGGCGCCCTTCAGCTCCTCGACCTTCTTGACCGCATGCATGACGGTGGTGTGGTCGCGGCCGCCGAATTTGCGGCCGATCTCGGGCAGGCTGCGGCTGGTCAACTGCTTGGCCAGATACATGGCGATCTGGCGCGGGCGGGCGACCTGGCGCGAGCGGCGCGCCGACGACATCTCGGCCAGCTTGATATTGAAGTGCTCGGCGACGCGCTTCTGGATCTCCTCGATGGTGATCCGGCGGTCCGACGCCTTCAGCAGGTCGTGCAGCACTTCCTGGGTGCTTTCCAGGGTGATGGCGCGGCCGACCAACTGGGCGTGGGCGACGACGCGGTTGAGCGCGCCTTCCAGTTCGCGCACGTTGCTGGCGATCTTGTGGGCCAGGAACTCCATCACCTTCTGCGGCACCGTGGCGCCCATCTGCTCGGCCTTGGAATGCAGGATGCCCAGGCGCAGTTCATAGGTGGTGGCGTGGATGTCGGCGACCAGGCCGGAATTCAGGCGCGAGCGCAGGCGGTCTTCCATTCCCTCCAGGTCGGACGGCGACTTGTCGGCCGAGATGACGATCTGGCGGCCCTGGTCGACCAGGGCGTTGAAGGTGTGGAAGAACTCTTCCTGGGTGGCGTCCTTGCCGGCGATGAACTGGACGTCGTCCACCATCAGCACGTCGACGCTGCGGAACTGCTCCTTGAACGACATGGTGTCCTGGCTGCGCAGCGCCCGGATGAAGCGGTACATGAACTTTTCCGCCGACAGGTACAGCACGCGGCGGCTGGGATTGTGCTCGCGGATGTGCCAGGCGATGGCGTGCATCAGGTGGGTCTTGCCCAGGCCGACGCCGCCATACAGGAACAGCGGGTTGAACGACACCGCCTCGGCCTCGGCCACCCGGCGGGCGGCGGCATAGGCGAATTCGTTGGGCTTGCCGACGACGAAGTTCTTGAAGGTATAGCGCGTGTCGAGCTGGGCGCCCAGTTCGTCCACATCGGCCGGGCTGCACGGCGCGGCGCGCACGGCGGCCGGCTCGGCGACGGCGGTGGCGCGGGCGGTCTGGCGCGTGGTGGCGGCCGGCTGCGGCGCGGGCGCCGGCGCTGCGGTGGCAGCGGCCACGGTGCGCGGCGCGTTGCCGACGACGATCTCGATGCTGCGGATGGCCGGGTTCTCGGCGCCCCACAGGCTCTTGATGCGCTCGCCGTAATGGGTGGCGACCCAATCGCGCATGAAGCGGGTGGGCAGGCCCAGCCGGACCGAATCGTCGCGGACGTCCTGCAGGGTGATCGGACGCAGCCAGCTGCGGTAAGCGGCATCGCCGACTTCGTCGCGCAGCCGCCCCTTGATCCGATCCCACTCCACGTCAATCATTCGTTGTCCCCGAAATCTACCAATGCGCTGCCGATACCCGTCGAAGACTTGCATCGGCGGCCGAAACTTGTTGTTGCCGTGAAAGGCCGCAGGTCGCCGTTTTCCCATTCCCCCGGGAGCGTTCGATCATCACGGATGCTTCCACGCCTTGCGACTCTTCGGACCCGGCGACCGCTTCCCCAAGAGGCGGTGGCGCCATGCCGAAGTGCCGGTCTTCGTAATACCCCCGCCTGTTGCCAAGACTGCAAACAGTTGTCGCAGCCCCGATAAAACAGGCAATGAGTAAAATTTCACTAGATGTGCGATGGTTTGTTGTCATCAGGCCATATAGATGGGTTTTACCCAAGTATTTGGCGTCCTGACGACTGGATGCCCCCACGCAAGGTTTGGGACTCTACCTATGCGTCCGGCGACTCGCAACAGGACCGGAACGGGAACGAACAAAATTTTTCGCTTGCTTTATCCACAGGCCCCGGAATCCCTGGGGAGTCGAAAAATCGGCAGCGACGATAATTATGAATTGCCCGCAAAGCCGCGCAAATGCAGGGTTTTATTGTCGGAAACCGGACAAAAGACAAGGGCCGCGCTGGTCGGCGCGGCCCTTGCGGAAACCCTCGGATTTCAGCGTCTGGCGCTTAGGCCAGCGGCTTCATGTCCTTGACGCGGGCGGCCAGGCGCGAAACCTTGCGCGAGGCGGTGTTCTTGTGCAGCACACCGGCCTGGGCGCCCTTCACCAGCTCCGGCTCGGCGACCAGGAAAGCCGCCTTGGCTTCCTCGGCGTTGCCGGAAGCGATCGCCAGCTCGACCTTCTTGACGAAGGTGCGGAGGCGGCTGACGCGGGCGCGGTTGACCTCGGTACGGCGCTCGGTCTGGCGGATGCGCTTCTTGGCGGACTTGTGATGAGCCATGGTAAAACCTGTTCCGAGAAGTGTTCAGAAATCGAAGGCGCGTTTATATGTGTGACTCCGGCCGCCGTCAAGCGGGAATCGCATCAAGGGCTTAGAGGCACGGATTCATGCGCCATGACAGCGCTCAGCGCTCGGCCTTCTGCTGCAGGCTGGCGATATAGGCGGCCACGTCCTCGATCTCGCGCGTGGTCAGGTTGAAGCCGCGCATGGGCTTGGCATGGGGCTGGGTCAGGAAGGTGCGGATCTCGCCGGCCGAACGGCTGTTGGCGATGGCGGCGAAGGACGGCGCCGCATCGGTGCCGGCACCCGACGGCGCTACCACGTGACAGGCGGCGCACCAGCGGGCCGCCAACTCGGCGCCGGCTTCGGCCGAGGGCGCCACCGCGCCGGCCGGCGAGGCCGACAGCCACAACGCCAAACCCAGCACCCCGAGACCGCCAACCACGGCCAACAGCGCGCGCATCGCCTTACTCCTATGTCATCTGGAATGTTTCGAGGGCCGGACAATGGCCCTTTTGCCGCAGTGCGGCAACCCCTCATCTCGGCATGCCTCGTGGATGTCACGGGCATGGGTGGTAGGTGGGGGCGACGGCTGTCGCAGGCTATTGCGCCGGCCGGCTTAGGCCGGAATCTATCGCCGGCCGAACAGCCGCTCCACGTCGGCCAGCCGCAGCGAGACGTGGGTGGGGCGGCCGTGGTTGCATTGGCCCGACAGCGGCGTCGCCTCCATCTGGCGCAGCAGCGCGTTCATCTCGGCCACCGACAGCCGGCGGCCGGCGCGGACCGAGCCGTGGCAGGCCATGGTGGCGCAGATGTTGCCGAGCTTGTCCTTGAGCGCCAGCGCCTCGCCCCATTCGGCCAAATCGTCGGCCAGGTCGCGCACCAGCCCCTGGACGTCGCAATCGCCCATCAACGCCGGCACCTCGCGCACCACCACGGCGCCGGTGCCGAACGGCTCCACCACCAATCCCAGCCCGGCCAGATGTTCGGCGGCGTCGCTGATGCGGGCGGCGGCGGATTCGCCCAGATCGACCACCTCGGGCAGCAGCAGCGCCTGGGTCTTGACCGGGCCGGCCTCCATGGCCGCCTTCATGCGCTCCAGCACCAGCCTTTCATGCGCGGCGTGCTGGTCGACGATGACCAGGCCGTCGCGGGTTTCGGCGATGATATAGGTGTCGTGCAACTGGGCGCGGGCCGCCCCCAGCGGGTGGTCCAACTCGGGCGTTTCCGCCGGCGCCACCTCGGCCGGGGCGCTCGGCGGTAGCGCCAAGCCGGGGAGGGATAGCCCGGGCAGCGCCTCCGCCAGACCCTGCGGCGGGGCGAAACCGGCGGCGGATTGCTGCACCTGGCCGAAGCTGGGGCGCGGTGCGGAGGGTTGCCATTGATACGCGCTGGCCGGGCGCGGCGGCGCGGCGTGCGCCCCTAGCGCGCCGAGAGCGGCGACGCCCAGAGTCGAAGAGGCGCGGTGGCCGGCCTCGGCCAAGGCATGGCGAATGGCCGAGACGATCAGGCCGCGCACCAGCCCGGCATCGCGGAAGCGCACCTCGGCCTTGGCCGGGTGGACGTTGACGTCGACCGCGTCGGGCGCCAGTTCGAGGAACAGCGCCACCACCGGATGGCGGTCGTGGCTCAGCACGTCCTGATAGGCGCCCTTGACCGCGCCGATCACCAGCCGGTCCTTGACCGGGCGGCCGTTGACGAACAGGTACTGATAGGCGCTGGTGCCCTTGTTGAAGGTGGGCAGTCCGGCCCAGCCGGTCAGCTTGACCCCGTCGCGCTCAGCCTCCAGCCGCACCGCGTTGGTTTCGAAGTCACGGCCGATGATGGCGGCCAGCCGGGTCAGCAGCGCCGCCGCCTTCTCGCCGCGCTGGGCCGCCAGCTTGAGCACCGGCCGGGCGCCGTCGGACAGCGAGAACGCCACCGCCGGATGGGCCATGGCCAGCCGCTCCAGCGTGTCGGCGGCGTGGGTCAGTTCGGTGCGCGGCGCCTTGAGGAATTTCAGCCGTGCCGGGGTGGCGTAGAACAGGTCGCGCACCTCGACCCGGGTGCCGGGCGGGTGGGCGGCCGGTTGCGCCGTGCCCTTGGCGCCGCCCTCGACGGTCAGGCTCCAGGCGGAATCGGCGCCGCGCGGCCGCGAGGTCAGGGTCAGCCGCGCCACCGAGCCGATGGACGGCAGCGCCTCGCCGCGAAAGCCCAGGTGGCGGATATGGACCAGGTCGTCGTCGGGTAGCTTGGAGGTGGCGTGGCGTTCCACCGCCAGCGCCAGTTCGTCCGCGCCCATGCCACAGCCGTCGTCGGTGACCGAGATCAGCGCCTGGCCGCCTTCCACCAGCACCACGTCGATGCGGCCGGCGCCGGCGTCCAGCGCGTTCTCCACCAGCTCCTTGACGGCGGAAGCGGGACGTTCGACCACCTCGCCGGCGGCGATCTGGTTGACCAGGGTGGGGGGCAGCAGGCGAATGGACATGGGCGGAATTTAGCGGGCGCGTCGCGCCGCGCCAAGCTTCATTCCTGATTCATCTTTTAGGGTATATCATTACGCACAAGGGTTCAGGGACCTGGGAGGCGTCCCATGGCACGGTCATTCACAATGGCGCCGCAAGCGCCCCATACCAGTGCGGCGAAACAGCCGCCGGCCAAGCATCCACCCGCCGCGCCCGGGCGCGGCCCACACAATGCGCATCCGTCGCATCCCGCCCATCGCGGTGGATTGGGGGGCTGGATCACCCTGGTGGTGATCGCCGCCGCCGCTGCCGCCGGCCTGTGGTTCTGGCTTGGCGGCGCCCCGGCGGTCGACGCCAGCACCCAGTTGCTGACACAGATGGAGGCGGCCGCCCAAGGCAGCGCGGCGCCCACCCATGTGTTCGGCGGCGCATTGACGGTCAGCCGCGCCAACGGTCGCGCCAGCGTGGTCGCCGAGAACGTGCCGTCGCGGGCCTGCGTCCAGGTCGGCTGGCGGCTGGCGCGCGAAGGCACCATCATCGTCAACGGCACCCTACCGACCCGGCTGTCGGCGGCCAAGCTGTCCGACCTGTGCAGCGGCGACGCGGCGACGCTGATGTGGGTGCCCGACGAATAGGGCGGCGAGGGGTTCTTGGCGAATCCTCTTGCATCGCGCCCCGACTCCCCCGATATTCCGCGCGGGAGATCGGCATGGACGAATCTGTCGCCAACCCGGTCAGGTCCGGAAGGAAGCAGCCGTAACGATTTCGATTCGGGTCGTGTTCGGTCTCCCACCTAAGCCAAAGGCGCCCTTCGGGGCGCCTTTGGCTTAGGTGGGGTTTGGTTTTTGTTTGGCCTCAGGCGCCGGCGCGGGCATCCGCCCGCTCGGCTCACGCTCGCAGTGGCGCGCGGGGCCTCAATGGCCCAGTCCCTCGGCTTCGCCTCGCTCCGGTTTGTTTTTCCTCAGTCGCCGGCGCATGCCTCCGCATGCTTGGCTTACGCGCGCAGGGGCGCGCGGGCGGCCAATGCGCCAGTCCCTCGGCTTCGCCTCGCTCCGGTTTGTTTTTCCTCAGTCGCCGGTGCGGGCATCCGCCCGCTTGGCTCACGCTCGCAGTGGCTCGCGGGGCCTCAATGGCCCAGTCCCTCGCTACGCTCGCTCCGGGCTTTCCTCGGCGCCCTCTTCCTTCTCATCCTCGGCGAGGCCGTGGATGCGGGCGAGGAAATGCAGCACCGCTTCGGCGCCACCGTTTTCCCACAGATTGGTGTGGCCGGCGCCGGGCAGGAAGACGCCCTCGGCGTCGGTGCCGGCGGCTTGCAGCAGGCGGCGGCCCATGGCGACCGGGACCACGCCGTCATCCTCGCCGTGGACGATCAGCAGTCGGGTGCGCAGGGTCGGAACCTTGCTCAGCGAATCGTAGCGGTCCTGGATCAGCGACGGCGTCAGGCCCAGCGACAGGTAGTTGGGAAACAGGTCGTGCATGCTGGTGAACGGCGATTCCAGCACCACGCCGCGCAAATCCTCGATCTCGCTGGCCAGTTGGGTGGCGATGCCGGTGCCCAGCGATTCGCCGTACAGCACCAGCCGGCCCGGCGACGCCCCGCGCCCCAGCAGCCAGCCGACCACCGCACGGGCGTCGGCGTACAGGCCGCTTTCGCTCGGGCGGCCGGGATTGCCGCCATAGCCGCGATAGCCGACCAGGAAGACGCCATAGCCGGCATCCAGCAGGCGCCGCGCCTTGTACGCGCGCTGGGCCAGGTTGCGGGCATTGCCATGGCAATAGACGATGGTGGCGCGGCCGGCCTGACGCGGCGGCGCGTACCACCCGGTCATCACCAGGCCGTCGCTGGTGCGCACCGGCACCGGCACCATGTCCGGCACTCCGACCTGATCCGGCTCGGGCAGGATGGGGTCGGGGTGGTAGATCATGTCGCGCTGGAACACCGCCAGCCCACCCATCAACAGGGCATAGCCGCCGGCGAACACGCCCAGGGTTTCCGCGATCACCCTTTGCTCCCAAAAAAGGTCGGGGCCTGTCCATCCTGTGGACAGGCCCCTTCCTTATAGCAGATCAGCGAGGCTGATTACGCGCGGTTCATGCGGTTCTCGATCAGGTCGTCGACCACGGTCGGATCGGCCAGGGTCGAGGTGTCGCCCAGGCTGCCGAACTCGTTCTCGGCGATCTTGCGCAGGATGCGGCGCATGATCTTGCCCGAACGGGTCTTGGGCAGGCCCGGCGACCACTGGATCAGGTCGGGGCTGGCGATCGGGCCGATTTCCTTGCGGACCCAGTTCACCAGTTCCTTGCGCAGTTCCTCGGACGGTTCCTCGCCGCCGATCAGGGTGACATAGGCATAGATGCCCTGGCCCTTGATCTCGTGCGGATAGCCGACGACCGCGGCCTCGGCCACCTTGGGATGGGCGACCAGGGCGGATTCCACCTCGGCGGTGCCCATGCGGTGGCCCGAGACGTTGATGACGTCGTCCACGCGGCCGGTGATCCAGTAATAGCCGTCCTCGTCGCGACGGGCGCCGTCACCGGTGAAGTAATAGCCCTTGTAGGTCGAGAAATAGGTCTGACCAAAGCGCTCGTGGTCACCGTAGATGGTGCGCATCTGGCCCGGCCAGCCCGGCTCGGCCAGGCACAGGTTACCCTCGGTGGCGCCGTCCAGCACCTTGCCCTCGGCGTCGACCATCACCGGCTTGACGCCGAAGAACGGACGGGTGGCCGAGCCGGGCTTCAGCGCGGTGGCGCCCGGCAGCGGGGTGATCAGGATGCCGCCGGTCTCGGTCTGCCACCAGGTGTCGACGATCGGGCAACGGTTGTCGCCGACGACGCGGTGGTACCACAGCCAGGCTTCCGGGTTGATCGGCTCGCCGACCGAACCCAACAAGCGCAGCGACTTGCGGCTGGTCTTCTTGACGATGTCCTCGCCCTCGCGCATCAGCGAACGGATGGCGGTCGGCGCGGTGTAGAAGATGTTGACCTGGTGCTTGTCCACCACCTGCCAGAAGCGCGAGGCGTCCGGATAGGTCGGGATGCCTTCGAACATCAGGGTGATGGCACCGTTGGCCAGCGGGCCATAGACGATATAGGAGTGGCCGGTGACCCAACCCACGTCGGCGGTGCACCAATAGACGTCGCCCTCGTGATAGTCGAAGACGTACTGGTGGGTCATCGAGGCATAGACCAGATAACCACCGGTGGTGTGCAGCACGCCCTTGGGTTTGCCGGTCGACCCCGAGGTGTACAGGATGAACAGCGGGTCCTCGGCGTTCATCTCGACGGCGGCGTGGGTGGCCGGGGCCTTCTCGGTCAGCTCGTGGTACCAGTGGTCACGGCCGGCGACCATGTGGACACTGCCGCCGGTGCGCTGGACCACCAGCACGTTCTTGACCGACCAGCAGGTCTCCAGCGCCTTGTCGACGTTGGTCTTCAGCGGCACCTTGCGGCCGCCGCGCAGACCCTCGTCGGCGGTGATGACCAGCGACGAGTCGCAATCCTGGATGCGGCCGGCCAGGGCGTCGGGGCTGAAGCCGCCGAACACGATGGAGTGGATGGCGCCGACGCGGGCGCAGGCCAGCATGGCCACCGCCGCCTCGACGATCATCGGCAGATAGATGGTGACGCGGTCGCCCTTCTTGATGCCGAGATCGGTCATCACGTTGGACAGGCGGCACACCTGGGCATGCAGGTCACGATAGGTGACGTGCTTGGATTCGTTGGGGTCGTCGCCTTCCCAGATGATGGCGGTCTGGTCGCCGCGTTCCTTGAGGTGGCGATCCAGGCAGTTGGCGGCAACGTTCAGGGTGCCGTCGGCGAACCACTTGATGTGCACGTCGCCCGAGTAGGAGACATCCTTGACCTGGGTGTAGGGCTTGATCCAGTCGACGCGCTTGCCGTGTTCGCCCCAGAAGCCCTCGGGGTCGTTCACCGAGCGGTCATACCACTCCTGATAGGTCTTTTCGTCGACCAGGGCGCTCTTGGCGAAATCGGCAGGCACGGGAAAAAGTTCGGTCATTTCTTGTTGTCTCCCACTTTCTTGGTTTTTGCCCCACGTCCCTTTAAGGCGGGCGCAGGTGCGTTTCCCCGAATTGCGATTGCAAGTATGGTCGAGTTCTGCGTCTGACTCAACCCTGCTGCGCAACGAAACCGCTTGATATATGAAACTGCCAGGATTTAGGGCAACCATCATAACGCGAAGGTCGGGGCGTCGGCGATGATCTTTCCGTTATGGATGCGAATGGGATAGGGGGTCAGTTTGCGACCTTTGCAAGGTCCCATCACGCAGGCGCCGGTGATCGGGTCGAAGTGGGCGCCGTGCAGCGTGCACAGCACGTAGCTGCCGGTCAGATCGAAAAAGCGGTCGGGTTCCATTTCCAGCGGCGCCAAGGCGTGCGGGCAGGAATCGACCCAGGCGCGGACCTGACCGTCCTGGCGCACGACGAACACCGTGGTGTCGCCGGCCCAGAGCGGACCCTTGGCGCCGGTGGCGTCCAGGTCGGACAGGGAACACAGCACGTGGTCGGGCACTTGGTCGGGCATGGGGGGGGGCCTCCCGGACGGGTGCGGAACCCGCCCAGGATGCCACGGGTGACGGCCCTATTCGAGTCCCGCCATGCGGCACAGCACCTGCCAGTGGGCCGGCTCGATCGGCATCACCGACAGCCGCGACTGGCGGATCAGCGCGATGTCGGCCAGCTCGGGCGCCGTCTTGATGTCGCCCAGGCTGACCGGGCGCGGCACCGGCCGCACCGCGCGCACGTCGACACAGACCCAGCGCGGGTCCTCGGCGGTGGGGTCGGGATAGGCTTCGCGGACGACCTCGACGATGCCGACGATCCGCTTCTGCTCGACCGAATGGTAGAAGAAGCAGGTGTCGCCGACCTTCATCGCCTTGAGGAAGTTGCTGGCCTGGTAGTTGCGCACGCCGGTCCACGCCGTCACCTGATCGCGCACCTGATCGTCCCACGACCACGCGCCCGGCTCGGACTTGACCAGCCAGAAGCTCACGGCAGCACCTTCTTGTAGGGCAGCACGGTGACGGCGGCGAACAGGCCGGCCTTGGCATAGGGGTCCTGCGCCAGGAAGGCGTCCAGCTCGGCGCGCTCGGCGAAATCCAGCACCAGCACGCTGCCGACCATGCCGGTGCGGTCGTCGGTCTGCACCGGGCCGGCCATGACGATCTTGGCGAGGTTGGCCTTGAGCCAGTCCAGGTGGGCGGCGCGGTTGTCGAGACGGATCTGCTGGGCGCCGGGCTTGTCCTGGCAATGAACGACGAACATGAAGGGGGACTCCTTTGGGGGGGGGGACACGGATGGACACGGATCAACACGAATAATCCCTTCCATGTCCATCCGTGTCCATCCGCGTTAGATACCCTCCGCCCGGAACGGCCGGCTCAGCAGGGCGCGAATGACGTCGTCCAGATCGGCGCCCTGGTTGATGACCGCGTCGACGGCGGCGCAGATGGGCATCTCGATGCCCAGGCCGGCGGCCATGGCGACCACGGCGCCGGCGGTCCACACGCCCTCGGTCACCGCGCGGCGCTCGGCCAGGATGTCGGCCAGGGCGCGGCCCTCGCCCAGGGCGAAGCCCAGCGAGTAGTTGCGCGATTGCGACGACGACGCGGTGAGGATGAGGTCGCCCAGGCCGGACAGCCCCATCAACGTCTCGGGCCGGCCGCCCTTGGCCACCGCCAGCCGGGTCAGTTCGGCCATGCCGCGGGTGATCAGGGCGGCACGGGCGTTGTCGCCGAAACCGCGTCCCTCGACGATGCCGCAGGCGATGGCCAGCACGTTCTTGACCGCGCCGCCGATCTCGGCGCCGACCAGATCGTCGGCCAGATAGGGGCGGAAGGTGGGGGTGCCCAGCGCTTCGACCAGTTCCTGCCCCAGGACTGCGTCGGCGCAGGCCAGGGTTATGGCGGTCGGCAGGCCGCGCGCCACCTCGATGGCGAAGGTGGGACCGGACAGCACCGCCACCGGCGCACCGGGCAGCGCCGCCTCGACCACCTCGGTCATCATGCGGCCGGTGGATTGCTCGACGCCCTTGGCGCAGATCACCGCCGGCACGCCGGCACGCCACAGCGGCGCGAGCGCGCGGCAGGTGGCGCCCAGGTGCTGGGCCGGCGTCACCAGCAGCACGGCGTCGGCCGCCGCTACCTCGTCCAACCGACTGGTGGCGCGGATGCCGTCGGCCAGCAGGACATCGGGTAGGTACAGGCTGTTGCGGCGGGTGCTGTTGATGGCCTCGGTCAGGTCGGACTCGCGCGCCCACAGCGTCACCGCCCGCCCCGCCCGCTGGGCGGTCGCCGCCAGCGCGGTGCCCCATGCGCCCGCGCCCACGATGCCGATGCTGTCCATGTCCCTTGTCCCTTGGCTTGAGGTCAATCCGCTGGGTTTATGCCCCTGTCGGCGCGCCCTGGCAAATATTAGAGGCGACCCACAACTGGTGATAGTAAATGCCAAGTCCTTCCGGCGCATGGCTGTGCGTCAACTCATACGCCATAAGGTCAGGCCATACCGAACCGTAAGTTCAATGGCGGTCGGACTTTCGCTGTGTATTAATACCTCTCGCGCAGAATCGCGTTTTCGGGGACGTCCATGAAGGTGGTGAAGCACGCTTGTCCACATTGTGGTTCGCACGATAATCGCATTTTGGCCGACCAGATTGGCCGGATCGGTTGGTGCCGTGCCTGCCACCGAACCTGGGAGCCGACCCCCACCCAGTCGAAATCGACCGGCTCTGGCATGGTCGGCGAGGTTTTGTCCCCCCACGAAAGCGGGCGCGGCTGACCACGCGCGTTGCGCGCATTGAACCTCCCCCCGGATGCGCTATGTTGATGACGCCGCATCCGGAGTGGGGGAGCCGCCATGTTGTCCGCAGCCAGTGTTTTCGTCGTCGTTCTGGTCGCCCTGGGCGTCCTGGTGGTCGCCTTGGGGGTCAAGGCGGTGCCGCAAGGCTTTGAATACACCGTCGAACGTTTCGGCCGCTACATCCGCACCCTGTCGCCCGGCCTGCACCTGATCGTGCCGGTGGTCGACCGCGTCGGCCGCCAGCTCAACATGATGGAGCAGGTGCTCGACGTTCCCAGCCAGGAAATCATCAGCCGCGACAACGCCATGCTGACGGTGGACGGCGTGGTGTTCTACCAGGTGCTGGACGCGGCCCGCGCCGCCTACGAGGTGGCGCAGTTGCAATTGGCCATCCTCAACCTCACCATGACCAACATCCGCACGGTGATGGGCGGCATGGACCTGGACGAACTGCTGAGCCAGCGCGATCGCATCAACGAGAAGCTGTTGATCGTGGTGGACGAGGCGACCCAGCCGTGGGGCGTCAAGGTCACCCGTATCGAGATCAAGGACATCGCGCCGCCGCGAGACTTGGTCGACGCCATGGCGCGGCAGATGAAGGCCGAGCGCGACAAGCGCGCCGCCGTGTTGGAGGCCGAGGGCCTGAAGCAGGCGGCGGTGCTGAAGGCGGAAGGCACCAAGCAGGCGCAGATCCTGGCCGCCGAAGGCCGGCGCGAGGCCGCCTTCCGCGATGCCGAGGCGCGCGAACGCCAGGCCGAGGCCGAGGGCAAGGCGGTGTCGGTGGTGTCGGCGGCCATCGCCAACGGCGAGGCCATGGCGGTGAACTATTTCGTTGCCCAGCGCTATGTCGAGGCGTTGGAAAAGGTCGCCTCGGCGCCCAATCAGAAACTGGTGATGATGCCGCTGGAGGCGTCGGGCGTGATCGGTGCCATCGCCGGCATCGCCGAGATCGCCAAGGACGCCTTGCACGGGGACAGCGCGGTGCGCCGCGTCACCTCGGTGCCGCCGGCCGGGCAATAGGCCATGGAGCCGACGTTTTGGCATTGGCTGATCCTGGGCTTCGCCCTGATCGCCCTCGAGGTGGTGGTGCCCGGCACCTTCCTGGTGTGGCCGGGCATGGCCGCCATCGTCACCGGCATGGTCGCCTATATGGCGCCGGGGCTGGCGTGGCAGGGGCTGGCGGCGCTGTTCGCCGTGCTGACCGTGCTCAGCGCCGTCGCCGGCCGCCGCCTCTATGGCCGCCTGCATGAACCGGTCGACAGCGAACCGGCGTTGAACCGCCGCGCCCAAGCTTTTATCGGCACCACGCACACGCTGGCCACCCCCATCCTTGACGGCCAGGGCCGGCTGAAATTGGGCGACAGCACCTGGAAGGTGATCGGCCCCGATCTGCCGACGGGTGCGCGGGTGCGCATCGTCGGGGTGGACGGCATCGCGCTAAAGGTGGAAAAGATCGAGGCATGACACTGCGCCTCCACGTTTCCGCCGATCTTGCCGCCGGTCCGCTGACGCTCGGCAAGGACCAGTCCCATTACGTCGCCAACGTCATGCGCGCACGAGCGGGTGACGACGTGCTGTTGTTCAACGGCCGCGACGGCGAATGGCGCGGCCGGCTGGATAGCGTTGCCAAATCGGGCGTCGGCGTGGTGGTCGAAGCGCAGACGCGGCCGCAGGCGGCCGAGCCGGATCTGTGGCTGCTGGCGGCGCCGATTAAAAAGGACAACGTCGATCTGGTGGCGGAAAAGGCGGCCGAACTGGGCGCCTCGGCGCTGTGGCCGGTGTTCACCCGCCGCACGGTGGCAAGCCGCGTCAACACCGACCGCCTGGCCGCCCACATGGTCGAGGCGGCCGAGCAATGCGAGCGGCTGACCGTGCCGGTGGTGATGGAGCCGACACAACTGGACAAGGCGCTGGCCGGCTGGGACGGCGCCCGCACGCTGCTGTTCCTGGATGAATCGGGCGGTGGCGCGCCGCTGGTGTCGGTGCTGGCCGAGCTGCCGGCGGGACCGTTGGCGGTGCTGGTCGGCCCCGAAGGCGGCTTCGCCCCCGAGGAACGCGCCCTGCTGGCGCGCCTGCCGTTTACCCGCCCGGTGGGGCTGGGGCCGCGCATCCTGCGCGCCGAAACCGCCGCCATCGCGGCGCTGGCCATCGTCCAGGCGGTGCGCGGCGACTGGACCCGGGCGCCGCGCGGCTGAAATCTCTTGAGTTTCCTCTGCCCGCGCGTATATCCCCCGGGCACCTCATTCCGGAGTCCGCCATGCCCCCCAAAGTCAATCCGCTGAAGCTGAACCCGCTGCAGGCCAAGACCCTGGTGCTGTTCCAGGAGCTGGCCCGTCATCCCGAGACCTCGCAGACCACCGATGCCGGCGAGAAGGTGCTGACCAGCTTGCCGCAGCCGCACGGCAACCATTTCCATGTCGGCAGCAAGGTGGTGCTGACCCGCGACGCCAGCGGCCTGTCCAATCCGGCCGCCTGGACGGCGCTGGAGCGCAAGGGGCTGATCCGTGGCAGCTTCCCCTTCGCGGTGACGCTGACGGTCGAGGGCCAGAGCTACGACACCGGCATCGCCGACCAGATCCTGCACGGCAGCGATCATTGATTTTGTCCGGCACGCCCGCATGACCTACACCGTCAAGGAACTGTTCTACACGCTGCAAGGCGAGGGCGCCCAGGCCGGGCGCCCGGCGGTATTCCTGCGCTTTGCCGGCTGCAATCTGTGGAGCGGCCGCGAAGAGGACCGGGCGGCGGCGCAGTGCCGGTTCTGCGACACCGATTTCGTCGGCGGCGACAAATATGCCGATGCCGACAGCCTGGCCGACGCGGTGGCGGCGTTGTGGCCCGGCGGTGGTGTCGCTTACGTCGTCTGCACCGGCGGCGAGCCGACGCTGCAACTGGATGCGCCGCTGATCGACGCCCTGCACGCGCGTGGCTTCGAGATCGCGGTCGAGACCAACGGCACCCGGACGCTGCCCGCCGGGCTGGACTGGGTCTGCGTCAGTCCCAAGGCCGGTACCGAACTGGTGGTGACGGCGGGCGACGAGGTCAAGCTGGTCTGGCCGCAGGCCGGCATCGACCCGGCGGTGCTGGCGGGCCTCGGCTTTCGCCACGCCTTCCTGCAGCCGCTGGACGGCGTCGACCGCGCCGCCAGCACCGCCGCCTGCGTTCAGTATTGCTTGACGCATCCGCGCTGGCGGCTCAGCTTGCAGACCCACAAGATCATCGGCATCCCATAAGGTTTCCATCGCCATGACGGCGCCCTATCGCGTCTCTCGCCGCATCGACATCGATGCCGGCCACCGCATCATGACCCACGGCTCCAAGTGCCGGCACGTGCACGGCCATCGCTATGGCATCGAGGCGGTGTGCGAAGCGGGCGACCTGCACCATCAGGGCGAACAGACCGACATGGTGGTGGATTTCGGCTTCCTCAAGGAAGAGATGGTCAAGGCCATCGACATTCCCTGCGACCACGGCTTCATCGCCGCCCTGGCCGACCGCGAATTGCTGTCCATGTTCGCCCCCGCCGGCCGCGACGTCGAACAATGGCTGGCGGCGCTGGAAGCGGCGGTGCGTGCCGACGGTGAGGCCACCACCACCGATACCCGCCTGGGCACCAAGCTGACGGTGGTGCCGTTCCAGCCCACCGCCGAATGCCTGGCACGGCACTGGTACGTCAAGCTGGCGCAGCCGGTGTCCGTCCGCTCGGGCGGCACCGCGCGGCTGGTCAAGGTGACGGTGTTCGAAACGCCGAACTGTGCGGCGGAATACGGGGAGTAAATTCCCCTCTCCCGCTGGCGGGAGAGGGAGGGACCCACGTAGTGGGAGGGTGAGGGAGCCAAGGACTCCAGAGTCTGTGGCTCCCTCACCCGGCCCTTCGGGCCACCCTCTCCCGTGGAACGGGAGAGGGGATGTTCGGATTACTCCGGAACCACCAGTTCCACCGTCTGCGCGGCGATGCTGATTTCCGCCGGCAGGCGGGCGACGATGTCGCCGTCGCCTTGCAGCGGCGCGCCGCGCGGTCCCAGGATGGTGATCGAATCGGCCGACACCACGGTGACCTCGGGCAGTTCTGCCAGCTTGTTCATGGGCAGCGCCAGGCCATAGCGCACCATGCCGCCGACGCCGGCCTTGGGTAGGATGCACACTTCCAGCTTGGGGCGGTCCAGCCGCGCATCGGGGGCGGCGACGAACGGGCCGCCGTAATAGCGGCCACGGCAGGCCACCGCCATGCGGCCTTCGTAGATTTCGCCGTTGGCGCGGATCTGCAGTGCCGGAAAGTCGTAGCCGAAGGCCTGGCGCACGCTTTCCACCACATAGGCCAGCTTACCGGTGTGGCGCTTCAGCGCCACGTTGACGCCCTCGACCACATGGGCGTCCAGGCCGGCACCGGCCATCAGCACGAAATGGCGGCCGTTGGCCAGGCCCAGATGCACGGTGCAACTGGGGCCGCGGGCAATGGTGTCGGCGATCTGTTCCGGGTCCTTGGGGTTCAGGCCGATTTCCAGCGCCAGCACATTGGCAGTGCCCAGCGGGATGACCGCCAGCCGGGGGCGGTCGACGCGGTCGACCATGCCGTTGACCACCTCGTTGATGGTGCCGTCGCCGCCGGCGGCCACCACCACGTCGACATCGTCGGCGCTGGCTTCGCGGGCGAATTGCTCGGCATCGCCGCGCCGGGTGGTCAGGCGTTCGCTGACGACGCAGCCCCGCGCCCGCAGCAAGCCGACGATTTCCGCCAGCTTCTTGCCCCGGCTGCGGCCGGCGGCGGGGTTGGTGATGATCAGCACGCGCCGGGGCGAGACCTCGGCGTGGGGATGTGTGTCCATATGGATCATGCTTTGCGCCAACATGAGGGGGTGTATAGCTGCTGGTGTTGAGAAAACACCGTGAAATAATTGTTACACATAGGCGTCAATTCCGTGAATTCTAGGGAAATTCCCGCAAGGCATATGTACAGAAAAGGGGAGGAGGAACTAAAACCAGGGCATGAGCCTTGTCCGTTACTGCTCGCGGGTCCGACCATCATGACCGCAGACACCGCTCCGACCGAGCGCTACCGCGCTATCTGGATTTCCGACGTGCATCTGGGTACGCGGGGGTGCAAGGCGGATTTCCTGCTCGATTTCCTCAAGAACACCGAATCCGATGTCCTGTATCTGGTCGGCGACATTGTCGACGGCTGGCGCCTGCGGCGGTCGTGGTACTGGCCCCAGGCCCATAATGATGTGGTGCAAAAGATCCTGCGCAAGGCCCGCAAGGGAACGCGGGTGGTGTTCATTCCCGGCAACCACGACGAATTCGCCCGCGATTACGCCGATCACAATTTCGGCGACATCGAAGTCATGCGCGAAGCCGTGCACGTCACCGCCGACGGCCGCCGTCTGTTGGTGCTGCACGGTGACGCATTCGACGGTGTGGTGAAATACGCCAAGTGGCTGGCCCTGCTGGGCGATTGGGCCTATGGCGTAGCGCTGGCGTTCAACCATTGGCTTAACCTGGCCCGGCGCCGCATGGGACTGCCGTACTGGTCGCTGTCGGCGTACCTGAAACACAAGGTCAAGAACGCCGTCCAGTTCATCGACGACTACGAACACACGGTGGCCGAGGAAGCGCGCCGCCAGGGCGTGGACGGCGTGGTGTGCGGCCATATCCACCATGCCGAGATCAGGCCGGTCGACGGCGTGCTGTACGCCAATGACGGCGATTGGGTGGAATCCTGCACGGCCTTGGTGGAGCGTGCCGACGGCACGCTGGACGTGTTGCACTGGCTGGACCGCGCCATGGCCACGGCGGCCGGCGACAAGGAGGGGGAATGCGCATACTCGTCGTCTCCGACGCCTGGTTTCCACAGGTTAACGGGGTGGTTCGCACGCTCGACACCCTAAGGGCCGAGTTGGAGAAGGCCGGCCACGAGGTGGTGTTCGTCACCCCCGATTGCTTCCGCTCGCTGCCGTGCCCGACCTATCCGGAAATCCGCCTGGCGCTGAAGCCGGGGCGGCGGCTGGCGCGGTTGGTCGAGGCAGCGCAACCCTGTGCCATCCACATCGCCACCGAGGGGCCGCTGGGCTGGGCGGCGCGGCGCTATTGCCTGAAGCGGCGGGTGCCGTTCACCACCGCCTACCACACCAAATTCCCCGAATACATCCAGGCGCGGTTCCGTGTGCCGCTGCCGCTGTCCTATGCGGTGATGCGGCGCTTCCACGGCAAGTCGTCGCGGGTGATGGTGGCGACGCAAGGCATCGAGGACGAGTTGCTGCGGCGCGGCTTCGCCAATATCGGCCGGTGGTCGCGCGGCGTCGATACCGACCTGTTCCGCCCCCGGCCCGAGGCGCGCGGCGATTCCGGGCCGTTCGCCGGCCTGCCGCGTCCGATCTTCCTGTATGTCGGCCGGGTGGCGGTGGAAAAGAACATCCACGCCTTCCTCGACCTCGACCTGCCCGGCTCCAAGGTGGTGGTGGGCGACGGCCCGTTGCTGGAGCTGCTGCGGCGCCAGCACCCCGACGTCCGCTTCACCGGCGCCCGCTTCGGCGAGGACCTGGCGGTGCACTACGCCGCCGCCGACGTTTTCGTCTTCCCGTCGCGCACCGACACCTTCGGCCTGGTGCTACTGGAGGCACTGGCCGCCGGCCTGCCGGTGGCGGCCTATCCGGTGCCGGGACCGCTGGACGTCATCGGCCAGTCCCCCGCCGGCGTGCTGTCCGAGGACCTGCGCAACGCCGCCCTGGCGGCGCAGTCCATCTCGGCGCAAACCGCCCGCGCCCACGCCTTGACCTTCTCGTGGAGCGCCTGCACCAACCAGTTCCTCGACAACCTGCGACCGTTCCCGCCCGAGTCCCTCAGCGCTGCCTGAGGGTTGTCGCCGCTGTGGCGCAGCGCTACCCTTGCGATGTCATGGCAAGGGGGCGGGGATGGGTTCACGACTGTGGCTGGCCGTCCTGCTGCTGGGCGCCGGCTTGGCGCTGTCTTCGGCGTCGGTGGCGGCACCGCCGCGCGAGGAGTCCGAGCGGCTGCGCGCCGATATGGAAGGGCAATCGGAACGCCTGCGCCTGAGCGTGGAGACCTTCATGGTCGAGCAGGAGCGCCGGATCGGCGGCACCCTGGAGGCGCAAAACCACCGCATCGACCAGTTGCAGCTCACCGTGTCCATTCTGGTCGGGTTGAGCGCACTGTTGGCCGCGCTGGCGGCGATCCTGGCGGTGGCGTGGGGCCGGTCGCGTCGTCGTAACCGGCCCCTCGCACCGTAATCACGCCGTCCGTACGCCGTCCAGGAAGCCGGTGATGCGGGTGCGCAGGCCGTCGGCCTGAGTGTTCAGCGACTTGGCGGCATGCAGCACCTCGCCGGCGGCCTGGCCGGTTTCCGAGGCGGCCTGGGTGACGCCGGTGATGGCGTCGGCGACCTGCTGGGTGCCCTGGGCCGCCTGCTGAACGTTGCGGGCGATTTCGTTGGTGGCGGCCGACTGTTCCTCGACGGCCGAGGCGATGGCGGCGGCGATGCTGGTCATCTCGTCGATGCGGCCGACGATCGAGCCGATGGCGACCACCGCCTGTTGCGTCGCGGTCTGCACCGCGCTGATCTGGGCGCCGATCTCGTCGGTGGCACGGGCGGTCTGGTTGGCCAGCCCCTTGACCTCGTGCGCCACCACGGCAAACCCCTTGCCGGCTTCGCCGGCGCGCGCCGCCTCGATGGTGGCGTTCAGCGCCAGCAGGTTGGTCTGGCTGGCGATGTCGTTGATCAGGTTGACCACCTCGCCGATGCGGGCCGACGCCTCGGCCAGCGACTTGACGGTGGCATCGGTGTGGCGGGCCTCCTCGGCGGTGGCAGCGGCGACGCGCGACGACTGCTCGACCTGGCGGCCGATCTCGTGGATGGACGAACTCAGTTCCTCGGCGGCGGTCGCCACCGTCTGCACGTTGGCCGAGGCCTGCTCGGTGGCCGAAGCCACGGTCATCGCCCGCTCGTTGGTCTGGGTGGCGTTGGCGGTCATGCCCTCGGCGGTGGTTTCCATCTGGGTCGCGGCCGAGGCGATGGTCTGCAGCAGGCCGCCCACCGCGGTCTGGAACTCGCCGGTCAACTGCTCGATGGTGCGGGCGCGGCGCTCGCGTGCGGCACGCTCCGCTTCCTGCTCGGCGGCCAGGGCGTCGGCGCGGATCATGTTGTCCTTGAACACCTGCACCGCCTGGGCCATGCCGCCGACCTCGTCGCCGCGGTCGATGCCGGGAATGATCGCCGATTTGTCGCCGCCGGCCAGGACGCGCATGGAGTCCGAGATGGCGATGATGGGCTGGGCGATGGCCCGGCGCAGCAGCCAGCCGGCCGCCAGCGTCAGCACGACCACGGCGGCGGCGGTCAGCGAGACCACCACCAAGGTGGTGCGGTAGGTGGCGTTGGCCTCGCCGGCCAGGCGGTCGGCCTCGGTGGCATTCAGCTCGACCAGTTTGACCGCGTTGCTCTTGGCCGTGTAGAAGGCGCGGCGGGCCTCGCCCATCAAGACGCCACGGGCGCTGTCGTTCTCGTTGCGGCGGGAAAAAGCCAACCCCTTGTCCGCTTCGGCAAGATAGATGACGGCATCGGCCTTGATGGTGTTGAGCAGGCGCCGTTCCTCGTCCAGCACAATCAACGGCTCGTAATCCTGCAACGCCTTTTCCAACTGCGCTCGCGTTGCGGCCAGCTCCTTGTCGTACGTGTCCATCTCGGCCGCCTCGGTGGACATCACGTGGGCGAAGCTGATACGGCGGTGGTCAGACATCATCAGATTGATTTCGCCCGCCTTCTGGATGCTGGGCAGCCAATTTTTCACGATGTTGTCGCCGGCGGCGTTGACGGTATGCACTCCCGACAGGCCGAAGCCGGCCAGCGCCAGGGTCAGCACCAGCAGCGCGCCAAAGGCCAGCGCCAGCTTGGCGGTGATCCGCAGATTTTTGATGAAAGTCGACATGATGACACCCCCGGGCACGGAAAGTTATATTCTGATGTTCGGGTGATTATATCATCGGTATGTGATGTTAATCAGCGATACTCTTGTATGAGCCGCAAACGGCAAATGAACGGCCGGCTAATCGCCTGACGGTTCGGCCCGCTCAGCCAAAGCTGCCAACAATTCCGCCGGTTTGAACGGCTTGGGCAGGTAGCCGTCCATGCCGGCCTGGGCGCAGCGCTCCTGGTCGCCGGCCATGACGTTGGCGGTCAGCGCCAGGATGGCGGTGCGGCCGGCGGGGGCGGGCAGGGCGCGGATGCGCCGGGTCGCCTCGAAGCCATCCATTTCCGGCATGTGAACGTCCATCAGCACGACGTCGAAGCTGCGCGCCTGCACCGCCGCCAGGGCCTCGGCGCCGTTGGCGACGGCGGTGACGTGGTGGCCGGCAGCGGTCAGGATGCGTTCGGCGACGGTGCGGTTGACCGGGTTGTCCTCGGCCAGCAGGATTTCCAGTGACCGTGCCGGCAGCGGCGGCGGTGCGGCGGCCACAGTCGGGGCGTGGTCGGCAGTGTCGAATGGCAGGGTGAACCAAAAGCGCGAGCCGCGCCCGGGTTCGCTGTCAACCCCGATCTCGCCGCCCATCAGTTCGACCAGCCGCTTGGAAATCGCCAGGCCCAGCCCGGTGCCGCCGAAGCGGCGCGAGATCGAGGAATCGGCCTGGCTGAACGAGGCGAACAGGTGCGGGCGGGCGTCGGCGGGAATGCCGATGCCGGTATCGCGCACGTCGAAGCGGATCTGATTGCGGCCGTCCTTGCGCCCCAACAGGAACACCGACACGCTGACGCCGCCGCGGTCGGTGAACTTGACCGCGTTGCCGACCAGATTGAGCAGCACCTGGCGCAGCCGCGCCGCGTCGCCCACCAACAGCGCCGGCACGTCGGCGGCGATGTCGAGCGACAGGTTGACCATTTTCTCGCGGGCGCGCGGGGTCATCAGCGCCACCACGCTTTCCAGCGTGGCGATCAGGTCGAAGGCTTCGGCCTCGACCGTCGTGCGGCCCGATTCCAGCCGCGAAAATTCCAGGATGTCGTTGAGGATGGTGAGCAACGCCTCGCCCGAGGCATGGATGGTGGCGGCATAATCGCGCTGCACCGGGTCAAGGTCGGTGCCGCGCAACAGATGGGCCATGCCGAGGATGCCGTTCATCGGCGTACGGATTTCGTGGCTGATCACCGCCAGGAATTCGGACTTGGCGCGGTTGGCGGCCTCGGCCTGGTCGCGGGCGCGGGTCAGCTCCTCCTCGAAGGCGATGCGGTCGGAAATGTCGGTGGCGCAGCCGACCACGCCCACCACCCGACCCTCGGCGTTGCGGAAAGCCGCCTTGTGCACCAGGACGCGGATGGTCCAGCCGGTGGGGTGATGCACCGTGGTCTCGTAGACGTCCAGCCGCTTGGCCCCCGAGATCAACTGGCGGTCGGAGTGCTGGGCCTCGCTGGACAGTTCGTCGTCGCCGCCGATGGCGTTCAGCGTGCTGCCGATGATGCGGTCGCGCGGCAGGCCCACCGCCTCGACGAAGGCGCGGTTGCAGCCGAGATAGCGGCCCTGGGTGTCGCGATAGAAAATCGGATTGGGGATGGTGTCGATCACCGTCTGGTGCAGCGCCAACTGATCCTGCAGCGCCGATTCGGCGGATTTGCGGCTGGTGATGTCGTTGCAGGCCACCAGCACGGCGGGACCGTCCTGCTCGAACGGCAGCATGGACACCAGCGCCCAGAACGGTCGGCCGCTGGTGGCGCGCAGGCGGATCTCGGCTTCGTCGACGAAGCCGCGCTCGGCCAGCCATTGCATCAGGCGAACGCGGTCGCGTGACGACACCGTGCCGGGCGGCAGCCGCCGCCCCTGCAGGTTTTCCACCGCTACGCCCAACAGGCGGCCGGCGCGCTGGTTGGCGTACAGCACGCGGCCGTCGCCCCGGTCCAGCACCACCAGCGGGAATGGCGACGCCGCCAGGATGCCCGACAATCGTGCCTCGGACAGCGCCAGCCGTTTCTGCACCTTGCGCCGCTCGTCCTGGCGGCGCACCCACGCCCATCCGGCCGCGCCCAGCAGCAGCGACAGGGCGCCGCCCAGCATGCGCAGTTGCACGATCGCGGCCGGGCGCGCGTGGTTCCAGCCGCCGCGCGGCAGCGCCGCCAATTGCCAGCGTCCGCCGGGCAGGATGACATCCAGCAGTACCGGATCGCGCTGAAACACGTTGGCGTCGCCATGAAAGACGGCGCCGTTTTCGCCCAACCCGTCGCTGCCACGGATGGCCAGGTCAAGGCCGAGATCGGGATCGGTGATGCCTGCGGCGTCCAGCAGGGGTTCCATCACGATGGGAATGGCGATCAGGCCCCAGGGCGGGCCGCTGCCGGGGTCGCCGTGTCCCGAGACGAAGATCGGCATGCGGCCGATCACCGCCGTGCCGCCCTGCACCAGCGCCGTCGGCCCGGCCAGCACCGGCAGGCGCGTCTCGAACATGCGGGCGATGGGCGGCCACTGATCGGGCAGTGTGCGCAGGTCGCGGCCCAGCGCCGCCTCGTTGCCGAGCAGGGGGTAGATGTAGGTGATGGTGGTGCCGCGCACCAGGGTGACGTTCCGGATGTGTTGCTTCTGCCCCATGATTTCGCGGGCGATGGCGTCGAACTGGTCCTGGTCGATGTTCTGGTTGGCGGCGATCACCGCCGCCAGGCCGCGAGTCAGCAGCAAGCTGCCGTTCAGTTCGCCTTCCAGCCGGGCGCGCAGGGTGGACAGCCGGTTCAGCGTCTCCAGCCGCACCGACTGGGCATGGCGCGACCATTCCAGCCGCTCGACCAGGGTCAGCGCGGCCAAAGCCATTCCGGTAATCAGGCCGGCGGCGATCCATGGACGGAAACGCGTCATGCTTTCCCCCCATCAGCGTGACGGTTCCAGCTTATACGTTCGTCCGGGGGCAGGAAAGCCGCGTGAGCGATCCCGCATGACACCCCCATGAAGGCATGCCCTGCCCCCCGGTGGGGGGATGGTGGGGCCGGCTAGGCGGTGCTAAGGTTCCACTCCTGATAAGGGAAGACGAGGGGGAGAACGGCCATGGTTCATCCGACGCAATTGCCCGCCTGGCGGGCGCTTGAGGCCCATGCGCGTGGTTTGGCGCCCGAACACATGCGCGACATGTTCGCCCGCGACCCCGGCCGCTTCGACGCCTTCTCGCTGCGTCTCGACGATCTGCTGCTGGATTATTCCAAGAACCGTGTCGCCCACGAGACCCGGGCGCTGCTGGTCGATCTGGCCCGTCAGGCCGGGTTGGAGGATTGGCGCGACCGCATGTTCTCGGGCCAGCCGATCAATTCCACCGAACATCGCGCCGTGCTGCACGTGGCGTTGCGCAACCGATCCAATCGCCCGATCCTGGTGGATGGCGCCGATGTCATGCCCGCCGTCAACGCCGTGCTGGCGAAGATGAAGGACTTCGCCGGACGGGTGCGTTCGGGGGCCTGGACCGGTGCCACCGGCAAGCCGATGGCCACCGTGGTCAACATCGGCATCGGCGGCTCCGACCTGGGGCCGGTGATGGTGACCGAGGCGCTGAAGCCCTATCAGCAGGCCGGCCTGGCGGTGCGCTTCGTTTCCAACGTGGACGGCACCCATGTGGCCGAGACGCTGAAGCAGTGCGACCCCGAAACGACGCTGTTCATCATCGCGTCGAAGACCTTCACCACCCAGGAAACCATCGCCAACGCCACCACCGCCAAGGACTGGCTGGTTAAGGCGCTGGGGGCGGACGCGGTGCCGAAACATTTCGTCGCCCTGTCCACCAACGAGGCGGCGGTGCGCGCCTTCGGCATCGACACCGCCAACATGTTCGAATTCTGGGACTGGGTCGGCGGCCGCTATTCGCTGTGGTCGGCCATTGGCCTGTCCATCGCCGTCGCCATCGGCTTCGATCGTTTCGAGGAACTGCTGGCCGGCGCCCACGCCATGGACGAGCATTTCCGCACCGCGCCCTTGGACGCCAACATGCCGGTGATCCTGGCGTTGCTGGGGCTGTGGTACAACAACTTCCTCGGCGCCCAGGCCACTGCCGTGCTGCCCTACGACCAATACCTGCACCGGTTGCCGGCCTATCTGCAGCAACTGGACATGGAATCCAACGGCAAGGGCACGGCGCGCGACGGCGGCAAGGTCGACTGGCAGACCGGCCCCATCGTCTTCGGCGAGCCGGGCACCAACGGCCAGCACGCCTTTTACCAACTGATCCACCAGGGCACCAAACTGATCCCCTGCGACTTCCTGGCCGCCGCCACCACCCATAATCCGGTGGGCGAGCATCACGCCATGCTGCTGGCCAACTTCCTGGCCCAGCCCGAGGCGCTGATGCGTGGCAAGACGCTGGACGAGGTCAAGGCGGAAAACCCCAAACTGACCGACGCCGAGGCCGCCCACCGCGTCTTTACCGGCAATCGCCCCACCAACACCTTGCTGTACAAGACGCTCGATCCGCGCACGCTTGGCATGCTGATCGCCCTTTATGAACACAAGGTGTTCGTCCAGGGCGTGCTGTGGGACATCAATTCCTTCGACCAGTGGGGCGTCGAATTGGGCAAGCAACTGGCCAAGAAGATCCTACCCGAGCTGTCCGGTCCGGCCGACGCCACCGCCCACAATTCCTCCACCAACGCCCTGATCAACACCATCCGGGCGTGGCGGGCGGGGACGTAACGATTGGCCGCATCGGCGGCGTCCGGCATCCAGCCGTGACACGGATGAACGAGGATTGGCGCGGATGGGCGCAGATGCATGATTTCCCCCATCCGTGCCCATCCGCGCAGCCGCGCAGCGGCATCGGCGCCCATCCGTGTTGCTGCTGGATTTGTCCACCTGGTTCGCTGCTTCCGTAGCAGGATAAGTCAAGGCGCGCTTTCCACCGCGCGCGGGCCGATATATTGTCTGTGCCCATGACCGACAGTCCCGCACCCGCTCCGTACCGCGTCCTCGCCCGCAAGTACCGGCCGACCGATTTTGCGTCGCTGATCGGGCAGGAGGCCATGGTCCGCACGCTGACCAACGCCATCCAGTCCGGCCGGCTGGCCCATGCCTTCGTGCTGACCGGCGTGCGCGGCGTCGGCAAGACCACCACCGCCCGCATCATCGCCCGCGCGCTCAACTGCGTCGGCCCCGACGGCCAGGGCGGCCCCACCATCGATCCCTGCGGCGTGTGCGAACATTGCCGCGCCATCGCCGAGGACCGCCACGTCGACATCCTGGAGATGGACGCGGCCAGCCGCACCGGCGTCAACGACATCCGCGAGATCATCGAGGGCGTGCGCTACCGCCCGACCTCGGCGCGCTTCAAGATCTACATCATCGACGAAGTCCACATGCTGTCGACGGCGGCGTTCAACGCGCTGCTGAAGACGCTGGAGGAACCGCCCGAGCATGTGAAGTTCGTCTTCGCCACCACCGAAATCCGCAAGATTCCGGTGACGGTGCTGTCGCGCTGCCAGCGCTTCGACCTGCGTCGGGTCGAGATGGATGTGCTGACGAAACATTTCGCCGGCATCGCCGAAAAGGAAGCGGCGCAGATCGAGGGCGGCGCCCTGGCGCTGATCGCCCGCGCCGCCGACGGCTCGGTGCGCGACGGCCTGTCGTTGCTGGATCAGGCCATCAGCCACGGCGCCGGCCTGGTTACCGAAGCCCAGGTGCGCGACATGCTGGGCCTGGCCGACAGGGCGCGGGTGTTCGACCTGTTCGAGCAGGTCATGCAGGGCAAGATGGCCGAGGCGCTGGACATGATGGGCGAGCAATACGCCCTGGGCGCCGACCCGGTTGTGGTGCTGCAGGACATGCTGGAGCTGACCCACTGGCTGACCCGGCTGAAGGTGACGCCCGATGCGGCCGGCTCCGGAACGGCCTCGGAAACCGAACGGGTCAAGGGCAAGGCCATGGCCGAGGGCCTGTCCATGGCCCAACTGACGCGCGGCTGGCAGATGCTGCTCAAGGGGCTGGGGGAAACCCGCTCGGCGCCCAATCCGTTGCAGGCGGCCGAGATGGCCATCGTCCGGCTGGCCTATGCCGCCGACCTGCCGACGCCGTCCGAAGTGATCGAACAACTGCGCAACAATCCGCCCGCCCCGCGGGGTCCCAGCGGCGGTCCGGGTGGCGGCGCGCCCGCTCCCATGGGCGGTGGCATGGCTCCGGCGATGTCGGGCGCCGTTGTCGGCAGCCCCGATGGCGGCGGCGCGACCATGCATGCGGGTGCCATCGGGGCCACGGCTCTGAAACTGGCCCCTGCGCCCGAACCGCTGCAATTGCCGCCCATGCCGGCCAGCTTTGCCGAGGTCGCCAAGCTGGTCTCGGACAAGCGCGAGGGCATTCTGGCGGTGGCGCTGCGCAACCAGGTCAGCCTGGTTCGTTTCGAACCGGGAAGGATCGAGTACCGTCCGCACAAATCGGCCCCGCACGACCTGGCGCAAAAGCTGGGGCGGCTGTTGGGCGAGTGGACCGGGCGGCGCTGGACGGTTACGGTCAACACCACCGACCCGGCCGAGCCGACTCTGGCCGAACAGGAAATCATCGCTGAAAACAAGCGGCGACAGGACGCCGCCAACCATCCGCTGGTCCAGGCCATCATGGCCGCCTTTCCCAATGCTTCCATCGAGGTGGTGCGCGACATCGCCGCCGAGGAACCGGAGGAGGGCGAGTTGGCCTTCGACGCGGATCAGACCCCAGGAGACGAAGAAGCATGAAGAACCTTGGCAACCTGATGAAGCAGGCCCAGCAGATGCAGACCAAGATGGCCGAGATGCAGGCCAAGCTGGGCGAGCTGGAAGTGACCGGCGCCTCGGGCGGCGGCATGCTCAAGGTGACGCTGAACGGCAAGTCCGAGATGAAGGGCATCAAGATCGACCCGTCGCTGGTGGCGCCGGACGACGTGGAAATGCTGGAAGACCTGATCATCGCCGCCTTCAACGATGCCAAGGCCAAGGCCGAGGCGGCCATGCAGGACGAGATGAGCAAGGTCACCGGCGGCCTTAATTTGCCGGCCGGCATGAAGCTGCCGTTCTGATCCCGGAATTTCCACAATGGTCGGACCCGAGATCGAGCGCCTGATTCAACTTCTTTCGCGGTTGCCGGGCTTGGGTCCGCGCTCGGCACGGCGCGCAGCCCTGCATTTGGTAGAGAAACGCGAGGTTCTCCTACAACCACTAGCGCAGGCCATGGCCGACGTTGCCGACAAGGTGAAGACCTGCAGCGTCTGCGGCAACTACGATAGTGTTGATCCCTGCGCCATCTGCCGCGACGACCGCCGCGACGGCTCGATCCTGTGCGTGGTCGAGGACGTCGGCGCGCTGTGGGCGATGGAACGCACCGGCGCCTTTCGCGGCCGCTATCACGTGCTGGGCGGGCTGCTCAGCGCGCTGGATGGCGTCGGACCCGAGGAATTGGGCATTTCCCGCCTGGTCGAGCGGGCCTCGACGGTGGATGTGACCGAGATCATCCTGGCCACCCCGGCCACCGTCGAGGGCCAGACCACCGCCCATGTCATCGCCGACCGCCTGGCCCAGGCCGGCGTCACCGTCTCGGGCCTTGCCCACGGTGTGCCGGTGGGCGGTGAACTGGACTATCTGGACGACGGCACGATTTCCGCGGCCTTGCGGGCGCGGCGGGCGTTCTAGAATAGATTTCTCACCACGAAGGACGCGAAGAACACGAAGCCCGCCAGGGAAATGGCCGCTTCGTGCCCTTCGTGATCTTCGTGGTGAAAATCCTTTTTTCTAGGCCGGCGCCCGCACGCTGGCATCCTTGATCGGCAGGTGCACCAGGGTGGCGAACACTCCGGCGACCACTGTGCTCATCCACATCACGTCATAGGACAGGGTGGCGTCATAGACGATGCCGCCCAGCCAGGCGCCCAGGAAGCTGCCGATCTGGTGCGAAAAGAACACCACGCCGAACAGCATGCCGATATAGCGCGGCCCGAACAGGCCGGCGATCAGACCGGTGGTGGGTGGCACGGTGGACAGCCACAACAAACCCATGACTGCGGCATAGGCCAGCAGCGTCGCCTCGTTCTTCGGCCCCATGACGAAGGCGAAGGTGGCGACGGCGCGCGCCAGATAGATGCCGGACAGCAGGTATTTCGGCCGCAGCTTCAGCCGCCCGGCCACATAGGTGCCCAGCACGTTGAAGCCGCCGATGGTCAGCAGCGCGGTGGCGCCGGCGCCCTTGGTCATGCCGCACAGCGCCAGATAGCCGGGCAGGTGGACGCCGATGAAGGCCAGTTGGAAGCCACAGACGAAGAAGCCGGCGGTCAGCAGGCGATAACCGCTGTGCCCCCACGCCTCGCGCAATGCCTCGGCAATGCTTTGCTGGTGGTGAATCACGGTGGCGCTGGCCCGCGCCGCCACCTCGCCCTTATGCAGCAGCAGCGCCAGCGGAATGCTGACCAGCGAGAAGCAGGCCAGCACCCACACCGCCTTGGTGGCGCCCAGGGTGCCGATCAGACCTTGCGTCACCGGGATCATCGCCATCATGCCCAGCGACCCCAGCGCCGAGCCGGTGCCCATGGCGGTGACGCGGTATTGCGGCTGCACCGCCCGGCCGACCGGCCCCAGCACGACGGAATACGAGGTGGCGGCCAGGCCGAAGCCCGACACCAGCCCCAGGCCGACCACCGTCGTCGCCTCGCCGCCCCAAGCCGTCAGCATCATGCCGATGCCGAAGGCGAGAGCGCCGCAAGCGGCGACGCGGGCGGCGCCCCAGCGGTCGGCGGCGGCACCGGTGAACGGTTGGAACGCGCCCCAGAAAAGATTGTGCAACGCCACCGCCAGCGAGAACGTCGCCAGTGGCCAGCCGCGCTCGGCCGACAGCGGCCCGATCAGCAGTCCCTGGGCCTGGCGGGCGCCCATGGACACGCTCATCATGACGCAACCGGCCACGAAGATGGTCAGAACGGCGGGGGATAGCCAGGCGGGGCGGGACATGGTGGCAGCCTTGAATAAGAAAATCAGTCTTTACCCTAGGTGGTGAGGGTGGCGATGGGCAAACCAGTTCTGGTCGATGCTGGCGTTAGATTTTCTAACCCTGACAGCGCGCCGTCATCGCGTTATCCTAGTGGCAGGACGACATCGCCCGAGGTCACGCCCCATGGCCGCCACCATACGCCTGATGCCCAACCACGATCCCCATTGGCGGGACAAGCTGGCAACCCTGCAGCAGCGCCACAGCATGCTGCTGGCCTGCGACGGTCTGCTGACCGTGCAGGAACAGCGCGAGTTGATGCAACTGCGCCAGGCCATGGACCGCACGCTTAATTCGCGCTTCCGCACCACCGCCGAGTACCGCGATTTCTACCTCGCCCGCGCGCGCCAGTTGCTGGACGACGAAGGCATCGACATGACCCTGCCCGACGTCGCCGCCGACGCCACCATCGAGGAAATCGACCGCGTGCTGGGCTTGGCCTGGGCGGCGGTGGAAGTGACCAATTCCGAGACGTTTTGAGTGAGATTACTCCCTCTCCCATCCCCATGGGAGAGGGTGCCCCGAAGGGGCGGGTGAGGGAGCCGAGCACTCCAGAGTCTGTGGCTCCCTCACCCGGCGTTTCACGCCACCCTCTCCCGCTCGCGGGAGAGGGAAGACATCACTTCCCGTCCACGTGCTGCAGCAGCGCCAGCAGGCCGGCGAGGATGTCGTTGGGGCTGGGTGGGCAGCCTTTGATGTGGAGGTCGACCGGCAGCACGGCCGAGACGCCGCCGGCCACGGCGTAGGAGCCGGCGAAGCAGCCGCCGTCATGGGCGCAATCGCCCAGGGCGACCACCCATTTGGGGGCCGGCATGGCGTCCCAGGTGCGGCGCAAGGCCTCGGCCATGTTGTGGGTGACGACGCCGCTGACCAGCAGCACGTCGGCATGGCGCGGGCTGGCGACGAATTTGATGCCGAAGCGTTCCAGGTCATAGACCGGGTTGTTGGCGGCGTGCAGTTCCAGTTCGCAGCCGTTGCAACTGCCGGCGTCCACTTCGCGGATGGCGAGGCTGCGGCCCAGCCGGCCGCGGGCCTGGGTGGCGAACTCGTCGGCCAGTTCGGCCAGCCCCTGTTCCGACGGCGCCGGGGCGGGAACGGTGTGCGGTCCCTTCAGCAGATGGCGGGCGAACAAATGCGAGATGGGGGGGATCATAGATCGTGCCCGGCGTAGGAACAGTTGAACGATTTGTTGATGATCGGGAAGTCGGCGACGATGTTGCCCTCGATGGCGGCTTCCAGCAGCGGCCATTGGAACCATGACGGGTCGTGCGGATGGCAGCGGACGACCTTGCCCGCCTCGGACAGCCGCACCCACACCACGATTTCGCCGCGGAAGCCCTCGACGATGCCGACGCCCTCGCCGGCACGGGTGGGCAGCGGCACCGTCAGCGGGCCTTGCGGCAGGCGCATCATCATCTGCTCGATCAGCTTCAGGCTTTCGGCGATCTCGGCGGCGCGGATGTGGACGCGGGAATTGACGTCGCCCTCGGCACGGACCGGGATTTCGAAATCCAGGTCGTCATAGGGGGCGTAGCCGGGCACCTTGCGGGCATCGTGGGCGCGCGAGCTGGCGCGGCCGACGAAGCCGCCGGCGCCGAAGCGATGCACCAGCGAGGCCGACAGTACGCCGGTGCCGGTGGTGCGGTCCAGCAGCGACGGCGATTCCTCGTACAGGTGCATGGCGCGGCGGAAATCCTTGTGCACCACGTACAGCATCTTGCGCAGCGCCATGCGGCAGTCGTCGCCCAGGTCGCAGGCGACGCCGCCGGGGACGATGCGGTCCATGATCAGGCGGTGGCCGAAACAGGCGGCGTTGGCCTGCAGCACCTTTTCGCGCAGCACCGACAGATGGCTGAGCATGAGGGCGAAGGCGGCATCGTTGCAGATGGCGCCGATGTCGCCCAGGTGGTTGGCGATGCGCTCCAACTCGGCCATGACCGCGCGCAGGATCTGGGCGCGCGGCGGCACCTCGACGCCCAAGGCCGCCTCGACCGCCTGGGCGAAGGCCAGGCTGTAGGCCACGGTGGAATCGCCCGAGGCGCGGGCGATGACGCGGGCGGCGGCCTCGACGGGCTTGCCCTGCATGACGCCTTCCAGTCCGCGATGGACATAGCCCAGCCGCTCCTCCAGCCGCACTACCGTCTCGCCCTGGGCGTGAAAGCGGAAATGGCCGGGTTCGATGATGCCGGCATGCACCGGCCCCACCGGAATTTGGTGCAGGCCGTCGCCCTCGGCGGTGCGATAGCGATAGGCGTGCGGCCCGTCTTCATAGGCGCGCGGATTGCCCAACGGGTGCTTCACCGCCCAGCGGCCATGGTCGAGCCAGGCGCGCTGGTCGGCCATGCCCTGGGCGGCCAGGCCGTACAGGTCGTGGATGGCGCGTTCCAGTCGGATGGCGCCGGGGCGGCGCTTGCCCAGGCCGACGAAGCGGTGGTTGATGCAGGCGTGCGACACCACCGCCAGTTCGCCGGTGTCGTCGTCGCGGAACAGCGCGTGGACCTCGTTGGGTTCGGCCCATTCCGCCAGCAGCACCCAATCGGCGGCGGCCAGGCGGTCCTCGAAGGCGCGCCAGCCCGGCATGTCGAGCTGAAAGCGCGGCCATGGCTTGTGCCCGACCACCTCGCGGCCGATGGACAGGAAATCGAGCAGGGTGACGTTGCCCAGCATGGCCTTACCCCAACAATCCGGCGACGGTCTGGAACCAACTGGTCAGCACCGGCGGCAGGTACAGGCCGGCCACCAGCACCAGCGACAGATGCGCCCACATGGGCGTGTAGGCCAGCACGCTGGACAGGCCGCCGCCGCGGCCATGGGCCGGGTGCGGATGGGCCGGCGGCGGGCCGAAGGCCATGGATTGCAGGCGCAGCAGCAGCGCGGCGAAGGCCAGCAGCAGGCCGACGATCAGCGGCACCGCCAGCAGCGGCTGGCGGGCGAAGGTCGAGCTGACCACCAGGAACTCGCTCATGAACACGCCCATGGGCGGCAGGCCGGCGATGGCCAGCACGGCGACGACGAAGGCCCAGCCCAGCGCCGGGGAGGTCTCGGTCAGGCCGGAAATCTCGTTGATGCGCTTGGTGCCGGCGTTCTGGGTGATGATGCCGACCGAAAAGAACACCGCCGACTTGGTCAGCGAATGCATGGTCATGTGCATCAGCCCGGCGAAATTGGCCACCGGTCCGCCCATGCCGAAGGCGAAGGTGATGACGCCCATGTGCTCGATCGACGAATAGGCGAACAGCCGTTTGATGTCGCCGCGCTTGTACAGCATGAAGGCCGAGACGAACAGCGACGAGAACCCCATCATGATCATCAGCGGCCCCGGGTCCAGCGTGCCCGGATTGGCGGCGACGATCATCTTGAAGCGCAGCAGGGCGTACAGCGCGACGTTGAGCAGCAGGCCCGACAGCACCGCCGAGATCGGCGTCGGGCCTTCGGCGTGGGCGTCGGGCAGCCAGGCATGCAGCGGCGCCAGGCCGACCTTGGTGCCATAGCCGACCAGCACGAAGACGAAGCCCAGGTTCAGCAGATCGGGCTGGAAGGCGCCGGCGCGCTTGACCAGCAGCGTCCATGCCATGGCGTCGGCGCCGTCGCCCATCACCGGCTGGGCGGCCAGATAGACCAGGATGGTGCCGAACAGCGCCAGGCCGATGCCGACCGAACACAGGATGAAGTATTTCCACGCCGCCTCGATGGCCTCGCGCGAGCGGTACAGGCTGACCATCAGCACGGTGGTCAGCGTCGCCGCCTCGACCGACACCCACATGACGCCGGTGTTGTTGGCGGTCAGCGCCAGCAGCATGGTGAACAGGAAGGCCTGGTACATGGAGTGGTAGAAGCGCAGATGCATGGCGCTCAGCCGCTCGGCCTCGGTCTCGCGGGCGATGTAGGCGGCCGAGAAGATCGCCGTGGTCATGCCGATAAAGGCGGTCAGCGCCACCAGATAGACGTTGAAGTCGTCGATGAACAGCAGGCGCGTCGGCTCGGGCCGGTGGGTGAACAGCACCAGCGACGCAGCGAAGGTGGCGATCGCGACCACCACGTTGACCCACGACGCCACCCGCCAATTGGGCAGCACCGCCAGCAATCCCGCCGAAGCCAGCGGGATGGCGAGAATCCACGTCAGCGGGTTGTCCAGTCCCGGAACCATCATTGTCGGTCGCCCCGGAAGGTCTCGAGGTAATTGAGGTCCAGCGAATCGAAGCGCTCGCGGATGCGGAAGAAGAAGATGCCGAACAGCGCCATCGCCACCAGCACCGAAAAGGCGACCGAAATCTCCACCACCAGCGGCATGCCCTTGGCCGAGACGGCGGCCAGGATCAGGCCGTTTTCCAGCGCCATGAAGCCGACCACCTGGGTGACGGCGTTGCGCCGGGTGATCATCATCAGCATGCCCAGCAGCACCACGCTCATGGCGAGCGCCAGGCTCTCGCGGGTCAGCGCCGCCGCCTTGGCCGTCACCGGCAGCACCAGCAGGATCGACAGCGCCACCAGCGCCACGCCGATGATCATGGTCCAGCCGATGGACAGCGCGGTCTCGACGGTGCGGTGGATGCCCAGCTTCTCCACCAGCCAGTGCAGGGCGAAGGGAACGATCATCGCCTTGAACACCAGGGCGACGCCGGCGGTGACGTAAAGATGCGGGGCGTTCTGCACGTGGGCCTGCCACGCCGCCGCCGCCGCCAGGGCCAGCGCCTGGAACGAGAAGGTGTTGAGCACGGCGAACAGGCGGCGCTGGTACAGCAGGCTGAAGCCGGCCATCAACACCGTGGCGCCGATCAGGTGGGCGAGGTCATAGGACAGCGCCTGAAACATCACACCGCCTCCGACACGTACAGGAAGATGGTGGCCAGCAGCCCCAGCAGCAGCGCGCCGCCCAGGAAGTCGGCATAGCGGAACACCCGCATCTTGGCGATGGCGGTCTCGAACAGTGCCAACGCGGTGGCCAGCACCCCCAGCTTGAGCAGGAAGCTGGCCATGCCGATGGCCACGCCCACCGGCCCGGCACCCGGCAGGGCCATGCCCCACGGCGCGAACAGGCAGGCGATCAGCGCCATGTACAGCGTCAGCTTGACCATGGCGGCGGCCTCGATCATGGCGAGGTGGCGGCCGGAATATTCCAGCACCATGGCCTCGTGGACCATGGTCAGCTCCAGGTGGGTGGACGGGTTGTCGATGGGGATGCGGCCGTTCTCGGCGATGGCGACCATCACCATGGCGGCCAGCGCCAGGCCGATGGATACCTCGATGCCCACATTGCCCGACAGCACGAAGGCGACGATCTGCGCCGGCTGGGTGGTGCCCGACACCAGCGACAGCGAAAAGCTGACCATCAGCATGGCCGGCTCGGCCAGGCTGGCGATCAGCATCTCGCGGCTGGCGCCGATGCCGCCGAAGGCGGTGCCCACGTCCATGCCGGCCAGCGCCAGCCAGAACCGGCCGACCGCCAGCAATGCCACCAGCGCGATCAAATCGGCGGCGGGGGCCAGGAAGATGTTGGTGGTGAAGGTGGGGATCAGGCACGCCGCCAGCCACGCGGCGGCGAACACCACGTAGGGCGCGGCGCGGAAGATCCAACTGGCGGAATGGGCGACCACCGCCTCTTTCTGGGTCAGGCGGTAGAGGTCGCGATAGGGCTGCAGCACCGAGGCGCCGCGCCGGCCGTTCAGCCGCGCCTTGAGCCAGCGCACATAGCCGGTGATCAGCGGCGCGGTGGCCAGCGCCAGCACGATCTGCACCATCTGCCACAGGACGGGGGGCAGGATGGGGGGAAGGGAGGTGGTTATGGTCATTGCTGCTGCCTCACCGCCACCACCAGAAGCAGGAAGACCAGGGTGCAGAACATCATCAGCAGATAGCGGCGCACCGTCAGGTACTGCATGCGGTTGACCTTTTCCGCGATGGCGTCGACGACGCGGACCAGCCGCAGGTACAGGCCCGACCACACCGGGTCGACCATGGTCACCTTGTGCCGCGCCGGCTGGTCGTCGCCGGGCTGTGGCATCACCACCGTCTCGCGCGCCTGGAACACGGTGGCGGCAAGTGACCGCCGCAGCGGTTGGGCAAAGGATTGGCCGGTGTATTGGGTGGCGGGATTGTCTTCGGGCGTGCCGCAATCCCAGGCGTCGGCGGCGCGCACGGTGTTGTTGCCCATGCGGTGGACCAGGGCGATGGCGATGCCGAACAGCGCCAGCCCGACCATCACCAGCACGGTGCCGGAATACGAGCCACGGGTGTTGGACACCGGCGACAGGAATGGCCAGCCCAGATCGGACGACACGGCAAAGCCGGTGCCGATCAGCGGCTGCACCACCACGGACAGGGCGTCGGTCAGGGTGACCGGAATGGCGCCCAGCACCACGCACAGCGCCGCCAGCGCCGCCAGCGACCAGCGCATGCCGAAGCTGACATCCGTGGCCTCGTCGGCCGCTTCGGACCGCGGCCGGCCCAGAAAGGCGATGCCGAAGGCGCGCACGAAGCAGGTGGCGGCCAAAGCGGCGGCCAGGGCGAGCAGGGCGCCGACCACCGGCACGCCGAACTTCATCGCCCAATGGGGCACCACCGGTCCCTTGAACAGCGACTGCAGGATCAGCCATTCCGACACGAAGCCGTTGAGCGGCGGTAGCGCCGAGATGCCGGCGGCGCCGACCAGGAAGGCGGCGCCGGTCCACGGCATGCGCTTGAGCAGGCCACCCAGAGCGCTCAGCGAGCGGCTGCCGGTGGCGGTGATGACGCTGCCGGCGCCCAGAAACAGCAGGGTCTTGATGATGGCGTGATTGATGGCGTGGTACAGGCCGGCGACCAGCGCCAGTGCCGCCAGGCTTTTCTCGCCGTCATCCTTGAAGGCGACGGCCAAGCCCAAACCGATAACGACGATACCGACGTTCTCGACGGTGGAATAGGCCAGCAGGGTCTTGATGTCGTCCTGCATCACCGCATACAGCACGCCCATCACCGCGCTGATGCCGCCCACCACCATCATCGCCGCGCCCCATTGCCAGCCCACATGGCCGTGCAGGTCGAACAGGATGCGGATCAGACCGTACAGCGCCACCTTGGTCATGACGCCGCTCATCAGCGCCGAGACGTGGCTGGGGGCGGCGGGATGGGCCATGGGCAGCCAGACGTGCAGCGGCACCAGGCCGGCCTTGGACCCGGCGCCCATCAACGCCAGCAGCACCACCAGCGCCCCGGCCAGTGGCCCCAGCGAATGCAGCCGCATCGAGGCGAAGGTGTAGTCGCCGGTGCCGCCGGCCAGCAGGCCGAAGCAGGGCAGCAGGCAGAAGGTGCCGAACACCGCCATGGTCAGATAGACCATGGCCGCCTTGCGGTTCTGGTCGTGGCGGTGGTCGGCCAGCACCATCAGCCACGACGCCAGCGACATGAATTCCCACGCCACCAGGAAGACGAAGGCATCGTCGGCCACCAGCACGGCGTTCATGCCGAACAGGAACAGCGGATAGAACGGCGTCACCCGCCGGCGTTCGTGCAGGTGGCGGGAATAGCCGATGGCGAAGGCCGAGGCCGCCGCCGCCGGCACGTTGACGATCAGCAGGAACAGGGCGGACAGGTTGTCGACGCGGAAATGGGCCTTCAGCCACGGCAGACCGAACGGCAACACCAGTTGCGGCGGCCCCCAATGGCCGCCCAGGTGCTCAAGCCCGGCCGAGATCAGCGCCACCGACGACAGGAAGGCGCCGGCATAGACGATGGAATGGGTAATGCCACGGCGCCCCGCCACGATGGCGAACAGCGACAGCAACGGCAGCGCCAGCAAGGCGGCAGCGATCAGCATGGGCGCCCAATCCCCCGATGGCGCCGGCCGGAGTCAACGAACCGCAAAGAACCCTCCGCCCCAAAATCCATGGTGCCGGCCCCTTGCGGCGGGTGTTGTCAATGGGGCGCGCGAATTCTAGCACGCGACCCGCCTACGGCAACAACCCCAAGTCCACATTGGAACTGCGCTAAAGGGGGAGGCGCCGCCGCCGGCTCAGACCGCGTATTGCTTCTCGGTGTTGCGGATCAGCTCGATGCCCTGGATCATCTCGGACGCCATGAAGTCGGCGCGCTTGACCGGGCCGCCCGACACCGGGCGGGGGAAGTTGCGGGCGAACGAGTTCATCTTGACCGTCAGCCCGCACAGGGCGGCGCCGATGGTGACGTGGTAGCGCTCGATCAGCGCCTTGACCTGACGGAATTCCTCTTGCGTCAGGTTGCCCCACATGTCGCGGGTGCGCTTCTCGAACACTTCAAGCCGGCCGGTGATCGAGGCCGAAATGTTGTTGATGGTGTCTTCGATGGTGTCGCAGGTCTTCATCAGCCCCTGGTCCTGGCGCAACTGGAAGTGCGAGCGGATGGGCTTCAGGCTGTCGACGCAGGCGGTGAAATAGGGTTCCAGGCGGTCGAGGCAATGGCGGAAATAGGACAGCGACAGGAAGGTGTCGCCGTAATCCTCGAGGAAGCGCGGCACGTCCCAGATTTCGATGTTCAGGCTGTGCGCCATCTGCTCCAGCCGCTGGCGCGCCTTCTTGATATCGGGGTCGCGGAACAGCTTCAGCAGATCGTCATAGGTCTGCACGTTCACCGTTTCATCCGCATAGATCATCTTCATCAGCGGCCGGGTGAACATCAGCATGTACTTTGTCAGCTCGCTCGCCTTCTCGGGGCTGAGCTTCAGCGCCGAGTAGTCGTTCACCGGAATGCCGTGCTCGCGCAAGCTGATGCGCAGCGAATAGACGTCGTAGGACGGCAGCAGCGCCAGGCGGCGCAGGATGCCGTGATCGGGATGCAGTTGATTCTCCGGCCACTCGAACATGCGCGGCAGGCTTTCGATGTCCACCTGCCCCGAGCCGGTTTGCGCATCCTGGAAAATCTCGACCACGCTTTTCAGGCGGACGTTCTTGATCAGCTTGGCGCTTTGCAGCGCCGGAGTTTCCAGCGGAATGATGGAAAGCGGCAGCACGAACATGGAATCCATGTCGCTGTCGGCAATTGCTTTAAGCTCGTCGTCCATCGAACCCCAGCCAGACGGTTAGCGGTGGACATATTGCCCCCTTTCCACCCCAGGGGAAACTGTGAATATGCGAACGTCCGGTGCGGATAGTATAAGGTTCGGAGTATTGGCGGGGCTATACTGTCCCCCATTGCCGCCGCCCTGGGAGGATATAACCGCGTGTTGAGTTCCGGTCGTGCCATTGCCGCCTTCCTTGCGTTGCTGGTGTCGGTTGCCGCCGCCGTTGCCCAGGACGTGCGCTTCTTCCAACTCGGCACCGGCCCCACCGGCGAAACCCGCTTTCCCATCGGCGGCCTGATCGCCAACGCGCTGTCCAATCCGCCCGGCTCGCGCGAGTGCGAGCGCGGCGGGTCGTGCGGCGTTCCCGGTCTGGTGGCGGTGGCGAAATCCACCGGCGGTTCGGCTGCCAATATCGATGCCTTGCGCAACCACCGCCTGGACGCCGCCCTGGTCCATGCCGACGTCGCCTTTTGGGCCAATCACGGCATCGGCCCGTACAAGGGCAAGATGGTGCCCAACCTGCGCGGCATCGCCATGATCTATCCCGAGGCCCTGCATCTGGTCGCCCGCCGCGATTCCGGCATCGCCTCGGTCAAGGATCTGCGCGGCAAGCGGGTGTCGCTGGGCGAGGCGGACTCGGCGTTGGCCAGCCATGGCCGGCTGATCCTGGCGGCGTGGGGCGTGGGCGAGAAACAGGTCAAGCTGATGCCGATGAAGACCACCGCCGCCGCCGAGGCGCTGGCCGCCGGCCAGCTCGACGCCTTCCTGGCCATGGACGGCGTGCCGGTGGCGGCCGTGGCCGACGTGGCGCGCGCCACGCCGGTGGTGCTGGTGCCGCTGGCGGGGGGCGAGGCCGACCGCATCAGGGCGCAGAACCCGTTCCTGGTGGCGGGCGAGATCGGTGCCGGCAGCTATGAAGGCCAGGACCAGACGGTGCCGACCCTGGCCGTCGGCGTGGCGCTGCTGGCGCCGGCCGAGGCGGACGAGACGCTGATCTTCGGCGTCACCCGCGCGCTGTGGCACCCGTCGACGCAAAAGCTGCTGGTCCAGGGCAATCCGCGCGGCCGCCTGGTGCGGCTGGACGCCGCCGCGTTGCCGCGCATGGGCATCGCGCTGCATGCGGGGGCCGCCGCGTTCTACGACGAAGCCCGCATCCCGCATTAGACCGTGATGCCCTCAATGGGCATCACGGTCTAAGCTTCATCATATTCCCTCGCCGGGCGCGTGCATCCGCCCGCTTGGCCGCGCCCGCAATGGGCGCTGGAGCGCCGCGCCTCAGATGAAAGGCGCGACGCTCTAACGCCCGATCGGCAGGTCGAGGAAGGCCGGCAGCGCGCCGTCATAGACTAGGTCGTCGATGATCTGGCGCAGGATTTGGCGGCCCATGCGGGTGCCGGCGGTGCTCAGCATCATGCCCAGATGGGGGTCCAGCAGATCGTGGATGCCGACCCGCTCGGTGGGTTCGCCGGGCAGGCGGCGGCGCGGCGGCGACACCGTGTTGATGTGGTTCAGCGCCAGTTCCTGTATCGCCGCCTTCAACAGGGTCTCGGCGGTGGTCTTTTCCAGGATGGTCTGATACTCGGCCGACGACCGCTCGCTTTGCGCCCACGGCACGGCCGTCGGTTCGGGCGCGGGCGGGGCGCCGCCGTCCAACTGCGCCGCCACCTTGCCGACCATGCGCGCGGCGGCCAGTTCCTCGTCCTCGGTGCAGCCGTTCGCCACCGTGCGCGCCATCAGGGCGCGCAGCCGCGTCACCAGACGCTGGCGCAAGGCGGCGGGGGGCGTGGCGGTCACGACGGAAAGCCTGTGGATTGCATGGCCGAAGTGTAGCCGCCGCCTTGTGCGCTGTCGACGGTCGGCCGACATATACGCAAGGGGTGACTTCTGCCGCTCGTGTGCATAAAGTCGGCAGGCAGGGAGGGCAACAGCCATGGCGCTGGAGAAGGGACGCGTTCTCGAACGCAAGGTGTTCTACGCCGGCACGTGCGTCTTCAAGGAAGGCGATTCGGGCGACCGCGCCTATCTGATCCAGGACGGCCAGGTCGAGATCATCAAGAACGGCCTGCTGCTGGCGACCCTGAACAAGGGCGAGCTGTTCGGCGAGATGGCGTTGGTGGACGACCAGCCGCGCATGGCCACCGCCAAGGCGCTGACCGACGTGTCCGTGGTCATCATCGGCCGCGACGCCTTCCGCGAGAAGCTGGCCAAGGCCGATCCGTTCATTCGCGGCCTGCTCAACATCTTCGTGCGCAACATCCGCAACCTGACCCGCTGATGCTGCCGGTCACCGGCCGGGTTGCCGCCGAATTCCCCACCTACACCGTCGAACAGATGTTTGCCCTGGCGGCGGACATCGAACGCTATCCGCAGTTCATTCCGTGGTGCCGGGACGCCCGCGTCGTGGCGCGCGACGGCGACGTCTGGCAGGTCGACAACCATTTCGGCGCCGGCCCGTTGGATGCCGGCTTCCGCACCCGCGCCCATGCCAGCGCGCCCCATCGGCTCGAGATCACCGCCGACCAGGCGCCGTTCCGCAGCTTCCGTCTGGAATGGCGCTTCGAGGCGCTGCCGGCCGGCGGCTGCCGCGTCGTCGCCGAATACGATGTGGTGCTGCGCTCGCCGTTGCTGCATGGCCTGGCTCGCGTGGCCATGCCCGAGGCCAGCCGCAAAATCATCCACCGCTTCCAGGAGCGCGCTGCGACCCTGTATGGGCGCGGCGGGTCGTGATATAAGCCGGGCGACCATTCCGCTCAGGTGATTTCAGCCCATGTCCAGCGATCCCGAAAAGCCCGAAGCCCTGCCCGCCGACGCGCCGGTGCGCGAACAGGCCACCACCTTCCGCCCGGTGGCCGAAGGCATGGAAAAGCACATCAACGTCTATCACCCCGTGCTGGACCACGGCTTCATCGCCGTGAAGGACTACATGGGCGACGACGTCTCGGTGCTGCAGATGGCGCGCATGAGCTACGGCAAGGGCACCAAGAGCCTGGCCGACGACCGCGCCTTGCTGCGCTACCTGATGCGCCACCTGCACACCAGTCCGTTCGAGGGCTGCGTCATCAAGCTGCACGTCAAGCTGCCGATCTTCGTCATGCGCCAATGGGTGCGCCACCGCACCGCCAGCCTGAACGAATATTCGGCGCGCTATTCCATCATGCCGGACGAGTTCTACTTGCCCGAGCCGTCGCAATTGGCGGTGCAGTCCACCGACAACAAGCAGGGTCGCGGCGAGACGCTGACTCCCGAGCAGGCGGCCGAGGTGTTGCGGCTGATGCGCCAGGATGCCCAGAACAGCTTCGGCACCTATCACACGCTGCTGAACGCCGATGAAAACGGCAAGTCGCTGGACGACGGCATCGGCATCGCCCGCGAACTGGCCCGCATCGGCCTCCCGGTGTCGGCCTATACCCAGATGTATTGGCAGACCAACCTGCACAACCTGATGCACTTCCTGCGCCTGCGCGCCGACGTGCACGCCCAGTACGAAATCCGCGTCTTCGCCGAAAAGATCCTCGACATCATGGCCGATTGGGTGCCGGTGACGACCGAGGCGTTCCGCGACTACCAGCTTGAAGCCGGGCGGCTGTCGCGCATGGAGCTGAACCTGGTCCGCGACCTGCTGGCCGGCAAGGCGACCATCGCCGATGCCGAAGCCTACGGCATGACCAAGCGCGAGATCCGCGAGTTCCAACAGCGCTTCGAGGTGTAGGCCCACATCATGGCCAAGCCTGCCAAGGGTCTGAAAACGCTGATCCGCTTGTCCAAGTTCAACGTGGACGAAAAGCGGCGCGCGTTGACGGCCCTGCAGGCGCGCGAGGACGAGGTCCTGGCGGAAATCCAGGCGGCCGAGGACCAGTTGGTGCACGAGCAGCAACTGGCCACCGCCAACGCCGAGACGATCGGCTTCGCTTTCCCGCGGTTCTATCAGGCGTGGGCGCAACGCCGGCACAGCATGGAGCAGGCGCTGATCGCGCTGCGCCAGCAGATCGAACAGGCCCGCGACGAACTGGCCGAAGCCTTCCGCGAACAAAAGACCTACGAGGTCACCCAGGCCAACCGCGAAAAGCGCGAACGCGAGGAAGCCGACCGCAAGGAACAAATCTTCCTCGACGAGGTCGGCCTGACCATGCATCGCCGCAAGGGCGAACAGCAGGCGGCGGACGACGCGGAAGAGGAAGCTGGCGGGTGACTGAAACAATTAAAAGGCGTTGCTCATAGAGGCGCCTGCCTTTAGAATCGCGTGCTGACACTGTAGCAGGGCGAGCATGAGTGAGCAGGCTTGGCGGCTGCGAGACCCAATTCATGGACTCGTGGTTTTCCGCGAAAATCATCCCGTCGATCGCTTGGCATGGGAACTGATACAGGCTCCAGAATTCCAGCGCCTACGTCGCATCCGCCAGCTTGGCGTTTCCGAGTTCGTTTTTCCAGGCGCGACGCATACTCGGTTTTCCCATTCAATTGGTGTCTTTCATAACGCCCGGCGTCTCATGCGGGTGATCGAAAGCAAAGAAGGGGGCGCGTTCAATCGTGATCGCGAGCGCGTCGTGCTTGTGGCGGCGCTTCTCCACGACTTGGGACATGGACCGTTCAGCCATGCCTTCGAAGGAGCGCGCGAGAGCATCGCCCACGCTCGGGGGCAGCATGCCATCGAGACGCATGAAAAGTTCACGGCCAAACTCATCTTGGCTGAGGATGGTGGTATCCGGAAGGTGCTGGGAACCGAGCTGGCCGACGAAGTCGCGGCGCTGATCCGCGCGGACGATCCGGCCGACATCTACCATGCTGTGGTTTCCAGCTCATTTGATGCGGATCGGTTGGACTACCTCATGCGGGATCGTTATATGACCGGCACGGAGGCTGGGTCGATTGATCTCGATTGGTTGCTCGACAACCTTACGACATTTGATATTTCCGTTCCTCAGGACGATGATGATCCGATCTCAGTGCCCACGTTTGTTTTCAAATTGAAAGGCCGCCAGGCGGCGGAGGACTTTCTTCTTGCCCGCTATCGCCTGTATACACAGGTCTATTTGCACAAAACAACGCGCGGCTTCGAATGTCTCATGAAGGCGTTGTTTCAAATGGTGGGAAACGCCTTCGCGGCAGGCGACAGCCTTGGGTTGGGTGTTGGGCATCCGCTGGTTAGATTTCTCGCGCCCGACGGAGAGACGCTCGCCCATTACCGTGGCCTTGACGATGCGGTCGCATGGGGGGCAATCGAGCGTTTGCGCGAATGCGGTCACCCCGAAATTCGGATTCTCGCTTCACGACTGTGGGATAGAAAGCCTCTCAGGGGGTTGGACGTTGACGTGGAAATGGGGTATGACTTGAGTGCAACCCACAATGCCGTGAGGCGTCTGACCGAATACGCCAAGGACAAACTGGGGCGAACGGTCTTCTGGGACGAAGCCTCATATAACCTTTATTCGCGTGGCGGTGGCGAGGTTGTCAAGGCTCACAAGCTCGTCCGCATTCTGGCTGGCGATGGTGGTGCCAAGGAAATCCACGAGTTTCCCGATAGCGTAATCGACAAGAAGTTGATGGATAAGACCAAGGTGACCCGACTCTATTTCCTGACGGATGAAGAGCGGGCGCGGGCCGAAAAGGTTATGAAGGGGAGATGACGATATGAGCGAGCGAGACAATCTCGTTGCAGCGGTTCTGCAAGCTGCAGATGGAGAAATCGTTGGCCGTATCCGGATGCAGAAGGTGTTCTATCTGCTCGAGCAATTGGGTGCCGATGCAGGTTTGCGCTTCTCCTACTATCATTACGGCCCGTATTCCGAGGATGTGTCGCAGGCTCTGGAATGGGCTGAAGCCGACAGTGTTCTGGAAGAGAAGAAGATGCCGACTGAGGGCGGCTTTTACAGCATCTTTAGGCTAAAGACGCCGGTTGCCGAGCCTCCGGCCTATCTGGGTGGACTCGCATGGGAGCGGGTCAGGAATGCCGTTGCGTTGATGAAGCGGCAAACGTCGCCCGTGCTGGAACTTGCGGCCACCATTCATTGGCTCAAGTGCAAAGAGGGAATCGCTGACTGGCGGAAAGAGCTGTTGGTCCGTAAGCCGTCGAAAGCGACGGAGGCGCGCATTGCGCAGGCGTTGGCTTTGCTGACGGATTTACAGGTGGCCATCTAAGCCGCTTGGTGGCGGCGCTGGGTGTTGCCGTGCTATACCCCGCGCCATGACCGATTCGCCGCTGCCCACTCCCATTGCCACCAACCTGACCGGCTATCTTGCCGCCGAGGGGTTCGAGGCCGATTTGCGTGCCGAACTGGGCGACATCGTCCAGGAGCACGGCCGCCTGATGCTGGCCGAAGGCCCCGCCCGTCCGGCGGCGTGGGCGCAGAACGTCTGGCACGACGTGGTGCGCATCCCGATCGAATCCATCGGCGAGGGTGCGCGGTCGCTGCGCGCCATTCAGCGCAATTGGTGGCCCTATGCCCCCGGCCTGCATCGCCGCACCGCGCTGATGGTGGAAAAGCTGCCCAAGGTGTCGGCCAAGCCGCAGGTGTTCGGTGCGCCGGCGCCGACGGCGCCGCTCGGCTCGTTCACCCTGCTGGACGAATTCACCTTGCTGGCGGCGGCGCGCTGCGACAGCCCGTTCCCTAATGGCGAATGCCATTTCGTCGAGGACAAGGTGACGCCCCCCAACCGCGCCTATCTGAAGCTGTGGGACGCCTTCACCCGGCTGGGGCTGGGGCCGAAGCCCGGCGAATTGTGCCTGGACCTGGGGGCGTGTCCCGGCGGCTGGAGCTGGGTCATCGCCTCGCTGGGCGCCAAGGTCATCAGCGTCGACAAGGCGCCGCTCGATCCCCGCATCGCCGTGATGCCCAACATCACCCCGCGCAAGGAAAGCGCCTTCGGCCTTGATCCGCAGACGGTGGGGCCGGTGGATTGGCTGTTTTCGGACATCATCTGCTATCCGGAACGCCTGCTCGGGCTGGTGGAGCGCTGGCGCGCCGCCGGTCTGGTGCGCAACTTCCTGTGCACCGTGAAGCTTCAGGGCGACACCGACTTTGCCGCCCTGCGCGCATTCGCCGCCATTCCCGGATCGCGGATGTTCCACCTGTTCCATAACAAGCACGAGCTGACCTGGGTGCTGCTGGATCAGCAACGCACAAGCTGAAGCCGCCTGCGACCTTGGTCGCAGCAGGATCAGGCCGCTGTTGCCTCGCTCGGGGCGAACAGGTAAACCATAGGGGCTTAAACTTTGCCCTTGGGGGCCTTTGGGTCATGGCTGTTCCTACTCTTCCTCCGCCCGTGGATATCGACACCGACACCAAGAAGGCCATTATCGACGGCCTGAAGAAGGTGTTGGCCCGCTTTCAGCAAAATGGGCTGGTGGATGGCGTCCTGACCTACCAGGACCTGATTTCCCATCCGGATATCCTGGAAAAGTTCACCGCCCTGTTCCTCGCCAACCGCGAATCGTGCGACGACATCGTCAAGGCCAAAGGTGGCGCGCCGGTGCGGGACGAGGACGCCATGCTGGTGTGCAACGTCTCGCTGAACCAGATTCAGCAATTGCTGGTGCGCACCTGTGCCAAGAAGGTGTTCGAGGCGGAAAAGACCGCCCACACGGTGACCGAGACGGTGACCAAGAAGGCGCTGTTCGGCCTGATTCGCAAGACCGAGCAGGTCGAGGTCACCCGCATCGGCACCGACCCGGCGGAAGAGCGCAAGCTGCGCGAGTTGTCGCGCTACCTTGCCTTCGGCTGGCAGTTGCCGCTGCTGCATGCCTATCGCGAGCATCTGTCGTACCCGCAGATCCTGGAGATCAGCGAGGACATCCTGGCCCTGCACACCGCCGAAGACATCGCCACCGTGGGCAAGTTCGAGCCGGCGGTGCTGAAGAAGGTCAAGACCGCCGCCGGTCCCGATTTCGCCGACATTCTGGTCAACCGGCCCCAGGCCATCGCCGGCGTCGCGGTGTGGAACCGCGACATGTACGAGTTCTATCGCAAGATGCTGGGCGATGCCGCCTGGGCCTTCTTCGCCCGCGAAAAGGACTTCTTCAACGTGGTGGCGTCGCTGGACAAGCCGGTGGCCCGCGTCTTCGGCGACGTACTCGCCTTTATTGCCGCCGAGAACCTGGCCGAAATCCAGCGCCTCAACATCGACAAGAGCGAGGTGCTGGTGGTGTCCCTGCGCGGCGCCTTCGGCAACCGCCTGCCCCAGGTGCTGGGCAACCCCAACTTCGCCAAGGACATCCTGCGCAAGGTGGTGGACAACATGCTGCACATGACCCAGGAGAAGGACAAGCTGATGACGTCCTTCTCGCTGACCTGCAAGGCCATGGTGCCGACCGTCAACGAATGGCTGGCGAAGCAGCCGAAGTCGTGAGCGCCCTGGCGCACGGCGCGGCCGGCATCGCCGGCCTGCTCGCCATCGCCCTGCTGTTGTCGGAAAATCGCCGCGCCGTGTCGTGGCGCACCATCGCCGCCGGTCTGGCCGCGCAATGGGCCATCGCCGGCCTGCTGCTTAAGGTCCCCGTGGTGCGGCCCCTGTTCCTGGCCCTCAACCGCGCCGTCGACGCCTTGCAGGCGGCGACGCTGGCCGGCACCTCGTTCGTGTTCGGCTATGTCGGCGGCGGTCCGGCGCCGTTTTCCCTGTCCGACCCGTCCAAGGGCTTCGTCCTCGCCTTCCAGGCGCTGCCGCTGGTGCTGATCATGAGCGCGCTGTCGGCGCTGCTTTATCACTGGCGCGTGTTGCCGCTGGTGGTGCGCGGCTTCGCCTTCGTGCTGGAGCGCAGCTTTGGCCTGGGCGGCGCGGTGGGCATGAGCGCCGCCGCCATGCCCTTTCTCGGCATGATCGAATCGCCGCTGCTGATCCGCCCCTATCTGGGCAAGCTGTCACGCGGCGAATTGTTCGTGGTGATGACCGGCGGCATGGCCACCATCGCCGGCACCGTGCTGGTGCTGTACGCCACCTTTCTGGCCGGCATCATTCCCGACGCCGTCGGCCATCTGCTGACCGCCACCCTGGTCAGCGTGCCGGCGGCGGTCATGGTCGCCAAGGTCATGGTGCCCGACGACAGCCGCACCGGTGGCCGCGCCGTGATCCACACCAGCTATGGTGGCAGCATGGACGCGGTGGTGCGCGGCACCATGGACGGCCTGCATTTGCTGGGCGCCATCATCGCCATGCTGGTGGTGCTGGTGGCGCTGGTGCACCTTGCCAACAGCGGATTGGCGCTGCTGCCCGACATCGCCGGGGCGCCGCCGACCCTGCAGCGCGGCATGGGGGTGATCCTGGCGCCGGTGGCGTGGCTGATGGGCATTCCCGCCGCCGAGATGATGACCGCCGGCGCGCTGATGGGTACCAAGACGGTGCTGAACGAATTGCTGGCCTATCTGGAACTGTCGCGCCTGCCGGCCGACATGCTGTCCGAGCGGTCGCGCCTGATCATGACCTATGGTTTATGCGGCTTCGCCAATTTCGGCTCGCTGGGAATCATGATCGCGGGTCTTGCAGCGATGGCACCCGAAAGGCGCGGTGAAATCGTGTCGTTGGGCTGGCGCGCCATGGCATCGGGAACCCTGGCAAGCTGTCTCACTGCCGCCACGGTCGGGCTGTTGCTTTAGCACCTGTCGCGAATCATTCATCCGGTTGCGTCCTTTCGTTTACAACCCGGCGACAATGCTGCATCTTCGCTCATTATGATTGCCGGCCCCGCGTCCAAACGACTGCTCGTCATCGAGGACAATCCAGGCGACCAGAGGCTCATCGAGATCAAACTCGCCGAGGCTCCGGTGCCGTGGAAGGCCGACCTGTGCGGGTCGCTCGGCGACGGCCTGCGGATGGTGCCCAGCGCCACTTATGAATGCATTCTGGTCGACCTGGGCCTGCCCGACGCCTCGGGGCTGGAGGCGGTCGTCAAGATGAAGGCCCGCGCCCCCAGCACCGCGCTGGTGGTGCTGACCGGGCTGGACGACGAACGGGTCGCCCAGGACGCCATCCGCGCCGGCGCCCAGGATTACGTCGTCAAGTCGCTGGCCGGCCTGGAACTGCTGCCGCGCGTTATCCGCCACGCCATCGAACGCCAGCAGGCGCAGGTCCAACTGGAACTGTCGCACCACACCACCCAGGCGCTGCTTGATGCCAGCCATGACCTGGCGCTGCTGCTGGATGCCGACGGTCGCATCATCACCCTGAACGTCCAGGCCGCCGAGCAATTGGGCAAGCGCACCGAGGAGCTGGAGGGCGAAAATCTGTTTGCCCTGCTGCCCAGGGGGCTGGCGGCCCATCGCCGCAGTGCGTTCGAGCAGGCGCTGGAAAGCGGCCGCACCGTGGAATTCGAGGACAGCGACGGCGCGCGCTGGTTCGCCAACCGCATCCTGGCGGTGGGCGAGGCCGGCGAACGGCGCTGCGCCTTTTATTCGCGCGACATCACCTCCGAGCGGGCGGCGGCGGAAAAGCTGGCCGAGGCCAAGGAAGACGCCGAACTGGCCAACCGCTCCAAGACCGAGTTCATGGCGCGCATGAGCCGCGATCTGCGCACGCCGCTGAACGACGTCATCGGGTTCGGCGAGATGATCTCGAGCGAGATGCTGGGGGCCATTCAGCCGGCGGGCTATCGCGAATACGCCGAAAGCATCCTCAATTCCGGCTCGCAGATTCTGCGGATGCTCGACCGCATCACCGACGTGTCCATGCTGGAATCGGCGCTGCTGAAGGACCAGGCGTCCTATCGCGATCTGGTCGAGCTGTCGCCCGATCTGATCTGCGTCTGCGTCGACGGCGTCATCGAGCGCATCAACGCCGCCGGCCTGGGCATGTTGCGGGCGCCGGCCGCCTCGGCCTGCGAGGGCAAGGCGTTCGTCGATTTCGTCCATTCCGACTACAAGGCGCTGTTCGACGCCGGTCTTGAGGCGCTGTACGAAGAGGACCACCCGGTTCCGGTCAAGATCGTCACCTTCGCCGGCCGTATGCGCGACGTCGAGCTGAACGCGGTGCCGCTGCGCCGCGACGGCCGCACCGCCACCCTGCTGGTCGGCCGCGACACCACCGAGGTGACGGCGGCCATGCGCGCGGTGGCGGCGCGCGAACACCGCATCCGCGCCATCATGGACACCGTGCTGGATGGCATCGTCACCATCGACGAGGACGGCGTCATCGTTTCGGCCAATCTGTCGGTCGAGCGCATCTTCGGCTATTCGCTGTCCGAACTGATCGGCGCCTCGGTGGCGCTGTTGATGCCCGAACCCGACGCCAGCCGCCATGAAAGCTATATCCGCAATTACCTGGATGGCGCCGGCGGCGGCGTCATCGGCATGGGCCGCGAGGTCATGGCCCGGCGCAAGGACGGCAGCGTGTTCCCGGTCCACCTGTCGGTGTCGGAATTGCGGCTGGACAAGCGCCGGCTGTTCACCGGCACCATCCGCGACCTCACCGAAAACAAGCAGTTGGCCCAGCGCGTCGCCTATCTGGCCAACCACGATTCGCTGACCGACCTGCCCAACCGCACCCTGTTGACCGAACGCCTGGGCCAGGCGCTAATGCAGGCACGCGGCAACGGCCAGCACGTCGCCTGCGTCACCATCGACCTGGAAGGCTTCACCACCGTCAACGACTCGCTGGGCCACGACGTCGGCAACGCGCTGCTGCGCGAAACCGCGCGCCGGCTGGGTCAGGCGGTGGCCCATAACGGCGGCACCGCCGCCCGTCTGGCCGGCGACGAATTCGCCGTGGTGCTGCCGGGCCTGCGCGACCTTTCTAGCGTCAGCCGCGCGGTCGAGCTGGTGCGCGACGTGGTGGTCAAGCCGTTCACCACCCACGGCACCGAACTGACCCTGGCCGCCGATTTCGGCGTGTCGGTGTTCCCGCGCGACGGCGACGAGGGACTTGAACTGCTGCGCAACGCCGAGATGGCGCTGCACCAGGTCAAGCGCCGCCCCGACGAACATCTCGGCTATTTCGACGCCGCCATGTCGTTCGCCGTGTCCGAGCGCCTGACGCTGGAACGCAGCCTGAAGGATGCCCTGCGCGACGGCCATTTCGAGCTGTTCTACCAGCCCCAGGTGCGGCTGTCCGACTATGCCCTGGTGGGCGCCGAGGCGCTGATCCGCTGGCGTCACCCCGAACTGGGGGTGATCGCGCCCGACAAGTTCATCCCGGTGGCCGAGGAGACCGGCCTGATCGTGCCCATGGGCCGCTGGGTGCTGGAAACCGCCTGTCGCCAGATGCGGCGCTGGATGGATGACGGCCTGCCGACGTTGCGCATCGGCGTCAACATCTCGGGCCGCCAGTTCCGCGAGGCCGACCTGGCCGAGACGGTGGCGGCGACCATCGCCGAAACCGGCATCGACGCCCGTCATCTCGATTTGGAACTGACCGAAAGCATGCTGATGGCCGACGGCGAGGGCACGCTCAAGCTGCTGCGCGAGCTGGCCGGGCTGGGGGTGACGCTGTCCATCGACGATTTCGGCACCGGCTATTCGTCGCTGGCCTATCTCAAGCGCTTCCCGGTCAACACGGTCAAGATCGACCGCGCCTTCGTGCGCGACCTCGACCACGACGAGGACGGCCGCGCCATCGCCAACGCCATCATCTCGCTGGCTCATTCGCTGTCCATGAAGACCATCGCCGAGGGCGTCGAGACCGAGGCCCAGGCCGCGCTGCTGGCCCGCCACGGCTGCGACGAGATCCAGGGCTACATGATGGGTAAGCCCATGCCGGTGGCCGAGTTCACGCAATTCGCCAGGAACTACGACGCATCCGCCAGGGGCGGGACAGCCACGGGCGCAGCGCCCGGGCAGCAGGGAGTTGGGGCATGACTGGGACCATCGTCATCGTCGAAGACAATGCGATGAACATGAAACTGCTCGAGCAGGCGCTGACCATCGCCGGCTACGAGACGGTGAAGTCGTCCGACGGCGACGGCTTGGTGGAGCTGTCGGCCGACAGCGGCGCCCGCCTGATCCTGATGGATATCCAGCTTCCCAAGCATTCCGGCGTCGATCTGCTGAAGCAGTTGAAGGCCGATACCCGGACGGCCGAGATCCCGGTGGTCGCGGTCACCGCCTTCGCCGATCCCGATTCCATCGCCGGCTTCCTGCGCGACGGCTTCGACCAGGTCATCACCAAGCCGCTCTCCATCCGCAAATTGCTGGACGAGGTCGCGCGCTACTGCGACTGAGGCGGCGCCTTGGCGGTGGCGGGGATTATCCGTAAAGAATAGGCTCTCGTTTATTGGTTGTGTGCATCGGGTCACAACCCTAGTCTCGCGCGCGAATCGTTTCGCGTTAGGGGGGATTGGATGATCCGGTGTTTTCGCGTGTTTGTTTTGGCCGCCCTCGTGGCCACGGTGTCCGCATGCGCCGGCACCAAGCCGATCCCTCTGGACCGCGCCCAGGCCAACATCAAGACCATCGGCATTGTCACTCCCGAGGTCGCCGATGCGCCGACCTCGTTCATCGCCGCCTCGCCGGGGCGTAATTTCGGCCTGATCGGCGCGCTGATCGACGCGGGCGTGCAGGCCAACCGCGAGCAGGCTCTCGCGGCGGCGCTGCAGACCCAGCAATTCTCGGCGCAAAATACCTTCAGCGACAAGCTGGCCGAGGCCGTGAAGGCCCAAGGCTATGACGTGGTCATGATTCCGGCCACCCGGGTCAAGAAGGGTGAGTTCCTGGACAAGTACCCCCAGTCCGACGGGGTGGACGCCTATATGGATGTGGTGTTGCCGGTGTGGGGCTACATGGCTGCGGGGGTGCAGTCTTCGGCGCCGTTCCGGCCGTTCGTCGCGGTCAAGTGCCAGTTGGTGCGTTCACAGGATGCTTCCGTCCTGATGCAGGACCGGGTGACCTATAATCCCATCAACGAACGTGCGAGCGACGGCGTCACCTTGTCGCCCGATCCCACTTTCGCCTTCGCCACGTCCGACATGATGGAGACGCAGGCCGAGCACACCGCCGAAGGGCTGCGCGTCGCCATGACCCAGACGGCGACCGCCATCGGGGTGTTGCTGCGATGAGGGCGGCCTGCCGTCTCGGGGGGCTGCTGCTGGCCGGTCTGTTGGCCGGTTGCGCCCCCGCGAACACCGCGCCGCCGACCTTGACGCTGGCGGCCACCAATTGCGATGCGGCGCCGAATCTTGCCCTCGCCGAGGAGCTGCCGCTGGGAGACAAGAACTCCGCCGCCAAACTGGTGGACCTCAAGGCCGATGGTCCCTGCCTGCGGGACGGAGAGGGGCGCGCTCGCCTCTACACCCTGTTCCGCCTGCCCGCGGACGCGGCCTCGCCGTTCACCCTGCGGGTCAGCAGCCCGGCGCAGGGAAAGGTGGTCATGGCGCCGAAGATCGCCCTGCTGACCGCCGAGGGCGGGGTGGCGCGCGAAATCGCCGACAACGCCCTGCTGTTCCGGGGCGGTGCGCTTGGGGCGATGTTCCGTCTGCGGTCCGAGGATCGCTACCTGCTGGTCACCTCTGACCCGGATCGCGTCGGCAAGAAGTTCATGCGCACGGCGACGACGCTGAACAGCTCGACGGTGTCGGCCGGCAGAGGTGTCGCGACGTTCTACAGCGCCGACGACCAGACGTCGGATTTCATCTTCTCTCATACCGGCAAACTGGATGTCAGGGTCGACCCGCTGGCCTCGGCCGGGTCATGACGGGAGGGGGCGCGGCACGCGCCCTCAGCTTCCCGCGCCCGTCGGCAATCTGACCGTCACCAGGGTGCCCTGGCCGGTGTCGGACTTCAGTTCGACTTGGCCGCCATGTAGTTCGACGAAACGGCGCACCAGCGCCAGGCCCAGGCCGGCGCCGCTGTTGTGGACGGTGCGGACGAAGCTGGCGAAGACGCGGGCCTGATCCTGCTGGGGGATGCCGGGGCCGGAATCGGCCACGGTCAGCCGCAATTCGCCGCCCTGGCGCTCGGCGCCCACGGTGATGGAGCCGCCGGGCGGGGTGAACTTCACCGCATTTCCGATGACGTTGAACATCACCTGCTTGAGGCGGCGCTGGTCGGCGACGATCCAGCCGATATCGAGCGGGCAGGTGAAATCCAACTGCAGTTTCTTCTCCCGCACGCGCTCGCGCACCAGCGACAGCACCGAACTCAGCATGGGGTGGATGTCCACCGCATCCAGTTCCAGCGTCATCTGGCCGGCCTCGATGGCGGCCAGGTCCAGGATGTCGGAGACCAGCCGTTCCAGCGCGTGGCCGGCGTCCGAGATGCCGCGTACGTATTCGTGCTGGCGCTTGTTCATCTTGCCGAAATACTCGGCGGTCAACATCTCGGCGAAGCCGATCACCGTGGTCAGCGGCTTGGACACTTCGGCCGAGACGTTGGCGATGAACTCGCTTTTCAAGGTGTCGGCGGCGGCCAGCGCCTCGTTGCGTTCGATCAGCGCACGTTCGACGCGGGCGGTGTCGGTGACGTCCAGGAAGGTCAGCAGCGTGGCGCCGTCGGGCAGCGGCACCGCCGTACAATCCAGGATGCTGTCGTCCTGGCGTTCCAGCCGGCCCTCCATGGCGTGGCGGCCATTGACCAGGGCCATCAACTGATCGCGCGCCGACGGCCACGACGAGGCGCGGTCGGGCCGGCCCTCGAACAGCGGCTTCAGGCGCTCGACCACCTCGTGCAGATGGGGTTCGCCGGCAAGGTCTTCCGGCTGCAGGTGCCAGATGCGGCCAAAGGCGGGATTGGTCAGCTTCAGCCGGCCGTCGCCGCCGAACACGGCGATGCCTTCGTGCAGATGGTCCAGCGTCTCGCGCTGCACCGCCACGGCGGTGTTGAACGAACGTTCCAGCGCCAGGGTATCGGTGACGTCCTCGTAGGTATAGATCAGGCCGCCATAGGGGTGCGGGCTGACCACCCGGCGCAGTGTCCGGCCGTCGGGCAGGTGCAGCAGCGTCTCCACCGGGTCGATCAGCGAGACGAAGCGCTTCAGCTCCTCTTCCTTGGCGGCGCGGTAATCGGCGGTCTCGGGCAGCAGGCGGCGTTCGCGCAGGGCGTCCAGCACGCCGCCATAGGTGGGCTGCGCCATCAGCCAGTCGCGGTCCAGCCGCCACAGCCGGGCGAAGGCGGTGTTGAAGAAGGTCAACCGGGTATCGGTGGAATAGATGGCGATGGCGGTCGCCAGTCGCTCCAGCACCTCGCCATGGGCGGCGACGTGGTGGGCCAGATCGGACTGCAATTCCTCGATGCGGGTCTGGTCCTGGGCAAAGCCGGCGGTCAGCAGGGTCTCGCCCACCTGCAGCGGCACCTCGGTGACGCTGGCCAGCCGGCGCTCGCCCGACAGCACCACATGGAAGTGGTCGGCGCGCGGCTCGCCGGCGGCCCGCGCCCGGGCGGCCAGGGCGCGGGTCTCGCGCACCAGATTGTCCGACGCCAGCTCGACCTGTCCGGCCACCGCCGCTTCGGGACTGGCGGCGTCCACCGCCACGGCATAGGCGCGGTTGACGGTCAGCAGCGACAAATCCTCGTCGCGCAGCCAGACCGGCATGGGCAGGGCGTCGATCATCGCCCGCAAAAAGGCGGTATCGGACGCCAGCGCCTGCAGCGAGCGGGCCAGATCCTCGACCACGCTGGCGCCCTCGGTGACGTCGCGCAGCCAGATCAAATCGGCCAGCCGTTCGCCCTCGGGGCTGGCGGCGCGGATGCCGACGGCGCGGACGCGGCGCCCGCCCTCGGCCATGGTCAGTTCGGCCTCGAAGCTCTCGCCCTCGGCGCGCAACGACTGCGCCGCCATGTCCAGGGTATAGGCATCCTCGGGGGTGAAGGCGGCCAGCACGTCCTCGAAGCTGGCTTCGGTGCCGCGCCCCAGGCCCAGCAGCACGGCCAGCCGGCGCGAACACATTTGGCCGGCCTCGGTGTCGTCCAGCCAGCAATAGAAGCCGTCGGGGCTGGACCCCAGACACTCGCGCAGGCGCTGCGCCTCGCTGGCCTTGGCCTGGGCACGGGCCTCGACGCGGGACAGGCGCCAGCGCTGCCAGCCCAGCAACGGCAGGGCCAGCGGCAGCATCAGCGCCGCCCCCAGCATCATGCTGAGCGGATCGGGAAGCGGGGCGGGGGCCAGCGCGGCCGGAACCGCCGCGCCCTCGGGTGCCTGGGCCGCCGCCTGGACCACCAGGGCCGAAGCCGTGGCAACGCCCATGGCGGTTCCTGCCATCAGCTTGCCCCAGGTTACGCGCATGCTCTCTCCCCGTGGGTGTTCGCCACTTTCCCCGGCGCGAGAGTGCCCCCCGCCTGTCCGAAAGGCAAGGGGGTGCCTCTCCCTCTTTCGGAGGGACACTCCCCATTCCGAGTTGTTCCGGGCGCGTGGGGCTGGTAAATCCAGGCTTCCCACCGCAAAGGACGCCGGGCGATGCTGAAGAACGTGTACGACTGGATGATGGCGAAAGCCGGCCATCGCCACGCCGTGTGGTGGCTGGCCGCCATCTCCTTCATCGAAAGCTCGGTGTTCCCGATCCCGCCCGATCTGATGCTGATTCCCATGGTGCTGGCGGCGCCGACGCGCTGGTTCCGGCTGGCCATGGTTTGCACGCTGTCGTCGGTGATCGGCGGTTATCTCGGCTATGCCATCGGCTACTACTTCATGGACACCGTGGGTGCCGCCATCCTGGCCGCCTTCCACCTGACCGAGAAGTTCGCCGCCTTCAAGCCGCTGGTGGACGAATACGGCGTCTGGGTCATCATCGTGAAGGGCGCCACGCCCATCCCCTACAAGCTGATCACCATCGCCGCCGGCGCCTTCCATTTCGACCTGATGCACTTCACCTTCGCCAGCATCATCGCCCGCGGCATGCGCTTCCTGCTGGTCGCCGTGCTGCTGTGGAAGTTCGGCCCACCCATCCGCGAGTTCGTGGAAAAGCGCCTGAAGCTGGTGATGGCCGCCGTGGCGCTGGGACTGGTCGGCGGCTTCGCGGTGCTGAAGCTGCTGTAGAAGGTCCCCTCTCCCGCTCGGCGGGAGAGGGAGGGACCCACGCAGTGGGAGGGTGAGGGGGCCGGAGACTCGGAGTCCTCGGCTCCCTCACCCGGCCCTTCGGGCCACCCTCTCCCATGGGATGGGAGAGGGGCGGTTTGCCTCAGGTCAGATGCTGGCGGGTGATGTAGTCCTCGGCCTGCATTTCCATCAGGCGCGACACCGTGCGCTGGAACTCGAAGGCGCCGATGCCGCTGGGGTACAGCGTTTCGGGTGGGGCGGCGGCGGAACAGATCAGCGTCACCTTGTGCTCGTACAACGCATCCACCAGGGTGACGAAGCGCCGCGCCTTGTCCTTGTTGTCGGGCGACAGGGTGGGAATGCTCGACAGGATTAGGGTGTGGTACAGCGTCGCCAGCTCGATGTAGTCACTGGCGCCCAGGGCGGCGCCGCACAATTGCTCGAAGCTGAAGCGGGCGACGCCGGCGGCGGCGACCGGCACCACCAGTTTGCGGCCATGCACGGTCAGTTCGTCGGCGCGCGGCACCGCACCCTCGGTCAGGCGGGCGAAGGCAGCGTCCAACTGGGCCTCGGCGGCGGCGCCCAGCGGCGCGTGATAGACCTGCAGTCCCTTCTTGCGGCCCAGGCGATAGTCGCGCTCGCTGTCCAACTGCAGCAGGTCCATGCGGCTTTCGATCAAGGCGATGAACGGCAGGAAGCGGTCGCGCTGCAGGCCGTCCTTGTACAGATCCTTGGGCGGGCGGTTCGAGGTGATCACCACCACCACGCCGGCATCCAGCAACCCCTGGAACAGGCGGCCGACGATCATGGCGTCGGCGATGTCGGTGATCTGCAGCTCGTCCAGGCACAGCAGCCAGGCATTGGCGGCCAGGTCGCGCACCAGGGTGGGAATGGGATCGTCGCCCTTGGCCCCGGCCTGGCGCCAGGCGTGGATCGCCATGTGGATGTCGCGCATGAATTCGTGAAAATGGATGCGGCGCTTGCCGGCGACGGCGGTGTTCTCGAAGAACAAGTCCATCAGCATGGACTTGCCGCGCCCGACCTCGCCGAAAATGTACAGGCCCTGCTTGGGCGCGCAATCGACGCAATCGCCCGGCATCCATTGCAGCGCCGGCCGGGCCGGCTTGCCGCCCAGGCCGAAGCGCGCCAGCCAGCCGCCGTGGCCGGTAGTGGGACGATAGCCGCGAATGGCGTTGGACAAGCTCTGCAGCTTCTCCACCGCCAGTTCCTGGGCCGGATCGGGGCGGATTTCGCCGCGCTTGAGGCGATCGCGATAGGTGAACAAGGGGCCTTCACTCATGGTGGGAGCAGGATAAGGATTTTTTGCGGTGCAGAAAAGACGTCATGGCGGATCGCCCAGGCCGTGCAGGCGCCGCCCGGCCACCAGCCCGAAGCGGACCGTCATCGCCTTGCGGCGCGACGGGTGCAGGCTGTGGGCGGCAGCCTCGCGCACGATATGGGCATCGAAGGAATCCGCCGTCATCACCCCAGCCGGCTCGGGCAGCAGCGCCAGCGGGAACGCCGGGTCGACGCAGAAGTACAGCGCGTCGCACCAATCCAGATAGTCGGGCCATTTGCGGTCGGCCAGGAAGTCGTCGATGCCCGACTTGACCTCGATCCCCCATAGCCGCCCGTCGGGCAGCAACGCCAGCAGATCGAGCCGGCGGCCGCTGGGCAGGCGGAACTCGGCGACGACCCCGGCGCCCAGATTGGTGAGGTAGCGGGCGGCGCCACGGGCCAAGCGCGCGGTGATGGCGCCGCGTCCCTCGGTGTCGTCCTGTTGCCAGTCCTGCCTGGGGGTTTCCATGTTTCGCCCTTGCTTTCAACCGCCGTTGGGTCTATGTCCCACGCCCAATCGCCCCCAATGCCCGGACCCGCCGATCATGATGAAGGTCATTCGCGCCAAGCTGCACGGCATCCGCGTCACCAGCGCCGACCTCAATTACCACGGTTCCATCACCCTGGACCCGGAGCAATGCGCTCTGGCCGGGATTTATCCCATGGAATTCGTTGAAATCTGGAACAAGAATTCCGGCGCCCGCATCTCGACCTACGTCATTTTCGGCAAGCCCGGCTCGCGCTGCTGCATCCTCAACGGTGCCGCCGCCCGCACCTGCCAGACCGGCGACGAGGTGATCATCGCCTCGGCCGATTACATCAAGGGTCCCGAGGACCTGTATTCCCTCAAGCCGCGCATCTTGACCTTCCTGCCGGACAATCAGGTCGATCAGGTGCTGTATTACGACGTGTTCCAGTCGGAACAGCGCCCTTATGATTTCCGCATCATGGACGCCGACAAGCACACGGCGGAATCCTGCCACACCTGGCCCAACGTGGACATCGCCGCCGTTCGCTCCGATCTGAAGAAGAAGAACTGGAGCGAGGCCGAGATCGACACCTTCGTCGCCTCGCACTTCTCGCTGTAGGGTCGCCGCCATGGCCCAGAAGACCGCCATCATCCTGCTGTCGGGCGGGCTGGATTCCGCCACCACGCTGGCCATCGCCCAGGATATGGGGTTCGCCTGCGCGGCGCTGTCGTTCCGCTATGGCCAGCGCCATCTGGCGGAACTGGACTGCGCCCGCAAGGTGGCGGCGCGCGCCGGGGTGATCCGGCATGAAATCTGCGACATCGACCTGCGCGCCTTCGGCGGCTCGGCGCTGACCGCCGACATCGCCGTGCCCAAGGACCGCGACGAGGCGGCCATGGGCGGCGAGATCCCGGTCACCTATGTGCCGGCGCGCAACACCATCATGCTGTCCTTCGCGCTCGCCTTCGCCGAAGTGATGGGATCGGCCGACATCTTCGTCGGCGTCAACGCGGTGGATTATTCCGGCTATCCCGACTGCCGCCCGGAATACATCGCCGCCTTCGAGCGCATGGCCAACCTGGCGACCAAGGCCGGGGTCGAGGGCCACAAGCTCACCATCCACGCCCCGTTGATCACGCTCAGCAAGGCCGACATCATCCGTCGCGGCCTGGCGCTGGGGGTGGATTACGGCGTGACCTCCAGTTGCTACGACCCCAGCCCGGCGGGCGCGGCCTGCGGCCATTGCGACGCCTGCCTGCTGCGGCTCAAGGGGTTTGCCCAGGCCGGCGCCGTCGATCCGGCGCCCTACGCCCAGGCGTAGTTACAATTCCTTACCGTCGCGGGTTTGACAGACCCTGTCCGCTTCGCCCATCCTGCCGGCATAAAAAAGCGTTGGGAGGTATGGAATGTCCTTGGCCGGTTTCGCGCGCATCGCTGCCCTGGCACTGACGGCGGCGCTGGCCGCCTGCGGTGGCGGCAACGCTCCGGGCGCGGCGCCCCAGGCATCGCAGGCGCGGGTGCGGCCCGGCGATGTGGTGACCGAGGATTTCAATATCGCCGCCAAGGATGACGGCATCTCGCTGCACATCCGCAACAAGCATCCCGCCGAGTACTACACCGGCAAGCCGGAACAGACCGTGCTGTTCATCCACGGCGCCACCTTCCCCGGCACCGTCACCTTCGACCTGGCGCTGGACGGCACCTCGTGGATGGATTGGATGGCCCGGCGCGGCTATGACGTCTATGCGCTGGACATTCGCGGCTACGGCCAATCGACCCGCCCGCCCGCCTTTGCCCAGCCGGCCGACGCCAATGGGCCGGCGGTGGACGGCGTCACCGCGTTGCGCGACGTCTCCAAGGCGGTGGATTTCATCCTGTCTCGGCGCAGCCTGGACCGGCTGGTGCTGGTGGGATGGTCGTGGGGGGCGACGCTGGCCGGCTCTTACGCGGCGCAGACCTCGGGGCGGGTGGACAAGCTGGTGCTGTACGCGCCGCAATGGCTGAGCGACACCAAGCCTGCCGACGGCACGGCCAAGCTGGGCGCCTGGCGCGCGGTGCCGCTGGCCTCGGTGCGCGAGCGCTGGACCCGCGACGTTCCCAACAAGGAACGGGCCGAACTGGTGCCGGCCGCCCATCTGGACGCCTTCATCGCCGCGCTCAAGGCCAGCGACCCCGAGGGCGCCAAGCAAACCCCGCCGGTGCTGCGGGTGCCCACCGGCGCGGTGGCCGACTGGCTCAATAGCTGGGGCGCCGGCAAGCCCTATTGGCGCCCCGACCGGGTGTCCGCGCCCACCCTGGTGGTGCAGGGCGAATGGGACGCCGAAACGCCGCCCGACCAGGGGCTGTCGGTGTTCGCCGGCCTGACCGGCGCCACCAACCGCCGCTATGTGCTGATCGGCGAAGGCACCCACGCGCTGCTGTTCGAGAAGAACCGCCAGCAGCTCTATCGCGCGGTGCAGGGCTTCCTGGAGGAAAAGTGAGCCTGCGTCAGGCCCATTCCGTCCTTGCCATCCGCACCGCCGGCCAGGGCCTGACCGACATCACCGCCCAGGTGGCGGCGTTCGTGCGCGGCAGCGGCATCCGCGATGGCCTGCTGACCCTGTTCATCCAGCACACTTCGGCCAGCCTGACCGTGCAGGAGAACGCCGACCCGGATGTGTTGGCCGACCTCAACGATTTCTTCCGCCGGGTGGTGCGCGAGGATGGCGGGCTTTACCGCCACGCCATGGAAGGCCCCGACGACATGCCCGCCCACATTCGCGCGGCGCTGACCAACGTGCAGATTTCCGTGCCGGTCTTGACCGGAGACATGGTTCTCGGCACTTGGCAGGGCCTCTATGTGTTCGAGCATCGCGCCCGGCCCCATGATCGCCGCGTCGTGCTGCACCTGTTGGGCGCCTGACCACGCGGAGGACCATCCGTTGAACATCCTGAGACTCGCGGCCGTGCTGGCCGTCCTGGCCGTTCCCGCTTGGGCGATGGCCACCGGGGCGGGGGGCGACCTTCCCGATCCGCCGCCGACCGATTGGCAGGGTCAGGCCCAATTGTTCGGTCGGGTGGCGCCGTCAACCGACGACGACGGCATCATCGCCTGGGAACGCCAGCATCAGGCGGTGCTGTCGTCGGGCTATCTGTTCGACCTGTCGCGGCGCCTGCTGGCGCGCGATCCCGACCAGGCCATGGAATTCTATGTGGTCGCCATGGTGCGCGGCCGTTACGATTCCGGCCGTTGCGTCGACGACACCGCCGGCCGTGCGGTGTCGCGGCTGTCGGGCATGGCGGCCGAGGTGCTGCGCTATGGCGAGAGCCATCGCGGCGAATTCGCCATCGCCGGGCAACGGGCGCTGGCCCGGCCCGATCTGCTGAGCCACACCATTCATCCCGACTGGGTCTGCGTCCAGGCGCTGTCCGGCATGGGCGGCCGCAGTGCCGGCACCACGCCGCCCGCCAACTGGCCGGCGCTGGAACAGAAACTGCGGCGCGAGTGGGGGCGGCAATTCGAGGCCATGGCGGCGCGCTGATCGTCTGCTCTCCCTGTGCGCGGCTTTTCCCGCCGTGGCTCGGTCGCCATCTGTCCGCCCACGTCACATCCAGTGTGTTTGGGAGGACACCATGGAGATCAGAACCACGTTGTTGACGGCGGCGGCGCTTGGCCTGCTGCTGTCCGCCGCGCCGGCCGGCGCCCAGTCAGCGCCCGGCATCCTGGCTTGCCAGATCGCGCTCAGCCAGTTCGCCGAGGACGCCAGCGCCGCCAAGGCCAGCCTGAGCGACAGCCGGCTGACCGATATCCGCAAGTTCGTCGACCTGGGGCGCAGCCAATGCCGCTCCAGTCCGCAGGTCGTGATGACCGAAACCCGGACCGCCCGCACGGCGCTGCGGCTGCATGATTCCGGCCGCGCCGTCGCCCAGTTCAGCGATTTCTGGCCGCCGACCCGTGAAGAAATGGCATCATTGCAGCGTTGACGGCCAAAGCGGAGCGGCGCCGCCGCTCCGCCGGCCGACGCAGTGCGGGAGGTTGCCATGCGACTGCCGTTGGTTTGCGCCATAGTGACGCTGATGACCTTTGCTTCCGGCGCCTTTGCCCAGGGCATGGTGGCGTGCGACGCCCGGGCCATGCGCATCGTCAAGAATCTGCGCGACGAACCCATGACCCCCGATCAGGCCGAACGCGCCCGTCAGGCGCTGTATGCCGTGATCGAGAAGTGCCGGCCGCTGTCGTCGGGCAGTTCCACCGCCCGCCGTGAACGGCTGAGCCAGGACGGCGGCGCGCCGCCCGACACCAATCTGGATCGTCAATCGTGGCGCGCCCAGCAAAACGTGCTGACGCCGGCCGAACGACGCGAGGGCGAGCGTCGGCTCGACGCCATCGACCGCAAGGCCCAGACCGACCCGCGCGCCGCCCGCGACATGCAGCGCATCTGGGATGCCGACCGGTCGCTGAGCACCATCAACCGCCCGATCCCCGGCGGCCCGACCAACCCGTCGCTGGTGGGGCCGGGCGACAGGAACTGAGGTCGCCATGAAATCGTTCGTGCTTGTGGTCTGCCTGCTGGCCGCCGCGCCGGCCCTGGCGCAATCAGACGCCATGTGCCGGGGCGACGTCCGCAATCTCGATCGTGAATTGACGCTGAATGCCGACCGCATGTCGCCCACCGACCGGGCGCTGTCGCAGCAACGGCTGAGCCGGGCCGAGGGCCTGTGCGCGCAGGACAGCACCCGCGCCCGCCAGGACCTGGAACAACTGCGCCGCGACATGGTGCAGCAGGCGACCCGCCCGGGCGACCTGCCCGGCCTGCCGCGCACCGGGTTGGATCGGAATTGATTTACCGGCAGGGGCGGCTGGGGTCGGTGCTGTCGCACAGGTCGATGGCGCCGACGTAATCGGTCCATTCCTGCAATTCCTGGGCGCTGATCGGCGTGACCGTGGGATTGAACGGTGCGCCGCGCCACAGACGGGTGACGACGTAGAACGCTTCCTTGCCGCGGATGACGTAATGCAGGGTGAAGGTGCCGCGGCCGTCGCCCTTGTAGCGGCCGCAGGCGATCGAGCGGGTGCCGGCCTCGGCGCCGCCGACCTTGCCCAGGCTGGGCGGGCCGGCGGTGGCGCCGTCGCACACCTCGGCGGTGCGCTGGACCACCTGGTCGAGAAAGGCGGCAACCGTCATCGGCACGCCGCGAAAGGCTTGGACGGTGACGCGGCGGGTCCAGGTGTCGGCGGTTTCGTCGGGCGGCACCAGATCGGTGGATTCGCCGGTCGGATCGGCGACGTTGGCGATCACCTTCCACCCCGGTAGTTGCGGCACCTGCAGCCGTTCCGACGCCCCGGCGGCGGTCGCGCCCGCCGTCATCGCCGCCGTCATCACCATCGCCAGCGCCAGTTTCCGCATGCCCGCCTCCGTCGTTCGGCGTCCCGAGGGTAGCGCGCCGCCCGCGTCGCGGCAACCGGGGCAAAATCGGCCAAGATCCTTGACCCAGGCGAGCGTGTGATAATATAAAACTGAACCGTTCAGTTCATTTGGTCCCATTCCCATGAAAAAGCCCGTCCTTGTTGCCGTCGCCACCATCGCGCTGCTTGCTGCCGGCGCGGGCGGCTGGCGTTGGGCGACCGAATGGCGGCATTGGCAGACCACCGACGACGCCTATGTGGAAGGCGACATCACCAACATGGCGCCCAAGGTCAGCGGCCATGTGGTGAAGGTGGCGGTGGGCGACAACCAGGCGGTCAAGGCCGGCGACATCTTGGTGCGCATCGACGACCGCGACTTCACCGCCAAGGTGGCCGAGGCGCGCGCCCTGGTGGCGGCGCGCAAGGCGGCGCTGGCCCAGTTGGACGACAGGGTGGCGGTGCAGCAGGCGGCCATGGCCCAGGCCGGCGCCGGCATCGCCTCGGCCCAGGCCGATCTGTTGCGTTCGCGTGCCGATTTGGCCCGCACCCAGCGTCTGGTGCGCGACGATTACGTCAGCCGCCAACGGTTCGACACCCAGGCCGCCGACGCCGCCAAGGCCGAGGCCAGCGTCAAGGGGTCCAGCGCCCAGGCGCTGGGCGCCAAGCGTCAGATCGGCGTGCTGGAGGCCGAGCGCGACATCACCCGCGCCCAGGTCGAGCAGGCCGAGGCGCAACTGGCCCTGGCCGAAGCCGATCTGGACGCCACCATCATCCGCGCCCCGGTGGACGGCGTCATCGGCAACCGGGTGGTGCGCGAGGGCATGTATGTCCGCACCGGCCAGCAGTTGCTCAGCGTTGTGCCGCTGGCCACCGTGTGGATCGACGCCAATTACAAGGAAACCCAGATCGGCCGCATGCATCCCGGCGCCCATGCCGAGATCGAGGTCGACGCCTTTCCCGGCGTCGTCGTGATCGGCACCGTCACCGGGTTCTCGCCGGCCTCGGGCGCCAAGTTCAGCCTGCTGCCGCCGGAAAACGCCACCGGCAACTTCACCAAGGTGGTGCAGCGCCTGCCGGTGCGCATTGCCCTGCCGGCCGACAATCCGCTGGCCGGGCAACTGCGCCCCGGCCTGTCGGTGACCACCCGCATCGACACCCGCACCGGCACGCCCGACCATCTGGCGCCGCTTCCATGACCCAGGTGGACCGGACCACCATCCCGCCGGACCAGCGCGTGGTCAGCCTGCGGGACTGGATCGGCTTCTACGCCATGGTGGTCGGCATGTTCATGGCGATCCTGGATATCCAGATCGTCGCCAGTTCGCTCAGCCAGATTCAGGCCGGCATCTCGGCTTCGGCCGACGAGGTCAGTTGGGTGCAGACCGCCTATCTGATCGCCGAGGTGGTGATGATCCCGCTGTCGGGGTGGATGGCCCGCGTGGTCTCGACCCGCTGGCTGTTCTTCGCGAGCTGCGTCACCTTCACCATCGCCAGCGCCCTGTGCGCCTTCGCCTGGAACATCGAATCCATGATCGTGCTGCGCGGGGTCCAGGGCTTCCTGGGCGGCGCCATGATCCCGACGGTGTTCGCCACCAGCTACATCCTGTTCCCGCCGCGCATGCAGGCCAGCGTGTCGGTGCTGATCGGCCTGACCGCCACCATGGCGCCGACGCTGGGGCCGACGCTGGGCGGCTACCTCACCGACCTGTGGAGCTGGCACTGGCTGTTCCTCATCAACGTGCTGCCGGGCGCCATCGTCGCCATGGTGGTGCTGATCTTCGTCGACGTCGATCGCCCGCGCCTGGAGCTGCTCAAGGGCTTCGACCTCGCCGGGGTGGTGTTCATCGCCCTGTTCCTGGGGTCCATGCAGTACGTGCTGGAAGAGGGGCCGCGCAACGATTGGTTCGACGACATCCGCATCGTCGGCTTCACCACCGTGATGGTCGCGGGCGCCATCGCCTTCATCTGGCGCGAACTGACCTGCGATCATCCGGTGGTCGACCTGCGCGCCTTTACCGACCGCAACTTCCTGGTCGGCTGTGTCTTCAGCTTCATCATCGGCATCGGCCTGTACGGCTCGGTCTACGTCATCCCGCTCTATCTCGGCCGGGTGCGCGGTTATTCGTCGCTGGATATCGGCCTGACCATGATGGTCACCGGCCTGTTCCAGTTCCTGTCGGCGCCGCTGGCCGGCAACCTGGCCCGCCATGTCGATCTGCGCTTCATGCTCGCCGTGGGGCTGGGCCTGTTCGGCACCGGATTGTGGCTCAACAGCCACCTCACCAGCGAGTGGGGCTATTGGGAGATGTTCCTGCCCCAGGCGGTGCGCGGGCTGTCGCTGATGTTCTGCATGGTGCCGGTCAACGCGGTGGCGCTGGGTCATCTGCCGCCGGGAAAGGTCCAGAACGCCTCGGGCCTGTATAACCTGATGCGCAACACCGGCGGCGCCGTCGGCCTGGCCGCCATCACCACCGCGGTCAGCCATCGCATCGACCTGCACATGGCGCGGCTGGGCGAAAGCCTGACCCAGGCCAATCTGGAGGCGGTCACCCGGCTGTCCACCATGGCCGAGCGTTACGCCACCCTGATCCCCGGCGATCCCGACAAGGCGGCGCTGCTGGCGCTGTACCGCATCACCAAGAAGCAGGCCACCACCATGGCCTATGGCGACGTCCTGCTGTCCATCGCCCTGGTCTTCGCCTTCGGCCTGGCGCTGATGCCCTTCGTGCACAAGGTCGGCCACCCCTCCGCCAAGGGCGGCGGTGGAGGGCACTGAGTTTGTTTTTCATTTGCCCCTCAAGCGGCGGGCGCGGGCCATCCGGCCTGCTTGCCTCCCGCGCCAGGGGGCGCGCGACCGCAGTCGCGGCCGTGGTAATTCCCGGTTAAGGCGGCCCCGGCCGCCGACGCCATCGCCCGCCAGTCCCCGCCGGACTTCCCCCCCCCCCATCCTCCCTCCGGCGTCAAAGGGGATTGGCGGGCGAGCCTTGCCGCTCGCTCGGCCGGGCGCTAAGGTCGCGGCGCGTCCACGAGTCAGGGTGATCGTTTCCATGTGCGGCCTCGCCGGTTTTCTCGACATCGGTTCCGATACGCCCGACCGCGAGCGCGTGGTGCGCGCCATGGCCGACACCCTGGTCCATCGCGGCCCCGACGATTCCGGCGTCTGGGTGGACGATGCCGCTCGCGTGGCGCTGGGCCATCGCCGGCTGTCCATCCTCGACCTCAGCCCGCTCGGCCATCAGCCCATGCACTCGCGCGACGGCCGCTGGGTGGTGGCGTTCAATGGCGAAATCTACAATCACCTCGACCTGCGCGGGCGGCTTGACCCGGTGGACTGGCGCGGCCATTCCGATACCGAAGTCCTGCTGGAGGCGGTGTCGCGCTGGGGCGTCGACCGCGCCCTCGACAGCTTCGACGGCATGTTCGCCATGGCGCTGTGGGACCGGCTGGAGCGCGTGCTGTATCTGGCGCGCGACCGCATGGGCGAGAAGCCGCTGTACTGGGCGCGCTGCGGCGGCACGGTGCTGTTCGGCTCGGAACTGAAGGCGTTGAAGCGCCATCCCGCCTTCGACCGCACCATCGACCGCGACGCCCTGGCCTCGTATCTCAAGCTGGGCTGGGTGCCGTCGCCGCACACCATCTACGCCCATGCCGGCAAGCTGCCGGCGGGCAGCGTGATGACGCTGCGGGGCGGCGAGCCGGTCATTCGTCAATACTGGTCGGCGCCCGACCGCGCCCGTGCCGTTGCCGGCAGCTTCACCGGTGGCCGCGCCGCCGCCGCCGAGCGGCTGAACCAATTGCTGCGCGCCTCGGTCGGTTTGCGCATGCAGGCCGACGTGCCGGTGGGCGTGTTCCTGTCGGGCGGCATCGATTCGTCGCTGACGGCGGCGCTGATGGGCGAACTGTCCAGCGGCCCGGTGCACACCTTCACCGTCGGCTTCGACCAGCAGGGCTATGACGAGAGTCCCTATGCCCGCGCCGTCGCCGACCACCTTGGCACCCACCACACCGAACTGCGCGTCACCGACGAAGAGGCGCTGGCCCTGGTGCCGTGCCTGCCCGCCATCTGGGACGAGCCGTTCGCCGACCCGGCCCAGTTGCCCACCTGCCTGCTGGCGGAAGTCACCCGCCGCCAGGTGACGGTGGCGCTGTCGGGCGACGGCGCCGACGAATTGTTCGGCGGCTATGGCATCTATCGCTCGATCCCGGCCGATTGGCAGCGCCTGCGCGCCACACCGGCTTGGACCCGGCGGCTGGCCAGGGGGCTGGCGGCGCTGCCGTCGGCGCCGCTCAACGCGCTGGCCGGGCTGGCGAGCTTGGGCGGGCGCAAGCGGCGGTCCTATCCCGGCTATCGCTTCCGCAAGTCGTTCGAGACACTGTCGGCCACCTCGATGCCCGAGCTGCTGGGCCTGCATTATGCGCGCTGGCGCGGCATGCCGCCGCTGGTGCTGGGCGGGCACGAGGCCGCCACCGTCTACACCGATCCCGCCCGCCAGCCCGACCTTCGCGATCCGGCGCTGACGGTGATGGTGATGGACGTGCTGGGCTATCTGCCCGACGATTTGTGCGTCAAGACCGACCGCGCCACCATGGCGGTGTCGCTGGAAGCGCGGCTGCCCTTCCTCGACCATGCGGTGGCCGAGTTCGCCTGGAGCCTGCCCACCGCCCTGAAGATCGACGGCGGCACCGGCAAGGCGGTGCTGCGCGACGTGCTGTACAATTACGTGCCGCGCGCCCTGGTCGACCGCCCCAAGATGGGGTTCGAGGTGCCCATCGGCCGCTGGCTCGGCGGCCGGCTCAAGGGCTGGGCCGACGATCTGCTGTCCGAGGATCTGCTGCGCCGCCAGGGCCTGCTGAACGCCGGGCTGGTGGCCGGGTGCTGGCGCGACCACCGCTCGGGGGCCAAGAACTGGCAGACCGAGTTGTGGCACGCCCTGATGTTCCAGTCATGGCTGCAGGCGGAAGAGGCCACCGCCTGACCCAACCGCCGATTGGCGCCCGGCGCGGGGCTTTCCGCCTGTGAAGAATCACCCTTCGCAGCCGACGGCAAGGCTGATACGTTACTTTGGTATGGCATCAACAGCCGAGTCGGTGCGGGCCTCGTTTCGATGGATTCTTTGCAACTCGCAGAATTGCTCTGTGCCCGTATCTGTCATGATTTGTCGGGTCCGGTCGGCGCCGCCGCCGCCGGGGCGGAGTTGCTCGAGGACATGGGCGCCGCCTCCGACGCCGAGACGCTGGAACTGGTCGCCGGCGCCGCCACCGGTGCCGCCCAGCGCCTGAAATTTTTCCGCGCCGCCCTTGGCCCCGCCGCCTCGACCCCGCAAAGCACGGTGGCGCTGAGCGAACTGGTTCAGGCCTATCTGTCGACCCAGGTATCGGCGGCGTCGCCCGGCATCGTGCTGTCGTGGCCGGGGGCGCCCGGCGCGCTCGACGGCGCCACGGCGCGGCTGTTGCTCAATCTGGTTTTGCTGGCCAAGGATGCGCTGCCGCGCGGCGGCCGGCTGCGCGTCGATTGTGCCGACGGCGCGCCCGTGGTGATCGCCCATGGCGAGCCGGCGGCGCTGACCGAGGAAGCGCGCCATGTCCTGGTGGAAGGCAACCCGCCGTCCGGACCGCGTGGCGCCCAGGCGGAATTCACCCGAATCCTGGCCGAGCGGGCCGGCGGCCGGCTGTCGGTGGCGGTGACGCCCGACGGACTGGCGCTGACCTTAGGCGGAGCGGCGAGCGCGCTATCTCGTTCGGATGGTTAGGGTCCTTCTAAAGCCCTCGGGACCGTGGTATTAAACTGAGTTGCCGTCTGTGTACCCCGGGGGGTGTTCTGGGTTTTTGGGGCACGGTGGCCCATTAAAAGGTGCGGAGCTGGAGTCGACCATGGATGATCTCCTCAGCGAGTTTTTGACCGAGACCTCGGAAAGTCTTTCCGTGCTCGACGTCGAGCTGGTGAAGCTGGAACAAAACCCTGAACCTGCGATTTTGCAGAACATTTTCCGCCTGGTCCACACCATCAAGGGCACCTGCGGCTTCCTCGGCCTGCCGCGCCTCGAGCATGTGGCGCACGCGTCCGAGAACGTTCTGGGCAAGTTCCGCGACGGCGAGCTTGAGGTCACGCCCGACGCGGTGACCCTGATCCTGCAGGCCATCGACCGCATCAAGCTGATCCTGGGTCACCTCGAACAGAACGAGTGCGAGCCGGAAGGCAGCGACGAGGACCTGATCGAGAAGCTCAACGCCATGGCCGAGGGCCGCTACCAGCCGGCCGGCGCCGCTGCTGCTCCCGCCGCCCCCGTGGTCGAGGACACGCCGTTCCCGGTCGCCGCCGATCTGCTGGCCGAGGTGGAAGCCGCCTACGCCGCCGGCAAGAAGGCCGCCTCGGATACCGACATGCTGGCCGAAATGGCCAAGGAACGCGCCAAGGAAGCCGCCGCCAAGGCCGCCGCCGCGCCGGAACCGGCGCCGGCTCCGGCCGCCTCGCCCGAACCCGAGCACGAGCACGAGGCGCCGCACGAAGTGAAGGCGAGCGTTCCCGTTCCCGCCGCCCAGCATGCGGTGATCAAGGACGGCGCCCCCGCCGGCGAGGCCAAGGAATCGGCGGTCGCCGCCCAGACCATCCGCGTCAACGTGGAGCTGCTGGAAAACCTGATGACCCTGGTGTCCGAACTGGTGCTGACCCGCAACCAGTTGCTCCAGATGGTCCGTGGCCGCGACGACAGCGAGTTCACCGCGCCCCTGCAGCGCTTGAGCCACATCACCACCGACCTGCAGGAAGGTGTGATGAAGACGCGCATGCAGCCCATCGGCAATGCCTGGGCCAAGCTGCCGCGCATCGTCCGCGACCTCTCGGTCGAAATGGGCAAGAAGATCGACCTGCAGATGCTGGGCGCCGAGACCGAGCTGGATCGCCAGGTGCTCGAGCTGATCAAGGACCCGCTCACCCACATGGTGCGCAACTCGGCCGACCATGGTCTGGAAGGCCCGGAAGAGCGCAAGAAGGCGGGCAAGCCCGAGATCGGCAAGGTGGTGCTGAACGCCTTCCACGAAGGCGGCCACATCATCATCGAAATCTCGGATGACGGCCGCGGCCTCAACCTGGACAAGATCAAGCAGAAGGCGCTCGCCAGCGGCATCACCAGCGAATCCGAGCTGGAATCCATGACGCCGCAGCAGATCTACCAGTACATCTTCAAGGCCGGTTTCTCGACCGCCGAGAAGGTGACCTCGGTGTCGGGCCGTGGCGTCGGCATGGACGTCGTGCGCACCAACATCGAAAAGATCGGCGGCACCGTCGAGCTGAAGTCCTGGCCGGGCAAGGGATCGACCTTCGTCATCAAGATCCCGCTGACGCTGGCCATCGTTTCGGCGCTGATCGTCGAATGCGCCAACGAACGCTTCGCCATCCCGCAGATCAGCGTGCTGGAACTGGTGCGGACCACCGCCAATTCCGAACACGGCATCGAGATGATCAACAACGCGCCGGTGCTGCGCCTGCGTGATCGCCTGCTGCCGCTGGTGTCCTTGAAGAAGCTGCTGCGCTTGACCGACGACCAGTCGGTACAAGAAACCTTCATCGTCGTCACCCAGGTCGGCACCTACACCTTCGGCATCATCGTCGACCGCGTGTTCGACACCGAAGAAATCGTGGTCAAGCCGGTGGCGCCGATCCTGCGCCACATCTCGATGTTCTCGGGCAACACCATCCTGGGCGACGGCTCGGTCATCATGATCCTCGATCCCAACGGCATCGCCGGCGCCACCGGCGAATCGGCCCTGCTGGGCGGAGGCCAGACCACCGAACAGGCGGTGGTGCGCGGCGACATGCACGGCGACGCCAAGACCTCGCTGCTGGTGTTCCGTGCCGGCGGCGACGATCTCAAGGCGGTTCCGCTCGCCCTGGTCGCCCGCCTGGAAGAGATCGAGGTCAAGGAAGTCGAATACAGCCATGGCAAGCCCATGGTGCAGTACCGCGGCCACCTCATGCCGCTGGTCGCCATCGACGGCTCGACCCAGTTCCGCGACGAAGGCCGCCAGCCGGTGCTGGTGTTCTCGGATCGCGACCACACCATGGGCCTGGTGGTCGACGAGATCGTCGACATCGTCGAGGATCGCCTGAAGGTGGAACTGACCGCCGACAACCCCGGTGTCATCGGCACCGCCGTCATCGCCGGCAAGGCCACCACCATCATCGACGCCGGCTATTACCTGCCGCAGGCGTTCGGCGATTGGTTCGGCCGCAACGATGCCGAATACGGCAGCGAGGAAAGCAACCAGCCGCGCATCCTGCTGGTCGACGACAGCCCGTTCTTCCGCAACCTGCTGACTCCGCTGCTGAGCGTGGCCGGCTATGAGGTGACGGCGGTCGAGGGTCCCGACCGGGCGCTGCAACTGCGCGAGCAGGGCCAGGACTACGACATGATCATCAGCGACATCGAGATGCCGGGCATGAGCGGCTTCGACTTCGCCGTCGCCGTGCGCGCCGAGGGCCGTTGGCAGGCGACGCCGATGATCGCCCTGTCCAGCCACGCCACCGAAAAGGATTTCGAGCGTGGCCGCCAGGTCGGCTTCAACGATTATGTCGCCAAGTTCGACCGTGACTCGTTGCTGGCGACCATCGTCAGCACGCTTGCCACCATCAAAGGTGCCGCATGACCACCCTTCGCACCGAAGTCGTCGTGATGGATCATAGCCTCATTAGGGGGGCCACGAAGTGAACCAGATCGTTCCCACTGCCAAGCGCCCGGGTACCGAGCTTGCCGCTCCGGAAACCCAGGACTATGTGACCATGTATATCGAGGGCCAGATGTTCGGCATTCCGGTGCTGACGGTCCAAGACGTGCTGGGTCCGCAAAAGATCACCCGCATCCCCCTGGCCCCGCGAGAGGTTGCCGGTTCGCTGAACCTGCGCGGCCGCATCGTCACCGCCATCGACGTCCGCCTGCGCCTGGGCCTGCCCAATCGCGGCGGCGACAACAAGGGCATGAGCGTGGTGGTGGACCAGGGCGGCGAGCTGTATTCGCTGATGGTCGACCAGGTGGGCGAGGTGCTGTCCCTGCCGGCGGCCAAGTTCGAACGCAATCCGCCGACGCTGGACCCCATGTGGCGCGAGTTCTCGGCCGGCATCTACCGGCTGGACGACAAGCTGCTGGTGGTGCTGGACGTCGCCAAGTTGCTGGATTTCAACAGGAACGAATAAGTAGACTGTGAGACCGGCATGGTCCGGCAAGGCGCCTCGGGGGCGTTGGGTACCTTGCTTAAGGAGGCAACAAGGGCATGAAGTCCTGTCTGATCGTCGACGATTCCAAGGTCATCCGCATGGTGGCACGGAAGATCCTGCATGAGCTGTCGTTCAACACCGTCGAGGCTGAGGACGGCCAGCAGGCGCTTGACCGCTGCAAGGAAAGCATGCCCGACGCGGTGTTGCTGGATTGGAACATGCCGGTGATGAACGGCATCGACTTCCTGCGCGAGATGCGCAAGTTGCCGGGGGGCGAGCATCCGGTGGTGGTGTTTTGCACCACCGAGAACGACATCGACCATATTCAGGAAGCCATTACCGCCGGCGCCAACGAATACATCATGAAGCCATTCGACAGCGAAATCCTGCAGGCCAAGTTCTCTCAGGTCGGCCTGCTCTGATCGCTGTTTCCCTTTTTGTTGCAAGGACGCCCCGCGTAAATGGCTTTCGACCCCGCCCCGTCTCCCGCCGCCGGTAACGCCGATCAGGTCCGCGTCATGCTCGTGGACGATTCGGCGGTGGTGCGGGGGCTGGTCACCCGCATTCTCGAGGAAGATCGCGGCATCGCCGTCGTCGCCTCGGTCGGCAACGGCCAGATGGCGCTGTCGGCGCTGGAGCGCCAGGACGTCGACGTCATCGTGCTCGACATCGAAATGCCGATCATGGACGGTATGACAGCGCTGCCCAAGCTGCTGGCGACCGATCCCGGCGTGCGCATCATCATGCAGTCGACGCTGACGCTGAAGGGCGCCGACATCTCCATGCGCGCGCTGGAAATGGGCGCGGCCGATTACATCCCCAAGCCGACCGCCACCCGCGATCTGGCCGGCGGCATGGATTTCAAGACCGAGCTGCTGAGTAAGGTCAAGGCCCTGGGCCAGGCCCGCCGCCGCGACCCCAATCGCAAGGTGCGCCCCGGCGTGTCGACCGCGCTGCGCCCGGCCACGCCGGCACCGCGCCCCAGCGCGCTGCATCCGGCCGGCCCGCCGCAATTGCGCACCGCCGTGGCCGAAGTGCCCGACGTCATCGCCATCGGCAGCTCGACCGGCGGCCCGCAGGCGCTGTTCAACCTGCTTGGCACCATGCGCGCCGGCACGGTGAAGCAGCCGATCCTGATTACCCAGCACATGCCCGCCACCTTCACCACCATCCTGGCCGAACATATCAGCCGGGTGTCGGGCTGGGACGCCAAGGAAGGCGTCGATGGCGAGGTGATCAAGGGCGGCCGCGTCTATATCGCCCCCGGCGACTTCCACATGCTGGTCGAGGTCAAGGGCACCGACAAGATCATCCGCCTGTCCAAGAACCCGCCGGAAAACTTTTGCCGGCCCGCCGTCGATCCCATGCTGCGCAGCATTTCCGCCGCCTGGGGCAAGCGCGTGCTGGTGGCGATCCTGACCGGCATGGGGTCGGACGGCGCCAAGGGCGGCCAGGTCGTCGTCCAGGGCGGCGGCACCGTGATCGCGCAAGATGAAGCAACCTCCGTCGTCTGGGGCATGCCCGGCGCCGCGGCCAATGCCGGCATCTGTTCCGCCGTGCTGCCGCTGCCCGAGATCGCGCCGTGGATGATCAAGCTGGCGTCGAGGCGCTGACCCCATGCGGCCCGAAGATTTCGACTTCATCGCCAAGCTGCTGAAAGACCGCTCCGGTCTGGTGATCACGCGCGACAAGGCCTATTTGCTGGAATCGCGCCTGACTCCGGTGGCGCGCAAGCGTGGTCTGAAGGGGCTGGATGATCTGGTGGCGTCGTTGCGCACCGCCGGCGAGGACCTCCTGCGCGAGGTCACCGAGGCGATGACCACCAACGAGTCGTTCTTCTTCCGCGACATCAAGCCGTTCGACCAGTTCAAGGACGTGGTGCTGCCGGCCATGCTGCGCACCCGCGCCGCCAAGAAAAGCTTCCGCATCTGGTCGGCCGCGTCGTCCTCGGGTCAAGAGGCGTACAGCCTTGCCATGATCCTGAAGGAAGAAGCGCCCAAGATGCCGGGCTGGAAGGTCGAGATCGTCGGCACCGACATCTCCACCGAGATGCTGGAAAAGGCCAAGGCCGGCCTTTATTCCCAGTTCGAGGTGCAGCGTGGCCTGCCGATCCAGTTGCTGGTCAAGTACTTCAAGAAAAACAACGAGATGTGGCAGATCGACCCGGCGATCCGCGCCATGGTCCAGTTCCGCGAATACAACCTGCTGCACGACCTCAAGTCGCTGGGCCAGTTCGACGTGGTGTTCTGCCGCAACGTGCTGATCTATTTCGATCAGCCGACCAAAAGCCGCGTGCTGGAAAACATGAGCAAGGTGATGCCCGACGACGCCTTCCTCTATCTCGGCGGCGCCGAGACGGTGCTGGGCATCTCGGACAAGTTCAAGCCGTTGCCCGACCAGCGTGGCATCTATTGCCGCAACCTGAGCGGCGGCGCCACCGCTCCCGCCGGTTTCGGCGCCGCGCGCTAAAGCCCCCACCCCGACCCTCCCCCGCAAGGGGGGAGGGAGTTTCGTTCCTCCCCCTTGAGGGGGGAGGCTAGGTGGGGGTGATGGTTCCGTCCGGCACTCTCACGCCAATTCCTTCCTCAGGAAATCCGTCGTCCGCTGCCAGGCCAGTTGGGCGTCGGCCTGGTGGTAATTGTCGCCGGTGGGATTGGCGAAGGCGTGGCCGGCGTCGTACCAGTACAGCGTATAGGGCTTGCCGGCCTGCTTCATGCCGCGTTCGAACGCCGACACCACCTCGGCGGTGATGAAATTGTCCTGGCGGCCGAAATGGCCCAGCACCGGCCCGCGCAACCGGCCCAGCCGATCGGGCGACAGATCGACGCGACCGTAATAGACCACCGTCGCGTCCAGCGGCGAACTGGTGGCGGCGCGCAAGGCCCAGCCGCCGCCGAAGCACCAGCCGAGAATGCCGACCTTGCGATTGCCGTCGGGATGGTTGCGCGCCCACGCCGCCCAGGCGGCCAGGGTGTCCTCGGCTTCCTCGGCGCGAACCTTTTCCACCAGGGCGCGGGCCTCCTCGGCGCGGGTGACGACGCGGCCCTGGAACAGGTCGACCGCCACGGCGACGAAGCCCTGGCGCGACAGCTCCAGCGCCATGGTCTTGATCTGATCGTTCAGTCCCCACCATTCATGCACCAACAGCACCACCGGCCGCCGTTGCCCCTCGGCGTCGGGGCGGGCGACCGCCGCCGTCACCTCGCGCCCGCCGGCGGTGGTCAGGGTCTGGCTGCGGGTGGCTTGCGCCGCCGTCTGGGCCAAGGCGGGGTCGGCCAGCAGGGCCGCCAGCGGCAGCCCGGCCAGGCTGGCCAGCAGCGAACGGCGCACGGAATCGATCTCGCTCATGGGGGACCTCGCACGGGCAGTTGGGGGTATAGGTGGGGGCGCCGGCACGGCGATGAAAGGCTCCCCTCTTGATTGCCGCCGTGCTTCGTGGTCTAGAAGGGGTCAGTTTGCCAAAGGAATATCCGTAGTGGACCGACTGACTGGCGGCCTTCGCCCCTATCTTGCCCTGACCCTGCTGTGCCTGGCGCTGTATCTGCCCGGGCTGGCGGCGTTGCCGCCCATGGACCGCGACGAGTCGCGCTTCATTCAGGCCACCCGCCAGATGCTGGAAAGCGGCGACTATGTCCGCATCCAATTCCAGGACGAGATGCGGGCGAAAAAGCCGGCCGGCACCTACTGGCTGCAGGCGACGGCGGTACGGGCGCTGTCCCATGCGGAAGCGACCGCGACCTGGCCCTATCGCCTGCCGTCGGCGCTGGCGGCGTGGGCGGCGGTGCTGATGACCTTCGCCTTCGGCCGCACGCTGATCGGCGAGCGCCCGGCGCTGCTGGCCGGCGTGTTGCTGGCCTCGGCCGCCATGGTGACGCTCGAGGCGCACCAGGGCAAAAGCGACGCCTTGCTGCTGGCCTGCGTGGTGGCGGCCCAGGGCACGCTGGCCCGCTTCTATGTCGGCGCCAAAGCGCGCGAGGCCCAAGGCGGTGGGGGCGGCTGCGGTACGCCCGCAGGGCCGATGACCGCCAACCGTCTGATGATGCCCGGCACCAGCGAGGCGCTGGTGTTCTGGCTGGCCCAGGGCGCCGCCATCCTGATCAAGGGGCCGGTGGTGCCGGCGATCAGCCTGTTGACCCTGGGGACCCTGTGGGTCGCCGACCGCAACATTCGCTGGTTCGTCGCCATGAAGCCGGCGCTGGGCACGGCGGTGGCAGCCGCCATCGCGGCGCCGTGGTTCGTCGCGGTGTCGTCCGCCACCGGCGGTGCCTTCGTCGGCGAGGCGGTCAAGGGCGACCTGCTGCCCAAGCTGCTGGGCGCCCAGGAAAGCCACGGCGGCTGGCCCGGCCTGTATCTGCTGTTGGCCTCGGTGACCTTCTGGCCCGGTTCGCTGCTGCTGTGGCCGGCGGTGGCGCGGCTGTGGGCGCAACGCAAGCGCATCGTCTTCCGCGTGCTGCTGGCCTGGGCGGTGCCGACCTGGATCATGTTCGAGCTGGTGCCGACTAAGCTGCCCCATTACGTGTTGCCGGCCTTTCCGGCGCTGGCGCTGATGGTGGCCGCCCTGGCCTGCGAGGGCATCGACGCCTTCCGCCATCGCGCCGCCAAGGTGTGGTACGGGGTGTGGACGCTGATCGGGCTGGCCTTGGCCGCCGCCATGGTGGTGCTGCCGATCAAGTTCGGCGCCGGCTTCAACCCCGCCACCGTGCCCGCCGCCATCGGCATCGTGCTGGCGACGGTGCTGCCGGTGGTGCTGGCCTGGCGCGGCCAGATGGTGATGGCCGGCCTGGCGCTGGCGTTGACCGCCGCCGCCACCTTCCCGGTGGCGTTCGAGGGCGTGGCGCCGTCGCTGGACAAGCTGTTCCTGTCGCGCGGCGTCGCCCGCATCGTCGGCACCGTCGGGTCGGACGGCCCGGTGGCCGCCGCCGGCTATTCCGAACCCAGCCTGGTGTTCCTGTTGGGCACCCACACCCGCTTCGTCGATGGTGCCGGCGCCGCCGACCATCTGGCCGAGCAGCGCCGCACGCTGGTGGTGGTGTCGGACCGCGAGCTGCCGGCCTTCTTCGCCGCCGCCGCCGCCCGCAAGCTGGAGGTCGAGGAATTCGGCCGAGTGGACGGTTTCAACTATTCGCGCGGCAAGCCGACCACCCTGGTGGTGCTGGGAGTGAAGAACCCATGAGTATCCGCCGGGGCATCCTGTCGTTCGTCGAACGCCTCGAACTGGCGTGGGAGGGGCTGAGCCTGGCCGCTGGCGAGGTGTGGCGCCAGGCCGAGCCGCTGCGCGCCGCCTGTGGCCGCCAGTGCCAGCGCAGCCGGACCTGGCCGCTGCTGTGGTCGTTCGTCTATGTGGTGCTGTTCTGCGCCCTGTCCTATTGGCTGTTCGACCGCGCCGTGGCCCGCACGTTCAAGGCCCATGTGGGTGGCGACGTCGAGGGCTTCTTCAAGGTGGTCACCCATCTGGGCGAGGCGCAGCTTTATCTGGTGCCCGCCGGGCTGATCTTCGCCGGGCTGATGCTGGCCTCGCTGCGCGCCGCCGCCCAGGCGACGCGGGACCGCCTGCGCCGGCTGGCGGTGGCGCCCGGCTTCCTGTTCCTGTCCATGGCCGCCTCGGGCCTGATCAGCAACGCCATCAAGTTCAGCCTGGGCCGCTATCGCCCGCGCTATCTGTTCGACAGCGACCTCTACGGCTTCAGCCTGTTCAGCCACAACTGGGGCATGAACTCGTTCCCGTCGGGCCACAGCCAGGCTGCCTTCGCCGCCATGACGGCGCTGGTGGTGATCTTTCCGCGCTATGACCTGATGTGGCTGTCCATCGCCGTGCTGGTGGCGCTGTCGCGCGTCGTCACCACGGTGCATTACCTGTCGGACGTGGTGGCGGGGTCGTGGCTGGCCATCTGCGTCACCGTCGCCCTGGCCCGCGCCTTCCGCGCCAAGGGCTGGGAGCCGCAACTGGGGCGGAGCTGGTAGGAGAAGGTTTCACCTTCCCCGCAAGGGGGGAGAGGAGCCGGCAGCGCCCCCTTGTTCCTCCCCCTTGATGGGGGAGGCTAGGTGGGGGGGTTGTTTGCCACGAAACGGCCGGCGGCCAGCCCCCCACCCCAACCCTCCCCCGCAAGGGGGGAGGGGGCTGCTACTCGATCCACTCGCCCTTGTAGACGCCCCACATTTCGTCGCGGCGCAGCCAGCCCTGGGTGTGTTCGATCTCGACGCGGCAGAAGTCGCGGTTGCGCGGGCATTGCACGATGCGGCCCAACACGCCGGCCTCGGCCACCGCCACCGGATCGGCGGATTCGGCATCGGACGACCGCAACGAACGGGCCTGACCCATCACCACCATCATGCGCCGGCCGGTCAGCATGGATTGGTGGACCCATCCCTCCGTGCCCTGCCAATCGCGTATCTTGCGCCACGCCTCGAATTCGGCGATCACTTCAACTGGCAGGTCCTTGCGGGCGTATGTCCAGTCGATGGGATAACGCACGCCCGGCCCTGTGCGCAGGTTCACCTCGTCCGAGCGCAAGCTGACGAAGCGCGGCAGCGGCAACCCGCTGGTCTCGCCGGCCGAGGCGGTGGTCGATGCGAACAACAACCCAAGTCCGGCGAACAATGCCAAGCGGAGTCTCAGGTTCATCCGCGCACAGCCCCAAAAGATGTTTCCCCAATAAGACCATTATAGCGGTGTACCCATCCACGCGGTCAAGAAGTGCCCAGGGTTAACACTTTACTGGACAAGGCTTCGCCGTCTTGATAGGTCGTGACACTCGAACGGGGTCCCGGGAGGAGAAAATCAATGCCACAAAAGAAGCCCCTCGTCGTCGTCACCAGAAAGCTGCCCGACGCCATCGAAACGCGGATGATGGAGTTGTTCGAGACGCGGCTCAACCTTGACGATCATGAAATGACCAAGGCCGAGCTGGTCGAGGCGGTGAAGGTCGCCGACGTGCTGGTTCCCACCATCACCGATCGCATCGACGCCTCGGTGTTGAGCCAGGCCGGCCCCAATCTCAAGCTCATCGCCAATTTCGGCACCGGCGTCGACCATATCGACTTGGCCACCGCGCGCCAGCGTTCCATCACCATTACCAACACCCCCGGCGTGCTGACCGAAGACACCGCCGACATGACCATGGCGCTGATCCTGTCGGTGCCGCGCCGCCTGGCCGAGGGCGAACGTCTGATGCGGTCGGGCGATTGGTCGGGCTGGAGTCCCACCTTCATGCTTGGCCACCGCATCTGGGGCAAGCGTCTGGGCATCATCGGCATGGGCCGCATCGGCCAGGCGGTGGCGCGCCGCGCCAAGGCGTTCGGCATGTCCATCCACTATCACAACCGCAAGCGCGTCCATCCCGACATCGAAACCGAGCTGGAAGCGACCTGGTGGGAAAGCCTGGACCAGATGCTGGCGCGCATGGACGTGGTCACCATCCACAGCCCGCACACCCCGGCCACCTTCCATCTGCTGTCGGCGCGCCGGCTCAAGCTGATGCAGCCGCACTCGTACCTGATCAACACCTCGCGCGGCGAGATCGTCGACGAGAACGCGCTGACCCGCATGCTGCAGCGCAAGGAAATCGCCGGTGCCGGCCTGGACGTGTTCGAGCACGAGCCGGCGGTGAACCCCAAGCTGATCGAGCTGGACAACGTGGTGCTGCTGCCCCATCTGGGATCTGCCACCCTGGAAGGCCGCATCGACATGGGCGAAAAGGTCATCATCAACATCAAGACCTTCGCCGACGGTCACAACCCGCCGGATCGCGTGCTCGCCAGCATGTTGTAAGCGACGAAAGCGGTTTACCAGAAGGCGGCGGCCGCTCCGGGCGCCGCCTTCGCCGTTTTCTCTGCCGGATGTCGTGGACCGGAGCCAACAAAGCGAAGCGGGATCATGAGCAAAGCCTTCACCAAGGAAAACGACGGCGACGACGACGACCTGCCCGAGGGCGCGACGCCCATTCCCAAGGGGTCGCCCAACTACGTCACCCCCGCCGGCTTCCAGGCGTTGCAGGACGAGCTGCGCCAGTTGACCCGTGTCGACCGTCCCAAGGTGGTGGAAACGGTGTCGTGGGCGGCCGGCAATGGCGACCGCTCGGAAAACGGCGATTACATTTACGGCAAGAAGCGCCTGCGCGAGATCGACCGCCGCATCCGCTTCCTGACCAAGCGCATCGAAAACGCCCGCGTGGTCAACCCGGCCGACCAGACCAACCAGGATCAGGTGTTCTTCGGCGCCACCGTCACCTATGCCAATTCGCGCGGCGAGGAAAAGACCATCACCATCGTCGGCATCGACGAAGCCAATCTGGACCACGGCAAGATCAGTTGGATCGCGCCGATCTCGCGGGCGCTGATGAAGGCGTTCGAGGGCGACACCGTGCAGTTGCGCGTGCCCGGCGGCGTCGAGGTGCTGGAGGTGATCGAGATCACGTATCGCTGAGCATGGACCGGGCGGTCTTGTGCAGGCGCGCCCAGGCCTGCTTGTCTTCCTCGCGCAGGCGGTCCCATTCCCGCTGGACCGCCAGTTCGCGGTTGCGGCGGTCTTCATCCTCGAGCAGGCGGATTTCGGGAATCCGCTCGTTGGCGAGGAAGCGCATCAGATAGGGCAGCCGTTCCAGGCGCGAGGCGTCGTTCGACCCCTTGTTGTGGGTAAAGCGCTCAAGGAAGGCCACATCCGTATTGGGGAAGCAGTAGTAGCACAACAGCGCCAGGAAATCGCCGGTGCGGTCGGGAAAGGCGTCGATGGCCTCGAGCAGCGAATCGCGCAGCGCGCCGGTGCGGGCGCGGTCCTGATACCAGCGGCGGTCCAGTTCCTGTTCGTAGATTTGGCGCAGCTTGGTGAAGCATTGCTCCAGGCGGATCAGATCGAAATCGGTCAGGAACGATACGAACAGGTCGATCTCGGGGTTGCGCACCTGGGGCAGGTCGTAAAGATCGGGTGAGTCCGGCACCAGGATCTCGCGCACGCGCTTCAGTTCCGGGCTGACCACCAGCACCTTGCGGACTTCGCCCTTCTTTTCCGCCTTGCGCGTGGTTTCATGCTGGCGGCAGGTGCCCCAAGCGTCCTCCCACGCGCCGACGAAGCTGATGCGGGTCTTGTCGTTCTCGGCGATGACGTCCCAGAACTGGGCCGAATCGACCTCGTCCCACTTGCGGCTGCTTGCCAGCGCGACAAGGTTGCGCGACAGCACGAACATCTTCGGCACGATGATGGTGCGCACCACCTCCATGAAGCGCGGTTCGAAGGCGGGCGCCAGCAGGAACGGACGGGGCAGGTCGCGGCGGATGTCGGTGTTGGCGCGCTGGAAAAAGCGCATCAGCTTGCACAGGCGATATTCCAGCGCCGATTCCAGCAATTCGCGGAAGGTGGCATAGGTGATGGCCGGCGGCGGCTTGGGCCGATGGATGTTGGTCGGTTTGTGCAGATCGGCAATGGTGACGCGGCGATCGGTCAGGTCGACGGCGGGGGTCAGCAATTGCGACACCATGTCCGTGCCGCGCTTGTCGTTCAGACGGCGGCGCGGGGCGTCGTCGGCCTCGGCGGCGGGAATGTCCGGCGGCGGCGGGGGTTCCGGGATGATCTGCGGCCGTTCGTCGAAGACGATCTGCACCGTCTCGCGCGCGAACACCCGCAGATGCAGCAGCGCGGCCTGGGCATCCATGCCCTCGGTCGCGCGCATGCGGGCGAAATAGGCGGCCACGGCGGCCAGCGTGCGCTCACGCAAGGTGGCGTCTTCGCCCCGGCGCAGCATGGCGCGCACCAAGCCGCTCAGCAACCCCTCAAGGGCGTCGAGATCGGGTGCGGCATCGAGTGCCGCGAACGTGCGCTCCAGCCCCTGGAAACCGGCGGCAGCGGCGTTGGGTTGCGTTGCTGAAGGGGCCATTCCGTCCATCCCACCTTGAACGATTTATGGGGGATATGCCGACGCATGGCAATCGCCGAGCGGAGACGGTGCCTGACAGCTCAGGCCAGAGCGGCGCGTTGTCCAGGCGCGCCGCTCCTGCGAGCATTGAGCGAGCGGCCCAGCGGGCGGATGCCCGCGCCCGGCGAGGGGCGATACGGGATGCAGTTTTGCTGCATCACGGTTCAGAGGAACAGCATGCTGCCGTCCTTGCTGGCGTCGGCCAGAAAGGTGACGATGCCACCGGGGGTGATGGGCAGGTCGGTGCGCAGGCTGGCCGGGGCGATGTCCAACGCCTTCAGCCCCATCTCGCACACCATGATGGTGGCGCCCAGCGCCACGCAGGCTTCCAGCAACTCGTCGAACCCGCCGACGCCCTTGGCGCGCAGATCGGCGTCGGCCTCGGCGCCGGGCAGGGCGTGCCAGTCCACCAGGGCGCGGGCGGCGCCCATGGTGAAGAACAGGGTGACCGGCCGGTTGGTCGCCGCCGCCGCCGCCGCCATGGCCAGGGCGTAATGGACACGGGCGTAATCGCCCGAGAACACCACCAGCGACAGCTTATCCACAGACATGGGCGGTGCTCCCGTGGCCGGACAGGTCGGTGATGGTGGGGTGGTCGCCGCACAGCGGGCAACCGGGGTCGCGCGGCACCCGCACGGTGCGGAAGGTCACCGACAGCGCGTCATAGATCAGCAGGCGGCCGGCCATGCTGTCGCCGATGCCCAGCACTTCCTTGACCACCTCGGTCGCCTGCAGGCTGCCCATGGTGCCGGCCATGGCGCCCAGCACGCCGGCGGACGAACAGGTCGGTACCGACCCCTCGGGCGGTTCCTCGCGGTAGATGCAGCGATAGCACGGCCCGTCCGGGCGATAGGTGGACAATTGGCCGTCGAAGCGCAGGATGGCGGCCGACACCAGGGTCTTGCCCTCCAGCCGGCAGGCGTCGTTGACCAGGAAGCGGGTGGGGAAGTTGTCCGAGCCGTCGGCGACCACGTCATAGTCGCGCAGGATGGCGCGGATGTTGTCCTTGTCCAGCCGCGCCCGGATCGGCACCAGCCTGACGTCGGGATTGATGGCGGCCACCGCCTGGGCGGCGCTGTCCACCTTGGCCATGCCGATGGCGGCGGTGGTGTGCAGCACCTGGCGCTGCAGGTTGGACAGGTCGACGGTGTCGTCGTCGACCACGCCGATGGTGCCGATGCCGGCGGCGGCCAGGTACAGGATCACCGGCGAGCCGAGGCCGCCGGCCCCCACCACCAGCACCTTCGAGTCCAACAGCCGCGCCTGACCGATCCCGCCCATCTCGGGCAGGATGATGTGGCGGGCATAGCGGCGAATCTGGTCTTCGGTGAAATCCATGGGCGGCACCTCTTCAGGCCCATGGGTAGCATGCGCGTTTTGCCGCGCCAACCACCCTTGGAGTGCGACCCGGCGCTAAGGCTTGGGATCGACCTTTTCGCAGGTGCCGTCCACGCGGGGCTGGGTGTCGACGCGGGCGAAGCGGCCCTTGACGCGGTCGATGCGGTAGACGACCTGGCTGGGGCCGGCGGCGGCCTCCCACAGGCCCAGGCCGTCGCGATAGGCGGTGACGCCGTAATGCGCGCCCGAACCGGCTTCCACCGCCTGGTTGGTCGCCAGATTGATGGAGAACGCCAGCGGTTCGGCCGCCCCGGCGGGAGCGTCGGCGCGGCACGACAGGCGCAACGGCCCGGCATCCTCGGCATGGGCCGGCAGGGAAGCGAGCATCAACAGGGCAACAAGTGCGGCAGGGCGGCGCGGCATGGATCAGGCTCCGGCGGCGTGAAGGCAAGGCCGGCACTCTAGCACGGTGACCAGGGGGCGACTTGACCATGGTCACGAAAACGCCGCCCCCGTCACAGATAGGCTGGTTGCCGACACATTAAGACGGTGGACCCTAGGTCGATAGTATGGTGCCGTTGAAATGCGGACAGGTCTGATCGCCCGGTGGGGTGCATGATGACGACGAACGACAACGGTGGCGGCGCACCGCCACGGCACCAATGTTTCGACGTGCTCGGGCTGATGTCCGACGTGGTTCTGCGCCTGGCCGAGGAACGCGCCCGCGACGGCGCCATCACCCTGGATCAGTTGCGCCGTATCCTCGAGATGACCAAGGGGGCCGGTTCGCCCCTGCTGCGGGCGTTCGAGGCACAGGAAATCCGCTGCCGCCACGCCTTTCGCCCGGCGGTGCGTCACGCCAGCAGCCGCAACGACGTCTTCCGCCGCCTGATGGTGCGGCCGTTCGAAACCCTGCTCGAGGGCGAGCCGCCAGCCTTTCCCCGCAGCTTCCTCGGCAATTATTTCGAACTGATCGAGGCCGCCTTCGCCGACAAGCTCAAGCATTACGACGACCGCGCGCGGGAAATTTTCCAGGACATGCTGGTCACCTATGGCAACGATCTGGCGTGGGAGGTTTTCTTCAACGATGCCCGCGCCCGCGCCATCCTCGGCCATGGATTGGGCCGGCTGGTGCGCTATGTGGAGACCCCCGCCGGGCAGTGGGCGTGGCTGAACTGCATGAACCGCGACACTGTCGACGGCACCAAGCCGACGCCCGAGCAGGCGGAAATCGTGTTGCACACCCTGCGGGTGACGGCCCGGGCGCTGGCCCCGCAAGAGAAGGCGAGTTGACACACAGCGCTGCTTGCCATTGACGCGCTGCGGTCACATCATTGGCGCCGCTGGGAATTTGTTTGGGGACCCGAGGATATGGCCGATATCGAGCGCGACCGTTTCGTCGCCTTGGCCTTTTGCCGCGCAGACTTGCTGTTCGAACTGGACGACGACCACGACGTGGTGTTCGCCGCCGGCGCCACCGCGCTGTTGCTGGGCGAACAGGCCGAAACGCTGGAAGGTCGTCACTTTCTGGATCTGATCGACGAAAGCGATCGCGGCCTGGCCGCCGAGGTGCTGGAGGCGTCGCGCGCCCAGGGCCGCATCGACGACGTGGTGGTGCGCCTGGCCGGCATCGGCCGCCGCCGTCCCAACGTCGCCATGGCCGGCTATCGCGTGCCCGATTTCAACAACCATTTCTTCCTGGCGCTGAAGATGGAGCCGGCGCTGCAATCCGAACGGCTGAGCGAGGCCGACATCCGGCGCGACGGCGATACCGGCCTGCTGGACGAGGCGTCGTTCGCCAATCTGGCGGCCGAGCGCGCCCAGGCGTTCCGCCGTTCCGGCGGCCGGCCACAGATCACCATGGTCAAGGTGGAAAGCTTGGCCCAGATGGCCGAGGCGTTGGGCGCCAGCGACCGCAAGCGTCTGATGGGCGAGGTCGGTGACATCCTGGCCAAGCACTCGCTGGGCGGCGGCACCGCCGGCCGCATCTCCGACGACAGCTTCGGCTATCTGCACCGCGACGACATCGAACCCGACGAGGTCAACAGCCTGATCTCGGACGCGGCGCGCAAACTGTTCGACGCCGAGGTCAAGCCCGAGGCCCACACCCTGGACGCCGACGGCGCCGGCCTGGCCGAACATCAGGTCGCCCGCGCCATCGCCCACACCATCCGCACCTTCTCGGAACAGGGCGACCACGGCCTGGACAAGAAGAAGTCGCTGGCCCAGGTGCTGAGCGGGCTGGTGTCCAACACCATGGATAACGTCAGCTACATCCGCAAGATGGTGGCGACGCGCGACTTCGACATCGCCTTCATGCCGATCTGCGACCTGCGGCTGGAACGGGTGCACCATTTCGAGGCGCTGACCCGCTGGCGCGACGCCCAGCCCGGCACCTCGCCCTACCACCTGTTCTGCCTGGCCGAAGAGGTGGACATCGTCCACGAACTGGACATGGCGGTGGTGGAAACCGTCATCCAGACCATCAACAGCCTGGTGCGCGAACGCGGCCTGATGCCGTCGGTGGCGATCAATCTGTCGGGGCTGTCGCTGTCCAACCCGCAATTCGTCGAGGCGCTCAAGCGCCTGCTGAAGAAGTCGGGCATGCCGCCGCGCAAGCTGATGTTCGAGCTGACCGAATCGGTCAAGGTCGAGCATCTGCACGAGGTCAACGCCGTCATCCAAGAGCTGCGCCGCATGGGCTTCCGCTTCTGCCTGGACGATTTCGGCTCGGGTGCCGCCAGCTTCGACTATCTCAACGGGTTGGACGTGGACATCGTCAAGTTCGACGGCCCGGTGGTCAAGCGCGCCTGCGCCAGCCAGAAAGGCAGCGACCTGCTGTCGTCCATGGCCAAGATGTGCGCCTCGATGGGCATCCGCACCACCGCCGAGATGGTCGAAGACAAGCGCACCGCCGGCCGCGTCTATCAATGCGGTGTCGATTTCGGCCAGGGCTACTATTTCGGCAAGCCCGACTTCAATCCCTTCATCTTCGCCGACCGCTTCATGGGCGGGCTGTAAAGGTCACGCCGCCTCGGTCTGGCGCCGCCGCGCCGGCAGCATCGCCACCGTCACCGCGCCGATGGTCACCAGACCGCCCGCCACCTGCAGCAGGGTCGGCGGCGCGCCGGTCAGTGCCGCGATCACCATGGCGACGATGGGCACCAGATTGAGGAACAGTGCCGTCTTTCCCGCGCCCAGCCGCGCCAAGGCGGCGTTGTAGAACAGGTAGGACAGCACGGTGCCGCCCAGGCCCATGACCAGCACCGCTCCGGCGGCGGCCGGGCCGGGCACGGGCAGCGGTACGTCCATGACCAGCGCGGCGACGGACAGCAAGACGGCGCCCACCACCATCAGGGCGGCGGTGTTGGCGATGCCCGATTCCGCAGGCATCATCCGCCGCGCCATGACGTTGTAGGCGGCCCAGCACAGATTGGCGGCCAGGATCAGGCTGTCGCCCGGCCGCAGCGCCAGACTGGCGCCGCCGCCCAGCAGCACCACCGCCACGCCGGCCAGGGCCACCGGAAAAGCCAGCAACTGGCGCCGGCCGGGGCGTTCGCCCAGGAACAGCGCCGCCAGCAGGGCGGTGACCAGCGGATTGGTCGCCTGGATCAGCGCGCCGTTCACCGGCGACGTGCTTTGCAGGCCGAAAAAGAAGAAGACGTTGAAGCCGGCGATGCCCACCAGCCCCAGCGGCACATAGGCGCGGGCGTGGCGCAGCAGCGGCACCCGCTCGCGCCGTGCGGCGGCCAACGCCAGCATGATTGCGGCGGCGATGACGAAGCGCCCGGCACCGGCGGCCAGCGGGTGCAACTCGGCCAGGGCCGGCTGCGACAGGTTGAAATTGGCGCCCCACAGGACGACGGACAGGATCAATGGGCCGATGGTCTGATTTGTGCCCATGACCGTTTCCTTTCAGAAAAACTTATTGGATGCATGCTGACAGCCCTGGTTCTGTGATACAAACCAGTGTTTCTCGGCCCCTTGCGTAAGGGAATCTAATGGCTCGTCGTTTACCGCCGCTCCGCTCTCTGCGTGCCTTCGAGGCCGCCGCGCGCCATCTGTCCTTTGCCCGCGCCGCCGACGAACTGCACGTCACCCCCGCCGCCATCAGCCAGCAGGTCAAGCTGCTGGAAAGCCATCTGGGCGTGGCGCTGTTCCGGCGCGGCGCCCAGCTCAGCCTGACCGAGGCGGCGGCGGCGGCGCTGCCGTTGGTGTCCGACGGTTTCGATTTGCTGGAACGCTCGGTGGAGCGACTGCGCCAGGGCCGCGACCACGGCCCGCTGGTGGTGTCGGCCTCGCCCGCTTTCGCCGCGCGCTGGCTGATCCCGCGCATGGGCCGCTTTCAGGAACGGCACCCCGAGATCGACCTGCGGCTGTCGGCGTCGATCCGACTGGTGAATTTCGATACCGAGGACGTGGACCTGGCCATCCGCTACGGCGGCGGCCGCTATCCCGGCCTGCATGTGGAATGCCTGAAAGCGGAGGAAGTGGTGCCGGTCGCCAGCCCCCATCTGGCCGAGCGGCTGAAAGCCGTGGCCGACCTGCTGGAGGCGCCGCTGCTGCACAACAGCGCCATGGACTGGGACACCACCTTCCCGACCTGGGCCAACTGGCTGGGCAATGCCGGCGTGGTGGTGCCGCCGTCCCTGAAGCCGCGCATGTTCGACGACTTCAATCTGGTGCTGCAGGCGGTGCTGGCCGGCCTGGGCGTGGCGCTGGTGTGGCGCACCCTGGTGGCCGACGAACTCAACGCCGGCCGTCTGGTGCCGCTATTCCCGGCCCAGCCGCTGGCCAACGCCTATCATCTGGTCTGTCCGCTCAAGCACCTGGACAATCCCAAGGTGGCCGCGTTCCGCGACTGGGTGATGGAGGAAGCGGGGGAGGGTTAATCCCAAGCCTTGATGAGCGTTTCTCATCAAGGCTTGGACGGACGCGACTGCGGCCGCGCGGCCTATGCCGCGAGAGCCGAGGGTTCCGGAGGAACCCGCACGGCGCCTGAGTGCGCCCTTAATCCCAAGCGTAAGCGTCCATGGCCAGCGAGCTGTCCATGCTGCGGTGCAGGACGCGACCGTGGCCGCCGGCGCCCAGCGCGGTGAACAACGGCAACAGGTGCTCGTCGGTGGGGTGGGCATAGGCGGCGTCGGGCGCCAGGGTGCGGTACGACAACAGATCGCCACTGCGGTTCTGTTCCACGGCGCTCGCCATCCAATCGGCGAAGGCCAGGCTGCGCGCGACCGCCTGCGGGTCGGCGCTGAAATAGGCGCGCAGGTTATGGGTCAACGCGCCCGATGCCAGGATCAGCACGCCATCGTCCCGCAGCGGCGCCAAGGTGCGGCCCAGGGCGTAATGATGGGTGGGATCGGCGGCGGACTGCACCGAGATTTGGGTGACGGGAATATCCTCGTCCGGCCAGCCCAGCAACAGCGGCACCCAGGCACCGTGGTCAAGGCCGTATTCCACGGGCGCCGCGCCGGTCAGCCGCGCCACGGTTTCCGCCAGCTCTGGCGCCCCCGGCGCGTCGTAATGCAGGTCGTAAAGCTGGGGCGGGAAGCCGTGGAAGTCGTGAATGGTGTGCGGCCGGTCCGCGTTCGACACCATCGGCGCGGCGGTCGTCCAATGGGCCGACACCACCACGATGGCGCGCGGCTTGGGCAGCGTTGCCCCCAGCCCGGCCAGGAAATCGCGGGCGGGCGACGGCTGCACCAGCACCATGGGCGAACCGTGCGAGACGAACAAGGCGGGTAGGCGGGACATGGCGACCTCCGGGAACCGACCGGATCAGCATGCCACCATCGCGGGGCGGAAACAGCCCGCCGTTGGGAAACACTCTGTTGCCCAATCGGCCGCTAACACCGGCGGCTTGGTCGCGTTACGGTTTCATCACCAATTGCCACGAAAGGATCGTGCCGTGAGCGACGACGTCCGCACCCTGACCATGAAAGCCGGCGAAACCTATGCGCTGTGTCGCTGCGGCCGCAGCGGCAAGCTGCCCCATTGCGACGGCTCGCACGCCGGCACCACCGTGACTCCGATGATCTTCAAGCCGGGGGCGGACATGAACGCCCGCTTCTGCGCCTGCGGCAAGACCAAGAAGCCGCCGTTCTGCGACGGCTCGCATCTGGATTGACCGGCGCCTGCGGGGCAATCCAACCGGCCGCTATAAACGCCCGTCATTCCCGCGAAAGCGGGAATCCATGCATCCGCCGCTCAACATTTCGCGGCAAACAGTCAATCTTGCCCCGGCATGGACACCCGCTTTCGCGGGTGTGACGCAAAAGGGGGCGACTTTTCTTAACTCAATGCTGCCCAGCGAAGGCACAGCCGCCACAGCCACCGCCGCCGCCACCGGGCATGCAGGCCGGCGCCGGGGCGGCAGCGGCCTTGGCGACGTTGGGGGCCATGATCGCCTTGCTGACCTGCTGGTCGCCGCATTCGGGGCACTTCAGTTCGCCGGCTTCCTTCTTGGTGTCGTATTCGCCCGAGTTGGTGAACCATTCCTCGAAGTGATGGTCGTGCGCGCAGCGCAGGGTGTAGCGGATCATGGCGGGGTCCTGGGTTAAGGCGTGTTGCGCCGCTTATACCACAGTCACGTCTTCGGCTTCATCAACGCAGCCAAGGGGTGGTGCTGCTGCACCAGCCGCGTTTTCGGCTCGTCGAGGACGTGGGTGTAAATCTCGGTGGTGGCGATGTCGGCGTGGCCCAGCAGCTCCTGCACCACACGCAGGTCGGCGCCATGGGCCAGCAGGTGGGTGGCGAAGGCGTGGCGCAGCACGTGGGGCGATAGCCGGCGCGGGTCGATGCCGGCGGTCATGCCGACCCGCAGCAGATGCTTGGCAAAGGCGGAACGGGTCAGGTGGCCCGCCCGGCCGTGGGCGGGAAACAGCCATTTCGACGGCTTCTTGCCCAGCATGCCGGTGCGCAGCGCCAGCCAGTCCTTGACCGCCTGCCGCGCCGGCGGCGACAGCGGCACCAGCCGTTCCTTGTCGCCCTTGCCGCGCACCACCATCATCTCGGGATCGCGGGCGACGGCGGCATAGGGCAGGCCGACCAGCTCGGACACCCGCATGCCGGTGGCGTACAGCAGTTCCAGCAACGCCGTCATCATCACACCCTGGGGCGGCGGCAGGGTGCGGCCGGCGGCCAGCAGGGCTTCCACCTCGGTCTCGGCCAGAACCTTGGGCAGCACGCGGCCCAGGCGGGGTGAATCCAGGCGCGAGGTGGGGTCGTCGGGCCGCCAGCCCTCGGCATAGACGAAGCCGTAGAACTGGCGCAGGCAAGACAGCCGCCGCGCCTGGGTGCGGGACGCCAGCCCGGCATCGGCCAAGGCCCGCATATAGGCGGACAGGTCGGCGCCGCCGGCCTTGGCGGCGTCGGTGCCGCGCCGGGTCAAAAAGCCTTCCAGGTCTTCCAGATCGCGGCGATAGGCGTCGAGCGTGTTGGCCGAAGCGCCACGCTCGACGCTCATCATCTCCAGAAAGGCCTCGGCGTGGCGGGACACTAGACCCCGTTCGCCAACAGCGCTTCGATCGCCAGCTTGCGGGCGTCGTCGCCCAGGCCGACCACGCTCAGCGCGCTGATGGTTTCGGACAGGGTGATGGCGTCCAGCTTGTCCAGCGGCTGATCGCCGATGGCGGCCAGCGCGGCCAGCAGGGTGGTGCCCAGGCGGGCATCCAATGCCGATCCCTGCAGCAGGGCGAACAGGCCCGGACGCGGGCCGCCGGCCGGCACCGCCAGGGTGTCGAGCCAGGCGGCATCGGGGATCTTGGCGCCCAGGGCCGCCAGACTGCCCAGCACGATGGCGGCGCGGCGGGCGGCCAGTTCGGGCGGCAGCCCTTCCTGGGTCGCGCGCCAGGCGGCCAGGCCGCTGGTGCCCACCGGCTGGCCGGGCGAGGCCGACAGCACGGCGGTCAGCGGCCACAGCCGGGTGACGGCACCGGCGGCGGCGGGATCGCCCTTGGCCAGTTCCAGCCACTTGCCGGCATCGGCGCGCCCAAGCGCCAGATTGGCCCGCGCGAAGGCGGGGGCGACGGTGACCAGTGCCGGATCGGGGCGCAGGTCGGCCAGCAGGCCGGCGAACACCCGCGCGGTCGAGCCGACCTGACCCTTGGCCTCGGCCATCTCCAGCGCCTTGGCGATGAAGTGGGCGCGGATCAGCGGGTCGGGCTGGTCGGTGGCGGCACGGAACAGCAGGGCGCGGGCGCGCGGTCCGGCACTGTCGGCCTTGGCCAGCGGGGCGCCCAACTCGTCGGGGGGGAAGCTCGCCTCGAGATAGAGCTTGCGCAACGCCTCGGCCGGCAGCACGCCGGCGGCCTCGGCCCGCTCGCCGGCGGCCAGGCGCACGTCGAACGGGGTGGCGAACGACAGCGCGACCGAGCGGGCGACGGCGGGCGTCGCCTTGCTGACCGCATCGGCCGGCAGCGGCAGCTTGGCGGCGGCGAACGCGGCCACATGCAGCGGCGTCACCTCGTCCAGCTTGATCTTGTCGGCGGCGGGCGCGGGCAGGCCGCTCAGCACCTCGGCGGCGGCGACGAAACCCTTGTCGGCCTCCTTGCGCTCGTGCAGCAGGTCCAGGCCCAGATTGCCCTCCAGCGTCTTGCCGGCGACGAAGTTGCACAGCACCGCCAGCTTGGGCTGGCTGCCGTCCTTGGGGGCGTCGGCACAGGCGCCGGCCAGGTTGCCGTTCAGCAACTGGGCTTCCACCTTGGACCGGGCGACCACCGGCCCGGCCACCGATTGCGGCGCGGCGGCGGCCAATTGCACCACGCCGTCGCTGTCGCCCATGGCGGACAGGCGCTCGGCGCGCAATTCGACCAGCGACGGCCGTTCGCCTTCGACGGCGCCATCCGGCGCGGTGGCGGCGGTCAGCAGCAGCCGGCGTTCCAACCCGCGCACCACCTGCGACGGCGACGCGTCCGGCAGCAACGGAATCAGCTTGCGCGCGACCACGGCCGGCGTGCCGGCCCACAGGGTCTGGGCAAAGCCGCCATGGGCCTGGTCGAGGGCGCCGATGGATTCGGCGTTGAACGCCTTGAGTTCCTTGACGTCGACTCGCGCCTCGCGGCTCGGATCGACCGGTTCGGCCAACTCCATGGTTTCGGGATCATAGGTCGACAGCGGTGCCTGGGCGCGCGCATCGGCGGCGACCAGGGACATGGCGGCGATCAGGCCCGCCGCAACGCGGCGGGACCTGGCCGGCCGCCGCTTAGCGCGGCAGCTTGTCATCGGGGATCACCTTTTCGATCTTGGCCGCGGGGGGCGGCAGATCGAAAGTGGCAAGGAAGATGCCGCCGCCGACGATGACGGCGAGCACCAGGACGACCAGCAATCCGGCTAACTTGCTCATGGATGGTTGCAAACCTTCGTTATGACTTCTGGACACGCCCGGGCTTGGGCGGATAAAAGCGGCAGGGGCGATGACCTGATCGGCTCGCCCCCACCTTCGACGCCTGGACCCGGGTAGGGCCGGGCACGCGGCAAAAGGCTAGGGTTCGACCATGGCGAATCTGGGGCAGTGTATCGGCGAGGCGACCGCCGATCAACGGCGGGACCAAGGCTGATGGCACAAGACTCGGTCGACGGCATCCTTGGCCGGTTGCGCCGCCCCATCGTGCTGGTGGGGTTGATGGGCGCCGGCAAGTCGTGTGTCGGCCGCCGATTGGCGGCGAAACTGGGGGTTCCCTTCGTCGATTCCGACGTGGAATTCGAAGCTGCCGCCGGCTGCACCATTTCCGAATTCTTTGCCAAATACGGCGAACCCGCCTTTCGCGACGGCGAACGCAAGGTCATCGCCCGGCTGATGGAAGGCCCGCTTTGCGTCATGGCGACCGGCGGCGGCGCCTTTTGCGACGGCGAAACCCGCGCCCGTATCCAGGCCGGCGCCCTGTCGGTGTGGATCCGCGCCGATCTGGACCTGCTGGTCAAGCGCACCTCGGGGCGCGATCACCGCCCGCTGTTGAAGACCGGCGACCCGCGCGAGATCCTGTCGCGGCTGATGGATGCCCGTTATCCTCTTTACGCCCAGGCCGACATCATCGTCGACAGCACGGACGAACCGCCGGAAGTGACGGTCGCCAAGGTGCTGAACGAACTGGCCCGCACTGTGGAGCAGATGCCATGACCACCGATACGCTGACCGTCAACCTGGCGGAACGCAGCTATGACATCCATATCGGCCCCGGCCTGATCGACCGCGCCGGTACGCTGATGCTGCCGGTGATGCAGGGCAAGCGGGCCTTTGTGGTGACGGACGATTCGGTGGCGCCGCTGTTCCTCGACCGCGTGCTGGCGTCGCTGGACAAAGCGGGCATCACCCACCTCAACACCGTGCTGCCCCACGGCGAAAGCACCAAGGACTTCTCGCATCTGGAAGCGCTGGTCGACGCCATGCTGGCGGCGCGCTGCGAGCGCTCGACCATGGTGGTGGCGCTGGGCGGCGGCGTCGTCGGCGACCTGACCGGCTTTGCCGCCTCGATCCTGCAGCGCGGCCTGGACTTCGTGCAGGTTCCCACCACCTTGCTGGCCCAGGTCGACAGCAGCGTCGGCGGCAAGACCGGCATCAACACCCGCCACGGCAAAAATCTGGTCGGCGCCTTCCACCAGCCCCGCCTGGTGCTGGCCGACACCAACGCGCTCAGCAGCCTGCCGCGCCGCCAGGTGCTGGCCGGCTATGCCGAGGTGGTCAAGTACGGCTGCATCGACGAACCCGAGTTCTTCGACTGGCTCGAACAGAACGGCTATCACGTCATCGTCGGCGAGGAAAAGGCCCGCCGCCACGCGGTGGCGGTCAGTTGCCGCGCCAAGGCCCGCATCGTCGCCCAGGACGAGCGCGAAGGCGGCGTGCGCGCGCTGCTGAACCTGGGCCACACTTTTGCCCATGCGCTGGAGGCCGAAACCGGCTTTTCCGACGAATTGCTGCATGGCGAGGCGGTGGCGATCGGCATGGTCATGGCCTTTCGCTTGTCGGCCCGCCTGGGCCTGGCCCCGGCCGAGGACGCGACGAGGCTGGAGCGCCACCTGGCCAAGGTCGGCCTGCCCACCGGCCTCAACCGCAACCGCGTCTGGGATATCGACCGCCTGATCCATCACATGGCCGGCGACAAGAAGGTCAAGGACGGCAAGGTCACCTTCGTGCTGGCCCGCGGCATCGGCCAGAGCTTCCTGACCCGCGACGTCGAGGCGGAAGCGGTGCGCGAGATGCTGCAGGATTTCGCCAAGGTTTGATGCCGGCGGGCATCCGGGGGGAACCATGATCGTCGAAATCACCAGCATCGTCGTGCTGCTGTTGCTGCTGGGTTTCTTCGCCGGCTCCGAGACCGCGCTGACGGTGGTGTCCAAGCCGCTGATGCACCACCTGGAAAAGGAAGGCGACCGCCGCGCCGCCCTGGTCAACCGGCTGCATGATCGCAAGGAACGGCTGCTCGGCTCGATCCTGCTCGGCAACACCTTGGTGCACATTTTCGCCTCGGCCATGGCGACCAGCGTCGCCATCTCGCTGTTCGGCGATGCCGGCGTGGTCTACGCCACCGGGGTGATGACGGTGGTGGTGCTGGTGTTCTGCGAAATCCTGCCCAAGACCTTCGCCATTCAGCACGCCAACAATGCGGCGCTGTTCATCGCCCCGGTGATGCGGGTGTTCGTCGCGGTGTTCGGCCCGACCATCCACGCCATCCACCTGTTCGTCGACGTCGTCCTGCGCCTGTTCGGGGCGCGGGCGGTGCGCGGCACCGATATCGAAGCGGCGCTGGCCGAGTTGCGCGGCGCCATCGAGGTGCACGCCGCCGAGGAAGAGGTGGAGGAGGAGCGCAAGATGCTGCGCTCGATCCTCGACCTCGACAACGTCGGCGTCAGCGACGTCATGACCCATCGCCGCGCCGCCATCACCGTGGACGCGGCGCTGCCGCCGACCGAGATCGTCGACCAGATCCTGAAAAGCACCTTCACCCGCATCCCGCTGTGGCGCGACAATCCCGACAACATCGTCGGCATCGTCCACGCCAAGGACGTGCTGCGCGCGGTGCACGCCCTGGGCAGCGAACTGGACAAGCTGGACGTGGTCGAACTGGCGGCGCCGCCGTGGTTCATCCCCGATTCGACCACCTTGCTGGAGCAGTTGACCGCCTTCCGCAAACGGCGCGAGCATTTCGCCCTGGTAGTGGACGAATACGGCGCCATCCTGGGCATCGTCACGCTGGAAGACATCCTGGAGGAAATCGTCGGCGACATCGCCGACGAGCACGATGCGGCGGTGGCCGGGGTGCGGCCGCAGACCAACGGCTCGTTCGTGGTCGACGGCACCGTCACCATCCGCGACCTCAACCGCGAATTCGACTGGCGCCTGCCCGACGAACAGGCCGCCACCATCGCCGGCCTGCTGCTGCACGAAAGCCGCCAGATTCCTGCGGTGGGCCAGGTCTTCCGCTTCTTCGGATTCCGTTTCGAGGTGCTGCGCCGCCACCGTAACCAGATCACCTCGATCCGCATCACCCCGCCGGCTTCGGGGCCGGTGGCGGAAGAAGACTGATGGGCATTGCGCACAAACTGTTGCGCCTTTTATAATGCGCGCCATGCGTCCGAAAATTGTACCCGACGTGGTCAGCCCCGGCCATGTCCTCAGCCTGCCGCCCAGCGCCACCGTGCGTGATGCCGCCCGTTTGATGGCGAGCAACAACGTCGCCGCCCTGCTGGTGGCCGAGTCCGATTCCGTTCTGGGAATCGTCACCGAGCGCGACATCAGCGCCCGCGTGGTGGCGGTCGGGCACGACCCCGATACCACCGCGTTGGCAACGGTGATGAGTCCGCGCCCGCGGTCGCTGGCCCCCGACGATTCCATCTCGGAAGCGCTGGAACTGATGCGGCGGCACTCGTTCCGCCACCTGCCGGTGCTGGACGACCAGGGCCGCCCCGTCGCCATGGTGTCGGTGCGTGATCTCTACGCCGTGGTGCAGACCCAACTGGAGCGCGACATCCTCAACCGCGACGCCTGGATCATGGGCGTGGCCGACGCCTGGGGCGACGAGGCGACCGGCGACGGCTGAGGGTTAACCGACCGGCAAGGTCGCCTGCGGCGGTGCCACCTCGGCGGCGGGGCCGTCCTCGCCCAGTTGCACGTCCTCGATGCGGCCAGCGCGCTTAACCACCTTGTCGGTCGAGATGCGGATCTGGCGGATGTCGTCGGCGGCTTGGCCGAAATGCTTGTCCAGCGCCGCCACCCGGTCGTCCAGTCGGGCGATGTCGCCCAGCAAGGCGCCCACCTCTTTCTGGATCACTCCGGCCTGTTCGCGCATGCGGGCGTCCTTCAGCACCGCCCGCACGGTGTTCAGCGTCGCCATCAGCGTGGTCGGCGACACGATCCACACCTTGGCGCGGAACGACTTTTCCACCACGTCGGGGAAATGGGCGTGCAGTTCGGCGTAGATGGCTTCCGACGGCAGGAACATCAGCGCCGATTCAGCGGTCTCGCCCGGCACGATGTATTTCTCGGCGATGTCGCGCACATGCTTGAGGATGGCGGCCGCAAAGGCACGGCCGGCGGCGACGCGCTCGGCGTCGTCGCGGGCGTTGCGCAGGGCATGGAAACTTTCCAGCGGGAATTTGGCGTCGATGGCGATGGCGCCGGGCGGGTTGGGCAGCGTCAGCAGGCAATCGACCCGGCGGCCGTCGCCCACGGGCGCCTGGAAGCGGAAGGCGCTGGGCGGCAGCATGGAGCTGACGATGTCGTTCAGTTGAATCTCGCCAAAGGCGCCGCGTGCCTGCTTGTTGGACAGGATGTCCTGCAGCGACACCACTTGGGCCGACAATTCGGTGATGTTCTTCTGCGCCGCGTCGATCACCGCCAGGCGTTCGCGCAGGTCATGCAGGGTGGTGGCCTGGCGATGGGCGGAATCCTCTACCGCCTTGGCCAGGGTGCGTTCCTGCGCCTGCAGGCGTTCCGCCATCTGCGACTGGGCGGCGGCCTGGCTTTCCGCCAGTTGCGCCAGCCGGCCGTTCAGCGCCGCCTGGGCCTGGGCCATGCCCTCGACCGCGCGGGACAGGGTGGCGTCGGCGCCGGCGGCCGGGCCGCGCAGCAGCAGCACGACCGCGATGCCCAGGGCGAATATGGCCACTGCTCCCACGATCACCACCGTCGCGTCCAACTCTTATCCCTCCGATGCCATGGTCCCGCCGTTTTCATAGCATAGAACGGGACTCATGATGACCATCCGGAGATCGCCCATGAGACGGCGCCTTGCCCTGTTCGCTGCCGTTGCCGCCCTGCCGCTGCTGGCTGCCGCTGGTTTCGCCGACACCGTTCTGGCGCCGGCCGACCGCAGCGGGCTGGCGCTGACATTGACACAGGACGACACCGCTTTGGTGCGCGACCGCCGCAGCGCCACGCTGGAGCGCGGCACCCAGATGCTGGTGGTCGAAGGGGTGGCGAAGCGGGCGCGCGATTCCAGCGCCATGCTGTCGGGCGGCGGGGTGGTGGTGCAGGACCAGAGCTTCCAACTGGCCGGCATCGACGCCGATGCCCTGCTGGCGGCGGCGGTGGGGCAAGAGGTCACGCTGGTCTGGCGCGACGGCAACGGCGCCGAGCGCGAGGAACGGGCGCGCGTGGTCGCCGCCGGCCCGTCGCCGGTGTTCCAGGTCGGCGGCAAGGTGGTGGCGGGCGCGCCGGCGCGGGTGCTGTACGATTCGCTGCCGCCCGAGCTGCGGGCGCAGCCGGCCTATCGCGCCACCGTGGCGGTCGAGCAGGGTGGCAAGCGCGAGATGGAGCTGGCCTACCTGACCGGCGGCCTGGCTTGGCAGGCCGATTACGTCGCCGAGATGAACCCGGCCGAGGACCATCTGGCGCTGTCGTCATGGGCGACGCTGACCAACGGCTCGGGCGCCGATTTCGTCAATGCGCGGGTGCAGGTGATGGCCGGCGAGGTCAACACCGTGGCCGATGCGCCTGCCCCCATGCGCACGCTGCGCGCCGAGAAGGTGCTGATGGCCTCGGCCGCCATCGAACCGCCCCAGGCCAAGCGCGAGGCGGTGGCCGGCTATCACCTCTATACCCTGAGCCAGCCGGTCAGCCTCAAGGATGGCGAACGCAAGCAGGTCACCCTGTTGGCGCCGCAGATCGTGGCGGCGGAACGCCAGCTCGTCCTTGACCCTTTACCGCCCCATCTGTGGCGCGACCGTGCCGCCGACCAGCCGCCCCAGCATCCGCTGACGGTGCTGAAGCTGAAGAACAGCGGCGCCGAGCCGCTGCCGGCCGGCACCATCCGGGTGTTTCAGCGCGCGCGCGACGGCGGCGCCACCTTCGTCGGCGAGGACCGTCTGGCCGCCACCCCGGCCGGCGCCTCGGCCCGCGTCACCCTGGGGCGTGCCTTCGACGTCACCGCCCGGCGCAGCCAGACCGATTTCAACCGTGTCTCGGCCGAGATTTCCGAGGCGGCGTGGCAGGTGCGGCTTGCCAATGCCGGCGACAATCCGGCCAAGGTGACCGTGCGCGAAAACTTCGAGGGCGATTGGCTGGTGCTGGAGGAAAGCACCAAGCACGCCAAGGAAAACGCCTTCACCGCCGCCTGGACGGTGACGGTGCCGGCCAAGGGCGAAACCGTGTTGAGCTATCGCGCGCGGGTGAAGGGATAGGGTGTTGCTGCGGTTCTGCTTGACGCTTCGGTGAAGGTTCCATATCTCCCGAGTGGAATTCTGTGAAAGGCGAAGCGTCCATGGCCCTGCTCCCCATTCTGACCGCCCCCGATCCCCGGCTGAAGCAGAAGGCCGCCCGGGTCGAGGCCATGACCGGCGACTTGCGCCAGTTGATGGACGACATGCTGGAAACCATGTACCAGGCCCCCGGCATCGGCCTGGCGGCGCCGCAGATCGGGGTGCTGCAGCAGATCATCGTGGTCGACATCGGCAAGGACGAGAACGACCGCCAGCCCATCCGCATGGCCAATCCCGAGATCGTGTGGGCGTCGGAAGACGACAACACCTACGAGGAAGGCTGTCTGTCGGTCCCCGAGCATTACGCCACCGTGGTGCGCCCGCGCGCCATCCGCGTGCGCTATCTGGACGAACAGAACGAAATCCGCGAGATGGAGGCCGACGGCCTGCTCGCCACCGTGCTGCAGCACGAGATGGACCACCTGGACGGCATCCTGTTCATCGACCACCTGTCGTCGCTGAAGCGCAACATGATCCTGCGCAAGCTGCTGAAGATGAAGAAGGAAGCGGTCGGCGTCCGCTGAGGCTGCTTGTTCCGAGGGGGTCGCCGTTATGAGACTGTGCTTCATGGGGACGCCGGATTTTTCGGTTCCCATCCTCGCCGCCCTGATCGATGCCGGTCATGACGTGGTCTGTGTCTATTCCCAGCCGCCCCGGCCAGCGGGACGGGGCCACAAGGAACAACTGACCCCGGTGCACGCCTTCGCCGCGTCGAAGGGCATCGAGGTGCGTACGCCGAAAAGCCTGAAAAGCGAGGCGGAACAGCAGGCGTTCCGCGATCTGGGCCTCGACATGGCGGTGGTTGCCGCCTATGGCCTGATCCTGCCCCAGGCGGTGCTGGCGGCGCCCCGCTTTGGTTGCCTCAACGTCCATGCCTCGCTGCTGCCGCGCTGGCGCGGTGCGGCGCCGATCCAGCGTGCCATTCTGGCCGGCGATGCCGAAACCGGCATCACCATCATGCAGATGGATGTGGGCCTGGACACCGGCGACATGCTGCTGACCGAGCGCCTTGCCATCACCGCCCAGACCACCGCCGCCCTGCTGCACGACCAATTGGCCGAGATGGGTGCGCGCATGATCGTCGACGCGGTGGAGCATTATGGCGATCTGGTTCCGGTCAAGCAGCCCGAGGACGGCGTCACCTATGCCGCCAAACTGGCCAAGGACGAAGGCCGCATCGACTGGAGCCGTCCCGCCGTCGAACTGGAGCGCCAGGTGCGCGGCCTCAATCCGTGGCCCGGCGTGTGGTGCGAGTTGAACGGCGAACGGCTGAAGGTGCTGGCGGTCCAGGTGGCGAGCGGCAGCGGCGCCCCCGGCACGGCGCTGGACGACGCCCTGACCATCGCCTGCGGCGACGGCGCGCTCAAGCTGATCCGCGTCCAGCGCGCCGGCAAGGGGGCGATGGATGCGGCGGATCTGCTGCGTGGCTTCGCCGTGCCCAAGGGCAGTCTGTTTTCCTAAAAAAGAAATTCACCACAGAGGCACAGAGGCACAGAGAAAAATTAGTTTCTCTTTTTTCTTCTCTGTGTCTCTGTGCCTCTGTGGTTATTCAGATACGCTTGCGCCATGCCCCGCTACAAACTCACTATCGAATATGACGGCTCCGGCTATTGCGGTTGGCAGCGCCAGGCGGACGGACCGTCGGTGCAGGCGGCGCTGGAAGAGGCGGTGCTGCGCCTGTGCCAAAGCCAGACCCTGGTGCAATGCGCCGGCCGCACCGATGCCGGCGTCCACGCCACCGCCCAGGTCGCCCATTTCGACGCCCCGCGCGAGTATCGTCCCGACCGGGTGCGCGACGGCCTCAACTTCCATCTGCGGCCCCATCCCATCGCGGTGCTGAGCGCCGAAGCGGTGGACGACGACTTTCACGCCCGCTTTTCCGCCATCGGCCGCTCGTACCTGTACCGCATCCTCAATCGCCGCGCGGTGGCGGCGCTGGATGTCCGCCGGGTGTGGTGGGTGCCGGTGGCGCTGGATGTGGACGCCATGCAGGAAGGCGCCAACCAACTGCTCGGCCATCACGATTTCACCACCTTCCGCGCCAGCGAATGCCAGGCGAAAAGCCCGATGAAGACGCTGGACGAACTGACGGTGACGCGGGTGGGCGAGGAAATTCACATCACCACCGCCGCGCGCTCGTTCCTGCACCATCAGGTGCGCAACATGGTCGGCACGTTGCGGCTGGTGGGCGAGGGCAAGTGGAGTCCGGCCGATGTCCGCCGCGCCCTGGATGCCCGCGACCGCAGCGCCGGCGGCCCGACCTGCCCGCCCGACGGCCTCTATCTCACCGGCGTGCGGTACGAGTAGGGTTAACAGGCTGCGGAAAAAGTAGCGTCATTCCCGCGAAAGCGGGAATCCATGTGTCAGCCTTTCCATATTTTGTGGTGAAGTCAGCATCTTTCCCCAGCATGGACCCCCGCCTTCGCGGGGGTGACGGGGGAAATGGGGCGTTCGAGAGTTTTTCCGCAGCCTGTTAAGCCTCGCGCACGCCGCGCAGGAAGGTCAGCACCAGGCCCTTGAGCCGGCTGGCGTCCTGGGCCAGGACCTGGGCCGAACTCAGCACCTTGCCGGCGGCGTCGCCGGTTTCCGACGCGGCCAGGGTGACGGCGCCGATGCTGGACGAGGCCTGGCGGGTTTCCTCGGCGGCCAGATGGACGCTGCGGGCGATTTCGGCGGTGGCGGCCGATTGTTCCTCGACGGCGGCGGCGATGGCGTCGGCAATGCGGCTGATGTCCTCGATGCGCTGGACGATGGCACCGATCGCTTCCACCGCCTGGGCGGTGGCGCCTTGCACGGCGCCGACCTGGGCGCCGATTTCCTGGGTCGCCTGGGCGGTCTGGCTGGCCAGCCCCTTGACCTCGTTGGCGACGACGGCGAAGCCCTTGCCGGCCTCGCCCGCCCGCGCCGCCTCGATGGTGGCGTTCAGCGCCAGCATGTTGGTTTGGCTGGCGATGGCGGCGATCAGGCCGACCACCTCGCCGATGCGGGCCGAGCTTTCGGCCAGGCTGTTCACCGTCTGGCTGCTGCGCGCCGCCTCGTCCGACGCCGCCTGGGCGACGCGGGTCGATTGCGCCACCTGCTGGCCGATCTCGCGGATCGAGGCTGACAATTGCTCGGCGGCGGTGGCGGCGGTCTGGACGTTGACCGAGGCATTCTGATTGGCGGTCGCCACCTCGGAAACCTGGTTGCGGGTGTGCAGCGCGGTGGCGCTCAGGGTTTGCGCCGTCGATTCCATGTCGGTCGAGGCGCTGTTGACCAGATCGACCACACCGGCGACGGCCTCGTCGAACTGGCGGGTCAGGGTCTCGATGGTGCGGGCATGGTTCTCGCGGGCCTGGCGCTCGGCCGCCTGGGCGGCGGCCAGCCCTTCGGCCCGGATGGCGTTGTCCTTGAACACCTCGACGGCGCGGGCCATCTCGCCGATCTCGTCGCCGCGCTCGCCCAATTTCACGTCGACGCCGTGGTCGCCGGCGGCCAGCCGGCTCATCACCGCGGTCAGCGCCCGGATGGGGCGGCTGAGGTCGCGGCCGACCTTGAGGCCCAGGCCGATCACCACCAGCGCCGCCGCGGCGACGGTGAACAATCCGACCAGCAACATGCGGTGGGCGGCGGCGTTGGCGGCCTTCTCGACCTCGACGCGGTGCGCCTGGGCGCTGTCGGCGACGACGTTGGCCGAGGTTTCCAGCGTAACGTAGCGGGTGCCGACCTCGGACAGGCTCATATTGGCCAGCGACATGTCCACATCCATCAGGTCAAGGACCTGGGACGCCGCCTTGCGGTAGTCGGCCAAGGCGGTGCGGGTGCGGTCCAGCGCCTCGCCCCGGGCGGCCTCGGGCAGGCTGTCCAGGCGGCGTTCGGCGCGCCCCAGCAGGTCGGCATACGCCGCCTTCACCGTGGCGACCTTGGCGGCCTCGATCATGGCGCCCTGCCAGCTGACGGCCTGGTACAGGGCGGCGTTGCCCTTGGCCATCTCCAACTGCAGCGTGTCGATGCCTTCGGTGATCTGGTTGGCGGCGGCCACGCTTTCCGCCGCCCGGTCGCTGCTGGCGACGGTGACGGCCAGAACGGCCCCCACCACCAGCGTGCTCAGCGCGCCGATGGCGGGGGCGATCAGGGTGCGGGTGGAAACCGACAGATTCCGCAGGACGCTCATGGCGTTCCTCCGTCTTCAGCGCTTGTCGTAGGCGCCCACGCCGAAGGTGTAGGCGCCCGCCCGCACCACATAGGCGTGCTTCTGCTCGATGGCCTTGGTCTGCGGATTCTGCCACTTGAAGTCCACCCAGGCGGCGGTCTTGACCGCGACGATCTCGCGGATCAGCGCCTTGCCGTCGGAATCGCGGATGTCGAGCAGGTTCTTGCCGATCAGCGCCTTGTTGGCACCGTGGGCGACACAGGTGCCGGTATCGTCGTAGACGAAGACGTAAAGGTCGCGGTCCTTGAAGCCGTCGGTGCCTTCGGTGATGGCGGCGAACGCCTTGTCCTTGCCGTTGGCGGTGAAGAATTGGGCGGCCCGCTCGGCCATGGCCTTGGCTTCGTCGCGGCTGCCGTAATCGGCGGCCTGGGCGGTGGCGAACGAGCCGGCAAGGAAGATGGCGGCCAGGGTCAATTTAATGAGCGCGAGTAAACTACGCATGACGCATCCCCTTAAAGTTCTTATGCATAAAGGAAGACACGCAGCGTCACTTTTCGCAACGGAAACTATAGTTGTTGAGCATTCAACCAAAGATGCACGCAATTTTACGCGATTTACGGATGGTGGCCCGCGCTGCCGCCTGCCGCGCGTAAATGCGCGGCGGCGCCCCGGCCGGGGCGCCGTTGGAAAATCTCCAAAACGCGGTTGTCAGAGGGTTTTGACCCGGTAGGTGGCGGCGCCATAGCTGGCCAGCTTGGCGCAGTCGCGCGGCTGGTAGCCCAGGGCGCCCCAGAAGCCGTCCGAATGGTTGACCGCCGTCAGCGCCATGCGGTCGAAGCCATGGGCGCGGGCGACGTCTTCCAGCAACCGCGCCAGCGCCACCCCAAGATGGCGTCCTCGCGCCGCCGGCAACAGGGCGACGTCGTGGATGTACAGGCAATCGGCGGTGTCCGGCAGCGCCGCCAGCACGGTATCGAGCGGCGGCGGCTCGCCGATCCGTCCGGGGTGGGCGATGCAATAGCCCAGGGTTTCGCCGTCTTCCTCGGCCATCAGGCAGCCGGGGGCGAACAGGTTCAGACGGTTGGCGAACACCGCCGGGTCCTCGGGATAATTGACGTGGACGATGTCGGCGATGCGGTTGACCGCCGCCAAATCTTCCTCCCGCATGGGGCGCCATCGCGCCATGGTCAGATCCCCATCAGGCGGTCGCTCACCACCCGCAGCAAGCCGGCCAGCAGCACGTCCAGCAGGACGATGCCGGCGGCGGTGCCGACCGGGACGGCCAGCGCCACATGGGCGACATAGGCGCGATAGACCAGCGTCACGATCATCACCGCCTGGGCCACCAGCATGGTGGCGTGGCTGGGGGCGGCCACCGCCAATAGGGCGGCCGGCAACAGCACCGCCATCTGCACCGCCGCCGACCAGTTGTAGGCGACGATGTAACGGGTATAGAGCGGCCACTTGCCCAGGGAATCGGCGATGGTGATCATCACCACCGGGAACAGCGTCCAGTCGATCACATAGCCGATCACCTTGACCGCCAGCGCGCTGAAGCTGGTGTCCATGTTCAGCGTGCCGGCCAGCAGGTCGATCAGGATGAAGGCGGGCGCCACCAGCGCCGCTGCCCAGAACGAGCGCCAAAAACCGTGCGGGCTGGCGTCGAAGCAGTCGAGACCGCGGGGGTCGCGCCGCGCCAGCCGGAAGGCGCCGGTCAGGCCGGCGGCGATCTCGGCGCTGGTAATCATCGGACCAGGCGCTCCAGCACGCGGACATAGATGTCGGTCAGGCCATGCATGTCGGCGACCAACACATGCTCGTCCACCTTGTGCATGGTCTGGGCGACCAGGCCGAATTCCAGCACCGGGCAGAAATTCTTGATGAAGCGGGCATCCGAGGTGCCGCCGGTGGTCGACAGTTCCGGCCGCCGGCCGGTGACCGCTTCGGCGGCATCGGCCACCGTGTCGCTCAATGCGCCGGGCTGGGTCAGGAAGCTCTCGCCCGAGACCTCGACGGTGCAGTCCACGTCACCGCCCGCCGCCTCCACCGTGTCGCGGATCCATTTTTCCAACGACGCGCCGCTGTGCAGGTCGTTGAAGCGGATATTGAAGCCGGCGCGCGCCTCGGCCGGGATGACGTTGGTGGCGGGATTGCCCACGTCCACCGTGGTCAACGCCAGGGTGCTGGCCTGGAAATGCTCGCTGCCCTGGTCCAGCGGCGTCTCGGTCAGCCGGCGCAGGATGTCCAGCAGGCGGGGGATCGGGTTGTCGGCCAGATGGGGATAGGCGGCGTGGCCCTGGGTGCCGAACACCCGCAGCTTGCAGTTCAGCGAGCCGCGCCGGCCGATCTTCATCATCTCGCCCAGGTGGAGCGGGTTGGTCGGCTCGCCCACCAGGCAGTAATCCAGCGTCTCGCCGCGCTGCTGCAGCCAGTCCAGCACCTTGACGGTGCCGTCCACCGCCGGTCCTTCCTCGTCGCCGGTAATCAGCAGGCTGATGGAGCCGGCGGCGGGGCCGGCTTCCAGGAAGCGCGAGACGGCGGCAACGAAGCAGGCGATGGCGCCCTTCATGTCGGCGGCGCCGCGGCCGAACAGGCGGCCGTCGGCGACCTGGCCGCCGAACGGGTCGACCGTCCAGTGGCTGCCCACCGGCACCACGTCGGTATGGCCGGCGAAACAGAAATTGGTGCCGGTGTCGCCCCGGCGGGCATAGAGGTTCTTGATCGTCGGCCCGCCGGTGGCGGAGTCCACCACATGGCAGGTGAAGCCCAGGCCCTGCAACGCCTCGACCAGCACGGCGATGGCGCCGGCATCGTCGGGGGTGACGCTGGGACAGCGGATCAAATCCTGGGCGAGCGCGACGGGATCAAGGGCCATGGGGCGGTCTTTTCGGATAAACGTGGATGCCCGGACGTGATCCGGGCATCCACCAGCGGATCAATCGCGCAGCAGCTCGTTGATCGAGGTCTTCGAGCGGGTCTTTTCGTCGACGCGCTTGACGATGACCGCGCAATACAGGCTGGGGCCGGGGGTGCCGTCGGGCAGCGGCTTGCCGGGCATGCTGCCGGACACCACCACCGAATAGGGCGGCACGCGGCCGATGAAGATTTCACCGGTGGCGCGGTCGACGATCTTGGTCGAGGCGCCCAGGTAGACACCCATGGACAGCACCGAGCCTTCGCCGACGACGACGCCCTCGGCCACCTCGGCGCGGGCGCCGATGAAGCAGTTGTCCTCGATGATCACCGGGCCGGCCTGCAGCGGCTCCAGCACGCCGCCGATGCCGGCGCCGCCCGAAATGTGCACGTTGCTGCCGATCTGGGCGCACGAACCGACGGTGGCCCAGGTGTCGACCATGGTGCCGCGATCCACATAGGCGCCGACGTTGACGAAGCTGGGCATCAGCACCACACCCGGCGCGATGAAGGCCGAGCGGCGCACGATGGCGCCCGGCACGGCGCGGAAGCCGTGGGCGCGGAACTTGCCGTCGTCCCAGCCCTCGAACTTGGACGGCACCTTGTCGAACCATGGTGCGCCGCCGGGGCCGCCGGCGATTGGGGCGTTGTCGTTGAGGCGGAAGGACAGCAGCACCGCCTTCTTCAGCCACTGGTTCACCACCCATTCGCCGTCCACCTTCTCGGCGACGCGCAGATGGCCGGTGTCCAGCATGCCCAACGCCATGTCGACGGCGTCGCGGATCTTGCCGCCGGTCTCGAAATTGATGGTGTCGCGCGCCTCCCAGGCGTCCTCGACGGCTTTCTGCAGATCGGCGAAGCTCATGGTCTGTCCCTTGAGGGTGGTGGTGTTAGCGGCGAACATAGCGCGTTGGCCTTTGGAGTCAACGCGCGCGGGGAATCTCCTCGAGCCAGCGCACCAGGTCGTCGGTGATGTGGTGGACGTGGCTCAGATCGTCTTCGTCGTGCTGCACGATCTTATGATCGGGATGGTTGTCCTGATGCACCCACACCGTGGTCATGCCGATGGCGCAGGCGGGTTTCAGGTTGCGGTGGATGTCCTCGACCATGGCGGCGCCGGCGGCGTCGATGTCGAAGCGCCGCAGCATGGCCAGATAGCATTCCGGCTGCGGCTTGGGGATGAAGCCGGCGGCCTTGATGTCGAAGATGCCGTCGAAATTGGCGGCGATGCCCAGACGGTCCATGACGCTGATGGCGTGGCGTTCGGACCCGTTGGTGAAGATCAACTTGCGCCCGGGCAGCGCCCGCAGCGCCGTATCAAGTGCCGGCGCGGCATCAAGCACGGTGTGGTCGATATCATGAACGTAGTTCAGGAAATCTTCGGGTTCGATTCCGTGCACCAGCATCAAGCCGCGCAGGGTGGTGCCGTATTCCCGGTAATAGCGCTTCTGCAGCACGAAGGCGTCGTCCAACGGCAGGCCCAGGCGGGAGGCGATGAACTGACGCATGCGCACGTCGATTTGCGGGAACAGGCTGGACGACGCCGGATACAGCGTGTTGTCCAGGTCGAACACCCACGACCGGACATGGGTCAGTCCCAGGCGGCGGGGATCGGTGGGCGGGCTGTCGCTCATGGCTTCACCGATAGCCTCGCTTGTGCCGGAACGCAAGCGTTACGGCGGGTGTGCGCATCGTCAACTCGTCGCTCGTTAAGGCCGGCGACCTATGCTAAGCATGGTTACAGGTTACGGATTGGAGAGTCATGAGCGCGTTGTCTGAACCCAGAACGGGGGGACGCGGTGCCGAGACGTCCAGGCTTGAAATCAGCCTGGGACCCGCCGCCCTATCCGCTTTTGCCGGGGCCGCGGTGGTCCTGGATCGGAGTGGCGCCGTCGTCGCCGCCAACGGCCGTGCCGAGGTGCTGGGCGCGGCGATCGCCGAGGGGCGCCTGACGCACCTGAGCAGCCTGCTGTCCGGCGGACGCCCGGTGGTCGAGACCCTGGCGGTGGCCGGCGGCGGCTCGGTCATGCTGGAGCTGTCGGCGCTGCCGGCGGCCGACGGCCGCGTGCTGGTGCTGGGCCGTGACGTCACCCTGGAACGCAATCTGCGCTCGGCGCTGGTGGAATCGCGCCAGCGCTACAAGGATCTGGTCGAGATCAGTTCGGATTTCGCCTGGGAAGTGGGTGCCGACGGGCGGTTCGTCTTCGTCAGCCCCAAGGGCGCGCTCGGCTTCTCGCCCGACGAGCTGGTGGGGCGCAGCCCGGCCGAGTTCGTCGTCACGGTGGGTGAGGCCGACGGTGCCGCCCTGTTCACCGCCGGCCTGCCGGTCGAGGATGCCGAGGTGTGGATGAAGCTGGCCGATGGCGGCGAGGCCTGTGTGCTGCTGTCGTCCATGCCGGTGCTGGGCGAGCAGGGCGAATGGCGCGGCGCCCGTGGCGTCTGTCGCGACGTGACCCAGGAACGGCTGCGCGACGCCGCGCTGGGTCGCGCCAACAACCGCGAGCGGCTGCTGTCCTATATCGTGCGCACCATCCGCGACGAGGTCGAGCCGAGCGACATGCTGCGTGCCGCCGCCGAGGCCACCGCCCGCGCCCTGGGTGCCACCGGCTGCCAGATTTTCCGCATCATTCCCGACGCCTCGGACTTCGCCCTGGCCGCCCAATATGGTGACGGCGGCAACGAAAAGCCGGTGCTCGACAACTTCATTGCCAGCGACCACTTCGATCAGGACCTGGACGGCTGGCACACCCTGGCCAGCGTCAGCCGCTATCGCCAGTCCATCAACGGCGCCGTGGTGCTGTGGCGCGACGGCGGCCGCACCGCATGGAGCGACGACGACCGCCTGCTGATCGACGATGTCGCCAACCAGGTCGGCCTTGCCAACGAGCAGATCGCCAACCACGAGCGCATCTTGCGGCTGTCGCGCACCGATTCGCTGACCGGTTTGTTCAACCGCCGCGCCTTCTTCGAAGAGATCGCCCGCCGCTTCAACCGGCTCAGCCGCGAACGCAAGCCGGCGGCGCTGATCTATGTGGATTTGGACAACTTCAAGCTGGTCAACGACGTTCACGGCCACCATGCCGGCGATCAGGCGCTGCTCAAGGTGCGCGACTTGCTGATGCAGCATACCCGGCCGACCGACATCGTCGCCCGCCTGGGCGGCGACGAGTTCGCCATCTGGCTGGAAGGCGCCGAGGAAAGCATCGCCGTGCAGCGCTGCCGCGAATTGCTGGCCGCCACCGATGCGCTGGCGGCGTTCTCGGGGGCGCCGGAACGGCCGCTGCACATGTCGCTGGGCGTGGCCGTGCATGCCGGTGCCAGCCAGGAAAGCCTGGACGAGCTGGTCGCGCGCGCCGACAAGGCGATGTACGAGGTCAAGCGCGACGGCAAGGGCGACTGGCGTCTGGCGCCGCCGCCCGCGAGCGAGGACTGACCGCCATGGTGCTGGCTTTGCTCAAGCGCCTGCTGCGGACGGGCAGGAAGATCGGCTATGAACAGGCCCGCGAGCTGGCGGCGACCGGCGACACCGACACGCGCGCCGAACTGGCCTCCCGCGCCGACATGCAGCCGGAAATCCTCTATTACCTGGCCGAGGATGCCAACGCCGAGGTGCGCCGCTGCGTTGCCCGCAACGAGCAATCGCCGGCCCAGGCCAACCTGCTGCTGGCCGGCGACCATGACGAGGCCGTGCGCAGCGACCTGGCCGGCAAGCTGGTCCGGCTGGCGCCGGGGCTGTCCGCCAACGAACAGGACCGCCTGCGCCGGCTGACCTACGACGCCCTGGAAATCCTGGCCCGCGACCAGATCGCCAAGGTGCGCGAAATTCTGTCCGACGCGCTGAAGGACGTGGTCGACGCCCCGCCCGAGGTTATCCGCCGCCTGGCCCGCGACGCCGAGATCGCAGTTTCGGCGCCGGTGCTGCAGTTCTCGCCGGTGCTGGGTGACGAGGACTTGTTGGAAATCATCGCAGCCAATCCCGCGCCGGGGGCGCTGTCGGCCATTTCGAAGCGTTCCGAGGTCAAGGCCCGCGTCGCCGACGCCATCGCCGCCACCGACGACGTCGACGCCATTGCTTCGCTGCTGGGCAACCCGTCGGCGCAAATCCGCGAGGAAACCCTGGACCGTCTGGTCGATCGCGCCGCCGACATCGAGCAATGGCACCGGCCGCTGGTCGAGCGGCCGCATCTGTCGTCCAAGGCCGCCGGCAAGCTGGCCCGCTTCGTCGCCGCCAACCTGCTGCAGGGACTGGCCGCCCGCCAGGACCTGGAACCGGATGCGGCGGTGGCGGTCGCCGCCGTGGTGCGCAAGCGCTTGGACGAGCTGGAGGCTACCGGTCCGGCCAAGGCGGACGCCAGGAAGGCCGCCGACGAAACCGCCGCGCTGATGCGGGCGCAGCAATTGAAGGTCCAAGGCAAGCTGGACGAAAGCACCATCGACACCGCCCTGTCGGGCGGCGACCACGCCTTCGTCATGGCGGCGCTGGCGGTGCTGTCCGGCCTGTCCTTCGCCACTCTGCGCAAGACCGTCCACACCCAAAGCGCCAAGGGCATCGTCGCGGTGACCTGGAAGGCCGGGCTGTCGGTCGGTCTGTGCGACCAGCTGCAGGCCAAGCTGCTGCGCCTGCCGCCCAGCCGCCACCTCCACGCCCGCGGCGGCGTGTTTCCGCTGACGGCGGAAGAGATGGAATGGCAGTTGGAATTCCTGGGCGACTAACGCGCCTCCGCCAACTGCTGGTCCTCTTGCGTGTTGAAGAAGACGTGCTGGCCGATCACCACCCGGTGGCCGTAGCGCCCGCGCGCCCATTGCGGCTTTTCGTGGACGTGGTGGAAGTACAGTGCGCCGCCGGTGGGGTCGCGGTCGCCGGCGGCGGCGGTGCGGGCGACGGTCAACGCCTCTTCCCAGGCGCTGTCCTCGGTGGGGGCGTTGCCGCGCTTGTCGCAGGTCCAGCCGAACTGGCAACCCTGATAGACCACGCCGCACACCGTGTGGGGAAAGCGGCTGTCGGCGGTGCGATTCAGGGTGACGTGGGCCACCGCCGCCTGTCCCGAGCGGGGCTGGCCGCGTGATTCCCAATAGACGTTAAGGGCCAGGCAGCGCAGATCCTTGGCCGAAAGCTGCCGGGCCGGTGCGTTGGTGACCACCGGCTCGGACGCTACCGGCACCGGCGGCGGGCTGCTGCCGGCCGGAGGAGGGGGCGCCCATGCGGTGGCCGGCGCCGCGATCACGGCGGCGAGGACAAGCGGGGCGAAGGCGGCGAGAGTTCGTCCATCCATGACTCCGATGATGGCAATCGCGTTTGGCGATCACCATCGGCCGGAAGCCGAATCGGGCACCCCCTGGCGGCTTATGCCGCCCGGCCGATGAACTAACCCGTTGGGTCAGTTCATGCCGAGACGGCGACGCTCAGATGCCGCGCGGGCTTGCCGGCCGACACGGCCTCGCCGGTGCGAGTCCGTTCACTGGTCGGCCGGTATTGATCCGTCCGCTCAGGTCCCGCAAAGAGTATGGGGGCCGATATCCAGGTGCAGGTGGTCCTGGTGGAAGCGGTCGTGGTTCGGGGTCAGCACCACGTTGAAGGTGTTGCACGACGTCTTGGCCACGTCCTTGAGAAAGGCGGCCTTGGCCCCGCCGGCGCGCCAGTCGCGCTTGACCGACACCATGGTGCCGTCGGTCAGCTCGAACGCCATCACGTCGATGGCGTTGCCCTTGGAATGCTCGGACAGACGGCCGCCCCGGCTGCCGCCCAGGGCTGCCGCCTGAGCGGTGGAGCTGTTGCGCCGCACCCGGCAGTCATAGGTGCCGGCATGGTGGATGCGCTTGATGCCTTGGCCGAAACTGCGCTGGGCCAGCGGCTGCAGTACCTCGGTCTGGTATTGCGCCAGCACGCGCGCCATCGGGCAGCTCAGCACGCCCGGCCGGTTCCACGGCACGCCGGTGCCAGACACCTTGACGGCGTTGCTGATGCCGCAGCCCTGGTCGGGGTCGCCGAACGACTGCACCGGCTGGAAGGTGACGCCCAGGGTGGCAAGGTCTTGCAGGCAGGCGGCGTCGGCGTCCAGCACGACCGGCGGCGCCGGCGCGGCCACGCGCGGCGGCGGCGCGCTGGAACAGGCGGCGACACTCAGCAGCAATCCAAGCAGCAGCAGGCGATACGGGCGCAAGGGCAAGACCCCCCAAACGATGGTCCTGCCTTTAGGAATACCCAATTTGCGCCAAAAATGTCACGCAAATAACGCAGGTTTCGCAACGGCTTGTCGGAGGCGGTTAAGATTGCGCCTTAGGGAAGCAAGGCCCAGGCCAGCACGCCGGCGCCGACGACCACCCGCCACAGGGCGAAGGGGGCGAAGGAATTGCGCTCGACCCACGGCAGCAACAGCGCCGCCGACAGCAACGCCGCGATGAAGCCCAGGCCGGCGGCGACCATGACGTCGCTGGACAGGATCAACTGGGTCTGGCGCGACACCTGCCACAGGGCGTGGCCGGCATGGGCGGCGGTCATGGGAATGGCGAGCAGCAGCGAGAAACGCGCGGCGTCGCGGCGCTCGAAGCCCATCAGGCGGGCGGCGGTGATGGTGATGCCGGTGCGCGACACGCCGGGAATGGCGGCCGCCGCCTGCAGCACGCCGATGACGACGGCGCCGACCCAGCCCAGATGCTCGACCCGGCGCACGGTGACGCCCAGCCGGTCGGCGGCATAGAGGAACAGGCCGAACACTACCAGCGCCGCCGCCGCCGTGTTCGGGCTGGCGCTGCCGCCGCCCATTTTCAGGAAGACCCAGGTCAGCGCCAACGCCGGCAGGGTTCCCGCCAGGATCAGCAGCAACAGGCGCCCGCCGGGGTCCATGCGGCCCTTGGTCAGCTTGACCACCGAGCGGCCCATGGCGAACAGGTCGCGCCAGAAATACAGCATCAGGGCGACGGCCATGCCGATCTCGGCGGCGGCCACCACGGTGGCGCGCGCCTCGGCACTGGCGGCCAGACGGGTCATCAGCGCCAGGTGGCCCGAAGCCCCCAATGGCAATACGTCGGCTATGCCCTGGATCAGGGCAATCAACACAACATCAAGCAGGGTCACGGCCGCCTCATCCCTAGCACTTGGCGGTATATACCACCGGCGTGGGAGGGGCGGAAAGAGGTGCATTGGTCCCATTTCGGACCTATTTGTCCGAAAATGACACTGGCCTCCTCACCACGATGCGCTGGGCATGGCGGAAATAAGTCAGCAATATTGACGTTAGTCGCATTTTTCACTGGTTTTTCGCCGGTTTCCTGGCGTAAAACCGTGACCGACTTTCTTCTGCCCTCCGTCCAGGGCTTGTCGCAGGGACCGTGTCATGACCCGCAAGATGCTCCAGTTCATCCGTCTTCATCAGCAGGCGCCGGACAAGCGCGCAGCGACGGAACGGGCCAAGGATTTCGGCGAGATCACCATCGCCTTCGACGAGGAGCGTGCCGGTTCCCAGGCGTCGCGCTGCGAGCAATGCGGCATTCCGTTCTGTCAGATCGCCTGCCCGGTGGCCAACAACATCCCCGACTGGCTGATGCTGGTCGCGGGGGGGCGCATGGAAGAGGCCTATGCCGCCTCGTCGGCCACCAACACCTTCCCGGAAATCTGTGGCCGCATCTGTCCGCAGGATCGTCTGTGCGAAGGCAATTGCGTGCTGGAGCAGTCGACCCACGGCGCCGTCACCATCGGTGCGGTGGAAAAGCACATCACCGAGACCGCGTTCGAGAACGGTTGGGTCAAGGCGCCCAAGCCGCGCCACGAGCTGGCCCAGTCGGTCGGCATCATCGGCGGCGGCCCCGGCGGTCTGGCGGCGGCGGATATGCTGCGCCGGCAGGGCTATCAGGTCACCGTCTACGACCGCCACGACCGCATGGGCGGCCTGCTGATCTACGGCATCCCCGGCTTCAAGCTGGACAAGGCGGTGGTGGAGCGCCGCACCCGTCTGCTGGCCGATGGCGGCGTCACGCTGAAGACCGGCATCGAGATCGGCCGCGACATCAGCTTCGCCGAGCTGCGCGCCAAGCATGATGCCGTGCTGATCGCCACCGGCGTCTACAAGGCGCGTGCGCTGGGCGTGCCCGGCGACGACCTGGACGGCGTGCATGCGGCGCTGGACTACCTGATCGCCTCGAACAAGGTGAGCCTGGGCGACACGGTCGCCGCCTATGAAGACGGCACCTTGAACGCCGCCGGCAAGAACGTGGTCGTCATCGGCGGCGGCGACACCGCCATGGATTGCGTGCGCACCGCCATTCGTCAGGGCGCCAAGTCGGTCAAGTGCCTGTACCGCCGCGACCGCGCCAACATGCCCGGCTCGCAGCGCGAAGTGGCCAACGCCGAGGAAGAGGGCGTGTCGTTCGAGTGGATGGCGGCGCCGCTGGCCATCGAAGGCAACGGTGCGGCTTCGGCCGTGCGTGCCGTGCGCATGCATCTGGGCGTCGCCGATGCCTCGGGCCGCCAGACCCCGGTCGCCATCGACGGCTCGGATTTCAGCATCCCCGCCGATCTGGTCATCAAGGCGCTGGGCTTCGACCCCGAGGACCAGCAGGCGCTGTTCGGCGCTCCCGAGCTGGAGGTCACCCGCTGGGGCACGCTGAAGGTGGACAACCGTACCGCCATGACCAGCGTGGACGGCGTGTTCGCCGCCGGCGACATCGTGCGCGGCGCCAGCCTGGTGGTGTGGGCCATCCGCGACGGCCGCGACGCGGCGGCGGGCATCGACACCTATCTGAAGGCCAAGGCTGCCCAGGCGGCCGAGTAAGCAACTGATGGCCCTCTCCCGCCCGGCGGGAGAGGGAGGGACCCGCGCAGCGGGAGGGTGAGGGAGCCGGAGACTCCCAAGTCCTCGGCTCCCTCATCCGGCCCTTCGGGCCACCTTCTCCCGCTTGCGGGAGAAGGACCAAGTGAACACTCTGAAGGAGAGCACCCATGTCCCAGAACCACGGCGAAACGTTCGTTGCCGAGTATCTGGAGAACCAGGCCACGCTGGAAGCCGCCGGGATCGACACCACGCCCCATGACGCCTGTGGCGTCGGCCTGGTCGCCGCCCTGGACGGCAAGCCGCGCCGCGACGTGGTCGTCGCCGGCATCGAGGCGCTGAAGGTGCTGTTCCATCGTGGCGCGGTGGATGCCGACGGCAAGACCGGCGACGGCGCCGGCATCCACATCGAACTGCCGCAGGACTTCTTCAAGGATCACATCCGCCACACCGGCCATGCGCCGGTGCAGGGCCGGCTGGCCATCGGCATGATCTTCCTGCCCAAGACCGATCTGGGGGCGCAGGAACGCTGCCGCTGCATCGTCGAGACCGAGATTCTCAACCTCGGCTATTCCATCTATGGCTGGCGCCAGGTGCCGGTGGACGTCTCCATCATCGGCGAAAAGGCCAACGCCACCCGCCCCGAGATCGAACAGATCATGGTGGCGAACAGCCTGGGCCGCTCGGAAGAGAAGTTCGAGACCGACCTCTACATCCTGCGCCGCCGCATCGAAAAGCGCGTGCTGGCCGAACATATCGGCGACTTCTACATCTGCTCGCTGTCGTGCCGCTCGATCATCTACAAGGGCATGTTCCTGGCCGAGCAGTTGACCAGCTTCTATCCCGATCTGCTGGACGAGCGCTTCGTCTCGCGCTTCGCCATCTATCACCAGCGCTATTCCACCAACACCTTCCCGACCTGGCGCCTGGCCCAGCCGTTCCGCATGCTCGCCCATAACGGCGAGATCAACACGCTGACCGGCAACGTCAACTGGATGAAGGCGCACGAGCCGCGCATGAGCCACGAGGCGTTCGGCGACTTCATGGAAGACATCAAGCCGGTGGTGCAGTCGGGCGGGTCCGATTCCGCCGCGCTGGACAACGTGTTCGAGGTCATGTGCCGCGCCGGCCGCCCGGCCCCCATGGTCAAGCAGATGCTGGTGCCGGAAAGCGTCGGCTCCAACAGCCTGATGAAGGACAGCCACCGCGCCTTCTTCAGCTATTGCAACGCCGTGATCGAGCCGTGGGACGGCCCCGCCGCCATTTGCGCCACCGATGGCCGCTGGGTGGTCGCCGGCATGGACCGCAATGGCCTGCGCCCCATGCGCGTCACCATCACCAAGGACAACCTGCTGATCGTCGGGTCCGAGACCGGCATGGTCAAGGTGGCCGAGGCCAACGTGGTGGAAAAGAGCCGCGTCGGACCGGGCCAGACCATCGCCGTCGACCTGGAAACCGGCAAGCTCTATCGCGACACCGAGCTGAAGGACAAGCTGGCCGCGCGCAAGCCCTATGCCGAGTGGACCGGCCGCATCACCGAGCTGGACAGCCTGGTCAAGACCGGCGCGCCCGAGCCGGTGGAACTGTCGGCCGAGGAACTCAAGCGGCGCCAGCTTGCCTATGGCCTGACCATGGAAGACATGGAGCTGATCCTGCACCCCATGGTCGAGGAGGCCAAGGAAGCCATCGGCTCCATGGGCGACGACACGCCGCTGGCGGTGCTGAGCGAGCATTATCGCGGTCTGCACCACTTCTTCCGCCAGAACTTCAGCCAGGTCACCAATCCGCCGATCGATTCCTTGCGCGAATCCCGCGTGATGAGCCTGCGCACCCGCCTGGGCAATTTGGGCAACATCCTGGACGAGCATGAGTCGCAGTGCGACGTGCTGGCGCTGGATAGCCCGGTGCTGTCCAACGCCGAGTTCGAGGCCATGCGCCGCTACATGGGCGAGGCCTCGGCCGAGATCGACTGCACCTTTGATCCCAAGTCGGGCGAGCACGCGCTGCGCGACGCGCTGACCCGCGTGCGGCGCGAGGCGGAAGAAGCGGTGCGCGCCGGCTGCACTCATCTGATCCTGTCGGACAAGTCCATCGGCGAGAACCGCGTTGGCCTGCCCATGATCCTGGCGACCGGCGGCGTGCACTCCCATCTGGTGCGCGAACGCCTGCGCACCTGGACCAGCCTGAACGTGCGCACCGGCGAGGCGCTGGACGTGCACTACTTCGCCGTGCTGATCGGCGTCGGCGCCACCACCGTCAACGCCTATCTGACCCAGGAAGCCATCGCCGACCGCTGGCGCCGCGGCCTGTTCCCCGGCATCACGCTGGAAGAGGGCGTGCGCAACTACAAGAAGGCCATCGACCAGGGCCTGCTGAAGATCATGTCCAAGATGGGCATTTCGGTCATCAGCAGCTATCGCGGCGGCTACAACTTCGAAGCCATCGGCCTGTCGCGCTCGCTGGTCGCCGAGTTCTTCCCCGGCATGACCAGCCGCATTTCGGGCATCGGCCTCAACGGCATCGAAAAGACCACCATCGAACAGCACGGCGCCGGCTTTGGCGTCGACGCGGCGGTGTTGCCGGTGGGCGGCTTCTACCGCTTCCGTCGCGGGCAAGAGGCCCATTCGTTCGACGGCACCCTGATCCACACGCTGCAAAGCGCCTGCAACACCGACAGCTACTCGCTGTACAAGAAGTACTCGGAAGGCATGCGCAAGCTGCCGCCGATCACCATCCGCGATCTGCTCGACTTCAAGCCCGCTGGCGCCGCCGTCAGCGTGGACGAGGTCGAGAGCATCACCGAGATCCGCAAGCGCTTCCTGACTCCGGGCATGAGCCTGGGCGCGCTGTCGCCGGAAGCGCACGGCGCGCTGAACATCGCCATGAACCGCATCGGCGCCAAGTCGGTGTCGGGCGAGGGCGGCGAGGACCGCGAGCGCTATCGCCCGCGTCCCAACGGCGACAACGCCAACTCGGCGGTCAAGCAGATCGCGTCGGGCCGCTTCGGCGTCACCGCCGAATACCTCAACATGTGCCGCGAGATCGAGATCAAGGTCGCCCAGGGTGCCAAGCCCGGCGAAGGCGGCCAGTTGCCCGGCTTCAAGGTCACGGTCGAGATCGCCAAGCTGCGCCACGCCACCCCCGGCGTCATGCTGATCAGCCCGCCGCCGCACCACGACATCTACTCGATCGAGGACCTGGCCCAGCTGATCTATGATCTCAAGCAGATCAATCCGCAGGCCCGTGTCACGGTCAAGCTGGTGTCGCGGTCCGGCATCGGCACCATCGCCGCCGGCGTCGCCAAGGCCAAGGCCGACACCATCCTGATCTCGGGCAACGTGGGCGGCACCGGTGCCAGCCCGCAGACCTCGATCAAGTTCGCCGGCCTGCCGTGGGAACTGGGGCTGTCCGAGGCCCATCAGGTGCTGACGCTCAACCGCCTGCGCCACCGCGTCAAGTTGCGCACCGATGGCGGCCTCAAGACCGGCCGCGACATCGTCATCGCCGCCATGCTGGGCGCCGAGGAGTTCGGCATCGGCACCACCAGCCTGATCGCCATGGGCTGCATCATGGTGCGCCAGTGCCATTCCAACACCTGCCCGGTCGGTGTCTGCACCCAGGACCCGGCGCTGCGCGCCAAGTTCACCGGCAGCCCGTACAAGGTGGTCAACCTGTTCAGTTTCATCGCCGAGGAAGTGCGCGAGATCCTCGCGTCCTTGGGCGTGCGGTCGTTGAACGAGATCATCGGCCGCACCGACCTGCTCAAGCAGATCAGCCGTGGTGCCGCCCATCTGGACGACCTTGACCTCAACCCGCTGCTGGCCCAGGCCGACAATGGCGGCCACGCCCGCTATTGCACCCAGGTCGAACGTAACGAGGTGCCCGACACCCTGGACGCCCAGATCATCAAGGACGCCGTTCCCGCGTTAGAGGACGGCGAAAAGATGCAGTTGACCTATAACGTCCGCAACGTCCAGCGCGCCATCGGCACCAAGCTGAGCCACAAGATCACCAAGAAGTACGGCATGACCGGGCTGCAGCCCGGCCACATCACCGTGCGTCTGCGCGGATCGTGCGGCCAGTCGCTGGGCGCCTTCTCGGTGCAGGGCCTCAAGCTCGAGGTGTTCGGCGACTCGAACGACTATGTCGGCAAGGGCCTGTCTGGCGGTACCATCGTGGTGCGCCCGCCGGTGTCCAGCCCGCTGAAGTCGAACGAGAACACCATCATCGGCAACACCGTGCTGTACGGCGCCACCGCCGGCAAGCTGTTCGCGGCGGGCCAGGCCGGTGAACGCTTCGCCGTGCGCAACTCGGGCGCCACGGCGGTGATCGAAGGCTGTGGCTCGAACGGCTGCGAGTACATGACCGGCGGCAACGTCGTCATCCTCGGGGCCGTCGGCGCCAACTTCGCCGCCGGCATGACCGGCGGCATGGCCTTCGTCTACGATGCCGACGGCACCTTCGCCGCCAAGGTCAATCCCGACAGCGTCATCTGGCAGAAGGTGGAAACCGACCACTGGCAGGACGTGCTGAAGGCGCTGATCAAGGAGCATGTGGCCGAGACGCAAAGCTCGTGGGCGGAATCCCTGCTGGCCGACTGGGCGCGCGAGCTGCCCAAGTTCCATCAGGTGGTGCCCAAGGAAATGCTGTCGCGGCTGGAACACCCGGTCAGCAAGGCCGCCGCGGTGGCAGCGGAGTGATATTTCCCTCTCCCGCAAGCGGGAGAGGGTGGCCCGATAGGGCCGGGTGAGGGAGCCGGAGACTCGGTCGTCCTTGGCTCCCTCACCCTCCCATGCTCCGCACGGGTCCCTCCCTCTCCCGCAAGCGGGAGAGGGGTTTCGGAGGAACCATGTCCGACAAGCCGCAGCTTCGTTTCGTCCTCTGCCTGGGCGCCATCACCGCGCTGGGGCCGCTGTCCATCGACATGTACCTGCCGGCCTTGCCCCATCTGGCGGCCGACCTGGCGGCGTCGCCGTCGTTGGCCCAGGCCAGCCTGTCGGCCTGCATCCTGGGCCTCGCGCTGGGGCAGTTGCTGGTCGGGCCGATGTCGGACGCGGTCGGGCGGCGGCGGCCGTTGTTCGTCGGCCTTGCCGTCTATGCCCTGATGTCTGTGCTGTGCGCGCTGGCGCCGACGGCGCCGTTGCTGGTGGCGGCGCGGTTCGCCCAGGGGCTGGCCGGCTCGGCTGCCCTGGTCATCGCCACGGCGGTGGCGCGCGACCTCTATCATGGCCCGGCGGCGGCGCGCTTCTTTTCCACCCTGATGCTGGTGATGGGGTTGGCCCCCATCCTTGCCCCCATTCTCGGCGCCCAGGTGCTGCGGGTGATGTCGTGGCACGGCATTTTCGTCGTGCTGGCCGGTGCCGGCGTCGCCCTGTTGGCGGTGGCGGCCAAAATGCTGCCCGAGACCTTGCCGATCGAACGCCGCCACACCGGCGGCCTGCAACAAGCGCTGGGTGCCTTTGCCGCCGTGCTGCGCGACCGCTGTTTCGCCGGCAATGCCGGGATCGCCGGCCTGGCCTTCGCCGCCATGTTCGCCTATATCGCCGGCTCGCCCTTCGTGCTGCAGAAAATCTACGGCGTGTCGGCCCAGGACTTCGCCCTGGTGTTCGGCGCCAACGCGCTGGGGCTGATCGGCCTGTCCCAGGTCAACGGCCGGCTGGTGCACCGACTGGGGCCGCAACGCCTGATGGGGATCGGACTGGCCGGCCTGGCCATCGGCGCCCTGTTCCTGCAGACGGCGGTGGCGTTCGGTTTCGGCCTATGGCCGGTGCTGGGCGGGCTGTTCGTGGTGGTGGCGTCGCAGGGGCTGATCGCGCCCAACGCCTCGGCGATGGCGCTGACCAATCACGGCCGCCATGCCGGTTCGGCCTCGGCCCTGCTGGGAACCCTGCGATTCCTGGTCGGGGCGGTGGCGGCGCCCATGGTCGGCTTGGCCGGCGAAAGCACCGCCTTGCCCATGGCCGGCGTCATCGTCGTGTGCGGCCTGGGCGCGCTGGCGCTTTACCTGCGGCTGGCTAGAACTCCAGCACCGTCGTCTCCTCGTCCATGACGATCTCGGCCCGCTTTAACGTGCCGTCGGCGTCATAGCCGTAGCGGTGGCTCAACTGGACCTCGCCATACACCATCTTCTCGCATTCGACCAAACGGTCGGCGGCGTCGAAGCGGGCGCGAATGAAGGTGTTGCGGTGGTTCAATTCGGCGGGCTGCAGCGGGTTGACCAGCTTCAGCGGCAGCTTGACGCCGCTATAGGTGACGAAATAACGCCATTCGGTCATGGGACATCCTCCAGGGCGGCCCGGAGGATGTCTAAAATTTGGGCGTTTGGCAAGAATGCCTGCAATCAGGGCAGGATCAGCACCGCGCGGAAATCGTTGACGTTGGTCCGCGTCGGCCCGGTGACCACCAGGTCGTCCAGGGCGGCAAAGAAGCCATAGCCGTCATTGTCGGCCAGCCGCTCCTTGGCACTCACGCCCAGGGCGGCGGCGCGGGCCAGGCTGTCGGGGGCCAGCAGGGCGCCGGCATTGTCCTCGGTGCCGTCGATGCCGTCGGTGTCGCCGGCCATGCCCCATACCCTGGCGTGGCCGTCCAGCGCCACCGCCAGTGCCAGCAGGAACTCGGCGTTGCGGCCGCCGCGCCCCTTGCCGCGCACGGTGACGGTGGTTTCGCCGCCCGACAGCAGCACGCAGGGGGCCGGGATGGGCTGGTCATGGGCGGTGGTCTGCCGCGCCATGCCCGCCAGCACGCGGGCGACCTCGCGCGATTCGCCTTCGATGGCGTTGCCCAGGATCAGCGGGGTGATGCCGGCGGCGCGGGCGAAGGCGGCGGCGGCCTCCAGCGCGTCTTGCGGCGTGGCGATCAGCGTGGCGGCGGTGTGGGCCAGGCGGGGGTCGCCCGGCTTGGCGGTCTCGTCCTGCCCGGCGTCCAGATGGCGGCGCACCGCCTCGGGCACGGCGACGCCGTATTTGGCGATCACCGCGCGGGCATCGGCGAAGGTGGTGGGATCGGGCACGGTGGGACCCGAGGCGATCACCGCCGGGTCGTCGCCGGGCACGTCGGAAATCATCAGCGTGACCACGCGGGCCGGTGCCGCCGCCAGCGCCAGCCGGCCGCCCTTGATGGCCGACAGGTGCTTGCGCACGGCGTTGATCTCGTCGATGGCTGCGCCGCAGCGCAACAGCTCGCGCGTCACCGCCTTCTTGTCGTCCAGGCCCAGCCCCGGCGCCGGCAGCGCCATCAGCGCCGAACCGCCGCCCGAGATCAGGCATAGCAGCAGGTCGTCCTCGCCCAACTCGGCCGCCATCTGCAGGATGCGGCGGGCGGCGTCCTGGCTGGCGCTGTCGGGATTGGGGTGGCCGGCCTCGACCACCTCGATGAAGCGGGTGGGCAGGCCGTGGCCGTAGCGCGTCACCACCAGGCCCGACAGCGGGCCGGTCCAGACGTCCTCGACGGCGCGGGCCATGGCGGCGGCACCCTTGCCGGCGCCGACCACGACGGTACGGCCCTTGGGCGGCGGCGGCAGGAAACGGCCGATGGATTGGGTGGGTAGCGCCGCCGCCACGGCGGCATCGAACAGGCCGCGCAGGAAGGCGCGGGGATCGAGGATCGAGGTCATGGCGGGCATCCTCTGAAAAAGGAACCGGCGGCGCCGCAGGGGCGCCGCCGGGTTTGGATCACAGCATGATGGTCGCGGCGACGAACACCGCGATGGCGGCGACCACGCCCTGGAACAAGGTGCCCATGGTCTGGAGCTTGTAACCCTGTTCGGGGGTCATGTTGGAGAACTGGGTCACCACCCAGAAGAAGCTGTCATTGGCGTGGCTGACCACCATGGAGCCGGCGCCGATGGCGACCACGATCAGCGCGCGGGCGGTCGGGTCGTCGAAGCCGAGCGGGGCCATCAGCGGGGCCATCAGGCCGGCGGTGGTGATGATCGCCACCGTGGAGGACCCTTGGGCCGTCTTGATGCCGGCGGCGATCAGGAAGGGCAGGAAGATGCCCAGGTGCCAGGTCGACAGGCCCTCGCCCACCAGCTTGGCGATGCCGGAGTTCTGCAAGACCTTGCCGAACGAGCCGCCGGCGCCGGTGATGGTGATGATGATGGCCGAGTCGATGACCGCTTTGCCGAACCAGCCGTCGTTGCCAAGGATGCCTTTCTCCAGCTTTTTGGGCAGGAACAGGGCGAAGGCGAAACCGATCAGCAGCGCCACCACCGGCTGGCCGATGAAGCTGAGGACCTGGGCGAACACGCCGGTGCCGAACGGGTGAGACGGGAAGTCGGACAGCGACTTCACCACGATCAGGAAGATCGGCAGGAAGATGGGCAGCAGGCTGGGCAGCGGCGACGGCGCGTCTTCCAACGACGGCAGCGCGGCCGGTTCCTCGCCTTCCTTGTACGGCGGCACGTCTTCCTTGGCGGCGACGGTCACTGCCCAGATCCAGCCGGCGACGCAGGCGACGGCGGCGATGATCATGCCCCACAGGATGACCAGACCCAGATCGGCCTGCAGGATGCCGGCGGCGGCGATCGGGCCGGGGGTGGGCGGCACCATGGTGTGGGTGGTGTAAAGGCCCAGCGACAGGGCGATGGCGCCGGCGGCCAGCGAGATGCCGGCGCGTTTGGCCAACGCCTTGTTCAGCGACGACAGGATGACGAAGCCCGAGTCGCAGAACACCGGGATCGACACCACGTAGCCCATGATCGACATGGTCAGCGGCACGTTCTTTTTGCCGGTCGCCTTCAGGATGCCTTCGGCCAGGCGCCAGGCGCCGCCCGATTTCTCCAGGAAGGTGCCGATCACCGAACCGAGCACGATGACGATGCCGATGGAGCCGATGGTGCTGCCGAACCCGTCATTGACGGATTTGACCACTACGTCCAGCGGCATGCCGGCAAGAATGCCGAAGCCGAAGGCGGTCAGCAGCAGGGCCAGAAAAGCATGCATCTTCAGCTTCGCGGTCGCGAAGATGATGAAGCCGACGGCCAATACCAGAAGTGTGACGAGCCACATGATGTATCCTCCCCCACAGGTCGCGGCATGCCCATCCCCAGGTTACATGGGGACGCCCGTATGGCATTGCCTGCCGGGACGATCAAACTATGCGAAAGTATAGTCTGGTGTTACCACTTCTCTCCGCGGCGACGTTGAATGGCTCGGTTGTGCGTAATGCATGAGACGAGGGAATCCGCCACTCTCAGCGGGTGACCCGGCGTGCCGCCAAGGGCAGCGACAGCATCAACAGGGCCAGCAGCACAAAGGCGGCCGGCAACCCCGCAACCTTGGCGACAAAGCCCATGGCCGCCGGCTCGCTCAGGATGCCGGCATAGCCCAGCGTCGACATGGCGGTCACCGCCAGCCCCACCGGCATGGCATGCTGGCGGCCGGCGGCGCTGAACAGCACCGGCACCAGATTCGAGGCCCCCAGTCCGGTCAGCAACAGTCCGGCCAAGGCCAGCCACGCCCAGGGCGCCAAGGCCACAACGGCCAGGCTGCCTACCGCGACCAGCCCGCCCCACAGCAGCACGCGACGGGCGCCCAGTACCGCCACCACCCGGTCGCCGGTCAGCCGGCCCAACGTCATGGTGGCGGAAAACAGGGTATAGCCGATGCCGGCCTGGGCGGGATCGAAGCCGCGCGCCTGGGTCAGCAGCAAGGCCGACCAGTCCAGGATGGCGCCTTCGGTCAGGAAGGCGGCGAACGCCAGCGCGCCCAGCAGCAAGACCATGCCGTGCGGACGCACCAGCAGCGGCCCCGGCTCGCCGCCGGCATGGCCGAGCAGACGCGGCACCGCCAAGGCCACGGCAAGCGCCAGCGCGACGGCGGCCGCCAGGGCGGCAGGAACCGGCGGCAGGCCGGCCGCCAGCAACAGGGTCATGGCGCCGGCACCGATCAGGCCGCCGACGCTGAACAGGCCGTGGAAGCCCGACATCAGCGGCCGGGCGGCGGCTTTCTCCACCGCCACCGCATGGACGTTCATGGCCACGTCCATCGACCCCAAGGCGGCGCCGAACAGCAGCAGCACCGCCCCCAGCGACACCGGCGTGGCGGCCAGGGCCAGGCCGGGAACGGCAAGGCACAGCCCCACCCCCGCCACCAGGATCACCGGGCGCACGCCGATGCGGCCGACCAGCGTTCCCGCCACCGGCATGGCGCCGACCGACCCGATGCCCACACACAGCAGCAACAGGCCCAGCCCGGCTTCGTCCATGCCCAGCCGCGCCTTGGCATAGGGCACCAGCGGCGCCCAGCAGGCCATGGCGAAGCCGGCGGCCAGAAACGCCAGGCGGGTCGCCAGCCGGGTGGCCGGCGTGTCGTCAGTGGACATGGCGGTGGTGGATGTCGGGGTAATGGGGATGGCGGTGGACCAGCCGCTGGTGGGTGTGGCGATGGCTGTGCGGCGTGGCGGGCGCGTCGCCGTCGTGGGCGTGCTGGTGGTGTTCGTCGTGGGCATGCGGGTGGTCGTGTTCCAGCATGTCGTGGACGTGGTCGTGGGCGTGGCTCTCGGTCAGGTGCAGGTACAGGCCCAGCGCCATCAGCAGGCCGGCGGCGGCCAGCAGCGGCGTCGGCGTTTCACCCAGCAGCGGGATCGCCAGCACGGCGCCGACGAACGGCGCCAGCGAGAAATAGGCGCCGGTGCGGGCGGTGCCGAGATGGCGCAGCGCCAGCACGAACAGCACCAGCGACAGGCCATAGGCGACCAGCCCCAACAGCGCCGCCTGCAGCGCTGGGGCCAGCGCCGGCACGGCGGTGCCGGTGATCAGCGCCAGGGCGGTGTTGACCGCGCCGGCGGTCACGCCCTTGATCATGGCGATCTGCACGGCGTCGCCGGCCGACAGCTTGCGGGTCAGGTTGTTGTCAACCGCCCAGGCCAGGCAGGCACCGGCGATGGCAAGCAGACCCCAGTCGCCGTCGCCGCCATTGTCCTGCCACGACAGCAAGGCGGCGCCGGCCAGAATGGCGGCGGCGCCCACCAGCAGGCGGTGGTCGACGTTCTCGCGGAACACCAGCCAGGCCAGGCCCAGGGTGAAAACGCCTTCCAGGTTCAGCGCCAGCGCCGCGCTGGCCGCCGGGCTGTGCGCCAAACCGACCATCATCAGCACCGGCGCGACGATGCCGCCGGCCGCCACCGCCGCCGCCAGCCACGGCCAATCGGCCCCGGCCAGCCGGCCGCCCTGGCGCGGCAGCAGCGGGCGCAGCAGCGCCAGCCCCACACCCGACCCCAGGTAAAGCAGTCCGGCCAGCAGCCAGGGATCGAGCTGGCCCAGCAACAGCTTGGCCAACGGCGCCGAGACGCCGAACAGCAGCGCGGACAGCAGGGCGAAGGCGACGCCCCGGCGCATCACAGCGGCTCGATGTCGCCCTGGGCCTCGTCGGCCAGGGCCTGGGCGGCGAAGTCCTGCACCCGGCCGGCGGCGATGGCGGCGCGCAGGCCGCGCATGACATCCTGATAGAACTGGATGTTGTGCCAGGTCAGCAGCATCGGCCCGAGGATTTCCTCGGAACGGATCAGGTGGTGCAGATAGGCGCGGGAATACTGCCGGCAGGCCGGGCAGGAACACTCCTCCGACAGCGGGCGGGGATCGTCCTGGTGCCGCGCGTTGCGGATGTTGACGGTGCCACGGCGGGTGAAGGCCTGGGCGGTGCGGCCCGAGCGCGTCGGCATGACGCAATCGAACATGTCGATGCCGCGCAGCACGGCGCCGATGATGTCGCTGGGCTTGCCGACGCCCATCAGATAACGCGGCTTGTCGGTCGGCAGCAGCGGCGTGGTGTAATCCAGCGTCTGGAACATCAGCTCCTGACCCTCGCCCACCGCCAGCCCGCCGACCGCATAGCCGTCGAAGCCGATCTTCTGCAGCGCCGTCGCCGATTCGGCGCGCAGCTCGCGATGAACGCCGCCCTGGACGATGCCGAACAGGCCGTAGCCGGGGCGCTGGACGAAGGCGTCGCGCGACCGCTGCGCCCAGCGCATGGACAGCCGCATGCTTTCCGCCGCCTGTTCCGGTGTCGCCGGGAACGGCGTGCATTCATCGAACGCCATGGTGACGTCGGCATCCAGCAGGTTCTGGATTTCCATGCTGCGCTCGGGCGTCAGCAGATGGCGCGAGCCGTCGATGTGGGACTGAAAGGCGACGCCTTCTTCGGTCATCTTGCGCAGCTTGGCCAGGCTCATGACCTGGAAGCCGCCGGAATCGGTCAGGATCGGCCCCGGCCAGTTCATGAACTCATGCAGGCCGCCCAGCCGCCCGACCCGCTCGGCGCCGGGGCGCAGCATCAGGTGATAGGTGTTGCCCAGGATCATCTGGGCGCCGGTGGCGGCGACGCTTTCCGGCATCATCGCCTTGACCGTGCCGGCGGTGCCCACCGGCATGAAGGCCGGGGTGTCCATGGGGCCGTGGGCGGTGTGCAGCCGGCCCAGCCGCGCGGCGCCGTCAGTGGCGAAAACCTCGAAATGAAACGTGGTCATGGGGCCTTCTCCAGCAAACAGGCGTCGCCGTAGGAATAGAACCGATAGCCGCCCGCCTTGGCGTGTTCATAGGCGGCCCGCATGCGCTCCAGCCCGGCGAAGGCGGAAACCAGCATGAACAGGGTCGAGCGCGGCAGGTGGAAATTGGTCATCAGCACATCCACCAGCCGGAACCGGTAGCCCGGCGTGATGAAGATGTCGGTGGCGCCGTCGAACGGGCGCAGCACGCCGTCCTCGCCGGTCGCGCTTTCCACCAGGCGTAGCGACGTCGTGCCCACCGCGACGATGCGGCGGCCCTGGGCCTTGGCGGCGTTGACGGCGGCGGCCACCTCGGCGGTGACCACGCCGCGTTCGGAATGCATCTTGTGATCGCTGGTGTCGTCCACCTTGACCGGCAGGAAGGTTCCGGCCCCCACATGCAGGGTCACCGTCAGCCGTTGCACGCCGCGCGCATCCAGTGCCGCTAGCAAGTCGGGGGTGAAGTGCAGGCCGGCGGTGGGGGCGGCGACGGCGCCTTTTTCCCGCGCGAACACGGTTTGGTAATCGGTGCGGTCGGCGTCGTCGGCCTCGCCCTTGCGGATATAGGGCGGCAGCGGCAGCTTGCCGTATTCCTCCAGCGCCAGCATCAGCGCGTCGCCGGAACGGTCGAAGCGCAGGGTGACCTCGCCGGCCTCGCCCTTTTCCGCCACGGTGGCGGTGAAGGCATCGCCGAAGCGCACCGCGTCGCCGGGCTTCAGCTTCTTGGCCGGGCGGGCGAAGGCCTTCCAACTGTCCAGCGCGATGCGTTCGTGCAGCGTCACTTCCACCCCGGCCTCGCCGCGTTTTCCAAACAGCCGGGCAGGGATGACGCGGGTGTCGTTGCTGATCAGCACGTCGCCCGGCTGCAACAGCGTCGGCAGGTCGCGGACGACGTGATCGGCCAAACCATCGGCTCCGACCGCCAACAGGCGGGCGGCGTCGCGCGGCACGATCGGCCGCTCGGCGATCAAGTCGCGCGGCAGCTCGAAGTCGAAAAGATTTACGTCCATGGCCGGGGTGTATGGTGCCGGCGGGCGGGCGTCAATGCTATTGTGGCGGCCTCGCCTCAGCTTCTCCCCCTGATGCCAGGACACCCTCCGCCATGGATCTGTTCCTTCCCGTCGAGCCAAACGCCTCGGGCATGCTTGAGGTCGGCGACGGCCACACCCTGTACTGGGAGGAATCGGGCAATCCGCACGGCGTGCCGGTGGTGTTCGTGCATGGCGGCCCCGGCGCCGGCTGCGCCCCCGCCTATCGCCGTTTCTTCGATCCGCGTCACTGGCGCATCGTGCTGTTCGACCAGCGCGGCTGCGGCCGGTCGCAGCCCACGGCGTCGCTGGTCGGCAACACCACCCCGGCGCTGGTCGCCGACATGGAGCGCCTGCGCGAGCGCCTGGGCATCGAACGCTGGGTGCTGTTCGGCGGCTCGTGGGGCAGCACGCTGGCGCTCGCCTATGGCCAGGCGCACCCCGAACGCGCGCTCGCCTTCGTGCTGCGCGGCATCTTCCTGTGCCGGCCGCAGGAGATCGACTGGTTCATGACCGGCATGGGCACCTTTTTCCCCGAGGTGCACCGCCGCTTCGCCGCCCATGTGGCGGGGGATGACGGTCCCGAACTGGCGGCGTGGTATCGCCGGCTGACCGATCCCGATCCCGCCATCCACCTGCCGGCGGCGCGGGCATGGTGCGCCTACGAGGAAGCCTGCGCCCGGCTGGTGCCGCGCGTGGCGGCGGGCGACGGCAGCGGCGATGGTGCCGCCAGCCTGGCGATGGCGCGGCTGGAATGTCACTACATGGTGCACCAGGGCTTCCTGGCGCCGGGCCAGTTGCTGGACGGTGTCGGCCGCATCCGCCATCTGCCGGCGATCATCGTCCAGGGCCGCTACGACATGGTGTGTCCGCCGGTCAGCGCCTGGGACCTGGCGCGCGACTGGCCGGCGGCGCGGCTGGTCATGGTGCCGGATGCGGGGCATTCCGCCATGGAGCCGGGCATCCGCCTGGCGCTGGTCGCCGCCATGGAGGGTCTGAAGGCGGACCTGCATTGAGCGGAAAAATGTTGCTTCTACAAGCTTTCTAAACTTTTTTGGCCTAAACTATGCCTTTAGAATGTGTCGCGCTGTTGCGGTGCGGCGCTGGAATGTGCGCTTCGCGGGTCACAGCCCGATACAAGCCGTTGCAACTCGCGGGTGGGATTTGGACGTCCACATGCGCACAATCTGAGTATGAGTTTAGTTCCAAAAAGGGGGTCATGATGTCGCTCGCTCTTGCCGAGATCCGCACCGCGGCTCCGCTGCGCTACAAGGTCAGCGATCCGTTCGTCGCCGAGGTCATCACCAGCGTCGCCGCCGAATTCGGGCTGAGCGAACGCGAGATGATGGAGCATTCGCGCGATCACCGGATCTGGAAGCCGCGCATGGCCGCCATGTACTACTCCCGCCTGCTGACCTCGTGCTCGCTGCCCGAACTGGGCCGGGTGTTCGGTGGCCGCAGCCACACCACCGTGTTGCGCGCGTTCCGCCGCTGCCGCGAGATGATCGACACCGACGAAATGTGGGCGGGCCGCATGGATCGCCTGCTGGTCAAGCTGGTCGAGAAGATCGTCACTCCGCGCGCGTGATCGCTGCGGGCGGCCTCTCCCCTCCGCCCGCGCGGTCCGCCGTCACATGACGTCACAATCCGACAAGGATTACGATTTGACGCGACGCCCCGCCTGATGCTCCATTATGCACAGGATTGCCGCTTGGGGACGGTGATATGGCGCATATCGTGGTGGTCGAGGACGAGGCCTCGCTAAGGGCCGATCTGGTCGAATACCTCACCGGCTGCGGCCATGTGGTGGTGGGCTGTGGCGATGGCATCGCCCTGGACGTCGCCCTGGCGCGGCAGCCGGCGGACATCCTCATTCTCGACGTCAATCTGCCGGGGGAAGATGGTTTCTCCATCGCCAAGCGCCAGCGCGAACAATCGGATGTCGGCATCATCATGCTGACCGCGCGCGGCGTGAACGTCGACCGCGTGGTCGGCCTGGAACTCGGCGCCGACGTCTATCTGGTCAAGCCCATCGAATTGCGTGAGCTGGAGGCGCAGGTGCGCACCCTGGCCCGTCGTCTCAAGGTGCCGGCATCGGGGGGCGTTGCTGCCGCCGCGCCTGCCGCGCCCGTCGTCGCGCCGCCCGCCGGCTGGGCCTATGATCTGGTGGCGTGGGCGCTGGTGTCGCCCAACGGCGCCGTACTCAAGTTGACCGCCAACGAGCGGGTGTTCGTCAACTTGCTGGTCGAGCGCCCGGGCGAGCCGGTGTCGCGTGCCGACATCTTCCGCGCGCTGGGCAAGCGCGAATGGGACATGGGCGACCGTTCGGTCGATTCCATGGTGCGCCGCCTGCGGGCCAAGGGTGAGGAGACGTTGGGTCATCCGCTGCCGATCGAGGCGGTTCACGGCACTGGCTATGCCTTTGCCGCGCCCGTGATTGTGCGCTGATGGGACGCGACGGCAAGCTCGCGCTCAAGCCGCGCGCTGCCGTTCCGGCAACGCCGGCGGCTTTGCCGTGGCGGGTGCTGGTGGTCGACGACGACGACCAGGTCCACGTCATGACCCGCGTGCTGCTGCGCGATTTCAGTTTCGACGACCGTGGTTTCGAGGTGCTGTCGGCCTCCAGCGCTGCCGAGGCGGCTCGCCTGCTGGCGGCGGATCCGGAAATTCCGGTCATGCTGCTGGACGTGGTGATGGAAAGCCCCGATGCCGGTCTGCGGCTGGTGCGCCATATCCGCGAGGAACTGGGTAACCGCCACATCCGCATCATCCTGCGCACCGGCCAGCCGGGCGAGGCGCCCGAGCGCGACGTCGTGCTGGCCCACGACATCAACGATTACAAAAGCAAGGCCGAGCTGACGGCGCAGAAGCTGTTCACCACCTTGGTCGGCGCCGTGCGCTCGTGGCGCGACATCGCCACCATCGCCCGGCTCAACCTCGAACTTGAGGGGCTGAATTCCTCGCTGGAGTGCAAGGTGGAGGAACGCACCGCCCAGTTGGCGGAAAAAGGCGAGGCGCTGGCCCTGGCGAAGGACCGCGCCGAACTGGCGCTGTCACGCGAGACCGAGGCCAAGCAGCAACTGCGCCAGTTCCTGTCCATGGTCAGCCATGAATTTCGCACGCCGCTCGCCATCGTCGATTCGGCGGCGCAGATGCTGATGATGCGGGCGGAACGCGCCGACGCCAGCATGCTGCCAAGACTGGAGACCATCCGGGGCGCGGTGCAGCGTCTGGTCGACCTGCTGGCCACCTGTCTGGCCGACGAACAACTGGATTCCGGCCGCATCGTCATGCAGGAGCGGGCGCTGGAACTGCAGCCCATCCTGGCGGCGGCGGTGGACCACCACCGCACCGCCTCGCCCGGGCGCGAGCTGGCTTTGGCGGTCGAGGCGGTGCCGGCGGTGTGGGGTGATGCCGGGCTGCTGGCCCTGGTGTTCAACAATCTGGTCGGCAACGCGCTGAAATATTCCGGTGGCGCGGTCGAGGTGTCCGCCCGCGCCGACGACGGCGGCATCGTCGTGCAGGTGCGCGACCACGGCATCGGCATCCCCGCCGACGACATGCCGCACATCTTCGAACGCTTCTTCCGTGCTACCAACGCCCACAAGATTTCCGGCTCGGGCATCGGGCTGCACATGGTCCGCCAGATCGTCGATCTGCACGGTGGCACCATTACCGTCGACAGCCGGGTCAAGCGCGGCTCGACCTTCACCGTGCGCCTGCGCGCAGCACCCCGGGAAAGGGAGTAGGCGATGAAACGCATCCTTGCCCTGAGTTTGTCGCTGCTGGCGGTCCTGGCGGGCCGCCCCGCCGCCGCTGCCGAGGTGGTGATGGCGGTCGGCCGCTCGCTGCCGCCTTACGTCATCGTCGACGAATGGCGCGGCATGGAATACGACGTGGTGCGCGAGGCGCTGGCGTTGGAAGGCCACACGCTGACGCCGAAATTCGTGTCGTTCGCCCGGGTGGTGCGCGAGCTGGAAAGCGGCGAGGTCAACGCCGCCATGACCATGCGGCCGGATTCCGGGGTCAAGGCGTTCTATTCCGACAGCCACGTCACCTATCGCAACTACGCCATCACCCTGGCCAGCCGCAACATCGTCATCAAGAAGGTCGAGGACCTGGCCGGCAAGTCGGTGATGGCGTTCCAGAACGCCTCGCTGTATCTGGGGCCGGCCTACAAGGCGGTCGCCGACGGCAACCCGTTCTACCGCGAGGAAGCGCGCCAGGCGGTGCAGCCGTTGCAATTGTTCCTTGGCCGCGTCGACGTGGTGGTCGCCGACCGCTTCATCTTCGGCTGGTTCGCCAACGACCCCGAGGTGAAGGCCAAGGTGGACACCACCCAGGGCTTGCGCTTCCACCCGATTTTTCCCGCGACCGATTACCATGTGGCGTTCCGCGACGCCGCCCTGCGGGACAGTTTCAATCGCGGTTTGAAGAAATTGCGCGACAACGGCACCTATGCCCGCATCGTGCAACGCTACTCCCTGTACCTGAAGGACGAGAGCGGCGGTTGAAACCGCTCCGCTTCGGATGGTAGAGGTTTGTCACCCCGCTGCGAGGAAGGTCTATGGTGACGATTCCTGCGAACGGTCCCGATGGGACCAAGTCCGACCGGCTCGCGCCGCAATACCGTGCGTTCAAGCGCATGCTGGACGAGCGCGGCATCCTGTTCTCGTTCTCGGGCTACTTGTCCGAAGGCATCCTGTATTCGCTGGGTGACACCCTGCGGCAGAAGATGACGCTGGACGACACCGACATCACCACCATCAAGAAGGTGTTCTCGGTGTTCATCGAGCAGGCGCAGAACATCATCCGCTATTCGGCGGAAAAGGTGTTGGGCACCGGCACCAAAAGCATCGAGCTGTCCTCCGGCATGGTGACCATCGGCACCGAGAACGGACAGTTCTTCATCGTCTGCGCCAATACCATCCTGGAAGAGGATGTGCCGCGCCTGAAGCAACGCCTTGAAGTGTTGCAGAAGATGGACAAGGGTGAAATCAAGGCGTACTACAAGGAACAGTTGCGAGAGGCGCCGGACGAAAAAAGCCGGGGCGCCACCATCGGACTGATCGAGATCGCGCGACGGGCCAGCGAGCCGATCCAGTTCGATTTCGACCGCATCGACGCCGACAAGTTCTTCTTCTGCCTTAAAGTTTCCATCTGAGGGGGATCATGGAAAATTTGATGATCGCCGCCACCGAGCGCTCGCCCGAGGTGGACTTCGATTTCGCCGCCGGGCATCTGTCGTTGAAGGGCGAGTCCTATCCCGAGGATGCGTCGTCGGTGTTCGGCCCCATTTTCGCCGCTCTCGAAGGTTACCTGAACCAGGCGGCGGGCAAGGATATCCGCTTCGATTTCAGCCTGATCTATTTCAACAGCTCCAGCGCCAAGGCGCTGATGAACATGTTCCAACTGCTCGATCGCGCCGCCGCCGGTGGCGTCAAGGTGGTGGTCAATTGGTGCTATGCGCCCGATGACGAAACCATGCAGGAATTCGGCGAGGACTTTTCCGAGGACCTGGAACACGTGACGTTCAATCTGGTGGCCACCGAAGGCTAAGCCCGGTGGGGGACGACAAGGCGGCTGCCAGCTTCAATCTGTTCGATACCGAGGAGCGTGTGCTTGCCGAGGCCGAGGCCCTGCGCGAGCGGCTGGCCGGCGCCGAGCCGGACGTGCGCGCCGGGGTCGAGGCGTTGGCCGAAGCCTATCGCCGCTCGGTGCGCGAACAACGCCGGCTGGTCAAGGGCAGCGACCGCCTGCAGCACCAGCTCGCCTCGGTCAACCAGGAACTGGCGCGGCGCCGGGCCGAGGCCGAGGAAGCGCTGGCGCGCTTGAAGGAAGCCCAGGAAACCCTGGTCCAGGCGGAAAAGCTGGCCTCGCTCGGCGCGCTGGTGGGCGGCGTCGCCCACGAGATCAACACCCCCGTCGGCATCGCCCTGTCCTGTGCCTCGCATCTGGCCGACGCTACCGGCCACATGCGCGCGCTGTTCGAGGCCGACGACATCGGTGTCGAGGACTTCCAGCGCTACATGGATACCGCCACCGACACCACCCAACTGATCCTGGGCAATTGCGAGCGCGCCGCCGAGCTGATCCGCAGCTTCAAGCAGGTGGCGGTCGACCGTACCTCGTCGGACCGCCGCCGCTTCGACCTCGCCGCCTATATCGGCGAGACGCTGGCGGCGCTGAAGCCGCGCATCCGCCAGGCCGGCCACCGGGTCGAGATCGTCTGCCCGGCCGGACTGGAGGTCGACGGCTATCCCGGCGCGCTCAGCCAGGTGCTGACCAATTTCGTGATGAATTCCATCGTCCACGGCTATGACGAGGGCTGTCGCGGTCTGTTGTCGATCACCGTCGACCAGCCGACCCCCGCGCTGATCCGGCTGGTCTATGGCGACGACGGCCGCGGCATCGCCGAGGAATACCGCAGCCGCATCTTCGACCCGTTCTTCACCACCCGGCGCGGCGCCGGCGGCACCGGGTTGGGGCTGCACATCGTCTACAATCTGGTCACCGGCCCGCTTGAGGGCCAGCTCAGCATGGACAGCCCCACGGGCGGCGGCACGCGCTTCACCGTGACCTTTCCGCGCCAGGTGTCGGACGGCGCCGCGCCGGCCGGTTGATCGCAACTCTGGATTTGCCGGGAAACATACCTACACTTCCCCCGCCCTTTTCGCATCAAGGACGCTTGCCCCATGGAGTGGCTTACCGATCCGCACATCTGGATCAGCTTGCTGACCCTGTCTGCACTCGAAGTCGTACTCGGCATCGACAATCTGGTCTTCCTCGCCATCCTGGCCGAACGCCTGCCCGAGCATCAGCGCCCGGCGGCGCGCAAGCTGGGGCTGGGCTTCGCCCTGATTACCCGGCTGGGCCTGTTGGCCTCGCTGACCTGGATCGCCGGCTTGGTCGAGCCGGTCTTCACCGTGCTGGATAATCCGGTGTCGTGGCGCGACATCATCCTGATCGGCGGCGGCGTCTTCCTGTTGGCCAAGGCGACGCACGAAATTCACGGCTCGCTGGAAGGCGAGGGAGAAGACGACGAGGACGGCAGCAGCGGCGAAACCGGTGTCGCCAAGGCGGCCACCGCGGGCTTCGTCGCCACCATCGTTCAGATCGGCGTGCTCGACATCGTGTTCTCGCTGGATTCGGTCATCACCGCCGTCGGCATGGCCAACCAGCTCTGGGTGATGGCGACTGCGGTCGTTATCGCCGTGATCCTCATGCTGGTGGCGTCCGGGCCGTTGTCGGCCTTCGTCTCGCGCCATCCGACGGTCAAGATGCTGGCGCTGTCCTTCCTGCTGCTGGTGGGCATGAGCCTGGTGGCCGACGGCATGGGCGTCCACATCCCCAAGGGGTACCTCTACTTCGCCATGGGCTTCTCGGTGCTGGTCGAGGCGCTGAACCTTGGCGCCCAGCGGCGCAAGAAGCCGGTGCACCTGCGCAACAACCTTTAGTCGTTCCGTTGCGAGGGGTTGAGCCGGGCCGGGCCTCTGTGGTATCGACGGGGTCGGAATTTCTCCGATCCCGTCGCCAGGAGAGACCCCCATGCTGGCCCTGTTCAAATCCCTGTTGGCCGGAGGCAGCGTCGCCGGACCGGCGGACGATACGCTCCGCCTTGCCATCGCCGCCCTGATGGTCGAAGCCGCGACCCTGGACGGCAGCTTCGACGAAAGCGAGCGCGCTCGCCTGCTCGACCTGCTGGCCCGGCGCTTCGGGCTGGACCCGGCCCAGGCGCAGACCCTGCTGGTCGAGGCCCAGGCCGCCCAGGCCAGGGCGGCGGGGCTGGAAAGCATGACCCGCACCATCAAGAACGCGCTTGATCATGATCAGCGTGTCGAGGTGCTGGAGATGCTATGGGAGGTCGTTTACGCCGACGGCCGGTTGCACGATTACGAAGCGAACCTGCTTCGCCGCCTGGCCGGGCTGGTCTACGTGTCCGACCAGGAATCCGGTGCCGCCCGCAAGCGCGTGGTGGCCCGCATGGGTTTACAGGACGGCATCGCCTGACGGGGCGGCCCAGACCACCGCGCGTCAAGTGTGACGCACAATGGTCTGGTTTTATGTTTAGCCCTCGCCGGGCGCGCGCCTCCGCGCTCTTGGCCACCGCCTCAATGGCGGTCGATCGCGGCGTGCGCCAGATTTGGCGCTCGCCGCTCTAACACATCTGGAGTCGATCATGGCTTACGTGGTTACCGAGAACTGCATCAAGTGCAAGTACCAGGATTGCGTCGAGGTTTGCCCGGTGGATTGCTTCTACGAGGGCGAGAACTTCCTGGTGATCAATCCGGACGAGTGCATCGATTGCGGCGTCTGTGAACCGGAATGCCCGGCCGAAGCCATCTTCCCCGATTCCGATCCCAAGACCGCCGACTGGGTCAACGTGAACCGCGAATACGCCGGCCAGTGGCCCAACATCACCAAGAAGGGCGACGCCCCGGCCGACGCCGATTCGTGGAAGGGCAAGCCCGGCAAGGCGTCGCTGCTGTCGCCCAAGCCCGGCCAGGGCTGATTCCCAATCAGGTCAACGCCTTAGACGAAGCCCGGCTTCCCGAATGGGATGCCGGGCTTTTTCTCTGGTCCTTAACCGGCCCTTTGTGGTACAAGATCCAGTCCGTCGAACTGTGCCGACGGGCAGCCCGGACGGCCCGTGTCGCCGCCCCCAAGTGACCAGACTGCAGTGTGAGCAAACCCCCGCCCGTCCAGGACGTGGTCGGCACCCGTTGTTGTTTCTCGGGTGTACCCCAGGTCCCGGCGCCCAGCGGCTATTAAGGGAAGTGAGCAGATGTCGAGCGTTTCTTTCGCCGAAGGTGATTACGTGGTGTACCCGACCCATGGCGTTGGCCAGGTCGTCTCCATCGAGAACCAGGAAATCGGCGGCATGAAGCTGCAACTGTTCGTCATCACCTTCGATCGCGACCGCATGACGCTCCGCGTTCCGGTGGCCAAGGCCACCAAGTCGGGCCTGCGCAAGCTGTCCTCGCGCAGCGTGATGGATACTGCCCTGTCGACCCTGAAGGGCCGTGCCAAGGTCAAGCGCACCATGTGGTCGCGCCGCGCCCAGGAATACGAAGCCAAGATCAATTCCGGCGATCCCGTGTCCATCGCCGAAGTGGTGCGCGACCTGCACCGCAACGCCAACCAGCCCGACCAGTCCTATTCCGAACGCCAGATTTATGAAGCGGCGCTGGAACGTCTGGCCGCCGAACTGGCTGCGGTCGAGCGCATCGACACCGCCACCGCCACCGACAAGCTGGCCCAGTTGCTGGACGCCGCCTAAGGCGGTTTCCCGCGACCGCCATCCAACTCCCGGTCGAGGGAGGAGGAGGGGCGCCATCGGTGAAATGTCACACAGGGCGGTCCCAACGGGCCGCCCTGTGTGCATTACAGTGTGGCGTTGACGGAATCGGCCGCGCCTGCGACCATGCCGGGCACAACTCATGAACTCGCCCCGGGGGGGACAAGGCGCATCGTGTCGGAATCCACTGTCTTCGCCACTCTGCGCGGGTCCGGGCGCATCTGGGCCGTCGCCGCCATTCACGGCGAGGTCGATCGCCTGCGCGCGCTGCACGCGCGTCTGGCGCAGGATGCCCGTCCCGGCGACCAGATCGTCTATCTGGGCGATACTCTGGGTTATGGCCTGCCGGTGCGCGAAACCATCGACGAATTGCTGATGTTCCGCCGCGCCTTCCTGGCCCAGCCGGGCGTCGAGGTCGAGGATATCGTCTATCTGCGCGGCGCCCAGGAAGAGATGTGGCAGAAGCTGCTGCAACTGCAGTTCGCCCCCAATCCGGTCGACGTGTTGAAGTGGATGGTGGAGCACGGTATCGGCCCGACCATTTCCGCCTATGGCGGCAACCTGGACGAGGGGCTGTCGGCGGCGCGCGAGGGCATTCTGGCGCTGACCCGCTGGACCGGCCAACTGCGCCAGAACATGCGCAATTTCGACGGCCACACCACGCTGATGAGCGTGCTCAAGCACGCCGCCTTCACCGACGACCATTCGCTGCTGTTCGTCCATGCCGGGCTGGACCCGTCGCGGCCGCTCTCGGCCCAGGTGGATGCGTTCTGGTGGGGGTCCGCCGGGTTTGAATTGCTGGAAACGCCCTATGGCGATTTCAAGCTGGTGGTGCGCGGCGCCGACCGCCGCCGGGGCGGCGTCCGCGTCGGCGCCTTCTCGGCCACCCTGGATTCCGGCGCCGGCTTCGGCGGTCCGCTGACCTGCGCCTGCTTTACCGACGGCCACATCGTCCAGATGCTGGAAGCCTGACCTGCCGCCCTTATAGCGCCGGCAGGCGCAGGTGAAAGGTGGCGCCGGTGCCGCGGGCGGATTCGACCCATAGGCGGCCGCCGTGCATGTCGGCGACCTTGCGGCAGATGGCCAAGCCGATGCCGCTGCCCTGGTAACGCCCCGGTTCCAGCCGTTCGAACATGCGGAAGATGCGGTCGTGGAACTGCGGGTCGATGCCGATGCCGTGGTCGCGCACCGCGATCTCGGCCCAGCCGTCGACCGTGTGGCCGCTGATCTCTATGTGCGGGCGTTCGTCCTTGGCGGTGAATTTCAGCCCGTTGGCCACCAGATTCTGCATCAGCCGCACCAGCGCCTCGTGGCGACCGCGCACCACCGGAAGCGGCCGGCGCTCGATGCGGGCGCCGCTGTCGCGGATGGTGCTGTCCAGGGCGGCCAGCGCCTCGTCCAGCACCGCGTCCATGGCGACACGTTCGACGTGCAGTTCGCCGTGTTCCAGGCAGGCGTAGTCCAGCAGGTCGTTGATCTGGCGCCGCATGCGTTCGGCGTTGTCGACGATGAAGCCGATGAATTCGTCCGCCTCGGCTCCCATCTGGCCGCCATAGCGCCGCTTCAGCAACTGGGCGAAGCCGACGATGGAGCGCACCGGTTCCTGCAGGTCGTGCGATGCCGCATAGGCGAATTCCTGCAGGTCGGCATTGGACAGCGCCAGCGAGTGGGACTTGGTCGCCAGCTCCGCCTGCGCCTTCTTCAACTGGTCGATCTGGTGCGCCATGTCGGTGGTGTGGATGATGAAGCTGCCGGTCAGCGGCCGCAGCACCAGCACCAGCCCGGCCACCCCCAGCGCCACGGCCAGCAAGGCGCCCAGGCAGACCCACAACAGCAGCGTGTCCACCTGCCTGGTGGCCTCGGTCAGGGCGATGGTCTGCACCAGCGCCCACGGGCTGCCGGGAAGGGGCGACGCCACCACGATGTTGCCCTCGACATCGCGGCGCTGCGTCTTGCCGCTGGCGATGGCCTGGGCGGCCAGGACGTCGGCGCCGCCGCGCATGGTGAAGTCGCCGCCGGACACCAGCAGCGGCCGCGCCCGTTCGTCCCCCTGTCCCTCGATCACCGCCGCCCAGGCGGACCCGCCTGCAGCCGCCGCGTCGTCGACGATGCGTTGCAGTGCGTCGCCGTCCACCACCACCACATCGGTGCCGGCGACGGTGCCGTCGCGGCTGCGGATGGCGGCGGCGGCGACCAGATAGGGCCGGCCGTTCTGGCGGTGCAATCCCAGCACCGAGCCGTTGGCCGCCGTCGGCATGGGGCCTTCCTCGGCGAAGGCGCCGACCGACACCACCGCCTCGCCGTGCGCGGCATAGCGGCTGATGCCGACCAGTTCGGGCGACAGGTTCAGCGCGTCGGTCAGTTTGTCGCGGGTGAATTCGGTCAGCGCCGCCAGCGGGATGGCGCCGCGATTGTACTGCTCCAGCTTCTCGCGGATGATGGTGCGGCTGCTCACCTGTTCGGCCAGGTTGCGCGTCTGCGACAGCAACTGGCCCGCCACCATCACCTTCAGCGCCAGATCGTGTTCCAGATCGGCATGCACGTCGGCGCGCAGGCGCCACGCCAGCGGTCCGACGGCGATGACGGTGACCACCAGACTGATCGCCGCCATCGCGACCATGGCGTAGATGATGACCGAATTGCGCAGAGTGTGGGCGTCAACCGGAGCCACCCAACCCCCCTTTTTTGCCAGCTTGTCGCGCCGATAGAATAGGCGGAAACAGGGTCCGCGCAAATGGCGGAATGGGGGTTAATCGTCGTTCTTGTGCGGGCGCGATAGTCCCGGCGGCAACTTTGTCTTCATGTCGCACAGCGCTTTGTCGACCTGAGATTGACCAAGGTTGTCCACCTGCGACAAATCGGCGTCGCTCAGGTCGCTGCCTACCAGGACGGCGCCTTTCAGGTCGGCGCCGGCCAGCTTGGCGCCGCGCAGGCGGGCGCCGGACAGATCGGCGCCGCGCAGGGACGCGCCCTGCAGATTGGCCAGCCGCAGGTCGCAATGGCGCAATTGCGCCACGCCCAGGTTGGCCCCCGACAGATCGGCGGCGTTAAGCGTGGCATAGCGGAAATCGGCGCCGTCCAGCCGCGCCTCGGCCAATTGGGCGTCGGACAGGTCGGCCTCGCGGAAATCGGCATTGGCCAGCACGGTGCCGCCCAGGGCGCCGCCGGCCAGGTCCATCTTCTTGAAGATGGCGCGTTTGCCCTCGGCGCCCTGGCTGGTCAGCCACTGCATGTGGGCGGCGACGATGGCGTCGACGTCCAGCCCGGCGACATCCTCGCCGCTGCGGCTCTGATGGCCGGTCTCGGCCAGTTCCGCCTGCCAGCGGGCGCGCTCGGCCTCGGCCTGCGCCGCCTCGTCCTGGCGCCGCCGCTTGGGCTTCAGCGCGTCGGGCAGGGCATCGGCGAGCGTCTCCAGCGCGCCCTTGGCCGGCTTGGGCGGTGCGGGCGGGGCATCGTCGGCATAGGTGCCGGCGCCGGCCTTGGCGGACGGGGCGTCGTCGGCATAAGTGCCGCCGGACGTCGGCGTGGGTGTCGGCGAAGCATCGGCATAAGTGCCCGCACCGGCCTTGGCGGATGGGGTGTCGTCGGCATAGCTGCCGCCGGTCCGCGTGGACGACATCGGCGCGCCCGCCGTCCCGCCGCCATGGCCGCCGCTGCCGTGGCTGCTCCCGGCATACCCGCCGCTGGCGGGGATCGGTTTGGACGGCGGCCGCAGCTTGGGTTCGGGCGCCGGGGGTGGCGGCGGCGCGGGCAGGCGGCGCGGTTCCTTTAGGCTGTCGCCCACCCGGTGCACCAGTTCATGGCCCGAGACCGGCTTGGGCACCACGCCCTCGATCCCCAGGGTCAGCGCGGGAACCAGCCGCGCGCGGTCCTCGGCCCGCGCCACCAGCAGCACCGGCATTTCCGCATCGGCGCCGCGCACGCGCTGCAGGAACGCCATGGCCAAATCCAGGTCGCCCGCCGTGTCCACCAGGGCGATGTCGGGCGCCTGGGCCAGCATGGGGGTGGCGTCGGCCGGCACGCTGGTGGACAGCACCTCGCGCACGTTCAGCTTGCGGAAGGTTTGCCGGCTGAGGAAGCGAAAGGAATCGTCCTGGCTGTAGACCAGGACGCGAATCTTGGGCCAGTCGATGCGGCCGGAACAGAGCTGGGTCGGATGACGCATGTGCGAAAGCATAGGCGGTGGGGCCTGTGCGCTGCAACGCCGCAGCGGTTGCCAGTGTTGACTTGCCCGTCCGCGCCCTCATCTTAGGCGGATGCGACGCCGAGATCCCTCCACCAACATCCGCACCGCCCCGTCGGGTCCCCGCAACGATTGGCGGGCGATTCGCACGCTGGCGCCCTATCTGTGGCCGCCGGGACAGCCCGCCTTGCGCACCCGCGTGGTGCTGGCGATGCTGTTCCTGGCCGCGGCCAAGGCCATCAATGTCGGCGTGCCGCTGGTGTACAAGCAGGCGGTCGACGCGCTGACGCCACGGCCCGGCATGGAACTGGTGGTGGTGCCGGTGTTGCTGTTGCTGGCCTATGGCGCGGCGCGCACCTTGGCCGGCACCTTCAGCGAATTGCGCGACATCGCCTTTGCCCGCGTCGGCCAGCGCGCCATCCGCGCCGTCGGGCTGCAGGTGTTCCGCCATCTGCACGGCCTGGCGTTGCGTTTCCACCTCGACCGCCAGACCGGCGGCGTGTCGCGCGCCATCGAACGCGGCACCAAGGGCATCGAGTTCCTGTTGAACTTCATGCTGTTCAACATCCTGCCGACCCTGCTGGAGATCGGGTTGGTGACGGTAGTGCTGTGGCACCTTTACGCCCCCGGCTTCGCCTTGGTGACCTTCGCCACCATCGCCGTCTACATCGCCTATACCCTGACCATCACCGAGTGGCGCACCCAGTTCCGCCGCACCATGAACGAGACCGATTCCGAGGCCAGCACCAAGGCGATCGATTCGCTGCTGAACTTCGAGACGGTCAAGTATTTCGGCAACGAGGAACACGAGGCGGCGCGCTACGACAAGGCGCTGTCCCGCTATGAACAGGCGGCGGTCAAAAGCAAGGTGACGCTGTCGCTGCTGAACATCGGCCAGGGCGCCATCATCGCCGTCGGCCTGACGGCGGTGATGATCATGGCGGGCGCCGGCGTCGCCGATGGTTCCATGACGGTGGGCGACTTCGTGCTGGTGAACTCCTATCTGGTCCAGCTTTACCTGCCGCTCAATTTCCTTGGCTTCGTCTATCGCGAGATCAAGCAGTCGCTGACCGACATGGAGGCGATGTTCCGCCTGCTGGAAGTCAACGCCGAGGTCACCGACGCTGCCGACGCGCCGCCGCTGGCGGTGAACGGCGGCGCCCTCCGTTTCGAGGACGTGGGCTTTGCCTACAATCCCGACCGCACCATCCTGCGCGGCGTCGATTTCGCCGTGCCGGCCGGCCACCGCGTCGCCATCGTCGGGCCGTCCGGCGCCGGCAAGAGCACCATCTCGCGCCTGCTGTTCCGGTTCTACGACGCCACCAGCGGCCGCATCACCATCGACGGCCAGGACATCCGTGCCGTCACCCAGAAGTCCCTGCGCGACGCCATCGGCATCGTTCCGCAGGACACCGTGCTGTTCAACGACACCATCCGCTACAACATCGCCTATGGCCGCCCCGGCGCGTCGCAGGACGAGATTGAGCAGGCGGCGCGGCTGGCCCGCATCCATGATTTCGTGCTGTCGCTGCCCGACGGCTACGACACCCGCGTCGGCGAACGCGGGCTGAAATTGTCGGGTGGTGAAAAGCAGCGCGTCGCCATCGCCCGCACCATCCTGAAAGGGCCGGCGATCCTGTTGTTCGACGAGGCCACCAGCGCGCTCGACACCCATACGGAAAAGGAAATCCAGGCGAGCTTGCGCGAGGTGTCGAAGAACCGCACCACCCTGGTCATCGCCCATCGCCTGTCCACCGTGGTGGATTGCGACGAGATCATCGTGCTGGAACAGGGCCGCATCGCCGAACGCGGCCGCCACGCCGACCTGCTGGCGCGCGACGGCCGCTATGCCGAGATGTGGCACAAGCAACAGGAAGCGGCGCAGTTGCAGGAAAAGCTGGAACTGGAAGACGTGCGCTAGCCCCCCACCCCGGCCCTCCCCCGCAAAGGGGGGAGGGAGAAAAGCAAAAAGCCCTCCCCCTTGATCGGGGTGGGTTGGGGGGGGTGAGTAGCCCCTAGTCGTCCGCCGCGAAGCGGTCCAGGTCCAGCGGCTGCGGTTGCCGCGCGTCGCCGGGCGGGGTGACCACGCTGATCTCGGGCATGGTGGTCATGGATTGCGCGCGCGAGGTCGACACCTGCTTGTAGGTCAGGGTGAACGGCATCAGCCCGGCCTGCATGTCGGTCGAAAATATGCCGCACGAGCGGGAATAGGCGCTGCCGGTGGCGAATTCGATGCGGTAATTGCCGTCGGGAATGCCGTTGACGCCGATGTGGTAGGTGGCGGGAACGAAGAACGCCACCACCGTGTTGCCGCTGGTCGTCTTCAGCTTGACCACGGCGTCCTTGCGGCCGTCATTGTGGATCAACAGGCGATGCTCGCCGGTGGCGCGGCGCACCAGCACCTCGCCCGGCTGCGGCGGCGTGCCGCGATTGCTGCTGCACCATTCCTGCTTGAACAGCGATCCCGACCCGGCATACAGCGCCCGCGTCGCCACCCAGCCTTCGACTCCGGCCGGGGTGCGCACCCGCGACCATTCGTCGCCCTGGGTGCCGACCACCTGCACCGTGGTGAAACGGTCGAGCAGGGCCAGCACCGGCGTGCCTTCGCCCGCCGCCTGGCGCAACTTGAGGTCGGCGATGGCGACATGGAGGATGTCGCCGATGCCGGCGGCACGCACGGCGATGCCGGCGGTGGTGGTCACCGGCTTGTCCCACGGCTTCGCCGCGATCAGGGCGAAGACGCCGACGACCGCCGGCAGCGCCACCAGCGGCGCCAATTGGGCGGCGAACACGCCGCTGGCCCACGGCGCCCAGCGTCCCTTGAGCCGGCGGTTGGCCGACGCCGGCACCGCCAGCCGCAGATCCTCGATCTGGCGCTTGTGCACCGACAGCCGGGCGAACCCCGCCGCCTGCTCGGTCAGCGCGCGGGCAAGATCGTTTTCGTCGAGCGCAAGGAACGCCCGCGCCTGACGTATAAGCAGACGGGCGTTCTGGTCACGCGGCTTGCTGCCACCGAACAGGTTGCGGACCAGCGCCAGCGGCGCCAGCACCAGGCCGGGAAGCGACCACCAGCCGTGCAGCCAGGTGACGGTGCTGGCGCGCACGGCGGTGACGTCGGCGCAATGGCGGCAGAAAATTCCCTCCGTGCGGCCGCGTCTTGCCCACAGCAGGTAACTTTTGACCTGGTGGAACACGACGTAGCGCGGCTGGGCGGTGACGGCGCCGCAGCACGAACAGGCAAAGGGAGTCGAGGGATAATCCTCGCCGTCTTCGACCATGGGATGGACGCCGGTGGCGTCGTATTCGGCCCGGTGCACCACGTCCTTGAGCACCCGATAGGCCTCGACAAGCCGTTGGAATTCCTCGGTTGCGCCGCCCGAACGGTTGCGATCCGGATGCACCGCCTTGACCCGCGACCGATAGGCCGCCTTGATGGCGGCCAGGTCGGCGCCCGGGGCCAATCCCAGCACCGCGTAATAGCCTTTGGGGTCTTGCGAGATGGACGTCATGGCGCTCAATGTTGCACGTTCCTGCCCCTCGTCAAGCAATCCCCATGCCTGTCATGCCCGAAGGATGGCGGCCAGTCCTTCGCGATAGGTGGGATGGCGCAGAACCACGCCGAGGTCACGCTTGATGCGGTCGTTGGCCACCCGTTTGTTGTCGGCATAGAACGACAGCGCCATGGGCGACAGGGTGGCCTGGGCCTCCTCCCACGGCACTTCCGGCGGCGGCGCCACGCCCAGCAGGGCGCAGGCATGGGCGATGACCTGTTGCGGCGGTGCCGCGTCGTCGTCGCAGACGTTATAGGCGGCGCCGGGATTGGGCCGCGCCAGCGAGGCCAGCACGGTGGCGGCGATGTCGTCCACGTGGATGCGGCTGAACACCTGGCCCGGCTTGACGATGCGTTTGGCCTGGCCGGCGCGCACGGTGTCGATGGCCGAACGGCCGGGGCCGTAGATGCCGGCCAGCCGGAAGATGTGCACCGGCAAGTCGCTGGCTTGCCACGCGGCCTCGGCCTCGACGCGGCGGCGCGAGCGTTCCAGGGTCGGGCGCAGGTCGGACTCCTCGGTCACCCAGCCGCCGTCGCGATCGCCATAGACGCCGGTGGTGGAAAGATAGCCGGCCCAGGCCAGCGGCAACGCCCGCAGCGCCGTCCCGGCAAGGTCCAGCACCGGGTCGCCCTGCGAATCGGGCGGCACCGACGACAGCACGGCGGTGACGCCGTCCAGCGCGCCCGTCGGCAACGGGTGGTCGCGGTCGAAGGCAAAGACCTCGATGCCGGGCAGGTCGGCCGCTTCGCCCGATCGGGTGGTGCCGGCCACGTGCCAGCCGGCGGCGGTCAGGGCGCGGGCGATGACGCGGCCGGAAAACCCCAGACCGAAGATAAAGAAACGGCCGCTCATCTTTCCTCGCTTGCCAAGCTGCGTGTTCCGGTCAAATTAATGCCGCAAATCTCTGCTTCAAAGGGTTCCATGCGCCGCTCTCCGCTTCTGGCCGTCCTGGCCGCATCCGCCCTTGCCGCTGCCACCAGCTTCGCCGGCCCCGCCGCCGCCGAAGTGATCGACGGGCCGCAGGAATACCGCAACTGCTTCATCCTCGCCAAGACCAAGCCGGAACAGGGCTGGGAAGAGGCGCTGGCCTGGCAATCGCTGGGCGGCGGCGAGGCGGCGCGCCATTGCGGCGCGGTGGCGCTGATCGGCTTGGGCAAGTATGGCGAGGCCGCCACCCGGTTGGAGACCCTGGCCAATGAAAGCGTGCGCGCCGATTCCGTGCGCGGCGAGATGCTGGCCCAGGCCGGCCAGGCGTGGGTGCTGCTGGGCGATCTTCAGCGCGCCGACGCCGCCCAGCGCTCGGCACTGATCCTGTCGCCCGGCAATCCCGACATCCTGCTCGACCAGGCCATGCTGATGGCGCAGATCCACCATTACGCCGAGGCGGTCGAGGTGCTGAGCCGGGTGCTGCGGGCGCAACCCAACCGCATCGAGGCGATGACCCTGCGCGGCGCCGCCTTCCGCTACCTCGACAACATCCCCGGCGCCGAGGACGACATTGCCTCGGCGTTGAAACTGGACCCCGATTTCCCCGATGCGCTGATGGAACGCGGCATCCTGCGCCGCATGAAGGGCGACGATTCCGGCGCGCGCGAGGACTGGCTGAAAGCCATTGAACTTGCTCCGGAAAGTGCCGCCGCCGACAGCGCGCGCGCCAATTTGGAGAAGATGGACGTTAAGCAGAAGTGATAGGAAAAGCGGCATTGACTGCTAAAATTTTAATCAATGTGCCTCTGTTGCAGTATGGTTAAAGTAAGGGCAGCAGCTTAATTGTTGCTGACAGGGCGAATCCAAGTCTGTTAGCGTCTTTGGGTGGTTGGCGAATTACGGACGGTGAACGACTTGTCCCTTGCCAGTGCGCTCAGGTCTTTCGTGCATCCGCCCGCACCGGGCGCGGCTTCCGCCGCTCCCTTCCGCCCCGCCGCCTCTCATCGCCAGATCGATACCATGGCCTTCCCGTTCGGGAGGGCCTTTTTGTTTTCGAGCTTTTGGGGAGAACAGCATGGCTAAGCGACCCGCACGGTGTGCGAAATCCGAGTCCGTCGTCACCCTGTATCCGGCCGATGCCGACTGGCATCCGCTGGGCGAGGATGCGCCGCGGGATCAAAGCTATGTGCGCAAGGTGCGGCCGCAAAGCGAAGGCCAGCGCCAGTTGATGGAGGCGGTGCAGGAACACAATCTGACGCTGGCGCTGGGGCCGGCCGGCACCGGCAAGACCTATCTCGCCATCTCGGCGGCGGTCGAGGCGTTCGAGGAAGGCCGGGTCTCGCGCATCATCCTGTCGCGGCCGGCGGTCGAGGCCGGTGAATCCCTCGGCTTCCTGCCCGGCGACATGCAGGAAAAGCTGGCGCCCTATCTGCGGCCGCTGTACGACGCGCTGTCCGACCGGCTGGGCGGCAAGAAGCTGCGCGGCTTCCTCTCCGACGGCACCATCGAAATCGCCCCCATCGCCTATATGCGTGGCCGCACGCTGAACAACGCCTTCGTGGTGATCGACGAGGCGCAGAATTGCACCTACGGCCAGATCAAGATGCTGCTGACCCGGTTGGGCTGGCACTCCACCATGGTGCTGACCGGCGACCCCGACCAGACCGATCTGCTGCCCGGCCTGTCCGGCCTGGCCGATATCGCCGAGCGTCTGCGCGCGCTGGACGACGTGGCGGTGGTCGATCTGGCCGAAGCCGACATCGTCCGCCACCCCCTGGTCGCCAGCATGCTGACGGTGCTGTAGCCCAAGGCGCCCTTTTCCAAGCGTCATTCCCGCGCAAGCGGGAATCCATGTCGGTCGTCTGCTCAGGTGGCGCCATGGACCCCCGCCTTCGCGGGGGTGACGCCAAGGAATGATGCAGTCTCGCCCGCCCGCCGCCCCCGAACCCTTTCGGCCAGGGGCCTTGGCAGTCTCCCTGCGCACTCCCAATCAATAAGCCGGGCAACCATGACGCCCGGCAGGGAGGCGCGCACATGCGGCGGATGTGGTGGAATGTGCTGGCGGCCGTGGCGGCGCCGTCGCCGGCATGGGCGGACGAGCCGCTGCCGTGGGCCATCGGCTTCCAGCAGGGCGCCTCGCCCACCATGGAACGCATCACCACGCTGTCGACGCTGATCAACGGCGTCATTATCGCCATCGTCATCCTGGTCACCGTGCTGGTGGGCTGGTGCGCCTGGCGCTACAACGCGACGCGCAATCCCACTCCGGCGACATGGTCGCACAACACGCCGCTGGAAATCGCCTGGACCGCCATTCCGGCGCTGATCCTGGTGCTGATCGCCATCCCGTCGTTCCGCCTGCTCTATTTCATGGACCGGGTCCAGGCCGCCGACATGACCCTGAAGGTCACCGGTCACCAATGGTACTGGAGCTATGAATACCCCGACAGCGGCGTGAAGTTCGACGCCATGATGGTGCAGGATTCCGACCTGCAGCCGGGCCAGCGCCGCCTGCTCACCACTGACAATGCCGTGGTGCTGCCGGTGGGGGTGCCCATCCGCATCCAGATGACCGCCGACGACGTCATCCATTCCTGGGCGGTGCCGGCCTTTGGCATCAAGACCGACGCCGTGCCCGGCCGCCTCAACGAAACCTGGGTGAACATCACCAAGCCCGGCCTCTATTACGGCCAGTGTTCCGAACTGTGCGGCGTCAACCACGGCTTCATGCCGATCATGGTGCGCGCGGTGCCGCCCGAGCAGTTCCACGCCTGGCTTGACGACACCCGCACCCGCCTCGCTTTGGCCTCGGCCGAGAAATAGGGGACACGCGCATGGCCCTTGCCGCTGAAACCGCCCATCACCCCGAGGCGCCGCACGGCTGGCGCCGCTGGCTGTTTTCCACCAACCACAAGGATATCGGCTCGCTCTACCTGATCTTCTCGGTCATCACCGGGCTGCTGGGCGGCGCCATGTCGGTGTTCATCCGCATGGAGCTGCAGGACCCCGGCATCCAGTACCTGGACGGCGACTTCCAGCTTTACAACGTCATCCTGACCGCCCACGGCGTCACCATGGTGTTCTTCGTGGTCATGCCGGCGCTGATCGGCGGCTTCGGCAACTGGTTCGTGCCGCTGATGATCGGCGCTCCCGACATGGCGTTTCCGCGCATGAACAACATCAGCTTCTGGCTGCTGCCGCCGGCCTTCGCCCTGCTGCTGATGTCGGCGTTGACCGGGGCAGGGGCGGGGACCGGCTGGACGCTGTATCCGCCGCTATCGGTCAGCGGCCACCCCGACGCCTCGGTGGACTTCGCCATCCTGGCGCTGCACCTGGCCGGCGTCTCGTCGATCCTGGGCGCCATCAACTTCATCACCACCATCGTCAACATGCGGGCGCCGGGCATGACGCTGCACCGCATGCCGTTGTTCGTGTGGTCCATGCTGGTAACGGCGATCCTGTTGCTGCTGGCGGTGCCGGTGCTGGCCGGCGCGCTGACCATGGTGCTGACCGACCGCAATTTCGGCACCGGATTCTTCAATCCGGCCAAGGGTGGCGACCCGGTGCTGTACCAGCACCTGTTCTGGTTCTTCGGCCACCCCGAGGTCTACATCATGATCCTGCCGGCCTTCGGCATCATCAGCCACGTGATCTCGACGTTCTCGAAGAAGCCGGTGTTCGGCTATATCGGCATGGCCTATGCCATGGTCGGCATCGCCACCATCGGCTTCGTGGTGTGGGCGCACCACATGTTCACCGTCGGCATGAACGTCAATACGCGGGCCTATTTCACTGCCGCCACCATGATCATCGCCGTGCCCACCGGCATCAAGGTGTTCAGTTGGATCGCCACCATGTGGGGCGGCTCCATCGAGTTCAAGACGCCCATGCTGTGGGCCACCGGCTTCGTCTTCCTGTTCACCATGGGCGGGGTGACGGGGGTGGTGCTGGCCAACTCGCCGGTCGACGTGGTGCTGCAGGACACCTATTACGTCGTCGCCCATTTCCACTATGTGCTGAGCTTAGGCGCGGTGTTTGCCATCTTCGCCGGCTTCTATTACTGGATCGGCAAGATGAGCGGCCACCAGTACCCCGAGACCCTGGGCAAGGTCCATTTCTGGGTCACCTTCATCGGCGTCAACCTGACCTTCTTTCCGCAGCATTTCCTGGGCGTCGCCGGCATGCCGCGCCGCATTCCCGATTATCCCGACGCCTTCCACGGCTGGAACGTGGTCAGTTCCATCGGCGCCTATATCAGCTTCGGCGCGGCGGTGTTCTTCCTGTTCGTCTGCTGGCGCACCTTCTTCGCCGGCACCAAGGCGGCGGCCAATCCGTGGGGCGTGGGGGCGACGACGCTGGAATGGACGGTCAGCTCGCCGCCGCCGCTGCACAGCTTCGACACCCTGCCCCATTTCGGCCATCCGGCGGAGTAGCGCCATGAGCGGCAATGGCCGGGTGGTGATGCTGTCGCTGGCGGCGCTGGCGGTCATGGTCGGGCTGGTGTCGGCGTCGGTGCCGTTGTACCGGCTGTTCTGCAAGTTGACCGGCGCCGGCGGCCTGACCCAAGTGGCCGCCGCCGCTCCCGGCGCCACCGACCGCGTGGTCACCGTGCGCTTCGACGCTTCGGTCGCCAAGGGGATGCCGTGGCGCTTCCAGCCGACCCAGCGCGAGATGCAGGTGCATCTGGGCGAGCAGGTGCTGGCGACCTATCACGCCACCAATACCGGCGCCGAGCCGGTGGTGGGCACCGCCACCTTCAATGTCACCCCCGACAAGGCCGGGCGCTATTTCGACAAGATCGCCTGTTTCTGCTTCAGCGAGCAACGGCTGGAACCGGGGCAGACCGTCGACATGCCGGTGACCTTCTTCGTCGATCCGGCGCTGGCCGATGATCCCAATGCCAACGAAGTGCGCACCATCACTCTGTCCTACACGTTCTTTCGCAAGGAGACCGGCGGGTCATGAGCAACCATCCCTACCATCTGGTCGAACCCAGCCCGTGGCCGCTGGCCGGCGCCGTCGCCGCCTTCGTCACCGCCACCGGCGCCGTGACCTATTTCCACGACCGCAACGCGCCGTGGGGGCTGGTGGTCGGGTTGGTGCTGGTGCTGCTGACCATGGCGCTGTGGTGGCGCGACGTGATCCGCGAGGCGCATCATGATGCCCATACGGCGGTGGTGCGCCATGGCCTGCGGGTCGGCATGGTGCTGTTCATCCTGTCCGAGGTGATGTTCTTCGCCGCTTTCTTCTGGGCGTTCTTCAATGCCTCGCTGGGGGTGAACCCGTCGGTGACCGAATGGCCGCCCCAGGGCATCCACCCCATGCACACCTGGACGATCCCGTTCGTCAACACGCTGATCCTGCTGAGTTCGGGCTTTGCGGTGCATCGCGCCCATGGCGGCCTGTTGGGCAACCGCCGGGATCAGTTGACGTGGTGGCTGGCGCTGGGCATCGCCCTGGGCATCTTGTTCCTGTCATTGCAGATCTATGAATACGGCGAGGCGACCTTCGGCTTCGCCGAGGGCGTCTATCCCACCGTGTTCTACATGGCCACCGGCTTCCACGGCTTCCACGTCTTCGTCGGCGTCTGCTTCCTCAGCGTCTGCCTGGTGCGCGCGCTGCGGGGCGGCTTCACCCCGCAGCAGCATGTCGGCTTCGAAGCGGCCAGCTGGTACTGGCACTTCGTCGACGTGGTGTGGCTGTTTCTGTTCGTCTGGGTCTATTGGTGGGGAAACTCGTAGGCTCCCCGGCGCCCATCCGGGCGGAGAAATCCAGCAGCAACACGGATAAACACGGATGGGCGCAGATGGGCACGGATAAAGGAACAATCCTTATCTGTGCCTATCCGCGCCCATCCCGTTCATCTGTGTAACGGCTGGATGCGTGACGTGGACACGAACTTCGAGGGACCCGCTCTATTCCGCGCTGAAAAATACCTTCGCCATGCCTGCGATCTCGTTCACCGCGCAGGCCAGCAGCTTTTCGCCGTGGGCCGGTGTCGCCAGCGAGGGGTCCGAGCCGATGCGGCCATCGGCGAAGCGGGCGCGGAAGTCGGCGGCGCCGAAGAAGCCGCCGCGCGGCGCCTGGCGCGGCTGCAAGGTGCGGGGGTCGGCCAGTTCGGGATGCAAGGCCCAGGTCAGCGCCACCTCGGGCGGGGTGGCGTGGCTGCCGACGGCATCGCCGTACAGCGCGACCGACAAGCGCTCGACCTCGGGCAGTTCCCACCAGTTGAGCAGGCGGGTGCGCAAGGGCGGGCGCGGCGACAGGGCGTCCAGCTCCATCTGGGTCTCGGCAAAGGCGGCCTGGACGGTGGCGACGTTGCCGCCATGGCCGTTGACCATCAGCACACGTTCGAAGCCGTGGCGCGCCAGCGACAACAGGCAGTCGCGCACCACCGCCATCAGGGTGGACGGCCGCAGCGTCATGCTGCCGGGGAATTCCATGTGGTGCTGGGCCATGCCGACGGCGATGGTCGGCGCCACCATCACCCCCAGGGCGTCGCCCACGCGCGCGGCCACCGCTTCGGCGCACAGGGCGTCGGTGCCGATCAGGCCGGTGGGGCCGTGCTGTTCGGTCGATCCGATGGGCAGGATGATGGCGCGGGACTGGGTCAGATAGGCTTCCACCTGGGGCCAGGTGGCAAGGTGCAGGCGCATGGCGTTTCTCCCTTCGGCCCAGCCGTTGTGCCACTTTCGGCGCAACGGGGGAAGGCACGCGAAAGGGTAGGGCGGGCGCCAATTCATAACAGAATTTTTATTTTACAGCGGTCAGGGCCGGGAGCATGATCCTTCGGCACTAAATGTTGTATGGAGGGGTTCCAATGGACGACATTGATTGCGCTGCCGAGCGTATCGAGGCTTTCAACACCGTCGCTCTGCAGGCGGTGCTGACCCGATTGGACGGCCCATCGTCCACCGGCGTTTGCCACGAATGCGGTTGCGCTATCGAGGCCGAGCGCTTGAAGGCCAATCCGCGCGCCCGGCATTGTCGTGAATGCGCCGACGAGTTGGAGCAGGAGAGCCGCCGCGCCCGCCTGTGCGGCCCGCGCTGACCCCCTTTTTGCCGCGCTAGAACCAGCGGTTTCAAGACAGGACGGACGGTTCCGCCCTGAATGTCGATGCGTGGCGGCGCTGCTGCTGTCGGCGCCGATGGCCTGTCCGGATTGGAGGCGTTTCGCTTTTCAAGGGCGGCTAAACCACCCTATCATCGGAACGGCGGAAGAGACGTTCGCCGGCCGTGTCGCGCTCGCCGGCTTGCTGTGGGAGGCGCGTTCACGTGGGCAGCGGGGTTCGGTTCGCCAAGTTGGGACAACTGACCAAGCGGTTGCGGCCGCTGTCCCTGCTGGCGCGCATCACCGCCATCGTCCTGGTTCTCGATGCCTTTGTCCTCGGCTTGGCCGGGATATCGGCCTATGGCAATCGCCAGCAATACACCCTGCGGGCCGAGATCATCTCGCGCAACATGTCGGCCATCCTGGCCGAGACGGTCGCCGGCTATATCGACCGCATCGATACCGCGCTGCAAGTCATCGTCGACCAGACCGAGCGCGAGCGGGTGCTTGGCACCGGCGACGCCGCCTATGCGGACGACATCCTGCGCCGGGCGCATGAGCGGGTGCCGGAAGTCACCGGCTTCAGCATCGTCGATGCCAGTGGCGTTACCCGCAACGCCAGCGACGGATTGGCCACCGGCCCCGAGGTCAATCTGGCCGACCGCGACTATTTCCAGGTGTTGCGCGACAGCCCCAATGCCGGCCTGATCATCTCGCCGCCGCTGATGGGGCGCGTCAGCAAGGCGTGGGTGATCGTGCTGGCGCGCCGTATCGACACCGCCGACGGCAAGTTCGGCGGCATCGCCTATTCCTCGATGCCGTTGCGCCAGATCAGCGCCTTGTTCGCCGGCGTCGATCTGGGACCCAGCGACGCCATCGCCTTGCGCGGTCCGCTGCCCAATCTGGGCACCATCGCCCGCTTCCCGGAAACGGTGGGCGGGGTGGCGGCCGTCGGCAACCAGGCGGTGTCGCCCGAATTGCAGGCGATGACCGCCGCCAATCCCGAACGCGGCACCTATATCGCCCGGGCCGGCATCGACGGCATCGAACGGGTGCTGTCCTATCACAAGGTTGACGAGTACCCGTATTACCTGGTGGTCGGCCTGTCGACCGCCCAACTGGTCGAACAGTGGCGGCGCGAAAGCCTTCAGGTCGCCGGGATCGCCGTGGCTTTCGTGATCCTGACCGCCGCGGGCGGCTGGTTCGTGCTGGTGTCGCTGCGGGCGCGCCGGGCCTTGCAGGGCCAGTTGAAACTGATCGAGTTCGCTTTCAATCATCAGGCCGAGGCGGTGCTGCTGCTTGACCGCAATGGCGACGTGGTTTCGGGCAACGCGGCGGCGGCCGGGCTGTTCCGGCGCGACCTGGCGGCGTTGCGCGGAGTCGGGGTGTGGGACCTGGGCATCGGCGTCGCCAGGTCGGAGTGGGGGCAACATTGGCAGCGGCTGTTGCAGGGCGAGCCGGTGACCCAGACCACCGACATTCGCCGCGCCGATGCCAGCCCGGTGCCGGTCGTCGTCACCGCCAACTACTTCGCCTTCGGTGCCGAGGAGTTCGAGGTCGCCATCATCCGCGACATCGGCGAGCAAGTCCGCCACGAGCAGGACATGCACGATGCCCTGGCGGTGTCGCAAAGCCTGGGGGCGGCGTTGGCGCGCAAGAACCAGGAACTGGCGCGGTTCGCCGAGATCCTGGCCCACCACCTGCAAGAGCCGGTGCGCCAGCAGCACATCTTCGCCCAGCATCTGGCGCGGCGGTTGCCGCGCCCGGTGGCGCCCGAGGTCCAGCAATCGCTCGACGCCATCCTGAACGCCGCCCAACGCCACCGCGCCCTGCTGGGAGACGCGCAAGCCTATCTCGCCTTCGACAGCGCGGCGGCGGCCGCAGCCCCAATCAGCGGCGACGACGGCCTCGACCGCGCCCTCGACCGCCTGCACGGCCGCATCGGCGAAACCCAGGCGGTGGTCGAACGGTCGCCGTTGCCGCCGTTGCCAATCAAGCCGACGGCGCTGGCCGAGGTTTTCGCCGCCCTGGTCGACAACGCGCTGACCTATACCCGGCCCGGCGTGCCGCCCTGGGTGCGCATCGCCGCCGAACAGCGCGACGGCGCCACCGTGGTCACCGTCACCGATGCCGGCATCGGCATTCCCGCCGAATTCCGCGACCGGGTGTTCTGGGTGTTCGAACGGCTCAACACCCGCTCGGCCCAGGCAGGCACCGGCATCGGCCTCGCCCTGGCGAAAAAGATCATCGAGGACGCCGGCGGCCGCATCTGGATCGAGCAACCGGAAGCCCCCGGCACCCGCATATGCTTCAGCCTCCCCGAGGCGTGAGCGCGCCGGGCGGAGAGGTATTCGATTGTCATGGGAAGAGTGGCGCCGCAGGCCGGGGCACAGAAAATTGGTAAAATCAGTCCATTAACGAGAAGTGGGACACGGAATTCCGCCGCCCCGTTATCAGGTTGTTTTTGGCGAATGTCCCACCGGGAATTGGTCGGGCGTCGCCAAGCCCAACGGCGCTAAGGATGCCACGCAGTTTCGATACGCCTGGGACTCCGACAAGGGCCGGGAGCGGAATGGCGGGTTTGGGAGGGGGGCGGCGAGACGGCGGGGATGTCAGCGTTGGGAAACCTCGCGCGGAAATTCCTTCAGAGCGGCGAGCACCTGCGTCAGGACCTCGCCCCAGTCGCCGGAGCGGGACTGGCGGAACAGGCGCATGTGGGGATACCAGGGCGTCGGCGATTCATTCCTTCCCCAGCGCCAATCGGCGATGTGCGGCAGCAAGGTCCAGACCGGTTTTCCCTGGGCCGAGGCCAGATGCGCCACGGCCGTATCGATGCTGATTACCAGATCGAGCTGACCGACCGCCGCCGCCGTATCGGCGAAATCGTGCAGATCGGCGGACAGGTCGGTCAGTCCTGGAATTCCGGCCTCGTCCAGTTCGCGCTGCTGCGGGCCGACCTGCAAAGCGTACCATGCTACAGTGGGCGTTCCCGAGATCGTCTCGCGGAACATCTCCAGCGGGATGCAGCGCCGGGTGTCGGGATAGGGACGACTCGCCCACACCAAGCCGATCCGCAACCGCGTCTCGTCCCGCAACCGTTCGGTCCAAAGCGCGACATCCTCCGGGCTCGGATGCAAATAGGGGACAGCGGCCAGCGGCAAGTCCGCCGTTCGCAGCCCCAGGCGGAGCGGCAGGCTCAGGATGGGCAACGCATAGTCAAGCGCAAGATCCGTCGTTACCGCATTGGGCTGATCGGGACGCGGGATCACCCGGATCTGCGGCAGATTGGCGCGCAGCAGCCGCAGCAGGGGGGCCGGCACCTCAAGCAGCACCTCGGCGTTTTCTTGCTTGGCCAAGGCGGCAACCAGCGGCACGAACTGCAGGACGTCGCCAAAGCCCTGCTCGCTCCAGATCAGGATGCGCTTGCCGGCCAGCGGCTCGCCTCGCCAGGGAGCGGCCGGCAGGCGTCGGCGGGGTTCGGGGAAATCCGGCCACTCCCACCGCCATTCGTATTCGGCCCAGCCTTGCTCGAAGTCGCCGCGTTTCAGCAAGGCCAGCGCCAGATTCCAATGACCCAGGGCAAAGCCCGGCGCGATCGTCACCGCCATCCGGTAGCATTGCAGCGCCGCGCTTGCCTGACCAAGCTCCATCAGGGCCTTGCCCAGCGAGGTCAGGACGTCTTCGACTTTCTCGATGCATCCCGAAACCGGTGTCTCGGGCAGCGGAGGAAGTCGTGCCAGCACGGATTTGTCGATGTCGGCGTCCAGGGCGGTCAGGAGTCCGGCGATTTCCGGGGCGGTCCGTCCATAAAGGTGTAACGCGCGGATCAGGAAGGCTGCGCCTTCGGGCAACTGGCCCAGCCATGACAGGCAGGTGCCCAGATTGGCGTTGCCGGCAAAGCTGGCCGGATCTCGGGCCAAGACCTGCCGGAACACCGGCTCGGCCTCTTTGTACTGGCGCATGGCGTAGAGGGCGCAGGCGAAATCGGCCAGAACCCGGGTCCCCTCGGCCGGCTTGCCGATGCGGTCCAGGGCGGCGCTCAAGTTGGCATAGCCCATCCACAGCGCCGGTTCCAGGCGGGTGACCTTCAGGAACAAATCGGCGGCGCGGCCATGCTCGCCTTGGGCGGCGGCGATCAGTCCCAACTGATGCAAACTGGGCGCGGTCAACGCCGGCTGGTCGATCAGATTGGCGTACATCATCCGCGCCCCGGCCAAATCGCCGTCTTCGTGACGGCGCATGGCTTCGGCGAAGGCGGGGACGGCGGCGGCCAAATCGGGGAACAGCCGGGGTTTTTCGGTTTGTGGCAACGACACGGTCGGTTACTCCGGCGGGGTCCATACCGGCTGAACGATTTGGGAGACACCCGGGCCGAAGCGGTTCCACATGTCCGGCGTGACGGTAAGAACGGGGCTTCCGCCCTTGAACGCCATGCCGTTGAGCGGATTTTCCAGCACTTGCACGGCACGCGTCAACGGATCGGCGGCTGGGAGGCCAGAGACCGTCGCCGGCGGGGCGGCGTTCAGCATGCCGATCTGCGCGGGGGTCAGCGGACTGCCGATGGTCAGCACGCCAGGGTGATTGCCGGTGCTGGCAAGCCTGTAGTTGCCGTTGGACAACGTCGTCACCGTCATGGCATAGGTGCCGTTTTTGAGGTTGGCGGCGATGGTATAGCCGCCGTCGCTGCCGACCGGTTGGTAGTAGCGACCGCCGCTGCCGGACAGGTCGACCGTGGCACCGGGATCGTCGCTGCCGTACAGATTGCTCCAGGTGACCTGGCCGGGCAGCGCGCTGCCATGGGGGCCGCGGACGTTGTCGATACTGTAGCTGATCGGGCGCGGGACGATGGTCACCGAGCCGGTTTCGTAGAGGATGGTATAGGTGACGCCGGACAAACTGGTGGCGGTGGCCCCGGACAGGCTGACGGTATAGGTGCCGACCGACGAGCCTTGACCGGCTCCGGACAGGGTCAGGCCGCGCACCACCGCCGAGGTGTCGCGGCTCCACAGGTTGTTGTAGATATAACCGGCGCTGCTCAAGGCGTCGCCATAGGTGGCGGTCTGGGCGCCAGCGCCGATCGTCACAACGAAGGGCGAGGTGCGCAGGATCGGATAGCTGGAATTGACCGATCCGACCAGATTCCACGCCGAAGAAAAGTCCCAGTGATAGACATTGGCCGAGGCGTTGGTGGACAAGGATTTCATCTGGGTGCTGGTCAGCCCCGTGGCGCCACAGGTCCCCGTACCGCAGGCGGACAACTGTCCGGTGGCTGTGGTGTCCCAATAGCTGGTCGACACCGTGCCGCCATTGTCTCCAGCCAGCCCGCCGACAGAGCTGCCGCCGCTGACGGCGCCGGTGGCGTAGCTGTTCGACACCACGCCGTAGTAGGTCAACGTGCCGTCCCAGCTATGGACCGTGCCGGTGTTCAATCCCACCAGCCCGCCGACTTCGCTGATGCCGCTAACGGCGCCGGTGGCGTAGCTGTCCGAAACTGTCGCGAGGTTCCATCCGATCAGTCCGCCGATATTGTTATTCCTGCCGCTGACGGCGCCGGTGGCGTAGCTGTTCTTCACCGTGCCATAATTATCTCCGATCAGTCCGCCCATCCACCCACCGCCGGTGACGGTCCCGGTGGCGTAGCTGTCCGACACCGTGCCGGTGTAGGCGTTGCCTCCCACCAGTCCGCCGACCTCGACGGTGGAGAGGCTGCCGCCGCCGTTGACGTTGCCGGTGGCGGCGCTGGCCGATATTGTGCCAGTGTTGACTCCCACCAGCCCGCCGACGCCGCCGGCCCAACCGCTGGCGTTGCCGGTGGCGACGCTGTGCGACACCGTGCCGGTGTTCATTCCAACCAGCCCGCCGATGACCTGGTTGCCGCTGACGGCGCCGCTGGCGTAGCTGGCCGACACCGTGCCGTCATTCTGTCCGACTAGTCCGCCGAACTCGTAGCCGCCGTAGAGGATGGCGCTGAGGGCGCCGGTGGCGGTGCTGTCCGACACCGTGCCCGTGCTGGTGTTATACCCGACCAGTCCGCCGAGATACGAATCGCCATTGACCGCGCCGGTGGCGCTGCTGGCCGACACCGTGCCGGCATTGCCTCCAACCAGCCCGCCCATGGTGCTGTAGCCGCGAACGGTGCCGCTGGCGGTGCTGGCCGTCACCGTGCCCGTGGCGGTGTTATACCCGACCAACCCGCCGAGATTGTTGGAGACGCTGAAGCCGTTGCTGATGGCGCTGCTGGCGGTGCTGGCCGACACCGTGCCGGCATTATCTCCGACCAGTCCGCCGGCATGGTTATAGCCAATGACGCTGCCGCCGGTCACGGCGACATTGACGACATCGCCATTGTTTGCTCCGGCCAGGGCGCCGACATAATCGTGCCCTGTGATCGAGGCATTGGCCAAAATCAGGTTGCGGACCCTGGCGCCGGAAGCGACGGTGCCGATCAGTCCGGTATAATCGGACGACGAGGTGATGCCCAGGTTGGAAATGGTATGACCCAGCCCCTCCAGGGAGCCGGTCAGATTGGCGATCACCGACGCGCTATGGCTGCCGCCCGCGATGTCGGACGCCAGCGCGTAAGCGCCGGCCGGGTTGGCGATCACTGGCGACAGATCGCCGATTGTGGTGAACGCCGTGCCGTTGATGGCCAGATGCCCGGTCCCCGTCGGCAGGTTTACCGTGGCCCCGGACACCAGGAAATTGCCGCCCGTTCCCCCGTTATTGTATTTGATCACCAGATTGGTGCCGGTGATGTTGGCATCGACCAGCACCGAGTGATAGGCATCCAGGGTCAGGCTGGCCGAACTGTTCCAGGAAATCGGCGAGGCGATGGTGATGTCGCCGTTGCCGCCGGCATTGGTTGTCCCGCCATAGGCCGTGGTGGCGGTGCTGGCGGTGGTTTGCAAGGTGACGGAGGTGTCGTGGGCGAGCGCGTTGTTGATGCTGGCCGCCGCCGCCGAATTGATGGTCAGGTCGTAGGGGTCGAGCAGCCACGACCCCGCCTTGCCCTTGGGAGAGGCTGCGCTGATCGTGGCGCCGGAGACATCCAGGGTCCCGCCCGAGGTTTCGATGGTGCCGCCGTTGCCGCCCGCCGCGCCGCCCGTGGCGGTCAGCGTTCCCGCCACCGTCGCCGAACCGCTGCTGATCACCGTGGCCGTGCCGCCGTCGCCGCTCGCCGTCGCCGAGGCGTCGAGCGACGCCCCCGCGGCCACGCTGACGGCACGGGCGGCTCTGACCGATACCGCGCCGCCGCCCGCCGCGCCGCCGGCCAGCAGTTTGGCGCCGTCGATCACCGTGATGGTGTCGCCCGCCACCGTGACCGCGCCGCCGCTAGTGCCAGCCTGCGTTCCCGTGGCGTCGGCGGTACCCGAGACGGCCACCGTGCCGTTGTCGCCGCCATCAAGGACGATCTTGCCGTTCGTGGTCCCCACCGAGCGCGCCTGCGCCACGCCGCCCATGTTGACGACGTTGGTCAGGATGTCGCGCGCCGCATTGGCCGACAGGATGATGGCGCCGCCATCGGCATTGATGGTTCCCGAATTGGACACCAGCGCCTGCAACGACTGCCCGTCGGGTGCCGTCACCGTGCGGCTGACCTTGTCCGAGACCACCAGATTGATCAGCTTGTCGCCATAAAGATCGACCGAGAAGGTGTTGCCCGAGGCCAGTTGCACCGTGCCCAGGCGGGCCTGGATCACTCCGGAATTTTCCGCCCCCGGCGCCACCAGCCCGACCAGGCCGGCGTCGGCCGCGGTGATGGTGCCGCGATTGACCACCGAGGCGGTGGCGCTGTTGGACGGGCTGTCGAAGACCAGATTTCCCGCCATGAAATTGGCGTCGGCAATGCCGGTGGGGGTGGCGATGATCGCCCCCACCTTGACCTGTGATCCGGCGCCGAACAGAATGCCGTTGGGGTTGACCAGGATGATGGTGCCATTGGCCTTGAGTTCCCCCAGGATGGTCGAGGACTGCGACCCCACCACCCGGTTCAACACCTGCATCAGGGCGCTGGTCTGTACGAAAAGCACCTTTTCGCCCGCCGCGATGTTGAAGCTGGACCAGTTGATGACCAGCTTCTGACTGCTTTGGATGACGTCGATTTCGGTGGCGCTTTTGGCGATGATCTGCCCCGTGCCCTGAACGATGATGCCGCCCTGGGGCAGGGCGTGGGCCGACGGTGCCGGGATCGTCACCACCAGGGACAGCGCCGTGCAGGCCAGCAGCGCCGAACGCCGCCGCGACCAGCGCGGTCCACAGGTCATGGCCGGAAGGGACATCGGGTGATGATGGTTCATGATGGGCTCCTCAATACCGTACCACCAGGGTGGCGAAGCCGCGCACGCCCATACCCCGATCTTCCGCGTCGACGTGGGTCAACGGCTTGGCCAGTTCCAGTTCGAACGAGGCCCAGTCGTTGATGTCGCCGCGCAGGCCCGCGCCGACCGAGGTCAGCCCGCCGCCATTCTCCCCGTCTTCCGTCGGATGCATCCGCCAGATGCGGCCGCCGTCCCAGAAACCGTAAAGCAGCCAGTCCTTCAGCATAGGAATCTCGGGGCCGGCATATTGTAACTCGGCCTTGCCGGCCAGCCCGTGATCGCCCGCCAGAACCCCGGCGTCGTAGGCCCGCCCGTACTGGACTCCGCCCAGCGTGACCTGCTCGGCCGACAGCAGCGTCGATCCCGCCACCTGCGCCCTCGCCCCCACTTGCAAGGCGAAGGGGCCGTAAAGTCGCTGAGTGCGGATGATCTCGGCGTCGAACTTGATGAAATCCGAATGCCCACCCTTTACCGACGGATTGGCCGAGCCGCTTCGCGTCGCCCCCAGCACATTCAGTCCTTGTGCCACCTCCAGCGTCAGCAGGCTGGCCGCCGGTTGCCCCGCCCAGGCGTCCGCCCAGTCGTAGGCGGCGGAAAGACGCGCCGAGCGCAAGCTGTCGTTGGAAACGGTTTCGTTGACGTACTGGTCGATGCCGCTGTCGCGTGCCTCGAAACGGGCCGTCAGGGTCAAGGTTTCGGCGCGGCTGCGGATCACGGGGCGGCTGATTTCCACGCCCGCCACCTCGGCGTGATTGCGAACCTGATCCTCCTTGAGTAACCAGCCGGGATGCGACTGCGTGTACCCGGCGTCGAAGGCCAGTTTGGTGCCTTCATCGTCCAGGGTTTCCTCGTGGATCAGATGGCCGTACTGCAATTGCTCGGTGTGCTGGGGCACCGTGGCATAGGTCAGGCTGGTGTGGTCGCGGCCGTTGATCACGCCGTTCAAGTCGGCCGTCGTCATCGTCCGCCATGGGCCGATATAGCGGCTGCCACGGTTGTCGAGACTGGCCGCCATCGCCACCGGCTTGCGCTCGACATCGAAGATCAGATCGGCGGCCCCGGTCACGGTGTCCGAGGGCTTCAGCGTTCCCCTGACGGTTGCTCCCGGCAGGTCGGAGGCCAGCAGCAGGCAGCGTTCCAGGGTGGCAAGTTTCAGCGGGGTCTCGGCGCGGATCGTTTTGGCATAGCCCTGCAACAGGTCGTTCACCGCCGCCGCGCCGTCGCCCTTGATGATCACCTGATCGATCGACCCTTCGACGACACGCAGATGAACGATGCCGTCGTCACCGATTGTTTGCGGCGGGACCACCACCTGACTGAGAATATAGCCGTCGCCGGTGTAGCGGGCGGTGATGGTGGCGGCGATGTCGTAAAGGGTCTTGACCGACGCCGTCCGGCCAAGGAAGTCTTCATAAAACGGCCGCAACGCCTCGGCGGTATAGACCGTCGAGCCGTCGATCACCACCTCGGTCAGGGTGAAGCTGGCCGCCTCGGCGCCCGGCGGCGCCACGGTGCCGGGGATTGTCGGCGTTACGATGCCTTCCCCCGAGGATTGTGGGAGCGCCGGTGGCTCGAATTCCCGCTCGATCCGGTTCGGGTCGACCGCCCCCGGCACCGCCGCCCAGGCCATCGGTAAGGAAACACTCCCTCCGACCGTTGCCGCCGTGGCGGCCAACACCAATCCCCACTTCTTCATGATAGCTCGTCCGGAAACGCCCCTGTTTATAAGCTTTAGTCTTAAGATTGGCCTTATTCCAAAGACTAGGTATAATATGCACCGAGATATCCGAACCTGTTATTCCTGGTGGCTGTAATATTATTCCTGGCAACATTATTCGCCGTGATTCCTCAAGTTTTCTGTGGATAACTTAATGCCTCGCGGTCGGGAGGTCCCTTCCGTCCGCTGTTCCGCCGCTCTTCGCGGGCATGGGAAGCGCGATCCAGACGTTGTATTCTGTTCCCGGTTCTTCACCTTTTGTCGGGTAGACCACGGCCTTGTCCCTTGACCTGCTTCTTATCGACGATTCGCTGACCGATCTTGCCGTGCTGAAGGACATGATCACCGCGAGCCGTCTTAGCCTTAGTGTCGCCTTCGACGGCGAGGACGGCTATCAGCAGGCGGAACTGCAACAGCCCAGCCTGATTCTTCTGGACGTCCGGATGCCGGGGATGGATGGTTTCACGGCCTGCCGCCTGCTTAAAACCAATCCCGCCACGCGCACCATCCCGGTCATTTTCCTGACCGCCGCCAACGATCTGGACGAACGGTTGGAAGGCTTCGCCTTGGGGGCGGTCGACTACATCGGCAAGCCTTTTGCCGAACAGGAGGTGATGGCGCGCATCGGCGTACATCTGAATTTGACGCCTAAAACGGTGGTGGACGGCCTCGATATTCCCGTCGAGGCGACACGGGACGAGGTCCTGGTGCGACGGGCGCAAAAGATACTGCGCGACACCCTCGCCCATCCCCCCTCGCTTCCCAAGCTGGCGGAACTGCTGTGTACCAACCGTACCCAGCTCAACGTTTCCTTTCAGGCCCGCTGCGGCCAGTCGGTGTTCGGCTGGTTGTACGAGGAGCGCCTGCGCCAGGCTCATTATCTGGTGTGTCGGACCGACACACCGATGTCGCATATCGCCGAGCATCTCGGCTATGCCACGCAGTCGAACTTCACCAAGTCCTTTCGCGAACGCTTCGGCTTTCCCCCACGCGATCTGCGGCGGGGCATGATCCTTCACCGGGACGGGCAGCACTTCGAAGCGAAGGACCCATCATCATCGGACGAAGAACCATGACAGGCCTGCGAATCGTTCTGATTCTGCTGCTGGCGTGCGTCGGGGCGATCCTGACGAAAGGCGTGTCGGCCGAGCCGGTCATGATCACCGACGACGCCAGCGTCGATCTGTCGGACCAGGTGGAATGGTGCGAAAGTCCGGCCGACGTCGCCGCCATCGCTGCCGGCGGCTGTCATTTCGTTCCCGCCACGCCGTCCGCCCTGACGCGCGGCTATTCCCCCCGGACGTACTGGCTGCGCCTGGAACTGATCAATCCGACGGCGCAACCCGTCGAACGATGGTTGCACATCGGTCATCCCCGTCTGGAGGAGGTGAGCTTCTTCGAGGCCACGACGGAGGGGGGGTGGCGGCGAAGCGACAGCGGATTGGCCATTCCTCCCGTCCAGCGCGCGATGCGTTTCGCCGACCCCCTGCTATCCTTGACGCTGGCGCCGGGGGAGCGCCGGCTGATTCTGGTCCGGGAAGCTTCTCGCACTCTCATCGATCTGACGCCCACCCTGTGGCGGCCGAACGCTTACGTCGGCACCGATGTCCGTACCGCGGTCCTGCATGCCGTCAATGTCGGTGCCTTGCTGGTGGTGGCGATGTTCACCTTGATGGTCTATCTCACGTGGCGCGATCCGGCCTATCTTTGTTTCAGTGGCGGGGAAATCGCCCGGGCGCTGTTCACGGCCTGTTACAGCGGCCTGCTGCCGACCTATTTGTGGCCCGAGGAGCGTCCCTTCGACATCAGTATACAGGCTGTGGCGGCGGGCGCGTCCGTCGTCCTTTATGTGTTGTTCGTGCGCCGTTGCATCGGCGGGCGCTATCGCCGGCATCAAGCTGTGCTGTTGGTGCTGGCCGGATTGATCGCTCTGGCCATGGGCGGGGCCTGCCTGGCCGACTACGCCACCGCCATCCGTGTCATCATGCTGACTTCGCTTGTCACCAGCATGGTCGCCATTTCGCTGTTCTGGCGGGCTTGGCGCGACAAGATCCGCCCCGCCGGCTTTCTGCTGGCCGCGGCAATCATTTGCCTGCTTTGCCAACTCTCCATTTTCATCCCCCACAGCAATGCCCTGTCCATCGTCTACGCCTGGGGATTCCTGCTGAGTTCACCAGCCGCCCTGCTTAGCATCGTCGCGCACAAAGAGGAAAAGCGCGAGGAGATGCAGCGCCATCTTCTGACCGCCCAGGCCGAAAGCGCCGCCCGGCTGGAATTCCTGGCCCATATGAGCCACGAACTCAGAACCCCGCTCGATACCGTCCTGGGGACGACGCAATTGCTGGCGCGGTCCATCCGTCAGCCCCAGCACGCGGAAAAACTGGCGCGCATCTTGGAAAGCGGGCGCCATTTGCTGCGTATGATCGACGAAATTCTCGATCATGCGCGGGGCAGCGTCGGCAAACTGAAGTTGAGGGTGGAGCCGGTGGACTGGGGGCGGTTCCTGCGCGGCACCGAATACAACGCTCGGATCCTGGCCGCCCGGAATGGCAATACGTTTTCCTTGCATGCGGGCGGCGTTCCAATCGCAGGCGCCCAGCTTGACGAGAGCCGGTTGCGCCAGGTTCTCGACAATCTGCTGAGTAATGCCGCGCGTCATACCAAAGACGGCAGCATCCGCCTTGACTGCGTCGCCGAGCGCCTGGGTTCCCAGGGCCGGCTGCAATTGTCCTTCGCCGTGACGGATTCCGGCGAGGGCATCCCGCTTGCCGATCAGGAACGTATCTTCCGCCCCTTCGAACGAGGACAGCAGGCGACCCGCCGGGGAGGGAAGGGAGTCGGGATGGGCCTGACGATCGCCCGCCAACTGGTCGAGTTGATGGGAGGACGCCTGACGGTGCAAAGCCGGCCGGGAAAAGGCGCCTGCTTTTGCTTCCAGGTGATGGCTGACGAAGACGGCGCGCCCGGAATGGCGCCGCGGGATGACTATGCCGGCTATGGCGGGCCACGGCGCACCATCCTGCTGGTCGATGACGAGGACGACAGCCGTCCGATCCTGGCCGCTTTGCTGAAAGACTGCGGGTTCGACGTTATCGAGGCGAACAGCGGCCAGGCGGTCGTGGCGATGGGGGCGGTTCCTTTGGCGGTGGATCTGGTTCTGACCGATCAGTTCATGGCTGACGGCGACGGCTGGATGGTTTTGCGCCACATGGGCGAGTTGAACCCCGATGTTCCGGTGGTGCTGATTTCCGCCGCCCCGCCGGAGCGTCCGGACGGCTTCCCGCAGCGGATGAATTTCGCCGAACATCTTCTGAAGCCGCTGGATCACGTCACCCTGTTGCGCTGCCTTGGCGAGTTGCTTGGCTTGGAATGGGTCGATTCCGCGCCTTCCGCCACGCTTGTCGAGGATGCGCCCGGCGCTTGTCCCGACGACGTCGAGAGGGAACGGTTGCGCGCGATGATCATGGGCGGACGGATCAGCGAAATGATGGCCTGGGCTGAAACATTGAAAGTGGAAACCCCGCGCTATGCCGCCTGGGCGGACAAGGTCCACGCCGCCGCCGACCAACTCGACTTCCCCGCCCTGAAGGACCTGGCAAGGCCGTGACCCGCCCGACAAAACGACATCAGCCGGATCGCCTCGGTTCCCGATAACGCGGGCCGCGACGCTTTCATTGGACGCGGCCTTGACGACCGCCATCAGTTCCGCATCAGCTGATGGCGATCTATGGCTGGGAGAGTCCGAAGCAGGCCGCGCTGTATACGCGGAAGGCCAACCGGAAGCGCCTGGCCGCATCGGCCATGCACCTGCTGGTGCCTGCGGAACGGAACGAGGACCAAAGTGCCCCACCGACAGCCCGGAAAAAGGCTGGTGGGACAAACCCCTCCAAAAAACCTTGAGAGATCAATGCGCTTGAAAAGGAGTGGTGCCCCAGGCCGGACTCGAACCAGCAAGCCTTGCGGCGGTCGATTTTGAGTCGACTGCGTCTACCAATTCCGCCACTGGGGCACCGTGGGATTGGTCGGGGGATCATAGCCAAGGTTTTGGCCGGGTCAACGGGAAACGCGGCGACTTTACCCAAGCCACCAATATTTTGCCGCGAAAGCGGCGGCCAGGATGGCGGCGGTGGGGGTGACGTCGCGGATGCGGCCGGCCAGCAGCTTGATGCAGACATAGGAGACGAAGCCGAAGCTCATGCCGTGGGCGATGGAGAAGGTCAGCGGCATGGTGACGGCGGTCATCACCGCCGGCACCGCCTCGGTCAGGTCGTCCCAGGCGATTTCGGTCAGGCCGCGCGCCAACAGACAGGCGACGAACAGCAGGGCCGGCGCGGTGGCATAGGCGGGGATCGAGGCCGCCAGCGGGCTGAACGCCAGCGCCAGCAGGAACAGCGCCGCCACCACCACGGCGGTCAGGCCGGTGCGGCCGCCCGCCTTGATGCCGGCGGCGCTCTCGATATAGCTGGTCACCGGCGAGGTGCCCAGCAGGCCCGAGGTCAGATTGGCCAGGCCGTTGGCGACCATGGCCGGGCGCAGGCGCGGCAGGCGCTCGTTGGCATCCAGCAGGCCGCCCCGGTGGGCCAGCCCGATCAGGGTGCCGGTGTTGTCGAACAGGTCGACGAACAAGAAGGCGAAGACGATGGTGGCCAGGCCGAGGCCGAGGGCGCCGCCGACGTCCAACTGCCCCAGCGTCGGCAACAGCGACGGCGGCGCCGCCACCACTCCGGCGAACGGGGTCAGGCCCAGTGCCATGCCGGCGGCGGCGGTGCCCAGCATGGCCAGCATGATGGCGCCCGGCACCTTGCGCGCATCCAGCGCCACCATGACGAAGAACCCGGCCAGCGCCAGCAGCGCCTGCGGCTGGGTGACGTCGCCGGCGGTCAGCAAGGTGGCGGGGTGGTGAACGATCAGCCCGGCGTTCTTCAGCGCGATGATGGCAAGGAACAGTCCGATGCCGGCGGAAATGGCCAGCTTCATGGAATGGGGGATGGCGTCGACGATGGCGTTGCGGATCGGGCTGAGCGACAGCGCCACGAACAGGCAACCCGACAGGAACACCGCGCCCAGGGCGACCTGCCAGGTCTGGCCCATGCCCAACACCACCGAATAGGCGAAATAGGCGTTCAGCCCCATGCCGGGCGCCAGGGCGATGGGATAGTTCGCCCACAGCCCCATGATCAGGCAGGCCAGCGCCGACACCAGGCAGGTGGCGACGAACACGGCGCCGCGATCCATCCCCGCATCGGCCAGGATGGCCGGGTTGACGAAGATGATGTAGGCCATGGTCAGAAAGGTGGTGACGCCGGCCAGCACCTCGGTGCCCACGGTGGTGCCTCGGGCCTTCAGGCTGAACAGGCGCTCCAGCATGGCGTTACGGCTCGACGCCGATATTGTCGATCAGCCGGGTGTTGCCCAGGCGGACGGCGGCCAGGATGCGGGCCGGGCGGGTCAGCGCGGTCAGCTTGTCCATGCTGGCGGCATCACGCACGTCGATGTAATCCACACTGGCGAAGCCGGCGGCCAGCACGTCGGCGGCAGCCCGATGGCACAGTTCCTCGGCCGGCTTGCCCGCCTTCAGGCCCTCGGCGATGGTCACCAGGGCGCGGTGCAGCGCCGGGGCGACGGCGCGGTCGTCGGCGCTCAGATAGGCGTTGCGCGACGACAACGCCAGACCGTCGGCCTCGCGCACCGTCGGCACGCCGATGATCTGCACCGGCAGGTCAAGGTCGCGCGCCATGCGGCGGATCACCGCCAGTTGCTGCCAATCCTTTTCGCCGAACAACGCCACGTCGGGCAGGCATTGCAGCAGCAGCTTGCTGACCACGGTGGCGACGCCGTCGAAATGGCCGGGGCGGCAGACGCCCTCCAGCGGGGCCGAGACGCCCTTGACGGTGACGGTGGTGGCGAAGCCGTCGGGATACATTTCCTCGACCTTGGGGGCGAACAGCAGGTGACAGCCGACGCCGTCCAACGCTTGGGCGTCCTTGGCCTCCTGGCGCGGATAGCGTGACAGATCCTCGGTCGGGCCGAACTGGGTCGGGTTGACGAAGATGGAGACCACCACGCGATCGGCCCGCTCCAGCGCCGCGCGCACCAGCGTCAGGTGACCGTCATGCAGCGCGCCCATGGTCGGCACCATGGCGATGCTAAGGCCCTGGTCGCGCCAGTACTTCACGCGGGCGCGCAAATCCGCCACCGAGCGGACGAGGTCGAGATTGCCGGTCTGGGTCATGGTGTGGTCCTCAGTTCTTCTTGGGCACGCCGAAACAGTGCTGGGCGGCGGGGAAGGTGCGCGCCTTCACCTCGGCGGCATAGTCGGCCACCGCCTGGGAAATCTGCGGCGACAAATCGGTATAGCGTTTGACGAATTTCGGGGTGAAGTCGTTGAACAGCCCCAGCATGTCCTCGGCCACCAGGACCTGGCCGTCGCAGGCGGCCGAGGCGCCGATGCCGATGGTGGGGATGGCGATCTCGGCCGAGAGCTGGCGCGCCACCGGCTCCACCGTGCCTTCGACCACGACGCTGAAGGCGCCGGCTTCGGTCACCGCACGGGCGTCGTCACGGATGGTGGCGGCCTCGTCGTCGTTGCGGCCATGGGCGCGGAAGCCGCCGGCGGTGTTGACCGCCTGCGGCATCAGGCCGATATGGGCCATCACCGGCACGCCGCGCGTGGTGAGGAAATGGATGGTGTCGGCCATCTCGCGGCCGCCCTCCAGCTTGACGGCGGCGCAGCCGGTCTCGGCCAGGATGCGGGCGGCGTTGCGATAGGCCTGCTCGCGGCTTTCCTGATAGCTGGCGAACGGCATGTCCACCACCACCATGGCGCGGGCCGAGCCGCGCATCACCGCCTTGCCGTGATTGATCATCATGTCGACGCTGACGCCCAGCGTGGAGTCCATGCCATACAGCACCATGCCCAGTGAGTCGCCGACCAGCAGCACGTCCACATGGGGATCGAGCAGGCGCGCCATCGGGGTGGAATAGGCGGTCAGCACCACCACCGGCTCGGCCCCCTTGCGGGCGCGGATGTCGCGGGTGGTCAGACGCTTGGTCCGGATTTCGGTGCTCAACGGCATCTCCCTAGGCTCGGCACGGGGTGGGGCGGCCCCCGGTTTTCCATCCCGGGGCGCCGAAGTCAAACCCTAAAAGCGATTCCCGGGGGTTCGGCCTACGCCCCCGCCGTGCCCTCGGCCAGTTCGCGCAGGCCGTCTTCGTCGGTCAGGATGACGTGGCCGGCGTCGGGCAGGCCGATGATGTCTTCGCGCTTCAACTGGGTGAAGGTGCGGCTGACCGTTTCGATGGTCAGGCCCAGGTAATCGGCGATGTCGGCGCGGCTCATGGGCAGCGCCACCGGGCTGGACGGCAATCCCTGCTGGGCGGCGCGGCGCGACAGCTTCAACAGGAAGGTGGCGACCTTTTCCTTGGCGGTCTTGCGCCCCAGCAGCAGCATCTGCTCCTGCGCGGCCACCAAATCCTTGACCGTCATGGTGAACATCTTGCGTTCCAGCCGGGGGAACTCGTCCATCATGGTGTCGAGCTTGCGGTGGGTGAAGCGGCAGAGCTGGCTGGCGACCAGGGTCTCGGCGGTATAGCAATAGCCGCCGTCCAGGCCCAGGCCGAACATGTCGCCCGAGAACAGGAAGCCGATGATCTGGCGGCGGCCGTCGCTCATCAGCTTGTACAGCTTCACCGCGCCGACCGAGATGGAATAGACGTGGTCGGCCGGGTCGCCCTCGCGGAACACCGAGAACGCCGCCGGTAATTGGGCATGGCAGCGCACGGTGGCGAGGCGGCGGATCTCGTCGGGAGAGAGGTCGGCGCAGAACGCCAGCTCACGGACCACATCGCAATTTCGGCAAGGCGGCGCCGAGATGTCCGGCGCTTCGGGTCGCTCTGTCTTGTGATCGTCGAAGTCCAGTGGCGGCATGACGTTCACCGGCGCCCCCTAGCCTTGGCCTTTGGGCGGCGCCTGCGGCCCGGAATCGTCATCCTCGAACAGGATGCGATGGGCGGCGCCGTCCAGATCGTCGAACTGGCCCGACTTCAATGCCCACAGGAAGGCAACCAATCCGATTCCCCCCAACATCAGGGCGACGGGAATGAGCATCAAAAGATTGGTCAACCTGTTCTCCCGCGGGACAGACGCAGGGCGTTGCCAATTACTACCAGCGAGGAGGTAGACATGGCAATCGCGGCGATCAGCGGTGTCACATAGCCGGCCACCGCCAGCGGTACGGTAAACACATTATAGCCCAAAGCCAGCACGAAATTTTGCCGGACCAAGGCGCGCGAGCCGACGGCGACCCGCAAGGTCTCGGCCACCGGGGTCAGGCGATGGCCCTGGAACACCACGTCGGCGGCGGTTTGGCTGACGTCGACGGCGGTCGAGGGCGAGGCCGAGACATGGGCGGCGGCCAGCGCCGGGGCGTCGTTGAGGCCGTCGCCCACCATCAGCACGCGGCGCCCTTCGGCCTTCAGCGCCTCCAGGCGGGCGACCTTGTCGGCCGGGGTCTGGGCGGCGTGCCAGGTGTCGATGCCGACGCGGGCGGCCAGCGTGCGTACGGTGGCGGAACGGTCGCCCGACAGCAGTTCGACGGCTAGGCCGCGCCGCTTCAGCTCGGCCACCACCGCCGCAGCGTCGGCGCGCGGGGCATCGGCGAAGGCGAAGCGCACCGGCGCCACGCCGGGCGCGTCCAGCCACAGCTCGGGGCCTTCCGCCGCGCCGTCGTCGCTGATGCCGATCCAGGCACGGCTGCCCAGCCGGGTTTCTCCGGCGATCATGCCGCGGCCGGGTTCCTCGCGCACGCCGTCGGCGATGGCAGTGCCGGGGGCGGCGGCGGCCAGGGCGCGGGCCAGCGGGTGGCGCGATGCCGCCGCCAGGGCGGCGGCCTGGGCCAACTGCGCCGGCGTCCAGGCGGCATTGTCGCGGATCAGCTCGGGCTTGCCCTCGGTCAGGGTGCCGGTCTTGTCGAACACCACGGTGTCGACGTCGGCGAAGCGTTCCAGCGCGGTGGCCGATTTCAGCAGGATGCCCTGACGCAACAGGCGGCCCGAGGCGATCACCTGCACCACCGGCACCGCCAGTGCCAGCGCGCACGGGCAGGTGATGATCAGCACGGCGACGGCGTTGAGCAGCGCCTGCTGCCACGGCACGCCGACGCCGAAGGTCCAGCCCAGGAAGGTGGCCAGCGCGGCAACATGCACCACCGGCGCGTACCACCGCGCCACGCGGTCGGCCAGGGCGACGTATTTGGCGCGGCCCTGTTCGGCCACTTCCATCATGCGGACGATTTCGGCCAGCAAGGTGCGCTCGCCCACCGCCGCCACGGTCAGGCGCAGCGGCGCGGACAGGTTGATGGTGCCGGCGAACACCTTGGCGCCGACGGCGACGGCCACCGGCACGCTCTCGCCCGAGATCAGCGCGGTGTCCACGTCCGAGCGGCCGTCGGCGACCACGCCGTCGACGCCGATGCGTTCACCCGCCGCCACCAGCACGGTGGCTCCGGCCGTGACCTTGTTGGGCGGCACCAGGCGTTGGGTGCCGTCGGTCTCGACCACGGTGACCGCCACCGCGTCCAGCGCCAGCAGATGTTCGGCCGCCGAACGGGCGCGGCCACGGGCGCGGCTGTCCAGGTAACGGCCGATCAGCAGGAAGAACAGCAAGGTGACGGCGGAATCGAAATAGACCCATTCGCCGCCGCGCATGGTTTCGGCCAGCGACATGGCCGAGGCCAGGGTCACGCCCAGGGTGATGGGCACGTCCATGTTGGTGCGCTTGGCGCGCAGGGCCGACAGCGCCGAGCGCGCGAACGGGCGGATGCAGTACAGCACCGCCGGCAGCACGATCAGCGCGGAAATCCAGTGCATGAGGTCGCGGGTATACTGCCCCATGTACGAGAAATGGCCGGCCCACACCGAGACCGACAGCAGCATGACGTTGCCGGCGGCGAAGCCGGCGACCGCCATGGCGCGCAGCAATTCCTTCTCGACCCGCTCGGTCTCGCGGCCCAGCTTGGCCGGGTCATAGGGAACCAGGCGGTAGCCCACCTTGAGCACCGGCTCCAGCAGGGCGGAGGCGTCGTTCTGGGCCGGGTCCCAGCGCACCACCAGGCGACGGGTGGTCATGTTGACCCGCGCCCAGTGAACGCCGGCCTGTTTCGACAGCAGCGCCTCGATCAGCCAGATGCACGCGGCGCAGTGGATGCCCTCCACCATCAGGTGCAACGACGCCTCGCCGGCGTCGTCGATGATCACCTGGGCGGAATAATCGTGCAAGGTCGCGACTTCGTCCTCGGGACGAAGCGGGCGCGCCGCCGGGTCGATGCACCGGCGGCGGTAATAGGTTTCCAGCCCAAGTCCTTGGACCAGGGAGAAGGCGCCTTCGCAGCCCCGACAGCAGAAATCGCCCTGCAGCTCGGCCGGAATGGCCTGGCCGCAGTGGCGGCAGGCGCGTCCGCCGCTCACCGGATGTCGAGCTTCTGGGCGAGCTGATAAGAGGCGCCGTCGCCGTTGGCGGCGACTTCCATCCGCCAGTTGCCGGCGACCGGCAGCGTATAGCTGCCGCCATAGACGCCGTTGCCCAGCGGTTTCAGCGTCTCTTGGCGGTCCATGCCCTTGGCGGTCGGACGGATCAGGTCGGCGACGACCGCCAACCCTTCCACCGGCTTGCCGTCGCGGTCGCGATAGGTGATGGCGATGCTCACCTTGGCGCCGCTGGCGGTCACGGACTCGGTGGACACCTTGGTGTCCACGTCCCAGCCCAGCGCCTCTTGGGCCTTGGCCGCCGCCAGGTTCTGGTTATAGGCCAGACCCTTCTGGTAGGCGCCCTCGGTCTCGAGGCCGGTGAAGGTCGAGGTTGCGAAATAGGCCAAAGCCCCGTTGACGCCGACGATGACGACAAAGCAACCGACGAAAATATAGGGATACCACCAGCCCCGTTCACGGATCACAGCGGTCATATCGCTCACCTGCCTGGCCCCGCGAACAGAGTGTCGGAGCGCACCACATGGCCGTCGGCCTTGTCGGTGAGGACGAACTCGAGCGGGGTCTTGGAATTCTGGATGGAAGCCTCCGGCGCGCTGACGTAAAGGCGGAAGGCCGAAACGTCGTCGCCCGGTACCTGCATTTCGGTTTGGGCGCTCTTGCCCGTGGTATCGCCGACCACCTCGATGGTGGCGCCGGGGATACCCGAGACGGAGAGCGAGAACGTGCGATCCTTACGGACCATGTTCAGAACCTTGTAGGTGTAGCCGTTGCGAATGCTGCCATCGGACAACTGAACGAACAAGGGCGAGCGTTCGTGCAGCACGTTCACCTCGACGGTGTGGCGCGTGCCCAGCATGAACACCATCCCTGCTCCGATGGCCGTCAGCAATGCGGTATAGATCATGGTGCGCGGGCGCACCAGCTTCGTCTGCGGCTGCCCCCCGGTTGCGCGGGCCTTCAGGTTGGCCTCGGAATCGTACGAGATCAGGCCGCGCGGCAGATTCATGCGATCCATCATGGTGTTGCAGGCGTCGATGCACAGGCCGCAGCCGATGCAGCCCATCTGCAGGCCCTCGCGGATGTCGATGCCGGTGGGGCAGGCGGTGACGCACATCTTGCAGTCGATGCAATGGCCGCGACCGTCGAAGGTCTGGCCCTTGCGCGCCGGCGCCCGCGGCTCGCCCCGCCACGCCTCGTACGAGATGATCAGCGAGTGGTCGTCGAACATGGCCGACTGGAAGCGCGAATAGGGGCACATGTACAGGCAGACCTGCTCGCGGGCGAAGCCGGCCAACAGGTAACAGCCGCCGCCGACGATGGCGATCGCCGACCAGGTGCCCATGGACGCCTGCAGCGTGAAGATCTCGCGCAGGGTGACGAAGGCGTCATCGAAATAAAGGGTGAAGCCGATGCCGCAGGCCAGCGAGATCACCAGCCAGGCGGCGTGGATCAGGCCCTTCTTCAGCAGCTTGTTGGCGCCCCATTTCTCGCGGTCCAGCTTGATGCGGGCGTTGCGGTCGCCCACCACCAGGCGCTCGACCAGCACGAACAGGTCGGTATAGACCGTCTGCCAGCACAGGAACCCGCACCACACGCGGCCAGCCAGGGCCGACATGAAGAACAGGGCGATCGCGGCGAACAGCAGCGCGCCGGTCAGGTAGTAGACCTCTTGCGGCCAGATTTCGATGAAGAAGAAATAACCGCGCCGGCCGGCCATGTCGGCCAGGATGGCCTGGGACGGCGCGCCGGGGCCACGATCCCAGCGAATGAACGGGGCGAGATGCCAGAAGGCCAGCAGGATGGCCATCAGCCACCACTTGATGCTGCGAAAGGTGCCTTTGACCTTGCGAGGGTGGATGGTGACGGTTTCGGCGTACAAGGCGTTCGAATCTGTCGCCTGCGGCGTGGCCTTGGTCATCTGAATGGGCACTCCGGTTCTGAAAGCGGGCCGATCCTATCGGGGAGGATAAGGGCAAGTCCTGGCAAATCGGTATACCTATCATGCATTGCTTGCATGGCAGAGCCGGGTGGATGGCGCTGCGACGACGGGCGGTAAACGGACGCCGGTCAGGCGTGGATGCGCGGGAGCAGGGGGGGTGAAAATAACGGTGGGGTGCGCCCCCGCTCGGGAACGCACCCCACTCGTCCATCCATTTCCGCCGAGGCCCCCTGGGCCGTCCCTGGCCCAATCCTCGGCGGTATGGGGACCGGCAAGCCGGTCCTTTGACAGGTCTGTCCGGGGCCGGCGAGCCGCCCCCGGACAAGATCCCTTACTTACCGCCGCCCAGCGAGTGGACGTAGACGGTCAGCATCTTGATCGAGGTCTCGTCGAGACGCTCGGACCAGGCCGGCATGGAGCCGTGACGCGGGTTGGTGACCTGATTGACCACCGCCTGCTTCACGCTTTCCTTGCTGCCCTTGAACAGCCAG
>JBLNBE010000040.1:0-81321 GCA_050259735.1 Bacteroidota bacterium
AGGAAAACCAGCCGATCCACCTGCGGCTGCGCGACGAGAGCGTGCCGATCGGCATCAACCTGCCGCTCTACGACGCGCCCGAACAGCGCTATTGCCCGGCCGGCGTCTACGAGATCGTCGAAGGACCCCGGTTGCAGATCAACGCCCAGAACTGCCTGCACTGCAAGACCTGCGACATCAAGGACCCGACCCAGAACATCGTCTGGACCGTGCCCGAAGGCGGCGGCGGACCGAATTATCCGAATATGTGAACGCTGGCCGGGCCGCCGCCTTCATCACTCGCTTGATGCGATCAAACCTGTGGTTTGGTCGCGGGGTGGCGGCGGGCCGAACTATCCCAATATGTGAGGGGAACCCGCTTCGGCGGGTTTCCTTTTGCGCGTTAAAAACACTAAAATTTTGTGAATTAAAAATAACAAACACACATCTTGCGTAAAAATCGGAGTTGCAATATGGTCGCAACGTGAAATGAGGAGTGACGCCATGAAGACTCGTGTGATTTCCGCCATCGCCGCGTTCGGCCTGTCGTTGGCGCCGCTGGCTGCCCGCGCCGAGCCGGCCGATATCCTGAACGTGTCCTATGACATCGCCCGCGAGCTGTACGCCCAGATCAATCCGGCGTTCCAGGCGCAGTGGAAAAAGGACAGCGGTCAGGCGGTCGAGGTGAAGCAGTCGCATGGCGGCTCCAGCAAGCAGGCGCGCTCGATCATCGAGGGGCTGCCGGCCGACGTGGTCACCTTCAATCAGGTCACCGACGTGCAGGCGCTGGCCAATAAGGGCCTGGTGCGCGCCGACTGGTCGCAGGCGTTCCCCAACCACGCCTCGCCGTACTATTCGCTGCCGTCCTTCCTGGTGCGCAAGGGCAACCCCAAGAACATCAAGAACTGGGACGATCTGGTCCGTTCCGACGTCAAGGTGGTGTTCCCCAATCCCAAGACCTCGGGCAATGCACGCTACACCTACCTGGCCGCCTATGCCTTCGCGCTCGAGAAGTTTGGCAACGACCAGGCCAAGGCCAAGGACTTCGTCCGCCAATTGCTGTCCAACGTGCCGGTGTTCGATACCGGCGGGCGCGGCGCCACCACTACCTTCGTCGAGCGCGATACCGGTGACGTGCTGGTGACCTTCGAGGCCGAGGTGAACGGCATCCGCAAGGAATTCGGTACCGACAAATTCGAAAGCGTGGTGCCGCCGGTCAGCCTGTTGGCCGAGTTCCCGGTCGCCGTGGTCGATAAGGTGGTCGACAAGCGCGGCAGCCGCAAGGTCGCCACCGCCTATCTGAACTATCTGTGGTCGGACGAGGCCCAGGACATCCTGGCGCGCAACTACAACCGCGTCGGCAACGCCAAGGTGGCCGACAAGTACAAGGCCCAGTTCCCGGCGGTGCGGCTGTACACGGTCGAGCTGTTCGGCGGTTGGGACAACATCCAGAAGGTCCACTTCGCCGAGGGCGGCATCCTCGACCAGGTGTTTGAAAAGCGATGAGTGCGCTGACCCTGACGGGGGCCTCGGTGCGGGGGAAGCGGGGCATCCTGCCCGGCTTCTCCCTGACCATGGGGCTGTCGCTCTCCTATCTCGGCCTGATCGTCCTGCTGCCCATCGCCGCCTTGCTGCTGAAAGCGTCGGGTCTGACCCTGCACGAATTCCTGGCCGCCACCACCGGCCCGCGCGCCCTGGCCAGCTACGAGGTCACCGTGGTGTCGGCGCTGGAGGCGGTGGCCTTCAACGGCGTGGTCGGGCTGCTGTTCGCCTGGGTGCTGGCGCGCTACGACTTTCCCGGCCGGCGCCTGCTCGATTCGGTGATGGACCTGCCCTTCGCCATGCCCACGGCGGTGGCCGGCGTGGCGCTGACGGCGGCTTTCGCCCCCAACGGCCTGTTCGGCCAGTATCTGGTGCCGCTGGGCATCAAGATCGCCCACGCCCAGCCCGGTATCGCCGCCGCCATGGCCTTCACCAGTCTGCCGTTCGTCGTGCGCACCATCCAGCCGGTCATCGAGGACCTTGAAGTCGACGTCGAGGAAGCCGCCCGCATCCTGGGGGCCACCGAACTGCAGGTGTTTTTCAAGGTTGTGTTGCCGGTAATCCTGCCGGCGCTGATCGCCGGCACCACCTTGGCCTTCGCCCGCTGCCTGGGCGAGTTCGGCGCCATCATCTTCATCGCCGGCAACCGCCCGTTCGAGACCGAGATCACCGCGCTGCTGATCTATATCCGGCTCGAGGAATACGAATACGGCGCCGCCACCGCCATCGCCACCGTGGTGCTGGGCGTCGCCTTCGTCGTCATGCTGGCCACCAACGCGCTGCAGGCGTGGCACCAGCGTTATCTGGACAAGGGCTGAGATCATCATGCTTGCGCCAATGACCGTCCACCACCGCGCCCACCGCCAGCGCGCCAACCTGGCCCGCCGCCTGTTGATCGGCGCGGCGGTGGTGCTGGCGCTGGTGGTGCTGGGCGTGCCCACCGGCATCGTTTTCCTGCACGCCTTCGGCAAGGGTGTCGAGGGCTGGTGGAAGGCGGTCGCGGCGCCCGAGGCGCTGCACGCCATCATGCTGTCGCTGCTGACCGTCGCCATCGTCGTGCCGGTCAACGCCGTCTATGGCCTGTCGGTGGCGTGGGCGGTGACCAAGTTCCGCTGGCAGGGCAAGAAGTGGCTGGTCAGCCTGATCGAGGTGCCATTCTCGGTGTCGCCCATCGTCGCCGGCGTCGCCACCCTGATGGTGTACGGCAGCTCGGGTCTGTTCGGCGGCTGGCTGATGGACCACGACATCAAGGTGATGTTCGCCGTGCCCGGCATCATCCTGGCGACGCTGTTCGTCACCAGCCCGTTCGTCGCGCGCGAGGTCATGCCGCTGATGCAGCTTCAGGGCACCGACGAGGAAGAGGCGGCCCAGGTGCTGGGCGCCGGCGGCCTGACCACCTTCCTCAAGGTGACGCTGCCCAACGTCAAATGGGCGCTGTTCTACGGCCTGATCCTGTGCGCCGCCCGCTCGCTGGGCGAGTTCGGCGCGGTGTCGGTGGTGTCGGGCCACATTCGCGGCGAAACCAACACGCTGCCGCTGTATATCGACCTGCTGTACCACGACTACGACAGCTCGGGCGCCTTCGCCGCCGCGTCGGTGCTGACGCTGCTGGCGCTGATTACCGTGGTGCTGAAGGCGGTGGTGGAAGGCCGCCGCGACGCCGCGCTGGATGACGAGATGCTGGGATAGCGGAAGCATGCTAAAATGCGCGCGCTCGTCAAAAGGAGATCAGGGTGATGACCGTCCCCAACCGTTCGGCCGTCGGCACCGCAGCGGAAACCGATGATGCCCGCTTTGCGGACGCCTTCACCAGGGCGCTGGCCTCCGACACCGGAGACGAGGCCAAGCGCCACCTTGCCGCCGGCCGCCCGATCTATTACGGCGACGACCGTTTTGCGGACGCCGTGGTGAAAGAATACCCCGATGGGCGGCGCCAGTTGGTGACGTTCAAGGATGATGCCGAAGTCCTGATCAAAGACCTCTGATGCACCAAGCCTGGATCATCGCCGGACCGAACGGCAGTGGCAAGACGACCCTGACGCGCAGGCACCTTGCCGGCAAATTGCCGGTCATCAATCCCGATGAAATCGCCAAGGCTTTGAACTCCGCCAATCCCGAGGACCCCAGCACCGCCATGCGGGCCGGGCGCCAGGCCCTTGCGCTGCAGAAGCAATATCTGTCCGAGCATCGCAGTTTCGCCTTGGAGACCACCTTTTCCGGCAACCGCGAGGCAGCCCTGATGAAGGACGCCAAGGCTGCCGGCTACAAGGTGAACTTGGTGTTCGTGTGCACTGACACGCCGCTAATTTCCATGGGACGTATCGTCAGCCGCGTCGCGGACGGTGGGCATCATGTGCCGGGCGACGACGTACAGCGCCGTTATCAACGAAGCTTGGCCAATCTTCCGGCAGGCTTGGTGTTGGCGGATCGGGCTTGGATTCTGGATAATTCAAGCACTCGAATGCGCCTGATCGCTTCGATCGAGCGAGGCCAAGTCAAGAGCATGACCAACAACCAGCCGCGGTGGGTCCGCAACCTGTTCGGCCGGATCAGGCTCAGCGCGCCAGAACCTTGAACACCTGTTCCAGCAACTGATCGACGCGATCGCGGCCGTCGGCGGATTGCGGGGCTTGCGCCGGAACCGAGTCGCCGGTCACCGGCGGAATGCCGGTGGCGACGGGGTGATCCTCCGCTTCCGGTTCGGGCAGCGCGGGGGGGGCGTCTTCGCTGAAATCCTCGGCGAAGCCATCGTCCACCGCGACCACGTCGGCCAGATCGGGGATGTCCTTGGCGGCGGGCAGCGGGCGGTCCATGCCCAGGCCGGATTCGATGCGCGACAGCCGGCGATCCACCGCCAGCAGGCAGGCGGCGATCGAGGTGCCGTCGGCGCCGCTGTCCACCTTGTTTTCCACCGTGCCCAAGCGGTCGACCAGGGCGGTCAGCAGGCTGGCGGTGGCTTCGGGTTCCAGCGACGGTTGCTGGGCGACGCTGTCCACCTTGGATTCGACGCGGGCAAGGCGGTCGGCGATGGTCGCCAGGGCGGTGGCGAAGGCATCGGCGTCGAACGGCCAATGGGCCTGTTGCTGCGCCATGCCGTCCAGCTTGGCCTCCAGCCCCGACAGGCGCTGGCCGATCATGTCCAGTGCCGCCGCCATCGGGCTGAAATCCAGCTCAAGCCCATCCATCAGGCCGGATTCGAGCCGGCTTTCGATGCCTTCCAGCCGGGCGCTCAGGCCGTCCAGCTTGGCGCCGTGCTGGGTGTTGGCGCTGTGCACCGACTGGCGCAGATGGGCCAGATGGTGGCTGACGCTTTTCAGTGCCGTGGCAAAGGTGTCGATGGCGGAAAAGGTCTGGATGTCGCGCCGTTCCATGCGCGACAGCGTGGTTTTCACCGTTTCGCCGTTACCGCCGTCCAGCGCTTCCAGCGCGGCGGCCAGCGAGTCCAGGCGGTCCAGCACCGGGCCGATCGCATCGGCCGAATCGGGCGCTCCGGACTCGCCGCCCGTTGTCGCGCCACCGCCACCCCTGAAAACACGAAATGCCATCGCCATCCCCAACCCAGCCCATGGCTGTCGGCCGCCATTATGGGCCGCGCCCGCCGGTATGGGCAAGGCGAAAGCCGGATGCGCCCGCCCGGCGAGGGCATCACGTTTTAGGCGGCGCTTGCCATGGCCGGCTCGGCGCCATAGCCGGTGAAGAAGTCGGCGGCCTGGCGGCGGAAGCCGTCGATGCCGTGCTGCACCGCGTCGGGCAGCGTGATGGCGGCGCCCAGCAGCTTGAGCGGATCGCAATCCAGCCGGTCCATGCCGTGCATGATGCCCAGCAGCAGGGCGTAGTGGATCAGCACCCCGGCCCAATCGGCCCCGGCCACCGACTGGCGCAAGCCGGCGCAATCGCCCTGGAAGGCCAGGAAGACGTCGTGTTCGTCCACATAGCGGCAGGCGACCCGGTTGGCGTAGTACTCGCTGGACATGCGATGGGCCAGATGCCAGCTATTGGACATTTCCAGCGACAGATGCTCGCGCGATTCCTGGCGCCGGGTCGAGATGTCCGACACATGGGCCAGTTCGTGCGCCACGGTGAACGGGTTCAGGCACGACAGCAGCATGGTCATGTCGAAGCGGTCCGAGCGGCTGCACGCCACCGGCACCACCTTGCCGTGATAGCCGGGCAACGTCCGCTTTTCGGCGCGGGTCAGTTCACCCATGCGGAAGTCGTCGGCGCGGAACTGGGCGAGCAGGCCGCTGACCAGGATTTCTTCGTGGGCGTCGAAACCGACCAATTGGACCATGGGGGTAAGTCTCCGTGGTGTCTGCCGTGAGAGGTAGAGTGGGGGAGACACCGCCCGGAAGTCATTACCGAATAGGGGGTAGGAAACACGGACTCGCCCCTTGGGTGATTGTCCCATTGTGCTGGGCGCGCGAGCCGGGTAGCTTGGTTCCATGGGAACTAGCCTTTGCCACGTTTTCGTGTTCGTCGAAGACCGCGCCGCTGCGCTGGCGGCGCTGGAGTCGTGCGGTTTGGCCGAAAGCTTCAGCCGCAACCACGACGGACAGGGCACCGCCAACGTGTGTGCCTGCTTCGACAACGCCTATCTGGAATTGCTGTGGCCCGAGGATCAAGCCGAGCTGATTTCGGTCAGCGTCGCCCGCACCCGCCTGGCCGAGCGTTCGCGCTGGCGCGAGAACGGCGCCTCGCCGTTCGGTCTTGGCCTGCGCGGGCGCATTCCGTTCCCGACCTGGGAATACCGGCCGCCCCATCTGCCGGATGGCGTCGGCATTCCGGTCGCGCTTGGCAGCGAGGACCCACGCCAGCCGTTCCTGTTCCGCTCGCCGGCCGAGGCGCGCCCTGATCAGTGGACCGACGGCCGCGCCGGCGACCGCCAGGCCGCTGCCGGATTGTGCGAAATCACCGGCCTGCAGTTGGAACTGCCGGTCGGTGCGTCACCGGCCCTGCGCGTGCTGGCCGAACGCGGCGTGCTGTCGCTGCGCCCGGCGGTTCGCTCGCGTCTGCTGCTGACCATCTCGCGTACCGATGGCAGCCAGCGCGTGCTGTCCCTGCCGGACTTTACCTGGCTGGAGTGAGGGCGGGCGTTACGCCCGCCGCTTGCGCGGTTCCGCCTCGCCGACGACGTGACCCCACAGGTCGAAGTCCTCGGCGTGCTCGATCTCGACCAGAACGACGTCGCCCGGCTCCACATCGGTGTCGGACACGAACACGCAGCCGTCCACCTCTGGGCTGTCGGCCCACGAACGGCCGAAGGCGCCTTCCTCGTCGACTTCGTCGATCAGCACTTCGATGGTCTTGCCCACCTTGGCGCGGCCGCGTTCGTCGGAAATCTGCCGCGCCAGCTCCATCAGCCGGTTATAGCGGTCTTCCTTGACGTCCTCGTCCACATGGTCGGGCAGGTCGTTGGCCGCGGCGCCGTGGACGTTCTCGTACTTGAAGCAGCCGACGCGATCGAGTTGGGCCTGTTCCAGCCATTCCAGCAGGAACTCGAAATCTTCCTCGGTCTCGCCGGGGAAGCCGACGATGAAGGTGGAGCGGATGGTGAGGTCGGGGCAGACCTCGCGCCACTTCCTGATGCGCTCCAGCAGCTTTTCATGGTCGGCCGGGCGGCGCATGGCCTTCAGCACGTTGGGGGCCGCGTGCTGGAACGGAATGTCCAGATAGGGCAGGATCTTGCCCTCGGCCATCAGCGGGACGACCTCGTCCACATGCGGATAGGGATAGACGTAGTGCAGCCGCACCCAGATGCCGAGATCGCCCAGCGCGGTCGCCAATTCGGTCAGGCGCGAGCGCACTTCGCGGCCGTGCCACTTGCTGGCCTCGTAGCCCAAATCCAGGCCGTAGGCGCCGGTGTCCTGGCTGATGACCAGCAACTCGCGCACGCCGGCCATGGCCAGGCGCTCGGCCTCGTCCAGCACATCGGCCGCCGGCCGGCTGACCAGATCGCCCCGGATGCCCGGGATGATGCAGAAGGTGCAGCGGTGGTTGCAGCCCTCGGAAATCTTCAGATAGGCGTAATGGGACGGCGTCAGGTGCAGGCCCTCGGGCGGCACCAGCGACATCATCGGGTCGGACACCGGCGGCACCGCGCCGTGCACGGCGTTGACCACCTGTTCGTACTGATGGGCGCCGGTCACCGACAACACATCGGGATAGATGTCGCGGATGGCCTTTTCGTCGTTCAGGCAGCCGGTGACGATGACGCGGCCGTTCTCGGCCATGGCTTCGCCGATGGCTTCCAATGATTCGGCGCGGGCGGAATCCAGGAAGCCGCAGGTGTTGACGATCACCACGTCGGCGCCGTCATAAGAGCCGGAAATATCGTAGCCCTCGGAGCGCAGACGGGTGAGGATGCGCTCGGAATCGACCAGCGCCTTGGCGCAGCCCAACGAGACGATGCCGACTTTGGGAATGGCGTTCTGCATGGCTTCCAAAAGGAAAAGGGCGGCGGGTGGGAAGATGCGCGTTCCCACCAGGCCGCCGGGCTTCGGTTGTCTGACCAGATAGAGGTAAACCGTTCGGGATTCAAGCCCGGCGACGGGGCGCCGCCGCTTGACAGGGCGAAGCGTCATCTAATATTAGAGTATATTGATATTTGAGGAGCTGACGCCATGACCGATTTCTCCCCGTGGTCCGCCCTGGCGGGCGGTGCGCTGATCGGCGCCGGGGCGGTGCTGCTGATGTTGGCCAATGGCCGCATCCTTGGCATCGCCGGCATCGTCGGCGGCCTGATCGGCGAGGGCGGTCGGGATCTTGCGTGGCGGCTGGCCTTCGTCGCCGGCATGGTGACGCCCGGCATCGCCCTTGGCCTGAGTGGCAATCTGCATCTGCAGGGCAACGGGCTGGGCGCTGGCTTGCTGGTGCTGTCGGGCTTGCTGGTTGGTTTCGGCACCCGCATGGGCAACGGCTGCACCTCGGGCCATGGCATTTGCGGACTGGCGCGGCTTAGCCCGCGCTCGCTGGCCTCGGTCGTCACCTTCATGGCGGTGGCCGGCATCGTCGTCTTCGTCCGCCGCCACCTGATGGGAGCCTAAAGCCATGCGTCCGCTGATTTCCGCCTTCGCCGCCGGTCTGCTGTTCGGTGGCGGCTTGCTGTTGTCGGGCATGGCCGATCCCGCCAACGTGCTGGGCTTCTTCGACATCGCCGGGGCGTGGAACCCAACCTTGGCCTTCGTCATGGCCGGCGGTCTGGGGGTGACCCTGGTGGGGTACCGTCTAACGCTGAAGCGCCCGGCGCCGCTATGCGAGAACAAGTTCCAGGTCCCCACCTCCAAGATCATCGACGCCCGACTGATCGGCGGCGCCGCCCTGTTCGGTCTGGGATGGGGCATCGCCGGCTATTGCCCCGGCCCGGCCTTCGTCGCCGCCGCCGGCGGCTTCACCGAAGCGGCGATCTTCACCGCCGCCATGGTCGCCGGCATGGCGGCGTGGAAATTCGTTTCCTGGCGCGCGGCAAGCTGCCCCATCGCGGCAAGGCTGCGGACGAAGCCCTAAGACAGGGTTTCCCCGCCTCTCGTCATTCCGGGCGGAGCGACAGCGTAGACCCGGAATCCATGTCAGAGCACCGCCATGGACCCCGGCTCGCGCTTCGCTTGGCCGGGGTGACGCTCCTCCCGAATTACTTCTCGCTGGCCTTCAGGCCGTCCTTGATCCAGGCGGGCGGGCCGGCTTTGGCCTCTTCCTCGGCGACCCATACCGAGTGGTGTTCGCGCGCCCATTCCAGGTCGACGTGGCCGTCGGTCATGGCCGAACTGGCGCCTTCCATGCCGATGGTGCCGATATAGATGTGGCCCAGCATGAACAGGATCATGACGATGGCCGCCGCCGCGTGCAGGATGTGCAGGATCTGCAGGCCGTGCAGTTCGAAGGCGGTGAACGGGAAGATCAGGTTGACGCCGGTGAAGGCGACTACGGTGCCGACGACGATGACCATCCAATACTGGGTCTTCTGGCCAAAGTTGAACTTGGCGGCGGGCGGGTGCACGCCGGCCTTTAACAGGCCGCCGCCGCCCTTGATCCAGCCCCAATCATAGCGGTCCCACAGATTGTCCCGCGCCCATAGCACCAGGATCATGCCCAGCCCGGCGATGAAGACGAAGCCGCCGATGTTGTGCAGCCATTTGCCGAAGGCGGCCAGCCAGGAAAAGGCGGAATGGCCCAGCCACGGCACCACGATCCAGCGGCCGAACAGCAGCATCAAGCCGGTGAAGGCCAGCACCAGGAACGAGCCGGCGGTCATCCAGTGGCCGACCCGCTCGATGGTGGTGAAGCGCAGGATCAGCTTGCCCGACGGACCGCCTTCCATGCGGATCTTGCCGCGCCAGAAATAGAAGGCAGCGATCGCCAGCGTCACGCCGATGATGGCGATGCCGCCGATGACGGCCAGCTTGCCATTGCGGAAGGCGCGCCAGGTCTCGCCCTCGGATTGGATCAGCACGCCACGCGACGCCGGCTGGCCGGTGACGATGCCGGCCTCGCCCTGGCGCACGGAACGCCAGGTGCCGTCCAGCGTCGGCTTGCCGCTTTGCGCCACCGTCGGCACGTCGCCGTCGGCGGCATAGGCCGCAGGGGCGGGGGCGAAGCTGGCGAACAGGGCGAACAGGCCCACGGCCAGAAGCATCGGCAAACGCTTCATGTCGCCCTCCTAATAATTCTGGCCGGCCACGCGGCCGTCGATGGCGACAGGGGCGCCGTCCGGGGCCTGGGTCGGGCGCAGGGCCTGATGCAGTTCGGCACCGAAGCGCTGGTTCTGCACCCGGGCCAACAGGGCATCACGGGTGCCGTTCGACAACGGCGTGTCGGCGGCTCCCTGATAGACGCCCTTGTCCAGCTTGACCACATGGGCGCGCTCGTCGGCGTTGCAGCCGGCCAACAGGGCCACGGGAACGGCCAGACAGATGATGCGGATGACGCTCATGCTGATCCTCCGCCGCTTCAGCCCTTCTTGCCGTAGGCGGTAGCCCAGCCGGGCGCGCCCGAGCCGAAGCCGCGCGCCATGACGCGCTCGCGATAGATGGCCGAGACCTGATCGGCGTCGCCGGCCAGCAGCGCCTTGGTCGAACACATCTCGGCGCACAGCGGCAGCTTGCCCTCGGCCAGACGGTTGCGGCCGTATTTCTGCAGTTCGGCTTCCGAATGATCGACCTCGGGGCCGCCGTTGCAGAAGGTGCATTTGTCCATCTTGCCGCGACCGCCGAAATTGGTGGTCGACGGGTATTGTGGCGCGCCGAACGGGCAGGCGTAGAAGCAATAGCCGCAGCCGATGCACAGATCCTTGTTGTGCAGCACGACGCCGTCGGCGCTTTGATAGAAGCAATCCACCGGACAGACCGCCATGCACGGCGCGTCGGAACAGTGCATGCAGGCGACCGAGATGGAGCGCTCGCCCGGCTTGCCGTCGTTCAGGGTGACGACGCGGCGGCGGTTGATGCCCCACGGCACCTCGTGCTCGTTCTTGCAGGCGGTGACGCAGCCGTTGCATTCGATGCAGCGTTCGGAGTCGCAAAGAAACTTCATGCGGGCCATGGCGGGGACTCCTTACGCCTTCTCGATGCGGCACAGGGTGACTTTGGTTTCCTGCATGGCAGTCACCGAGTCGTAGCCGTAGGTCTGAACGGTGTTGGTGCTTTCGCCCAGCACGATCGGATCGGACCCCTGCGGGTATTTGTTCCGCAGATCCTTGCCCTGGAACTTGCCGCCGAAGTGGAACGGCATGAACGCCACGCCACGGCCGACACGCTCGGTCACCAGTGCCTTGACGTTGATCTTGCCGTTCTCGGGACCATGGACCCACACCATCTCGCCGTTCTTCACGTTGGCGTTGTTGGCGTCATAGGGATTGATCTCGATGAACATGTCGGGCTGCAACTCGGCCAGCCATGGGTTCGAGCGGGTTTCGTCGCCGCCGCCTTCGTATTCCACCAATCGGCCCGAGGTCAGGATGATGGGGAAGTCCTTCGACACGTCCTTGTCCTGGATGGACTTATAAAGGAACGGCAGGCGCATCATCTTCTTGTCGGCCCAAGTCGGGTACTTTTCCACCAGATCGCGGCGCGGGGTATACAGCGGCTCGCGATGCAGCGGCACCGGGTCGGGGAAGTTCCACACCACGGCGCGGGCCTTGGCATTGCCGAACGGCGCCAAGCCGTGCTTGACCGCGACGCGCTGGATGCCGCCCGACAGGTCGTTGGCGAAGTTGACCTCGTCCGCCTTGTCGCCGCCGATCTTCTGGATGGTCGCCAGTTCGTCGGGGGTCAGGTCGGCGTCCCAGCCGAACTTCTTGAGCAGGCCAAGCGACACCGCCGGGTGGCCGTCCTTCAACTCCGAGCCTTCGGGGAAGGAGTCCACCGCCAGCAGGCTTTCGCCGTTGCGCTCGACGAACAGCGCGCGGAAGTTCAGGCCGCCGTCCTTCACCGGGATCGAGGTGTCGTACAGGTTGGCGGTGCCGGGATGCTTCATCTCGGCGGTGCCCCAGCACGGCCACGGCAGGCCGTAGAAGTCGCCGTCGCACGGGCCGCCGACCGCCCGCAAGGTGGTCTTGTCGAAGGTGTGCTGGTACTTCATGTGCTGCTTCAGGCGCTCGGGCGACTGGCCGGTGTAGCCGATGGTCCAGCAGCCGCGATTGATCTCGCGCAGGATGTCCTCGATCACCGGCGTGGTGCCGTCGACCTTCATGCCTTTGGTCAGTTCGGCGGCATAGCCGAACTTCTTGGCGAACAGGTACATGATCTCGTGGTCGGGCTTGGCCTCGAACAGCGGCTTGATGATCTGTTCCGACCACTGGATCGAGCGGTTCGACGCCGTGCGGGTGCCGTCCACCTCAAATTGGGTGGCGGCCGGCAGCAAATAGACGCCGTCGGTGCGGTCGTGCAGCACCGAGGACACCGTCGGATAGGGATCGACGATAACCAGCATGTCGAGCTTTTCCATCGCCCGCTTCAGTTCGGGCTGGCGGGTCTGGGAATTGGGGGCGTGGCCCCAATAGATCATCGCCTTGATGGTGTCGGGCTGGTCGACGTTGGCCTTGTCCTCGTTCACGCCGTCGAACCAGCGCGAAACCGGGATGCCGGGCTTTTCCATCAGCGCCGGATCCTTGAACCGGCCCTTGATGTAGTCGTAATCCAGGCCCCAGACACGGCCCCAATGCTTCCAAGCCGGCGCCGCCAGGCCGTAATAGGCGGGCAGGGTGGTGACGTCCAGGCCCATGTCGGTGGCGCCCTGGACGTTGTCGTGGCCGCGGAAGATGTTGGTGCCGCCGCCGGCCACGCCCATGTTGCCCAGCGCCAGTTGCAGGATGCAGTAGGCGCGGGTGTTGTTGTTGCCGACGGTGTGCTGGGTGCCGCCCATGCACCACACCACGGTGCCGGGCTTGTTCTTGGCCAGCATCTCGGCGACGCGGCGCACCTGGGCGCCGGGCACGCCGGTGACGCGCTCGACTTCCTCGGGCGTCCACTTGGCCACTTCGGCGCGCACCTGATCCATGCCCCAGACGCGCTTGCGGATGAATTCCTTGTCTTCCCAGCCGTTCTCGAACAGGTGGTAGAGGATGCCCCACACCAGCGGCACGTCGGTGCCGGGGCGCAGGCGGACGTATTCGTCGGCGTGGGCGGCGGTGCGGGTGAAGCGCGGATCGCAGACGATCAGCGGCGCGTTGTTGGTTTCCTTGGCCTTCAGGATGTGCAGCATCGCCACCGGATGAGCCTCGGCGGCGTTGGAGCCGATCATGAAGATCGCCTTGGAATTATGGATGTCGTTGTACGAATTGGTCATCGCGCCGTAGCCCCAGGTCTGGGCCACGCCGGCGACGGTGGTGGAGTGACAGATGCGCGCCTGGTGATCGACGTTGTTGGTGCCCCACAGCGCGGCGAACTTGCGCAGCAGATAGGCCTGTTCGTTGGAGAACTTGGCCGAGCCGAGCCAGTAGACCGAATCCGGCCCCGAGGTCTCGCGGATGGACAACAGCTTGGAACCGACCTCTTCGATGGCCTGGTCCCAGCCGATCTTCTTCCACTTGCCGCCTTCCAGCTTCATCGGGTACTTCAGCCGGCGCTCGCCATGGGCATGCTCGCGCACCGCAGCGCCCTTGGCGCAGTGGGACCCCAGGTTGATCGGGCTGTCGAAGGCCGGCTCCTGGCCGATCCACACGCCGTTGGAAATCTCGGCATTGACGGTGCAGCCCACCGAACAGTGGGTGCAGATGGTCTTCTTGATCTCGACGGCGCCCTTGGCGGCCTGTGGCACGGCCTCGGCCTTGCGCACGGCGCCGACGGTGATGCCCGAGGCCAGCGCGACACCGCCGGCGGCGATGCCCGAACGCTTGAGGAAGGTGCGGCGGTCGACGGCGCCGCCGACGACCGAGGAAATGGCGTCCGTCAGATGGCCGCGCACCGCCTGGCCTTCGCGCTTCTTGATCAGCATGGCGTCATTCCCCCTTAGAAGCGCGCGGCGTCGTAGGCGCGGCGAACATGCTCGGTTTCCTGATAGCCCGAGGCGGCAACGCCCTTGGTCTCCGCTGCGGCGGCGGGCTGGGCGGCAAGGCCAAGGGCGGCGGCCGGAGCGGCGGCGGCCGACACGCCAAGGCCGCGCAGGAAGGCACGGCGGTCGATATCCGCGCCCGCATCCTTGCTGGTGTCGTTGGATTGGGTCATGGCAGCCACCTCGGTCAGTCGGTCATGGCGAAGGCGAGCACCTCCACCTCCAGGAACAATCGGCCCAGAGTGCCGACCGGCCGGTAGAAACCGGCGGCGGGGCAACTTTCCAGGTCGGTGAAGAAACGGCCGGCCCACGGCTCGATATGGGCGGCGAAGAAACGCTTTTGCTCGGACAGCGGCAGCGGCGATCCCAGGCTGCCGTCGATCAGCGCCTGCATGATTTCCGCCACGATGGCGATGTGGTCTTCCGGTTCGGAAATTCCGTCGGCGATCTCGATGCCGAGTTCAGCCAAGTCGGCGCGCAGGGCGGCCAACGGCTTTTCGTGCAGGAAGCCGGTGCGGTAATAGGACGCGAACGGCACCAGTTCGCCGCGCGACAGCCCGATGAACAGCGTGGTGAATTCTTCTTCGGCGGCGGCGGGATCGGTCGCGCGGGCGGCGGCGGCCAATTCGGCCAAGGCGCGGCCAATGGCGGTGTCGTCGCCGGGCATGGCGGCCAGCGTATCGAGCACCTGTTGCGACGGCGGCGAAGCGAGCAAAGCGGCCAGCAGGCCCCAGAAGCGCGCCCGCAAAACCTCTTCATCCGACGTCATGACGACTGCCGCCTGCGACACGAACATCCTCCCATTATGCGTGCCAGGCGGTTATTCCGCTCCAGCTTGACCGCCCCGATGGGGTGGCGCTTCATCATCCGATTAACCGGTCTGACCAGTCAATGAATTTCATTATGATGATACTAAGGAGGATGCGCCCGGCTACACGTTCGATGCGCGTATCAACTTGTGGGGGTGTCTTTTTCGTCGTCTTTTGTATTTGACTGCATATTTTCCGGACTTTGCGGAAAAGATGCAGCTTCGCTCCCGTCGGCAATGTCCTCGACGATGCCCTTGCCCAGCTTCCACGCCGTCTTGATCCCCTCTCCCAACGGGTGGGCGTTGTAGTCCTCCATGTGCAGGTCGAACACCTCCGGCTGGGTGAACAACGGATCGCTGGCCCACAGCTTGGACAGGGCGGCGCGGCGCAGGTCTTCGGGCACGCCGGCCTGCAGGAAGGCGGAGAAGTCGGAGTCCTTGGTCAGGCTGTCGAGCGGCGGCAGGTCGGGCGGCGGCGGTGGTTGTTCCGGTTCGGGTGCCGGCGCGTCCTCGGCCACCGGCGCGACGGGTTCCTCCGTCTTGCTCTCGGTCTTCAGCCGTGACCAGCGCGTCAGGAAGCCGCCGGTCATCGCCGGTCGTCCTTGGGGCTGAAGGCGGCGTTGGCATCCAGGCGGTCGCGCTTGCGCTTGCGCATGGGTTCGTCCGGCGGGTGGCTGGCGCAGAACATCTGCACCCAATCCAGCACCGGCTCGGGCAGGGGCAGGCTTTCCACCGTGTCCTCGCCGCTTTCACTCCACTTCTGCGCCTCGTCGGGGGCGGCGGTGACCAGCATCACCCGGACCGGGGCCTCGCTGCCGCCATCGGTCGCCTCGGCCTTGCGCACGACCACGAACAGGCGCGGATCGCTGCCGCCCATGTTGTAGCGATAGCTGGACAGGTCCGAGCGGTGCAGGGTCAAATCGGGGGCGGCGGACAGGTAATGCTCCCAGCCGTCGCCCCGGCGCAGCAGTACCCAGGCCGGGCCGGGCGGCGGGTCCAGCACCACCTCCAACGGTCGCCAACTGTCGCGCAGCCAGGGGTTGGCGCTGTTCCGGCGCTCGATCACCACCGCCACCGGCACCGCCGCCTTGACCGGCGGCTCGGCCGGCAAGGTGCCGTCCAGGATCATGCCCAGCCGCACCACGTCCTCGGGGGCGTTGACGTTGAAGAACGGGTCGTGCGGCACCTGCTGCCAGTCCACCCGCGCCACCTTGTAGCGGTCGGTGAAGGCCTCGATCTTGTGGATGTCGTGTTCGACCACCGCGCGGCGCAACTCGGCCGCCAGCCGCACCGGCCACAGCGCGAACACCGGATGGGTGTGGCCGCCCGACGCCGCCATGGCCATGTCGGCGCCCTCGGCGGCAATTGCGGCGGCCAGGCGGGCGCCCAGCTCGGCCGGGAACAGCGGGGTGTCGGCGGCGGCGGTCAGCAGCCATTGCGCCCCTTGCGCGGCGGCCCATTCCAGTCCCGTCAGGATGCCGACCAGCGGCCCGCCATAGCCGTCGACCACGTCGGCGCGCACCGGCAGGCCGAAGCGGGCGAAGCGCGCCGGATCGCCGTTGGCGTTGAGCAGCAGCGGGCCGACCTGCGGCGCCAGCCGTTCGATGGTGCGTTCCAGCAGGGTCTTGCCCAGCACGGTGACCAGTGGCTTGTCGCCGCCGCCCATGCGGCGCGACAGCCCGCCGGCCAGGATGACACCGGCAATGGTTTCAGTCGTCATGGCGGCTTCCCTTGCGCGACAGATGCTTGGGTTCGTCGAAGGCCTGGTTGGGGTCGGCGTCGAACACGACGCGCTCGGCACCGGACAGCACCAGGAAGCGCTTGCCCTTGGCGCGACCGATCAGGGTCAGGCCGGCCTGGCGCGCCAACTCGACGCCCCAAGCGGTGAAGCCCGAGCGCGACAGCAGCACCGGAATGCCCATCTGCACCGTCTTGATCACCATCTCGCTGGTCAGCCGGCCGGTGGTGTACAGGCTTTTGCCGGCGGCGCTCAGGCCGTGGCGGTGCATGTAGCCGGCGATCTTGTCCATGGCGTTGTGGCGGCCGACGTCTTCCATATAGATCAGCGGCCGGTCTTCCTCGCACAGCACGCAGCCATGGATGGCGCCGGTGGTCAGGTACAGGCTGGGCATGGTGTTGATGGTCTTCTGCAGGGCATAAAGCCACGAGGTGTGGAAGCGGGCCTCGGGGTCCAGGGTGACGGTCTCGAACTTCTCCATGACGTCGCCGAACACCGTGCCCATGGCGCAGCCCGAGGTCTGGATCTTCTTCTTCAGCTTGTCCTCGAAATCGGTGTGGTGGGCGGTGCGCACCACCACCGTCTCGATCTCGGCGTCGTATTCGACCGCCGTCACGGTGTCGTCGGGCCGCAGCATGTTCTGGTTCAGCAGATAACCGACCGCCAGATAGTCGGGGTGGTCGCCGATGGTCATGGCGGTGACGATCTCGCGCCCATTCAGGAAAATGGTCAGCGGCCGTTCGTTGATCACCGCCGCCTCGACCGGGCGGCCGTCCTGGTCCAGGCCGGCGACCCGCTGGTACAGTCGGTCGTCGTCGGGATCGGGGCGGACGAGCATGAAGTGTGGTCCTTCCAATTGTGGCCTTTGCCCCGCTACATTAGGCGCCCCCGCCGCATGCGGGCAATGGCACAGAAATATGAGGTTGGGATGAAGCTCGGCGGACGGAAGGTTCTGGTGTGTTCGTGCGAGGGCACCATGCCGGTGGACGGCAAGGCGCTGGCAGCGGCGTTGGGGACCGAGGCGCCGCCGATGCACCACCATCTCTGCCGTGCCGAACTGCCTGCCTATCGTGCCGCCCTGGCGTCGGGCGAGCCGCTGCTGCTGGCCTGCCGCCAGGAAGCGCCGCTTTTTGCCGAACTGGCCGAGCAGGACGGTGCCGACGCGCCGGTCTTCGTCGACATCCGCGACCGCGCCGGCTGGTCCGATGCCGCCGCCGGTGCCACGCCCAAGATGGCGGCGCTGCTCGCCGAAGCGGCGTTGGCGCTGGACGACACCCCGACGGTGAGCCTGGCCTCGGCTGGGTCTGTGCTGGTGCTGGGCCGCGACGAGGTCGCGCTGGAGGCCGCCCATCGGCTGGCCGAGGATCGCGCCGTCCAGGTGCTGCTGATCGGCAACGGCGGTGATGGCTTGGTGCCGCCCAGCCCGCGTGCCTTCACCATCTGGCGCGGGCGTCCGTCGCGGGCCGTCGGTTCGCTTGGCGGCTGGACGGTGACGGTCGAGGGCATGGCGGCGCTGTCGCCGTCGTCGCGCGCCGCCCTGCGCTTCGAGCCGGTGCGCGATGCCGCCGCGCTGCTCAAGGCCGACGTGGTGCTGGACCTTGGCGGCGAGGCGGCGCTGGTGCGCGATCGCGACGGCTGGGTCAGCGCCGATCCCGCTTCCCCGGCGGCGGTGGAACGCGCCATCGCCGAGGCCCACGGCCTGATGGGCGAGTTCGAAAAGCCGCGCTATATCCGCATCGACGCGACGCTGTGCGCCCATGCCCGCAACGGCAAGGTCGCCTGCACCCGCTGCATGGACGCCTGTCCCAGTTCCTCCATCATCGGCAAGGGCGACACGGCGGTGGTCGATCCCCATGCCTGTGGCGGCCATGGCGCCTGTGCCAGCGCCTGTCCGACCGGTGCCATTCGCTACGACTTCCCCGCCAATAACGGCGTGTTCAAGCGGCTGGCCGAGGTGCTGCGGGTCTATCGCCATGGCGGTGGCCGCGCGCCGGTGCTGCTGGCCCATGACGCCGAACACGGCGATGCGGTGATTTCCGCCCTGGCCCGCTTCGGCAGCGGTCTACCGGCCAACGTGCTGCCGTTTGCCGTCAACGCGGCGGCGGCGCTGGGGCTGGACTTCCTGCTGACCGCCGCCGCCCACGGCGCCGCCCGTGTGGTGGTGCTGGCCGATCCCCGCCGCAAGCTGGACCTGGAGCCGCTACGTGCCGCCGCCGGCCTGGCTGGGCGCGTGCTGAGCGGCCTGGGCTGGCCGGCACAAGTGTCGGTGCTGGTCGCCGCCGACCCGACCGAGCTGTCGACGGTACTGGCCGAAGCCACCCCGGCGGCGGTGGAGCCGGCGGCGGAATACCTGGCGCTGGGCCACAAGCGCCAGACCCTGGCCTTGGCGTTGGCCCATCTGGCGCGCAATGCCCCCGACAAGGTCGAGAGCCTGACGCTACAAGCCGGCGACCCGTTCGGCGCGGTGCAGGTGGACGCGGCCAAGTGCACCTTGTGCCTGGCCTGCGTGCCGGTGTGCCCGGCCAACGCCCTGTCGGGCCATCCCGATAAGCCGTCGCTGGGGTTCCTTGAAGCCAATTGCGTCCAGTGCGGCCTGTGCCGCGCCACCTGTCCAGAGCAGGCGATCACCCTGGTGCCGCGCCTGTCCTTCACCGATGCCGCCCGCCAGCGTCAGGTGCTGAAGGAAGAGGAACCCTATTGCTGCACCCGCTGCGGCAAGCCGTTCGGCACCAAATCCTCGATCGAGCGCATGCTGGAGCGGCTGGCGGGCCATTCCATGTTCGCCAACAACAATCGGCTGGAGCTGATCAAGATGTGCGAGGACTGCCGCGTCATCGCCCAGTACGAAGGCGAGGATGCCGAACGCCCCATGGCCCAAGGCGTGGTGCCGGTGACGCGCACGACCGACGATTATCGGAAGTGACGCTTAAGCGGGGCGTCATCCCGGCCGAAGAGCCGGGATCCATGGTGGTGCACTTCCATGGACCCCGGATCGGCGCGGAGCCTGTCCTCGGGCCGACCAAAGGTCGGACCCGTGGGCTTGTCCGGGGTGACGCGGTTCCAGGTGTGGAACCGCGTCAGCTTTTCGCCATGCCCACATCGGCGCCGCCGGCGCGGTAGGCGAGGTAGCGGCGGGTGATGTCGGGGATGGCGTCGGCCAGCCAGTCGGCCATCTCTTCCTTTTCCTCGGCCATCTGTTCGAACATGGATGCCATGGACACCTCGCCCTCGTGCTGGGCGGCGGCGGCCAGGGCGCGGAAATTGGCGATTTCCCATTCCTCATAGGCCAGGGTGGTGGTCGCCTGCTTTACCACCTCGTCGGCGGAACTGCCGGCCATCAACGCCTGCGCCTGGCCGGCGAAGCGGGTGATGGCGTCCTTGATCGAGGATTTGTCGGCGCCCATGGTGTCCAGTGCCTTGTCGATGCGGTCTTCCTGTACCTGGGTCAGTTCCAACTGCTGCTGGAACTTGGCGCGGATGTCGGGATAGTGCTCCAGGTGGTCCACCTGGCGTTTCAGATTGTCGATGGACGCGCGTTCCATGGCGTGGGCGTCGCGCAGCCAGTCCAGCATGATTCCTCGGGTGTCTGCCATCGGGGGCCTCCTTTCGCTCTGCTTGCCCTTGAACAGGCGGCGCTGGCCCCGCGTTCCCCACGCCAGCAGCGCGCCGATCCCCAGCGCCAGCGTCGCCACCGCCACCGCCCGCACGGCGCCTTCCGAAGCACTGGCGACCCGGGGGTGGGCGCGGTCGTCGAAGCGGCCATGGGCCGCCCATGGCCCGGCCACCGGGGTGTACAGGTTGTCGGTGTGGCGAGGTTCCGCATCCATGTCCAATTCTCCATCCCAGGCGCCGGCGGCGCGACGGTCGGCATAAGCGGGAGCAGCCATGGTGCCGACGATGGCCTTGATCGTCGGCCAGCCCACCCACAGCTCACGCGGGCTGGTGTGGCCGGCGGCGACGATGGCCTCGGCGATGGGTTCGGGCTGAAACACGGTGCCGACCGGTTGCGGCCGCCGCGCCATATGATTGCGCGCCCAGTCGAATTGCGGCGTGTTGACCGCCGGCAACTGAACCATGGTCAGGCGCACGCCGCCGATTTCGTCATGGATCAGTTCGCTGCGCAGCGCGTCGGTAAAGCCGCGCACGGCGAATTTGGCGGCGCAATAGGCCGATTGCAGCGGGATGGCGCGATAGGCCAGCGCCGAGCCGACCTGGATGATGCGGCCGTGATTGCGTGGCCGCATGCGGCGCAGCGCCGCCAGCGTGCCGTGCACCGTGCCGAGATAGGTGACGGCGGTGACGCGGGCGATGTCCTCGGCGCCCATTTGGTGGACCGGGGCGTAGACCGTCGCCATGGCGGCGTTGACCCAGACGTCCAGCGGTCCGAATTCGCGCTCCAGCCGCTCGGCGGCCTGTTCCACCGCGTCGGCGACGGCGACGTCCAGCGGCAGCACCAGGGCGCGGCCACCCATGGCCTGGATTTCCGCCGCCGCCTGCGCCAGCCGCTGGGGATCGCGGGCGATCAGGCCGACGCGGCAGTGCCGTCGCCCGAATGCCCGCGCCACCGCCCGGCCCACGCCGGCCGAGGCCCCGGTCACCATGACGGTCGCCTCTATCATGCTTCACCTCACGCGCTGTCCGTTGCTGGCAACGCATGGGGTGGGGCGAACGTTCCCGGTTCCGGCTACAGGCGTTCGTTGCAGGCGCTGGGTTCTTCCGCCTCGGGCACCTTGAAGTACTTGTCCACCGCCGCCCAGGCGGTGGTGACGGCGACGGCGTGAACGTCGAAGCGCCCCATGGGCGAATACAGCGACGACGACAGATAGGTGCCGACGTCTTCGACCTCGCCGACGGTGAAGGTGATGTCGCCGCGCGGCATGTCGATGTGGGTCTTGGTGCCGACCGCGCCGGTGATCTGGCCGTCGCGGGTGGGCAGCAGGACGAAATTCATGAACCACGGAGTCACCACGATGCCGGCCAGCCAGTCCTCCCAGCGGCGGAACCCGACCGTCTCGACCTTCAGGGCGTGATTGTAGAGGCCGATGTCCTTCATGCGCTCGTCGCCGATGCGGGTGAACACCGCCTCAAGCTGCTGGATGCGGGCAAGGTCTTCCTGGCTCATGGGGTCGAACATGGTCACTCCTGTGGGGCGAAACGGCGGCGGAGTGTAGCGAACCGCCATCGCCCTGGCGACAACCGAGGTCAAGCGTTGCGATTTCGTGGCAGATTCTCGCGCGAGCGGATTGCGTCCACCCAACCGGTTGGAGTAGGAGTTGGCGGCCCACGTGGGTGGGTCCCGTGCCATAAAACCAACACCGATCATCTGAGGGGGAAAACATGCCCTATAAGCGTATCACGCTGACCCATTTCCTGCTGCAGGAGCAGCGGCGACTGAAGTCCTCGGGTGTGTTCACCTCGCTGATGAACGACATTCTGACCGCCTGCAAGATGGTGTCGCACGAAGTCAATCGCGGCGCGCTGGTCGGCAACCTCGGCGTCGCCGGGTCCGAGAACATCCAGGGCGAAGAGCAGAAGAAGCTCGACGTTCTCGCCAACGACATCTTCCTGCACATGAATTCGCTGGGCGGGTCCTATGCCGCCATGGCGTCGGAAGAGCTGGAAGAGGTGCAGTCCGTTACCGGCACCCACGAAGGCCGCTATCTGCTGCTGTTCGATCCGCTCGACGGTTCGTCCAACATCGACGTCAACATCTCGGTCGGCTCGATCTTCTCTATCCTGCGCGTTCCGGATGGGGTCGATCCGTCCAGCCAGGATGCCTTCATGCAGCCGGGCGTCAAGCAGGTTGCCGCCGGCTACGCCCTCTACGGCTCGTCGACCATGCTGGTGCTGACCACCGGCAACGGCGTCAACGGCTTTACGCTCGACCGTGACGTCGGCATGTTCTTCCTGACCCATCCGAACATGACCATTCCGGCCGACACCAAGGAATACGCCATCAATTGTTCGCGCGCCCGTCACTGGGAGGCGCCGGTGAAGCGCTATGTGGAAGAATGCAACGCGGGCAAGGAAGGCCCGCGCGCCAAGGACTTCAACATGCGCTGGGTCGCCTCCATGGTGGCCGAGGTTCATCGCATCCTGGTGCGCGGCGGCGTCTTCCTGTACCCGGCCGATGCCGAGAACATGAAGAAGGGCGGCAAGCTGCGCCTGATGTACGAAGCCAACCCGATGTCGTTCATCGTCGAACAGGCCGGCGGCATGGCCTCGACCGGCCGTCAGCGCCTGATGGAGGTCCAGCCCACCGGCCTGCACCAGCGCGTACCCGTCATCCTCGGCTCGAAGAACGAGGTCGAGCGCATCGTCGGCTATCACGCGGAATACGACGCGAAGAAGTAGGAGTCCTCGGCGCCCTCACCCGGCCTTCGGCCACCCTCTCCCGCCGGGCGGGAGAGGGAGGGACCCGCGAAGCGGGAGGGTGAGGGAGCCGCAGACTCCGTTCAGCGCTTGCTTTGCGTGTAGTTGATCGCTTCCTCGGCGGCACGGACCAGGGCGCGGGCCTTGTTCAGGCACTCTTCGTGCTCTTTTTCGGGGTCCGAATCGGCGACGATGCCGGCACCGGCCTGGACGTACATGGTGCCGTCCTTGATCAGGGTGGTGCGCAGCGCGATGCAGGTGTCCATGTTGCCATTGCCGGCGAAATAGCCGATGGACCCGGCATAGAAGCTGCGGCGCTCGGTTTCCAACTCGTCGATGATTTCCATGGCGCGGATCTTGGGGGCACCCGAGGTGGTGCCGGCGGGGAAGCCCGCCATCAGCGCGTCCATGGCGTCGCAATCCTTGCGGATGCGGCCTTCCACGTTGGAAACGATGTGCATGACGTGGCTGTAGTACTCCACCATCATCTTCTTGGTCACCTTGACCGAACCGATCTCGGCGACGCGGCCGACATCGTTGCGGCCAAGGTCCAGCAGCATCAGATGCTCGGCCAATTCCTTGGGATCGGCCAGCAGATCGGCGGCCAGTTCCTCGTCCTCGGCCTGGGTCAGGCCACGGCGGCGAGTGCCGGCGATGGGGCGGATGGTGACGGTGTCGTCGCGCAGCCGCACCAAAATCTCGGGGCTGGAACCGACGATCTGGAAGTCGCCGAAATTCAGGAAGAACAGGAACGGGCTGGGGTTCATGCGGCGCAGCGCGCGGTACAGCGAAAACGGCGGCAGCTTGAACGGCACCGCCAGACGCTGCGACAGCACGACCTGGAAGATATCGCCGGCGGTGATATATTCCTTGGCCTTCAGAACCTTGGCGCAATATTCCGCCGGACTCATGGACGGCACCGGCGTCGGCGCATGGCCGGCGCGGTCGATGAAATCGCCGGCCTGGGGCAGGGGACGTTCCAGCGCCTCGACCACATGCTCCAGCCGCTCGTGCGCCAGGTCATAGGCGGCGCGGGCGTCGACGCCCGGACGCGGCCATACCGGCACCACGGCGGTCAGGGTGCCGTTGACGTTGTCGAACATGGCCATGACGGTCGGGCGCATGAAGATGCCATCGGGCACGCCGATCACGTCGGGATTGCTGTCGGGCAGCCGTTCGACCAAACGCACCGCGTCATAGCCGAGATAGCCGATGACGCCGGCCGACATGGGCGGCAGGTGCGGCGGGATGTCGATGCGGCTTTCCTCGACCAGCGCGCGCAACGAGGCCAGCGTGCCCTTTTCCTCGGCCACCGGGCAGGGGACGAAGTCGTCGGGACGGGTGCGGGCGTCGCGGTTGATCCAGGCCTGATTGCCCTGGCACTTCCAGAGCAGGTCGGGCTTCATGCCCAGCACCGAATAGCGCCCGCGCACGGCGCCGCCTTCCACCGATTCCAGCAGGAAGGTGTGCGACTGGCCGTTGGCCAGCTTCATGAACGCCGACACCGGGGTTTCCAGGTCGGCGACCAGGATGCGCCACGCCACCTGCGGCCGTCCGGCCTCGTAGGTGGCACGGAAGCTGTCGAAATCGAGCGCGGTGGTCATGGCGTTATTCTTCGCGGGAGAGCTGGCTGCGGTCGACCTTGACGCCGACCGAGGCATTGAGGGCGGCGAGGTACTGTTCGATCAGATCGCCGGCCAGCATGGTCGAAACCTGGCGCTGGGCGTTCTCGACCACCTTGCCCTGCTGGGCCGGGTCGAACGGGATGATCTTGGCCAGGCGGCCGACGACCCAACCGCCCGGAACGGCGCTGGAGGCGACGGCGCCGGGTTCGGCGGCGGCGAACAGCTCGGACACCAGCGCCGGCGGCAGGTTGGCTTCCTCGGCGCCGTCACGGGTGAAGGGTTGGCTGGTCTGGGCCTTGCCGCCCAGCGCCTGGGCCAGTTCGGCCGCCGGCTTGCCGGACTTGAGAGCGTCGGCGATCTTGGCGGCCTGTTCCTGGCCTTTCTCGTGGCGGCGCTCGGCCTGCCAGGCGGCCACCACGTCGTTCTTGATCTCCAGCAGCGGGCGGGGCTGCGGCGGCGTCACCGAGTCGACGCGGACGATGAAATAGCCTTCGCCTTCCGCCTGGGTCAGTTGGCTTTCGGTGCCCTGGTCGGTGTGGAACGCCACGTCCAGGAAGGTTTCCCCGTGCGGCAGGTCGGCCACCGGCTTGCCCGCGGGGGTCTTGCCCTGGGCGTCGATGGCCGGGACCTTGGCGACGTGCAGGTTGAAGCGGGCGGCGGTTTCTTCCAGGCTGGTGCCGGCGCCCAGCGCGTCCTCGATCTGGGTGTTCAGCTCGCTCATGCGGTCGTTCGCCTTTTCGGCGCGCAAGTCGGCCTCGACCTGCTTCTTGATCTCGGCCAGCGGACGGACGCGCGTCTGGGCGACGTGCCAGCCCAGCGGGCTTTTGACCGGGCCGACGGTGGTGCCGGGATTGGCGGAGAACACGGCATCGGCCAGTTCGTCCGGCAGATCGCCGCGTTCCACCTGGCCCAGATCGACCACCTTGGCGCCGACCTCACGCGAGACGGCGGCCAGGTCCTTGCCGGCCTTGACCGCGGCGGCGGCCTTGTCGGCAGCGGCCTTGTCGGCCAACACGATCTGCGACAGCAGCACGCGGCCCGCCGGCTGGAATTCGTCGCGGCGGCTCTGCAGCGCTTCGTCCAGCATGTCGGGAGTGATCTCGACCTGGGCGGCGATGGCGGCCGAGCGCACGATCAGCACGGTCAGGGCGCGGTATTCAGGGGCCATGAAGCGCTGGGTGTTGGCCTTGTAATAGGCCTCCAACTGGGCGGCTTCAGGAGCGGGCGGCGGCGGCAGCGCATCGTCGCGCAGCACGATGGTCTCGGCGACGCGGCGTTCCTGGCGATAGCGGGCCAGCGGTTCGACCAGCGCCTTGGGGGCGCTGATGCCGCCCGACAGGCCCTCGGCCAACTGGGTGCGCACGATGTTCGAGCGCTCCTGGCGGACGAAGTCCTTTTCGTTCAGGCCGGCGCGCGCAATGGCCATGCGGAAGCGGTTGCGGTCGAACTCGCCCTTTTCATTGCGGAAATTGGGGTCGGCGGCGATGCGCGCGACCACGTTGTCCTCGGACGCGGCCAGGCCCAGGCGGCGGCCGGCTTCCTCGATCAACACGCGGGTGACCATGTTCTCGATGGCGCGGTCCATGAAGCCCAGCTTGCGGGCGTCTTCCGAGGTCAGCTTGCCGCCGAACATGGGGTTCATGCGCTCGACCTCGCGCTTGAACTCGGCATAGACCTCGGGGGCGGTGACCTGGACGCTGCCGACCTCGATGGCGGGGCCGTGGCCGAACAGGCCGCCGCGCAGGACGTCGCCGACGCCCCAGGCAAGGAAGCTCAGCACCAACAGGGCGAACAGGAGCTTGACGAACCAGCTCTTCGAGGCTTTGCGGAAGGTGTCGAGCATGTTTTCCGGCGAAATCGAGGGGAGGAAGGCCACCCGGTACCCGGCAAGCGGGTCCCCGCGAGCGGGGAGGGCGAAGTCGCGGGCATAATAAGGACGGGTCTTGACCCCCGCAACAGGGAATCCGCCATTTTCGAAGCTGCGGAAACAGGGTGGGCGCCCAGGCCCTTTTTCTGCGCGACGAAATGGGCGGGGCGGTGCTATATGCGCCGATATGATTATCGCATGCGGGAGGGAGTGAGCATGAGCAGACGTCCGCTGATCGCCGGCAACTGGAAGATGAACGGCCTCAAGGCCGATGGTCTGGCGCTGGCCAAGGGTGTTGCCGAGAAGCTGAAGGCCGAACCGGGCGTCAAGGCCGACCTGCTGGTCTGTCCGCCCTTCCTGCTGGTGGCCGCCGTCGCCGACGCCGTCGCCGGTTCGGGCCTCGCGGTCGGCGGCCAGGATTGCCATGCCAAGGTGTCGGGCGCCCATACCGGCGACACCTCGCCGGTCATGCTCAAGGATGCCGGTGCTTCCGCCGTGATCGTCGGCCATTCCGAGCGCCGTACCGACCATGGCGAAACCGATGCGGTGGTCAAGGCCAAGGCCGAGGCGGCCCTGGCTGCCGGCCTCAAGGCCATCGTCTGCATCGGCGAGACCCTGGCCCAGCGCGACGCCGGCCAGACGCTGGAGGTCAACAAGACCCAATTGCGCGGCTCGTGGCCGACCGGCGGCAACGCCGACAACACCGTGATCGCCTACGAACCGGTGTGGGCCATCGGCACCGGCCGCGTCGCCACTCCCGAGCAGGCGCAGGAAGTGCATGCCGCCATCCGTGCCGAGCTGGCCGCCATCGTCGGCGCCGCCGAAGCCGCCAAGGTACGCATTCTTTATGGTGGCTCGATGAAGCCGGACAACGCCGTCCAGTTGCTGGCGCTGCCCGACGTGGATGGCGGCCTGATCGGCGGCGCCGCGCTCAAGGTCGACGACTTCTGGGCCATCGCCAAGGCGGCGGGCTGAGGTTGGCTGCCGGCTCCGCCGCCACAATGCGGTGGCGGGGCCGATGTCAACTCAATCTGTTGGGGCTGGGGCGGAAACTTTGCACTAGCCTTCCGCCGCGCGGGGGGCTAAAAAACGCCTCGAACATCTCCGGTGCCTGACGGCGGCGACAACGTCGGGCACGGGGTTATCTTATTTTGTCGTTGGTGTGCCCATGGACGTTTTTCCGATCATCCTTGTCATCCACCTGCTTCTCGCCATCGCGCTGGTCGGCGTCATCCTGCTGCAGCGGTCCGAGGGCGGCGCGCTGGGGATCGGCGGCAGCGGTGGTGGTGGCCTGATGACCGGCCGCCAGGCGGGCAACCTTCTGACCCGGACCACCGCCATCCTGGCGACGAGCTTCTTCGTCACCAGCCTGGCGCTGGCCCTGATCGCCAATAACCGGTCAAGCGGCTCGTCGCCGTTCGATTCGGTGCCGGTCTCCGCTCCCGCCAAGCCTGCTCAGGCTCCGGCGGCGCCGTCCGAGCCGGCTGCTCCGCTGGCGCGCTGATCAGGCGCGACAAAGAGCAAACAGGGATCGCCCGGCCGCTTGCTTCAAGCGGCCGTCGCGTTTCGCGTGGGTATGCCAGAACCTTGAAAGCAAGGGGCCATGACGCGTTTCATCTTCATCACCGGTGGCGTGGTTTCGTCTTTGGGCAAGGGGCTGGCCTCGGCCGCCCTGGGTGCGTGTCTCCAGGCGCGCGGCTTCAAGGTGCGTCTGCGCAAGCTTGACCCCTATCTCAACGTCGATCCGGGCACCATGAGTCCGTATCAGCACGGCGAGGTTTACGTCACCGACGACGGCGCCGAGACCGACCTGGATCTCGGCCATTACGAGCGCTTTACCGGTGTGTCGTCGCGCAAGAGCGACAACATCACCACCGGGCGCATCTATTCCGACGTGATCGCGCGCGAGCGCCGGGGCGACTATCTGGGCGCCACCGTGCAGGTCATTCCGCACGTCACCAACGCCATCAAGGAATTCATCACGTCGGACATCACCGACGAGGATTTCGTGCTGTGCGAGATCGGCGGCACCGTCGGCGACATCGAGTCGCTGCCGTTCCTGGAAGCCATCCGTCAGTTGGCCAATGAACTGGGGCGCGAGCGCACCATGTTCATCCACCTGACGCTGCTGCCCTATATCCCGTCGGCCGGCGAGCTGAAGACCAAGCCGACCCAGCATTCGGTCAAGGAATTGCTGAGCGTCGGCATCCAGCCCGATCTGCTGATGTGCCGCTCGGAACGGGATATTCCCGACAGCGAGCGCAAGAAGATCGCGCTGTTCTGCAACGTGCGCTATCAGGCGGTCATTCCGGCGCTGGACGTGGACACCATCTATCAGGTGCCGATCTCGTACCACGAGCAGGGCCTGGACGCCGAGGTCTGCCGCCACTTCCACATCGATTCGGCCGAACCCAAGCTGGATCGCTGGACCAATATCGTCGAGCGCGTGCGCCAGCCGGAAGGCGAGGTCACCATCGCCGTGGTCGGCAAGTACACCAGCCTGCTGGACAGCTACAAGTCGCTGGCCGAGGCGCTGACCCATGGCGGCATCGCCAACAACGTCAAGGTTCGCCTGAACTGGATCGACAGCCAGATTTTCGAGCGCGAGGATGCGGTTCAGTATCTGGAGCCGTGTCATGGCATCCTGGTGCCGGGCGGCTTCGGCGAACGCGGCGCCTCGGGCAAGATCGAGGCGGTTCGCTTCGCCCGCGAGCGCAAGGTGCCCTATTTCGGCATCTGTTTCGGCATGCAGATGGCGGTGATCGAGACCGCCCGCAATCTGGCCGGCCTGGGCAAGGCCAGCTCGACCGAATTCGGCCCGAGCGACGAGCCGGTGGTCGGCCTGATGACCGAATGGCTGAAGGGCAATGCGCTGGAAAAGCGCAATGCCGCCGGCGATCTGGGCGGCACGCTGCGCCTGGGTGCCTATGACTGCCAGCTCAAGCCCGGTTCGCGCGTCCGCGAGATTTATGGCTCCGACGTCATCAGCGAGCGCCATCGTCACCGCTACGAGGTGAACATGGATTACCGCCCGCTGCTGGAAAAGGCCGGCCTGTCGTTCGCGGGCCTGTCGCCCGACGGCGTGCTGCCCGAGATCGTCGAATTCCCCGACCATCCGTGGTTCATCGGCGTGCAGTTCCATCCCGAACTGAAGTCCAAGCCGTTCGATCCGCATCCGCTGTTCACCAGCTTCATCGCCGCGGCGGTGCGGCAGTCGCGATTGGTGTAGTCCATGGTCAAGCATGTCGCCGTCGGTCCCGATGCCGCCGCCCAGGTCATTTTCGGCAATGACCTGCCGCTGGTGCTGATCGCCGGCCCCTGCCAGATGGAAAGCCGGGCGCACGCGCTGGAATGCGCCACCGCGCTCAAGGACATGGCGGCCAAGGCCGGGATCGGCCTGATCTACAAGTCCTCGTTCGACAAAGCCAACCGCACCTCGCTTTCGGGCAAGCGCGGCATCGGACTCGATGCCGCGCTTTCCATTTTCGCCGAGATTCGCGACAGCCTGAAGCTGCCGGTGCTGACCGACGTTCACACCGAGGACCAGTGCGCCGTCGTCGCCAAGGTGGTGGACGTGCTGCAGATCCCGGCCTTCCTGTGCCGCCAGACCGACCTGCTGGTCGCCGCCGGCCGCACCGGCGCGGTGGTCAACGTGAAGAAGGGGCAGTTCCTGGCGCCTAACCAGATGGCCAACGTCGCCGCCAAGGTGGAAAGCACCGGCAACAGCCGCATCCTGCTGACCGAGCGTGGCGCCAGCTTCGGCTATGGCGATCTGGTGGCCGACATGCGGGCGCTGCCGATCATGGCGCGCACCGGCTATCCGGTGGTGATGGACGCCACCCACGCGGTGCAAAGCCCGGGCGGGCAGGGGCAAAGCTCGGGCGGCGACCGCCGCTTCGCGCCCGTGCTGGCCCGCGCCGCCGTGTCCACCGGCATTGCCGGCGTGTTCATCGAAACCCATCCCGATCCCGATCATGCGCCCTCCGACGGGCCGAACATGATCCGGCTGGCCGACATGCCCGACCTGATCGCCACGCTTCAGGCGTTCGACCGGGTGGCCAAGGCCAATCCTTTGTTCATTGATTGATCCAACCGTCAGAAGTTTGGAGAGACTGCCATGTCCGCGATCATCGATATCCACGCCCGCGAAGTTCTCGACTCGCGCGGCACTCCCACCGTTGAAGTCGACGTGGTGCTGGAAAGCGGCATCATGGGCCGCGCTGCCGTTCCGTCGGGTGCGTCGACCGGCGCCCACGAAGCCGTCGAACTGCGCGACGGCGACAAGAAGCGCTACGGCGGCAAGGGCGTGCTGAAGGCTTGCGAAAGCGTCAACGGCGAAATCTATGACGCCTTGTCCGGCATGGATGCCGATGAACAGCTCGTTCTCGACAAGACCATGATCGACCTGGACGGCACCCCGAACAAGGCCCGCCTGGGCGCCAACGCCATCCTGGGCGTGTCGCTGGCCGTGGCCAAGGCCGCCGCCGAGGAAGCCGGCCTGCCGCTGTATCGCTATGTCGGCGGCTCGTTCGCCAGCCTGCTGCCGGTGCCGATGATGAACATCATCAACGGCGGCGCCCATGCCGACAACCCCATCGACATTCAGGAATTCATGATCATGCCCGTGGGCGCGCCGACCTGCGCCGACGCCATCCGCATGGGTTCCGAAGTGTTCCAGGCGCTGAAGAAGCAGCTCAAGGACGCCGGCCACAACACCAATGTCGGTGACGAAGGCGGTTTCGCCCCCAACCTGAAGTCGGCCGAAGCCGCGCTGGACTTCATCGTCAAGGCCATCGAGAAGGCCGGCTACAAGCCGGGCGAGGACGTGATGCTGGCGCTGGACGCCGCCTCGACCGAATTCTTCAAGGACGGCAAGTACGAGATGGTCGGCGCCAAGAAGTCGTTCGACCAGAAGGCCATGGTCAAGTTCTACTCCAAGCTGGTGAAGTCCTATCCGATCATCTCGATCGAAGACGGCTTCGCCGAAGACGATTTCGAAGGCTGGGAGATGATGACCGAGGAACTGGGCGGCCTGATCCAGTTGGTGGGCGACGACCTGTTCGTCACCAACCCGCAGCGCCTGAGCATGGGCATCGAGAAGGGTCTGGCCAACTCGATCCTGGTCAAGGTCAACCAGATCGGCACCCTGTCCGAGACCCTGGAGGCCGTCGACCTCGCCCACAAGTCCGGCTATACCGCCGTGATGAGCCATCGCTCGGGCGAGACCGAAGACTCGACCATCGCCGACCTGGCGGTCGCCACCAATTGCGGCCAGATCAAGACCGGTTCGCTGTCGCGTTCCGACCGTCTGGCCAAGTACAACCAGCTGATCCGTATCGAGGAAGAGCTGGGCGCCGCCGCCCGCTATGCCGGTACCAGCATCCTCAAGCGCTAATCGCGCCGCAGGGACGGAACAAGGCGGCCAGGGGCAACCCTGGCCGCTTTTTCTTTGAGACATCGCGGATCAGCGGGGAGGGACGCCCCAGCTTTAGGATTGATGATCCTTGCCGGCCATCGTCAACGGTGGCGGAACAATCCAGCAGTAACGCGGATAAACACGGATGGGCGCAGATGGGCACGGATGAAATCAATGGCCGCATCTGTGTTCATCCGTGGTCCATGGAACGTCGCAGCCGGGTGATGAGTCCTGGCTCTCCGTTACGCTGCTGCCGAGATGGCGGGCCTATACTTCTAAACAAAATATTAACGTCGCCACTTGTGACAACGTCTGTCGCCGCCGTTGGTCCTACCAATGGGGTAAGCCCAATATGTTGTGTGCGGTTTTTCTGGGCACACAAAGAGAAGCGTTCTCTTGGATTGATTGAATCTGTTCTAGGAAACTGTAGGAAATTCGTTCTATTTTTATTCATATGCTCTTGCGAAAGACTGTGCCCATCGCAAGAAAGTGCTGGATTCAGGCGCTGAACTGAGTCATTTCTGCCACACGGCAGAAACAATCTGTCACAGAAATGAATCCTTCCATTCATGACCTGTTGACGTCGTGAAACCAGCGTGATTCCATCCCACCCATGCTGCAAGAAATCGCCAGACGCCTTCGCCACCTCATGGGACCCCTGATCGGGGTCGGCGCGGTGGCCTATTTCGCCTACCACACGGTGGAAGGCGATCGCGGCGTGCTGGCCTGGATTCGCATGAAGAACGAAATCCTGGAAGCCGAGCTGCAACTGGCTAAGGTCACCACCGATCGTCAGGCCTTGGAGCATCGCGTCCTGCTGCTGCGCCCCGATCACCTCGACCCCGACATGCTGGAAGAGCGGGCGCGCGTCATGCTCAACATGGGGCACGACGACGAGGTGGTGGTGTTCGAGAATCAGCACCACTAAGCCAAACGCGCATTCAGTCGGACACGGCGGCCAACAGGCCGCCTTTTTTGTGTCTTGGCGGATTTGCGCCCCTCGTCATTCCGGCCGTAGTGTAGCGGAGGGCTAGAAGCCTTGCTGGTGCACCACCATGGCCCCCGCCTAGCGCGGCGATGAATTCGCGCGCACTCCTTTCCTTTCGCGCTTTGCGCTACGATATAGGCACAAGAGGCGAAGGTGGTATGCCTTGGGGCTGATGGACGGCGGATCGGGGGTGATCCATCATGCTCCACCCGTTCGGATGGGGAGGGGTGTAGTTAACTATAATCGGGTTAATCACTCATATTGCATTGCAATACAAGCATTTTCAGGCGCGAAGGTGCTTGCAAATTAGGGTAGGCTCGTTTACCTATCTGGTGAAAGCAACATTCAAGCCCTGGGAGGAACCATGGCGACGACGCCCAAGCGCAGGTCCAAGGCGGCCGAGCCGGACACGGCTCAGCTGATTCAGTGGTATCGCGAGATGCTGCTTATCCGCCGTTTCGAGGAAAAGGCGGGTCAGCTTTACGGCATGGGACTGATCGGTGGCTTCTGTCACCTCTATATCGGCCAGGAAGCCGTGGTGGTGGGCATGCAGTCCTCTGCCGGCGCCGCCGATTCGGTCATCACCTCCTATCGCGACCACGGCCAGATGCTGGCCTGCGGCATGGACCCCAAGGGTGTCATGGCCGAGCTGACCGGGCGCAGCGGTGGTTATTCCCACGGCAAGGGCGGCTCGATGCACATGTTCAGCCGCGAAAAGCGCTTCTATGGCGGCCACGGCATCGTCGGCGCCCAGGTGCCGATCGGCACCGGCTTGGGTCTCGCGCACCAGTACACCAAGGATGGCGGCGTCTGCCACGTCTACCTGGGCGACGGCGCCGTCAACCAGGGCCAGGTCTACGAGAGCTTCAACATGGCCGCGCTGTGGAAGCTGCCGGTCGTGTACGTGATCGAGAACAACAAGTACGCCATGGGCACCTCGATCGAGCGTGCCTCGGCCGGGACCGAGCTGTACAAGCGCGGCGCCGCCTATGGCATCGCCGGCGAGGCGGTCAACGGCATGAACGTGATCGAGGTGGCCGAGGCCGCCGGCCGCGCGCTGGAACACGCCCGTTCGGGCCAGGGTCCGTACATCCTGGAAATGAAGACCTACCGTTATCGCGGCCATTCCATGTCCGATCCGGCCAAGTACCGGACCAAGGAAGAAGTCAGCCGCATGCGCGAGCAGCACGATCCCATCGACACCCTGAAGGCCAAGCTGCTGGAAATGGGCGCGGTGGACGAGGCGGCGCTGAAGGAGGTCGACCGCGAGGTCAAGGCCATCGTCACCGAAGCCGCTGAATTCGCCCAGGCCAGCCCCGAGCCGGATCCGGCCGAGCTGTGGACTGACGTGTTGATCGAGGCGTAGGAGCTGACGATGGCGATCGAAGTATTGATGCCGGCGCTGTCGCCGACCATGACCGAGGGCAAGCTGGCCCGTTGGTTGAAGAACGAGGGTGATGCGGTCAAGTCCGGCGACGTGCTGGCCGAGATCGAGACCGACAAGGCGACCATGGAATTGGAAGCCGTCGAGGAAGGCTCGCTGGGCAAGATCCTGATCCAGAGCGGCGCGGAAGGCGTGGCGGTGAACACCCCCATCGCCATCCTGCTGGAAGACGGCGAGGATGCGTCGGCGCTGTCCAAGATCATGGAACAGCCCGTCAGCACCCATCCGACCCGCCACGACGAGCCGGGCACCATGGCGGCGATCTGCGCGCCCAACCCGAGCAAGCCGGCGCCGGAAGAGAAGGTCTATGCCTCGTATGCCCGCCAGACCGTGCGCGAAGCCTTGCGCGACGCCATGGCCGAGGAAATGCGCCGCGATACCGGCGTGTTCCTGATGGGCGAGGAAGTGGGCCAGTACCAGGGCGCCTATAAGGTCAGTCAGGGCCTGCTGGACGAATTCGGCCCCACCCGCGTGATCGACACTCCGATCACCGAAATGGGCTTTGCCGGCATGGCCGTCGGCGCCGCCTTCGCGGGGCTGAAGCCCATCGTCGAGTTCATGACCATGAACTTCTCGATGCAGGCCATCGACCACATCATCAATTCGGCGGCCAAGACGCTGTACATGTCGGGCGGCCAGCAGCCGTGCCCCATCGTCTTCCGTGGTCCCAACGGCGCCGCCGCCCGCGTCGGCGCCCAGCATTCCCAGGACTTCGCGTCTTGGTATGCCCATTGCCCGGGTCTCAAGGTGGTGGCGCCGTGGTCCGCCGCCGACGCCAAGGGCCTGATGAAGGCTGCCATCCGCGACCCCAATCCGGTGGTGGTGCTGGAGAACGAGATCCTTTACGGCCAGAGCTTCGACGTGCCCGAGGACCCCGATTTCGTCGTGCCGCTGGGCAAGGCCAAGATCGAGCGCGTCGGTGACAGCGTCACCATCGTCGCCTATTCCCGCATGGTCGGCGTCGCGCTGGACGCCGCCGCCAAGCTGGAAGCCGAGGGCATCTCGGCCGAGGTCATCAACCTGCGCTCGTTGCGTCCGCTGGACGTCGACAGCATCGTTGCCTCGGTCAAGAAGACCAACCGCATCGTCACCGTCGAGGAAGGCTGGGCCTATGCCGGCATCGGAGCCGAAATCGCCGCGGTGATCATGGAAAACGCCTTCGACTGGCTGGATGCGCCGGTGGTGCGGGTGGCCGGCCTGGATGTGCCCATGCCCTATGCCGCCAACCTGGAACGCCTGGCCCTGCCGGGCGCGGACAGCGTCGCCGACGCCGCCCGCAAGGTCTGCTACAAAAAGTAAGGGGGAGCGTCATGCCCATCGAGATTTTGATGCCGGCGCTCTCGCCGACCATGAGCGAAGGCACCCTGGCCCGTTGGCTGAAGAAGGAAGGTGACCCGGTCAAGTCCGGCGACGTGATCGCCGAGATCGAGACCGACAAGGCCACCATGGAATTCGAGGCGGTGGACGAGGGCACCATCGGCAAGATCGTCGTTCCCGCCGGCACCTCCGGCGTGAAGGTCAACGAGCTGATCGCCGTCATGCTGGAAGAAGGCGAAGACGCCTCGGCGCTGGCCTCGGTCGGGGCCAAGCCGGCCGCCGCCGCGCCGGCTGTGGCTGCTGCCCCGGCCCCGGCGGCTGCCGCTGCTCCGGCTCCGGCTCCGGTCGCTGCCGCCGCCCCGGTTGCCGCCACCGGCGAGCGTGTGTTCGCCAGCCCGCTGGCCAAGCGTCTGGCCGCCGATGCCGGTCTCGACCTCAAGGCGGTCAAGGGAACCGGCCCCTATGGCCGTGTGGTCAAGGCCGATGTCGAGCAGGCGGTGAAGGGCGGCGTCGCGCCGGCCGCCGCCGCCTCGGCTCCGGTTGCAGCGCCGGCCGCGCCCAAGGCCGCTCCGGCCCCCGCCGCTGCCAATCCATTCGAGCCGGCTTACGAGGAAATTCCCAACTCCTCGATCCGCAAGGTCATCGCCCGCCGCCTGACCGAGGCCAAGCAGACCGTGCCGCATTTCTACCTCACCATCGATTGCGAGGTGGATGCGCTGCTCAAGGTCCGTGCCGAGTTGAACGGCCGTTCCGATGCCTACAAGCTGTCGGTCAACGACTTCGTCATCCGCGCCGTTGCCCTGGCCCTGAAGAAGGTGCCGGCGGCCAACGCCTCGTGGGGCGAAGAGGCGATCAAGCGCTACATCGACGTCGACGTGTCGGTGGCGGTGGCGACGGCCAACGGCCTGATCACCCCCATCGTCCGCCACGCCGACCACAAGGGGCTGGCCGCTATCTCGAACGAGATGAAGGAATTGGCCGGCAAGGCCAAGGATGGCAAGCTCAAGCCCGAGGAATTCCAGGGCGGCGGCTTCACCATCTCGAACCTGGGCATGTACGGCATCAAGGAATTCGCCGCCATCATCAACCCGCCGCAGGGGTGCATCCTGGCGGTCGGTGCCGGCGAACAGCGCCCGGTGGTCAAGAACGGCGCCCTGGCCATCGCCACGGTGATGAGCTGCACCCTGTCGGTCGACCACCGCGTGGTGGACGGCGCCGTTGGGGCCGAGTTCCTGGCTGCGTTCAAGAAGCTGATCGAGGACCCGCTGAGCATGCTGCTGTAACCGGGGGGCGGTGACATGGAGGCGCAGGAGATCGCTCGGGTCATGCCCTCGGTGCGCACGGCGTTCGAGGCGTGGAAGGACAGCATGCGGGAAGGGCGGATGGCGCAAGCCGGCGCCGCCCTGTTCGGCGCCTGTCTGGAGTGGGGTGAGCAGGTGCGCGGCATCTATCTGGACGAGGGCCGCGAGGCCCTGTCCGCCCGCGATCCGCTGACCCGTTTCTTTGTCACCCGCTTTCGCGGCATGCCGCAGCCGGCCGAGATCGGCGACGCTCCCGGCCATGCCATCTTCCTGATGGCGTTCACCGCGTTTCCCTATCTGGATGCGCTGGTGGACGAACTGACGGTGGGCGAATTCCACGCCGCCGGCGACGACGGCGCCTTCACCGTGCGCCGGGTCCTGGCCGGCGAGGATGAAGGCGACGGCGCCCTGTTGCCGGTGCGCAAGGCCAGCTTGGGCTGGGGCTTCGATCTGATGCCGGTCTATGCCGCCAAGGCCCAGGCGCTGGAACAATTCATCGCCGGCCAGCACGGTGGCGATTTCGACGACTTCCTGTGGCGCTACGTGGCTGACCACGACCTGATGTTCGACACGGAACAGGCCTGGCGCCCGGTGGCGAACCAGGGGACGAAAAGGTGACGACGATGCGGGTGAAGGTACGTGAATTGACCCGCCCGGTAGGGGGCGGCGAGCCGGTGACCGAGACGCCCAGCGCGGCGGAATCCCAGGCGTTGGCCGGCCTGATGGCCATGCTGGAGGGCAGCCCGCTGTTCAACGGCCATCTGGTGATGGGCGAGGAGCAGGAACGCTGTTATCGCTCGATCGGCGAGCTGCGCCGGCTGATTTCCGACACCGGACTGCTGCTGCCGGCCGATGCCGCCGCCTGCGACCTGCTGGCGGCCATGCGTGCCGCCTGCCGTAAGTACTTGGACGAGGCCGAGGCGTGGGACAAGAAGTCCGGCCGCCGCTTCTCCATGCCGAGCTTCGCGTTTTTTCAGCTTCTGGGCGCCTTCCGCGAGGTCATGGGCCTGTATGTGTGGCGGCTGGGCGAGGTCTACGACCTCGATGTCGAAGGACGGCTGACCTATTGGTTTCCCGGTACACGCGACTGAGATCGCGACTGCGGGAAGTGAACGAACACGTCTGGTGGAGAGTTGAGATGCCCGAGAACAGCTTCGATGTGGTGATCGTCGGCGGCGGCCCCGGTGGCTATGTGGCCGCCATCCGCGCCGCCCAGCTGGGCATGAAGACGGCGGTGGTGGAACGCGAGCACCTGGGCGGCATCTGCCTGAACTGGGGCTGCATCCCGACCAAGGCGCTGCTGCGCTCGGCCGAAGTGTACCGCAACATGCAGCATGCCGCGTCCTACGGCCTGTCGGCCCAGGGCATCGGTTTCGACCTGCCCGCCGTGGTCAAGCGCTCGCGCGGCGTCTCGGCCCAGTTGGCGGCCGGCGTCAAGGGCCTGCTCAAGAAGAACAAGGTCACCGTGTTCGACGGTCACGCCAAGCTGCTCGGCAAGGGCAAGCTCAGCGTCGAGGGCAAGGACAACACCACCTTGTCCGCCCCCCACATCATCCTGGCCACCGGCGCCCGCGCCCGCGTGCTGCCGGGTCTGGAGCCTGACGGCAAGTTCGTCTGGACCTATCGCGAGGCGCTGGTGCCCGACACCATGCCGAAAAGCCTGCTGGTCATCGGCTCGGGCGCCATCGGCATCGAATTCGCCAGCTTCTTCAACGCGCTGGGCGCCCAGGTCACCGTCGTCGAGGTGATGGACCGCGTCATTCCGGTGGAGGACGAGGAAATCAGCGCCTTCGCCAAGAAGGCGTTCGAAAAGCAGGGCATGCGCATCATGACCTCGGCCGCCGTCAAGGGGCTGAAGAAGTCGGCCACCAACGTGGCGGTGCAGGTGGAAGTGGGCGGCAAGATCGAGGAGATCGTGGTCGACCGCGTCATCTCGGCCGTCGGCGTCGTCGCCAACGTGGAAAACCTCGGCCTGGAAAACACCAAGGTGAAGGTGGAGAAGGGCCATGTGGTCACCGACCCCTATTGCCGCACCGACGAACCGGGTGTCTATGCCATCGGCGACCTGACCGCGCCGCCGTGGCTGGCGCACAAGGCCAGCCACGAGGGCGTGATCTGCGTCGAGAAGATCGCGGGCCTCAAGGACGTGCATCCGCTGAACACCCGCAACATCCCGGGCTGCACCTATTGCCATCCCCAGGTCGCCAGCGTCGGCCTGACCGAGAAGAAGGCGATCGAGAAGGGCTATCAGGTCAAGGTCGGCCGCTTCCCCTTCATCGGCAACGGCAAGGCCATCGCGCTGGGCGAACCCGAGGGGCTGGTCAAGACGGTGTTCGACGCCAAGACCGGCGAGTTGCTGGGCGCCCACATGATCGGCGCCGAGGTGACCGAGATGATCCAGGGCTATACGGTGGCCAAGACGTTGGAAACCACCGAACTGGACCTGATGCACACCGTCTTCCCGCACCCGACCCTGTCGGAAATGATGCACGAATCGGTGCTGTCGGCCTACGGCCGCGCCATTCACTTCTAGCCGTTGTAAACCCTCTCCCACCACGTGGGAGAGGGAGGGACCCGCGAAGCGGGAGGGTGAGGGAGCCACGGAGCATCGAGCCTCCGGCTCCCTCACCCGGCCCTGCGGGCCACCCTCTCCCGCTCGCGGGAGAGGGGGATTACGCTTTTCCTTGACCCCGCTCTCGCGCCGGGACATATCCAAGCCATGACCGACAAGCCCACGCTCCGCCATCCCGAAAAGGCCCACAAGCCGGACAATCCGTCGCCGCGCAAGCCAGAATGGATTCGCGTCAAGGCGCCCACGTCGGAGGAGGCCGCCGAGGTGCGCCGTCTGATGCGGGACAAGAACCTGCACACGGTGTGCGAAGAGGCGGCGTGCCCCAATATCGGCGAGTGCTGGAAGCACAAGCACGCCACCTTCATGATCCTGGGCGACACCTGCACCCGTGCCTGCGCCTTCTGCAACGTCAAGACCGGAAAGCCGGGCAGCGTCGACCTGACCGAGCCGGAAAACCTGGCCGACAGCGTGCGCTCCATGGGCCTCAAGCACGTGGTCATCACCTCGGTCGACCGTGACGACCTGGCCGATGGCGGCGCCTTCCAGTTCGTCGCCTGCATCGAACGCATCCGCGCCCTTGGCCTCGACACCACCGTCGAGATCCTGACCCCGGATTTCCGCGACAAAAAGGGCGCCATCGAGGCGGTGGCGCGGGCCAAGCCCGACGTGTTCAACCACAACCTGGAAACCGTGCCGCGGCTGTATCCGTCCATCCGCCCCGGCGCCCGCTACTTCGAAAGCCTGCGCCTGCTGCAGAAGGTCAAGGAAGTGGACGCGGACATCTTCACCAAGTCCGGCATCATGGTCGGCCTGGGCGAGACCCGCAACGAGGTGCTGCAGGTGATGGACGACATGCGTTCCGCCGGCATCGACTTCATCACCATCGGCCAGTACCTGCAGCCGACGCCCAAGCATGTGGGTGTCGACCGCTTCGTCACGCCCGCCGAGTTCGAGGATTATCGCGCCATGGCTAAGGCCAAGGGCTTCCTGATGGTGGCGGCGACGCCGCTGACCCGGTCGTCCCACCATGCCGACCGCGACTTCGCCGAGCTGCGCGCCGCCCGCCAGAAGATCAGCGCGGCGGAATAGGCGACGCAATGCCCACTCACGCCGAGAAACGCGCGCTGCCTTACACCCCCGACCAGTTGTTCAATCTGGTGGCGGATGTGGAACGTTATCCCGAGTTCCTGCCGTGGTGTGTCGCCGCGCGCATCCGCAAGCGCGAGGGTGACGTGTTCTTTGCCGATCTGGTCATCGGCTTCAAGATGATCCGCGAGCGCTATACTTCGAAAGTGGTGCTGAACCGGGCGGCTAATCGCATCGACGTGCATTATACCGAGGGACCGTTCCACCACCTGAACAACCACTGGATTTTCCATCCGGCGGAAGATGGCGGCACCGTCATCGACTTTTATGTCGATTTCGAATTTCGCTCCAAGCTGCTGCAAAAGGTCATCGGCGCGCTGTTCAACGAAGCGGTGCGGCTGATGGTGGCGTCGTTCGAAAAGCGCGCCCGCCAGCTTCACGGTCCCGACGGCCGGACGGTTCCCGGCGCGGTTTGATCTAGCAGGAATGCCCGTCGATCTTGCCCAGCCGCAGGATGCCGGCGAAGGTTTCGGCGGGGATCGGGCGCGAGTAGTAGAAGCCCTGGATTTCGTCGCATTTCAGTCCCTTGAGGACCTCTAGCTGGGCGTCGTTTTCCACGCCCTCGGCGACGATTTCCAGGTTGAGCGAGTGGCCCATGGCGATAATGGCGCCGACGATCTCGGCCGAGGCCGGGTTGGCGTCGATGTCCATGACGAACGAGCGGTCGATCTTCAGCTTGTCGAGCGGGAACTTCTTGAGATAGCTGAGCGACGAATAGCCGGTGCCGAAATCGTCCACCGCCAGCCGCACGCCCTGGCTGTGCAACTCCATCAGGGTGCGGATGGTCATTTCGGCGTTGTGCATGACCGCGCTTTCGGTCAGCTCCAATTCCAGCAGATCGGGGTCGATGTCGTGGGTCTGCAGCGCCTCGACCACCTGCTCGACCAGATCGGGCTGGCGGAACTGGTGGGCGGACAGGTTGACCGCCACCTGCACCACCGGCTGGTCGGCGTCGCGCCATTGGCGCAGTTGGGCGCAGACGCGGTTCAGCACCCAATTGCCGATGGGAACGATCAGGCCGGTTTCCTCGGCCATGGGGATGAAGTCGGCGGGCGAGATCATGCCCAGTTCGTGGTGGCGCCAGCGGATCAACGCCTCGGCGCCGACCACCCGGCCGCTGGCGGTCTCGATCTTGGGCTGGTAGTAGACGACGAACTCGTCGCGCGACAGCGCCTTGCGCAGCTCGGTTTCCAGCTTCAGCCGCTCGACCGAATTGGCATGCATTTCCGGCGTATAGAACTGGTAGGTGTTGTCCGCCAGCTCTTTCGAGCGGTTCATGGCGGTCTCGGCCTTCTGCACCAGATCGTCGGGATCGGTGCCGTCGACCGGATAGACGCTGATGCCGACCTTGGCGGTGATGTACAGCTCGTGGTCGTCCACTTCCAACGAGGTGGCGAAGGATTCCAGCAGGCGCGAGATCACCAGATGGGCGTCATGGTCCTGGGCCAGATCGGTCAACAGGCAACAGAAGGTGTCGCCGCGCAGGCGCGCCACGGTGTCGTGACCGCGCAAGGATGCCCCCAGGCGTTCGGCGACCACCCGCAGCAACTGATCGCCGGTCTGGTGGCCCAGCGTCTCGTTGATCTGCTTGAAGCGGTTGAGGCCGATCATCACCAGCGCCAGCTTGCGGCCCGAGCGCGGCGCCCGTTCCAGCGCTTGGTGCAGGCGGTCCATGAACAGGTAGCGGTTGGGCAGGCGGGTGACGGCGTCGTAATAGGTCAGGGTGCGGATGGTCTCTTCCGCCCGCTTGTGCTTGGAAATGTCCGAGAACACGCCGACATAGCGCGTCACCTGGCCCGACGGGTCGGTGATGGCCTTGATGGTCAGCCACTCGGGATAGGCTTCGCCGTCCTTGCGGCGGTTCCAGATTTCGCCTTCCCATTCGCCCTGTTGGCGGATCTGCCCCCACATGGCGGCGTAGAAATCGGGGCCTTGCAAGCCCGACTTCAGCATGGCGGCCTTTTGCCCCAGCACTTCCTCGCGCGAGTAGCCGGAAATGCGGCAGAAGCCCTGGTTCACCCACAACATGGTGCCGCGCCGGTCGGTGACCATGACGCCTTCCATGGTGCATTCCAGCACCTTTTCCGCCACGTCCAGCCGGGCCAGCGCCCGCTTGCGGGCGGAAATGTCGTGCAGCACCACGATGAAGCGGCGTTCGCCGTCGCGTTCCAACTGGGCCACCGACAGTTCCATCGGCACCACGCCGCCGTCCTTGCGCCGGCCCAGCACCTCGCGGCCACTGGAAATCAGCCCGTCGGCACCGGTGGCGACAAAGCCCTTCCAGCGCTCGCGCAATTGGCGGGCATAAGGTTCGGCCAGCAGTCCGTCCACCGGCTCGTCCAGCACCTCGTCCATGCCATAGCCGAACAGGGCGACGGTGCGGGGATTGATCTTGCGCACGCGGCCTTGGTCATCGGCGATGATCAGCGCGTCGGGCAGCGACGACATCACCGTATCCAGGCACGCTTCGGCGGCGCGGGCCAGTTCGCGCGCCCGTGCCGAAGCCTGGGCTTCGCTGGAGGCCGTGGCCTTGGTCAGGACGACATAGAGAAACAGCGCCGAGGCCAGCAGCCAGCCGCCCAGCGCCGCCGGGGTCGGAGTGTCGGCGCCCAGCAGGTCGCGATGCTCCACCAGGGCGATGGCAAGCGCGCCGGCGCCGAGATAGAAAAACGTGGCAAGAACGGGGGTACGCACCCGCATGCGCAGGGGGATCGCCAATCCTTGGTTTTCGCCGGGTTGCGTCACCGATTCACCCCTGCCTCGCAGTCAAAGCCGGGGCGTTCTTCGCCGAGGCTCGTTTCGAAGGTATTGCGACCTTAACCCTTTTGTTCATCATTCGACAAGCGTCTCGATGACGTATATGGGCAATACGTCATATAGGAAAAGGATAGGGGGTGTGATGGCCAAGGTGTCGTTGCCACACTGCCTTGCAGGGAAGAATGCCGATTCTTTGCCGTTTGTGGTGGCAAGATTTGTTGCACGGTTGTTAAGCACAGCAAATAATAAAGACCGTCGATGCATATTTGGATGCGGCCGATGAAGCGTGCGATTGGGCTGTTTACCGATTTCGGCGTTGCCGGCCCCTATCTGGGGCAGGTGCGCGGCGTGTTGCTGACCCGTGCGCCCCAGGTTCCGGTGATCGACCTGATGGCGGATGCCCCGGCCTGCCGGCCGCGCGCCGCCGCCTATCTGCTGGCGGCGTTGGCGCCGGAATGGCCGGCCGACATGGTGGTGATGGCGGTGGTCGATCCCGGCGTCGGCGGGGCACGTCTGCCGCTGATCGCACAGATCGACGGCCGCTGGTGGGTCGGCCCCGACAACGGCTTGTTCGAAGTGCTGCTGCGGCGGGCGGGCGAAAGCCGCTGTTGGGCCGTGACCTGGCGGCCAGAGCGACTGTCGGCGTCGTTCCATGGCCGCGACCTGTTCGCACCGGTGGCGGCCAGGCTGGCGCTGGGCGATGCCCCCGAGGCCGTCGGCGCCCATAGGGTAGAGCCGTTTCGACCGCAGGATTGGCCGGACGACGCGGCGGAAATCATCTATTGCGACCATTACGGCAACGCCATGACCGGCCTGCGCGCCGACCGGATGGGCGAGGGGGCCGAGATCGCGGTGGCGGGGCGGCGGCTGGCGCGGGCGCGGACCTTCGCCGATGCGTCGCCGGGTGAGGCGTTCTGGTACGAAAACTCGCTTGGACTGGTCGAGATCGCCGTCAACCAAGGCTCTGCCGTGGATGATCTTGGCCTGCAAATCGGCACCGGAATTGCCGTTCGCGGCAGCTAAGGCAAAATACCGATGCGTAGGCGTAACAAAACGTCTAGAATCCTGAACACCTGCACTGGGGAGCGTTGGGGATGGTCTATAAGGTGAAGTTCTGGGGCGTGCGCGGAAGCATTGCCTGTCCTTCGCCCGACCATGTGGTCTATGGCGGCAACACCTCGTGCGTCGAAATCTCGATCGGCGAGCATGTCTTCATCCTCGATGCCGGCACCGGCATTCGCGCATTGGGCCGCGACCTGCTGAAGCGTGGCTGCAAGTCTGCCGTTCTGCTGCTGACCCACACCCATTGGGACCACATCAACGGTTTTCCATTCTTCGCACCGGCGTTCTCGCCGGATTTCGGCCTGCGTATCCTGGGGGGGCATTTGTCGGGCAAGCCCGGCGGCATCCGCGCCGTGCTGGCCAACCAGATGGAGAACCCCACCTTTCCGGTGCCGCTGTCGGCCATGCGCGGCACGGTGTCCATCGACGATTTCGCCGCCGGTGACGTCCTGACCTTCGCCCCCGGCGTGGTGGTGCGCACGGCGCCGCTGCGCCATCCCAACGGCGCCACCGGCTACCGTATCGAGCATGGCGGTATCTCGGTGTGCTATGTCACCGATACCGAACATGTGCCGGGCGAACCCGATCAGAACATCCTGAAACTGATCGCCGGTGCCGATCTGGTCATCTATGACAGCACCTATACCGACGACGAATTCCCCGCCAAGGTCGGCTGGGGCCATTCCACCTGGCAGGAAGGCGTCCGTCTGGCAAAGGCGGCGGGGGTCAAGCGCCTGGTGATCTTCCACCACGATCCCGACCACGACGACGCCTGCATGGCGGCCATCGAGGCCGCCGCCGCCGCGCAGTTACCCGGCACCGTCGCCGCCCGTGACGGCATGGAAGTGGTGATGGCGTAAGCCCAGCCCGCCGGACGGCGGGCGCCCGGCGCCTGAGGGCGGCGCCCGGAGCGAGGCGAAGCCGGGGGACTGGGCCATTGAGGCCCCGCGAGCTTATGCGAGCGTAAGCCCAGCCCGCCGGACGGCGGACGCCCGGCGCCTGAGGGCGCGTAACCCGGAGCGAGGCGAAGCCGAGGGACTGGGCCATTGAGGCCCCGCGAGCTTATGCGAGCGTAAGCCCAGCCCGCCGGACGGCGGGCGCCCGGCGCCTGAGGGCGCTATAAAAAAATCAGTGCGGAAAGACGTGGATGGAAATCCGGCGGTTCAGCGCCTGGTTGACCGGCAGCGCCGTGCCTTCGGGGGTGCGGTTGGGTACGCGCGGCTTGTACTGGCCGAACGAGGCGATGGTCATGCGCGATTCCGGCAGGCCCAGGGTGGACATGGCTCGCATGGTGATCAGTGCACGGGCGGCGGCCAGATCGAAATTGCTGGGGAATTGCGGGGTGTTGACCGGGGTGTCGTCGGTGTGGCCCTGAACCTCGATGCGGTAGTCGGTGAAGCGGTCGTTGTTCAGGGTGTCGGTGATGCTTTTGACCACCGGCATGATTTCCGGGCGGATGTCGGCCGAGCCGGTCTTGAACATGGCGTTGGCGTCGATGTCCAGCACGATGCCGCGCTCGTCGCTGCCGACGTCGACAGCGTCGTCGCCGCCGCGGGATTGGCTGATCGCCTGGGCCAGTTCCTTGCGCACGGTATCCAGCGGGCGCGCCGCCTCGCGGTTGCCGATGTCCTTGGCCATGCCCGACTGCACTTTCTCGTACAGGCCGGCGTCGACCTTGGAGATGGCGGTCAGCATGACGAAGAACGCCATGATCAGGGTGATCATGTCGGCATAGGACAGCAGCCAGTCTTCCAGCGGCTCTTCGTTCTTGCTGTGGAAGCGGTCGCGGCGGCTCATCGGCGGGCGGTCCGGTCGATGTCGAAGTGGATTTCCGGGTCCAGGTACGAGTTCATGGCGTCCTGGATGAAACGCGGGCTTTTGCGTTCGGCCAGCAGCGACAGTCCCTCGGACACCAGCATGCCACGGAAGCGGATGATGGATTCGCGCTGGTGAATCTTGTTGGCGGCCGGCGTCAGGATGAGGCGGGCGAACAGCACGCCGTACAGCGTCCCCAACAGGCCCACCGCCATGCCCGGACCCAGCTTGGACGGATCGGTGCCCATGTTGTCCAGCATGACCACCAGGCCGACCAGGGTCGCCAGCATGCCGAAGCCGGGGGCGTTGGACGCCATGTATTTCAGGATTTCGGTCGGCACGATGCGACGGTGGAAGGCGCTTTCCACCTGGTTTTCCAGCAACTGCCGCACCTCGGCGCCGGAATAGCCGCTGACCACCAGATTGACACCGAAGGCCAGCAGCGCGTCCTGCTTGCGCAACGACTTGGTGTCGCTTTCCAGCGCCGGCAGGCCGCCCTTCTGCACCAGATAGCCCCAGCGGATGACGCGGGCGACCTCGTTGGTCAGCATGCCGCGGCCCATGCGGGGCGAGAAGAAGATGGCGCTGATCAGGCGCAGCGCCTGCGCCACATAGCGAATCTCGAACGATACGAAGGTGGCGGCCAAGGTGCCGCCCACCACCATGACGAAGCCGCTCAGGTGCAAAAAGACCTGATAATTATTGGTGGAAACGACAATGGCGCCAATGAACAACACCAGGCTCGATAAGAAGCCGAGAATTGTAGGTAACGACATGGTCTGTTCTTCCCCCAAGCGGCCGATGTTTCGGACGTCGGTGAGCATTTTGTGCCAAACCGCAGGCGGTAGCAACACGTTCGGCATGGATCTGTGCGCATCAGTCCCTTGCGCGAGGCTGTGGTTGCCGTAGACTGCCGGCCCCGGCCATCGTGGCGAAAGGATGACCGATGCTGTTTTCCGCACCTGGCGCGGTGCATGGTGCCTTGGTCGGTACCACCATTCTGGTGGTCGCCATGATGGTGGTCGGCCGTGCTCCGGGCGCTCCGCGTGGCCTGGCGCTGTTCGCCGCCGCCTTGGCGCTGCACGTGCTGCGCTATGGCTTGCTGTTGGCGTCGGACGGGCTGGGGCCGTCTCTGGCAACGGTGTTGGCGGAATCGGTTCATGCCGGGGCCGGTGTGGTGATGCTGGCCGCCATGGTGGTCGAGTTGCGCCGGGCGCCGCCGCGCCGCACGCTGGTGGCGCTGTGGCTGGGTATGGTGGTGGCATTGGCGGTGCTGGTGCCGCTGGTCGGGGCGGATCATGGCACGACCGCCGTCAACCTGTTCGTCGGCACCGTGACCATGGGCTGCGCGCTGGCGTTCCATCTGCGCGCCCGCAAGGTGCCGGGTGCCGGTTATGGCGTGGTGGCGGTGCTGTTCGCGCTGTGGGGCCTGCACAAGTGGCTGTGGCCGTTGCTGGTGTGGGGCGACTGGCTGCGCCCGCTGGGCGTGATGGTGTCCGAAGGCGTGGTCATCTGCCTGGGCATTGCGCTGCTGCTGGCGTCCGACCGCGAGCGCCGCATGGCCGAGACCGCCTCGCGCCGCCGTGCCGAGGCATTGCTGCATCTGCAAGGCGAAGCCATCGAGGCCGCGGCCAACGCCATCTTCATCACCGACCGCGCCGGCCGCATCGAATGGTGCAATGCCGCCTTCACCCGGCTGACGGGCTGGACCGCCGACGAGGCGCGCCGTCGTCCCGCCCGCCGCCTGCTGATGGGGCGCGACCGCGACCGCCGGGTGATGGATGCCATCGAGCATGGCCGGTCGTGGCGCGGCGAACTGGGCCTGCGGCGCAAGGACGGCACGCTCTATATCGTCGACCAGACCATCACCCCTATCGCCGACGATGGCGGCCGCATCGCCCATTACGTGGTGGTGCAGGAGGATGTCACCGAGCGCCGCCAGGCCGAGGAACGCATCCGCTATCTGTCCAACCACGACGCCTTGACCGCGCTGCCCAACCGTCTGCTGTTCCGCGACCATCTGCAGCGCACCATCGCGCGGGCGCGGGCCGAACGCGCCGGGTTTGGGGTGCTGTTCCTCGATCTGGACGATTTCAGCCATTACAACGACGTGCTGGGCCATGACGGAGGCGATCGCCTGCTGTTGCTGCTGGTCGAGCGGCTGATGGCGGCCGGGCGCGGGGCGGAGATCATCGCCCGGGTCGGCGGTGACGAATTCGCCTTCGTCATCGAGGATCACAGCGGCGGCGAGGACGCCGCCGGTCTGGCGCAGACCTTGCTGGACGCGGTGGTGCGGCCGTTCGACATCGACGGCCACGAGGTCCAGGCCGGCGCCAGCGTCGGCATCGCTCTGTTCCCCATCGATGGCGACGATGCCGAAGTGCTGATGAAGAATGCCGATGTCGCCATGTATCGCGCCATCCACGAAGCCCCCAACGGCTATCGCTTCTTCACGCCGACCATGGATAGCGAACTGGCGGCCCGCCGGCGGATGGAGGGCGATTTGCGCCGGGCGGCGGTGCGTGGCGAGTTGGTGCTGCATTACCAGCCCATCGTCGCCGTGGCCGACCGCCGTATCATCGGGTTGGAGGCGCTGGTGCGCTGGAACCACCCCGAGGACGGCATGATCCCGCCGGCCCATTTCATTCCGCTGGCCGAGGAAAACGGCATGATCGCCCCCATCGGCGAATGGGTGCTGGCCGAGGCGTGCCGTCAGGCGCGGGCCTGGGCCGACGAGGGCTTGCCGCCCGTCACCATCGCCGTCAACTTGTCGGCGGTGCAGATGAAGCGGCAGGATCTGCCGTTGCTGGTGCGCCGGCTGCTGACCGAGGCGCGGCTGCCGCCGGGCCGGCTGGAACTGGAACTGACCGAGACCGCCATGATGGAGGATGCCGTCGCCGCCGGCCGCGTGCTGGCCGACGTCAAAGCCATGGGCATGGGGCTGTCGGTGGACGATTTCGGCACCGGCTATTCGTCGTTGGGCCGGCTTAAGCGTTTCCCGGTGTGCAAGCTCAAGATCGACCGCTCTTTCGTTGCCGATCTGGCCGAGAACGAAAGTGATCGCGCCATCACCCGCGCCATCATTTCCCTGGCGCACGCCCTTGACCTCAAGGTGGTGGCCGAAGGCGTCGAGACCCAGGCGCAGCGCGACATCCTGGAAGCGGAAGGCTGCGACTACATCCAGGGCTTCCTGTACAGCCGGCCGGTGCCGGCGGCGGAAATGACCGAACTGCTGCGTAAGGGGGGCTTTTAGCTTTTTCTCTTTTTGGCGCGAGTGGCGTTGCCCATATCAGCGTCATGGCTGAAACCGATCCCGTCACGCTGCGCCACCGCGCCCTGGAACAGATCGCCATGGCGGCGCTGCAGGCGGCGCGCGTGGTGATGGAAAGCGGTGCCCGCGCCCAGGTGGTGCATCAATGCGCCGAGATGGTGGCGCGCGGGCTGGGGGCCGAGGGGGTGGCGTTCCGCTCGGGCTATGCCTCGCTCGCCATTACCGTCAGTACCGGCAGCAATACCATCACCCGCATGGTCGATGTCGGCCGGCATGGCGTCAACCACCGCCTGGACCAGGCGATTCGCCGGCTGGCGGTGCGGGTGGCGGCCGGCGGGATGACGCCGGGTGAAACCGTCGCCGAAATCGAACGCCTGCGCCAATCCACCCCGCGCCATCCGGCGTGGCTGGTGGCCCTGGCGGTCGGCTTGGGCTGCGCCGCCTTCGGCCGTCTGCTCGGGGTGGACTGGCCCGGCTTCGCCGCCGCGTTCGCCGCCGCCTCCATCGGCCAATGGCTGCGCCATCACTTGCTGGCGCGCCGCGTCAACCCGTTCGTGGTCGCCGCGCTGATCGCCTTTGTCGCCGCCAGCCTGGGCGGGGCAGGGGCCAGGGCGCTCGACAGCACCACCGAGGGGTTGGCGTTGATGGCGTCGGTGCTGCTGCTGGTGCCCGGCGTGCCGGCGCTCAATGCCCAGATCGATATCATGGAGGGATCGCCCACCGTCGGCAGCGCCCGTGCCGTCACCGTGCTGATGGTGATGGTGTTCGTCACCGTCGGCGTCGGGCTGGCCCAGGTGCTGGTGGGGCATCTGCCATGAACGTCGACTGGCTGCATCTGGCCCATCACGCCCTATTCGGCGCCTTGGCGGCGGCCGGCTTCGGTGTGCTGTTCAACTTCCAGGTCCGCACGCTGCCGCTCTGCGCCGCCGCCGGTGCCGTGGCGCTGGGGGTGCGGACGCTGGCGCTGCAGGCGGGATGGAGCCTGGAGGCGGCCTCGTTCACCGCCGCCGCCATCGTCGGCCTTGCCGTGCGGCTGTCGCTGCCGCGCCAGCGTCAGGCCAGCAATGCCATGGCGCTGGCGGGCTGCATCCCCATGGTGCCGGGCAGCTTCTTCGCCCAGGCCATTCTCGGCTTGCTGGCGCTGACGACGTCGTCGGGCGCCGACACCGAGGCCGTGCTTGCCACCACGGTGGAATACGGTCTGCGCGTGCTGTTCACCGTCGGCGCCATCGGCGCCGGCCTGACCATCCCGACCCACCTGCTGGGGGATCGGGAGTTCTGATCGAAACGGCTGGCAACCAGCCCCCCACCCCGACCCTCCCCCGCAAGGGGGGAGGGAGGCTTCTTGTTCCTCCCCCTTGAGGGGGGAGGTTAGGTGGGGGTGCTGGCAGGCCTACGCCGCCTCGGGCGGCTCGGGTTCGGTTTGCGCCGGCTTGGACAGGTCGTATTCCACTTCGACGATGTCGCCGTCGATGGTCTTGGTTTGGACGAAGCCCAGGTGCTCGACGAATTTGAGCATGCGGGTGTTGTCCTTCAGGACCTGGCCGACGATGCATTTGGTGCCGCGCGAGCGGCAGTATTCGATCATCTTGACCAGCAGCCGCTTGCCCAGTCCGGTGCCCTTGAGGTCCGAACGCACCAGAACGGCGAATTCCGCCTTATCGTTGTCGGGGTCGGTCACCGTGCGGACGACGCCCAGGGTTTCCTTGGTGCCGTCCTCGTGGGTGTATTCGGCGATGAACGCCATTTCGCGGTCATAGTCGATCTGGGTCAGCCGGGCCATTTCGGAATGGGGCAGTTCGTGCACCAGGCCGAAGAAGCGGAACCGGATGTCCTCGGCGGTCATTTTCGACACCAGGACATGGTGGTTAGGTTCGTCCTCGGGGCGGATCGGGCGCAGCAGCGTCTTGCGGCCCGAACCGTCCTGCATGGTGAAGATTTCTTCCTGCTCGGCCGGATAGGGACGGATGGCCATGCGATGCGGTCCCTTGGTGCCGGGACCGACCTTGATGGCGGCATCCAGCGCCAGCACGCCGCTGGCGTCGCAGCGCAGCGGGTTGATGTCCAGTTCCTTGACCTGGGGGAAATCCACGATCAACTGGGAAACCTGGATCAGCACGCTGTAAAGCGCATCCATGTTGGCGGGCGGGCGGCCGCGATAGCCGCGCAGCAGCGACGACACGCGGGTGCGTTGGACCAGATCGGCGGCCAGGTTCATGTTCAGCGGCGGCAGCGCCACGGCGCGGTCGGCGATGACCTCGACCGCCACGCCGCCCTGGCCGAACAGGATCACCGGGCCGAAGATGGGATCGGTGGCGACGCCGACGATCAGTTCCTGGGTGCCGGGCTTGCGCACCGCCATCTTCTGGACGGTGAAGCCTTCGATGCGGGCGTCGGGATAGGTTTCCGCGACCCGCGCCAGCATGGCGTTGGCCGCCTTTTCCACCTCGAACGGGGTTTCCAGGTTCAGCACCACGCCGCCGACTTCGGACTTGTGGACGATGTCGGGCGACAGGATCTTCAGCGCCACCGGGGCGTTCAGGCTTTTGGCGATGCGGCTGGCCTCGGCCGGGTGGCGGGCCATGCGGGTTTCGATGGTGGGGATGCCATAGGCGTCCAGCACCGCCTTGGCCTCGGCCTCGGTCATCATGCTGTCGCCGCGCGCGATTACCTCGTTGATGATGTCGCGCACGAAGCCGGTATCGGGAATGAAGTCCGACGCCGCCGACGCCGGCACTTCCATCAGCATTTCCTGGTTACGCTTGTATTCCAGCAGGTGCAGATAGCCCTGGACCGCCGCATAGGGCGTCTCGAAGGTGGGCACCGCCGCGTCCGACAGCAGGCGGCGGGCATGGGCCACCTTGGCGCTGCCGACCCAACAGGTCATGATGTTGGCGCGGGTCTTTTCCTTGAACACCTTGATGACCGCCTCGGCCACCGAATCGGCGTCGGACATCGAGGTCGGGGTGTACATCACCAGCACGCCGTCGATCGCCTTGCTTTCCAACAGGATGGTCAGCACCTGGGAATAGCGCTCGGCATCGGCGTCGCCGACCATGTCGATGGGGTTGCTGCGCGACCACGTCGCCGGCAGCACCGCGTTCAGCTTTTCGATCACCTCGGGCGGCAATTCGGCCAGTTCGCCGCCGCCATCGGCCAGGTCGTCGGCGGCGATGACGCCGATGCCGCCGCCATTGGTCATGATCGCCAGCCGCTTGCCCTTGACCGGGCGCGAGCGGGCCAGCGTCTCGACGGCGCCGAACAACTCGTCGATGTCCTGCACCCGCAGCATGCCGGCGCGGCGGATGGCGGCGTCGAACACCATGTCCGAGCCGGCCAGCGAGCCGGTGTGCGAGCTGGCGGCCAGCATGCCCTCGGTCGAGCGGCCGGCCTTGATGACCAGTACCGGCTTGTTGCGGGCGGCGGCGCGGGCGGCCGACATGAAGTTGCGGCGGCCGCGCAGGGTTTCGACATACAGCAGGATGGCGCGGGTGAAGGGGTCCGAGCCAAGGTAATCCAGCACGTCGCCCAGCGAGACGTCGGCGCCTTCGCCGGTATGGATGAAGTGCGAGAAGCCGATACCCTTGGTGCACGCCCAATCCAGCACGGCGGTGCACAGCGCGCCCGATTGCGACACGAAGGCGATCTTGCCCTTCAGCGCGTCCTCGGGGGCGACGCTGGCGTTCAGGCCGATGCCCGGCACCAGGATGCCCATGGAATTGGGGCCAAGCAGGCGCAGGCCGAACGGCTTGGCCTCGGCCATGGCGGCGTCCAGCAGGGTGCGGCCCTGCTCGTCATGCTCGTGATCCAGCCCGCTGGTCATGATGCAGGCCGCCCGCGTGCCGCGTTCGCCCAAGGCGCGCACGACGCCGGGAACGGTGGCCGGCGCGCTGCAGATCAGGCCCAGATCGGGCACCATCGGCAGGCTGGCGATGTCGGGATAGGCCAGCACGCCGGCCACCGACTGGTGTTCGGCCGTCACCGGGATGATCGGGCCGGTGAAATTGGCCTGAAGCAGGTTCTTCATGACCACCGAACCCGGCGTCCGGGGTTTGGTGGTGGCGCCGATCACGGCGACCGATTGCGGACGGAACAGGGCTTTCAGATTGCGAACGCTCATGGAGTTCCCGGCCTATTACGATGGTCTTATTTCCGACCGCAGATTACCCCGCACCTAGGGGCGCCGCAACGCGGCCAAAGGGCATGTCCGCCATGTGTTTGCTTTTTCTTTACTACCCCATCGGGTGGTTTCTGTGCGCAAAAACCGATGTGGACTGCAGCGCGGTTGAAAAATGGTAAAGTCATTCGTCGGTCTTGGCGAATTTGCCACTTTGGTCCAGGGTCGTTCCACGGCGTTATTACCTTTCGAGGTATACGGTGACCAATTGATGAAGGATTCTGGACAGGCGTTGTATCTCCACAGGAGATATCCGTATATTTTGCGACGCAACAACAGAATGGCGCGCCGCGCTGCGTGAGCCGCGTCACACCTGACAAGGAGAAGCGAATGGTCGAGATGATGGAGAACCGGACTTGGGACGAGATCAAGGTCGGTGACAGCGCCTCGCTCACCCGCACCTGTCGCATGGAGGACGTGGAACTGTTCGGCGTCGCCACCGGCGATCTGAACCCCACTCATTTCAATGCCGAGCAGGCCCAGCAATTGGCTGGCTATCGCAAGGTGATGGCCCATTCCATGTGGGGCGGCTCGCTGCTGTCGGCGCTGCTGGGCAGCGAACTGCCGGGGCCGGGCACCGTCTACAAGACGCAGGAATTCGAGTTCATGCGCGCGGTCGAGGTGGGCGACACCCTGACCGTCAAGATCATCGTGACGGAAAAGCAGTCGCCCAACGTCGTCGTGTTCGCCACGTCCGGTGTGAATCAGAAGGACGAGGTGGTGTTCGCGGGCCGCGCCTCGGTGTTCGCCCCCCTCGTCAAGGTGGTGCAGGCCAAGACCGAGTTGCACGAGGTTTCCTTGCGCCGCCGCCATCATGTGTTCGAGGACATCATCGCCCGTTGCGCGCCGCTGGAGCCGATCTCGGTGGCGGTATGCCATCCCTGCGATCAGGTGTCGCTGGAAGGCCCGATCGAGGCGTTCAAGCTGGGCCTGATCACCCCCATCCTGGTCGGCCCTGAGGCCAAGATCCGCCAGTTGGGCGAGGAGTTCGGCTTCGACCTGACCGGCATCCGCATCATCGACACCCAGCACAGCCACGAATCGGCCGAGAAGGCGGTGGCGCTGTGCCGTGCCGGCGAGGCCGAGGCGTTGATGAAGGGCAGCCTGCACACCGACGAGATGATGCACGAGGTCGCGCGCCGCGACACCGGCCTGCGCACCGGCCGCCGCATCAGCCACGTCTTCGTCATGGACGTGCCGACCTATCCCAAGACGCTGCTGATCTCGGACGCCGCCATCAACATCTATCCGACCCTGGAAGACAAGGTCGACATCGTCCAGAACGCCATCGACCTGGCCCATTGTCTGGACGTGCCCAAGCCCAAGGTGGCGATCCTGTCGGCGGTCGAGACGGTCTACCCCAAGATCAATTCGACCATCGAGGCCGCGGCCCTGTGCAAGATGTCCGATCGCGGCCAGATCACCGGCGGCGAACTGGATGGCCCGCTGGCCTTCGACAACGCTATCTCGGCCGAAGCGGCGAAGATCAAGAAGATCAATTCGCCGGTCGCCGGCCACGCCGACATCCTGCTGGTGCCCGATCTGGAAGCCGGCAACATACTGGCCAAGCAGTTGAGCTATCTGGCCGAGGCCGACGCCGCCGGCATCGTGCTGGGCGCCCGCGTGCCGATCGTGCTGACCAGCCGCGCCGATTCCGCCAAGGCCCGCCTGGCCTCGTGCGCCGTCGCCGTGCTGTTCGCCCATGCCCGCCGCGCCAAGGCGGCCAAGGTCGCGGCCGAGTAAGGACTTCAAACGGAGCATCACACATGCGTGACGGTATTCTCGTCATCAATGCCGGTTCGTCTTCGATCAAGTTCTCGCTGTTCCTGTCCAACGGCGACGGCAAGCCGCTGCTGTCCTCGAAGGGTCAGGTCGAGGGCATCAACGTCGCCCCGCACTTCATCGCCCTGGGTCCCGACAACGCGGTGCTGTCCGAGCAGCGTTGGCCGGCCGACAGCGAACTCAATCACGAAGACCTGCTCAAGCACCTGATCGACTGGGTCGAGGACCATCTGGAAGACGCCACCCTGGTGGCCGCCGGCCACCGCGTCGTCCATGGCGGGCCGAAATACGCCACTCCGGTGCTGGTGGACGACAACGTGCTGGACGAGTTGGAAGGCTTCGTGCAACTGGCGCCGCTGCACCAGCCGCACAACCTGGCCCCCATCCGGGCGCTGGCCAAGGTCCATCCCGGATTGATGCAGGTGGCGTGTTTCGACACCGCCTTCCACCGCACCAATCCCAAGGTGGCGACCACCTTCGCCCTGCCGCGCCAGTTGACCGAGGAAGGCGTGCGCCGCTACGGCTTCCACGGCCTGTCCTACGAATTCATCACCCGCCGCCTGCGCGAGATCGATCCCAAGCTGGTGGCGGGCAAGGTGGTGGTGTGTCATCTCGGCTCGGGCGCGTCCATGTGCGCTATCCAGGACGGCAAGTCGGTCGCCTCGACACTGGGCTTCACCGCCGTCGACGGTCTGCCCATGGGCACCCGCACCGGCAATCTGGACCCCGGCGTCGTGCTGTACCTGCTGCAGCAGAAGGGCATGAGCGTCAAGGAGATCGAGACGCTGCTGTACAAGCGCTCGGGCCTGCTGGGTGTCTCGGGCATTTCCAACGATATGCGCGTGCTGCTGGAAAGCGACGATCCCCATGCCGCCGAGGCGGTCGAGCTGTTCTGCTATCGCGTCAACCGCGAGTTGGGGTCGCTGGCGGCGGCCATGGGCGGCCTGGACGCCCTGGTATTCACCGCCGGCATCGGCGAGCACTCGGCGCCGGTGCGCGAGAAGGTGTGCGCCGCCTCGGCCTGGCTGGGGGTCGAGCTGGACGCGGCCGCCAACGCCCAGCATGCCGAACTGATCTCTAGCGCCACCAGCCGGGTGCCGGTCTATGTGCTGCCGACCAACGAGGAAATGATGATCGCCAAGCACACCCGTGCCGTGGTCCGTCAGTTGGCCGCCGCCGCCCAATAGCCCCCGACCCATGACAGGCGCCCCCAGCCGTTCGGCCGGGGGCGCCTTTTCATTTGGGGCACAGCCGACCACATGAATCTCCAGATGAGAGGCGTCATATCTACGTCTGGTGGAGTTGGGCGAAAACGGGCAAAGTGTTCGGCGACGGATGGGACAAAAGGGAAGGGGTGCTCAATGCGGAAATTGCGGTTTACCGTCGGCAAGGTGGTCATCGAAGCCGATCTGTTCGATACACCGACGGCCGACGCGCTGTTCGCGGCGGCGCCGTTTGAATCGCGCGTCACCCATTGGGGCGGCGAAGTCTATTTTACCGTGCCGGTGCGGACCGAGCGCGAGGGCGACGCCCGCGACGTGGTGGAACCGGGCGAGCTTGCCTTTCGCGTCGAAGGCGAAGCGGTGGTGATCGCTTATGGGCCGACACCCAATTCCGAGGGCGAGGAAATCCGCCTGGCCATGCCCGCCAACGTGTGGGGCCGCACCAATGACGACGTCACCCAGTTGGGCAAGGTCGAGGCCGGCGACCTGATCCGGGTCGAGGCGCTGGAAAACGCCGCCTGACGGAGAAATCCATGCATCGCGTCGTCGTCGTCGGGGCCGGCAAGATCGGTGTCGCCATTGCCGCCCAACTGGCCGGCAGCGGCGATTACCTGGTGACGCTGGCCGATCGCGACGGCGAGGCGCTGGAACGGCGCCGGCCCGAGGGCGTGCGCGGCGTCACCGTGGATGCGTCCGATCCCTTCGCCTTGCGTAGTCTGTTGTCCGGTCAGGACACGGTGGCGGTGGCGCTGCCGTATTTCCTCAACGTTCGGGTGGCCGAGGCGGCGCGGGCCGAGGGATTGCACTATTTCGACCTGACCGAGGACGTGGCGACGGCGCGGGCGGTGCGCGCGGTGGGCGATGGCGCGGGCACCGTTTTCGTGCCGCAATGCGGCCTGGCGCCGGGCTTCGTGTCCATGGTCGCCATGGCGCTGGTCGAGCGCTTCGACGAGGTGCGCGACGTCCATTTGCGCGTCGGCGCCCTGCCGCAATTCCCCAACAACGCCTTGAAATACAATCTGACCTGGAGTATCGACGGCCTGGTCAACGAATACTGCAATCCGTGCGAGGCGATCACCGATGGCCGGATCGTCACCGTGCCGCCGTTGGACGGGCGCGAGGAGTTTTCGCTCGACGGCGTCGGCTACGAGGCATTTTCCACCTCGGGCGGCGTCGGCACGCTGTGCGAAACCTTGGCCGGGCGGGTACGTACCCTGGACTACAAGACGGTACGCTATCCCGGCCATCGCGACCTGATGCGCTTTCTGGTGCGCGACCTGCGTCTGGGCGAGCGGCGCGAGCTGTTCCGCGACGTCATCGAAAGCGCCATTCCCGTCACCCGCCAGGATCTGGCGCTGATCTACGTCACCGTGGTTGGCCGCAAGGGCGGCCTGCTGACCCAGGAAAGCTGGGCGCAGAAAATCTATGGAGACGGTTTCGAGGGCGGCCTGTCGGCCATCCAGAAGACCACCGCCGCCGGCATCTGCGCCATGATCGACCTGCACAACCAGGGCCTGCTGCCGGCCAGCGGCGTGGTGCGGCAAGAGCAGGTGCGGCTGGACGACGTGCTGGATAACCGCTTCGGCCGTGTGTTCGGCGAATAGCCCTGTCCCGAAAGTGCCCCTTGCCGGTATCGGCGCCAGGGGTGTAGCGTCCGCGACCTTAAGGATAATAGTTCGCAGGCTACCGTGATGACACCGATCCGCCTCGTTCTTGCCGCCGCCCTGCTGTCGGCCTTGTCCGCCTGCGGCGTGCCCGATCTGGTTGCCCATGGGGTCAAGTCCTACGAACGCACCCAGGACGCCAACCGCACCGCCGCGAACAACCCGCCGGCCGCCCAGCAGCCGCCCCCCGCCGCCAGCCAGCCGCCGCCCGCCGCCGAATCGGACTTCGTGCCGGCCCCGGCGCCACGCCGCGAGAGCATTTCGTCGGAACCGTTGCGCTGAGCTAGAGTCAGTCAGTTTTTGACGGAAGCATCCCCGATGATCGTCATGGGGGGCTTGTCCCACTGCTGTCCGGTTCCGTTGCGGGGCTTGGGTGGCGCGGAGCACAGCCTGCTTGGCTTTGATGGATGCCGCCGTGCCCAGGTAACACGGATGACACGGACGCCGTTTCGCGGCCACGGATCACACGGACAAAAGAAAACTCGTCATGCCGGCCTGCGAGCCGGCATCCATCGTGGTGCACCCCCATGGCCCCCGGCTCGCGCGGGGCGCGTCCGGGGTGACGAGATTTCTTAGGTTTTCAGGACTTTCGCTGTCCACGAACACTGCGCCGATCTGTGTTCGTCCGTGGCCCGCGACAGCGGGCTTCCGTGCCGTCCGTGTTACCTGGGCACGGCCTTGACGAGCCAGCACGTCCCGCGAAGGCTGTCAACCGGACAGCAGTGGGTCAAGCCCGGCCATGACGAAACGAGGCCCGTCCCTCGGGTCCTGACCTTTTCCGCAGCCTGTTAAAGCCGCCGCCGGCCTTCGGTGCCGATGACGTCCGCGAAATCGACGCCGTTCAGTTCCTCGTCGACGATCAGGTCGTGACGCTTGTCGGTGGTCAGTTCGGCGACGTTGGCAAGGTCGTCCAGAACGCTGTCCAGCCGGGCTAGAATGTCCAGGACGTCGTCGGCCACGGCGGACCCTTGCATGCGGCCGGCGAAGCGGCGCAGGTTCCACGAGAACACCGACATCTGCTTGACGTGGTCGCGAAAGCTGCGCGGCCGGCGCAGGAACAGGCGCGGCGAGGTGCGGATGTTCTTGATGAACAGCTCGATCAGCGCCTTGAGGAAGCGGTCCGAGCCGGCCAGTTTGCGCTGGAATGCCGCCTGGGGAACGCGGGTCAGCACGCAATCCTCGGTGGCGACGGCGGTGGCGTTGCGGCTGCCGCCGTCCAGCACCGCCATTTCACCGAAAATGTCGCCTGGCCCGACGGTACCCACCTCGATCCGATGGCCGTCATGGTTCTGGAACAGGATGACGCGGCCGCTGACGATGATAAAGGCGGCGTCGCTCACATCGCCCTGGGCAAAGACAGTGTGGCCGTTGGCGACCTGGATCTGCTCCAGTCGCTCGTCGTTCTGCTCGATCCTGTCGCTGGTCATGAAATCGTCCACTGTCCCCGAATCCGAGCGGAGCTTAGGGGGAGAGTGCCTTGTATTTCAATCACATATTGCTTGGCCGGCGATTTCTTCCAGCAGTGCCAACGCGGTCGCCACCGCTTGCGCGCGGACGGCGTCGCGGTCACCGGCAAAGACGTGGCGGCGGGCGATGGTGGCACCCAGGCTGTGGGCGGCGGCGAAGTGGACCAGCCCAACCGGTTTGTCGGCGCTGCCGCCATCGGGGCCGGCGATGCCGGTGATGGCGACGGCGATATGGGCGCGGGAATGGGCCAACGCCCCCTCGGCCATGGCGCGGGCGACCGGCTCGGACACCGCGCCGTGGTGGTCGATCATCGCCATGGGCACGCCCAGCATCTCGGCCTTGGCGTCGTTGGAATAGGTGACGAAGCCGCGTTCCACCACCGCCGAGGAGCCGGGTACGGCGGTCAGTGCCGCCGCCACCAACCCGCCGGTGCACGATTCGGCGGTGGCGAGCATCAGGCCACGGCTGCGGCACAGTTCCAGCACTTGGGCGGCGGTGGTCATGGCAGCGTCTTCCACAATCCGATCACGGCGATGATGGCGGCGCCATAGGCGGCGGCCAGCATGTCGTCCAGCATCACGCCCAGCCCGCCATGGATGTTGCGGTCGGCCCAGCATGCCGGCCACGGCTTGGTGATGTCGAGGACGCGGAAGAGGGCGAAACCGATGCCGTAGAGCAGCGGGTCGGCCGGGGCGGCGGCCAGCACCAGCCATTGGCCGGCGACTTCGTCGATCACCACTTCCGACGGGTCCTGCGCGCCGGTGCGGCGCACATAGACCGCCGATGCCCACCATCCCAGGCCGAAGCACAGCAGCGAGGCCGCCAGCAGCAGCGGCCAGCCGCCGACGCGGGCAAGCCCCCAGGCGAAGGGCAGGGCGGCCAGCGACCCCCAGGTGCCCGGCGCCTTGGGCAGCAGGCCGCAGCCGAACCAGGTGGCGGCCAGGGCGGCGGGGTGCCAGGGCGAAATGCCGGGGCGTGGTGGGCGAAGGATCAAAAGGGGACTCCCGAGGACGAATGTGCGCGGGCCAGAGCCTACCATCTGCGTGCCGCCATGCAACCTTCCGAGACCATCTGCCTCTGCCCGCGCGCGCCCATATGACCCTCGGCTAAGTCGGTCGAAAGCGGAGGGACCCCCGATGCGCGCGCGCCATCCGGATTCGTGCCTAGCCTCCCTCGTGTGGCGAACGGCGTTTGCGGTTGGTTTCATGGTGTTGGCAGGTACAGCCCATGCCCAGGCGCCCAGCGATCTGCGCGCGGTCGACCGCGTGCTGGCCGGCACCGGTTTCGGTGTCGAGACGCTGTTGCGCCGCCATGCCGCCCAGGGTGGACCATTCGTTCCCGACGGCGCCCGACCGCCACCCGACCGCTGGGACCAGTTGCAACGCGCGCTGATGGTGTTGCCGCTGGCGGCGCCGTTGGCGGAATACCAGGTGACGTCGGGCTTCGGCCGCCGCCGCGATCCGCTCAACCATCGCCGCGCCCTGCACCCCGGTATCGACCTGCGCGGGCCGTTGCGCGCCCCGGTGGTCGCCACCGCGCCCGGCCGGGTGGTGTTCGCCGGCCGTCGCGGCGGCTATGGCCGCATGGTGGAAATCGACCATGGTTTGGGGGTGCGCACCCGCTACGCCCATCTGCTGCGCATCACCGTGCGGGTGGGGCAGGGGGTCGAATTGGGCAGCCGCGTCGGACTGCTGGGCAGTTCGGGCCGCTCGACCGGGCCGCATCTGCATTACGAGGTGCTGGTGGACGGCCGGCAGCGCAATCCGCAGCCTTTCCTCAAGGCCGGGGCGCAGCTCAGCGATAGCGCTCTTCTTTCCACGGATCGCCGCGATCGTGATAGCCGCGCAGTTCCCAATAACCCGGGCTGTCCTTGTCCATGAAGGTGATGGCGCGCAGCCACTTGGCGCTTTTCCAGAAATACAGCTTGGGGATCACCACCCGCACCGGGCCGCCATGGTCGCGGCTGAGCGGTTCGCCTTGCCACGAATGGGCCAGCAACACGTCGTCGTCGGCGAAATCCTTGAACGGCACGTTGGTGGTGTAGCCGTCATACGAGCGGAACATGATGAAGTCGGCCCCGGCGCGCGGGCGGACATGGTCCAGCACGGTGCGGGCGGAAACGCCGTGCCAGGTGTTGTCATAGCGCGACCAGGTGGTGACGCAGTGAATGTCGCTGACGAATTCCGCTTGGGGCAGGGCCATGAAATCGGCCCACGTCCATTTCAGTGGCGCCTCGACCGCGCCGCCGATGCTCAACGACCAGTCGGCGGTGGACAGGTTGGGGGAAATGCCGAGGTCGAGCACCGGCCAATCGGTGGTCAGGCGCTGACCCGGCGGCAGGCGATCCCGCCCCGGCGCTCCCGTCAGCGCGCGGCCGTCGCGCGCCCATTTCTGCTTGGTCTCGACCAGCTTGTCCTTGATGCGCCCGCTCAGCGGGACGTCGTCTTCGGCCATGCGCCCTCTCTCCATCGCTGGGGAGAGGGGATCAGCCCTTCTCCCGCATCAGCCGCGCCTTGTCGCGCGCCCAGTCGCGCTGCTTGACCGCCTCGCGCTTGTCATGGGTCTTGCGGCCCTTGGCCAAGCCCAACGTCACCTTGGCCATGCCGCGCTCGGTGAAGTGGATGTCCAGCGGCACCAGCGTCATGCCGTCTTTCGCCACCGCCGAAGCCAGCTTGCGCAGCTCACGACGGTGTAGCAGCAGCTTGCGCGGCCGCCGGGTCTCGTGCGGGAACGGCATGCTGGACTGGTATTCGGGGATATAGGCGTTGTAGAGGAAGATTTCACCCTCGCGGTTCGGCCCGGCATAGGCTTCGTTGATGTTGCCCTTGCCGGCGCGCAACGCCTTGACCTCGGTGCCGACCAGCATGATGCCGGCCTCGAAGGTTTCGCAGATGGAGAATTCGTGCCGCGCCTTACGGTTCTGCGCGGCGATATGCTCGGGAAGGGACATCGTGGGCCTTCAAGGCCGCCCCGGCGAACCGGGGCGGCGAAAAGATCAGATCAGGCCGACCGCCTTCATGGCGGACTCGACCTTGGCCTTCGAGGCGTCCGACAGGCCGACCAGCGGCAGGCGGACGTCGGGCAGGCACTTGCCGAGCAGGCTGGCGGCGTACTTGGCCGGCACCGGGTTGCCTTCGACGAACATGGCGTCATGCAGCACCATCAGCTTGTCGCGCAACGCGAAGCAGGTCTCCAGGTCGCCCTTGATCCAGGCCTCGTGCATCTGGGCACACAGCTTGGGGGCGACGTTGGAGGTCACCGAGATGCAGCCGACGCCGCCCTGCGCCAGGAAGGCGGTCGCGGTGGCGTCCTCGCCCGACAACTGGCAGAAGTCGGCGCCCAAGGCGGTGCGGATCTGCAGCGGGCGGGCCAGGTCGGCGGTGGCATCCTTGACGCCGATGATGTTGGGCAGCTTGGCGAGGCGCTGGAACGTCTCGACCGAGATGTTGATCACCGAACGGCCGGGGATGTTGTAGACGACGATCGGAATGTCCACCGCCTTGGCGATGGCTTCGAAATGCCGGTACAGGCCTTCCTGGGACGGCTTGTTGTAATAGGGCGCCACCACCAGGGCGGCGTCGGCACCGGCCTCCTTGGCGTGGCGGGTCAGGAAGATCGCTTCCTCGGTCGAATTCGAGCCGGTGCCGGCGATCACCGGCACTTTGCCCTTGGCCACCTCGATGCACGCCTCGATGACACGGTTGTGTTCCTCGTGAGACAGCGTCGGGGATTCGCCGGTGGTGCCACAGGGGACGACGGCATGGGTTCCCTCGGCGATCTGCCAGGCGACGAACTCCTTGAACGCTTTCTCATCCACCTTGCCGTTGCGGAAGGGGGTGATGAGCGCGGTGATCGATCCCTTGAACATAGCCGGTTTCCCAAAAGAAAGAGGTGACTTGCGGAAAGCCTGCAACATTACAGCCAACCGCCAGCGGGTACAAGAGTTGGGGTGCCGCCACGCTTTCGGGGGCTTAATGATCCGTTTACGGGGCGCAGTAATCCTTTTGCGCGGAGTGTGGTGCTTGCGCCGGCTTCCCACCCTTCCCTAGAATGCCGGCGGACGTTCCGATTGGGGCGTCGTCCATCTTCCTTTTTGTCATCGAGGGTTTCCCCTTGAAGGTCTCCGCACCTGCCTTGCTTGTCGCCGCCGCGTTGTTCGCCGGCATCGCTCCCACCGCCTGCGCCGAGGTTCCGGCTTCCGAGCAGCGGCTGACCCAGCAGGTGTTCGCCGCGCTGCACCGCGACCGCTATGACGAGGCCGAGCAGTTGGCCCTGCAGTCGAAGAACCGGCTGCTGGCCAAGCTGGTACGCTGGAACACCTATGTCAGCCCGCGTTCGGGCGCCAGTTTCGAGGAGATCACCTCGTTCCTGGAAAGCTCGGGCGATTGGCCGCTGATGACGCAATTGCAGCGCCGCGCCGAAGAGGCCATCACCGCCGCCACGCCGACCGAGCGCATCCTGGCCTGGTTCAAGGACCACGATCCGGTGACGGTGGATGGCGGCATGGCCTATGCCCGCGCCCTGCTGGCGACCGGGCAGCAGGACCGCGCGGTGAAGGTGATCCGCACGTCGTGGGTCGAGGGCGGCTTCGGCATCATGCAGGAACGCCAGTTCCTGACGCTGTTCAGCGATTATCTGCGCGCCGACGACCACTGGAAGCGGCTGGACCGGCTGCTGTGGGACAAGCAGGACGGACCGTCGGGGCGCATGCTGCTCAAGGTCGATGCCGGCCATCGCGCCTTGGCCCAGGCACGCCTTGCCCTGCAGGACGGCAAGTCGAACCCCGAACCGCTGCTGGCCGCCGTGCCCAAGGAACTGCGCGACGATCCCGGCCTGATCTACGACCGCGTGCGCTGGCGCCGGCAGAAGGACATGGACGAGGACGCCATCGACCTGCTGTCCCATCCCGCCCGCAATCAGGTGCGCCCCGAATTGTGGTGGCAGGAACGCGGCATCCTGGCGCGCCGCGCCCTGCAAAAGGGCTTGATCTCGCGCGCCTATCAGGTGGCGGCCGACCACAGCCTGGACCCCAAGGCGTCCCAGTACGCCGATGCCGAATTCCTGGCCGGCTGGGTGGCGTTGCGCTTCCTTGACGACCGCGACACCGCCACGACCCATTTCCAGCGCATGTGGGACAACGTCACCACGCCGCTGTCCAAGTCGCGTGCCGCCTATTGGGCCGGCCGCACCGCCGAGACGGTGGGCGACCCCCAGGCCGCGCGCGGGTGGTATACCCAGGGTGCGCGCTATCTGACGGCGTTTTACGGCCAGTTGTCGGCGTCGCGCCTGAATGACCATCATTGGCCGCTGCCGTCCGATCCGCAGCCCACCGTGGACGACGTCAAGCGCTTCGAAAGCCGCGAATTGGTGCGCGTCATCCATCTGCTGCTCGACATGGGCGAGACGGACAATCTGCGCGCCTTCTTCATCCGCCTCAACGACGTCACGCAAAGCCCCGGCGAGCGCGCCCTGGTCGGCAAGCTGGCGCTGGAGGGCGGCCGTGACGACCTGGCGGTGACGGTGGCGCGCCGCGCCGACCGCGACAGCGTATTCCTGGTCGGCGCCGGCTGGCCGGTGCCCCCGCTTGCGGCCGAGCAAGGCCCGGAACAGGCGCTGGTGCTGGCGCTGATCCGCCAGGAGAGCGGCTTCATGGCCGACGTGCAGTCGCCGGTCGGCGCCCGCGGCCTGATGCAGTTGATGCCAGCCACCGCCGAAAAGGTCGCCAAGGCGCTGAAGGTCAAGTTCAACGCCAGCAAGCTGGACGATCCCGACTTCAACGTCCGCCTTGGCCGCGCCTATCTGGGCGATCTGCTGGACGATTTCGAGGGGTCGTACATCCTGACGTTGGTCGGCTATAACGCCGGTCCGGCCCGCGCCCGGCGCTGGATCAAGGAATATGGCGACCCGCGCGATCCCAATGTGGACGTCATCGACTGGATCGAGATGATCCCGTTCACCGAAACCCGCAACTACGTGCAGCGGGTGATGGAAAGCGTGTCGATCTATCGCCGCAAGCTGAACAAGGTCACCGGCGTGTCGTTCGAACAGGACCTCAAACGCTGGGCGCGGCGTCCGCCGGCCGAGACGGTGGTGCAGTAAGGGGCACCCCACGGCCTTGCGTCCGGACACGGCACGCATTTCGCCGGATGGCCCTTTGCCCGCTCTCGCAGCCTATTGTCTGCGGTTAATCTTGGGGGATCGGCAATGAACCGAAGGTGGACGAAATGTTCCCATGGTTCTGGTGGGCACCGCTGAGCATTACCTGGGCGCCGCGCTATCCGTGGAGCCACGCGGAATACGGTGATTGGAGCCTGGTGCGTGACACCTTCGTAGAACTCGTCAGGACACTTGAGGGCACCAAATCACACAGGATAACGACCCTGGGCGCACTGGCGGCGCAGCCCGAGGTTGCCGAGGCATTTAAGCTGTCGGAAACCATCGGCATGTTGAAGGGGGTTATCGCGCTGTTGCCACGCGGCACCCACTAAACGGTGCCGTCGGCGTTATGCTGGTGCTTTCGCGCGCCTTACACAAGGCGCGGCAAAGGCTGATTCGCTTGGCCGGACCCAATCCCGCACCCTGATTCCTCTAGGCATAGACGGCGAGCAGGCGTATTTTCCCACTCCTCCGTTTCCCTAGTTGAAGGTCCTGCCGAAATGCCGGAATACCGTTCCCGTACCTCCACCCACGGCCGCAACATGGCGGGCGCGCGCGGTCTGTGGCGCGCCACGGGCATGAAGGACGAGGATTTCGGCAAGCCGATCATCGCCATCGCCAATTCCTTTACCCAGTTCGTACCCGGCCACGTCCACCTGAAGGACCTGGGCCAGATGGTGGCGCGCGAGATCGAGAAGGCCGGCGGCGTCGCCAAGGAATTCAACACCATCGCCATCGACGACGGCATCGCCATGGGTCATTCCGGCATGCTGTACTCGCTGCCTTCGCGCGAGATCATCGCCGATTCCGTCGAGTACATGTGCAATGCCCACACCGCCGACGCGCTGATCTGCATCTCGAACTGCGACAAGATCACTCCCGGCATGCTGATGGCGTCGCTGCGCCTCAACATCCCCACCATCTTCGTCTCGGGCGGTCCGATGGAGGCCGGCAAGGTCACCTATCAGGGCGAGACCCATGCGGTCGACCTGATCGACGCCATGATCAAGGGCGCCGACAAGAACGTGTCGGACGCCGAAGCCGACGAGTTCGAGCGCAATTCCTGTCCGACCTGCGGTTCGTGCTCGGGCATGTTCACCGCCAATTCCATGAACTGCCTGACCGAGGCGCTGGGCCTCAGCCTGCCCGGCAACGGCACGACGCTGGCGACCCATGCCGACCGCAAGGGGCTGTTCCTTGAGGCCGGCCGTCGCATCGTCGAGATCACCCGTGCCTATTACGAAAAGGGCGACGCCAGCGTGCTGCCGCGCTCGATCGCCAGCCTGAAGGCGTTCGAGAACGCCATGACGCTCGACATCGCCATGGGCGGCTCCACCAATACCGTGCTGCACCTGCTGGCCGCCGCCCAGGAAGCCGGCGTCGACTTCACCATGGCCGACATCGACCGTCTGTCGCGCCGCGTGCCCTGTCTGTGCAAGGTGGCGCCCAACATCGCCGACGTCCATATCGAGGACGTCCATCGCGCCGGCGGCATCATGGCCATCCTGGGCCAGCTCGACCGCGCCGGCCTGCTCAATTCCGATTGCACCACCGTGCATGCGGCCACCCTGGGTGACGCCCTCAATCGCTGGGACATCAGCCGCACCAACGACGCCGCGGTGCAGGAATTCTACAAGGCCGCTCCCGGCGGCGTGCGCACCACGGTCGCTTTCAGCCAGTCCAAGCGCTGGGACGCGCTCGACACCGACCGGGCCAAGGGCATCATCCGCAACATCGACCATGCCTTCTCGAAGGACGGCGGTCTGGCGGTGTTGTTCGGCAACATCGCGCTGGATGGCTGCATCGTGAAGACGGCCGGCGTCGATGCCTCGAACCTGACCTTCCGGGGGCCGGTGGTGATCTGTGAAAGCCAGGAAGCGGCGGTCGCCAAGATCCTGGGCGGCGAGGTCAAGGACGGTGACGTGGTCCTGATCCGCTACGAAGGCCCCAAGGGCGGCCCGGGCATGCAGGAGATGCTGTACCCGACCAGCTACCTGAAGAGCATGGGCCTGGGCAAGAAGTGCGCCCTGATCACCGACGGCCGTTTCTCGGGCGGCACGTCCGGCCTGTCCATCGGTCACGTCTCGCCGGAAGCGGCCGAAGGCGGCGCCATCGGTCTGGTCGAGGCGGGCGACATCGTCGTCATCGACATTCCCAACCGTCTCATCAAGGTGGATGTCTCGGACGACGAACTGGCCAAGCGCCGCGCCGCCATGGACGCCAAGGGGGCCAAGGCCTGGAAGCCGGAGGGGCGCGACCGCCCGGTCAGCCAGGCGCTGCGCGCCTATGCCGCCATGACCACCTCTGCCGCGCGGGGCGCCGTGCGCGACGTGTCGCAGTTGGACCGTTAAGGCTCGGGGCCGGGGCGGGGCGATGGCGGCCATCGGCTGGAGTCAGATGATGAGCGTCGGCGTCCCCATCCTGGACGCCGACCACAAGACTCTGGTCGGCCTCATCAACAACCTGCACCGCGCCATCGGCGACGACGAGGAATACGCCACCCTGGGCAGCGTCCTGCAGGCGCTGGAGGAATACGCCGCCCATCACTTCGCCCGCGAGGAACAGGTGATGGCGGCGTGCCGCTATCCCTCGCTGCAGGCCCACATCGCCATGCACCAGCGGCTGACCGCCCAGGTCGTGGCCCTGAGGGCCGCCTATGACGCCGACCGCAGCGCGGTGCGGGCGCGCCAGTGCCTGGATTTCCTCAACAAGTGGCTGATCGAGCATATCTGCACGGTCGACATGGACTACCGCGCCTCGGTGGTCGGCCATGGCGGCTTGACCAACCTTGTCGATACGACGGCGCTGGCCGGGCGCCCCGGCAGCGCCAGCCTGGACTGGAAAAGCCTGAAAATCCTGGTGGTCGACGACAACCAGAATTTCTGCGAAATCATGCGCACCATTCTGGAAGGCGTCGGGGTGGCCGACATTCGTATCGCCGGTGACGTCGAGACGGCCCAGGCCGTGCTGTCGGGCAAGTCGGTGGACATGCTGGTCACCGACTGGCACGTGGGTAAGGAAAGCGGCTTGGATCTGGTGGCATGGGTGCGGCGTCAGCCGTCGCTGGAGACCCTGCCGGTGCTGATCCTGTCGGGCCACGAACAAATTTCCAACCGCGACGTGGCGTTGAATGCCGGCGCCGACGAATTCATGGAAAAGCCCATCTCGGCACGCGGTCTGCTGATCTGTCTTGCCAAGTTGATGCGCAAGGGGCGCGACGCATGAGCGTGGTTGCCGCCGGCCCGCTGCCGGACTCGGTCCATCCGCTGCCCAATTTACTGGAGCTGTCGGCCGAAGGCGTGCTGGAGGCGTTCCGCGCCAGCCAGCGCACCGACTTCACCCGCGTAGTGGCCGAGATCGAGCAGCCCGGCGCCCCGCTGCACGACCTGTTCGCGCGCCTGCGCCGGCGGGTCGGGGCGGACAATCCGTTCCATCGCACCGCGCTGTTTCAGCCGGGCGCGCTGCAGGCGCTGTTCGTGGAACTGCACGACCACGTCATGAGCCATCCGGTGTGGCGCCATCCGTTCTTCGTCCGCGTGTTCGAAGGACGCATTGACGCCGTCCAGGCCGTGCGTTTCGCCACCGCCTATTTCAACCAGATCAAGAACACCCGCCAATGCGTGGCGCTGGCGGTCGGCCGTTTCCACGGTCTGATGCCGCTGCCCTATGGCCCGCTGAACGAGCCGGTGTCGGAAATCACTCAGATCGCTTTGGCCCAGTTGGTGGCCGACGAATACGGCGTCGGCGCCCATACGGTCGAGGACTACCCCGCCTTGGGCCACCTGCTGCTGGCTCGCACCCACATGGCGATGTACCGCCAATTGTTCGACGGCCTGAACATCGCACCCGAGGATCAGGACGTGCCCATGCTGTGGGGCGTCGCCGACAACGCGCTGACCCAGCGCCTGCTGGCCGGCGATCCGGCGTTTTCGCCGTTGGAGGCCCTGGCCTCGGTGGGCTTGGGCATGGAATGGGGCGTGCCGGAGTTCTTTTCGCTGCTGTTGGGTGGCTTGATCCGGCTGTCGGCGCGCGAGGGGCTGAAACTCACCGAACGCGACCTGGAAGTGTTCATCGCCCATGTCCGTTACGACGTGCTGCACGCGGTGTCGGTGATGCTGGTGACCAGCCTGCACATGACCGGGCCGGACGACTTGGCGGCGGTCAAGAACGCCTGCAACACCTTGATGGCGGCGCGCTTCGCCATGATGACCGACATGCACGACTGGGTGTTCGGCGAACCCTGTGCCGCCCTGGCCGATATCGGGCTGGAGACGCGCTATCGCCTGACCGACCGCCGCATTGGCGGATTGCTGGTGGCGGCGCGCGCGGCCATCGCCCCCGAGCGGGTGGTGCGGGGCGACGCCTATCGCGACAGCCGGGCCGTTCCTTTTCTTTTCCACTGATCGACTGATTTCCGGCCTTCGGTCGTTTAATCCCAAATCGCCTCGGCAAGGGATGCGAACGATGACGAAGACGGATGTTCCGCTGGCCGACGCGCACGAGATAAGGCTGGATGACGCCGTTGTCCTCATTCCCTCGCTTGAGCAATTCCAGATCATCGTCGCCTATGCCCCGTATCTGCTGCGGGCCAAATACGTGCTGCCGCTGGTGGCGGATGCGTCGCTGCGCCTGTCGGTCGCCGGAATAGCGAATGTCGCCTATTGGAACCACATGGCCGGCATTTTCGGGGATGGTGTCGAGACGGCGGTCGGCGACTTCTGGTCGGCGCTGGTTCGGCATACCGGGCCTGACGGCGAACAAGCCGTGGCGGCATGCCGTTATGGCGCCAAGCTTTTTTCCATTCAGGCCGCCTTTGTCACCGACGTGGTTTCAACGTTCCTGGAGACCCATCCCGACGTGAAGGACGTCATCGTCCTGTCGTGGAACTTCAGCCGTCCCGCCCAGGCGGAACTGCCGTCCGATGCCGGCTCTGCCGTGGTGGCGCATCAGGCGCTGTCAAAGGGGCGGCGGGTGGTGAACGTGGTTGTTGCCGACGACCCAGGCCCCGCGTCTTTGCACCATGCCGGCGTGGCCGGGCCGTTCGACACGCAGTTGCGGGAAATCGCTCGCTATCAAAGCGAAACCCCAAGGCAGCCGGGGCGGTTGCGGGTCGCCCTGGACATCACCTGGCTGTACCGTCCGGTCGAAATCGCCCGCGCCTTGCACGATCAGGGCATTGAACCGGTCTTCGTGCTGCACGCCCCCGCACAACCCCATCATGGCATTGATACCCTGCTGGAAATGGGGCCATTGTTTGCGCTGTTGCGGCAGAAGGACGCCCCTGTGGCCGATCATTGGCGGCGGTTCGTGGCGTCCATGCCGCGCGCCGATGACGCGGCAAGCCTGTTCGCCAACCCGTTCCTGAAGCCCCATTTCAGCTTCTACGCGGAACGCTATTGGCCCGCCTTGGAGAGCCTGGCCGTCTCGACCCGCGCCTGTGCCGAAGCGTTGGATGTGGATGCCTGGATTCTCCCCGCCGTGGGCGTCGCGTCGGCAAAGATCGTTTTCCAGGCATTGGGAGCGTTCGGCGTCCCGCGCATCCTGCTGCCGCATGGCGTGCCCTTCGACCGCGACCCACTGTATGCCAGCGCGGCGGGGTTCGGGTTTTGGTCACGGCGGGATGCGGCGACCTTCTCTGCCGTGGCCGCCGATGCCGTCAAGGTAGTGACCGGTCACCCCGAGCGGAACCTCGGCACGCCGCCGGATCGCCGGGTAAGCCGCATCAAGTCTGGACTGCCCGCAGACAAGAAGGTCGTCTTGCTGCTGTCCTCCGCCATTCGGCTGGGGGACGTTCCCTGTTTGCATTTCGGCGATCACTTGGTGGCGCTGCATAGCTTCCTGGGCGAGATCCCGGATGGCGTCCATGTGGCGATCCGTCCCAAACCCTATTGGGAGGAACGGGATTTCTACCCGAATGTCCTGCAAATGATGGGGGGGGACGGCCGCGTGTCGGTGCTGCCGTCAAGCTATGAAGGCCAGGACCTGTTTGAACAGATCGTCGCTGCCGATGCGGTTGTTACTGTTAACAATTTCTCGACGGCGTTGCTGGACGCGGTCCGCCTTGGGCGTCCCGTGCGTTGTCTTGCCAATGCGCAGGTTCCGGCATTCTGGCCGGACGTGTTTCCACAGGTGACCGATTGCCGGCAGTTCTGGCCCGAGATCGAGGCGGTCCTTGCCGATCCGGATGGTGCGGTGGCGCGCCAGCAAGCACAGCTTGAGGCCCTGGAGGACCCTTGCGACTTCGCTCGCGGGTTGGTCCATCTGGTCGACAGCGTGGTGAAGGCGCGGGGATAGGGGGCGGCTTCCGCTATCCCGCGAAGATGCGTGCGCCGTCGGGCGGCACGATGGTCAGCGTCACCATGGCGATGTCGTTGTTGGGCACGGGAACCGGAATGACCAGCGCCCCCTCCAGCAACTGGCATTGCTCCACCGGCAGCATGTGGACGAACTGGCTGCGCATGGCCTCCGTCGCCGTCTTGCCGGCTTGGAAGGAAACCGAGGTGAGCCTGCCACCGTGCGGCAGGGCGGATTCCGGCACGGCGATGGCCGAGACGGCGCTTTTGCGGAAATACGGGACGCGCAGGCGGAACTCCCCGAACCCGTTGCGCAGGCAGGTCACCGTGATCGCGACCGGGGATGCGTCCGCGAACAGCAGCACCTCGGTTTCCCCGCAAGGCGCTTCACCGGCGACGTCGCCGGGCAAATGGCCGGCACAATTCAGCGCATAGAACAGGCCGTGGAGCGGCGAGCGGGCCGCCATGCTGCCTGCCATCCACATGGGCGGTTCGTGCGGAGCGCAAGCGCTGGGAAGGGCTTTGGCCGCCAGGAAGGCGCGTGCCGCTTGGGCGTCGGCCATGGGCGCGGTGACTTGCGTTCCCATGTTGACGTCGTGCCGCAGCGGCCCCAGCAAGGCCAGTTCCGCGTCGGTCGGCAACAGCAAGGCCCGCGCCAGGACGGCTCCGCTCCAGGTGGCGGCGACGTCCATGTCGGCAAACGGGTCCGGATAGCCGCAAAGCCGGCTCAGGGCCTGGGCATAATGAACGGCTCCGGCGCGGATTTCGCCGCAAAGCTCGTGCTGGGCCGGCGAACGGGGATCATCCTCGCGCACGACCGAGCCATCCTGCCGGTAACTGTGCACCGAACCTTGCGGCGCGCTGCAAAGCTGCTCCAGCAAGGCGATGTTGTTGAGCAGGCCGCGCTTGTTGTGCGGCGTCATGATGGCGTCGGACAGCAACCCCTCGGCGGAATCGTTGTCGTCGACGCCGTGCAATGCCTCGTCCGCGGTGAGCAGATACAGGCCATGCAGACGTTGCCGGCAACCCTCGAGGTTGAGGATCGTGCGCATGGCTTTTTGCACGGTCCCGGAATAGCCCAGATCGACCAGAACAAGGTCGTCGCATTGGTCGAAATTCGGGATGGTGGCGCGCAGATGCGCCAGCACGCCCTTGCGCAGGGCCGACGAGATGGCGGCGATATCCTGCTCCGTCAGCAGATCGGGCAGGGCGTCGGCCAGCGCCTCGCCGCTGCTTCGGCCGCCCTTGCAGCCCTTGAAGTAGCGCGCCATGGCCGGAAGGTCGTGTTTCAGGAAGGCGGCGGCGATGTGGTTGTCCAGCAATGTGATGCGGCGGAAAAAGTGCTGGATGGGGGCGATGTCCACCGATCCGCCGATCAGGGCGATGCGGCGGTTGATCTCGCAATAGCTGGCCGGGTCTTGCCGAACGGCTTGCCAAACCTGTAGCGGCAACAGGCCGTCGCGGGCCAGGAACGCCACGGCGACCGTGCGGCCTTGTTGCTTCAGCGCGGTGATCCTGTCGTGGACGAAACGGTCGAACGTCGCCATGACGGGGCCAAGCACGCTGACGCCATAGCGGAACGCATCGGATTGCTCGTTCCCGGCGGAGGCGGTGATCTTGCGGCGTAGCGTCCTGGTGCCGTCATCACGGCGGACAGGTGCGCCGTTCTGCCCCCATATCAGCTTGAAGACGGATGTTTCGCGCTGGAAAAGCACCCCCAGCTCGGGCGAGGACTGGGGATAATACACCGCCTGGATGCCGGCTTTGCGGGCCGAGCGTACATCCGCAGTCTCGTTGTCGCCCATATGGGCGACCTGGGATGGCGACACGCCAAGATCCGCAAGCAGGCGCGCGAACAGCGCGTCGCTTTTGCCGGTCTGGTGGTCGCACGAAGCGTACAGGAAATCCCATTCCAGCTCTGGGGCGCAGTGGCGCAGCAACCGGCTGAGCTGTTCGCCGCTCCAATAGGTGTCGGACAGGAAGCCGACCTTGATCCCCTTGGCGCGGGCGGCGCGGATCAGGGTGAAAATATCAGGATTGATGAAGCACAGGGTGCATTCGGCTTGAAACTCCGCCTCGGCCAACGCTTGCCATTGGTCGCGTGCGATGCCGAAGGCGGCGGTGGGGAAGTGGCGGTAGATGTCGCCGATGGGTACCTCGGGCGAGAGTTTCTTCTCGATCGCGTCCGTCCGCAGCTTGGCTTCGGTAAGCACGCGCTGCTGGCAATAGGATTCCGCCAGCGCCGTGCGGTTCGCCGGAATGGGGGCCAGACGGAACGCCTGCTCGAAGACGCCGTCGGGGCTGGGGCAGCGGCGGAGCAGGGTGGTGTCGAACACGTCGAAGGAAAAGACCGCCACTGTCCCGCTCTGGATCAGCGCAAGCGCGGTGTCGAGACTAGTGGGGTGCATTCCTTACGCTCCGGGACGAACAATAATAGTTCGAACGAGCGTAGGAGAAAAAACAGGCGCTTACGAGTGGGAAGGGGCGCTTTGCGGCGCCCGTGAAAATAATGGCACGGCGGCGTTTTTTGCGCGCCTGCTTTACGCTTCCCACTCGTATCAGCGTATTATTTCTCGGCGAATGCCTTTTCGATCACGTAGTGGCCGGGGCCGGCATTGCTGCCCTGGTCGAAGCCATGTTCGTCCAGCCAGGCGGTCAGCTCGTTCATCATGTTGGGATTGCCGCAGATCATGACGCGATCCTCGGCCGGGTTGATGAAGGGCTGGCCCAGGTCCTCGAACAGCTTGCCCGACTTGACCAGATCGGTGATGCGACCCTGGTGGACATAGGGTTCGCGGGTGACGGTGGGGTAATAGACCAGCTTGTGGCGGGCTTCCTCGCCGAAGAATTCGTTCTGCGGCAGGTCGTGCTGAATGTACTCGCCATAGACCAGATCCGAGATGCGGCGCACGCCGTGCACCAGCACCACTTGGTCATAGCGGTCGTACACCGCCGGGTCCTTGATGATCGACAGGAACGGCGCCAGCCCGGTGCCGGTGGCCAGCAGATACAGCCGCTTGCCCGGGGTCACGTTGTCCAGGATCAGGGTGCCGGTGGTCTTCTTGTTGACCAGGATGGTGTCGCCCGGCTTGACGTTCTGCAGGCGCGAGGTCAGCGGGCCGTTCGGCACCTTGATCGACAGGAACTCCAGATGATCCTCGTAGGAGGCGCTGGCCATGGAATAGGCGCGCATCAGCGGCCGGCCGTCCACCATCAGGCCGATCATGGCGAACTGGCCGCTTTCGAAGCGGAAGCCGGGATCGCGGGTCAGCTTCAGGGTGAACAGCGAATCCGTCCAGTGATGAACGTCAAGGACAGTCTTCTCGAGGATGTTGGATGACATGCTCTGTGGCTCGATGGCTGATGCGGGTGTGCGCCGCAACGCGGCTGCATGAAGTTAGTACCAATTCTAAATCGCAATAACAAGAAAAACTTTGTACATAGCAGCCATACAACAGTGTCGCTAGTGTGCTATCGAAGCTCGACCCAGATCGGCGTATGGTCCGACGCCTTGTCGCGACCGCGCGGGGCCTTGTCGATGTCGCAGGCGACCAAGCGGTCGGCGGCCTGGGGCGACAGCAGCAAGTGGTCGATGCGCAGGCCGTTGTCGCGCTGCCAGGCGCCGGCCTGGTAATCCCAGAAGGTATAACGCCCAGCCTCGGGATGTAGTGAATGAAACGCCTCGGTCAACCCCAGGTGACACAATTCACGGAACAAGGCGCGGCTTTCCGGCCGGCACAGGGCGTCGTCCTGCCAGTTGGCGGGATCGTAGACGTCGGCATCGGTCGGGCAGACGTTGTAATCGCCGCCCAGCACGAAGGGCTGCTCGGACGCCAGCAGCGTCCTGGCATGGGCGATCAGGCGGCGCATCCAGCGCAGCTTGTAATCATACTTGTCGCCCGGCGCCGGGTTGCCATTGGGCAGGTACAGCGAGGCGACGCGCACCCCGCACACGGTGGCTTCGATAAAGCGCGCCTGTTCGTCGTCCTCGGCTTCCGCCCCAGGCAGGCCGCGCGTCACCTCGGCGATCGGGTGGCGCGACAGGATGGCGACGCCGTTATAGCTTTTCTGTCCGTGCACGGCGGCGTGATAGCCGGCCGCCTCGATCTCCAACTGCGGGAACTGTTCATCCTGGCATTTGATCTCTTGCAACAGGACCACGTCGGGGGCGGCCTCGGCCAGCCATTCCAGCAGGTTGGGCAGACGGGCGCGCACCGAATTGACGTTGAATGTGGCGATCTTCACGGGCTGCCTCTTTTGGTTGTCATGGTGCCGTTGCGGATCGGTGGGAAATTCTTCAAGATCGCAGCCGAGCCAACGGAAGCCCCTCTGCGATGCCGCAAAATAGCATACCGCGTCCCGATCCCAAGATGCCGCCGATCAGGTGGTTGCTGATCGCGATCCTGGCCTTGGCGCCCGGCGCGGCGTGGGCCGCCGCCTGTCCGGCCAACCCGCCGGCCGAAATCCGCGTGATCAGCAGCGTGCCGCAGCCCAGCTACCATCATGACCTGACACGGCCACAGATCGGCGCCCGCGCCGGAAGCGGCCACATGACCTCGGATCGCCGGCACCTCGGCCTGACGTCCATTTCCCATAATTATACTGTCAGTCCCACCGTGGCGTTTCGTCGGATGCCCGACGGCGGCATCTGCGCCTGGCTCAAATCGGTTGAACTGGCGCTTAAGGTGACTCAGTTCCGGGTCGACGTGGCCGCCGAATACCGGCAGGGCAGTTGCGCCTATGACGAAATCCTGCGCCACGAGAATCAGCACGTCGCCATCGACCAGCGCGCCTATGTCGCGGCGGATCGCGACATGCGCACCGCCCTGGCCGACGCAGTGCGGCGCGAGCAGTCCTTTCAGGTCCACTCGACCCAGGATCAGGCGGTGAAAATGGTGTTGAACCGCCTGGAGGCGGCGGTCAGACCGGCGTTCGAACTGCACATGGGCGAGGCGAGGCGCGCCAACGCGGCGATGGATACGCAGGAAAACTACCGGGCCGAGCAGCGCCGCTGCAAAGACTGGTAGGGAAAAGCGTCCCCCCGGAGCGCCGGCGCGTCCGGGGGGAGGGGGTTACATCGAGAAGCTGCTGCCGCAGCCGCAGGTCGCGGTGGCGTTGGGATTGCGGAATTGGAACGAGGCGCCCATCAGGTCCTCGACGTAATCCACCTCGGTGCCGGCCAGCAGGTCCAGCGAGGTCTGGTCGACCACCAGCTTGGTGCCGTGCTGTTCGCTGACCACGTCGTCTTCGCCGACCTGGTCGTCCAGGGTGATGCCGTACTGGAAGCCGGAACAGCCGCCGCCCGACACCGACAGGCGCAGCATCAGGTTGGGCTTGCCTTCCATCTTGATCAGGGTCTGCACGCGCGCGGCGGCGCTGGGGGTAAGGGCGACGCGGGGTTCGGTCGCAACTGCCGTATCGGCCATGGGATCTCCAATCAAACGCTCGGCGTGGCGGAATTGCTGGAACGATAGCAAACTCCGCCGGGCAAAGGAAAGACACGTCAGTCTTGTTGCCCCTTAAGCCCCAGAGATGGGAGCGCTCGCCAATTTTGTCCAGTCCGGCCACAACTTGACCACCCCCGGTTCAGGGTGCGTGGTTGCGTTCGTGCCCCACCGCTTGTAGTGTCCGCACATGACCGTGTCACCGCTTGCCCGCTCTGCCGTTCTTGCGCCTTATGCCTGTCGGCCCGAGGAGTCGCGCGGCCGTTTGCATCCCGAACCGGAAAGCAAGACGCGTACGCCGTTCCAGCGCGACCGTGACCGCATCATCCATTCCGCCGCCTTCCGCCGCCTGCAGTACAAGACCCAGGTGTTCGTCTATCACGAAGGCGACAATTTCCGCACCCGCCTGACCCATTCGCTGGAAGTGTCGCAGATCGCCCGGTCGGTGGCGCGCGTGCTTGGCCTGGACGAGGACATCGCGGAAGCGCTGGCGCTGGCCCACGACCTTGGCCACACCCCGTTCGGCCATGCCGGCGAGGACGCGCTGCAAGACGTGCTGGCCGATTTCGGCGGCTTCGATCACAACGCGCAGTCGTTGCGGGTGGTGACCAAGCTGGAGCGCCGCTATGTGGAGTTCGATGGCCTCAACCTGACCTGGGAAACCCTGGAAGGGCTGGTCAAGCACAACGGCCCGCTGGTCGGCGCCAATGCGGTCAAGAAGGACTGGGTGCTGCCCGGTGCCATCACCGAATACGTCGCCCGCCACGACCTGGAACTGGACACCTTCGCCAGCGCCGAGGCCCAGGTGGCGGCGCTGGCCGACGACGTCGCCTACAACAACCACGATATCGAGGACGGCCTGCGCGCCGGCCTGTTCTCCATCGAGGACCTCAAGGACGTGCCGCTGGTCGGCCCGGTGCTGTTCGCGGTGGCGCGCGAAAACCCCGGCATCGACCGCAGCATCCAGATCCACGAGACCGTGCGCCGCATGATCGGCATGATGATCGGCGACATGATCGAGGAAACCCGCCTGCGTCTGGCCGAGTTCAAGCCGCGCAGCGCCACCGAGGTCCGCCGTCTGGGCCAGCCGCTGGTCGCCTTCTCGGAGGCGATGAAGGCCAACGACCGGGCGCTTAAGGAATTCCTGTTCCCCAACATGTACCGTCACTTCCTGGTCAACCGTATGACCTCGAAGGCGCGGCGCGTGATCAAGGACCTGTTTACCCTGCTGCACGCCGAACCCGGCTGCCTGCCGCCCGACTGGCGGCGGCTGACAGACGGTGCCGGTACTTCCAAGACCGCCCGCGTGGTGGCCGACTACATCGCCGGGATGACCGACCGCTTCGCGTTGGACGAACATCGCCGGCTTTTCGACATGCAAGAGAAACCATGAACCTTTTCAAGTATTTCAAGGACGAAATTAACGCCTCTCTCGAACGTCTGGTGGCCGCCGACAAGCTGGCTCCGGGCCTTGACGTCTCGAAGGTGACGGCCGAACCCCCGCGTGAGGCGACCCATGGCGACGTCGCCACCAACGCCGCCATGGTGCTGGCCAAGGCCGCCGGCCAGAAGCCGCGCGACCTGGCCGAGGCGCTGGCCGAGGAACTGCGCAAGCATCCGTCCGTCACCGCCGTCGAGGTGGCCGGTCCCGGCTTCATCAATCTGCGCCTGGCCGATGCCTTCTGGGCCGACCGCCTGTCCGAGGTGCTGGTCGCCGGCACCGCCTATGGCGACGGCGAGCGCAAGAACCACGGCGTCAACGTGGAATACGTCTCGGCCAATCCGACCGGCCCCATGCATGTGGGCCATGCCCGTGGCGCCGTGGTCGGCGACGCGCTGGCCTCGGTGCTGGCCAAGGCCGGCTTCGACGTGACTCGCGAGTACTACATCAACGACGCCGGCGCCCAGGTCGACGTGCTGGCGAAGTCGCTGCGTGGCCGCTATCTGGTCGAAATGGGCAAGATCACCCAGGACGATTTCGAGCGCATGCGCGAAGAGGGCGAGGTCCAGTACGGCGGCGAATACGTCCGCGACTGCGCCCTGGCGCTGATCGCCCGCGACGGAAACCGTTGGGCCGATGCCGAGGAAAGCGCCTGGCTGGCGCCGTTCCGCGATTTCGCCATCGACCACATGATGGGCCTGATCCGCGAGGACTTGCTGGCGCTGGGCGTCAAGCACGACGTCTTCACCTCGGAGCGCGATCTGGTGCGCACCGGCAAGGTGGATGCGGCGCTGAAGTTCCTGGAGGACCGCGACGAGGTCTATACCGGCGTGCTGGAGCCGCCGAAGGGCAAGACCCCCGACGATTGGGAGCCGCGTCCGCAGGTGCTGTTCCGCGCCACCCGCTTCGGCGACGACGTCGATCGCCCGCTGAAGAAGTCGGACGGCAGCTTCACCTATTTCGCCTCGGACATCGCCTATCACCAGGACAAGTTCCTGCGCGGCTTCCCCGATATGATCGACATCTGGGGCGCCGATCACGGCGGCTACGTCAAGCGCATGCAGGCCGCCGTCAAGGCCATCAGCGAAGGCGGCGGGGCGCTGGACGTCAAGCTGTGCCAGATGGTCAACCTGCTCAAGGGCGGCCAGCCCTATAAGATGAGCAAGCGCGCCGGCACCTTCGTCACCCTGCGCGATCTGGTCGACGCGGTGGGCAAGGACGTCGTCCGCTTCATCATGCTGACCCGCAAGAACGACGCCCAGTTGGACTTCGACCTGGACAAGGTGCTGGAGCAGTCGCGCGACAATCCGGTGTTCTATGTGCAATACGCCCATGCCCGTTGCCACTCGGTGTTGCGCCATGCGGCCGAGATGTGGCCGGAGGTCGACCTCTCGGGTGCCGCTCTGGCTACCGGCCCGCTGGGCCGCTTGACCGATCCGGCCGAGCTTGGTTTGATCAAGCTGCTGGCCGGTTGGCCGCGCCTGGTGGAAAGCGCCGCCGAGGCTCACGAGCCTCATCGCGTCGCCTTCTATCTGTACGACGTTGCCGCCGGCTTCCACGGCCTGTGGAACAAGGGCAAGGACGACACCCGCCTGCGCTTCCTGCAGGAGGACGACCGCGAGGTGTCGCTGGCCCGTCTGGGCCTGCTGCGCGCGGTCGCCCAGGTGATCGCTTCGGGCCTGCAGGTCTTCGGCGTCGAGCCGAAGGAGGAGATGCGCTGACATGGCGATGCCCCCGCGCGACGATTACGACCGCGATATTCTCGACATCATTCCCGAGCGGTTCGATGCCGATGCCGATTCCAAGCAGGCCCGCGCCGGCCATCGGCTGCGGTCCTATCTGACGCTGGGGGTCGCGGTCATCGCGGTCGGGGCCATTGTCGCCACCGGCCTGCATTTCATGGGCGGACGCAAGGCCGGCGGACCGGGCATTCCGGTCATCAAGGCCGACGAGCGCCCGATCAAGATCCGTCCCGACGACCGGGGCGGCATGCAGGTGCCGAACCAGGACAAGCTGGTCTACGAACGCATGGAGCAGGGCGAGGGCGATTCCAAGGTGGAACGCCTGCTGCCGACACCCGAACAGCCGCAGGTTCCGGTCAAGGGGGCTGCCCCCGCCGACGCCCAGGCGGCCAAGCCGGCCGGGACCGAGGTCCTGCGCCCCGGCCAGCC
>JBLNBE010000041.1:0-21605 GCA_050259735.1 Bacteroidota bacterium
CGCGTCGCCGCCACTGTTGACGCCGGTCGCAAGGTTGACGTTGACCGCCACCGAACTCATCGCATAGCTGGCGGTATCTCTGCCCAGACCGCCGTCCAGGCGGTCGGCGCCGGCGCCGCCCTGCAGCTCGTCGTTGCCCGCGCCGCCCACCAGCGTGTTGGCCAGCGCGTTGCCGGTGCCGGTGAAGGCGCCCACGCCGATGTAGGTCAGGTTCTCGACATAGACTCCCAACGTGTAAGCCGCCAGGGCGGTGCGCACCTCATCGATGCCCGCGTAGGCGTCCTCCGTCACCACGTCAGAGGCACTATCAATCACATAGACGTCGTTGCCGTTACCGCCCTCCAGGGTGTCGCTGCCCGCGCCGCCGTCCAGGGTGTCGTTGCCGTTACCGCCCGCCAGGGTGTCGGTGCCGGCGCCGCCGTCCAGGGTGTCGTTGCCGTCACCGCCGTCCAGGGTGTCGTTGCCGTCACCGCCCACCAGCGTGTTGGCCAGCCAGTTGCCGGTGCCGGTGAAGGCGCCCATACCGATGTAGGTCAGGTTCTCGACATAGACTCCCAACGTGTAAGCCGCCAGGGCGGTGCGCACCTCATCGATGCCCTCGTCGGCGTTCTCCGTCACCACGTCGTTGGTACTAATAAAATTCACATAGGGTCGATCAACCACATAGACGTCGTCGCCGGTACCGCCCACCAGGGTGTCGGTGCCGGCGCCGCCGTCCAGCGTGTCGTTACCGGCACCGCCGATCAGGGTGTCGGGGTCAGCGCCGCCATCAAGCTTGTCGCTGCCGGCGCCGCCGTCAAGCTTGTCGCTGCCGGCGCCGCCGGTCAGCGTGTCGTTGCCGGCGCCGCCGGCCAGCGTGTCGTTGCCGGCGGCGCCGTCAAGCGTGTCGTTGCCGGCGCCGCCGTCAAGCTTGTCGTTGCCGCCACCGCCGTCAAGCTTGTCGTTGCCGGCGCCGCCGTCAAGCTTGTCGTCATAGGCCGAGCCGGTCAGCACGTCGTCATAGGCCGAGCCGATCACCGTCTCAATGGAGACCAGCACGTCACCCGCCGCGTCGCCGCCGCTGTTGATGCCGGTCGCAAGGTTGACGTTGACCGCCAGCGTGCTGGCCGCATAGCTGGCGGTATCACTGCCCAGACCGCCGTCCAGGGTGTTGGCCCCGGCATCGCCGGCCAGCACGTCATCGTGGCACGAGCCGATCAGGTTCTCGATGGAAACCAGCACGTCACCCGCCGCGTCGCCGCCACTGTTGATGCCGGTCGCAAGGTTGACGTTGACCGCCACCGAGCTGATCTCATAGCTGGCGGTATCACTGCCCAGACCGCCGTCCAGGCGATCCGCACCGGCACGGCCCGACAGTTCGTCGTTACCCGCGCCGCCCACCAGCGTGTTGTCCAGCGCGTTGCCGGTGCCGATGAAGGCGCCCACACCGATGTAGGTCAGGTTCTCGACATTGGCTCCCAACATGTAAGCCGCCAGGGCGGTGCGCACCTCATCGATGCCCTCGTTGACGTTCTCCGACACCCCGTCAGAGTCACGATCAATCACATAGACGTCGTCCCCGCCCAAACCCTCCAGGCAGTTCGCACCGAACCGGCCGATAAGCACGTCGGTGCCGTCCGAGCCGATCACAGTATCGGCATATGAACCGCCAAATCGGATGGCATCAAGGTCAGTTAGCAGGCCACCGGCGAATTGGGCCCGTTCAATACCGACAAGCGTGTCCGTGCCGTCATTTCCATCCCTGGCGTCAAGGTCGGTAACCGTCCACGCGCCGTTTGCGACATTCCGGACGATTGAATAGCCCGACACCTGACCACCAAACACGGCGATATCGACGTCGCTGCCGATCAGGGTGTCATTGCCGCCACCGCCTTGAAGCGTGTCGGCACCGGAGCCGCCGGCCAGCGTGTCAGCGAACCGCGAGCCCACTACCTTGTCGATCCCCGACAGCGAATCCACCCCACCGCCTGCATGGGTCGCAGTCCCGGCTGCGAGGTCTACAATCACTGCGCCCGCCGCCGCATCGAACGAGGCAGTATCGATTCCTCTGCCGCCGATCAGGGTGTTGGCGCCGCCGCGCGACATCATAACTGTCGCGCCGTTGCCGCCGATCAGGGTGTCGCCACCGTCGGAGATCAGGGTGACGTTGGTTCCGGTTCCGCTAATCAGGGTGTCAGCGCCGCCGTCGGACAGGATAATCATGCCGTCGGCATGGCCGGCACTGACCGTGTTGCCGCCGCCATTGGCAACGACGATGTCGACGCCGTTTCGGCCCATGTCCACGCTCCGACCGCCGCTGACGAACTGGATGGTCTGGCCGTTGGACAGTTCCAGCGTCGAGGCGTCCTCGCCAGCGAACAGCGCATTGCCGTTATCGGCGGAGGCAAAGACTACGCTGTCCATGTGGCCCTGCTGGCCATCGGCAAAGGTGAACGAGCCTTGGGCTGTGACAATGTTGCCGTTGTCGTATCGTCCGGTGTCGGTCGAGGCCACGTCGACCGAGGTGATCCCCAACTGCGCCAGCGAGTACAACTCGTTGCGTTGACTATGGCCGTCGATGTTCTTGTCCACCCAGACCTTGAGGTCCTTCCAGGCATCGTCCTGGCTGTTCACCTTGCCGTCGTGGTTGCTGTCGAAGGCGATCAGGTCGGCAAAGCCGCCCACCAACTCGGCGCCATCGCCGATCGAGGCATCGTGGTTGTTGTCGATGACGAGGAAACCCTCGTCCGGCGCGATCCAGCCGGTTTGCTCGGCAATTCCGTCGGCGTTGCCGTCGAACGACACGAGTTTGTCGCGCCGCGACAGGGTGGAGACCGTGTCGCCCAGCAGGTTCAACACCAGCGGGCCGATATAGCTGACGTCACCCGGGTGAGCATGGGCCGTGGCGGGCGTGGCGGCCAGCGCCACGTCGGCGAAGGTACCGGCACTGCCATCGGTGCGGGTGAACTGCCCCTGGCCGAAGATGGTGTTGCCGCCGGACTGACGCTGGATCTGGTCGCTGGCGAGTGTAAGGCTGGCGATGCCGGCCTGGTCCAGCCCCATCACCTCACCGTCGTCGCTGCACCCGTCACCGTCAAGATCACGCCATACCTTGAACGAGGCCCATTGTTCATCGGCCGAGGACAGCTTGCCGTCGAGGTTGCTGTCGAAGGCGATCAGCCCCTCCAGGTCGGTGCGCGCGCCTTCGCGGTAGCCGACGAAGGAAAGCTCGTCGCGCCCGGTGATGGCGCCATCGCCATTGGCGTCGAACGCCAGGAAGCCGTCGCCGGAGCCGATCCAGCCACGATGCTCGACCCAATGGTCGCCATCCATGTCATAAAAGGCGTTCGAGCTGTCCACTGGCACCAGCGAAATGCCGTTATTGTCCATGTCCAGCACGATGGGCTTGCCACCACCGCCGAAGACGCTGGTGACAACTTGAACGATTGCGGCGGCGGCGATGAAGAAAGGCTGCTGCGGACCAGGGATGCTTGCCGCCGTCCACATGACCGTGGTCACACCGTTAGCGAAACTGGGGTTTTCGACAAAGCCGATGGCACTGGCGATCGCTGCCACTGGAGGACAAACCTCGCCGCCATTTATCGCCGTTGCCACCGCGTTGGCCGCTCCGGCGACATTGGTAGGCGTGGGATTTTCGATGGCCGAAATGACCGACAGTGCGGCACCCGCACCAGCCATCAGGCCCACCATATCGCCATACTTGACACCAAGCGCGGAGGCGACGTCGCTCTGGAAGCCGGGATCAAGCTGCATGCCGAGCTTGATGGCCTGATGCACGGCACCAGCGGTGTTACGAATCGTCGGCCTTTGCGCGACCGAGGCGATGGAGGCCAACATCGACAAGGCCGCACCGCCGTCAGCCAGATACTCTCCCAATTTCTCCGCGGCAGTCTGCGGAAAAGAGCCGTCCGGCAGGGGTAGGCGCGGACCATAGACGTCAGTGCCCGGATCGTCCGTCAACCCCAGTTGGAGGCCGGTGTTCTGCAGGAATTTGGCATCCAACGCTACGCCTATCTTGGCGCTAGCCTGGACAGTCGCGTTCAGCGCGGTGAGCACGCTTACCGTGGACGGTTGGACAAATGCGCCACGCAACGCAATTGCTGCGCTGTCAACGGCCATCGAGACGTCATAAATGGCCTGGCACATGGGATTGCTGGCCAGCGCGACGGCAGCCGACTGGGTCCGCTCGGTGGTCACGGGCTGACGTTGGGCAATCCACTCCGCATAGGCCCCCGGATTGTCGCCCAAATCGGGCGGCGGGACATAATCCGTGCTTCGGGCTGCATCCAACGTCGCAGCGAGCGACGGATCGCTTCTGGAGCTCTCCAGCAATGCCGAGGCGAAATCTGCCGAAACCGGGGTGGCGTTGACGCCCTGGTCCAAATCGGCGGCATATTGCGACAGCTTTTCGCCGTCGTAGTCCTTGGCCGGTATGTCATAGGCTTTCTGCGACTTGGCATCCACCAGCCGCACCGTGTCGGTGCCCGAGAAATCCAGGTGGTATTCCGAACCGCCCTTCGGAGTGAAGGTCATCGCCCCACTGTCATACGAACGCAGTTCGCCGCCAGGGGTGATGGTCGCCTGATAGGGAGTGACGCCGGCATGGTTGAGGGTCTGGAAATCGGGCGACCAGACGTTGCGGGAGGTCACACCATCGGCATCGCGCAGGGCGACATGGTCAGTCGCCAGAGTGGCAGACGCGATGTCAATGCCGGAAAGATCGACGCCCGAGATGGAGAGCTGTCCGCTGAACGACACGGAGATCGCCTGGGCGTCGGCTCCCTGGCCGATCACCGCCATGGCTCCGCCCTGACCATCGGGGATGACCTGCACCGCCGTGCCGGGCGCCACGGCCACATGGGCGCCGTTCAGGCCGGAAAGAACTACCTGCGTGTCCGCAGGCGGTGCCACCATGAAACTGCCGTCCACCGCACGAGTAATCTTCGAGCCGGCGGGAAAGGTAGTCACCGTGTTGCCAAGGGACAGCAAACTATCGGAATTTCTCGAAAGGTCCAAAGTGGCGCCATCCACCGACAGGGACGGGTAGTCGCTTGTCCCGCCGACAGTGACCTGACTATTGTCATCAAAGGCTGCGCTGATGTTGCTGTTGGCAAACGTAAACGTCGCGGTCGCAGGATCGATGTGGCAGATTCCTGCGGGTGTCGATACGACTACTGGTTGTCCAGCCCGGAAATTGGTCTTATCGACGCCCCCATTGAATCGTACTGATGGATTGGCGGTTATCGTCCCCGTGCTATCCACAGACCAAGACGACAAGGTCTGAAAACCGCTGCTATCGGCGGGAGATACTTTGGTCGCCCCCCCTGTCCCCGCCTGTGGATTGTATGATAGCCCATAGAACGCACCTGAAGTACTGCTGGTGAAGGACAGGGACGTTGTTTCTCCGGTAGCATTCTGCCACACAGTGACGTCGGTCGGGCTGCCCCCGTCTTCCGCGAAGACTTTTTGGAATTGCTTTGCCAGATTGTCCTGATCGTATTCGTTGCCGTCTCCCTTCCCCGTAAAAACTGCTGCTAACGCCTGGGCATTCTCTTTTTGTGCCAAATTGGCGAAGGTGCCGCCTTCCCCGCCATCGAGAAACCCGGTTTTGACTTTTACGCTTTTGTCACCATTCTCATCGATCAGGTTTGTTTTATTCGGATCCTCGGGGTCGGGGTACGATAGAGTGCCATCATCGTACTCTTGGATCTTGACTGTGGAGGGGATAGTCGTTCCGTATGGAGTATTGACGAGTTGATTATTCTTATCGAAAATCTGCGTCCCACTCGGAGTTATCACTTGTCCTCGGGTCGAGCCTACACCTCGTGGATTTGACCCGCCGTCGATATTTATTTGGCCATTAACTATTTCTATGGTATCCGTTCCAGTGGTGGCGTAGACTGGCTCCCCCTTTGTCCCGCATACCGATATTCCATCATCGTTAACCTTAACAACCAGACTGCCCGCCGAGGTGGCAACCGTGACGGTAAACCCTCCATCCGGATTAGGAGAAATAGGATAACTATAGGATCCCGTAAAACGGTTGGCATTACCTGCTACTTGCGGGGAACTTATGACAAATGGGGACGGCATGCTCGTGACGAACGACAGCGACCCTATCTGGGCTGTTTGAACCAGTTCGCCAGAGTTGAGGCCATTCAGAAAAAAACCGGACGGCGTTTTCCCCGAGTAAAAATACTGTCCCCCCCCAGTGGGATCAGGATTTGTACCATTTAAAATAGATTGCGCGGTGGAAAGAGCTTGGGAATATGAGGCAGCTTGAGCACCCGTCAACGATGAAGGATTTCCCGCCGCCTGCCACTGTGGTGAATTATCGAGAACGGGAGAAAATTGTTTGGGTGCGTTGACCACAGCACTGAGTGTGCGCTGAAAAGACGGATCGCCGACTCTGTTTACGATAGTCCAGCCTATCGCGGAATAAGCATCCGGCGTATTGCTTGCTTCAGCAAACATAATTCTGGCAAGTAGCTCAACATCGCCCTTTGCCGGAACATATCCATTCCCATTCACCGCGCTGCTAGCCATCACTCCCCCACGGATAAATTTCGCTTATGAAGCGAATAGTTTTGCAGATGTAATTAGAGAATTACCCCGTAAATGCGCGACAAATTAGTCGCATTCTTGAAATAAATTCTCTTGAGCATTCCAGCAATAATTTTGCGATGGCAGCGCATGCGTTGTTCCCGCTGGCCATCCGTGTTCATACTCCATAGTAGGGCCGACCCTCCGCCGACCTTTCACGTTGATTTTTTTGCCATCACGCGAGTATTTCCACTGAAACGTATCGACATAATCGTAACCCTTGCCAAACGCTTCTCTATGAATAGATGCGTGCTGCCACAATATTTTAATTGATGACCCCTCAATGGAGGCAATAGCTGAAGTGGTTTCATAAATGCCAGATCCAACACCAGATATATACGCCACCTCTACTGTTTTACCTGTCGGCAAAACGGGGCCACTCTTTAATATAATTACACCGCCAAGTCGCAACACAGAAATATTATTGCCAGCACAATCCTGCGCGAACAATGCGCCATCAACAGGGCCATCCCACTTCGCCCCAATCCACTGAATCTCCCTCCCATCTTTAATTGATGAAAAAAAAACAGCTTTAGGCGAAGGGAAGTACGCACCATTGAATTGAAGCTCACCCCGAGATGCCTCCAACAAGTCTTTTATATCTTGACGAGCACATGACGCAGCACTTACATGCGTCACAAAAATTAATATTGTAGATATGAGTAAAAGCGGGAAATACGGAATCAAAACCCATTTTCTCATACCGCTATTTCCTTCTTCGGTTGGGCGCCAGACTTGGTCAGGGCAAAACGGCGTTTCGTCTGGCGAACAAGTTCTCCCTCAAAACGCTCGCCGTCCAGCGCCCTGGCATCCTTGGCATCCTTGGCAGTGTTGCGGATAGCGATTGCGTTGGTGTCGTCGAGCGCGGTGGCGAACGGCGCGCGGGAATGAGAGATAGTCATTACCCCACTCCCTCCAGCACATAATTCCCCCCCGTCTGCCGGAACCCCATCCGCCGCAGGAAGCGATCCGTCCGCGCGGCCTCGATGCCGGTGGTGACGTTGACGTGCAGGTCATGCGCCCCATTCTGTGCCGCCCAGCGGCGTAAGCTCCGCAGCAGCTTGACTGCCGCCGGGCCGCCGCGCGCCTTGGGGGCGACGTAGAGCAGTTGCACCGTGGCAGTGCGGGCGGGGGAGAAGAAGTATTCGCCCAGGATGACGATGGCCATGCCGACCACTTGGCCGTCGTGTTCGGCCATCAGCAGGCCGGGATTGCCCTGGGCCAGCCCGCGCCGGCCGATCTCGGCCATGCGGGCATCGTCCAGCGGCAGGGTGCGGAAGCGGCTTTCGGCATGAAGCTGCCGCCCCAGCGCGATCATGGCAGCGATGTCAGCCTGGTCCTGGGCCAGCCGTACCACGATCCTGCCGGCGGGAATGCCGCCCGCTTCGCGCCCGCCCGCCTCAACCGTAGGTACTCCCTCGGCCTGCGCCGAACGCGCCCCCTGTTCCGAAACAGCCTGATCCCTCACGTCGCCCCCTGTGGTCCCGCCAAGTTGTCCTACGCCCTATGGACGATCTCAATTTGACAAAAAGCATATTCGCTGTCTATACAAGGCTGTGCTGATTTCGAACTTTAAACCCATTAGAAAGTGCGCGGCTGCGTTCATCACCCAGAAGGTATGGCGGAGAGGGATTGATGACTGAAGGCTGCGCTCCGCCGCTCGATCCCGGCCTCGCCTGCCTCTCCCTGCTGGCCAAATACTTCGAAAAGCCCGGCGACTACGATCAATTGCGCCACCGCCACGGCGATCCCACCCAAGTGGCCGACGACATCGCTTTGGTGCGTTACGCCAAGGAGATCGGCTTCAAGGCCTCGGCCATTGAGTCCGAATGGGACCGGCTTTCCCGCACGCCGCTACCGTGCATGGCGCGGCACCGTGACGGCGGCTGGTTCATCCTGGCGAAGGTCGCCGACGACCAGGTGCTGATCCAGGACCCGCGAATCGGCCGCCCCGAGCAGCTTTCCCGTGAAGATTTCGAAACCCGCTGGGACAGCCGGCTGGTATTGGTGGCGACGCGGGCGCAGTTGGCGGCGCTGGGGGCCAAGTTCGATTTGACCTGGTTCATTCCGGCGGTGGTCAAGTACCGCCGGCTGTTCGGCGAGGTGCTGCTCGCCAGCTTCTTCCTGCAACTGTTCGGGCTGGTGTCGCCGCTGTTCTTCCAAGTGGTCACCGACAAGGTGCTGGTGCACCGGGCGTTGACGTCGTTGGACGTGTTGGTCTTCGCGTTGATCGCGGTCAGTCTGTTCGAGGTCATCCTCGGCTACCTGCGCACCTACATCTTCAGCCACACTACCAACCGCGTCGACGTCGAGCTGGGCGCCCGGCTGTTCCGCCATCTGATGGCACTGCCGATCGCCTATCACGGCGCGCGGCAGGTGGGGCACACGGTGGCCCGCGTGCGTGAGTTGGAGAACATCCGCTCGTTCCTCACCGGTTCGGCGCTGACGCTGGTGATGGATCTGCTGTTCACGGTGGTGTTCTTCGCGGTGATGTTCTGGTACGCGCCGATCCTGGCGTGGATCGTCATCGGCTCGCTGCCGTTCTATGTAATCCTCTCGGTGGCGGCGACGCCGGTGCTGAAGGCGTTGACCGAAGAGAAGTTCAAGCGCGGCGCCGAGAACCAGGCCCTGCTGGTGGAGGCCTGCAACGGCGTCGAGACGGTCAAGGCCCTGGCCGTCGAGCCGCAGATGCAGCGCAAGTGGGAAGAGCAACTAGCGGCTTACGTGCAGATCGCCTTCAAGGCGACCAATTTCGGCGCGCTGGCGAGCCAGGGCGTGCAGACCATCCAGAAGGTCAGCACCGCGCTGACCCTGTGGTTCGGCGCCAGCCTGGTGATGAATGGCGAGCTGACCATCGGCGGGCTGGTCGCCTTCAACATGCTGGCCGGGCGCGTGGCGCAGCCGATCCTGCGCCTGGCCCAGTTGTGGCAGGATTTCCAGCAGGTGCGCATTTCGGTCGACCGCCTGGGCGACATCCTCAACACCCGGCCCGAGCCGGCGGCGCAGGCGCGCGTCGCGCTGCCCGCCATCAAGGGCGCGGTCGAGTTCAAGGAGGTGCAGTTCCGCTATCGCCCCGACCGCCCGCCGGTGCTGAAAGGCATCTCGCTGGCGGTGCCGCAGGGCCAGGTGGTCGGCATCGTCGGCCCGTCCGGCTCGGGCAAATCGACGCTGACCAAGCTGATCCAGCGCCTGTATCTGCCGGAAACCGGCCGGGTGCTGATCGACAATCTCGACATCGCCACCGCCGACCCGGCCTGGCTGCGGCGCCAGATCGGCGTCGTGCTGCAGGAAAACTGGCTGTTCAACCGCTCGGTCAAGGACAATATCGCCTTGGCCGACCCGTCCATCAGCCTGGATCGCGTGGTGCAGGCGGCCGAGATCGCCGGCGCGCACGAATTCATCAGTGAACTGGCCGAGGGTTACGACACCGTGCTGGCCGAACGCGGCGGCAGCTTGTCGGGCGGCCAGCGCCAGCGCATCGCCATCGCCCGCGCTTTGGTCACCAATCCGCGCATCCTGATCTTCGACGAGGCGACCTCGGCTTTGGATTACGAATCGGAAAAAGCCATCCAGACCAACATGCGCCGCATTTGCCAGGGCCGCACGGTGTTCATCATCGCCCACCGCCTCTCCACCGTGGCCGAGGCCCACCGCATCGTCGTCATCGACAAGGGCGAAATCGCCGAGGACGGCAGCCACGCCGAGCTGATCCGCAGCGGCGGCCGCTACGCCAAGCTGTGGCACGCTCAGACCGGCCCGGCGACCCCGGCGCCCGAGGAGGTGCGGCGGCCGGTGGCGTTGCGGATGGGGGAAGGGGTATGAGTGGCGAAGAAAAAATGGAAAACCACAGAGGCACAGAGACACAGAGGAAAAAGATAAAGGAAAATTTTTCTTCCTCTTTTTCCCTTCTCTGTGCCTCTGTGCCTCTGTGGTTAAACAAGCTTTCCTTTTTGGACACCGCCCTGGTCCGCGCCGGCGCGCTCAAGGAAGGCGTGTCCCACCACCTCGAAATCTGGCGCGAGGCGGTCAAGGCCGACAAGCTTCGCCCCCAGCTCGGCCCCATCGGTCGGGCCGAGCTGGCCTTCCTGCCCGCTGCGCTGGAGGTATCGGAAACCCCAGCCTCGCCGCTGGCGCGCGCCACCGCGATCACCATCGCGGCCTTCGTGGTGCTGACCGTCGCCTGGGCCAGCATCGGCGACCTCGACATTGTCGCCACCGCGCCGGGCAAGGTGGTGCCGTCCGAGCGGGTCAAGCAGATCCAGCCGCTGGAAACCTCCATCGTCCGCGCCGTCAATGTGGCCGAGGGCCAGGCGGTCAAGGCCGGCGACGTGCTGGTGGAACTGGAGGTCACCGGCGGCGCCGCCGACGTGGCCCGGCTGCACGCCGAACTCAACACCGCCCGGCTGGATGCAGCCCGGCTGGAGGCCGTGCTGGCGCCCGACCCGGCCAAGGCCTTCGTGGCGCCGGCCGAGGTGCCGCCCGGCCTGATCGAGGTGCAAAAGGCGCTGCTGGCGAGCCAGATCAAGGAACACGAGGCCAAGGTGGCGGCGCTGGCCGCCGATCTCGCCAAGAAACAGGCGGAACTGACCACCACCAGCACCGATTTGACCCGGCTGGAAGACGTCTCCGTCAAGATCAAGGACGAGACCGAACGGCGCCAGGAACTGGCCGGCAAGGGCTTCGGCTCACAGATCGACCGCGCCCGCAGCGAAAAGGAACTGGCCGAAAACCAGGGCCAGCGCGCCGTGCAGAAGGCCAAGCTGGTGGAAACCCGCGCCGCCATCGACTCGACCCGCGGCCAGCTCAACCAGGCCAAGGAGGAATTTCGCCGCGACACCACCGCCAAACTAGCCGAGGCCAAGACCAAGGCGGCAACGTCGGAACAGGAACTGGCCAAGGCGACCGAGCGCCAGCGCGTGCAGAACCTGAAAGCGCCGGTCGATGGCATCGTCCAGCAGATTGACATCCACACCATCGGCGGCGTCGTCACCCCGGCGCAAAAGCTGATGGTGGTGGTGCCGAAGAACGCAGTGATGGAGGTAGAAGCCAAGCTGCCCAACAAGGACATCGGCTTCGTCGAGGCCGGCCAGGAAGCGGCGGTGAAGGTGGACAGCTTCCCCTTCACCAAATACGGCACCCTGGCCGCCAAGGTTGAACTGGTCAGCCTGGACGCCGTCAAGGACGAGGAAAGCCAGACCAAGGACTATTACTTCCCCATCCGCCTCTCGGTCACCGATCCCTTCATCACTTTGGAAAACGGCAAGCGCGTGCCGCTGTCGCCCGGCATGACGGTGATGGCCGAGGTCAAGACCGGGACGAGAAAGCCCATCGAATACGTGCTGGCGCCGCTGAAGAAATATGGCGCCGAAAGTGGGCGGGAGAGGTAGGGGGAGATTTTGCCGTCCCCATCCACCTGCCGAATCCACAGACCGTTTACAGCCGGCAGGGCGGCCTTTGGCGCTTCCCCGGCCAAATCGAGCACGCGGCCCTTCCGCCCGAGGCTCGCCAACGCTTCGCAGAACTCATCCTCGTGCAGCTCGCGAACGACGATCAGAATTGGCTCAAGTGGCGCCTTGGACGCTACGAGCGCTGTGGAGGCGACCAGAAAGAGCGCGAGTTTTCGACGCCAGCCGCCGTGTTCATCGCGGCCGCGCGCTGGCTGCCCGTGGAGGGCGATCCCGAGCGCTTCGAGCAGCCAGGAACCCTCTGGGCGTCGAAGGACCGCAGGCAGCGTCCGCCAAGGTATGTCGATCGCCCACGCGAACGGCTCGCCGCCCCACTGCTCGCGAGCGACGGGCTAGAGTGGCTCCCAGAGGCCGCGGTGCTGGCGAACGAGGTGTTCGGCCGGGAGTTCGAGCGGCAAATCTCCAGTTCCGCGGTCGACCAGCTCCTCCGCCGCGTCCGCCTGCGGCATTGCGGAACCATCAGTCTCGCGGTCACGGGAACGCCGGTCGACGAGGTCCTGCCGTTCTTTGCGCTTCCTGATGACGAGCACCCCACGCTGGTCGTAGGCGAGGGCCAGGAGTTGACCTGGTCGGTGCTGGCCGATGCAGCACCGCACCTCGCGACCCTGCTCGACCGTCGTATGCGCTCGCTCGAGACGCTCATGCTTCGGCTCGCACACCGGAGCGTCACGCGGGAGCCCCGGCAGCATCCCACTGATGACGAGCTCGCGCGGGCGCTGGGATGCAAGGTAGAGCTGGTCCGCGAGCACGCGCTCGCGCTCCGGACTGACGGCGACATGCTGATGCGGCGGCTGTTGCCGGTCGTTGCCTGCGCGACCGACCTGGAGACGGCGCAGGCTCTCGGCGAGCAGTTCGGCGACAGCGCGCTGCGGTCCAAGGTCATCGAGGCACTCGGGCCGATCGCCGACCGCCTCCCTTCTCCGCCAGAGGAACTACTCGACGAACTCGCCCGGCCGGGCCTCGCCGAGATCCGCCGGACGCTCGGCCTCGACTACGGCAGGCTGAACCAGATGCTCTTCGTGCTGGGTCGGTGCCTTGGGCGCTACGGCATTGCTCGCCGCTGTCGGCGCCGGTCATCAATTCACCAAGGCCAGGGATCTGGCAGCGTGGCTGGGACTGGTGCCGCGCCAGCATTCCACCGGCGGCAAGCAGACATTGCTTGGCATCAGCAAGCGCGGCAATCCCTATATCAGGCGCCTGCTCATCCACGGCGCCCGATCCTGCGTGCTGCATTTGGACAGGTCTCGGGATCGGCTAGGCAGGTGGATCGACCAGTTGCAACAGCGCATGCACCCCAACAAGGTGACCGTGGCGCTGGCCGCCAAGATCGCCCGCATCGCCTGGGTGGTGCTGACCAAACCCGGAGCCCTCTACGAACGCCGCGACCCGGCTATGGCGTAGGGTCTCCAACAGACTGCGAGGTCAAGGACGTGATGACGAGGCAGTTGATCGCCGTGCCGTAAGCCCTACGAAAAAAACGGGGCCCGTGCCCGCACCATTATTTGGGAACGCATGAGCCGATCTCATCATGACCTGGCTGCAACAGGAGCCCACTCGCGAGAGGCCGGATACATTTACGCAGACTGTTCCCGTCCATTCGCCCATGACCCTTGCAGGGACGGGGCGGACCATACATTTTTCCAGAAGATCGCGCAGCGCGGCCTCGTTCAGCATGGATTCCGCCAGTAGCTTCTTCAGCCGGGCGTTCTCATCCTCAAGCGCCTTCAGCCGCCGGGCCTCCGACACGTCCAGCCCGCCGTACTTGGCCTTCCATTTGTAAAATGGTCGCGCTCGAAATCCCGTGCCGGCGGCACACATCCGCCGTCGCCGCACCGGCCTCCTGCTCCTTTAGGATGCCGATGCTCTGTTCCTCACTGTACCTGCTGCGCTTCATGTCGTCTGTCCTCTGATGGGCCGGACTCTACTTCAAACTGTTAGAAATTTCCCAAGGCAGGTCACGGGGTGGATTGATTCCGCGGATAATGCGCGCAGCTTAACTGAGGGGCGCGGCACTTTTACGTTAAGGATGCGGCATGAAGATGCACCTCCGCGCCGCCAGCAATAGCTTGGCCTGCGATGTCAGGAGCGCCAGTTTTCGCGGAGCAAATCCTCATCGGTATCGTTTGCGCAGCCAGGGGAGAGACTAGCAGGCACCAACTCCACGTTCTCCCGATCGATCGGCTTTTCACGCGAAGCGATGTGGAAAGTGCGCTAAAGAAGTTCGGCCACGCTATTCCTCCAAGGATCGACCTGGACAGAACAGGCCAGACACCTCCTACGCCACACCAACCGACACCGGCAATTGGGGACAAGGAAGGCTTCCCCGAAAAGCTCACATTTGAGTTTGATAATGAAACAGATCTTCGACGTATGCAGATTGTCCAGACTTTGGATGCCTACTACGCTGGCTTGAAGAATGGAAAATTTAAAGAATTTTTAGTTCAATAAAAATCATGTGGGATTTATCTATTCAGAAAAATACATGAAACTAATAAACCTAATTGACAACAATAGCTACATTGTTACTCGGCGTAACATTTCAACGATTGATGATCTTTTTCTAAAGCAATTATCATAACGTTTAATAACGCATATCTTAAGGATATGCAAATTCATTTTTGTTTCAAGAGTTACTTCTGGATAGCCCGCTCGTTGCGAGCCAGTGTATTGTGGACATTGAAATCAGCTGGGATTGAAGTGTCAACGCTGCGCCCAAGTCTGGAGAAATCAGAGAATCCGGTTATGTTAGCAACGGATCCCCTCAATTTTTTACGTTAACAATTGCTATAACTCAGATATGATCAAAATAGATCTATGAAATTATTCAGACACCTTAAAATCAACATCAGTATATGTACCAAAAAATGGGGAGATTGGTTCGTGGTTTAGCTCGCACCCGTTCCCACCCCAGCCACTAAAAGATTTCTGGAATCCGAACGATTTTTATAACTTCATATTTCCACAGATGGTGTTGCGCCACCTGATAAACGGTGAGGTCTTCATAAATAACTGGAAAGACTTTCAAGTAGGAGCGGCATGATTACGGGAAATGCTGCAAAGGATACATCCCTGCCAGCTACAGATGCCTGCCACAAGGTCCTTGCCGCCAACCTCCGCCTGTCCGCTCCAGGCCCCAAGCAGCCGAACCGCAAAAGACCAAGCGCCCACTCCCAAGCCCATCCCGGCGCAGACGGCCATCTGGCCGGATGGCGGGGCCGCAGTGGCACCGCCACTATGCTAGCGTCATGCCACGAAAACAGGCGCAGGACATCGGCGGAATGGCGAAGGCGGACGGGGAGCGGGTGCTCAGTGCCGGCCGGGTGGCGTTCCTGGCGATGCGCGACACCATCACCGCCGAGCTGGCGCAAGGATGGTCCATCGTGGCGGTGTTCAAGCGCCATGAGAAGCGGCTGGGGATCAGCATCAGTCAGTTCCGCAGCTATGTGCGGCGCTATGTCGCCCCGGAACTGGTGTGGGCCAACCGCCAGAAGCGGCCAGGCACCGCCTCCGTCCCCCGCCCTGCCGCCGCACCGGCAGCCACGCCCGACGATCGGCCGCGCCGGATCGTCCCATCGGTCAATCTGAAGCGCGAAGACCTGTTCTGAGAGGGATCATGACCAATGTACACATGACGCTGCAGGGCAAGGGCGGGATCGGCAAGTCGCTGATCGCCTCGTTCATCGCGCAATACGTCCAGGAGGGGGAGCGCCCGCTCCTCGCCATCGATACCGACCCGGTCAACGCCACCCTGGCCGGCTTCCAGCGGCTGAAGGCCAGACGGCTCGAACTCCTGCGCGACGGACAGGTGGATGCGGCCGCCTTCGACGACATGGTGGAGATGATCCTCGACCATGACGGCGACGTGGTGGTGGACAACGGCGCCAGCTCGTTCCTGCCGCTGTCCAACTACCTGCTGGAGAACCCGGCCCTGACGACCCTGGAAGCCCATGGGCGGCGCGTTCTCATCCATTCGGTGATCACCGGCGGCTCGGCCATGATGGAAACCATGGACGGCTTCCGTCAGGTCGCCCAGGCACTGCCGCCCAACGTCGGCATCGTGGTCTGGCTGAACGAGTATTTCGGCCCTATCGAAGCCAGCGGCCAGACCTTCCGCGACAGCAAGACCTTCCAGGAGGCCAAGGAGCGCATCCGGGGGCTGGTGGTGCTTCCGCGCCGCACGCCGGAGACCTTCGGGCGCGACCTGCGTGAGATGAGCGAGCGCCGGCAGACCTTCGCAGAATCCATCGCCGACGGTGCCTTTCGCCTGATGGCCAAGCAGCGGCTGACCATGATGCGGCGCGAGGTCTTCGAGCAGATCGCCAGCGTCCTGTGAGTACGGAACTGGATCCCGATGCGGTCATCGCCGAGGTGGCCAAGCGCCACCGCGTCATCCTGGATCGCAACGATCCCATCCTCGCGGTGGCCACCATCCTGATGATGACCCTGCGCCAGACCAGGGCGGCATCCCTGTCGCGGCAAGCCGATACCCCAATGTGGGATGACGCGGCGGGCGAGCTTGAGACTCTAGCCGCCGCCATTCGCATGGCGGCGGAAGATGCCTCGAAAGCGCGCCTATGGGCCTTCATCGCCGCCGGCCTGAGCGGCGGCATCGCGCTGGGCATCGTCCTGGTGCTGACGGCACCGGTGTGGGGGACGGTGTTTTCCTAACGGCTTAGGCTGGCGAAGCGTCGCCACCATCACCACGGGCCAGGGCCAAGCAGTCCGGATCGTCGTTCTGGACATTGTTGACGCGAGCACTCACCCGATCCGCCACCAACAGATCGTCCTCGGCCGGTCGCAGCAGAGTGGCCAGGTCGTTGGGCTGGGGATCGGGGGCCAACCACGTATCAAGCGCGTCATCCGCAAGCACCACAGGCATGCGCTCATGGAACGGCCTGACAGCGGCATTGGCGTCCGTGACGATGATCGTGAAACTCTCCACCGGTTCCGCACCTCTGGTCCACCGTTCCCACAGCCCCGCCAGCGACAGCGGCCGTTCATCTTCGCGGTGGAAATGGTAAGGCTGCTTGCCCCTGCCCTCTTGCCGCCACTCAAGGAAGCCGGACGCGGGTACGATGCAACGACGATGGCGGTAGGCGTCGCGGAAGGCTGGCTTGGCGGCGACGGCTTCCGCGCGGGCATTGATCGTACTGTAACCGATCTTCTCGTCCTTGGCCCAAGCGGGAATGAGCCCCCAGCGCAACATGGCCAGCTCCCGCTGTCCGTCACGCCCCAGACGGATGACCGGCACGGATTGAGTCGGAGCGATGTTGTAGCGGGGCTGAATGTTGGGGCGCGTATCGGTCAGGCGGTACAGCGCGTGTATCTCCGACCAACTCAACTTATTGGTGCACCGTCCGCACATGCTGCATTCCGTGAGTGCCCCTTTTTAGATGGCGTGCGCAGGACGGGGTGCAACCACACAGGCGATGCGCCGACGAGCGTGACGAAGGCAATATCAATCCTCAGGCGTATGGAGGGGGGCAAATTGATCATGTTACGGTAAGTAGGGCGTCGTTATTGAGGGAGCGAGGAAATGCGGTACGTCGTGGTTGCTTTTGCAATTCTTACGGCTGGGTGCCAGAACCAGACCGGAATGGCGAAGGCGGAATTGAGCGGCAGCTCGGCGGGCGGAGGTGTCACTGCTATCGGCATTGCCCATCAGGGTAATTTTACACCCCAAAGCACTGTGGCAATTGATCCCGATTTTGTTAAGTCCGTTCTCGGCAAAGTTGTGCCTTTCGTGCCCTCGGTGGAAGAGGCAAATACACTGGGCGCGAAAATGGCCGATTCGAATAAGGCTAGTGAAGTAGTCAAGTGCGCTCAAGTTGGGTGCCAATTGGTGGCGAAACCGTGAAGCCGCGCCTCACATTTTTTCTTATATTAATGTTAGCCGCATGCTCTAGCGACCCCTATGCAACCAGGGACAAGCAACGCAAGAATGTCTGTCAGGTTGATGGGGTGGATAGACCTGCGACGCTCATCACTCATCTTTCTATTAACAACTCTGTTGTGACAGGTGATGTGACAGCACAAAACGTCATACAAACAACTTCTTGGGCAACTGTTCTGGTAACGACAAACAATCCAGTAGTTGAGGAGACTAGCGTCTCCATGATGCCGGTTTGCGCCCCGTGGCCCTACTGCGCAATGGGCTATGGAGGGATATATGGAACAGTTCCTGTTTCGCGCACAATTGAACATGACGTAACCGATGTTTTTGGCCTTGCTCGTGTACCAATATCATTGTTTGATAGCGCTACTGCCGCAATGGATAAGGCTGAAGAGTTGGCCAAGGAGAACTGCGAAACAATACGCAACGAGTTCGTCGATTCCGTGGGGAAGCGATCTCTTAAATATAGGCGCGGGTTGCGATGTGAAGCAATCTTCCGACAAGTGTGTAATTACAGGTAGGTAACAAGACGAACTGCGCTACAGGTTACTCGTCTTGGATTTTGCAAGTAGGGGGCCGGTGGCCGTGCGGCACCGGGGCCTGGCATCGTTCGCCCCGTAGCGCCCGTCCGCGCAGGCGGGCCATCTTGGTCGAGGTGCCTGCTTCGTCGATGAAGATCAGGCGCTCGGGGGCGCCCCTTCAACACCTCGGCATGAAGGTCCGATCTGACCGGCAACGGCCGCGTCGGCCGTTTGCTCCTGCCGCTGATGATGTCGACGGAAGGCCGTGTCCCGTTGTACCTGTCGCTCTATATCGAGGCGCACAAGCCCGCCTATTATGAAGCCCTCAAGGCCGCCCAGCAGCGCCTGGAATGGCCCGTCATGTTGGGGTTCCTGGCGGATGCCATTGTGCGCACCGTTGATGAACTGAGGGAACGAGAGCAGCATTGGTGGCGTTGCAGGACCTGTGACGCCAGCGGCGGAGCTATCGTTCAAGGGCGCCGGCCAAGCCATGGAGCAATTGGCCGAGGCGGGGGTGGTGGTGGCGCGAACGGGTTATGCGCGGAACCGTGTCTTCGTGGCTGCTGAAGCCCTATCGGTCATCAATCGTCCGTTTGGCAGCGTGCCCGTGCTGCCGGAGCGCTGACAGGTTCGACAGTAAACGAACACGGTTGCCGATGCGGAGCCGCGCCCATTTCCATCGCCTATAGCTTGAGGACGATTTCGTCCGCCACCGCCCGGATGGCGCGGCCTTCCTTTTCGATCAGCCCGGCCGTTGCCAGGGCTTCGACATCCTCGTGGACGTTTTTGTAATCGCGTCCGAGTTGGCGCGCGAGGTCGGCGACCGAAGTCGTCGGGTGGGCGCGTAGGAAGCGGACCATTTCCAGGCGCTTGGGGGTGACGTGCCGAAGGAAAACTTCCATGCTTTCGAAGGTGACGCTGATCTCGGGGGTGACGGCATCACCGGCCTCGGCGCGATGCCATGCCGAGATGACCGCCTGGCCCATGTCGTCGAGGGGGTCGCTCTGCCCGTTTCCAATCGAAACGTTGATCCTGTTCAATTTGCCCTCCGTCGCCGGACATCGGCCTTAAAATCCGCGATTAGTTGCTCGATGGTCGTGAACGCATAGGCCGTCTCGTCACCATCCAAATGCCTGTGGTCGCCTTTTCCCGCCTCGTTGTCATAGCCGACAATGCGAACGCCATCGCGGCCGTAAAAAAGCGAGTATTTGAAGGCGTGGCGGCTACCGGAAACCCGCTTCGGCACCTGCCACACCGTCATCTCGACGATTGATCCATCGTCATACACGGACTTGGCATGAATAATGAGGGTCGCCTTCATATGGTCTTCAATACCATGAAACATTCATGGTGTGCAGCACCATAAAGGGGTCAGCCACGGGTCTGCTATCCCCTGGCCCGCCGCCGCAGTGGCGCCACCGGTTTGACGGGGGCCGGTTGACTCACTACCTCCTCCACATGGGCGGCCCAGCGGTCAAGAGCATCGCGCTTTTCCTCGAGATAGGCATGGCGGTTATAGACCGCCGTGATGGTGTTGTTGGCGTGGTTGAGGACGCGGGCGATGACCTCCATGGGCACCCGCAGATCGGCCATGCCGGTGGCGGCCGTGCGGCGGAAATCGTGGAAGGTCCAGGTCGGCCAGCCGGTGGTGTCGGCCTTGCGCTCGAGGATTTCCTTCAGCCGCTTCTGGCCGGCATAGGGACGGTCGCCCTTCGGCGAAGCGGAGAAGACATACGGTCCCAGGCGCATTAGACCGTTGAGGACGGCCACCACCTGGGGTGAGAGCGGGATCACATGCAGGCGCTTGGCCTTGTTGCGCTCGGGCGGCAGCGTCCACAGCCGCTTGGTGAAATCCAGTTCCTCCCAGCGCATGCACCGCACCTCGTCGCGGCGCTGACCGGTGAGTATCCATAGCTTGATCATGGCGCGGCTGGGATCGGTCAGCCGCTCGGCCGCCTGCCACAACACCCGCAACTCGTCGTCGGTCAGCACGCGCTGGCGGGGCTGCTCTTGGGCGAATTGCTTTTTGACCGCCGCCGCCGGATTGGCCTCGAGCCATTCGCGTTGGACCGCCCAATTGAGCGCCGCCTTGAGCTGGGCATGCACGCGATTGACCTGGGCGTTCAGCCCCTTGGCCAGCAGGTCCTGCAGCAATTCGATGATGTCGGCGCGGCGGATGTCGACCACCCGCTTGCGCGCCAGCTTGGTGCCGAGGATATGCTGCTCGAACATCCGTTCGGTCTGCTGCCAGCGCTTCTGATTGCGCTGGCAGTGCTCGGGCACATAGGCGTTAAGCACGTCCGCCAGCGTGCGTTCGGTTCGCGCGCTCTCTTCCTTTCCGGCCTCTTCCTCCTTCTTGCGATCACGCCCCAAGCGCGCAAGCCTGTCATACTCGCGTGCCTCGATCCGGGCCTGGGCCAAGGACATGGAGGGATAATGGCCTATGGCGATGCGCCGTTGCGCCTCACCCTTCGGACGGTAGCGCACCATCCAGATTTTCTTGGTGGCCGACACCCGGATTATCAACCCTGGGGCGTCCGCATCCACAACCTCCACCACCCCCTGGTCGGACGGTTTAATTGCTTTTACTTCGATGTCTGTTAGTTTTCGCCGCATCGAATACTTCCGCCAGGGACTTACCAGGGACTTACTGCGAGCCTGATTGAGGCATACGATAACGGACGGCGGCAAACGCCCATTCGTAAAATATCACGTCAGGTCAGGTACTTATTCGACGACGGCGGACACCCCTAAATATGAAAAAACGGTTTTGGGGGCTTCTCCTAGACGTGAAGCCTCCCTGTTTGACTCAGCCCCGTGGGAAACCACGGGGCTTTCTTTTTCAATGGGTTAGCGGGTGGCTGGAGGATGCCCCGGCCGGCCGAGGCCGGCCTGTGGGGCACCCGTGGGGCAATTCGCTCGGGGACTTCCCGCTTGGGGCATCCCTCTCCTGGACAGGGGGGCGAGGGAAGCCGCACCGCCTCTGATAGCGGCCTCCCAGACGATCGTGTCCCTGGGATTGGTGTAACAGCGCGGTCGCCGTTGATCTCCGGCAGGGTTGGCCGGATTGCTCAGGCTGCCGCGACTGGCGGCAGGCTGGTGAGAGGATCATCGCCCATGGTG
>JBLNBE010000042.1:0-3651 GCA_050259735.1 Bacteroidota bacterium
ATCCGGCGTGCCTGAGATAGTTCAGGCATTCGTCGGGCGAGTAGAGGTCGCAGATACTGCCGACGGCGTCCCATAGGGCACTGATGGTGCGTGCGCCAATTCGGCGGAGATGGGCTTTGAGCTTGGCGAAAGCCATCTCGATGGGATTGAGGTCTGGGCTGTAGGGCGGGAGAAAAAGGAACCACGCGCCCCGCTCCTTGAGGATAGCCTTGGCTTTTTCGCTTTTGTGGCTGGATAGGTTGTCGAGGATGACGACGTCGCCCGGTTGTAGCGTTGGCGCCAGTTGGGTCTCTACGTAGGTCTCGAAGATTTTGCGGTTCATCGGCCTGTTGATGATCCAAGGCGCTGTCAGGCCATCGCTTCGCAGGGCGGCGACGAACGTCTGTGTCCCCCAATGCCCAAACGGAGCGCGAGCTTTGAGGCGCTGTCCTCGCCGCGCGCGCCCGCGAAGGCGGGTCTGGGGCACGGGAAAAACTCTGATCCTTCAAACATGGAGTATCGGCTATCAGGAAGATGTCGCCGACATACAGATCCTCACGCATGGGGTAAACCGCCGTCATCCCCAGATTTGACAGGGATTTACTCCAAACCTCCCTAACGTTGATGCTTCCAGGGTCGTGTCCGCAGGCGCATAGACTGAGGGCGGCTACGCACGGCAGCAATGAATTGCGGGATGCCAAGCACATTCTTCCCCTCCTCGTACAGCTATCACATCGACGAAGTGAAGGTTGAAGGAGCTTATAGGAGGGGTAGAGCCGAATCCTATATAACGAGCGACTTGAAAACCTATGGGCAGCGCCACGTCACTTGCTTCTCCGCATCGTGCTAGATCAACAGGTTGGTGCTGACCGTCGCCACCACCCGTCTCCATGTCGTCTGAGAGCAACCTGGGGCACCCGCGTCGGATGTCAGCCGGGAAGGGGTGGGGCGAAGGCGAGCGGCGCCAGCGTGCGCAGCGTCTCGCGGTCGCGGGGGGAAACCTCGCGGCGGTCGAGGATCTCGCCCAGCCCGGCCAGTCCGGCCACCACGCCGTCATAGATCGCGGTGGCCGAGGCCGCGTCCAGGCCGAACTGGCCGTGGGCAGCCAGGGCGATTCGCGGATCGGGCAGCGGGTCGACGCCCATGGCCGGGACCAGCACCAGGCGAGCGCGGGCGTTGGGCACCAGATCGAAGACCGGCGACAGCCGCCAGCGTCCGTCGCGGCGGATGAAGGCATGGTTGCGCAGGTGGTCGTCGGTGTTGTGGATGAAGGCGTTGAACAGCAGGCGCCGGAACAACTCGGCCTCGCACGGCACCACCCCCAACTCGCGCGCCCGCACGGCGAGGCCGGCATAGCTGGCCTTGGTGACGTATTCCAGGGGCGGCTGGCCAACCAGGGTGGCGGCGCTGGCATAGCCCAGGGCCTCGCCCGCCGGGCCACGGTCGAAGCGGCGCACCAGCAGCACCGAGCGGCCGGCGATGGTGACCAGATCGCGGGCCGGGGTGTCGATGCCGCAGGCCTCGGCCAGATCCAGGCAGGCCGCCTCGATGCGGGGATCGTCGAAGGGATCGCCCAGGGCCGGGAACTTGGCCAGCCAATGCCCGCCGTCGCGCAGCAGATGGGTCTTGGGCCGGGCGCCGCCAGCATCAGCCGAGGAACGGTAGAGCAGATGCAGATGGTGGGTGCGGGGCCGGCCGGCATCCACCGCCTCGGCCGCCTCCAGCAATTCCTCCAGCGTGGCCTGGCCGGCCGGCATGTCGACCAAGGGCTCGCCCGGGATGAATTGTTCCGGCGGCGCGGCGGGATCGGGGCCGAATTGCAGTTCGCCGGTGCGGTTGCTGCCGGCGGCGGCGAGGATTTCCGCCATGCCCCATTCCTGATGGGGGAAGGCCTGGTTCAGCACGGCGCGGCCCCAGCCATCGGGCGCGGCGTCGTAGAAGGGCAGCGGCAGCGGGTAGGGCGCGCCCAGCACTGCCTTGCGCCGCAGGGGCAGGACCGGCGACACAGCGTGCGCCTCTGCGCCCCGGCGCAGCCAGCTTTCGGCGTAGCGGAAGAAGGATTGGCGGCGGTCGCGGCCCTCGAACACCAATTCGCCCACCGGCACGCTCTCGCCGGCCAGCGGGGCGAACACCACCAGCCGGGTCAGCCGGCCGTCAGAAGTCGGCCACATCGGCCCGCCCTCCCGCACGCTTGCGGCCGTTCACCGCCTCCATCTCCTCGCCCAGCGGGTCCGCCGCCATCAGCTCGGCCACCCGCTCGGGATAACCGAGGATAGCAAGCACCTTGACCAGCACGGCCAGGGTGGTGCCCGGTGCCCCGGCTTCCAGTGCGATGATCGCCTTGCGGCCGATGCCGGCGCGCTCGGCCAATTCCTCCTGCGACAGGTTGCGGCGCAGGCGGCCAAGGCGCAGGCGGTTGCCGAGAAGGGCAAGCGCGTCCTGGCTTTCCGGTGTGAGTTGAACCGCGCGCACCATGGTTCATGTCCCTTCAAAGGGCCACTATGGCCTGTAATGTCCTTTGAGGGGGACAATGCGCCCGGGGTGCCGCCTGCGTCAAGATGGGACTCAGCGCAGCGCGTTGACCGCCGCCATCATGTATTGGGGATGGGCGTGGTAATAGACCCGCTTGATGGTTTCCTCGGACATGCCGAGGAAATCGGCGGCATCCAGGGTCGAGACGCCGCGCTGCATCAGCCAGGTGGCGCAGGTGTGGCGCAGGATGTGCGGGCTGACCCCGCTCAGTCCGGCCGTCTTGCAGGCGGCGCCGAAGCTGCGCTTGATGTCGGCCACCCCGGCGCCGTGCCATTCGATGACGTATTGCCGGGTGCGGCGGCGGGCATAGCGCAGGAAGCGCAGCAGGCGTGGCGGGATGGGGATCAGCGGACGGCGCTTCTTGGTCTGGCGGCGGCCGGTGGCGTTGAAGTCGATCAGCCCGCGCGTCAGATCGATCCAGCCGCCCTCGGTGTTGGGGTGCCATTGCAGGGCGAGGATGGCTTCCTTGCGGGCGCCGGTGTACAGGCCGATCTGGATGAACAGCGGCAGATGGAAGCGCGCGCGGGGTTCGGCCCGCGCCGCCCGCAGCAGGGCGCCGGCTTCGCTGCGGGTCAGCCAGCGCTCGCGCGACGGCGGCTTGTCCGGCAGTGCCACGCCGGGGGCGTGGGTGAGGTAGCCCTCGGTGACGCAATAGCGCAGCGCCGCCCGCAGCGTGCCCAATTCCCGCCGTGCGGTGCCGTCGGACACGCCGCGCTGGCGCACATAGGCGCGGCAGGTCTCGCCCTTGATGGCCGACACCATGCGGTCGCCCCAGAACGGCAGCAGCGCCTCGATGGCGTAGCCGATGCGGGCCGGGGCGGCGGTGTTGGGGGCGTGTTCCTCGCCGTAGCGGGCTAGGACTTGGGCGATGCCGAGTTCATGGGGATCACGCGCCCGGCCGTCGTCGTGTCGGCGGGGGCGGCTGGTGAGGAATTCGGCGAGGATCGCTTCAGCCGTTGCGCGATCGTCAGTGCCTGTTGCGCGCTCGCATTTTGATCCGCGTTCGTACCAGCGGATGAAGTAGCCGTTGCGGTGGGTGAGGCGGTCGGCGGGATTGCGCTCGCCATGCCCGGCGCCGGTCAGCGTCGCCACCTCCAATTCCATCAGCCGCTCGGCGGCAAAGCCGATCATCTCGCGCAA
>JBLNBE010000043.1:0-5276 GCA_050259735.1 Bacteroidota bacterium
AGTGCTCTATGGTGTCTTTGCCGCCCTGGCACTGCTGAGCGGCTATACGGCGTTCGAATTCATCTCCCCGGTGGGCATCGTCAGTCGCGCCCTCGTCTACGGCGGCACGATCGCCCTGGCATGGGTGGCGCTGCTGTTGTTGGCCGAGGTGGCCTATGCCCGCCGCCTGTGGTGCCGCTACATCTGCCCGATCGGCATGACCTATGGCGTCGTCGGTGTGGTGTCGCCCCTCAAGGTCACCTTCGACGCGGAGAAATGCTGGCACGGCGGTGAATGCCGCAAGGTGTGCCTGGTCCCCCACGTATTGAGCATGACCATGCTGGGCGGCGCGATGGATGTGAAGATGGACGTCGGGGCGGACTGCACCCGCTGTGGCCTGTGCATCGACGCCTGCCCGACCAACGCCCTCAGGTACGAATTCAAGGGGCTGTCGAAACTGCTGTAGGAGGAGAGCGATGATTCGCCTTTCCGATCTGACCAAGACGTTTCGTTCGGTGCCGGTCGTCGACGGGCTTGATCTCCATATACTCGAGGGAGACCGCGTCGCCCTGATTGGCGCAAACGGCGCGGGCAAAACCTCGCTCATTCGCTGCCTCCTGGGCGAATACGCCCACGAGGGAGATTGCCGCATCGACGGCTTGGCGCCACGCAGCAACCGCGCCGAGACGCTGTCCTGCATCGCCTTCGTCCCCCAGACGCCACCGCCCTTGCGCATGCCGGTCGCGGAATTGCTGCGCTTCGCGGTCACGACTGCTGCTGCCGACGCCCGCGCCGTCGTGGCCATCGCCGGCGAATTGGGCCTCGATATGGCGGATGTCGCCGCACGCCCTTTCGTCAAATTGTCCGGCGGTCAAAAGCAGAAACTGCTGATCGCGCTGGCATTGGGACGCAACGCTCGATTTTTGATCATGGACGAACCGACCGCCAACTTGGACCCACAGGCGCGCGCCCATTTCCTGACCCTGTTGGCTCAACGGCCGGCCACCTGCATGCTCATCTCCAGCCATCGCCTCGATGAGATCGCACCGCTGGTCAACCGGCTCATCGAGATGGAGCGCGGCCGGATTGTTCTCGACGACCGGGTCGGCGACGGCGCCGCCATGGCAATTGGCCTGACCTGCCGTATCCGCCTGTGCGCTCCCGATACTGCGTTGGCCAGCCAACTTGCCCGGCAGGGCTTCATCGAGCGCGACGGCGTGCTGACCGGAGCCGTGCCGGCAGCCGAGCGCTGGCGTTTCGTCTCATCGCTGTCGCGCCATGCCGGCGCCCTCGAATCCATTTCCTGGTCCACTACGGAGAACGATCATGCACCGTCGTGATTTTTTGTCGTCCTCGTCCACTGCCGTCCTGCTGTTGCTGGCAGGCGGCTGCAGCGGCGAGCACCGTGGACCCGAAGCGGTCAAGTTGGGACGCGATACCTGCGAACTGTGCCGCATGATTATCAGCGACGTGCGCTTTGCTGCCGAAATCCGCGGCGGCAACCGCGGCAAGCTGGTGATGTTCGACGACATCGGCTGCGCCGTGCGGTGGCTGCAGGACGTTACTTGGAAGGATGCACCCGAGACCGAATTTTGGGTAATGGACAGCCGCAGCGGCACCACTTGGCTGGATGCTCGCAAGGCGAGCTACGTGCCCGGCACGCAGACGCCCATGGATTACGGCTTCGCCGCCATCGCCCAGAGCGAAACAGGGACGGCGCCCTATGCGGTGATGGCCGAGAAAGTGCTGGCCCGCACCAAGCCGTCCACGGCTGGATAAAAGAGGTGGCTATGAACGGTTCTCTGATCGCCACTATTCAACTGGACATCGCCGAACTGGTGCGCGCCCGCTGGTTCCTGCTCTATTCCCTGGTCTTCTCCGCCGTCGTCATCGCTCTGCTGGGCGGCGGCGGCGCCGATTCGCGGCTTCTCGGCTTCACCGGCCTGTCGCGCAGCATGGTCGCCTATATCCAACTGGCCATGGCCATTCTGCCGGTATTTGTCCTGGTCAGCACAGTGCGTTCGCTGGTGGGGGACCGCGAGGCCGGCGTGGTGGAGTTCATGCTGTCGCTGCCGGTTCCGCTGGCGGCCTGGTATTGGGGGCGGTTGGCGGCGCGTTTCCTCGCCGCCACCCTGCCCGTGGTACTTGCGGTGGGCGCGGCGGCTCTCTACGGCTTGGCGCGGTTTGGAGCGGTTCCGTGGGGAATTATGCTGGCGGGCATCGGACTGCTGGTGGCGCTGACTTGGTGTTTCCTCGGCGTGGCTTTCCTGATCTCCAGCCTGTGCCGCAGCGCCGACGTGGCGCTGGGCGTGGCCCTGGTGACGTGGTTGGTGTTGCTGGTATTCATGGATTTGGTGCTGCTGGGAGTCATGGTCCGTGAGCAGGTGGCAACGGAAGTCGCGGTCTTCGTCGCCCTGGCCAATCCCCTGCAAGTGTTTCGCACTGCGGCCATGCTGATTTTCGATCCCCAACTGGTGTTGCTGGGAACCTCGGCGTGGATGATTCTGGATGTCTTTGGAACCGCCGGTTACCTGTTGTGGGCGGTAGTCTATCCAGTCATCCTGGGGACTGTCGCCGCGGCAGCGGGCTACTGGACCTTCCGGCGCGGCGATTTGGTCTGATGCCGGGTCATCGCCGCCGAGCCGCGAGCGAGTCTCAGGCGGCGTCCGTGACGATGGCACGCAGGCTCTTGACGTCGCATTCGTACATGTTGCGACGCAATTGGCGGATGGTTCCTGCCCGCTTCAGGTCGGCCACCATGCGGGATGCGGTCTCAGTGCTGATCCCCAGCATTGCCCCCAGGTCTTCACGGCGGAACAGGCCGCAGCGTTGATGCCGGCCATCTTCGGTGAGATAGAGGAACAGACGTGCCAAACGACTACGGGCACTCCCCGTGGACATGTTCGTCAGCCATTCGTCAGCCAACCGGATGGAATCATGCCAGCGCATCATCAATTGCCGGTAAAGGCGTGGGGTCTCGACGCATAGGCGGTGAACCTCCTCCACCGGTATACGGCAGGCCCGGACATCCTGCAGGACGATGGCATGATGCTCGTAGGCATAATCCACCAGCGACTCAAGCCCGACGGTGCTGCCGGTCCCCAGCAGCCGCACGATTCGCTGACCGCCGTCGGGCAGGTATTGCACCAACTTCACCACACCCTCGCGAATGGTGAAGATTGCGTTGCCTTGTTCGTCCGCCTCGAACAGGCTTTCCCCTACAGACATCGAAACCTGAGTGACCGGCAAGAACATCCGCACAATATCTTCGGGCGTCAGTTCGGCGAACAGGACCGCCTTGCGGATGTCGCACCGCAAACATTCATAACGTGCATGGTCGCTGGAGCATTGACGGGTCATCGCGGCCTCGGGCCAATGGGCACATATGTCACCCATACCCCAGCCCGGTCGCCTCGACGTTGACGGCTGTCAAGTCTAGCGGAGCTGCCGGTTGCGGGCACCTTCCAGCCGCGCGCCGTCGAGCGCCGCATTAGTAAGGTCGGTGCCCTTAAGATCCGCGTTCCGCAGGTCTGCCCGGGACAGGTCGGCGCCCGCCAACCGGGTGCCGGACAAATTGGCGCCCACGAACACGGCACCGTCGGCACTGGCGCCGGTCAGGTCGCTGCCGAGAATCTCGCTATCGGAAAAGCGTCCGTCGATCATTACCGCCCGCAGCATGTAGGAATCGACGATGCGGCCTCGGCTAAGGTCGATACCCTCCATGTTGACGTCCTTGAGATAAGCCGAGGTCAGATCGGCCCCCACGGCGATCGCGGAGTTGAGTTTCGCGCCGAACATGTTGGCGCGCCGGAACGATGCGCCGCTGATGTCGGCCTCGTCGAAGATGGTATGGAACAATTGCGCGCCGGTCAAATCGGCCTCGCGCACCGAAGCCTTTTGCAGATTCGCCCACTTTAGATTGGCACCCTGAAGGTTGGCATGGTCCAGGCGCGCGCCGCGCAGATCAGCATTCTCGAGCTTCGCCCTAGCAAGGTTGGCGCCGGACAAATCCTTGCCAGACAGATTGCAGTTGGAGAAATCCGCGGATGGGGCGGGCGCAGCCATACAGCGGTCCCCCGCCTGTGCCGAGCCGGCAGCGATCCCGGTCGCAAGAGCAACAACCCACAAGAGCGTGACATGCATACGGAGGTCTCCCAAAGAAGCGACGCCTAGCTTAGCCTCCTCTGGCACCCAGTAAATGACGGTTGGCAATATGGCGGCGTTTTTTCACCACTGGCGCTGAAACATCAGCGTTTCAGCGGAATTTGCGCAGCAGATGGACGCCATCCGCCAGCCCGCCGATACGTTCTGAGACGGCGATAATGCCAACGCCGTCGCCCCCCGGCGACAGGAGCGCCCGGACCGACGATGCTTGTTTGACCCGGGTGTTACGGGGGGGGGGGGGGGCACGGGGGCAATTACCCGGCCCAATTGCGCAATTCTTCCCGCCGCAGCGAACGCGAGGTCAACTGCTCCTTTCTCAGCCTGCGTCTAGCCGGTGTACTCCTGAGCAAAACGCCCTTTACTCTCAGGGACTTACATTGGGTCAAAGATTGGCAACAGCATGCTCAGAGCGAGTCCTGCCGGGTGGATGAACCGGGCGAGGAAATCGCCGATTTAACCGCCGCAGCGACCATGCCGGGCGGCGCCTCTGCGCATCGATAAATTTCTGGATGCACCCGGTTCAGCGCCACGTGCAGATGGGCGTGGTCGGTGTTGACGTGCGCGCCGACACCACACAGCGGATCGCTGGCGTGGTTTGAACCGGCCTCATTTCCCAACATCACCTGATCGATCAGGAAGCGTTCCGCTTCCTGATGATCCATTGGCGCATGGCGAGCCTATGCCGGGCCGCTTGAGACGGGTTGTCAAGGGCGGCCGTTTGGCCGCCGCCTTTGGCGGTCGCAGACCCTTGACATCCCGGCGCGGTCCGGACTGCTTGCCGGCATGCGCCAATGGATTTTTGCTGCCGGACTGGCGTCGCCGTAAGGAACCTCATTTTATGATTCACGCATCCCCTGCCGTTTTTCCGGGTTCCCTTCAATTATGATCGTAGCAATGTAAGCAGTAACGCCGGCCAGCGCCGTACTCAGGCGAGAGGCTGCTGCAGGTGTTACTGCTGACGTTACGGATAACGGCGATGAAATCCACGGCAGAGCGAGTGGCGGCGATGCGCAGTCGGCGCTATGAACAGGGCCTGAGCCAGATCGGCTTCTGGGTGCCAAAGCAGCATGTCGAGGCGGTCCGGGAGGTCACGTCCCCCCGAGTGGTGTAGCAGCGTTTGCCTGGGGATGATG
>JBLNBE010000044.1:0-91204 GCA_050259735.1 Bacteroidota bacterium
GAGCCCACCTCCACCGAACCGTCGTCGCCATACAGCACCACGGACGGGATCAGCGCCTTGCCATCGGCGGCGCGCAGCACCTCGACCTCGTTGTCGAACGAAATGGCGACCACCGAGTTGGTGGTGCCGAGGTCGATGCCGACCGCCGCCCCCGCTTCCTGTTCATGCGGCGCCGGGGTTTCGCCCGGTTCATGCAATTGGAGCAGGACGAGACCGTCGGACATGCTGTTCTTCCTCTCTCTTCTCAATGCTATCCACGTCATCCCGGACAAGCGAAGCGCGATCCGGGATCCATGGTCGGTGCACCACGATGGATTCCGGCTCTACGCTACGCTTCGGCCGGAATGACGAACAAGAACTTCAGCGCATCGCGCGGGTCAGGCGAGTCTTCTTGGCGCGGGCCTCTTCGGCCAGCTTGGCCAGATACTTCAGCCGGATGGTCAGGTTGGCCGCCTTTTCCAGGTCGCGGGCGGCGAAGGCTGCCGAGATGTGGCATTGCGCCGACAACACGTCGGAATCGGCCTCGGCCGACAGCTTGGTGATGCGCTCGACGGTATCGGCTTCGGCCAACGCCTCGCGCTTCTCCATCTGCTCCATCAGCAGGTCCGGGTCCGAGATGGTGCCGCAGGCGGTCAGGTCGACCTTGCGGCCCAGCAGTTCCAGAAGATAGGCGGCGCGCTTGAGCGGGTCCTTGAGCGTCTCGTACGCTTCGTTCAGCGCCGTGGCCTGGCTTTGCGACAGCGCCCGTTCCTTCGGCGATTTCGAGGCGAAACGATCGGGGTGCAGCCGGCGCTGGAAGCCGAAATACTGACGCTCCAGTTCGTCGCTATCGATCTCGAAGGTCGGACGCAGGCCCAGCCGGGTGTAGTGGTCGATGGCGCCCGGCCCCTGCACCGCCCCGCAGACGGAACAGAACAGGGCGCGCGACGCCACTGGCCCCTTGCAAGACCAGCACGGAACGACTGCGGCGACGGCGGACACATTCATGCCTAGGCTACCCGATCAGACGTGGCCAAATTAAACGTGAAAAGATTCGCCACAGCCGCAGCGGCCCTTTTCGTTCGGGTTCCGGAACACGAAGCCCTGCTGCATCTTCTCTTCGACCCAATCCATTTCGGTGCCGAAGATGAACATGCTGGCCTTGGGATCGATCAGCACGGTGACGCCCTTCTGCTCGACCACTTCGTCGAACTGCGACTTCTCGTCGGCGTATTCCAGCGTATAGGACATGCCGGAGCAGCCCTTGGTGCGCACGCCGATGCGAACGCCGGCGCTGGGCTTGCCGCGCTTTTCCAGCATGGCCTTGATCCGCTCGGCGGCTGCGTCGGTCAGCGCGATGGGAGCCTTCATTTCCATGGCCTGCAATCCCCTTTCTACCCTGCCCTCTCGGGAAACCGGCGGCTTATTCAGCCGCCTTGTCGTCGCCGGTGCCGGTCTTGGCCTTGTAATCCTTGATGGCGGCCTTGATAGCATCCTCGGCCAGAACCGAACAATGGATCTTGACCGGCGGCAACGCCAGTTCGTTGGCGATGTCGGTGTTCTTGATGGCGGCCGCCTCGTCCAGGGTCTTGCCCTTGACCCATTCGGTCACCAGCGAGCTGGACGCGATAGCGCTGCCGCAGCCGAAGGTCTTGAACTTGGCGTCCTCGATGATGCCTTCGGCGCTGACCTTGATCTGCAGCTTCATCACGTCGCCGCAGGCGGGCGCGCCCACCAAGCCGGTACCGACGTCGGACGCATCCTTGTCGAGAGCGCCCACGTTGCGCGGGTGCTCGTAGTGGTCAACGACCTTGTCGCTGTAAGCCATTGTCTTCCTCCAAACCTTGACCGGCGAAGCCCTGGCCGGCTAAACCATAATCATTCTAAACCGCACCGAGGCTGGACTCAATGTTCGGCCCATTGGATCGACTTAATATCGATCCCTTCCTGGTGCATGTCCCACAGCGGACTCATGGCACGCAGATGCTCGACCGCCTCGACCACATGGTCAATGGCATAGTCGATATCGGCATCGGTGGTGAAGCGGCCCAGGCCGAAGCGGATCGAGGTATGGGCCATTTCGGCGTCCAGACCCAGCGCGCGCAGCACATAGGACGGCTCCAGCGAGGCCGAAGTGCAGGCCGAACCGGACGACACCGCCAGGTCCTTGATGCCCATCATCAGCCCCTCGCCCTCGACGAAGGCGAACGAGATATTCAGATTGCCGGGCACGCGACTGTCGATGTCGCCATTGACGTAAATTTCCGGCAGGCGCTGCTGCAGGCCGCCCAGCAGGCGGGTCTGCAGGCGCTTCAGGTTCTCGGCCTCGGCGCCCATCTCGGCCTTGGCGATGGCACAGGCCTCGCCCATGCCGACGCAAAGCGGGGTCGCCAGGGTGCCCGAGCGCATGCCGCGCTCCTGCCCGCCGCCATTGATCAGCGGCACCAGGCGGACGCGCGGCCGGCGGCGGACGTACAGCGCGCCGATGCCCTTGGGGCCATAAATCTTGTGGGCCGAAATGGACATCAGGTCGATGTTCATGGCGTTGACGTCGAGCGGGATCTTGCCGACGGCTTGGGCACAGTCGGTATGGAAGAAGGCGCCCTTCTTGCGGCACAGCGCGCCGATCTCGGCCAGCGGCTGGATGACGCCGATTTCGTTGTTCACGCCCATTACCGAGACGATGGCGGTCTTGTCGGTGATGGCGGCCTCCAGTTCGGCCATGTCGATCAGGCCGTTGGCCTGGACCGGCAGATAGGTGACCTTGAAGCCTTCCTGCTCGAGATGGCGGCAGGTATCGAGCACGCATTTGTGCTCGGTGACCACGGTGACGATGTGGTCCTTCTTGTCCTTGTAGAAGTGGGCGACACCCTTGAGCGCCAGGTTGTTGGACTCGGTGGCGCCCGAGGTGAAGATGATTTCCTTGGAATCGGCGCCGATCAGGGCGGCGATCTGCTCGCGCGCGACCTCGACCGCTTCCTCGGCTTCCCAGCCGTAGCGGTGGGTGCGGGAATGGGCATTGCCGAACTTTTCGGTGAAATAGGGCAGCATCTTCTCCACCACCCGCGGGTCGCAGGGGGTGGTGGCCTGGTAATCGAGATAGATCGGCTGGCCGGGACCCCGGCCGATGGTGTTGTTCTTCGCAACCACGGTCATGCGTTCGATCCTTCTCGTTCAGGCGGCTTGCGCCGCATCCCTTACCTCGAATCCCTTGCGCCGGGCCAGATCGCACCACGCGCTCAGGAACATTTCCACATCCTCGTCGGTGCTGCCCCATCCCAGGGAGACCCGGATGGCCGAACCGGCGATGGCCGGGTCCAGCCCCATGGCGCGCAGCACCGCGCTTTCACCCACTTTGCCCGAGGAACAGGCGGAACCGGCGCTGACCGCCACATTGGCCAGATCCAGCGCCATCACCTGCACCTGGGACGGCACGCCCGGCAAGGCGACGCAAGAGGTGTTGCACAGCCGGGCCGCAGCCGCACCGATCACCACCGCGCCCGGTATCCGGGCCATGACCGCCTGTTCCAGGCGGTCGCGCAACTCCCTTACCCTGTCGCCCTCGGCGCCGTTCGCGGCGGCCAGATGGGCGGCAATTCCGAAGCCGACGATACCGGCAAGGTTTTCGGTGCCGGCACGGCGACGCCGCTCCTGCCCTCCACCAAGCAATAACGGTGCCAGTGGAAATTCGGCGTTTGCCGACACCAGAGCGCCGATTCCGGCCGGGCCGCCCAGCTTGTGGGCGCTTAATGTTAGAAAGTCTACAAACCCATCCGACAACGACAGCGACAACCGGCCGGGAGCCTGGGCCGCGTCGCAATGAAACAAGGCGCCATGGGCGTGGGCCAGCCGCCCCACCTCGGCGATCGGCTGCACCACTCCGGTCTCGTTGTTGGCCGCCATCACCGACACCAAGGCCGGCGCCCCGTCGGCCGCCAGCAGGTGTCGCAACGCCGTCAAGTCGATCACCCCGTCGCCATCCACCGGGATCGGTTCGGCATCGGGAACCGCCTGGCGCACCGAAGCGTGTTCCACCGCCGACACCAGCACGCGCGACCGGCCACAGCCGCGCAGCACCAGATTGTTGGCTTCGGTGCCGCCCGAAGTGAACACCACTCCGGCGCCCGGCGCCCCCACCAGGGCCGCCACCGCGGCGCGGGCCGATTCCAGTCGGACACGGGCGCGGCGGCCGGCGGCATGGACGGAAGACGGATTGCCCGATTCAGCCAAAGTCTCGACCATGGCCGCGACCACTTCGGGGTGCGCGGGCGCACCGGCATTGTAGTCGAGGTAGGCCAACCGGGACACGGACGTCATGCTCCTTGCGACTACTGGGCGGCGACCGGATTGTCGCCGTCGAACAGACCGGAACTGCCGAGGATACGGCGCTCGCACACATCGGCCAGCGACACCGACGACAGGTACAGGTAGATCTGGTTGCCAAGCTCTTCCCACAGATCATGGGTCAGGCAGCGGCCCTTGTTGTTATGACAGCCGGCCGGGGTGCCGGGCGCGCATCGGGTGGTCTGGATCGGCTCGTCCACCGCCAGGATGATGTCGGAAATGCGCAACTGAGCCGCCGGGCGCGACAGCAGATAGCCGCCGCCGGGACCGCGCACACTCTTGACCAAGCCGCCCTTGCGCAGCTTGCCGAACAATTGTTCCAGATACGACAGCGAGATTTCCTGGCGCTCGGCGATATCGGCCAGCGCCACCGGGCTGCCCTGCGAATTGCTGGACAAATCCACCATCGCCATCACGGCATAGCGGCCCTTGGTGCTCAGTTTCACGTTCGCTCTCCCGATTCTGACAGGGTGCGGCCCGCGCCCTGTCGCTTCTTCCTTGGATAATCAGGCGCCGGTCGCGGTTTGCGGCGGCACGTCCTCGGCCTCGTCCTCGGCCAGCTTGGCGGTAACCGGACAGACGGGAATGCCGTCACGCTCGGCCTCAAGCTCGGCCACACGCTGCAGCAGGGTGGCGACCTGGCCGCGCAGGCTGTCGAGCGCGCGCGCCACCGGGTCGGGCATGTTGTCGTCGGCCAAGCCGTAGGCACAGAACCCGGCTTCTTCCGGCTTGGGCTTGCGCATGACCATGCGGGCGGGAATGCCCACCATGGTCACCCCCGGCGGCACGTCGGTCAGCACCACGGCGTTGGCGCCGATACGCGCACCCTTGGCCACGGTGATGGGACCCAGCACCTGGGCGCCCGAACCGACGATCACCCCATCCTCCAGCGTCGGATGGCGCTTACCCTTGTGCAGCGAGGTGCCGCCCAAGGTGACGCCGTGATACAGCGTCACGTCATCGCCGATGATGGCGGTTTCGCCGATCACCACACCGGTGCCGTGGTCGATGAAGAAACGGCGACCGATGGTAGCGCCGGGATGGATTTCGATGCCGGTGAAGATCTTCGCCACATGCGAGACGAAGCGGCCCAGCACCCGAAAGCCATTGCCCCAGCACCAATGGGCGACGCGATAAAAGATCAGCGCGTGCAATCCCGGATAGCACAGCACCACTTCCAGCGTGGAATGCGCCGCGGGGTCGCGCTGGCGGATCGACGCAATATCTTCTTGAAGACTCTTGAAAATCATGGTCGGCAATATGCTAATCTATCCATTCGATTGAGCGCCTCGGATGAGGGGGGATTTCCCATCAGGGGTCGCTTGCGTCGAAAGTGAATATAGGATGCCCGACAAAGCCGGTCAAGTTTGACCGACGACAATCAACATGCGCCGCACTTTATTCCCCGACGCCGCCACTCGGACTCTCCGGGACGGCTGCGGGCAAAAAGATGCTAAAAAGGTAGGGGACCCTGATGCCCGAGGTGATTTTCAACGGACCGGACGGCCGTCTCGAAGGCCGCTATCACCATTCCAAGCTGCCCAACGCCCCCGTCGCCCTGCTTTTGCACCCGCACCCGCAGCACGGCGGCACCATGAACAACAAGGTGGTCTACACCCTTTACCACGCCTTTGTGCGCAAGGGCTTCTCCACGTTGCGGTTCAACTTCCGCGGCGTCGGTCGCAGCCAGGGCAAGTTCGATAACGGCCAGGGCGAGCTGTCCGATGCCGCCTCGGCGCTGGACTGGATGCAGACCTATAATCCCAACGCCCAGGCGTGCTGGGTGGGCGGCTTCTCGTTCGGCGCCTGGATCGGCATGCAATTGCTGATGCGCCGGCCGGAAATCGACGGCTTCGTCTCGGTGGCACCGCCGGCCAACGCTTACGACTTCACCTTCCTGGCCCCCTGCCCATCCTCGGGCCTGATCGTCCACGGCACCGCCGACGACGTAGTGCCCGAGGCGTCGGTGGCCAAGCTGGCGACCAAGCTGGGGACGCAGAAGAACATCCGCGTCAAGTACCGCCAGGTGGAAGGCGCCAACCACTTCTTCGGGGCGCATCTCGACCCGCTGAACGAGGTTGTCGACCAATACCTGAGCGAGGCAGTGACCGAATCCCCGGTGCCGGCGGCAGAGCCGGCGCTGGCGGCGGCGATGACCTAAAACGCAAGGGCGCCCCTCGGGGCGCCCTTTTCGTTTCCGCCGTCAGTTGCTGCAACTGGCCTCACCCATGCGCGTCCAACTACCCGGCGGCTTGTTGCGGACAGCCTGAGTCAGTTCGACGACGCGGACGCGGAAGATGCGCCCCTGATGGGGCCGGACCAGACTGCACACGGCGCCGGCGAACTGGTTCCACGAAATAGCCTCGTTCTTCACCAGCACGTACATGTTGCCGGTGGTATCGACCTGGGCGTCGACCACGCGCGGCTGCGCCTTGACCGCCTGCAATGCGGTGGCCTGATCGGCGAATGCCGGCGTCCACGCCAGCATTCCCACCGCCAGCGCGGCCAATTTCCAACGCGTCATGATCGCCACTCCTGTGTAGTCCATACATTTTCCGTCATACGGTCACGCCGGCTGATGCAGGCGCCCGCCGGTGGACGGATGCGGCCCGCCGGTGGTTTCCGGAAAGGTCAACGGCAGGCCGCGCATGCTGCGCACCGCCAGATAGGCGAAAGCCTGCGCCTCGAGCGCATCGCCGTCCCAGCCGACATTCTCCACCGGTTCCACCGGCACCGCCAGCTCGGCGGACAACGCCGCCATCACCGCCGGATTGTGCCGTCCGCCGCCGCACACCAGCCAGCGCCGCACCGGCCGGGGGAAATGCTCGGCGGACCGTGCCACCGAGCGGGCGGTGAAGGCCGCCAGGGTGGCCGCCCCGTCGGCCGGCGCCATCCCGGCGACAAGGTGCTGAGCCAACTGGCGGAAATCGTCGCGGTCCAGCGATTTGGGCGGAACCTGGGCGAAATAGCTATGGTCGGCGAACGCCGCCACCCGCGCCGCGTCGGCGGTGCCGGCGCGGGCCAGGGCGCCGTCCTCGTCCACCGGCTTGCCGGTATGGGCCAAGGCCCAGTCGTCCAGCAGCGCGTTGCCCGGCCCGGTGTCGAAGGCCAGCAGGGTATCGTCGGCGCCGATCCAGGTGACGTTGCCGACACCGCCCAGGTTAAGCACCGCCAGCGGCCGCTCGACACCGGCGGCCAGGGCGCGGTGGAACACCGGCACCAGCGGCGCCCCCTGCCCGCCCGCCTGCACGTCGTCGGTGCGGAAGTCGTGCACCACCGGAATGCCGGTCAATCGCGCCAGCAGCGCGCCGTCGCCGATCTGCCACGTCCGACGCTGATCGGGGCGATGCAGGATGGTGTGGCCGTGAAAGCCGATGACGTCGACCTCGTCCGCCGTCAGGCCGGCCTGGGCCAGCAGCTCGGCCACCACTTCGGCATGAATGTGGGTGATCTCGGCCTCGACCTCGGCAACCGCCCCCTCACCACCCAGCACGGCGCGCAGGCGGGCGCGGGTGTCGGCGCCATAGGGCCGGGTCAGCGCGGCGCCCAGCCGTTCGACGGCGATACCGTCGGTAACGGCGACGGCGGCATCCACACCATCCAGCGACGTCCCACTCATCAACCCGATCGCAAGCATGGTCATGACGGTCTTTTGCCCCGGCACGTTGTGACGAAGCGGCGATTGTGCTAAACGAGCCACCTTTCCGCAAGCAACCGAACGATCCGAATCATGAGCACCGCGCAATCCGAATTCCTCCGCGTTGTCACCGAACGCGGCTTCCTGCATCAGTGCACCGACTGGGAAGCCCTGGACAAGCGTCTGACGGAAGGTCCGGCGGCGGCCTATATCGGCTTCGACTGCACCGCCGAATCGCTGCATGTGGGCGGCCTGATGCAGATCATGCTGCTGCGCTGGTGGCAGAAGACCGGCAACAAGCCCATCGTGCTGATGGGCGGCGGCACCACCCGCATCGGCGACCCCACCGGCAAGGACGAAGCGCGCAAGATGCTGACCGACGAGGTCATCGCGCGCAACATGGCCGGCATCAAGAAGGTGTTCGCCAAGTACCTGACCTTCGGCGACGGCGCCACCGACGCGCTGATGGTCAACAATGCCGACTGGCTGGACCAGTTGAACTACATCGCCTTCCTGCGCGATTACGGCAAGCATTTCACCATCAACCGCATGCTGACCTTCGATTCGGTCAAGCTGCGGCTGGAACGCGAGCAGCCGCTGACGTTCCTGGAATTCAACTACATGATCCTGCAGGGCTACGACTTCGCAGAACTGTGGTCGCGCCACAAGTGCCTGCTGCAGATGGGCGGCTCGGATCAGTGGGGCAACATCGTCAACGGCGTCGAACTGGGCCGCCGCGTCCACCAGGCGTCGCTGTACGGCCTGACCAGCCCGCTGCTGACCACCAGCTCGGGCGCCAAGATGGGCAAGAGCGTGTCGGGCGCGGTGTGGCTGAACGGCGACATGCTCAGCCCGTGGGAGTTCTGGCAGTATTGGCGCAACACCGAGGACGCCGATGTCGGCCGCTTCCTCAAGCTGTACACCGAGTTGCCGCTGGACGAGATCGCCCGGCTTGAGGCGCTGCAGGGCGCCGAGATCAACGAGGCCAAGAAGGTTCTGGCCAACGAGGTCACCCGCCTGTGCCACGGCGACGACGCCGCCCGCGAGGCCGCCGAAACCGCCCGCAAGACCTTCGAGGAAGGCGCCACCTCGGACAACCTGCCGACCGTGGCCGTGCCCGCCGCCGAACTGGCCGCCGGCATCCCCGCCTTCGCCCTGTTCGTCAAGGCCGGCCTGGCCGCCTCGAACGGCGAGGCCCGCCGCCTGATCCAGGGCGGTGGCGGCAAGGTCAACGACACCGCCATCAAGGACCCCGCCGAACCGATCGGCAGCGGCGCCCTGAAGGATGCCGCCGAACCGATCGGCAGCGGCGCCCTGAAGGATGGCTCCGTCAAGCTGACCGCCGGCAAGAAACGGCACGTTCTGGTCAAGCCTGAATAAAAAAAGCCCCGCGAAAGCGGGGCTTTTTTCATGGGTGGCCGGGCGGCGTTACAGTTCCACGCTCACGCCGTATTTCGCCTTCAATTCCGCCGCCAGAACCTCTTGCAGCACCAGCGCGGGGTCGCGGGTCGACACCCAGCGGCCATCGGCATAGGCGAAATGCACCGCGCCGCTGACCGGCGACGACAGCCAGATTTCCCGGTTGGGGGCGTGCTTGTTGATGATGTACTGGCCGCCGCCCGACAGCGCCAGGGTCAGGATACCGCCTTGCAAATCCACATCGATCTCGTCGCCCAGGGCGTCGTCGATGGCGTCGCTCAGGTGATCCAGCACCTCGTCGGCCAGGGTGGCGAAACGGCCGTCATCCAAACTCATCTGCGTGTCTCCGTCTGCAGGGTGCGCCATGGTAGCCGACACCCCGCCGCCCGCCAAGCCGGCTATCCCTTTGGCGGTGGCCTTCCCTCCCCCGTCAGCAAGGTCACCTAAGTATAAATTGCATCCAGGTATTTAACCGAAGATACTGATTCGCAGAAGGCGGTCGAGGCGGATCCGGCACGCCCGAAATGGGAGGAACAACAATGACCCGCATCCTGGTCATCGAACCCGAAGTGCGGGCGCGGCATGTTTTGCGCTCGATTCTAGAACAGGCCGGCTATGAAGTGGACACCGCCGGCGACAATTCCGACGGCGACCGCGCCCATGCCGACCAGCCGGTGGATCTGGTGGTTACCGGCGACATGGACGGTCTGGCCCGCATGAGCTTTGCCGGCACCCGCGTTCTGGCGGTTCCCGGCGGCGTCGCCGGACGGGAACACGACGTGGCCGAACGCGTACGCGCCATCGGCGCCCAGCATTACCTGCCCAAACCGTTCCGGCGCGACGACCTGCTGGCGGCGGTGCGGGCGACCCTGACCATGGACTGCCATCCGTTCTGATCGCGGGTCAGCAGGGCAACAAGATATAGGGGCGCGAGCGATCGCGCCCCTTTTTGCTTGGCGCGACAAAAAACGTGAAACCCAGGCTTGCATGCCCCCGGCAATTTCTGTATAGAGGCGCCTTCGATTTGCGGAGCAGTACGCCATGAAGAACGACATTCACCCGGATTACCACGAGATCAACGTGGTCATGACGGACGGCACCGAGTTCAAGACCAAGTCGACCTGGGGCAAGCCGGGTGACACCATGCGTCTGGACATCGACCCGAAGTCCCATCCGGCTTGGACCGGCGTCCATCGCATGGTGGATACCGGCGGCCAGATCGCGAAGTTCAACAAGCGCTTCGCCAGCTTCGGCATCAAGTCGTAATGTGATCAACGGCGGCCCTCGGGTCGCCGTTGTCCTGTTCTGCCAAGGACAAGGCCGCCTTCAATGGGCGGCCTTTTCTGCTTTTTCGTAGACTTCGCTTGGCGAAGGCGGTAGAGCAACCCTTGGTCGATTGCGAAAAGGATTGACCCAAGGTTGTTGGGGTAGCAGCGCGCCATGATCATCGTCCACTACGAGGTGTACGTCCTCGAAGGCCGAGGTTGGATGCTGCATGCGCGTTTTCCCCGTCCCGAACGCGAAACGGCCATCGCCGAAGCCAAAGAGCTGGAACAGTCGGTGGGCGTGCGCGTCCGCGTGCTGCGCGAAACCTATTACACCGACGACAATTCGTTCGAGGAATCCGAGGTCTACATGACTTCGGGCACGCCCGTGCCCAAGGCCAATCCGCCGCCGCCGCGCCCCTCGGCGACCCGGCAGGCCCCTGGCAAAGGCGCAGCCGCCCCGGTGGCGCGGCAGACCGGCAAACCCGTGCCACCGCTGCGCCGGCCGCCGCCGCGTCCGGTCAAGTCGGCCGAGGAAATCGCCCGCGCCCGGTCGCTCTTCGCCCGGCTGGTAGCGGTGGTCGCGCTGGCCTTGGCCGCGTCCCTGCTGGCGATCAACGTCACGCCCGACGCGATCATGCTGCTGTGGCGCATCGGCTTCAACCTGACCATCACCACGGAAAGCTACGGCCGGCTGCAATTCGCCATCTTCGTGACCGTCTTCCTGATGGTGGCCGTGCCGCTGGCCGCCCGCTTCCTGCCCAGCAAGAACAAAAAACACCGTCGTCGCAATCTCAGCACGGGCAATGCGGCTGTGGGCGGCAGCATCCGCCCGCAGGCCGGCACCCCAGCCGGCGCCATCGCCGACCCCGAGCGCGAACGGGCCATCAAGAAGTCGCTGGATAAACTGGCCGCCGAAGCGCTGGCCGACGAGGAACGCGGCAATCATCGCCGTGCCGACAAGGAGGCCGAGGCGCCGCCCGACGAGGTCGAGGACGATCTGCCGGAAATCCGGATCGGCCGCGACGACGAACTGTTGCCCGAAATTCGCCCCGACCCCGAGGACCGCAAGGCCGAGACGCCGGAAAGAGCGGAAAGGCCGGAAAAGCCCGAGAAGGTCGATAAGGTAGACAAGGCAGAAAAGGCGAAGAAGAACGAGGCCGTCACCGCCGAAACCCTGCAGCCGGCGGTGATGCGCTTCCTTGACGGCGCGGTCAGCCAGGCCAAGAACCTGGTGCCCAACATGGACGCCTTCACCAAATTCGCCCTGCACCTGTATATGGCGGGCGCGGTCGAAACGCTGTGCGACTTCCGCAAGCTGGGCGACGGCGCCAAGGCCAAGTTGGTGGGCGTCGCGCTGGAAACACTGGGAACACGCGGCGATTTGGCCCGCAAGTTCTACGAAAAGCTGGAAGAATACCTGCTGGAGCCGCGCTATCTCGGCGTGGTCCAGGCCGGCCGTGACGCCATGGGCGACTTCATGATGGGCGACGAAGCCGGCGCCCACCGTCCGTTGCGCGACGCCATCCTGGACTGGACCAGGAAAAGCGACAAGAAGGCGCAGATCGTCACCGTCATGTTCACCGACATGGTGGGATCGACCGACATGACCCAGGCCCGTGGCGACGCTGCCGCGCAAGAGGTGGTGCGCCGTCACAACTCGATCGTGCGCGGCGCCCTGGCCCAGTTCGGCGGCAAGGAAGTCAAGCATACCGGCGACGGCATCATGGCGTCGTTCGGCACGGCTGCGGCGGCGGTCGAGGCGGCGGTCGGCATCCAGCGCCAGGTCGACCAGCACAATCAGCGCCTGCCCAACCAGTCACTGCACCTGCGCATCGGCCTCAATGCCGGCGAACCCATCGAAGAAGAGGACGACCTGTTCGGCGCCACCGTCCAATTGGCCGCGCGCGTCTGCGCCGCCACCAACGCCGATCAGGTGCTGTGCACCGGCGTGGTCAAGGATCTGACCGTGGGCAAGGGCGCCGGAAGCTTCCGCTCCGTCGGCAACAAGTACCTCAAGGGCTTCAAGGACGCGGTGCCGCTATACGAAGTCGTGTGGCACTAGGATTCAGTTCAACCGCCCGATCATCTGCTGTTCCAGGCGGGCGACCCGCTGGTAAAGCTGCAGCGAGCGGGCCAGCAGGCTGCGCAGCCCGTTGGGCAAGGTAACGTCGGCGCTGAAGCTGTCGTCCCAGCAGACCTCGCCGCCGGACAGCCGGTTTTCCTCGATCAGCGCTTGCTCCACCGCGATTTCGCCGTCGTGGACGGCGCGCTGCATCATCAGCCATGCCATCACCTGGGTCAGCCGCGAGGTGACCCGCATGGCCTCGCACGACATGCGCAAGCCGGCCATCAGCCCGGCGCGCTCGCGCTCGCGCCGCTCCACATAGGCCATGTAGTTGCGCGCCTCGACCATCAGATCCAGGGTCTCGTCATAGGTTCGTCGGAAGTAGGCGGGCGAGGACATGGGAAACCTCCCTGACCGGCAATCGCCCCACACTGCCGACCACCATTTTACGCCGATTGTGGAGCAGCGGCGACATCTTCCCTTGCTGTTGACGTGGGCCTGCGGCGGGCAAAGATCAACGCATGGGTTGGGAAAATCCGCCCTATTCCATGCCCTTGACGAACATCCCGGCCATCCTATCTCGACTATGGCACGGTCGCCCAATGGGGCCGTGCCGTGGCACCGAGGAGTGCGGCCGGTCCCAGGCGACGGTCGTGTCCCCGGTAGCCGCAGTGTCTTTCTGGTTGCTTCGAGAAGGAGGACTGGACCATGCGTACTTTCGATCTGTCTCCGCTGTTCCGTTCGACGGTCGGCTTCGACCACCTGTCGCGCATGCTTGACGCCGCCCAGCGGCTGGACGACAGCGCCAATTCCTACCCGCCCTACAACATCGAAAAGCTGAGCGAGGACGATTACCGCATCACCATGGCGGTGGCCGGCTTCGCCGAGTCCGACCTGGACCTGACCGTTCAGGACAATACGCTGGTGATTACCGGCAAGGCTCATCGCGACGCCGAGCAGACCCAGTATCTGCATCGCGGCATCGCCGGCCGTTCGTTCGAACGCCGGTTCGAGCTGGCCGATTTCATCCGGGTGGAAGGCGCCAGCCTGGCCAACGGCTTGCTGCACGTCGCGCTGAAGCGCGAAGTGCCCGAGCGCATGAAACCCCGCACGGTCAAGATCGAGACGGGTGTCGGCGCCGCGCCCAAGAGCATCGAGAGCCACAGCGCCGACAAGGCGGCTTGAACAGGAAGGGCGCCGCAAGGCGCCCTTCCCTTTTGCCAGATCATGACGAGCTTGCCTCGTCAGGACCTGGCTAGGCCCAAGGGGCCACGCGGCTTATGCCGCGGAAGGCCAGGGTTTCGGCGAAACCCGCCCGCCGCATGAGGGCTTCGGTGACCGGTTCCGATCACCGGAATAAAAATCACTGGGCGGTCCAGCCGCCATCCATGGAAATGCTACCGCCGGTCATGTTGGATGCGGCCGGCGAGCACAGGAACACCACCATCTCGCCGATCTGTTCGGGGCTGGTGAAGCGTCGGCTCGGTTCCTTCTCGCTCAGCAGTTCGGTCTGCGCCTGGGCCACGGCGATGCCTTCGGCGGCGGCACGCGCCTCGATCTGCTTTTGCACCAGCGGCGTCAGCACCCAGCCGGGACAAATGGCGTTGCAGGTGACCCCGACCTCGGCGTTTTCCAGCGCCACCACCTTGGTCAGGCCGAGCAATCCGTGCTTGGCGGCCACATAGGCCGACTTGTTGGCCGAAGCGACCAGACCATGGGCCGAGGCGATGTTGACGATGCGGCCCCAGCCGCGCGCCTTCATGCCCGGCAGGGCGGTGCGGATGGTGTGGAAGCTGGACGACAGGTTGATGGCGATGACCGCGTCCCAGCGCTCGACCGGGAACAACTCGACCGGCGCGACATGCTGGATACCGGCGTTGTTGACCAGGATGTCCACCGCCCCCAGCGCCATCTCGGCATTGTGGACCAGCGCGGCACAGGCGTCGGGCTGGCTCAGGTCGGCGTTGTCGTAAGCGGCGGTGACGCCGAACTTCGCCTCGATGCCGGTTCGCAGCGCCTCGATCTCGCTGGCGTCGCCAAAGCCGTTCAGCACCACGTTGGCGCCCTGGGCGGCCAGGGCCTGGGCGATGCCCAGACCGATGCCGCTGGTGGAGCCGGTGACGATGGCGGTCCTGCCCTTGAGCATGCGGCCCTCCTATTTCTTGAAGAAGCTCTCGGCGCCGGCGCGGGCCGATTGCTTGGCGGCGATGGCGGCGCGGGCGCGCGCGATCTCACCCTCCAATTCCTCGATATAGGCATTCAACTCGGCCACACCCATGATTTCCAGGTTCCTGGCCGGGGGCGCCTTCTTCTTGGGGTCCAGGTCTTCCCAATCCATGATTGCCTCCGCACTTGCCATCCCCGCCCGAACGTACCAGATTGGCCGCCCAACGGACAGGTGACGAGGGATATGGGACGATGCTGCCGGAATGCATGACCTGCGTCGAGATCAGCCAACCGGGTGGCCCGGAAGTTCTGAAGGTGGCCACGCGGCCGATTCCGAAGCCGGCCAAGGGCCAAGTGCTGATCAAGGTGGCGGCGGCCGGTATCAACCGCCCCGACGTGCTGCAGCGTGCCGGCGCCTATCCGGCGCCGCCCGGCGCCTCGGACCTGCCCGGCCTGGAAGTGTCGGGCACCATCGCCGCCTTGGGTGAGGGCGTCACCGCCCCCGCCGTCGGCGAAGCGGTGTGCGCGTTGGTCGCCGGCGGCGGCTATGCCGAATACGTCACGGCGGACGCGCGCCACTGCCTGCCGGTGCCCAAGGGCTTCGACATGGTCCAGGCCGCCAGCCTGCCCGAAACCTTCTTCACCGTCTGGCACAACGTGTTCGAGCGCGGCGCGCTGACGGCCGGCGAAAGCCTGCTGGTGCATGGCGGTGCCGGCGGCATCGGCACCACCGCCATCCAGTTGGCCAAGGCGCTGGGGGCGAAGGTGTTCGCCACCGCCGGCAGCCCGGCCAAGGCGCAGGCCTGCCGTGAACTGGGCGCCGACCGCGCCATCGACTACACCGCCGAGGATTTCGTCGAGGTGGTCAAGGCCGAGACCAAGAAGGGCGTCGACGTCATCCTGGACATGGTCGGCGGCGAGTACATCCCGCGCAACGTCAAGGCGCTGGCCGCCGACGGCCGTCTGGTCTCGATCGCCTTCCTCAAGGGATCGGTGGCCGAGGTCAATTTCATGCCGGTGATGCTGAAGCGCCTGACCCTGACCGGCTCGACGCTGCGGCCGCAGTCCGACGACGCCAAGGCGCGCATGGCGCAGTCCCTGCGGCAAAAGGTGTGGCCGCTGATCGAGGCCGGCGCCATCCGTTCGGTGGTGCATGCGTCCTTCCCGCTGGCCCAGGCCGCCGAGGCCCATCGCCTGATGGAAGCCAATACCCATATCGGCAAGATCGTACTGACCGTATAGGACTTTTTCCTGGCGACGTCATAACTTAGCCCAAGAGTTTGACCACGCGATGGTCGTCCCATATAACTACGGCGCATTCAGAAGGTTGCCGCCGCCGGCACCCGGATCGTCCAGCCAACCGGCCGGTCCGCTCGCTGCCCAGGAAGGAGGATTTATGGCCCTGCCGCTCATGCCCAAGGCGACTGCCGTCTGGCTCGTCGAGAACACCGCGCTCACCTTCGAGCAGATTGCCGATTTCTGCGGGTTGCACCCGCTTGAGGTTCAGGCCATCGCCGATGGCGAAGTGGCGACCGGCATCGTGGGCCTCGACCCCGTCGCCAACGGCCAGATTTCGAAGACCGAGCTGGAACGCTGTGAGGCCGACGCCGATCTGCGCCTCAAGATCATCGTCAGCGACTATCCGGCGCCGCGCCAGAAGGCCAAGGGCGCCCGCTATACCCCGGTGTCCAAGCGCCAGGATCGCCCCGATGCGATCGCCTGGCTGCTGAAGCACCACCCCGAGCTGTCCGATTCCCAGTTGTCCAAGCTGATCGGCACCACCAAGCCGACCATCCAGTCGGTGCGGGAAAAGACCCACTGGAACGCCACCAACATCAAGCCGCGCAACCCGGTCACCCTGGGCCTGTGCACCGAGGCCGACCTGGAAAAGGCGGTCGCCATCGCCCGCCCGCGCGCCGGCACGGTGGCGCCCCAGTATGTCGACCATGACGAGGACGAGCAGGCCTGACACCGGCCCGCCATCCCGGCAAAGTCAGAGACGCCCGCCCCTTCGGCGGGCGTTTTTGTTTGGAGCGGCGCGAAATTCCGGGAAGGACTTCTCAATAAGCGTCACCCCGGACAAGCGCCAGCGCAGATCCGGGGTCCATGGTGCCGTTTCCCGGCATGGATCCCGGCTCTCCGCTACGCTGCGGCCGGGATGACGCCACTTGGCAAGCATAAGTTCCCCGCTAATCCGCGATGAACCTTTTGTTTGTGCCGGCGCGAATTACCCGAATTCAGCCATAATCGTGCCTCCGATCCGCCACCAAGCCTGCTTATGCTCTCCACCATCGGCCCGGTTTCGGCGCCTTGCTTGCGGAGAGTACCCCCATGAAAAAGATCATGATCGCTTGCGCCATGGCCGTGTCGCTGGCCGCCTGCGCCCAACCGGGCGGCGGTGGCTATGGCAATAACGGCGGCGGAGGCGGCTTCGGCATTTCCAAGCAGACCGGTGGCGCCGTGCTGGGCGGTGTCGGCGGTGCCGTCGCCGGTTCGCAGTTCGGCAAGGGCAAGGGCCAGTTGGCCATGACCGCTGTCGGCACCCTGCTGGGCGCCTTCATCGGTTCGGAAGTGGGCAGCTCGCTCGACCGTGCCGACCAGACCTATGCCAACCAGGCCGGCCAGCGTGCCTTCGAAAGCGCCCCCGCCGGACAGGCCATCGCCTGGAACAATCCGGACAGCGGCCATTCCGGTACCGTCGTGCCCACCCGCACCTACGAGGCGGCGCCCGGCCAGTATTGCCGCGAATACCAGCAGACCGTCACCGTCGGCGGCCAGCAGCAGCAATCCTATGGCACCGCCTGCCGCCAGCCCGATGGCAGTTGGCGCGTCCAGCAATAGGCCGCGCGCTCCACGCCAGTCACGCCCCCGGCCAAAACCGGGGGCGTTTTCGTTTGGAAAGCCTCAACCTCCGCCGCGATCCCGCCGCAATCCCATCAAAATCGCGCCACGCGACCGGAGTATTCCTGAACGCCATGGGAGGGTGACAATCCCGTCCCGGGTTCAGGAGGGTTCCATGGGCAAGATGTTGCTGGTCGCCGCGCTGACGCTTTCGCTCGCCGCCTGCGCCCAGCCGGGCAGCGGGGGCTATGGCCTGTCCAAGCAGACCGGCGGTGCCATTCTGGGCGGTGCCGGCGGCGCCGTCGCCGGTGCCCAATTCGGCAAAGGCAAGGGCCAGTTGGCGACCACCGCGCTGGGCGCCCTGCTGGGCGCCTTCGTCGGCTCGGAAGCGGGTGCTTCGATGGATCGCGCCGACCAGACCTATTACGCCCAGCAACCGCGCGGCGCCTATTATCCGCCGCCCCAGCGCCAAAGCTGGTCGGAACCCCAGGGCTATTGGACGGCGCCGCCGCGTTACTGAGCGGGCGCCGCCGGTGCGGGCGCCGGGGCCGGTGTGGCCGCCGGCTGGCGCCGCCGGGCCTCGGTCTCGCTGCCGTCGTCGAAGATGTTGAACAGGTTGCGCAGGAAACCCGGCGTCAACGCCGACAGCGGGTTGACGGTAACGCTGGGGTCCATGCTCGGCCCCTTCATGGTGTAGTTGAAGGCGACCAGGCCGCTGCCCTTCTCGCCACCGGTAATCAGCCAACCCAGCAGTGGAATGTTGCCCAGCACCGAGTTCAGCGCATAGGCCGGCACCACGGTGCCCTCCAGTGCCATGCGCTCGCGGTCCAGATCGATCTCGCCCTTGGCGGTCAGGCCCAGCGCCGGACCATAGGCACGGACGTCCTTCAGCCGCAGCAAGTTGTCGGTCAGGGTGAACGGCGCGTCCAGATTGGTGAACGACACCCCCTCGCCCTTCAACACATCGACAATGCCGGTCAGCGCCGCCACGGTGAGCAGTCGGGCCAGCACCGGCGCGTTGACGATCTGATAATCGTCGATCCGCACGACGCCCGACAGCGGCTGTTCGGGCCGGCTGTCGTCGTAAGCGGCGTCCACCTCCAGGCGGCCACCCTTCATATGCTCGTAGGTGTCGAAGGCCAGCAGCACGGCGCCGGCATCGTCGGAAACGATCTTGAGCGTGCGCTTGTTGGCCCCGGCCGGCTGCATCTGCAGATTGAAGCTCTTGCCATTACCCACAGTGCCGCGGATCGCCATGTTGCGCCAGTCGTCGCCATCGCGGGCCAGAAAGGCGGTGCCATTGGTTATCTTGCCGTCTTTGGACAGCCACAGCGTCTTGATCTGGGCGTTGATGACCATGGGCGGCAGATCGGCCTTCTTGCGCGGCCCCTGGCGGTTGGCGGCCTCGGCATCGGCTTCCACCGGCGTCTGGTTGTCGTCCTTGCCCACCAGCGGCTCGGCGTTGAAGCTGGGGCCGCGCACGGCGATATCCAGCGCGCCGGACTTGAACCCGATCGAGCCTTCGACCTCGGTACGGCCACCATAGACCAGGCGGGCGAAATCGACCCGGCGGATGGTGCCGTCGCCGTTGAACGACACCGAGCCGTTGGTCTGCAGGTCGCCGGCATTGACGACGAAGTACGGCACCGCCGCCAGCTTGTTCTTGTCCAGCTTGACCAGAACCTGGGCGCCGCCGGTGGTGCGCTCTTCCTTGCGCCAGCCCATGCCCGGCAGGGTCATGTGGGCCGGCGACAGGTCGACCTTGGCCTCGATGTCGCCGCGGCCGCCGCCCTGCATGGTCGCCACCACCTGGGCGCCCACCGGTCCCGACAGGAACGGCGAGACGAAGGGCACGGTATCCAGCCCCAACGCCTTGCGCTGGTCTTCGTCCACCCGCGCCGCCTGAAGCTGATAGCGCGAACGGAACGGCACGTTCTTGACCGAGAAGTTCTCGCGCCATTTCAGGTCGGCGGGAATGGTACCCAGCACGATGGAGCCGGCGGCATCCAGCCCCTTGGCGTCGACGTCGATTTCAAGGTCGCCCTTGGACAGGTTCTGCCCCAACGCCACGTTGGGGATCGACACGTTCTTGGTGGAGGAATGCACCTTCACCATCAGGTCGTCGAGCCGAAGGTCGGCCAGCAGGGGGAATTTCAGCTTCAGCCGGGTGGTGGCGTCGCCCCCCACGGCGGCAGGGTCGATGCCCAGCGCCTGGGCATAGCGCAGCGGCTTGCTGTCGATCAGCTTGAGCGCGTCCGGCACCGGACCGGAGATGACAAGGTCGATGTCGGCGAACTGATCCGCCTTGTCCAGGCCCGACAGCACGATCATGCCGTCCACCACCTTGAGGCCGGTAAGTTCGCCGCCCTTGACGCCGATGCGGAAATCCGAGGCGTCGAAGGTGACCTGGGCCGAGGCATTCTTCACCACCGGCATGGGACGCAGGTAATTCACGGTGACGCCATCGCCGCGCAAATCGCCGTCCACCCGATCGACCACCACGTCGTCGAAGCTGCCGTTGGGCGAATGCAGGGTCACGCTGGCGCGGGCTTCGTGCACCATGCCCTTGGACAGATTCTGCGTCACCCATTCGCGCGCGTTGTGCGCGGCGATAGACGGCCACAACTGCGGCAATTCGTCGAACGGAACGTTCTGGGCGCGGGCGTCGACCTTGACCTGGGTGGGGCCGCCCAGGCCGTCCACCGTGGCGCCCACCGTCACTTTGGGGCCGCCCAGGTCGACGGACAGTTCGTCCAGCCGCACATGCTTCAGGTTGTCGCTGGCCTGGCCGCGCAGCACGATGGACTCCACCTTGCGGGTCATGTCCACCGGCGCCGGCAGCTCGATCACGCCGCTGCCGGCGGCCAGTTCGAAAGAGACGTTTTCCACCGTGCCGGCGGCGGTGCCGCGAGCGCGCAACGCGCCGGCCAGCGGCAGGTTGAGCGCCTTCAGCGGCGCCAACGATTGGCTCAGCCCGGCGAAGGTGGAAGGGCGGATGCCGGACAGCCACATCTCGGCGTCGACCACGTCGGTGGCCTTGGCATAATTGCCGGTGGCGACCACCGCTCCCTGCTCGCCGTCGAAATCCAGCACCATGCGCGCCCGCAGCGCCAGTCCTTGCGCCACCCGGCGCAGTTCCACATCGGTGTCGGGGGCGTGCCAAGTGGTGCCCAGGCGGCGGTCCTCGATCATCACGTCGGCATCAACGATGGCGGCGCGCTGCAAGTGGCGGCCGGGCTGGCTGGGATCGGGGTCCCCCACCACGGCGTCGATCAGCCGGCGCATCATGTCGTCGGACTGGCCCTCGGTCGCCTGCTCGCCGACGCCCCACTGGAAATTGCCGTTCAGGTCGCGCACCAGATGCAGGCGCGGATGCATCAGTCGCACCGAATTGGGTGCCAGCACGCCGTATAGCAAGGCGCGGCCATTGATGGTCAGCGCCATCTCGGGAACGGTGGCGATGGGACGGTCGGAATCGCCGGCGAACGCCTGGACGTCGAGGGCGCGGATCTCCACCATGCGGTCATACTGCGACAGGGCCAGCACGGTGGTGTTTAGGCGCACGGACACGCCGCCATCCTTGGCGGTCAGGGCTTCCTCGATATACGGCGTTAGGAAATCAAGCGCGATCGGCCCGCTGGACAGACGCCAGGCGAACAGGAACAGCGCAATCAACAGGCCGACGACGAGGGCTCCCAGAAGCTTGAACAGACTTCTGACGGCGCCGTGGATCACTGGGTTTCAACCTCCATGTCCGACTTGACCCCTCATCGCGTTTTCACCAGTGTGAAGTGACCACAACATGTTGGAATCCACAAGGTGAACTTTCCGCTGGATGAACGGCTTTTCCCCCTGATCGCCACCCCCGATGCCGAGGGGCGCGGTTTCGAGCGCTGGCACGAAATCGCCGCCGAACAGGAAGATGCCGATCTGGCGCGCACCATGCGCGAACTTGTTGGCAATTCCATGGCAAAGGCGTTGTTGTCGCGGGTGTTCGGCAACTCGCCGTTCCTCACTCATTGCTGCATGACCGAGCCGGCGTTTCTGTGCCGGCTGCTCGACATTGGACCCGATCAGGCTTGCAGCAACCTGACAGCCGAACTGGCCGCCGAGGCCGCCGCCGAAACCGACATGGCGCGGCTGATGATGCACCTGCGCGTCGCCAAGCGGCGCACCGCGCTGCTGGTGGCGCTGGCCGACATCGCCGGGGTGTGGCCGCTGGAGCGGGTGACCGAAACCCTGGCGGATTTTGCCGAGGCCGCCACCCGTCATGCCCTGCGCTTCCTGCTGCGGCGCGAGGCGGCCAAGGGCGAATTCGCCCTGCCCCACCCCGACGATCCGGAACGCGACAGCGGCGTCATCGTGCTGGGCATGGGCAAGTTCGGCGCGCGCGAGCTGAACTATTCCAGCGACATCGACCTGATCGTTTTTTACGACCATGAAAAGCTGACCTATAACGGCCGGCGGTCCTTGCCCGAATGCATGATCGCGCTGACCAAGGATCTGGTGAAGCTGCTGGACGAGCGCACTATCCACGGCTACGTCTTCCGCACCGACCTGCGCCTGCGCCCCGATCCCGGTTCGACACCGGTCGCCATTTCGCTGGTGGCGGCGGAAACCTATTACGAGGGCTTCGGCCAGAACTGGGAACGCGCCGCCATGATCAAGGCGCGCCAGGTGGCCGGCGACCAGCTTAGCGGCGACGCCTTCCTGAAATTCCTGCGGCCGTTCATCTGGCGCAAATCGCTGGATTTCGCCGCCATTCAGGACATCCACTCGATCAAGCGGCAGATCAACGCCTTTCGCGGCGGCCACACCATCGCCGTGGCCGGCCACAACATCAAGCTGGGCCGGGGCGGCATCCGCGAGATCGAGTTCTTCGCCCAGACCCAGCAACTGATCTGGGGCGGCCGCCAGCCCGAGATGCGCTGCTGCCGCACGTTGGACGCGCTGCATGCGCTGGCCGCCCTGGGGCACACCGACGAGACCGTGGTCACGCAGTTGGAGGAGGCCTATCGCTTCCTGCGCCAGTTGGAACACCGGCTGCAGATGATCGACGACAAGCAGACCCAGACCTTGCCGGACGCGCAGAGCCGACTGGCCGAACTGGCCGCGTTCATGGGATTTGCCGACGTCGAGGCGTTTTCGGCGGCACTGACCAGCCGGCTGCAGGTGGTCGAAACCCATTACGCCAAGCTGTTCGAGGATTCCCCCGGCCTGAGCGCCCACGGCAATCTGGTGTTCACCGGCGGCGAGAACGACCCCGACACCATGCGCACCATCACCGAGATGGGCTTCGCCACCGCCGACGCGGTGTGTTCCACCATTCGCGGCTGGCACCATGGCCGCATCCGCGCCACCCGCTCGACCCGCGCCCGCGAACTGCTGACCGAGCTGACCCCGGCGCTGCTGGGCGCCATGGCGACCACGGTGTCGCCCGACGATGCCTTCATGCGCTTCGACGATTTCCTGTCACGGTTGCCGGCGGGCGTGCCGCTGTTCTCGCTGTTCTATTCCAACCCGTCGCTGCTGGAACTGGTGGCCGAGATCATGGGCAACGCGCCCCGGCTGGCCGAGCATCTGGCGCGCCACACCACCGTGCTGGACGCGGTGGTGTCGTCGGCCTTCTTCGAGCCGCCGCCGCCCTTCGCCGAATTGCGCGCCGAACTGGAGCGCGCCCTGGCCGAAGCCGGCGACATGCAGGAAGTGCTGGACATCAGCCGGCGCTGGGCCAACGACCATAAGTTCCAGGTCGGCGTGCAGACGCTGCGCAACATGCTGACGCCCGACCGGGCGGCGCGCGCCTTTTCCGACATCGGCGACGCCGTGCTGGCCGCCATGGTCCCCAAGGTCGAGGAGGATATCCGCCGCGTCCATGGCGACGTGCCGGGCGGCGGCTGGTGCATCCTGGCCATGGGCAAGATGGGCGGCCATGAAATGACCGCGACGTCGGACATGGACCTGATCCTGGTCTATGACGCGCCGGAAACGGTCGAGGAATCCGACGGCGGCCGTCCCATCGCGGTGGCGACCTGGTACGCCCGCCTGACCCAGCGCATCGTCACCGCGCTGACCGCCAAGACCGCCGAAGGGACGCTGTATGAAGTGGACATGCGGCTGCGGCCGTCGGGCAATTCCGGCCCCATCGCCTCCAGCTTCGCCTCGTTCGAGCGCTATCAGCGCGAGTCGGCGTGGACCTGGGAACATATGGCGCTGACCCGCGCCCGTGTCGTCACCGGCGATCCCGCCGTCTCCGCCAAGGTGGAAGCGGTGATCCGCGACGTGCTGACGCGCGAGCGCGACACCGAACGCCTGGTCGTCGACGTCGCCGAAATGCGCGAGCGCATGGCGCGCGAGCACAAGGCGGACAGCCACTGGGAGGTCAAGCACTTGCGCGGCGGCCTGGTCGACATCGAGTTCACCGCCCAATACCTGCAACTGCGCTGGGGCCGCCAGCATCCCGCCATCCTGGCGACCAACACCCGCGACGCGCTGGAGCGGGCCAACGCCGCCGGCTTGCTGTCGGGATCGGATCTCGATGCGCTGGTGGCGGCGTGGCGGCTGTGGTCGGCGGTGCAGTTGGTGCTGCGCCAGACCATCGCCGGCGCCTTCGACGAACGAACGGCGCCGCGTGGCCTCAAGGAGGTACTGGTGCAAGCGGCCGGATTGACCGACTTCAAGACCCTGGTGGACCGCATGGACGACTGCGCTGCCGAGTCGCTGGAAGTGTTCGAGCGCATCGTCGCCGCCCCTGGCCGCGCCGCCCGCGCGAAGATCGGACCGGATGCGTAAAACCGTCACTTGAATACACGGTCCAACCGATTACAACTCGCCTGGGTCGGCAATGACCCTAAGCAGCAGAGGGATTCAGCGATGACCGTCACCGTCGGCCAACCGGCCCCCGCTTTTTCCGTCGAAACCGACGTCGGCCCGCGTTCGCTGGCCGATTACCAGGGCAAGCGGTTGGTGCTGTATTTCTATCCCAAGGACGACACCTCGGGCTGCACCTCGGAAGCGCACCAGTTCCGCGACGACTATCTGCGCTTCACCGTCAACAAGGCGGAAATACTGGGTGTGTCCAAGGACTCCATCGCCAGCCACGAAAAGTTCCGCGCCAAGCACTCGCTGCCCTTCCCGCTCGTCAGCGACACCGACGGCGCCCTGTGCGAGGCGTTCGGCGTGTGGAAGGAAAAGAACAATTACGGCAAGAAATATATGGGCATCGAACGCTCGACCTTCCTGATCGACGAGAACGGCGTCGTGGTCAAGGAATGGCGCAAGGTCAAGGTGTCCGGCCACATCCAGGCGATCCTGGACGCCCTGCACGAGATGTAGGTTTCCCTTCTCCCGCGAGCGGGAGAAGGTGCCCCCCTTGGCCCCCTCACCCGCCTTCGCGTTGCTCAGGCACCCTCTCCCGCCGAGCGGGAGAGGGAATATTGCCCTCGATATCCCTGGGGCGACACGCCGGTCCAGCGGCGGAAGGCGCGGCTGAAGGCGCTGACCTCTGAATAGCCCAGCATGAAGCCGATCTCGGCCACCGCCACATGGGGCTGGCGCAGATGCAGGCAAGCGAGGTCGCGGCGGACGCCCTCGACCACGTCGGAATAGCTGAGACCGGCATGGGCCAACCGCCGTTGCAGCGTCCAGCGGGCAAGGCCGATCGCCTCGGCCACCTCTTCCACCGCCGGATTGCCATCGGGCAGGCGCGACCGCACCTCGCCGCGCACGCGGTCGAGGAAGCCGAGCGCGCCGGTGCCGCCGGCCACCCGGATCAATTCATCGCGCAGTCGTGTCAACCGCGCCAGATCGCCGCCCGGCATGGCGCGGTCCAGGTTGCGGTCGCGGAAGACGATGGCGTTGGTGCGCTGGCCGAAATGAACCGGGGCGTCGAAGGCGCGCTCGTGCTCGCGCCAGCCTTCGGGGCGGGGATGCTCGCAGTGCACCTCCTCGGGCGTCCAATCGGCGCCCAGGCAGGCGCGGAAGACGTTGGCGAACATGCCCATGGTCAATTCCGCATCCTGACGACGCGACAAGATGCGGCCGTCGAGGATGCGGTATTCCAGCCGCAACAGGTCGCCGTCGCGCGCCAGCCGGGTTTCCGTCGCCTGCTGGTGATAGGGGAACAGCTCGGCCAGGTTCTGCACCGCAGCCCCCAGCGTGGGCGACGCCAGCGCCACATCGCCAATCAGGCCCAGCATGCCGGGCTTGAATTGCTGGCCGTACCACAGGCCGAAATTATCGTTGCCGGTCTGGGCTGCCGCCTCTTCCATCATGCCCACATAGGCGCCCAGATCCAGCGCCAGCTTGGGATCAGTCAGCCGGCTTTCGTCGACGCCGACGCGGGTGAAAACCGTATCGGCGTCACCGCCCTGATGGGCGATGAAGCTGCGCACGCCGCTGGCGGCGGCGGCCAGAATGTTGCGCTGCCCAGCAATCGGGCAAGTGGTCCGACCAGTTTGCATAATTCTTGCGCGGGCATTGGCCATCAAGCCCTCCTGTCCAGGCTTCCGGCGATAAAGATGCAACGCATGTGCCGAAAGGGCCGCCGCATCCCAGCGACGGCCCTCTTGGCATCGGCGACGATCAGTCGGCCATGGACCGGGCTTCGGCCTGGGCCAGATCCAGCAGGTGGTCGTCCTCGGCCGAGTCGCGCAACTCGGCGGTAAAGCGGTAGAACAGCCACGCCACGGCGAACAGGCCGACGAACAGGCCGAAGACCAGCAGGTTGTAATAGACCATCGCCGCCAGGCAGATCAGCGCGGTGGCCAGGGCGATGCCCGGCACCACCGGGAACAGCGGCGCCTTGTAGGGGCGTTCCAGCGCCGGCTCGCTCTGGCGCAAGCGGAACAGGCTAGCCATGCTCATGATGTACATGACGATGGCGCCGAACACCGACATGGTGACGATGTTGGCGGTCAGCGGCAGGCCGCCGATGGTCAGCAACTCGTCGGAATAGATGGCGGCGATGCCGACCACGCCACCGGCGATGATGGCCCAATACGGTGTCTTCAGCTTGGGATGCACGGTCGCCAGGGCGGGCGGCAGGAAGCCGGCGCGCGACAGGGCGAAAATCTGGCGGGAATAGCCCATGATGATGCCGTGGAACGAGGCGATCAGGCCAAACAGACCAATCCACACCAGCATGTGCAGCCAGCCGCTGCTTTCGCCGACCACCGCCTTCATGGCCTGGGGCAGCGGGTCGTTGATGTTGCTGAGCGCGTTCCAGTCACCCACGCCACCGGCGAAGATCATGGTGCCGAAGGCCAGCACCACCAGGGTCAGGATGCCGGCGACATAGGCGCGCGGAATGGTGCGCTTGGGGTCCTTGGCTTCCTCGGCCGCCATGGCGGCGCCCTCGATGGCCAGGAAGAACCAGATGGCGAAGGGAATGGCGGCGAAGATGCCACCGATGGCGGCGATCGAGAAATCGGCCTCGCCGGCCCAGCCCTTGGCGATGAAATTGCCCCACGAGAAGCCGGGGGTGACGACGCCCATGAACACCAACAATTCGATGATCGCCAGCACGGTGACGAACAGTTCGAAGGTGGCGGCGATGGTGACGCCGGCGATGTTGAGCGCCATGAACAGCACATAGGCGCCGACGGCGGCCAGCTTGGGATCAAGCGCGGGGAACTGCACGTTCAGATAGGCGCCGATCGCCAGCGCGATGGCGGGCGGTGCGAAGACGAACTCGATCAGCGTGGCGAAGCCGGCGACGAAGCCGCCCAGCGGGCCGAAGGCGCGGTAGGAATAGGCGAACGGGCCGCCGGCATGGGGAATGGCGGTGGTCAGCTCGGTGAAGCTGAAGATGAAGGTGGTGTACATGACGGCGATCAGGATCGTCGTCACCAGGAAGCCCAGCGTTCCCGCCTGCGCCCAGCCATAGCTCCAGCCGAAATATTCGCCCGAGATGACCAGGCCGACGGCTATGCCCCATAGGTGCAGGCCGCTCAGCCCCTTCTTCAGGGTGGTTTTCGATGATGATTCGGACATGCGTTATGCCTCCTGTCCTCGCAATTGGTCGACGGGGCCGTCCAGGCGCGCCACGTCCTCTTTCAGGTTGATGCCGGTAAGTTTCAGCCGCCGGGCCTCGGCCATCAGCCCGGTCAGCCGCCGCGCGGCCTGGTCGATGCCCAGCCCGTCGGCGTGAATGTTCGAAATGCAGTTGCGCTCGGAATCGCGCCGGCCAGGGCGCGGTTCCCAGGTCAGGTAGACGCCCAGGCTGTTGGCGACCGACAGGCCGGGGCGTTCGCCGATCAGCACCGCCACCATGCGGGCGCCCAGGGCGGCGCCGATGTCGTCGCCCAGCGCCACCCGGCCCTGATGGGCCAGGACGATGGGGGCGACGGTCCAGCCCGGCAGCAAGTCCAGGCAAGCGTGAACCAGGGCGGTGGCATGGTCGTTGACCGCCGCCGCCGACAGACCGTCGGCGATGACGAAGGCGGCGTCGTACTCGCCCGCCTGCAGCAGCGGACGGCTGGAGTCGTCCAGCCGGCGGCCCAAATCGGGGCGGCGCAGATAGGTGGCGCGGTCGGCGGCGGCGCTGTGCACCGTCACCGTGTCGTGATCGGGGAATTGCGCGGCAAGGACGGCGAAATCCACCGCGCCATGCACGGCGTCGCGGGCGCGGGCATGGGCCAGTTGGAAATCCAGCAGGGCCGGTGTCGGCAACCCGTCGCCCGAGCGGCCCAGGCCGATGCGGGCGCGGGTGGCGGCGCGGAACCGCACCCACGGATCGAGGGGGGCTATCGTGCTCATCGCCCGCCCTCCGCCGAAAGCAGTCTGCGCACAGTGCGCTCGGGCGGGGCCAACCGGCCGGCGGCGTCGATCATGCCCATGCGGGCCAGCCAGGCCTCGAATTCCGGCGCCGGCCGCAATCCATGCAAGTGCCGCAGGCCCAAAATGTCGTGATACGACAGGCTTTGGTAATTGAGCATGACGTCGTCGGCGCCGGGCACGCCGATCAGGAAGTTGACGCCCGCCACCGCCAGCAAGGTCATCAGGACGTCCATATCGTCCTGATCGGCCTCGGCGTGGTTGGTGTAGCAAACGTCCACCCCCATGGGCAGACCCAGCAGCTTGCCGCAGAAATTGTCTTCCAGGCCGGCGCGGATGATCTGCTTGGCGTCGTAAAGGTATTCCGGACCGATGAAGCCCACGACCGTGTTGACCAACAGCGGCTTGAAGGCGCGGGCGACGCCATAGGCGCGGGTTTCGACGGTCTGTTGGTCAAGCCCGTGATGGGCGTTGGCCGACAGCGCCGAGCCTTGGCCGGTCTCGAAATACATGACGTTGTCGCCGACGGTGCCGCGCTTGAGCGACAGCGCGGCGTCGCGCGCTTCCTTCAGCACCGACAGCGACACGCCGAAACCGGCATTGGCCGCCTCGGTGCCGGCGATGGACTGGAACACCAGATCCACCGGGGCGCCCTGCTCGATGGCCTGGATCGAGTTGGTGACGTGGGTCAACACGCAGGACTGGGTGGGGATGTCGAAACGCGCCCGCACCTCGTCCAGCAATTCCAGCAGGGTGACGCAGGCGGACACGCTGTCGGTGGCGGGGTTGATGCCGATCACCGCGTCGCCCATGCCGAACAGCAGGCCGTCCAGCGTCGAGGCGGCGATGCCGGTGGGATCGTCGGTCGGGTGGTTGGGCTGCAGCCGGCTGGCTAGGCGCCCGTGCAAGCCGATGGTGGTGCGAAAGGCGGTGACCACGCGGGTCTTGGCCGCCACCGATATCAGGTCGCCATTGCGCATCAGCTTGGACACGGCGGCGGCCATCTCGGGGGTCAGGCCGGGCGCCAGCCGGGTCAGGCTGGCCGCGTCGGCATCATAGGACAGCAGCCAGTCGCGGAAGCCGCCGACGGTCAGCGCCGCCACCGGAGCGAAGGCGGCGCCGTCGTGGCCGTCCATGATCAGACGAGTGACCTCGTCCGTTTTGTAGGGAACCAGCGGTTCGTCGAGGAAGATGGACAGCGGCAGATCGGCCAGCACCATGCGGGCGGCAACGCGCTGTTCGTCGGTGTCCGCCGCCAACCCGGCCAGTTCGTCGCCCGAACGCCGGGGCGACGCGCAGGCCATGACCTGAGTCAGGCTGTCGAAGCGGTAGCGGGTTTGACCCAAAGTGGCGGTGAAACGAGGCACGGGCGATCCATGACGCAGTGGCATGATGGACCGATTATGCCGCTTTTCACCGGCGGGCAGTTGACATTACAGCACAGATTTTAAGCATCAGCCATTTGTGCCTATTTTCTGCCCATCACAGCGCATTGATGCGCGAAAGAAAGCCCTCCACTTCGTCGCGCAGTTCGCGCGCATCGCCATCCAAATCCCTGGCGACGCCACGCATGTCATTGGCCATCTCGCCGGTCTTCAGCGCCACCTGCGACACCAGGCTGATGTTGCTTGTCACCATGGCGTTGCCGACCGCTGCTTCCTGCACGTTGCGCGCAATTTCGCCGGTGGCGGCGGTCTGTTCCTCGACGGCGGCGGCGATGGACGCCACCACCTGATCGACCGAATCGACCACGCCGTGCACCTGCCCAATGGTCGCCACCACCTGCCGGGTATTGTCCTGGACGCTGGCGATCTGGGCCTGGATCTCCCCCGTCGCCCGCGCCGTCTGGGTCGCCAGCGACTTGACCTCGCCGGCGACGACGGCAAAGCCCTTGCCCGCCTCACCGGCACGAGCGGCCTCGATGGTGGCATTCAGCGCCAGCAGGTTGGTGCGGGCGGCGATGTCGTTGATCAGGCTGACCACCTCGCCGATGCGGACCGCCGCCTCGCTGAGGACGCCGACGGTGCGTGCGGCATCACTGATCCCGACCACCGCCTCACGCGAGATGGCACGGGTTTCCTGGACGCGGCGACTGATTTCCTGGGTCGACGCTTCCAATTCTTCGGTCGCTCCGGCCACCGCCTGCACATTGGCCGTGGATTCTTCGGCGGCGGCGGCCACCGTCGCGCTTTGGCTCGCCGTCTGCTCGGCGGCAACATGCAGCGACTGCGCCGTGTCGCCCACACCCCGCACCGCGCCCGCCACTTTCCGCAACGTCTGACCGACCGCCCGGTCGAAAGCGGCGGTCAATTCGTCACGACGGTGCGCCCGCTCCAGTTCCGCCTGTTGGCGCAATTTGGCTTCCGCATCCAACTGCTCGGCGCGGACCAACCCTTGATGAAACACCTCGACCGCACGGGCCATGGTGCCCACTTCGTCCTTCTGTGCGGTGAACGGGATCGCCATGCCGCGCTCGCCCTGCGCCAAGCGGCCCATGATGGCGGTAATGGCGTCGATGGGCACGACGATCGAACGGCTAATCATCACCGCAACCAACACCACAAGCACCGAAATGCCCACAGCCAAAGCGGCCGCCACCGTCGTCGTGCGGGAACGAATGCGATCGAGGTCATGCATGACCCGATCTTCCTCTTCGTTGGCGTAGCGCTCGACCTTTTCGAAGGTCGGCACCATGGCGGCGAAGACCTCGCTCAGTGCCTTCCGCGCCGCATTCACCGCCAGGTCGGCAGCAGCGTATTCCGACAACGCCGCCATGTAGGCATTGACCTCGTCGACCACCTCGGCACGGCGGACCTCGGACAACGACAGCCGCTTCACCGCCGCCAGCAGGGACGCATGCTCGGCACGGGCCTGATCCAGATAGGCGACATCGCCGCGCAGCATGAAGTCCTTTTCGTGGCGGCGCATGGATAGCAGATGCACCATGGTCGGCGCATCATCCAGGGCAACCAAGGCGGCCTCGGCCTTATGAATAACGGCCCGCAGCTTGCCGGTCTGGCCGTCCTCGGACGTCAACCCCTTGCCCACTTCGCCGGCGACCATTCGATCCAGCGCCGATCCGTAGGCATCCAAGCCCGATCGCAATGCCGCCAGGCTATCGCCCAACGCACGTTCTTCATCCAGCTTAGCCAGCGCTCCGACCTGCGCCAGCGCGTCGGCAGTGGCCTGACGGGTTGCGTCGGCGTATCGCGTCTGGCGGCGGAGCTGAAAATCCTTCTCGCCACGCCGCATCTCCAGCGTGGCGATCCGCAGCTTGCTGCTGGCACGCACGATGGCGTCAAAGCGGTCGGCACGAACTTGCGCATCCGCCAGCGAGCGATTAGCCAGCGTGTATACAGCAACGACAGATATCAGCGATAGAATCGCTATCAGCGAAATAATGCCGATCCGATACTTCACAGAAACATTGTGAACAAAATGCAACATGAGCAAATCCACCATAAGCTGGACTACAAATACGCACCATAAAAATACATAATTCAATCCTACCCAAAGTATAACGATACGAATTATTTCCGACAAAAGTCGCAGACGCTGAGGGTTGTCCTACCCGCAGATACGATCTGGACGGCAGACACACCGCGCTCTAGCTTAGCCCCATGATCAGCCTGACCGACTCCGCCGCCGCCATTCTCTCCACCGCCGATGCGCAGGAGAAATGCCGCCTGACCCGCCGCCTTGCCGAGCACTGGTTCGCCGGCAGCATCGCCGACATCGGCGACACCCTGCCGCCGCCGCGCCCGGCGCGGCCAGAGCGTCCCGCCCTGCTGGCGCCCAAGGAGATGCCCAAGCGCGCCTATGGTGGCGAGCGCGGTCGCATCGGCCTACTGCATGCCTTGGCTCATATCGAGCTGAACGCCATCGACCTGGCGTGGGACATCATCTGCCGCTTCCCGCACGAGAACATGCCCAAGGCGTTCGCGGACGATTGGGTCCAGGTCGCGTTGGACGAAGCCGTCCATTTCGAAATGCTGGAGGATCTGCTGGGCCAATTGGGCGCCGCCTATGGCGACCTGCCGGCCCATGACGGCCTGTGGCAGGCGGCGGAAAAGACCGCCGACGACCTGATGGCGCGGCTGGCGGTGGTGCCGATGACGTTAGAGGCGCGCGGACTCGACACCACGCCGGCAACCATGGAAAAGCTGGCGCGCAATGGCGACACCGTCACCCCGCCGGCGCTGGACATCATCTATCACGATGAAATCCGCCACGTGGCGGCGGGCTATCGCTGGTTCGTCCACCTGGCGGCAAAGCGCGGCCTGGACGGCCGCAGCGAATATCACCGGCTGATGGGCGAACGCTTCCCCGCCGGCCTGAAGGCGCCATTCAACCACGCCGCCCGCGCCGAGGCGGCGTTTCCTCAGGACTGGTACGAACCGCTGGCGCGCTGACCCCTTAGCGCACGTTGATCGGGTGGTCCCACCGGGTCATCTTGCCGTCGGGAAAGACCACGTCGATCGCCACCCGATCGCTACCGACAAAGCCGGGCGCCGATTGGTAATAGACCAGCAGGGCCGGCATCTCACGCAGGTTGCAGCGCCAGCGAATATTGTTTTTGTCAAAGGCGGGATAATGCCCACCGGCCTCGACACTAACCCGCCCATGTTCGGGTTGCGTGGCGATCACGATGGTGGGAACGTCGCCGGGGGTACAGTCGGGATTGGCGGTCAAGGCCCAATTGATTTCCTGTTTCTGCCCGCTCATCGTCGCCTTGGGCTGCATCGTACGCGCCGGCTCCATGACGGTCGCATGCAGGGCCATCTTCGCACCGCATTGCCCCTCGAGCGCTGCCGCGTCGGTATCGCGCAGGATGTCGCTGCGCAGCAGGAACGCATCGGTGACCTGCCCGCCCTGGATCAGCACGACGCCGTGGCTGTCCGAGCTGATCAGACGGCGCAATTGCCACACCCCGATCGGCGACACCTTGGCGGTTTCCGCCAGCTTGTCGCCGTCGGTATGGGGCGCGAACAGGCAGGCGATCTCGGTGCCCTGACGGGCGCCGGTGAGTTCGATGGTCGCCGCCTTTTGCGCCAATCGCGCCATCAGCCAGTCATAGGCCGGTGATGCCTGAGTAACCTTATCGGCCTGCGCCACCACAAAACCGCACAACAGGGCGACCATCGCGACTGCGACAAACCAGAGCTTTTGCACGATCACCAACCTCTACCGTCAATACCGGTCGATTGGCGAACATAACACGCATTACGTGCCAGCAAGAACCCCTCGGTTTTACTTCTTCTCCAACGTCTTGGGCGCCCAGGCGGTGACGGCAACCGCTTTGCCGCCTTGCGAGCGCATCAGGCGCGGCCGCACCACTTCGGCGGCGGCGGGGGCGCCCGGGCCGCCACGGCGGGAGGCGACTTCGGCGCCGTAATATTTCACCATCGCGGCCAGCGAGATTTCCTCGCCCATGCCCTTGGCGGCGGCTTCGGCCACCGGCGTGTGCTCGGCCAGTTTCTTATTGAGCTGCTCGGCGCTGTACTGGCCGAAGCGGCGCCATATGCTGTCGAGGAAATGGGCGACGGTATCGGCGACCGGATTGCCTTCGAGCATCTGCGGCCGGCCATAGGCGAAAACGTGGAATACGGTCGGCTCGACCGGCCCCAGGGCATCGGTGACGAAGGTCGCCGGCATCAGCTTGCGGCCGGGATAGGCGACCGAGTAATAGGCCTGAGCCAGGAACATCAGCCGGTGCAGCTTTTGCGGCTGAATGTATTCCCGATCGTTGAGCGCCCGGTCGGTGAACCAGAACACCACATCCAGGCAGGATTTAACCGCGAACGGCATGGTCACACTCCTCGTCCGGTCAAGCTTCTCATCCATAAGCCCGGCCGGTTCGCGCATGATAGCGCCCAAGCGGCGACACCGCCAATGCCCCGCCGCAGGCTCGAAAGGATAGTGCGCCGCCCCATATGGAGAAGACTGGCGAAAGCCGCCGCAATAGCTACAATCCGCGCGCCTTCACGGAGTAGAGACGCATGAAGTTCGGCGAGGTACGGGTGGACGACGCCGTTGGGCTGATCTTGGCCCATTCGCTACGGCTGCCCCAGGCCATGTTGAAGAAAGGCCGGGTGCTGACCGCCGAGGACGTGCGCCTGCTCAAGGGCGCCGGCGTCAACTTCCTGACCGGCGCCCGGCTGGAGGGCGACGATGTCGGCGAGGACGAGGCCGCCGGCACCATCGCCCGCGCCCTGGCCGGCGACGGCATCACCATCAACGCTCCGTTCACCGGCCGCTGCAACCTGTTCGCCGCCCGTCGCGGCCTGTTGGTCTATGACCGCGAGCGGCTGGACCGCCTGAACCTGGTGGACGAGGCGGTCACCGTCGCCACCGCCCCGGCTTTCGAGCTGGTCGGGCCGCGCCGCATGGTCGCCACCGTCAAGATCATTCCCTTCGGCGTCGATCGCCGCGTGCTGGATGCCTGCGCCGCCTACGCCTCGACCGGGGGGCCGCTGATTTCGGTCCGGCCGTTCCGCCCGCGCCGCGCCGTGCTGATCTCCACCACCCTGCCCGGCCTGCGCGAGTCGGTCATGGCGGTCACCGCCGCCGTCACCCGCGGCCGCATCGAGGCGCTGGGCGGCGAGATCATCGCCGAACTGCGCTGCCCGCACGAAATCGGCCCGATCGAGCGGACCCTGGGCAAGGCCCTGGGCCTGGGGGCTGATCTGATTTTGGTGGCCGGTGCCTCGGCCACGGTCGACCGCCGCGACGTGGTGCCCAGCGCCATCGAACGGGCCGGAGGCGCCATCGACCATTTCGGCATGCCGGCCGATCCCGGCAACCTGCTGCTGCTGGCCCATCTGGGCGCGGTACCGGTGGTCAACCTGCCGGGATGTGCCCGCTCGGCCAAACCCAACGGCCTGGATTGGGTGCTGGCCCGCATCGCCGCCGACATCCCGATCAAGCCCGCCGACATGATGCGCATGGGGGCCGGCGGCCTGCTCAAGCAACTGGGCGTGCGGCCGCGCGACACCGCCTGGATGGAACCGCCCACCCGCGACGCCCGCATCGGCGCCCTGGTGCAGGCCGACGGCGCCGCCGCGCCGATGGCCGAGGTCGAGGCGGCGCTGGCCGCCGGCCTTGACCCGGTGCTGGTGCTGGCGAGCAGCGACGAGATGGCCGACATCCTGCCGTCGTGCGAGGTGATCTGCGTCGAAAACCGCGCGCCGGCCGCCGGTCTGGCTTTGCTGCCCGCCGACGTCGCCGCCGTACTGGTGCTGCCCGCCGGTTGCCCGGACGTCAGTCCGGAAGCGGTGGCCGATCTGGCCAAGGCGTTCGACCCCGACGAGGGCCGCGCCATCGTCCTGCCCGGCGGCGTCACCAACTGGGGCATCGTCAGCCGCGAATTGTTCGCGCAACTGGGCGAGCATTCCCTGCCCGAGCTTGCCGCCAAGCATCCCGAAGCGGTGTTCGAGGTGGTGTTGTCGTAGGGGGGGCGGTTAACCGCGGGCATGAGCGGCCGGAGTGCCCCGCCGTCCAGACTTTCGCGGCTTGTCCCGTGCCAAGAGACACGGATCACACGGACGCCGCTTCGCGGGCAGGGATTACACGGACAAAGAAAGTTCGTCATGCCGGCCTTGAGCCGGCATCCATCGTGGTGCACCCCCATGGACCCCGGATCGCGCGGGGCGCGTCCGGGGTGACGAGATTTTTCGGGCTTTCGCTGTTCACGAACACTGTGCCCATCCGTGTTCGTCCGTGGCCCGCCACAGCGGGCTTCCGTGCCGTCCGTGTTGCCTGGGCACGACTACGGCGCGCCAGCACGTTCCGCGCAAGCGTTAACCGGACAGCCGTGGATCAAGTCCAGCCATGACGATAAACTGTGCTGCTTCCGTCAAAAACAGGCAGACTCTAACTGATGAAGAACCGCCGGACGCGGTCGAGGAAGCTGACCGGCCCCAGGTGGACCGGGTCGTCGAGGCCGAATTCGCTTTCGCTGAAGATCGGAATGTCGACAACGTCTTCCACCCGGCGACCGACGGCGGCGTCGGAGGTTTTGCGCTGATGGACGGCGACAAGGCGGTGCGCCAGGTTTTCCAGGGCGCTCGCCGCGTTCACCCCATCGTGGTGCTGGAGCGGCGATATATCCATGATCGAAGCATTATATCACCGCCGATGCGCACAGACCATAATCCCTAGGTCTGTTGCCGGGATGGTCTAGCGCCGCCACGCCTGTAGACGCTTCGCCGCCTCGATCATCTCGGCGGTGGAACCGGCGAAGGAGAAGCGCAGGGTGCGGCTGCCCTGATAGGGATCGAAATCCATCCCCGGCGTGCAGGCCACGCCGGTTTCCGCCAGCATGCGACGGCAGAACTCGGCGCTGTCGTTGGTCAGCTCGGCGACGTCGGCATACAGATAGAAGGCGCCGTCCGACGGCGCCAGCCGGGTAAAGCCGGCCTTGGGCAGTTCCTGCAGCAGCACGTCGCGGTTGGCCTTGTAGACTGCGACGCGGGCGTCCAGTTCGTCCAGGCAATCGAACACCGCCTCGGCGGCGATCTGCGACAGCGTCGGCGGCGAGATGAACAGGTTCTGCTGCAGGCATTCCACCGCCCGGGTCAGATCGGGCGGCAGCACCATCCAGCCCAGGCGCCAGCCGGTCATGGCGTAATATTTCGAGAAGCTGTTGACGACGATGGCGTGCGTCCCCGCCCCCACCGCCGTGGCGGCCGGGGCGCCGTAGGTGATGCCGTGATAGATCTCGTCCGAGATCAGGCGGACACCTTTCAACTCGCACCACGTCGCCAGTTCGGCCACTTCGTGCGCCGACAGCATGGAGCCGGTGGGATTGCTGGGGCTGGCGACGACAACGCCGTCCAGCCGGCCCTCGATCTGCTCCAGCACGTCCACATTGAGCTGCCAGCGCGACGCCGCCCCCACTGGCACCGCCACCACCTCGATGCCCAGGGCTTCCAGGATGTTGCGATAGGCGGGATAGCCCGGCGCCGCCACGGCGACGCGGTCGCCGGCATCGAACGCGGCAAGGAAGGCCAGCAGGAAGGCACCGGACGAACCGGTGGTCACCGCCACCGTCTCGGGCGCCACGGCGACGCCATAGGCGTGGCGGTAATGGCTGGCGATACGTTCGCGCAGGCTCGGCAGCCCCAGCGCCTCGGTATAGCCCAGGCCGTGGCTGTCCACCGCCGCCTTGGCCGCCGCCAGCACCCGCGCCGGGGCCTGGCCCGACGGCTGGCCGACTTCGAGATGAATGACGTCGCCGCCCGCCGCCGCCCGCTCGTTGGCGGCACGCATGACGTCCATGACGATGAAGGGCGCGATGGCGCCGCGCCCGGCCACCTTGAATGCCATGGCGGATCAGTCCTTGCCGACGATGACGCCCAGGCCGTTGCCGCGCGGATCGCTGACCACACGGCACTTCTTGAAGTCGGGATCGCCGGCACCGCAGGTCAAGGCCTGCACCCGGCTGGGAATCGGCACCGCCTTGACCTCGTGACCGCGCTTGGTCAGCGGGGCCGCGTCGGCGGCACGCTCGCCCGTCTCGACGAAGGCGATGTCGGGAGAACCGGAATGATGGACGCGCGGCGCGGCCACGGCGGTCTCCAACGGAACGTTGTCGACCTGCGAGGCCAGCAGGGTTTGCACCAAGGCGGTCGGCGCGGTGACGCCGCCACTGGCGGCGGCGGCGAAGCGCAGTTCGTCGGAATGCGGGTTGAACACCACCACCGGGCCGATGGCGCCCGGACCGCTGGACAGGCCCGGCACCGCCGACAGCATCACGCCGGTGCCCGGCGCCATGCGGCCATTGCCGAACAGGCCATAGGTGGTGACGTTGCAGGCAACGGCGTTGCCGAAGGAATCCATGGTGACCAGGCTGGCGGCGGGAATGCCGTCGGTGGCCTTGGCCGCCTCGACCGCCACGTGCTTGTCGGGGCTGTAGCTGGCCATCAGTGCCGAGGCGCGCTCGCGCCCGGCCAGGCCGGCGGCCTGTTCGTTGGGCCAGCCATTGGGCAGCATCCACTTGGAACGGTCGGCAAAGGCGCGGGCGGCGGCCTCGGCCAGCAGGTGCGGCTTTTCCTCGGCCGAGGCGCCGTCCCAGCGCTGAACCAGTTCCGCGGTCATGGCCGCAGCCACCCCGCCGGCGACCGCCGGCGGCGGCGCGAACACCGCCGTATCGTTGCCGATTTCCACGCTTAGCCCCTCGCGCACCACCGGCCGCAGATCGCGCAGGTCCTCGACGGTCAGCGAGCCGCCGGCCTGGGCGACGGCGGCGACCATATCCCTGGCCTGGACACCGCCATAGAAGTCGCCGGGATTGCGCCGCAAGCGGCCCAGCAGCGCCGCCAGATCGCGCTGTTCAAGGTTCTGCCCCTCCATCAGCGGCCGGCCGCCGGGCAGGAACACCTGACGCGCCGCCGGGTCGTTGGCCAGCAGGTTGGCGGCACGGGCGATATCGGCGGCGAAGGCGCGCGACACCGGCACACCCATGCGGGCCAGACGCTCGGCATCGGCCAGCAAGGTTTCCCAACGCAGCTTGCCGGTGCGGGCATGCAGGGCGTAGAAGCCGCGGATATTGGCGGGAACGGCACTGGGATTGCGCGACATCGACGAGGCGACCGAAGGCGGCGCCATAAATTCGACAACTTCCGCGCGCTTCTTTTCCTTGTCGAAAACGACGCAAACACCGCCGCCGCCAAGACTTGCGGTTGACGGCTGGGTCACTGCCATCGTGAAATAGGCCACCACGGCCGCGTCGCCGGCGGTGCCGCCGGCCGACAGCACGTCGCGGGCGGCCAGCACGGCGCGGGGTTCATCGGCGGCGACCATGCCGCCAAAGCCCTTGACGTAACCGATGGTCCCTACCGGCTTGGTCTCGCCACAGGCGGCCAGCAGCGCCACAATGGAAACCGCGCACGCCGCGCGAGACACAGAACGACCGACCGACGGAGAAAGGCTCTTGCTCACACGCTTGTTCCTTCTGGCAACCCTGGTGCTGGCGCTTGTCGCACCGGCCTCTTCCGCATCGGCCCAGCAAACCAGCAAACGCAGCTTCATTCGCGACGCGGAGGTGGAAAATACCATTCGCGCGTACGCTACGCCACTATTCCAGGCTGCGGGCCTGGATGCCGACAATGTCCGCATTCATCTGCTGGTCGATCCCAGCCTGAACGCTTTTGTTGCCGGCGGTCAGAACATGTTCTTCCACACCGGCCTGCTGATCCGGTCCGAGACCCCCAACCAGTTGATCGGCGTCATCGCCCACGAAACCGGCCACATCGCCGGCGGCCATCTGATCCGCATTCAGGACGCGGTGGGCGCCGCCCAGACCGAGGCATTGATGGGCATGCTGCTGGGTGCGGCGCTAGGCGCCGCCTCGGGGCGCGGCGACGTCGGCGCGGCGGTGATGATGGGCGGCCAGGAAGTCGCCACCCGCAACCTGATGGCGTTCTCGCGCAGCCAGGAAGGCTCGGCCGACCAGGCCGGACTGTCGTTCCTTGACGCCACCCAGCAATCGGCCAAGGGCTTCCTTGAGTTCTTCGAGATCCTGGGCGACCAGGAATTGCTGGTGGCGGCGCGCCAGGACCCCTATGTCCGCACCCACCCGCTGACCCGCGACCGCGTCGCCAACGTGCGCGAGCACGTGGCCAAGTCGCCCTACAGCAACGCGCCGACCCGCCCCGAATTCGTCGAGATGCACCGCCGCATGCGGGCCAAGCTGTTCGCCTTCCTGGAATCGCCGGTGCGCACGCTTCAGCGCTACAAGGAAAGCGACAACAGCATCGAGGCGCGCTACGCCCGCGCCATCGCCTCGTATCGCAAGCCGGACATGGCCACGGCGCTGCCGCTGATCGACGGACTGATCGCCGAGCGGCCCAACGACCCCTATTTCTGGGAACTGAAGGGCCAGATGCTGTTCGAGAACGGTCGCGGCAGCGAAGCGCTGGAACCCTATCGCAAGTCGGTGGCGTTGTTGCCGTCCAGCGCGCTGCTGCAGGTCGGCCTTGCCCAGGTCGAGGTCGAGCAGGAAGACACCACCCTGCTGGACGACGCCAAGACGCATTTGAACAAGGCGCTGCAGATCGAGCCGGACAACCACAGCGCCTGGCGCCTGCTGGGCATCGCCCACGGCCGCCTGGGCGACGAAGGCATGGCCGCCTATGCCATGGCCGAGCAGACCCTGCTGGAAGGCAAGTTGAGCGATGCCGCCTACCACGCCGGCAAGGCCGAGCGCCTGCTGCCGCGTTCCGGCCCGATCTGGCTGCGCATCCAGGACATCAAGGAGCGCACCAGCCAGGTCAAGGAACAGCGGGACCGCCGGTAGATGGTGATGCCCAAGATGTACATCCCCATCTCGTTTTTCCCTGGCCCTCGCCGGGCGCGGGCATCCGCCCGCTTGTGGGCGACGCCCACCCGTCGATTTACGCCGGGCCGCCCTGCCGGGCGTCGTTTGCCCCTGCGGGGCGGCACGGCCGCGGCCTCAATGGCCGCTGATCGCGGAGTGCGTCAACCGTGACGCTCGCCGCTCTAATGCTTGTCGCCCGCCCTCCTATCCGCCAATATGCCTCCGCTTTCGTGACTGGAGTTCCCTCAGCGATGATCCGCAAGTCTTTCGGCGCCCTCGGCGCGCTTCTTCTCGGCCTGACCCTGGCGATGCCCGCCGCCCAGGCCCAGGAAGACCAGACCTTCAACGTGCAGCAGACCGACGCCATCCGTAAGATCGTGCGCGCGTACCTGATGGAACACCCCGAGGTGATCGGCGAGGCGGTGGAAGCCCTGCGCGAAAAGATGCGCGCCCAGGCCGAAACCGACGCCAAGAAGGCCATCGAGGCGCGCAAGGACGAAGTGTTCAACGCCAAGGACGACCCGGTGGTCGGCAACGCCAAGGCCGACGTCGTCCTGGTCGAGTTCTTCGACTACAACTGCCCGTACTGCAAGGTGGTGCTGGACCCCATGCTGGAAGCGGTCAAGGCCGACGGCAAGTCCCGCGTGGTGTTCAAGGAAATGCCGATCCTGTCCGAGGATTCGGTGACCGCTTCGCGCGTTGCCCTGGCCGCCAAGAAGCAGGGCAAGTATGAAGAAGTGCACCGCGCCTTCATGAAGTTCCGCGGCAAACTGGACGAAAAGGCCATCTTCCGCCTGGCGGGCGAGGCCGGCGCCAACGTCGACCAGTTGAAGAAGGAAATGATGGCGCCCGAGATCGACGCCCAACTGCGCAAGAACGTCGAGTTGGCGCACGCGCTGGACATCGCCTCGACCCCCAGCTTCATCATCGCCGATGGCAACGGCAACGCCGCCCGCACCCTGTCGGGCGCCGTCGAGGGCCAGGTATTCCGCCAGCTGATCGACATCACCCGCAAGGGCGGCAAGCTGGGCAACCAGTAACCGAGCTTCCGGCAGAACGAAAAAAGGGCGGAGCCGCGAAAGCGGCTCCGCCCTTTTCCTTATGCGCCGTCAGGCCTTGAGGTCGCGGGCGGTCGAGGTCATTTCGTCGGCGGTCTTGAACACCTGGGCGTTGGTCGAATACGCCTTCTGCGTCATGATCATGCGGGTGAATTCGGTCTGGATGTCCACCGTCGAGTTTTCCAGCGACGAGGCGGAGAACCGCCCCTCGCCCGGGGCTTTGTCGATGGCGGAAACAGTCAAGTCGCCCGCCGCCGCCGTGCGGCGGAACATGGTTCCCGACACCGGGTCCAGCGCATTGTCCGAGACGAACGTGGCCACCGGCACCTTAAACAAGGTGCGCGAGACACCGTTGTCGTAATAGCCCTGCAACTCGCCCATCTCGTTGAAGGTGGTGGCCAGCAGCGTGCCCCGGCCATAGCCGTCCTGACTCACGGTGCCGATATAAAGGTCGGCGTCGTCATATTGCGTCAGCTTGTTCAGGTCCAGCGACACGCTGGCGGTGCCGGCGGGAACCGCCGTCGTCACGCCGCCCGTGGTGGTGGTGCTGGCCCCCCAACTCAGGGCAAGCGAGGTCAGGCCGTTGGCCGGCGAGGTCAGCTTGCCATCGTTGTCGAAGGTCAGTTGCATGGGCGCCGGCTGGGTCGCGGCGTCGGCACCGGCGTCGGGCATCATGTACCAAGTGTTGGTGCCGGCACGCTCCAGCCGCAGCGTGACCGTGTGCTGGGTGAAGTTGTTGTCGTACACCGAGATGGGAATGTTCTTGACCTCGCCCCGCTTCGGCGCGGTGTCCAGGCTCAGGGTGCCCGGAGAGGTCACGCCACCGGTGTCGAAAGTGATGGGCTGCCCCGTGGTCGGCGACGTCACTTTGCCGGTATCGTCCAGCGTCACGTTCCAAGTGCTGACATCCATGGTGGACCCAGCCGTGGTGCCCGTGACCGTGTAGCTGTAGGGGCCGGTGCGCGTCCAATCCAGCGTAATCGCGTGATCGTTGCCCGCCGCATCGGTGACCGTGACCTTGGTCTGACTGGCGCCCAAGGTGGCGTCGCGCGGCAGGTTGGCCCGGACGGCCGCCTCGGTGGTTTGGCGTCCCGGCATGGTGACCTGGGTCGGCTTCAGGATACTGGTGGGGTCCACCGCCGCCGAACCGTTGTTGGGAACGGGGCGCGGCGCCAAGGTGTAGACCGGCTGCAGCGCGGCGTCCTTGGGAATGGTGCCGGTGTCGTCGGCCATCCAGCCCAGCAGATAACCGCCCTGGTTGTTGAGGAAATACGAACGCGCCAGGGTGGAATCGGTGTCGGGACCATAGGCGCGGTGCCAGGCGCCGTCGCGGCTGTACATGACCGAACCGGGATCGGCGGTATTGATGGAGGTCGGCACGTTGCCACCGGCGCCGCTGGCCGTGGCCGCCGTGGCCGCCGCCGTCGATCCCCGTGTCGGTGGCGCCACCATGAAGAAGCCCTTGCCGTTGATGGCCAGGTCGCTCCAGGTGGTCGACGGCGCGATGACGCCCTGCGCCTCGATCAGGTTACGCTGGGTCGCCTGCACGCCGAAAATATTGAGGCCGCTCAAGTACGACGTCGGCGCGGTGTGATGTTCCGACAGCAGGGTCGAGAACATCATCTCCTGGCGCTTGTAGCCGGTGGTGTTGACGTTGGCGATGTTCTGACTGATCGACCCCAGATCAGTCGTGAACACATTCATCGCCTGACTGGCGTTGGTGAAAGCACCCATCAACATCGCAAGCCTCCTCGGGCCACCGAACGCAATATATCCCGGAAACCGGGGTATGCAGCAGTCGTGCCAAATTGAAGTTTGTGCATTATCAATGAGTTATAGCGAGACACCCCCGGCAAGAGGTGCCGCAACGGCGGATTGTTCCGCCCTGCCCGGCAGGTTTTGCCGGGACAATTGCTGTCTACGCGGTGATACGGACGGAAACGGCGATCCGGGCGGACAAAATGAAAGGGGGCGCGTTTTTTTCCGCGCCCCCTTGTCTTCGGTCCCGGCGAACAGGCTCAGATGAAATAGGCCTTCAGCGGGGCGAACCCGTTGAAATTGACCGCCGAATACGAGGTGGTGTAGGCGCCGGTGGAGAGGATGCGGACCTTGTCACCGACCTTGAGGCCGACCGGCATTTCGTAACCGGCCTTTTCGTAAAGGATGTCGGCGGAATCGCAGGTGGGGCCGGCCAGGATCACCGGGGCCGTCTCGCCGCCGTCATGCGGGGTCTGGATGCGGTACTTGATGGCCTCGTCCATGGTTTCGGCCAGGCCGCCGAACTTGCCGATGTCCAGGTAGACCCAGCGGGTCGGGTCGTCATAGCCCTTCTGCGAGATCAGCACGACCTCGGTTTCCAGGATGCCGGCGTCGCCGACCAGCGAGCGGCCGGGTTCGATGATCATGGCCGGCAGGGCATTGCCGAAATGGTTGGTCATGGCGGTCATCACCGCGTCGGCATACTGCTCGACGGCGGGAATGTTGGTGCGGTACTGGGCCGGGAAGCCGCCCCCCAGATTGACCATGCGCAGCTCGATGCCGGCTTCGTCCAGCGCGGTGAACAGCATGGCCGCCTTGCCGACGGCGATGTCCCACTGGCGCAGATCGGTCTGCTGACTGCCCACGTGGAACGACACGCCATAGGGATCGAGACCCAGTTCGCGGGCCTGGACCAGCAGGTCCTTGGCCATGTCGATCTCGCAGCCGAACTTGCGCGACAGCGGCCATTCGGCGCCGTCGCAGGTCATCAGCAGACGGCAGAACACCTTGGACCCGGGCGCCGACGCCGCAAGCTTCTCCAACTCGGCCCGCGAGTCGAAGGCATAGAGGCGGACGCCCTTGTCATAGGCATAGGCGATGTCCGACTGCTTCTTGATGGTGTTGCCGAAGGAAATCTTGTCGGCGCGGGCGCCGCTGGCCAGGCACAGATCGATCTCGCCGCGCGAGGCGACGTCGAAGGACGACCCCAGTTCCACCAGCATGCGCACGATTTCCGGCGCCGGGTTGGCCTTGACCGCGTAATAGACCTGGGCCACCGGCAACCACCGGCGCAGGCCGAGATAGTTGTCGCGAACCACATCCAAATCGACCACCACGCAGGGGGTGACGGGGCGAACGTCCTCAAGGAAACGAGCGATCTTCGCGGTCATCGCGAAAAGTCCTCCGGCAGCCCGGCGGCACGGCCGGGACAATAGGCAAGCAATCTTCCCTTCGCCCGCAGGCAAAGAGAGCAGTTACGCGACAACCGTTCGGGACGTTGTCAGATCCGCCGGGAGGTACTTCGGACGTCGCACCACAGCAGGTCATAGCTCTGCCGCGGGCGGAACCCTTGATCGGATAGGGTAAGAGAGTCCATCGACAGCCAGTGCCGAGCCACCACGTTCATAGCCAGTTCCTCTAAGCACCGAGGGCTTACACCCCGCTTGCACCCAGAAGACGCCTTGGACGTCGTTGCTTAAACCGCTAAAGGGCCAGAGGCACGTGCGCTGTACGTCTCGTTGAAGCGGCTATATACGCCATTTTAGAAGGATGAAAAGGGGAAAATATCCGCACGTTCGATATTTTTTGGCATCGCGGAAACAAGCCTTGTCATATCAATGACTTATCCGCATGCAACCGCCCGTTTGCGCGCGCACGGACAGCGCATTACCCCCCATCCATGGTGCGGGCCGGTTGGGCGCCCGCACCATAGGCAGGAGGTCAGATCAGGCCGGCCAGCGGCGAGCTGGGATCGGCATAGAGTTTCCGCGGCATGCGCCCGGCCTGATAGGCCAGGCGGCCGGCTTCGATGGCCAGCTTCATGGCGCGGGCCATCTTGATGGGGTCCTTGGCCTGGGCGATGGCGGTGTTCATCAGCACGCCGTCGCAGCCCAGCTCCATCGCCACCGCCGCGTCCGAGGCCGTGCCGACGCCGGCATCCACCAGCACCGGGACGGAACAGTTTTCCTTGATCAGGCGGACATTGATCGGGTTGACGATGCCCAGGCCGGAGCCGATCAGCGACCCCAGCGGCATGATGGCGGCGCAGCCCATCTGTTCCAGCGTCTTGGCCTGGATCGGGTCGTCCGAGCAGTACACCATGACCTTGAAGCCGTCCTTGATCAGCGCTTCGGCGGCCTTCAGCGTCTCGGGCATGTTGGGATAAAGCGTCTTCTGGTCGCCCAAAACCTCCAACTTGACCAGATCCCAGCCGCCCGCCTCGCGCGCCAGGCGCAGGGTGCGCACGGCGTCGTCGGCGGTGTAACAGCCGGCCGTGTTGGGCAGAAAGGTGTATTTCTTGGGGCTGACGTAATCCACCAGCATGGGCTGGCTGGGATCGGTCAGGTTGACGCGGCGCACGGCGACGGTGACGATCTCGGCCCCCGACGCCTCGATGGCGCGGGCGGTCTCCTCGAAATCTTTGTACTTGCCGGTGCCGACCAGCAGGCGCGAGCGGAACTTGCGCCCGGCAACCTCGAAGAAATCATCTTCCATGAATTGGTCTCCAGAACCGCCGCCGATGAAATGCACGACCTCCAACCGGTCGCCATCGGACACCATGACGGCGTCATAAGTGGACTTGGGAACGATTTCCAGGTTGCGTTCGATGGCGACCTTACGCGGATCGACCCCCAGTTCCCGCAACAACGCCTCGACACTCATGGGCGCGGAAAACGCCCGTTCCTCGCCATTGATGGTCACGTTCATAAGGGAAAAACCGCCGGAAAGAAGGGTTAAACCTATGCACACAGTATGGTTCGAGCGTTCGGCGGATGCAACCGGGCACGGGGGACGCCACAGCCAGCGCAACAATATTTCGTGGCTTTCAGGTTCCCGTTGCGCTTCACCTAGCACCGCCGTATAAGGTTGCCCCATGGCGAACCCCATTATCCTGATCGTCAACGGACCGAACCTCAACATGCTGGGCAAGCGCCAGCCTGAGGTCTATGGCCATGAGACGTTGGCCGACATCGAAGCGGCGTGCATCGCGCACGCCAGCCGCGCCGGCCTGGACGTGGAGTTCCGCCAGTCCAACCACGAGGGCGACCTGGTGGATTGGATTCAGGGGGCACGGGGACGGGCCGCCGGCATCATCATCAATGCCGGAGCTTATACCCACACTTCCGTCGCCATCCTCGACGCGCTGCTGTCCGCCGAGGTGACCGCCGTGGAAGTGCACTTGTCCAACATTCACCAGCGGGAAGATTTCCGCCACCATTCCTTCGTGTCCAAGGCGGCCAAGGGGATGATCTGCGGCTTTGGAAGCCACGGCTACATCTTGGCGCTTGACGCGCTGGCGCGCCTGATCAGGGGAAGTTGAAGAGGCACATGGCCACCAAATCCATCGATTCCGAACTCGTGCGCTCGCTCGCGCATCTGCTCGACGAAACCAACCTGACCGAGATCGAGTACGACACCGGTTCGGTCCGCATCCGCGTTGCCCGCCAGGGCGTGCCCATGGCCGTGCATGCCGCCGTTCCGGCCGCCATGCCCGCCGTCGCCGCCGCTCCGGTGGCGCAGCCGGCGGCCGGCGATGACGCCGCCAACCATCCGGGCGCGGTCACCTCGCCCATGGTCGGCGTCACCTACATGGCGCCCGAGCCGGGTGCCGCCAAGTTCGTCGAGGTCGGCCAGACCGTTTCCGAAGGCCAGACCCTGATGCTGATCGAAGCGATGAAGACCTTCAACCCGATCCGCGCCCCGCGCGCCGGCAAGTTGGTTCGCATCCTTGTCACTGACGGCCAGCCGGTCGAATTCGGCGAGCCGCTCGCCATTATCGAGTAAGGACTCGGATGTTCGAGAAGGTCCTGATCGCCAATCGCGGCGAAATCGCTCTGCGCATCCATCGCGCCTGCCGCGAGATGGGCATTCGCACGGTTGCCGTACACTCCACCGCCGACAACGACGCCATGCATGTGCGCCTTGCCGACGAAGCGGTGTGCATCGGTCCGCCCTCCGCCAAGGATTCCTACCTGAACAAGGCGGCTATCCTGTCGGCGGCCACCATCACCGGGGCGGACGCCATCCACCCCGGCTACGGCTTCCTGTCGGAAAACGCCGACTTCGCCGCCATGGTCGAGGAACACGGGTTCACCTTCATCGGCCCCAGCCCCGACCACATCCGCATGATGGGCGACAAGATCACGGCCAAGCAGGCGGCCAAGGCCGCCGGCATCCCGTGCGTCCCCGGTTCGGAAGGCGCGCTGGATAACGAGCAGATGGCGTTGGATTGTGCCGAGACCATCGGCTATCCGGTGCTGATCAAGGCTACCGCCGGCGGCGGCGGCAAGGGCATGAAGGTGGCTCGCAGCGCGGAAGAGCTGCGCGAAGCCTTCCGCCTGGCCCGTAACGAAGCCAAGGCGGCGTTCGGCAACCCCGACGTCTACATGGAAAAATATCTCGGCCAGCCCCGGCACATCGAGATGCAGATCCTGGCCGACAATTACGGCGCCGTGGTCCATCTGGGCGAACGCGATTGCAGCTTGCAGCGCCGCCACCAGAAGGTGCTGGAAGAGGCGCCGTCGCCGGTGCTCTCGCCGGAACAGCGTCAGCAGATCGGTGAAACCACCCGCAGCGCCATCGCCAAGCTGGGCTATCGCAATGCCGGTACCATCGAGTACCTGTACGAGAACGGCCAGTTCTACTTCATCGAGATGAACACCCGCCTGCAGGTGGAGCATCCGGTGACCGAGGCCATTACCGGCATCGACTTGGTGCGCGAGCAGATCCGCATCGCCGCCGGCGCGCCGCTCGGCTACGAGCAGAAGGACGTGACCTTCCAGGGCCACGCCATCGAATGCCGCGTCAACGCCGAGGATTCGGTGACCTTCGCCCCGTCCCCGGGTCGCATCACCGGCTACCACGCCCCCGGCGGACTGGGCGTGCGCGTCGATTCCGGCCTGTATGCCGGCTATCGCATCCCGCCCCATTACGACAGCATGATCGCCAAGCTGATCGTGTCGGGCAAAACCCGCGCCGAGACGCTGATGCGCCTCAAGCGGGCGCTGGGCGAATACGTCATCGACGGTGTCAAGACCACCCTGCCGCTGCACAACCGGTTGGTTCAGGACGAGGATTTCACCAACGGCGACTACGATATCCACTGGTTGGAAAAGTTCGTCGCCCAGCATTCCTAGGTGAACCAGCATTCCTAGGTGAAACTTTGCTGAAGCGCCGCCCGTGTCAGAGATGACCGGGCGGCGCTTTTGTTTTGACCCGGTGACGCACCATTGGTAGCGTTTGCCGTTCAATCGAGAGTTTCCGACGGATGACCGGCAGTGGCTTTCTGCGCAGGCTGAAGAAGGGCGGATCGTTGGTCCGCGTGCTTCTGCTTGCCCTGGCCCTGCAAATCCTGGTTCCGGCCTTGGGCATGCTGCCGGCGCACGCCGCCGTGCCGAACGCCGAGGCCGTAACGGTGTGTACGGCGCATGGTGTCGTCACCCTGGTTCCCGATGGCGACGGCGGCTGGACCGCGACAGCGGCGCCGAAGCAGGCCGGGTTGGCCTGCGCCTTCTGCCTGCCGCTGTTGTCCGGCACGGTGGCCCCGATGGGTGAGGTCGCGCTGCCGCTGCCCGTGGTGGTCGAACACGCCCGGCTGGAAACCGCCCTCGTCCTCGCCCTGCCCCCGGCCCTGCCGCCGGGATCGTCCACTCCCCGCGCCCCGCCCGCTCTCCACTGATCCCGCACACGTGCGCCGTTCGCGCGCGCGTTCTGTGACGTTCCGTGGAGAAATGAGACATGAGCTTCTCTGAAGCCGGTGCCGCGCTTGCGGCCGCTCCCGCGACGCTGATGGCGTTGACCGAGGAATACCCGCCCACTCAGGGAGGGGGCCTGGGATGGGGAAAATGCCTGGACCTGCCGGTGCGCTCGATCATGGCAAAGCGGCCGGGCTGGCCGTCGCTGGCGTTGGCGATCACCCTACATGCCGCCTTTGCCGCCGCCTTCCTGGCCGTCAGCGCCGCGGCGCCGGACATGCCCCAGGACCCCGCTATCGAGATGGAGTTGGTGGAATGGGCGCCGCCGCAACCGGCGCCGGTCGAACAGGCCCCCGCCCCGGCAAAACCGTCGCCGCCCACACCGGCCCCGGCGAAAATCGCCGCGCCCCGGCCGACACCGGCACCGACGGCGGCACCGACAAAGCCGACCGCGATCACACCGACCGCGACGCAGAGCGCACCCACGGCCCCGACCGAAATCGCCGGAGACAATACGGCCGCCGCGCCGGTACAGACGGCTGGCGCCGCGCCACAGGGGGGGGCGTCAGGTGGCACCGCGACGGGCGAGGAAAGCTATGTCCCGCCCAGCGGTGACGCCGCCTATCTCAGCAATCCCAAGCCGGCCTATCCGTCCTTGGCACAGCGGCGCGGCTGGGAAGGCGTCGTCACGTTGTCGGTGGCGGTGGATGAAAGCGGCGCGCCGCTAGAGGTGCGGGTCAAGGAATCCTCCGGCTATTCCGTGCTGGACCGCTGCGCCGTCGAGGCGGTGCAACGCTGGCGCTTCGTCCCTGCCCGCCGCGCCGGCCGGACGGTCGCGGCCCATGTGGAGGTCCCGGTCCGCTTCGGCCTGTCGGACCCGGCCACCGGCTGACGCGGCCTCGGCCAACAAAAGCCAATCCACACCAATCGGGGGGCACGGTTCGCGAATGATCCCCCAGGTTGCCCCTTGCCCGGCGCCGAATTTCCATCGACACTCCCCTTGGTCTGGTTCATGGCCGGTTCATGAAAAAAAAGCGATGCTTGTGGGCATGAAGACAGCATTCGCCCTCCCTTTGGTCCTTACCCTGTTGCTTGCCACCGCGCCCTGCGGCGCCATGGCCGGCGACGATCACGACCGCGCCCGCAGCGCCGTCCAGGCCGGCCAGGTGTTGCCGTTGCGCACCATTCTGGACAACGTCGCCCGCGACTATCCCGGCGACGTGATCGAGACGGAGCTGGAGGACATGCACGGCGCCCCGGTCTATGAGATCAAGCTGATCTCGCCCGAGGGAATGGTGATGAAGCTGGTCTACGACGCCCGTGACGGCACCCTGCTGAAAGCCAAGGGCAAGCACAAATGAGAGTTCTGGTCGTCGAGGACGAACCGCAACTGGCGCTGCGGCTGGAACAGGCGCTGGAAGGCAACGGCTTTGCCGTCGACGTCGCCTATGACGGCGAGGAAGCCTGGTTCCTGGGCGATACCGAACCCTATGACGCGGTGGTTCTCGATCTCGGCCTGCCCCGGCTGGACGGCGTTTCGGTGCTGCGGCGCTGGCGCGATGCGCAACGGCTGTTTCCGGTGCTGGTGCTGACCGCGCGCTCGCGCTGGGCGGAAAAGGCCCAGGCGTTCGATGCCGGCGCCGACGACTACCTGACCAAGCCGTTCGAAATGGAAGAGGTGGTCTATCGCATCCGCGCCCTGATCCGCCGCGCCGCCGGCCATGCCAGCCCGGAAATCGTCGTCGGCCCGTTGCGCATCGACACCGGCGCCGCCAAGGTGTGGGTCGACGGCCAGCCGGTGGCGCTGACGGCGCAGGAATTCCGCATTCTGTCCTATCTGGCCCACCACCAGGGCAGCGTGGTCGGTCGCACCGAGTTGGTCGAGCACGTCTACGACCGTGACGACGACCGCGATTCCAACGTCATCGACGTGCTGATCGGCCGCATCCGCAAGAAGCTCAAGGCCGAGGTGCTGCAAACCCTGCGCGGCCAGGGCTGGCGGCTGGACGCGCCCGCCGATGGCTAAGGCGCCACGCCCGACCTCGCTGCGGCGCCGCCTGATCCTGGCCGCCCTGTTGTGGCTGGCGCTGGCCTTGGCCGCCAGCGGCCTGGTCCTGCGCATCGCCTTCGAGGACAGTGTCGAGCGGACCTTCCAACTGCGTCTGGTGACCGCCGTGCGCAGCCTGGCCGCCGTGCTGGAGGTGGACGACCAGGGCCGCCCGATCCTGGCACGGCCGCTGGGCGACCCCCGTTTCGACCAGCCGTTTTCCGGCTGGTACTGGCAGATCGCCGACGATAGCGGCGTGCTGCTGCGCTCGCGTTCGCTGTGGGACACCACCTTGCCGGTCGAGCCGGCGCCCGAACCGGGCGGCGTCGCCTTTGGCCGCGTGATCGGGCCGCAGGGCCAAAGCCTGCTGACCGCCGAACGCGACCTTACCTTCCCCGACCGCGACCAGCCCTTTCATGTGGCTATCGCGGCGTCGCGCCACGACGTCGATCGCGAACTGAAAACCTTCGACCGCCTGCTGCTGGTGTCGTTCGTGCTGCTGGCCGCCGGGCTGGCGGCGGCCATGGCGGTCCAGGTCGGCTATGGCCTGAAGCCGTTGAAACGGCTGACCGGCGAGTTGGAGGCGTTGCGCAAGCGCGCCGGCGGCCGGCTGTCCGGCGGCTATCCGGCCGAGATCGCGCCGCTGGCCGAGGCGCTGAACACCGTCCTCGACCACGACGCCGAACTGGTGGAACGCGCCCGCACCCATGTGGGCAATCTGGCGCACGGGCTGAAGACGCCGCTGTCGGTGATGCGGGCCGAGTTGTCTTCGGGAAGCGCCGACCCAATGGTGCTGGCCGATCAGGTCGACCGCATGGGCCGCATGGTCGAACATCATCTGACCCGCGCGCGCGCCGAGGCATCGTCCGCCCGCGCGCTGGGCACCACCGTGCCGGTCGCCGGGGTGGTGGCCGACATCGCCGCCATGCTGGCGAAGATCCATGCCGGGCGCGGGCTGAACCTGACCAACGCCTGCGACGCCGATGCCGCCTTTGCCGGCGACGCCGACGATCTGGCCGAATTGGTCGGCAACCTGATGGAAAATGCCTGCAAATGGGCGCGCGCCCGCGTGCACGTCACCGCCCAGGCCGGGCCGCCGCTGGTGCTGACCATCGAAGACGACGGCCAGGGCCTGTCCGAGGAGGATTGCGCCCACGCCACCCGGCGCGGCGCCCGCCTGGACGAAAGCGCCCCCGGCCACGGCCTGGGCCTGGCCATCGTCCGCGACCTTGCCGAACTTTATGGCGGCCGGCTGGAACTGGACCGTTCGGAACTGGGCGGTTTGCGCGCGCGGCTGATCTTCGGACGTTGACGTCCCGCCTGGACAGGGCTAATCCGGCAGCAACCGCCGGAGAGTGCAATGAGCGACCTTGCCGAAGCCTATGATTCCGTTCCTTACGAGAACTGCGTCTATGACTACACCGCGCCGCAATACCTGAACGCGGTGGCCCGGCTGTTCGGCGCCAACCCTCCGGACTGGCGGCGCGCCCGCGTGCTGGAGCTGGGCTGCGCCTCGGGCGGCAATCTGATCCCCATGGCGGCGCGCTGGCCCAAGGCGCGCTTCGTCGGCATAGACCTGTCGCCGGTGCAGATCGACCGCGCCCGCGACATCGCCGGCCGGCTGGGCCTGGACAACATCGAGTTTCATGCCGTCTCCATCACCGATCTGACCGACGAATTGGGCCAGTTCGACTACATCGTCGCCCATGGCGTGCTGTCGTGGGTGCCGCCCGAGGTGCAGGACGCCACCATCGCCACCTTCGCCCGCCACCTCACCCCGACCGGCGTGGGCATGCTCAGCTACAACACCCTGCCCGGCTGGTACGCGGCGCTGCCGGTGCGCGACATGCTGATGCGCCATTGCGCCCGCTTCGCCACGCCGACGGAAAAGGTGGCGGCGGCCATCGGCCTGCTGGAATTCATCATCGCGGCGGCGCCGGTCGAAAACGATCCCTGGCGCCTGAACCTGGCGCGCGAGTTGCACACCCTGCGCACCAGCCCGCCCGCCTATCTGATGCACGAGTATTTCGAAAGCTCGAACCACCAGTTCTATTTTCATCAGGTGGTGGACAAGCTGACCGCCGCCGGCCTGCAATACCTGGGCGACGCCCACCCCAAGCGCATGGTCGCCGGCAACGTGCCGCCCAAGGTGGCGCAGACCCTGGCCGCCATCGCCGATCCGGTCGAGCGCGAGCAATATGTCGACTTCCTGGTCAACCAGCGCTTCCGCGCCACCCTGATCTGCCGCCCCGAGGTCAAGCTGACCCGCGACCCCGAGCGCGCCCGCATCCTGGATTTCTGCCTGGCGTCCTATCTGCGCCCCACGGATGCCGCCGCCATCGACCTGCGCCAGGATCAGAAGGTGATGTTCGCCGGGCCGGGCGACACCACCGTCGGCATGACCCGGCGCGCCGCCACCGCGTTGAACGTGGTGCTGTCCGAACGCGGCGGCCGCCCCCTGCCGGCGCTGAAGCTGATCACCGAGGCGGCCGCCCGCGCCGGCATCCGCGACAAGGACGAAGTCAAGAAAGCGCTGGTCGATCTTGGCCTGATGCTGGTGCGCGCCGAGTGCTACACCGTCCATGCCGAGGAAAGCCCGGAAATCGCCACCGTCAGCGCCCGCCCGCAGGCCTTTGCCCCGGCCCGCCTGCTGGCCGCCGAGCAGACCTTCCTGCCCAGCGCGCGACTGGGCAACGAACTGCTTGGCCCGGAAACCCGCCAGGTGCTGGCCGCCTGCGACGGCAAGCACGACCACGCCGCACTGGCAGCGCTGCTGGGGGATGCCGCCCCACGCCTGGGCGCCATCCTGGCGGAACTGGCAAGCAAGGGTTTCCTGGTCGGCTAACCGCCCTGACCGGAAAATTTTCCCGCCACACAATGTTTTTTTGCCTAGGAATGATTCCGGCAGTACGGTTACCCGATTAGGTCTTTGCCAGAGGGGAGTTGGCCCAGTGGCACCGTTGGCATCCAGTATTCGCGTGACATTTGCCGTGCTTGTCCTTGGCATCCTGACCATCGGCGGCATCGCCAGCCTGCAGTTGCCGCCGGCCTGGGCCTGGAGCTGCGCCAGTGCCAGCCTGGTTCTGGCGATTCTGGCGGTCATTTTGGCAGTGCGGCTGTGCAGCCATCTCCGCGATAGCCTGAACCACATTGCCAAACCGCTCGCCGCTTTGGCCGAGGGACGCCTGGACGTCACCCTGCCACCGCTTGCCGCCGGTCACGAAGCCGCCGCCATCGTCACCGCCGGCCACTCCCTGTTGCCCCGGCTGACCCGGGCCGCACAGACCGCTGCGATGTTCCATGCCGCCACCAGTGCGCAGGTGATCGTCGCCGCCGGCCAAATCGTGCTGGCGAACGACAGCGCGCGCCGCCTGCTTGGCGCGGCGACGGACGATGCCATCGCCGCCCTGACGCAATGGCGGGCGGATGGCGGCACCGGCACTGTGACGCTGGGCGGACGCATCCTTGCCCCTACTTGTTCCCCCATCGTCGCCGATGACGGCACGGCGCTGGGCGAGGCGGTGGATCTGGCCGACATCACCGATCAGGTCAGCCTGACCCACGACATCGAAACCGTCGTGCTGCAGGCGGCCAAGGGCGACCTGTCGCACCGTGTCTCGACCGAGGGCCGCAGCGGCACCGGCCGCGTGCTGGCCGACGACGTCAACCGGCTGCTCGGCACCATCGCCCAGGTGGTCGACGACCTTGCCACCCAGTTGGAAGGGCTGGCCACCGGCGATCTGACGCGCCGCATCAACGGCATGTACGAAGGCGTCTTCGGCCGCCTGAAGGGCGATTTCAACGGCACCGCGGTCAAGCTGGCGACGGTGGTCAAACAGATCGGCGGCACCGCCGAACACCTGACCCATATCGCCGGCGAGGTCAGCGGATCGTCGCTGGAGCTGTCCGACCGTGGCGAAAAGCACGCCGCCAGCCTGCAGGAAGCGGCGGCAGCGCTGGAGGAATTGACCGCCACCGTGCGGCAGAACGCCACCAACGCCCAACAGGCCAACGTCTTTGCCGTTCAGGCGCGCGAAACCGCCGGTGCCAGCGCGCAGGTGGTGGCCGACGCCATCGCCGCCATGGGCCGCATCGAGGACTCGTCCACCAAGATCGGTGCCATCGTCGGCATGATCGAGGAAATCGCCTTCCAGACCAACCTGCTGGCGCTGAACGCGGCGGTCGAGGCGGCCCGCGCCGGCGACGCCGGCAAGGGCTTCGCCGTGGTGGCGCAGGAAGTACGCAACCTGGCCCAGCGCTCGGCCGACGCCTCGAAGGAGATCAAGGGCCTGATTTCCGAATCCGGCCGCGAGGTCACCGCCGGCGCCCAGATGGTCAAGAATGCCGGCGGCGCGCTGGAACAGATCACCGGCTCGATCCATTCCGTCGCCGCCATCGTCGAGGAAATCGCCGCCGCCACCCGCGAACAAAGCACCGGCATCGAGCAGGTCACCACCACCATTTCGGAAGTGGACGAGGCGACCCAGCAGAACGCCGCCTTGGTCGAGGAAAGCGCCGCCACCGCCCAGGCCCTGGAACAGCAGGCCGAGGGACTGAAGGACCAGATGGCGTTCTTCCTGCTCGAGGCCTCTCAGGCCCAGGGCGTCGCCCGCCATGCCGCGCTGGTGCTGGGCACCAAGATCGACCACGTGGTGTTCCGCCAGAACGTGCTGGACACCATCGCCGGCAAGAACAACCTGACCGACGACAAGCTGCCCGACCACCATTGCTGCCGCCTGGGCAAGTGGTACGACAGCGTGCAGGAGCCGGTGGTCAAGAACAGCCAGTGGTACGCCGCCCTGCTTGACCCGCACAAGCGGGTGCACGAGTCCGGCAAGACCGCGTTGTCATGCCACGCCGCCGGCAACGCCGCAGGCCGCCAGCACGCGGTCGACGCCTTGCAAGGCGCCTCGAACCAGGTGCTGGAGATCCTCGACGCCTTGGCCCACGACATCCGCGAGGGCCATTAGGGACGGCGCCGCACCTCGCCGTGGATACGCCAGAGCACGCCGAGCAGCAGCGAAACGTCGTCTTCGCTTAGGTCCGCGTGGTCTGGCAAATATTCAGCGAGTGGACGCCGCGAAACGATGCCCACCAATTGGCCGTCCTGTTCGACTAGTTGCTCGCGGACAAGCTGCGCCGCCGTTTCGTGACAGCCGCCACAGCGGGTTTTGAACAGTTCGGGCGTCCCGCTTTGCGCCTTCAGCATGTCGGCCATGGCGGCGATGATATCGGGCGAATAGCCGCCGTTATGGGATTGAAGGAAAACCTCCACCTCCCGCCCGCTACGGCGATCGCGCAAGTGTCCGTCGACCACCGCCAAAGTCTCGCGGGCGAACTGGGCGGCGTGGCCGTGACAACCGCCACACTGGCGGTCCCACAATTGATGCAGGTCGGCAGCCGCGCTCGGCACCGCCGTCAACGCCAACAGCAGCGCCGCCACGGGCCGAAGGCATGGCCGCATCACGGCCGCCCCCTCTGGCCGCCCCCCATCCCCATTCCGCCGCCCATCCCCATTCCGGTTCCCGCTCCCGCCGGCAGGCGCGTCCCGGCATGGGCGTCGAACATCCAGCCCGCCACTTCCTGCAGTTCGGCATCCTTCAGGTCGGGAAAGGTGTCGCCAATGGCCGGCATCAGGCCGAAGCGCTGCACCGCCATGGGATCAACCGATTTGGCCGCGTCGGGATGGCGCACATAGGCCACCACGCGGCTGATGAAGGCGGCGCGGTCATTGGCGGTGACCTGGCGCAGGCGGGCGGACAGCATGTCGATGGGCGGCGCCACCATCTCGTCGCGGCGGGCGGGGTCGCGCTGGGTGAAATGACAGGTGGCGCAACTGCGCGCGAAGATGGCCTGGCCGCTTTCGGCGCGGACGTCGTCCAGCGGCAACAAAAACAGGGCGGTAGCCATTGCTATTCGCTTCATGGTCTTGGTCTCCGGATAGTGGCGCGCCCCCGCACCCTAAGCCAACCACGCCACCGCCATGCCGTCATTGACTTTTACCAAGTCACCGGCTCGACGCGGCGGCCCAAAGGGGGGTAGTCTTCCCCTCCCCCGAGACAAAGGAGAGCGGCATGAGCGTGGAACAGCGGCTGAAGGATTTGGGCATCGACCTGCCGGTGCCGGCGGTGGCGGTAGCCAATTACGTGCCGTTCGTGGTCACCGGCAACCTGGTGTTCGTTTCGGGCCAATTGCCGCTGGAGAACGGCAAGCTGGCGGTGCAGGGCAAGCTGGGCGCCGAAGTCGGCATCGCCGACGGTACCCGCGCCGCGCGCCTGTGCGCGCTGGGCTTGCTCGCCCAGCTCAAGGCCGCCACCGGTGGAGACCTCGACCGGGTCAAGCGGGTGGTCCGCCTGACCGCCTTCGTCGCCAGCACGCCCGACTTCACCGATCAGCCCAAGGTGGTCAACGGCGCGTCGGATTTGATGGTCGAGGTGCTGAGCGACGCCGGCCGCCATGCCCGCGTCGCCGTGGGATCGCCGGCCCTGCCGCTCAACGCGGCGGTCGAGATCGACGGCATCTTCGAGATCGGCTGAAACGAAAAAGGGCGGCCACCGGGCCGCCCTTTGTTTTTAGACCACGTTGTCTTTATACCGCCGGCACGTCGCCGTGGGCGATCAGTTGGTCGCCCAGGCCGATGACACGGTCCTTGCCGGTCTGCTTGGCCATGTACATGCGCTGGTCGGCCTTTTCCACCAGCTCGGTCCAGAGTTCGCAACCATCCATCATGCGCTCGGCGATGCCGATGGACGCGGTCAGGGCGCGGCCGTCGGGGCGCAGGCCAAGGCCGGCCTCGCGCAGGCGGTCGATGGCGATCTTGGCGCCTTCTGCGTCGGTATTGGGCATCAGCGCCAGGAATTCCTCGCCGCCCCAGCGGATCAGGATGTCGCCACGCCGCAGCACCCGGCGCAACGCCGTCGAGGCCGAACGCAGCGCGTTGTCGCCCTCTTCGTGGCCGTACTGGTCGTTGATGGACTTGAAATTGTCGAGATCGACGAAGGCCATGGCCAGCGACGCATTGGCGCGCTGCGATCCCAGGAATTGCTGGATCACCATTTCCTCGCCGACGCGCCGGTTATAGGCGCGGGTCAGGCCGTCATGCGACGACTGGTCCACCAACTGGCTCATGAAATGAAGCTGGCTCATGCCCGACAGCGTCGCCACGGTCGCCAACAGCAGCAACAGCCACTGGGCGCCCAGATGCGAGGCGAACGGCAGCAACTGGTAGCCCAGCACGCCGGTCAGCAGATAGGCCAGTAGCAAGGGGGTGGACAGCGCCACGCCCTCGAAGAACGTGATCGGGAACACCGACAGGCCCGCCACCATGACGAAGGGCAGGAAGGCGTAACCGGCGGCGATCACCTGCTGCGCCGGGTCGGTGATGGCGAACTGGGCCAGCAGCGGATGGCTGATCAGGAAGAAGACGGTGGGAATCGCCAACAGCCAGACCAGTCCCCAGCGCGCCACGCTGACGCTGTCGGCGCCGCGATAGGACAGGCACAGCAGGACGAAGGCGATGGAGGCCAGCACGCGCAGCGCCGCCAGGTACATGCCCAGCGCCGCCTCGAAGATATAAAGGTCGACGGGAATCCACAGCGGCGTCAGCACGGCGAAGGTGGCCGCGACCAGACGCACACGCGACAAAATCAACAGGGAACGGCGCCGCTGAACGAAGGCGGATTGCCGGGTCGGCATCAGCAGGTCGAAAATCTCGGCCATCGTCATTCCGGAGAAGACGATCCCCAACATTTTCTTCAAGAAGTTCTGAAGGAACTCCACGTCGACCGGTTCCTTTTCCCCCTGGGCGCTAGCGGCAGACGGTACCCGTGGCCCGCATAGCATGCAAGCGCTTTGACGTCCTTTAAATCCCCCATTTCCATAGCGATCATCGCATGGCGGTTGCAACGAATGGTTAATGCCCCCTAAAACTTTGCACCTTGCCACCGGAGGATCTCATGAGCGGTCGTTTCCATGATGCCCAGGCGCTGGCCGAACAGGTTGGCCGAGCCATGCTGGAAAAGGACGAAAGCGCCCGTTTCCTTGGCGTTCGCCTTGATGCCATCGGCCCCGGCTTCGCCCGCATGTCCATGACGGTCACCCGCCCCATGTTGAACGGGCTGTCGCTGTGCCATGGCGGCTTTACCTACAAGCTGGCCGACGACGCCTTCGCCTATGCCTGCAATTCCTATAACCGCGCCGCCGTCGGGTTGAATTGCAGCATCAGCTACCTGGCGCCGGCGCGTGAGGGCGACGTGCTGACCGCCACCTGCGACGAGCGCCATCGCAAGGGCCGCAGCGGCACCTACGACGTCACCGTGACCAATCAGGATGGCGAAATCGTCGCCCTGTTCCGTGGCCTGTGCCGGGTGATCGACGGCCACATTGTAGATTAGTTCTAAATATCAAAACACTTTGACTATTGCGAAGGGCCACGCGGGCGAAGTAGACACGGGCGAAAGTAGGGAGGAATGCCCCCGTGACCGTCATCAATACCCGCCGTGTGCCGCCGCAGCGCGACATCCTTGACCCCATCGAGATGGCCAGCCGCGACGAGATCGCGGCGCTGCAGTTGCAGCGGCTGCAATGGTCGGTGCGCCACGCCTATGACAACGTGGAAAACTTCCGCAAGCGTTGCGTGGTCAAGGGCATTCACCCGGACGACCTGAGGGACCTGCGGGACCTGTCCAAGTTCCCGTTCACCACCAAGGACGATCTGCGCCAGACCTATCCCTTCGGCATGTTCGCCGTGCCGATGGATCAGGTGGTGCGCGTCCATGCCAGTTCCGGCACCACCGGCAAGCCCACCGTGGTCGGCTATACCCAGAACGACATCGACATGTGGGCGACGGTGATGGCGCGCTCGATCCGCGCCTCGGGCGGCCGGCGGGGCGACAAGTGCCATGTCTCGTACGGCTACGGCCTGTTCACCGGTGGCCTGGGCGCCCATTACGGCGCCGAGCGCCTGGGCTGCACCGTCATTCCGGCGTCGGGCGGCCAGACCGAGAAGCAGATCCAGTTGATCCAGGACTTCAAGCCCGAGATCATCATGGTCACCCCCAGCTACATGCTGGTGATCGCCGACGAGATGGAGCGCCTGGGACTGGAGTCCAAGTCGTGCTCGCTGAAGATCGGCATCTTCGGGGCCGAGCCGTGGACCCAGGCCATGCGCAGCGAGATCGAGGCCCGCATGGGCATCGACGCCGTGGATATCTACGGCCTGTCCGAGGTGATCGGCCCCGGCGTCGCCTGCGAGTGCATCGAGTCCAAGGACGGCCTGCACATCTGGGAAGACCATTTCTATCCCGAGATCATCAACCCCGAGACCGGCGAAGTGCTGCCCGACGGCGAACTGGGCGAGCTGGTGTTCACCAGCCTGAGCAAAGAGGCCCTGCCGGTCATCCGCTACCGCACCCGCGACCTCACCCGCCTGATGCCCGGCACCGCGCGCAGCTTCCGCCGCATGGGCAAGATCACCGGCCGCTCCGACGACATGCTGATCATTCGCGGCGTCAACGTGTTCCCGACGCAGATCGAGGAACTGATCCTCAAGGACGCGCGCCTGGCCCCGCATTATCAGTTGGAGGTCTGCCGCGACGGCCATCTGGACACCCTGACCGTCAACGTCGAGATGCGCCCCGACGCCTGGGACCAGGCCCCCGCCGGCGCCGTGGCCAAGGACCTGAAGCACCACATCAAGTCCTATATCGGCATTTCCACCGCCGTGAACGTGGTGGCGCCGGCCACCATCGAACGCTCGCTGGGCAAGGCCCGGCGGGTGGTGGACAAGCGACCGAAGGAATAGCCCCGTCCCGCCCTCTCCCACGGCGCGGGAGAGGGGCAATTTTCTTTGTGTTTCAGGCGCAGGGTTTTCCGTTACCGTTCGTTACCTTTCCGCCATTGACTTCACACCCTGCTGAAGGCGATGTGTGGGGCATGCAAACCAATCGCCTTGCCATCGCCGTCGCGCTTGCCGCCACCCTGGGGGGCGGCTGGTATTTCGTCAGTCATAGCGGCCCCGCCCCCGCCCCGGTCGCCGAGGCGCGACCGCAATTGGTGGTCGCCAGCGCGGTCGATGCGCGCCCCATGCCCATCCGCGTCACCGCCGTGGGCAACGTGCTGTCGCCGTCGGTGGTGACGGTGCGCCCGCGCGTCGAGGGAGAGATCGTCAAGGTCCACATCGTCGAGGGCCAGGAGGTGAAGGAGGGTGAGCCGCTGTTCACCCTGGACTACCGCGCCGCCGAAGCCTCGCGCAAACAGGCCGAGGCCAGCCTGGCCCGCGACAAGGCCCAGTTGGACCGCGCCAAGCGCGACCTGGACCGCTATAGCATCCTGCTGCAATCGGGGTCGGCCACGCGCCAGAAGGTCGAACAACTGACCTCGGACGTGGGGGTGTACCAGGCCGCCATCAAGGCCGACCTTGCCAATATCGACAATGCCAAGCTGGCGCTGGACTATGCCTTCATCAAGGCCCCGGTCGCCGGGCGCACCGGCGCCATCAACGGCAAGCTGGGCGCCCTGGCCAAGCCGACCGATGCCCAGCCGCTGGTCACCATCACCCAGTTGCGGCCGATCACCGTGGCGTTCTCGGTCGCCGAATTCCATCTACCGCGCATCCGCGCCGCCATGGCTGCCGGCCCGCTGGACGTCAACGTCAGCTCCAGCGCCGATCCCGGACTGCAGGCCACCGGCCGCCTGAGCTTCGTCGACTCCACCATCGACGTCACCACCGGCACCATCGCGCTGAAAGCCACCTTCGACAACGCCGACACCCGGCTGTGGCCGGGCCAGTACGTCAACGTGGCGCTGACCCTGGGGACCGAGGCCGATGCCCTGACCGTGCCGGCCGAAGCGGTGCAGACCGGACAGACCGGCCAATACGTCTTCACCATCGGCGCCGGCAACGTCGCCGAGATGCGGCCGGTGGTGGTCGACCGCATCCTGGACGGCATCGCCGTGCTGAGAAGCGGCGTCGCCGCCGGCGACAAGGTGGTGACCGAGGGCCAGATGCGCCTTGGCCCCGGCATCAAGGTGATGGAAAAGACTTCCGGACCGGCCAAGTCATGAACCTGTCCGCCGTCTTCATCCAGCGCCCGATCGCGACACTGCTGCTGACCCTGGCGCTGATCTTCGCCGGCCTGGCCGGCTGGCGCCAATTGCCGGTGGCGGCGCTGCCCAACGTCGACTTCCCCACCATCAGCGTGTCCGCCTCGCTGCCCGGCGCCAGCCCGGAAACCATGGCGTCGTCGGTGGCGTCGCCGCTGGAACGCGAGTTCTCGACCATCGCCGGTGTCGAGACCATCACCTCGTCCTCGGGCCAGGGCACCACCTCAATCACCCTGTCCTTCGTGCTGACCCGCGACATCGACGCCGCCGCCCAGGACGTGCAGGCCGCCATCGCGCGGGCGCAAAAGCGCCTGCCCGACGAGATGACGACGCCGCCCAGCTTCCGCAAGGTCAACCCCGCCGACAGCCCGGTCGTGCTGATGGCGCTGTCCTCCACCACCTTGCCGCTGTCCACCCTGGACCAATACGCCCAGACCATCCTGACGCCGAAGATTTCCCGTCTGTCCGGTGTCGCCCAGGTACTGGTCTACGGCAGCCAGAAATTCGCCGTGCGCATCCGCCTGGACCCCGACGCCCTGGCGTCGCGCGGGCTGGCGGTGTCGGAAGTTCAGGCCGCCATCACAGCCGCCAACACCAATTCGCCGCTGGGCGTGCTGAACGGCCCCAAGCAGCAGATCACGCTGCAGGCCAATCCGCAGATGCCCAACGCCGCCGCCTTCGCCGATCTGGTGGTGGCATGGCGCGATGGCGCCCCGGTGCGGCTCAAGGATGTCGGCACCGCCGTCGACAGCGTCGAGAACGACCGCACCGCCAGTTGGTTCAACGGCACCCGCGCCATCGTCGTCGCCGTGCAGCGCCAGCCCGACGCCAACACCGTCGAGGTGGTGGATTCGGTGCGCGCCCTGCTGCCCAGCGTGCGCGACAGCCTGCCGCCGACCGCCAAGATCGACGTGATGAACGACCGTTCCATGTCGATCCGCGCCGCCATCACCGACGTGCAGGAAACCTTCGCCCTGACCGTCGGGCTGGTGGTCATGGTGATCTTCGTCTTCCTGCGCCGGCTCAGCGCCACCATCATCCCGGCCATCGCCATGCCGGTGTCGCTGGTGGCGACGCTGGGCGCCATGTCGGTGCTGGGCTTCTCGCTCGACAACGTCTCGCTGCTGGGCCTGACGCTGTCGGTCGGCCTGGTGGTGGACGACGCCATCGTCATGCTGGAGAACATCCAGCGCCACGTCGACGAAGGCATGCCGCCGTTCCAGGCGGCACTGAAGGGCGCGCGCGAGATCGGCTTCACCATCCTGTCGATCACCGTGTCGCTGATCGCCGTGTTCATCCCCATCCTGCTGATGGGCGGCGTCATCGGCCGCATGTTCCACGAATTCGCCGTCGTCGTCACCCTGGCCATCGTCATCTCGGCGCTGGTGTCGCTGACCCTGACGCCGACCATGTGCGCCCGCTGGCTGCGCCCGGAACACTCGGTCAAGGCCAACGCCGTCGAACGGCTGCTGGAACGCGGCTTCGAACGCCTGCTGGCCGGCTATCGGGTGACGCTGGATTGGGTGCTGGCCCATGGCGCGCTGATGGGCGTCGCCACCGTGGCCACCATCGCCGCCACCGTCTGGCTGTTCGGGGCGGTGCCCAAGGGCTTCTTCCCCACCGAGGATACCGGCCAGATCATGCTGCAGACCGAGGCGGCACAGGACATCAGCTTCCAGGCCATGACGGCCATGCAGAAGCAGGTCGCCGCCGTGGTGCAGGCCGACCCTTACGTCGCCACCGTCACCTCGGCGGTGGGCGTGTCGGGCTTGTCCAACGCCACCAATGCCGGGCGCATGTTCATCAACCTGGTGCCGCGCAGCCAGCGCCCGCCGGTGACCGAAGTCATCCAGGGCCTGCGCAAGAAGCTGGCGCTGCCCGGCATCAACGTCTATCTGCAGCCCATTCAGAACCTGCAGGTGGGCGGCCGCCAGTCCAAGGCGCTGTACCAGTACACCCTGGAAGGCATCGACCAGACCGAGCTGTTCGGCTTTGCCGAGCGCATGAAGGCCGGCATGGCGGCCGAGCCGTTGTTCCAGGACGTCAATTCCGACCTGCAGATCAACAGCCCGCAGGCGCTGGTCAACGTCGACCGCGACAAGGCGGCGGCGCTGGGCCTCAAGCTCGAGGACATCCGCTCGACGCTGTATTCGTCCTATGGCGCGCGGCAGATTTCCACCATCTTCATGCCGGCCGACGACTATCAGGTCATCGTCGAGATGGACCCGCGCTATCAGGCCGATACCGGGGCGCTGTCCAAGCTGAAGGTGCGCGCCGCCTCGGGCCAGTTGGTGTCGCTGGACACCGTGGCCTCGATCGAGCGCAAGGTCGGGCCGCTGACGGTCAACCACCAATCGCAATTGCCGGCGGTCACCATCTCGTTCAACGTCGCCCCCGGCCACTCCCTGGGCGAAGCGGTCGAGCGTATCCGCGAGTTGCAGACCCTGACCGCCATGCCGCCGGGCATCAGCCCGACCTTTGCCGGTACCGCCAAGGTGTTCCAGGATTCCATGCGCAACCAGGGCATGCTGCTGATGGGCGCGGTGGTGGTGATCTACATCGTGCTGGGCGTGCTGTACGAAAGCCTGATCCACCCGGTCACCATCCTGTCCGGCCTGCCCTCGGCTGCGGTCGGCGCCCTGCTGACGCTGATGCTGTTCGGCCAGGAGCTGTCGGTGATCGCCATGATCGGCATCCTGATGCTGATCGGCATCGTCAAGAAGAACGCCATCATGATGATCGACTTCGCGCTGGAGGCGCAGCGCCACCAGGGCCTGTCCCCGCACGAGGCCATCCGCCAGGCCTGCCTGTTGCGCTTCCGCCCGATCATGATGACGACCATGGCCGCCATCATGGGCACGCTGCCCATCGCCCTGGGCCAGGGCGCCGCCGCCGAGCTGCGCCAGCCGCTTGGCCTGTCGGTGGTCGGCGGCCTGGTGGTGAGCCAGATGCTGACGCTTTACATCACCCCGGTGCTGTATCTGTGGTTCGAACGCCTCAGCCTGTGGGCGCGCGGTGGCAAATCTGCCAAAAGTAAGGGGGCGGCAAGCAAGGAGGCAGTCCTTGCGGAATAGTCATCAAACGGTCGCTTGAGTAACGTCGCGCACGGGATTATCTGCCTGTCCATCATTTCAAGGACAGAACCCAAATGCATCCCGAAAAGGACGAATTCCACCACTGCCCCGTCTGCGCCCGCCGCACCCGCCACCGGGTCAGCCGCGACCGCAAGCTGGCGCCGGTGCTGTGGTGCCAGAGCTGCTTCCACGTTCACGTGGAAGCGCCCCAGGATGGCAGCACCAAGGAACAGGCTGCCTAGACCATCGAGCGTCAAATACGACGCACGATGGTCTAGGCTTTTGGTTGGCCCTCGCCGGGCGCGGGCATCCGCCCGCTTGGCCGCGGCCGCAATGGCCGCTTTAAAACAAATCCAGCGTAATCGGCACACGCGCCATCAGGCGAACGTCCGGAGCATCGTTGGTGACGCCGACAGCCACCGAGACGTTCAGCGCCGCGTTGTCGGCCATCTGCCAGTTCACGCCAAAAGTCATCGACCCCACCGACAGCGACGGCGAGTCCACATCGCCATCGCTGAACGAGGTTCGCGACTTCATGATCCAGTCGTGCTGGTAGCCGATGGAGAACGACACCTTCTCGTTCAGCGCCAAGCCCATGCCGACGCCGAAGCGGATGGCATCGCCGGGGTCCACTTGCTGGACATACCGGTTGCCGATCTGCTTGTTGATGTCCGACTTCATGTTCCACAGATAGCCGATATTACCGTAGAACACCGCCGGATCGCTGGGCGCGATCACCGTCAACGACGGTTCGAAGCCCCAGAAGCCCGAGCCGGTGGCCAATTCCTCCTCGACGCCCAGGCTGTTGCGGGCGACGTCGTAGGGGCTGGTGCCGGTGGTGCTCTTGGCGCGGAAATTGCCGACGAAGACCGGCCACTGGCCGGTGCCGTCGTTGAACTGGTAATGCAGCGCACCTTCGATGTCGCCCAGGCCGTGATCGGTCAGGCTGATGCTTTGCTGGTTGTTGCCGCTGTTGACGAAGGTGTTGGTGCTGCTGTCGTCGCGGTACATGTAGGGAATGCGCAATTCGCCTTCCAGGCGGTCGGTGATGCCCAGCCGCAGCCCCAGCGTTCCGGTGATGGCGTCGCGATTGGCCTGCTTGGCCTCGATGGCGCCGACCAGCACGGTATCCAGGATGGCGACGCCGCCGAACGAGAACTGGTTGACGTCGGTGTGGCTGTATTCGATGCCCGGCTCGATCACCAGGGCGCCCTTGCGGGTCAGCACGCCGGGCAGTTCGGGCTGGGGCGGCAGGTCGGCGCTGTTGCTGACCTGCTGCTGCGGCGGCGACTCGACCCGCGCCTCGACGCTTGCGGGGGCCTGGGGAACCTCGGCCTCTGCCGTAGCCGGTTCGGGCGCAGCCGGTTCGGGCGCAGCCGGTTCGGGCGCCACAGCTTCGGGCGCCGCTACTTCGGTTGCGGCCGTGGCCCGAGGCTCTGCCTCGGCCGGCTCGGGCGGCAGTTCGACGATCACCGGTTCGGCATCCTCCTCGGCCGCCGCTACCGGGATCTCTTCCGCCCAGGCACGTTGTTGTGGTCCCAGGCCGGCCGCGACAACCCACAACGCGGAGGCTCCGAACAATACTGAACGCTTCATGGCGGCCTGACCTCGACTGTTTGCCGACGATGTCCAGCAACATAGCGAGCGGCCCCCGTTGGCCCATGTCCTCTTCCGCCCTATAGGGCAAAGGTCCGCCTGACCGCCGGCAGCTATGGCCTATGCGGTCCCGGAAGGGTGACTACACCCCGGATGCGCGCCGGCCCTCCCCAGAAGATGGTGTGCCAGGCCGGCGCCGGTTCTGCGACACTCGGCCCGCTTCGGTTTCCCCCTGCGGAGAGCCTGAACTGTGCATGTCGAGAATGTCGGCGAGCCGGTGACCAAGGACATGATCGCCAGCCTGGGCAACGACGCCCTGGCCATGCTGATCCTCGAACAAGCCAAACGAGACCCATCCCTGCTGGAGCGCCTGCGGCCGGCGCTGAAGGCCCGTCAGGCCGGAAGCGGCCAATCCGCCATGATCGGCGACAGCCCGCCGCTGAAACGGCTGCAGGCGGCCATCGGCAAGGTCGCGGTCACCGACGCCCCGGTGCTGATTACCGGCGAGTCCGGTACCGGCAAGGAACTGGCGGCGGTCTCCATCCACCAGCGGTCCCTGCGTGCCAACGGGCCGTTCGTGCCGATCAACTGCGCCGCCCTGCCCAAGACGCTGATCGCCAGCGAATTGTTCGGCCATGAGAAGGGCGCCTTCACCGGCGCCGACCAGCGTCGCATCGGCCGGCTGCAGGCGGCCGACAAAGGCACCGTGTTCCTGGACGAGATCGGCGACCTGCCGCTGGACCTGCAGGCGCATTTGCTGCGCTTCCTGCAGGAAAGCACCATCGACCGGGTCGGCGGCGTCCACCCCATCAAGGTCGACGTCCGCGTCATCGCCGCCACCAACGTACCGCTGCGCAAGGCGGTGGCCGAGGGGCGCTTCCGCGAGGACCTGTATTTCCGCCTCAACGTGCTGACGCTGGAAATGCCGGCGCTGCGCGACCGGCCGCAGGACATCGACCCGCTGGTGGCGTTCTTCACCGCCAAATTCTGCCGTGAGACCGGCAAGAACCTGGACGGCCTGGCCCCCGAGGCGGCGCTGGCGTTGCGCCGCCATGACTGGCCCGGCAACATCCGCGAGTTGATCGCCACCGTGCGGCGCGCGGTGGTGATGGCCGACGGACCGCTGATCTCTGCCGAGGACCTGGCGCTGCCGCCCGCCGAGGCCGACAGCGCCCCCGCCGGATCGCTGGACGCGGTGCGGCGTGAGGCCGAGGACACGCTGCTGCGCCGCGCCTTGGCCAGCCACCGCCACAACATCACCCGCACCGCCGAGCATCTGGGGGTGTCGCGGGTGACGCTTTACCGGCTGCTGGAAAAGCACGGCATCCCTGTCCGTCCCGCCTAAATCATTTCGGGGGGATTGATCCGCAGGCGTCGGCACGCCATGATCGCCACGATTATGAAACACTCCGCCGCCGCCCTTCTGCTGACCGTCCTTGCTGCCGCACCGTCGGCAGCCAGCGCGGCTGATCTTGCGCGCGTGCTGCCGCCGCCGCGCGAGGCGTGGCTGGAGATCGCCGACACCGTGCTGGACGGCAACGAAACCGCCGCCAACACCGGCGACCCGCTGCTGGCGCCCATGGTCCTGTGCGAGGAACGCGGCTGCACCGCCACCGGCGCGCAAACGCTGAGCGAAGACGAGGCGGCACGGCTGCGCGCCCTGTTCGCCGGCGACACCGACGCGGCCGGCGAACGCCACCGCCTGGGCCAAGCCATCGCCCTGCTGGAAACCATCATCGGCGCCCGCAACGGCACCTGGCGCGACCGCCCCGGCAACGAACGGGAATACGAGACCGAGCCAGGGCAGTTGGATTGCATCGCCGAATCCATCAACACCCGCACCTATCTGGACCGGCTGAATCGCGCCGGCCTGCTGCACCACCACCAACTGGGCGGCTTCATCCACCGCTATACGGTCGTGCTGCAGCACGTGGCGGTGGACATCATCGAAACCGCCACCGAAGAACGCTTCGCCGTGGATTCCTGGGTCGGCGCCAACGGCGAGGAACCGGAAATCCGCCCCTATGGCGACTGGCGCTGGGAATGGGGCGTCTGACCCCTTTGCGCTAAGCAACATTTCGCGGAATTCCGGGGAAACCGTCTCCCCCACGCCAACGTCATGCGCGGGCTTGAGCGGCACCGCGTGGATGGCCGGGTCAAGCCCACGGCTGTCCGGTTGACGCCTTCGCGGAGCGTGCTGACCTGTCGAGGCCGTGCCCAGGTAACACGGACGGCCCGGACGCCCGCTGTGCGGGCCACGGACGAACACGGATCGGCGCTGTGTTCGTGGACAGCGAAAGTCCTGAAACCCTAAGGAATTCCGTCACCCCGGACGCGCCCCGCGCGAGCCGGGGTCCATGGGTGTGCACCACCATGGATGCCGGCTCGCAGGCCGGCATGACGAGTTTTTTTGTCCGTGCGATCCGTGGCCGCGAAGCGGCATCCGTGTCGTCCGTGTTACCTGGCCACGGCGGCATCCGTCAAAGCCAAGCAGGCCGTGCTCTGCGCTACCCAAGCCCCGCGACGGAACCGGACAGCAGTGAGTCAAGCCCGGCCATGTCCGACGCAACAACGATGAAAATCTGGAATCAGGCCGCCAGCAGGTGGTTGGCGCCGGCGACCGAGCCGCCGAATTCGGCCATGGCGTCGGTGACGCATTCCCACAAATATTCCGCCGAAGCCGAGTCGGCCAGCAGGTGGAAATCGTCGCCCTGACGGATGACGATGGCGTTGAGCCGCGCCACCGAGGTCTGCGCCAAGGCACCGTCGGCGAAGACGTGACGGCGCAGGTCGACGCCGCACAGCTTGGCCATCATCTCGGGCACGGCGGCGCCGCGCAGGTGAAACCAGGCGTGGCTTTCCTGGCGCGGCAAGGGAAAGCACAGACCGGCGCCGTCGCCCCAACTCCAGGCGGCATCCAGGCGCTCGACCAGCCCCATCTCGTCGCCGGGCCGGGCCAACAGCAGGAATTCGCCCATGGACAGGCGCGCCAGCAGGCTGCCATCGGCCTGAACCACCGCCTGGTTGGGCTGCGCCGGGATCGCCAAGCCGTGGCGGCCAAGCCAGTCGGGAGTGTCGGCGCCCTTGAAGCCGGTGCGGGCGAACGGCGACAGATCGGTCAGCACCACGGCGGCGGCGGGGTTCTCGCCGGGGACCCGCAGCACGGCCAGGGCCTGGCCGGCGGGCGTCGCCTGGGCGCCGAGGGCGGCAAGAGGGGCGCGGACGAAACTGGCACGCATGCTCACATCTCCTGACGGGTATTGTCGGGGTCGTAGAAGGGGAACGGCACCACGGTCGCCGTCACCATGGCGCCGCCAGCGGCGCGGATGGCAAAGACGGCGCCGGGTTCGGCCTGCTCGGGCGCCACATAGGCCAGGCCGATGACCTTGCCCAGCGTGGCCGAGCGGGTGATCGAGGTGACGCGGCCGGCGATGTCGCCATCGCGGATGACCAGATGGTTTTCCTGCGGCACCACACTGGCGGCGGCGTCGAGCTGGAAACCGACCAGCTTGCGGCTCAGGCCCTTGGCCTCCATCGCGTCCATGGCGGCCTTGCCCAGGAAGTCGGCCTTCTTGCGGCCGATGGCCCAGCCCATGCCGGCCTCGGCCGGATGGGTCAGGCCGTCGGTGTCCTGGCCGACGATGATGTGGCCCTTTTCCAGGCGCAGCACGCGCTGGGCCTCGATGCCGACCGGGCGGATGGCGTGGGCGGCGCCGGCAGCGGCCACCTTGTCCCACAATTCGGCACCACGGCTGGCGGGAACGTGGATTTCGTAGCCCAGCTCGCCGCCGAAGCCGATGCGCATCAGCCGCGCCGGGATGCCGGCGACGCTGCCGGTGCGGATGCCGAGATAGCCGAAGCCCTGAGCGCTGATATCCACGTCGGTTCCCAGCGCCGCCAACACCTCGCGCGCCTTCGGGCCGATGACGTTGATGCCGGCATAAGCGGCGGTGACGTTGGCGATGTCCACCTTCATGCGCCATTGCGCGTTGAAGAACTGCATCAGGCGGAAGACGCGGTCGACGCCGCCGGTGGTGGCGGTGACGTAGAAATGCTGTTGGTGCAGCCGGGCGGCGACGCCGTCGTCGATGATGATGCCGGTCTCGTCCAGCATCAGGGCATAGCGCACCCGGCCCACCGGCAGCTTGTCGTAGGTCCAGGTATAGATGCGTTCCAGGAAGGCGGCGGCATCGGGGCCGCGCACTTCGAGCTTGCCCAGCGTCGAGACGTCGATCATGCCCACGCCGGTGCGCGCCGCCTGGATTTCGGCCTGGATGGCGGCTTCGGCATCGGCACCGTAATAGGCGGGACGCATCCACACGCCGGCCACCATCATCTTGGCCCCGGCGGCGACGTGCTGGTGGTGCATGGCGGTCAGCCGCTTGGGTTCGAAGCCGCGCCCGGCCAGATGGCCCAGCTTTTCACCGATCACCGGCGGCCGCACGGTGATGGTGCCGGCCACCGGCGGGGTGATGCCGGTCGTCGTGGACAGCGCCTTTTGCACCAGGGCGTTATACAGTTTGCCCTGGCTCGGCCCCATGCCGGCGGTGGTGAAGCGCTTGAGCAACTGGATGTTGTCCCAGCCCATGGCGGCGGCGTCGACGATGTCGCGGAACTGCACGTCCTCGTCGAATTCGATGAAGTCCTTGCCCTTGGGATGGGGGAACAGCGGATGGGGATGGGTCAGGCCGACAGCGTCACCGACCACGGCCGGCGGCACCGCGCAATCCTTGCCGGCGTGGGCGGCGGCGGCCTTGCCGGCGCGGATACCGTCTTCGGCAGCGGCCGACCACACCCCCGCCACCGAGCCGGCGGCGAACAGGCCGGCGGGCAGCGCCTCGACACGCGGCATGCAGGTGGCCTGGTCGGGCACCAGCCGGGCGCCGCCCTGGGACAGCAACTGGGTCAGCGGCACATAGCCGACCGAAACGCAGACCAGATCGCAGTCGATGGGCGCGCCGGGCTTGCCGAAGCTGCCCGGCCCGGTGATCGGCGCCAGCCGCACGGCGCGCACGTGGTTGTCGCCCTCAAGCGCCTCGGCGATGGTGGTGTGGGCGTGGACGGCAACGCCCTTAGCCTTGACCGCCGCCACGCGCGGGTCAGTGCCCGGCACCGCGCGCAGATCGGCGACGGCGGCGACCGCCACGCCGGCCTCCAGCAGGTCCAGCGCCACGCCATAGGCGTCGTCATTGGCGGCCAGCACCACGGCCCGGCGGCCGGGGCGCACCGCCCACAACCGCATCAGCCGTTGCGCCGCCGATCCCAGCATGATTCCGGGCAGGTCGTTGCCACGGAACACCGCCGGCTGTTCGTGGGCGCCGGTGGCGATCACCACCGACTTGGCGCGCACCTTGTACAGGCGGTTGCCCCGGGTCACCGACAGCCAGTTGTCGGCGAACAGCCCCTGGCACACCGCATCGGTCAGCACGGTGATGCGGGTGTCGGCGACGACGCGGGCGGCCAGATCGGACGGCGCCGCCTGGGCATAATTCAGCGCGCCGCCCAGCAGCGGATTGTCGTCGATCAGCAGCACCTCGGCCCCGGCTTCGGCCGCCGCCAGCGCCGCCGACAGGCCGGCCGGGCCACCGCCGACGATGGCGACGTCGGCGAACAGATAGGCCTTGTCGAACACGCCGTGCGGCGTCTTGGGGTCGGCATGGCCCAGGCCGGCAAGCCAACGGATCACCGGCTCCCAGAACTTCCACGCCACGCGGGGGGTGAAGAAGGTGCGGTAATAGAACCCCACCGGCAGGAAGCGCGACACCTTTTCCAGCCAACGCCCCTTGTCCGAGGCGAGGCCGCCGAAGGTGTTGACCGCCGACACCGACAGGCCGTCGACGATGGGGCGCTTGCAGGCATAGACGTTGGGTTCGACGCCGACCTGCACCATGGTGCTGGCCTCAAGCCCCGCCGCCGACACCAGACCGCGCGGCCGGTGGTACTTGAACGAGCGCGAGATCATCCATTGGCCGTTGGCGGCCAGGGCGCTGGCGATGGTGTCGCCAGCCAGGCCGGTGACGCTTTGGCCTTCGAAGCTGAAGGTGACCGGGCGGTCGCGGTCGATCAGCGCGCCATAGGGGGCGGACAGGCGGTTGCTCATCGTTCGCCTCCTTGCTCTGGCAATTCCGAGGCGGGATAGGTCCGCACGATTTCATCGGTGGCGAGGTGGCGTTCGGCGATGAACCAATACGAGGTCGGCAGGTGGCACCACCATTCGCGCGCCACCTCGGGCTGGTTGGTCTTGTGGAACAGGTAGTCGGCGACCACGGCGGCATCGGCGCCGGGGGCCGGGCGCGGCCGCACCTCGCCGCCATAGCTGAATTCCGAGATGTTGCGCGGGCCGTTGAGCGGGCAGGTCATGATCTTCATCTCATGAACTCCTTACGACCCGACCGAGGCGGCGCCGGCCTCGCCCACCTGCTCGAAGCGGGTGAAGCGGTCGTGGCGGAACGGCTGGATGATGTCGGGCGTGGTGTCGGTGGCGACGCATTCGGCCATGCGCTTGCCGCACACCGGCGTCGCCTTGAAGCCGTACGTGCCCCAGCCGGCGTCGATGTAGTAGTTGTCCAGCGGGGTCTTGCCCATGATCGGGGCGAAGTCGGGGGTCATGTCGGCCATGCCGGCCCACTGGCGCATCACCCGCACTTCCGCCAGGAAGGGGAACAGCTCCAGCATGTGACCCATCAGGCCTTCCTTGAAATCCAGCGTCGAGCGGGTGCCCCACAGCGGATAGGGATCGACGGCGCCGCCCATCACCAGTTCGCCGCGCTGCGACTGCCAGATGTAGCAATGCAAAGACCCCGACACGATGATCGAGTTGATGATCGGCTTGAGCGGCTGCGACACGCAGGCCTGCAGCGGCACCGTGCGGATGGCGAGCCGCAGCCCGGCCATCTTGGCCAGCCGGCTGCTGGCACCGGCCACCGCCTGCAGCACCCGACCGCACTGGACGGTGCCGCGATTGGTGTGCACCGCCGTCACCTTGGCACCCGAGATTTCCAGCCCGGTGACCTCGGTCAACTGGTGGATCTCGACGCCCATCTGCGCCGCGCGGATGGCATAGCCCCAGGCGACGGCGTCATGGCGCGCGGTGCCGCCGACCGGATGGTGCAACGCGCCCAGGATGGGATAGCGGGCGTCGTCGCCCACGTTCAGCATGGGTTCGATCTCGGCGACGCGCTTGGTGTCGATCAGTTCGGAATCGACGCCCAGGTGCTTGTTGACCTCGGCCCGCCAGCGCATGGTGCGCACCGACGCGTCGGTATGGGCCAGCGTCATGTGATGCTTGCGGGTGTACATGACGTTGAAGTCCAGTTCCTGGCTCAACGTTTCCCACAGGCCCATGGATTCCTTGTAGAACGACACGCCTTCCGGGGTCAGGTAATTGGCGCGCACGATGGCGGTGTTGCGTGCCGTATTGCCGCCGCCGATATAGCCCTTGTCCAGCACGGCGATGGACTTGACGCCCCAGTTCTTGGCCAGGGTATAGGCCGCCGCCAAACCATGGCCGCCGGCGCCGATGATGACCACGTCGTAGTGCTTCTTCAGCTCGGGCGTCGCCGGCAATTCGCGCGGCGGCGGCTTGGAGCGATCGCGAAATCCGGCTTTGAGAAGGGCGAGAGGCATGCGCGTCGTCCGTGGGGAAAGGATGGCTCACCCTAACAAGCCATTTCTTCACAGGCAACTTTTTTTCCGTTTAGTGCGACAGATGCGCCCACTTCCCCCCGAGAATTCCGCCATCCCGCTGGACAAATCGCCATTTTCCGCCCCAAGAAAGGCGAAATTCCGTTTCCTGTCATGACACGACGGCTGCGCTGAGGGCGCGGGCCTATGCGCCCGCAGCATTGGCCGCCGACGCGGCGCTTTGCTAGCCTTCGCCCACCCCCCTTTCTGTTCGAGGTTGACCATGCGCCGCCTGCTTGCCTGTTCCCTGCTGATTGTCGCCGCCTGCTTGCCTGTTCCCTGCTGATTGTCGCCGCCACCCCGGCCCTGGCCGGCGAGGCTGCCGACGTGGCGCGCGAGATGCGCCTGCCGGTCTCGGTGGTCGAGGACGTGTTCGCCCAGGTCGATGCCTATGCCGTTTCGGCCGACGGCCCGGCCAACCGGCTGATGACCGGCGTGCTGAAGGAAGTGACGCTGAAGGCGGTCAAGTCGCGCCTGGGCAACCTGGACGATGCCGGCCCCGGCAAGGCGTCGGAATACAGCGCCGAGGAACGCAACGCCGTCTACAAGGCGGTGGTACGCACCACCCGCCGCGATTCCAGCGAAGCCGGCGAGTGCGTCGAGAACAAGGTCACCGTCACCAGCAGCGAAGCGCCGCCGGTGGTCAAGGACGGCTCGTTCACCTTCGACACCGCCCATCCCCGCACCACCAGCGCCACCTGGCCGCTGAGCTTCTGCCGCACCCGCGCCGGCAGCGACTTCACCGACTGGAAGCTGGGGCGGTAATCCGCCGGGCGGCGCCGGGTCGGCAAACCGACCCGGCGCGCCATGCTCAGATATACTTGGCGAAGCGGCGGTACAGCCCGCCGATGCCGACCAGAACGCCGCCAAGGGCAAGGAAGGACAGCGCCCGCCACAGGCCGCGCAGTTGGGCCATGTCGAGGATGAAGACCTTGGCGACCACCAGCAGCACCACGCCCAGACCGGCGCGGCGCAACAGGGCCGAGCGGCGCAGGATGCCGCCGCCCATCATGGCGACGCCGCCCATCAGCCACACCACCGAATAGACCCACATCTCGGCATCGCCCACCGGCCCCAGGCCAAGCTGGCTGCCGACGAAGGCGTGGCGCACCTCGAGCGACGCCCAGGCGAAGGCGAAGACCAGGGCCAGACCGCCGCAGGCCGTACGCGCCCAAGTCGGCCGCTCGGGCGCCACCGGGACCTGCAGCGCGTACAGCGCCGCCGGGGCGGCATAGATCAGCAGCAGCAGATTGAACAGCAGGCCGTCGCCCACCGGCTCGCCGGTGACCAGCGGGTTGTCGACCAGCCCCTGAACCAGCACCGCCTGCGCCGTCGCCAGCCCCCACAGTGCCCAGCCGGCCCCCAGCAAAACTTTGCTGCCGCCACGGCGATGGACCAGGAATAGCATGGCGGCACCGGCGTTCCAGGCGATGGTGTGCAGGCTGAATTCGTTTAGCGACACCGGCTGGCTGAAATCCAGCGCGCCGCTTTGGTGCAGGTGGATTTCCAGGCTGACCAGCAGGGTGGCGAAGGTGACGGCGCCGACTTCCAGCACGCCGACCAGCAGATCCTCGCCACCGCGACGGAACAGCCGGGCGGCGAACCAGAACGCCATCGCCGGCAGGCCGTAGCCATAGACCAGCCAGTTGACCAATCCGCTGGGCGGCAGCATGTAGCCGAAGATGGCGGGATTGGCGACCAGCCGCACCACCACCACCCCGGCCACCGCCAAAGCCACCTTGCGCAGGCCGGCGACGCGCAACTGGCCCTCGACCCAGGCGATGCCGGCGACCAGAACCGCCAGCGCCACCGTCAGCCACGCCTCGGCCAGGGCGAAGGTCGCGGCCAGCGCCACGGCGGCGATGACGCCGGTGGCGGCGGCGGCCAACGCCGCCTCGTTGCCGTCTTGCGAGCGGAAGCGGTTGAAGCGTTCGGCCGCCGCCACCTGCAGCGCCGCCAGCAGCAGCGCGGCGACGCTCCAGCCCCAATCGGGGAACACGGCGGACAGGCGCCAATAGGCCACCGCCAGCAGCGCCGCCGGTACCGCCGCCGCTCCCGCAGCCCAGGTCCACGGGCGCGGCGCCCGCAAGGCGATGGCGAAACCGACGCCGCCCAGCAGGGCAGCGCCCAGTCCGGCGGTCACGGCGAAGGAACGCGCCACCGGCCAGTCCCACGCCGCCAGCACCGCCAACAGCGCCACCGCCGCCAGCCACGGCAGACGGTCGAAGGCGGCGTCATGCCAGCCGAACGCCACCATGGCCGCCGCCAGCACCAGCGGCAACGCCAGGGCGGCCGGCGAGAAATGCGCCATCAACGCCACCGGCACCACCAATGCGGCGATGACCAGGGCGGCCACGGCGACGACGCGGCGCGCCTGCGGCGCCTCGATGCGGCCGGTCAGCGCCGCCACCATGGGAATGCCCAGGCGGAAGGCGACGAACAGGCCGAACAGGGAGACCAGATAGGCCCCCAGCACACCTTCGTCGCCCTGCTGCCACGGCCCGACCAACCACAACAGGGTCCAGCCGGCGCTGGCACCCAGCACCACCCAGGCCAGCCACAGCCAGGCACGCCAGCGCAGCAGCGTCAGCAGGCCAGCCGACACCACCAGCAGATAGGTGAACAGGCCGACGGCATTGGGAACGTCCGAGCGCACCAGCAGCGGCACCACATAGGCACCGACCAGGCCGAGCAGGGCGACATACGGCCCGTGCGACAGCGACATCACCGCGACGATGCCGGCGACCACGGCCAACAGGCCGAAGGCGGGTACCTGGCCGATCAGATGATAGAGCGCATAGGCGGCGTAGATACTGACGAACAGCATGGAGCCACCGGCACCGACAAGGGCCGACGGCACCTGATCGGGCATATCACGGCCGGCGACGGAGCGGCGCTTGAGCCAGTGGCCGCCCGCCATCAGGCAGGCACCGCCCAAGGCGCCCAAGGCCACCCGGACCTCCGGCATCAGCAGCCCTTGTTCGATGGTCACCTTGACCAGGAAGGCGCCGCCCAGCGCCAGCGCCAGACCGCCCAGCCACACCAGCCAACGTTCGGTCAGCACGCGTTCCACCGCGATCGGCGGGGCCTTGGCGACAGAAGCCGGGACGGCGGAAGCCGGCGGTGCCTTGGCCGCGGCCGGCGGCGGAGCCTCGGCATAGACCTCGTCCATGGGGGAAAGTGGGAGCGGAGGCGGCGGTGGCGCCGGCGGCTTGGCGGCGATCGCGGGTTGCTCGATCGCCGGAGCCGGTGTGGGCGGAGTCGAAGTGGACGGAGTCGAAGTGGACGGAGCCGCAACGGGCGGTGCCGGAACCGGAGCGGGCGGCACCACCTTGCCGTCCATCAGCCGGCGCAACTGCGTCTCCACCTCGGCCAGGCGCTTGCGCACCGCCCTCAGGTCGCTGTCCAACCGATTGCCCTGCGACAACGCCACCATGGCGGCGATGAAACCGCCCAGCGCCAACAGGATCAGCACCATATCACCCATCATCGTCCCCCTTGCCGTCCCCCCGGACGGATGAAGTCCCCGGCCTCGTCACCGTCGCGCACCCACACCTGCATATCGCCGGTGGCGGGGGTCATTTCGACCCATTGCGCGGTCTGGCGGTTCCATGCCGGCCGACGCGCGAACGTAGCGAACAGCGTGTCGCGCAGTGGTTTAATGCCATACCCTGATCGCAAGCTGTCGTCCAGCAGCCGACGCCGCGCCCGCGAGGTGGCGCGGATGGTGTAGCCATCCCAGTCGGCGTGATCCCAGGGGCGCCGTGGCGCCTGGGTCAGGGCATGGCTGACGAACGGGCTGTCATCGGCGAAATGGTTGGTCTGGATAAGCCAATCACGCGCCCCCATGGGCCGTACGTGGCAGCGTTTGGCGCGGTGGCGGGCAGCGCCGAACTCGAAAATGCGGGCCTCGCCTTTGGCGACGCCGCACAGACTGATGAACACCGGCGCCGCCGGCTTCCAGCCGGCGATTTCGCGACAGGCATCGTCAAAGCTGGCGATGGGCGAATCCATCAGCCGGCGCAGCAGGAAGCTGGGGTCGGGGTTGAGCGAGCACGACGGCCCGCGCCAGGGCGCATAGTTGATGCAGACCGAGAAACCCGGCTTGACCGCCGTCAGCAGCCCAGCCATGCCGAGAATGCCGGCGGCGGCATAGGCGTCGCGCTCTCCCCGGCGGCCAATGATGATGCGGGTGGCGTCGGCGATGGAGTCCGCCGACGGCCAGTCCAGGCTGCGGAAGTGCACCATGCGCCCTGCCGCCTCGTCCCACGCCATCACCGAGGAACAGCCGGCATGGGACAGGGTATAAAGCCGCTGCAGCCCAGCCATGTCGGCCGGAGCCAGCAAATCGCCGCCGCCCAGCCGGGACAAATGATCGCTGTCTGCGACGTAATGACCGAACGGCTTGTAAAGCAGCGCATAGGCGGCGCGGCTGCCGACGCGCCAGGCCAGCCGCCACAGCCACTTGCGGTTGATGTCGGCCATCATGGCGCCGGCCAGGCGGCGCAGGGCGGCGACATCCTCGGCCCGGTCGAAATCGGCCCAGCGCGCCGCCGGGGCGCTGGCATCCAAGTCAAGCTGGCGCCGCTGGGCCGGTTCAAGCAAGCGCATGATCAGGACGCCACCGCCGGCCGCACGAACGCCTCGGCCAGGGCCTTGACGGCGACGTAATCGGCCTTGCCGGTCGCCAGCAGCGGCACGCGGTCTACCTTCAGCACCGCCTTGGGCGCCAGCAATTCGGCCAGGCGCTGGGCGCGGAAATGGGCCAGCACCGCCTCGCGCGTCACCTCGGCGCGGTCGGTGACCAGCACCAGTTGCTCGCCCTTGCGGTCGTCGGCGACGGCGACCACGGCGTGCTGGCCGTCGGGCCAGCGGGCCGAGACCTCGCCTTCGACCTTGCCCAGGGACACCATCTCGCCGGCGATCTTGGCGAAGCGCTTGGCGCGGCCCAGGATACGGACATACCCCAGTTCGTCCACATCGACGATGTCACCGGTGTCGTACCAGCCCTCGGCCGGCGGCTCCAGCACGCCCGGCTTCTCGGCGCGGTAATAGCCCAGCATGACGTTGGGACCCTTGACCCACAGCCGGCCGCCGGCATCGACACCGGGCACCGGCTCCAGCCGATGCTGCAGGCCGGGCAGCAGGCGGCCCACCGTGCCGGCACGGAAATGCATGGGGGTGTTGACCGCCAGCACCGGCGCCGTCTCGGTGGCGCCATAGCCTTCCAGCAGGCGCAGGCCGAATTTTTCCATCCACACCCGGCGGGTTTCGTCCTTCACCCGCTCGGCACCGGCGAAGACGTAGCGCACGCTGTAGAAGTCGTACGGGCTGGCGACGCGGCCATAGCCGGACAGGAAGGTGTCGGTGCCGAACATGATGGTTGAATTGGTGTCGTAGACCATTTCCGGCACGATGCGGTAATGCAGCGGCGACGGGTACAGGAACACCTTGAGGCCGGCGAACAGCGGCAGCAGCAAGCCGCCGGTCAGGCCGAAGCTGTGGAACACCGGCAGTGCGTTGAACACGCTGTCGGTCGGCGTGAACGCCACCCGCGCCGCCAACTGGGCGCAGTTGGCCAGGATGTTGGCGTGGCTGAGCACCACGCCCTTGGGCGTGCCCTCGGACCCCGAGGTGAACAGGATCACCGCCGCATCGTCGGGCGTACGGCGGGCGCGGCGATGCATTGTCGCGGCGAAGGGACGCGCCAGCAGGCCGTACAATTTGGACAGCGGCCCCATGCCGGCGGCGACGTCTTCCAGGTACAGCACGCTCAGGCGCGCTTCCAACGCTTCGGCCAGGGCGGTCAGCCGCGCCTGTTCGATGAAGCGGCGCGAGGTGACGACGGTGCGGATGCGCGCCGCCTCGCACGCCGCCAGCACGTTGCCCGCCCCGGTCGAGAAGTTGAGCATGGCCGGCACCCGCCCCGTGGCCTGCAATGCGAAGAACGTCGCGACGGCGGCATTGGCGTTGGGCAGCATCAGGCCGACCGCCTCGCCGCCCTTGGCGTGGCGCGACAGCACGCGGCCCAGCGCCAGGCTGGAAGCAACCAGGCGATCATAGCTGAGCGGCTTGCGGTTGATGTCCTCGACCGCCGGAGCATCGCCGCCGGTGGTGCGGCGCGCCTCCAGCAGCGCCTGGAACAGGGTGCGGTCGCGGTGCGCCGTCTCGAACATCATGCCCGACATGACGTCGTAAAGGGCGGCGCCGATGCGCTGGCGCCGGGCGCGGCCCTTGACCTCTTCCGGCACGTCGAAGCGGCGTTGCGGCAGCACGGTGATGGTGATGGTGGGGAACCAGCGCAGCCGCAGCTTGCCGCGCAGGCGCGAGAACGGGGTGAACTGAGCGCCGTCGATACGCACCGGCACCACCACCGCATCGGCGCGGTCGGCCACCATGCCGGGGCCTTCGTACACCTTCATCAGCGCGCCGGTGACGGTGATGCGGCCTTCGGGGAAGATCACCAGCGAGCGGCCTTCCTGCACCGCGCGGATCAGGCTTTTGGTCGACATCGGGTTGGTAGGGTCGATGGGAAAGGCGTCGACCACCCGCAGGAACGGCCGCACCCACCACGCCTTGGCGACGAAGGAATTGACGGCGAAGACCGGCTTTTCGGTCAGGAAGGCGGCCAGCAGCGCCGGGTCGAGGAACGAGACGTGGTTGACCACGATCACCGCCCGCTCGCCGGCCTTGGGCAGGTTCTCCAGCCCCTGGACCTTGACGCGATAGGCCAACCGGAACAAGGCGGCGAACACGCCGCGCAGCACGGCGTCGGGCAGCAGGCCGCAGATGTACAGCGCCACCACCAGATTGGCGATGCCCAGCGTCAGGAAGATGCCGGTGACCGACATGCCCAGCGCCAACAGCACCGCACTGACCACCGCACCGGTCACCATGAAGATGGCGTTGGCGACATTGTTGGCGGCGACCGCGCGAGCGCGCGCCGATTCGTCGCTGCGCGCCTGCAAGATGGCGTAGAGCGGCACGATGTAGATGCCGCCGCAGATGGCGAAGGCCAGCAAGTCGACCAGGACGCGCCAGTTCGCCGGATGCGCCAGGAACGCCGACAACGGCTGCAGGGTGCCGTCGCCGGCGGCATTGCCGGCGGCGAAATAAAGGTCGAAGGCGAACAGCGTCATGCCCAGGGCGGCGAAGGGAACATGGCGGGCGGAAATCTCGCCCTTGAGCAACCGGCCGCACAGCACCGAGCCGACGCCGATACCGACCGAGAACATGGTCAGCATCAGGGTCACCGCATGCTCGTCGGCGCCCAGCACGTCCTTGGCGAAGGCGGGAAATTGCGACAGATAGGTGGCGCCCACCAGCCAGAACCAGGAAATGCCCAGCACCGACAGATAGAGGTCGCGGCGGGCGCGGATCAGATTCCACAGCATGGCACTGTCGCGGAAGGGCGCGAGGCGCACCGTCACCTCGGGATTGCCCGCATGGCCCTTGGGCAGCATCAGCGCGGCGCCCAGCCCGGCCACCGCCGCCAGCGCCATGCCGGCGCCGACCAACTGGGTGCCGCCATCCACCGTCACCAGCGTGCCGCCGGCGATGGTGCCGATCAGGATGGCCAGGAAGGTGCCGCCCTCGATCAGGGCATTGCCGCCGATCAGTTCGTCGCGCGCCAACAATTCCGGCAGCACGGCGTATTTGATCGGGCCGACGAAGGTGGCCTGGGTGCCGAGCAGGAACAGCGCCGCCAGCATCATCGGCACGTTTTCCGCCACCAGCGCCCAGGCGCCGATGACGGAGACGGCGATCTCGACCGCCTTCCACAGCTTCATCAGCCCGGTTTTCTCGAAACGGTCGGACAATTGGCCGGCCAGGGCCGAGAACAGGAAATAGGGCGCGATGAACAGGCCGGCGGCGACCGTCGCCAGGATCTTCGGCTCCATCCCCATGCCGGCGCCCAGCCGATAGACCACCAGGATGACCAGCGCGTTCTTGAACAGATTGTCGTTGGCGGCGCCCAGAAATTGGCTGACGAACAGCGGCAGGAAGCGGCGATGGGCCAGCAGGCGGAAGGTTCCGTCATGCATGACGACTCTCCTTAGGGGTTCAGCGCGCGCCAGCAGGCGGCGGCGATAGCGGGAGCATGGGGTGCCAGTTTGCCGCTCAGGCGGCCATAGACCACGGCGGTGGCGGGCTGCAGCAGCAAACCCAGCAGCATGGCGGTGGCCAAAGCGGGATCGGCCAGCGAGATTTCGCCGGCGGCGATGGCGTCCTCGACCATGGACTGCAGCACCGACACCGGGTTGTCGGCGCCCGCGCCGGCGCGGGACAGCGCCTGGTGCTGCACCAGCAACAGGAAGCGGAACAGGGTGGGATCGTCGTCGTGGAAGCGGAAGATTTCCGCCGCCACCGCCTCGATCCGGGCGCGGAAGCCGGCGACGGCGCGCAGCGCGCACAGCCGGGTGGCAAAGGCGGTGTAATTGGTGACGAACAGATCGGCGACCAGATCGTCCTTCGAGGCGTAATGGCGGTACAGCGTGCCCTCGGCGATGCCGGCGGCGGCGGCCAGATCGCGCACGCTGGTTTCGGTGACGCCGCGGCGGACGAACAGGTCCAACGCCGCCTGGTGAATCCGCTGTCGCGTGGCACTGCCGTCGCGCATGACCGCCTCTGAATGTGAACACTCACTCACAATGAGCGCGGCCGACGGCGTTGTCAAGTGGGTGCGCGCATTAGGCGATATCCGTGCCACACCGGACAGCCATGCTTGAGACATATCGCCCAATGGTTGCCGACCGTCGCGCGTTAGAGGATATTCGCCGGCCAGGGGTATTCGTAAGGGGACGAAAGTTATGCGCAACGGCATGCTGGTGGCGGTCGCCGCCTTGGCTTTGGGCGCTGTCGGCGTGGGGGCCTGGGGGGTCAAGGACCTGCCGCGCTTTCATCATGGCGCAACGCCGCCGGCACAGGTGCGCCTGTCCACGCCATCCGGCCCCCAGCCCGGCGCGCAACCCGGCGGGCCGGCCGCCGTGGCGCCGGTGCGCTCGGCCGAGGCGGTGCCGCTGGAAGGGCTGAAGCCGGGCGAACTGGCCTTCCGCCGCGTCGCCGCCGAAACCAGTGCCGACCGCCCCGAGGCGTGCCTGACCTTCTCGGCGCCGCTGGATGCCACCGGCGCCACCCGCTATGCCGATTACGTCCAGTTGCCGGCCGGAACCCGCGCCGGCATCCGCGTCGACGGCACCCGGCTGTGCCTGTCAGGCTTCGCCTTCGGCAACGAATACCAGATCACCCTGCGTCCCGGCCTGCCCGGCGCCAAGGGCGAGAAGCTGGCCGAGTCCACCCCGGTGACCGTCGGCTTCACCGACCGCCCGGCGACGGTGTCGTTCGGCCCCGGCTTCGTGCTGCCGCGCGAGACGGTCGAGGGCCTGCCCATCACCACCGTCAACGTCAACAAGCTGGACATCACCGTCTATCGCATCGGCGACCGCCTGTTGGCGCGCATGCGGCAGGACATGGTGGACGAGCGCACCACCTATCCCTATCACGCCGAACAGATCGGCGAGGATGAGGGCCGCAAGGTGTGGAGCGGCGCCATGACGGTGACCGGCCCGCGCAACGAGGCGGTGGTCAGCCTGTTCCCGCTGGCCGAGGCCATCGGCAAGGCCGAACCCGGCGCCTATATGGTGGTGGCCAAGAATCCCGAGGCGTCCAAGGAGGATGCCCAGGAAGATTACGGCTATTACTACGACGCCGATTACCGCCCGATCGCGGCGCAATGGGTGGTGCAGACCGATCTGGGGGTGACCAGCTTCAACGGCGCCGACGGCCTGACGCTGTCGGTGCGCTCGCTGAAGACCGCCAAGCCGCTGGCCGGCGTGCGCCTGAACCTGATCGCCCGCAACAATGACGAGTTGGGCCAGGCGGTCACCAATGCCGACGGCATCGCCCGCTTCGCCCCCGGCCTGCTGCGCGGCACCGGCGGCATGGCGCCGGTCATGGTGATGGCCTATGGCAGCGACGACTTCGCCTTCCTCGACCTGCGCCGCTCGAACTTCGACCTTTCCGACCGTGGCGTCGACGGCCGCGCCCCCGCCGGCCCGGTGGACGCCTTTCTGTATACCGAGCGCGGCATCTATCGCCCCGGCGAGACGGTGCAACTGACCACCCTGTTGCGCGACCCCAAGGTGCAGGCCATCGAGAACCGCCCGGTGGTGATCAAGGTCATGCGCCCCGACGGCAAGGAATACCGCCGCTTCACCGTCAGCGATGGCGGCGGCGGCGCCGGCACCCTGGCGATCAAGCTGCCGGCCAGTGCCAATCGCGGCAATTGGGAGGCCACCGCCCATGTGGACCCCGAGGGCGAGGCGGTCGGCCGCGTCGGCTTCGAGGTGCAGGATTTCGTGCCGCAGCGCCTGGGCCTGACCATCGGCGAACGCCCGGCGGTGCTGAAGCCGGCCGACACCCTGTCGATCCCGGTGGAAGCGCGCTTCCTGTACGGCGCCCCCGCCTCGGCGCTGGGCGGCGAGGCGGAACTGGTGATCGAACCCGACCCCGCCCCCTATGCCAAGTTCAAGGGCTATCGCTGGGGCATGGCCGAAGAGAAATATAGCGGCGAGCGCATCAGCCTGGCGGTGGCCGACACCGACGACAAGGGCGCCACACTCGTCACCGGCCAGTTGCCCAGCGCCATCAACACCACCCTGCCGCTGCGCGCCGATATCGGCATCGCCATCCGCGAGCCGGGCGGCCGCACCACCGGCGAGCATGTCTATGTCCCGGTGCGCACCCGCCCCGTCGCCATCGGCGTCAAGCCGCGCTTCGACGGCAGCGTGCGCCGGGGCCAGGAAGCGCTTTTCGACGTCGTCACCGTCAGCGACAGCGGCGACACGGTGGCCCGCACCGGCCTGCAGTATCAGGTGTTCAAGGACGTCTCGACCTGGCAGTGGTATCGCTCCGGCTCGCGCTGGCGCTACGAGCGCGTCGCCCGTGAAACCGTGGTGGCCGAGGGTACCCTGGCGGTCGGCACCGCCGACCCGGCGGTGCTGAAATATGTGCCCGACTGGGGGTCCTACCGCGTCGTCGTGCGCGATCCCGCCAGCGGCGCCGCCACCTCGCTGGGGTTCTGGGGCGGCTGGTACGGCAATGCCAGCGCCGACCGTCCCGACCGGCTGAAGCTGGCCGCCGACAAGCCCGGCTATCAGGCCGGCGACACCGCCAAGCTGCACATCGATTCGGAATACGAGGGCGAAGCCCTGGTGGTCGTCGCCAACGAGCAGGTCCACGAAGTCCGCACCGTGCGCGTGCCGGCCGGCGGCACCGATGTCAGCATCGCCGTCGGCACCGAGTGGGGGCCGGGCGCCTATGCCCTGGTCACCCTGTACCGGCCGCTGTCGGACAAGCTGGGCCACGCCCCGGTGCGCGCCGTCGGCGTCGCCTGGCTGGGACTGGACGCCGGCGCCCGCACCCTGGGCATATCCTTGGGCGCGCCCGAACGCATCGCCCCGCGCCAGACCATCACCGTGCCGGTCAAGGTGGCCGGCGCCGGCAGCCACGCCTTCGTCACCCTGGCGGCGGTGGACCAGGGCATCCTGCAACTGACCCGCTTCAAGACCCCGGCGCCGCAAGCCCATTACCTGAGCAAGCGCCGGCTGGGCGTCGGCATGCGCGACGATTACGGCCGCCTGATCCGGGGCCTCGCCAATGGCGACGACCAGGGCGGCGACGCCTTTGGCGGCAAGGGGCTGGACGTGGTGCCGACCCGCACGGTGGCCTTGTTCTCGGGCATCGTGGCGCTGAAGGACGGTGCCGCCGCCATTCCGCTGGAGGTCCCCGACTTCCAGGGCGAGCTGCGGCTGATGGCGGTGGCGTGGGACGGCACCAAGGTCGGTTCGGGCGAGGCGCGGCTGACCGTGCGCGATCCCATCGTCGCCGAAATCATCCTGCCGCGCTTCCTCGCTCCCGGCGACAAGGGCCGCGCCACCGTGCTGCTGCACAACGTGGACGGCGCCGAAGGCGGCTATGCCTTGCGCATCACCAGCCTGGACGCGGTCGCCGCCGCGCCGGTCGAGCGCACCGTCCCGCTGGCCAAGGGCAAGCGCGAGGTGTTCACCGTGCCGCTGGCGGCCGGTGCCGCCGGAATCGGCAAGCTGGAGCTGGCGGTCAAGGGTCCCGACGGCTTCGCCGTCAGCCGCGACTGGCCGATCCAGGTTCGCCCGGCGCAATTGCCCGAAACTCGCCAGACCATCGTCTCGCTGGCGGCGGGCGAGACGGCGACGCTGGACAATTCCCTGCTGGCCGATTTCGTTCCCGGCACCGGAGCCGTGGCGCTCAGCCTGTCGCGCTGGCAGGGCATCGACGTGCCCGGCCTGCTGCGCTGGCTTGACCGCTATCCCTATGGTTGCCTGGAACAGACCACCAGCCGAGCGCTGCCGCTGCTGTATTTCAACGACATGGCGCTGCTGGCCGGAACCCGCCAGGACAAGAACATCCCCGATCGGGTGCAGGAAGCGGTCGAGCGCGTCGTCTCGATGCAGGCGCCCGACGGCAATTTCCATATGTGGGGCCAGTGGGGCGGCGATGCCGATCCGTGGATTTCCACCTTCGCGTTGGACTTCCTGACCCGCGCCGCCGAAAAGGGCTATGACGTGCCCGCCGCCACCCTGGCCCAAGGCCGGACCTGGCTGCAAAGCACCGCCGTGCGCGACAGTCGCGAGGAGGTGCGCGCCTATGCGGCGGCGTTGCTGGCCCGCAAGGGTTTGGCCAATGCCGGCGACCTGCGTTACTTCCACGATTCCAAGCCACCCAAGGGCGCCATGGCGGCGGCCCATCTGGGGGCGGCACTGGACGCGGTGGGCGAACGGGCGCGGGCCAACGCCTCGTATGACACGGCGCGCAAGGCGCTGGCGCAGAAATCCACAAGCTACACCTCGCTGCCCTATGGGTCGCATCTGCGCGACATCTACGGCGTGGCGGCGGTGATGGCCGGAGCCGGCCGCTCGGCCCAGGTGCCGGCGCTGCTTGATCTGGGCGGCACCATGGCGATTCCGGTCGAGGACACCACCACCCAGGACAAGGCGTGGATGCTGCTGGCCGCCGCCGAGATGGCGAAGAACACCGGCAAGCTGGCGGTCGAGGTCGACGGCAAGCCGGTGGCCGGGGGCGACCCCATCAGCGTGCCGGTGGGCGGCGACGCCCTGGCCCGTGGCCTGACGGTGAAGAATGCCGGCGAAGGCCCGGTGTTCCGCGTCGTCTCGGCCGAGGGCGTGCCGGCCCAGCCGCTGCCGGCCTCGGGCGCCGGCATCGACCTGCACAAGTCGGTCTACACCCTGGACGGCCACCCCGCCGACCTGAACGCGATCAAGCGCAACGACCGCTTGGTCGTGGTGGTCGAAGGCAAGGCGACGGCGGAGCAGGCCGGCGACTATGCCGTGCTGGACCTGCTGCCGGCTGGCTGGGACATCGAGGGCGTACTGCGCCCCGAACAGCCCGGCTATGAGTGGATCGGCCGCCTGTCCGAGGCCGAAATGCGCCAGGCCCGCGACGACCGCTTCGTCGCCGCCGTGACCCTGCCCAACTGGGAAATGGATCGCAGCGACCCCGACGCGCCGTCGCGCGTCTATAACTCGGAAACCTGGGAGTTCAAGGTCGCCTATGCGGTGCGCGCGGTGGCGCCGGGCGAGTTCACCCTGCCGGCGGCGGTGGTCGAACACATGTACGCCCCGCGCATCAAGGCCCGCACCCAGTTGAACCGGGTCGTGATCGGCGAATGAGGCGGATCGGCAGACGCACTTGTTCAGGAAAAGCGTCATTCCCGCGAAAGCGGGAATCCATGCCCGCCGCCGTTCCAGGCGGCCCCATGGACCCCCGCCTTCGCGGGGGTGACGCCAAAGCATGAGGCTGTGGCAAGGTCTCCTCGCCGGCATGGCGGTGGTGGCGGCACTCGCCATCGCCGCCGACCGGCTGGCGCCGCCCAACCTGGCCCGTTTGCAGGGGCGCTCGACCGTGGTGGTGGATGCCGACGGCCGCCTGCTGCGTCCCTTCGCCACCGCGGACGACACCTGGCGGCTGCCGACCCGGCCCGATCAGGTCGATCCGCTGTACCTGGCCATGCTGCGCGCGGTCGAGGATCGCCGCTATGGCTGGCATCCCGGCATCGACCCGCTGGCCGCCATCCGCGCCATGGGACAAGCGCTGCGCCACGGCCGGGTGGTATCGGGCGCGTCGACCCTGACCATGCAGACGGCGCGCCTGCTGGAACCCAAGCGCCGCACCTGGGGCGCCAAGCTGACCGAATCGGCGCGGGCCGTGCAGTTGCAGGCACGGCTGGGCCGCGACGGCGTGCTGGAGGCCTATCTGACCCTGGCACCGTTTGGCGGCACCCTGGAAGGCGTCAGCGCGGCGTCGCTGGCGTGGTTCGGCAAGGAACCGCTCAAACTGTCGCCGGCCGAGGCGGCACTGTTGGTGGCGCTGCCGCAATCGCCCGAGCGGCTGCGCCCCGACCGCCGGCCCGAGGCGGCGCGGGCGGCGCGCGACCGGGTGTTGGAGCGGGCGGCAGCGCGCGGGGTGATCGCCCGCGACGTCGCGGTGGCCGCCAAGGCCGAACCGGTGCCCACCTTCCAGCGTCCCATGCCCATGCTGGCCCCCCATCTGTCCGAACGGCTGGCCGCCGCCGCACCGCCCGGCAGCATCGTGCGCACCCGCATCGACGGTGGCTTGCAGCGCGGCCTGGAAGCGTTGGGACGCGCCATGGCGGCACGGTTGGAGCCGGGCAGCGACACCGCAATCGTCATCGTCGCCAACCGCGACCGCCGGCTGCTGGCCCATCTGGGCAGCGCCGACTGGACCAGCCGCCAGGTCGACCTGACCCAGGCGGTGCGCTCGCCCGGCTCGGCGCTCAAGCCGTTCATCTATGCACTGGCCTTCGACGATCTGTCGCTGCATCCCGGCACGCTGATGGCCGACATGCCGCAGCGTTTCGGCGACTGGGTGCCGCGCAACTTCGACCATGACTTCCACGGCACCGTCACCGCGCGCGAGGCGTTGCAGCGCTCGCTGAACGTGCCGGCGGTGCAGGCGTTGGAGCAGGTCGGCCCGGCCCGCTTCGTCGCCCTGCTGCAGCAATCCGGCGCCCGCCTGACCTTCCCCCCTGGCGGCGACGAACCCGGCCTGCCGCTGGCGCTGGGCGGCGTCGGCATCCGCCTGGGCGACCTGGCCATGCTGTATGCGGCGCTGGCCGATGGCGGCCGTGTGCTGCCGCTATCGGTGCTGGCGGGCGAGCCGGTGCCAGACCCCAAGCGGCTGGTGGGCGAGGCGGCGGCGCGGGCGGTGATCGACGTGCTGGAAGGCAGCCCCGCCCCCGACGGCATCGCCACCGGTTCGGGCATCGCCCGCGCCCGGCGCATCGCCTTCAAGACCGGCACCTCGTTCGGCTTCCGCGACGCCTGGACGGTGGGATCGTCGGCCGATTACACCGTGGCGGTGTGGGTCGGCCGCCCCGACGGCGCCCCCCGTCCGGGCGAGATGGGGCGCACCGCCGCCGCCCCCATCCTGTTCCGCGCCTTCGACCTGCTGCCGCCCGATCGCGCCGCCCGGCCGGCGCCAAGCCAACCCGACCATGCCCTGTTCCACCGCGACCCGCCGCCGGCGCTGGCCCGGCTGGCACCACGCGGCGACACCACGGCCCCCATGGGCAGCGGCGGGCGGGCCGATCCGCTGCGCATCCTGTTCCCACCCGACGGCGCCACGATAGAAACCCTGGCCGACGGCATCGGCCTGAACGCCGTCGGCGGCCGGGCGCCCTATCGCTGGGTCGCCGATGGTCGCCCGCTGGCGGCCGGCAGCACCTTTTGGCGCCCCGACGGCGACGGCTTCGCCCGCCTGGTGGTCATCGACACCGACGGCCGCCGCGCCGCCGCCGCCATCCGCGTGACGGTGCCGGGTCAGTAGAGTTCGCCCGGTGCGGGTCGTGCCTGTTTTCGTCATGACCGGGTCAACCGGTTCCGTCGCGGGGCCTGGGGGGCGCAGAGCACGGCCTGCTCGGCTTTGACGGATGCCGCCGCACCCAGGTAACACGGACGACACGGACGCCGCTTCGCGGCCACGGATCACACGGACAAAAGAAAATTCGTCATGCCGGCCTTCGAGCCGGCATCCATCGTGGTGCACCCCCATGGACCCCGGCTCGCGCGGGGCGCGTCCG
>JBLNBE010000045.1:0-6446 GCA_050259735.1 Bacteroidota bacterium
GCATGGATCCCGGGTCTACGCTACGCTGCGCCCGGGATGACGAAAATTGGCAGGCGCACTTCCTCGCTGATCCGCGAAGAACCTCACTTCTGCCGCCCCAGCCACACCAGCAACGCCGGAACGCCCATTGCCACTTCGCGCCCGCGCTTGAGCAACGACACCGTCAGCGCCAAGGCCGGCGGCAGGCCCAGCAGCGGCGCCAGCAGGGCGTAGCCACCTTCCTGCACCCCCAGCGCGCCAGGCACCATGAAGGCGACGCTACGCAGGGCGAACACCGCGCTTTCCAGCATCACCGCCTCGGCCAGCGTCAGCGGGTGCCCAAGCAGGCGACAGGCCAGCCAGGCCTCGCCGCACGCCGCCAACCAGGCCAGCACATGCAGCGCCAGCGCCCCGCCCAGCCGGCGCGGCCGGCGGTACAACGCCATCAGATGGCGATGCATGCCCGTCGCCATCTTGTGTCGCGGCAACAGACGGGCCGCCAGGGCTAGGCCGCCGCCACGCTGTACGGCGACAAAGGCCGCCGCCACCGCCGCCGCCGCCAGCACGCCCGGCACGCCCCAGCGTAACACCCCGCCGCCACCGGCGTGTCCGGCCCACAACGCCAGACCGATCAGGCTGAACAGCACCTGCGCCGCCAGCTCGGCGGTAAGGTCGGCGACCATGCCGGCCCCCGCCGCCGCCGGCGTCACCCCCCGGCGGGCGAGCCGGCGCACCGCCATCGCCTCGCCCGCCAGCGGCACCACCGCCAGCATCTCGTTGACGCCGTCACGCAACCAGCGCAGCGCCATCATCGACCGCACCCCCACGCGCGGCACCACGCACGACCACGCCACGCCGCACAGCGCCACCGGCACCGCATGGGCCGCGACCATGGCGGCCAGCGTACCCACCCCCGCTTGCGCCAGCAGGGCGGGCAGTTGCGGCAGCAGCGGCGCCAGCGACCATGCCGCCAGCCCCATCACCGCCGCCATCAGCAACAGGCGCAGGATCATCGCCGACGCGCCGTCATGATCATCGCCTCCGCTCGGTCCAGGCGAAGGCGGCGGGCAACAGCAGCAGGGACACGCCGACCATCAGCGCCAGCCCGACCATCAGCACCAGCCCCAGCGAGGCGGTGCCGCGATGGGGCGACAGCGCCAGGGCGCCGAACGACACACCGGTGGTCAGCGCCGAGAACAGCACCGCCCGCGCCGTGGCCGAGGCCAGCATGGCGGTGCCCTCGCGCCAGCCCAGGACGAAATAGACGTTGCAGGCGACACCGATGCCCAGCAGCAGGGGAAAAGCGACGATATTGGCGAAGTTCACCGCGCCGCCCAGCACCGTCATCGCCGCCAGGGTCGCCGCCGCGCCCAGCGCCAGCGGCGCCAGCACCAGCACCACATGGGATGGCCGCCGCAGCACCCAAGCCAGCAACGCCACCGCCGCCGCCAGTGCGGTCAGCCCGGCTTGGGCAAAGGCGTGCAGCACGGCGCGGCCGCTGTCGACGATGGCGACCGGCATCCCCGAAAGCGCGGCATCAAGCGAACGCACGGAATCGACGAAGGCCGCCAGCGCGGCGTGATCGGCCGGCGCCACGGCGGGATGGATTTCCACCCGCCCCTCGCCGCCGCTGCCGACCCAGTCGCGCACCAGGGCGGGCGGCAGATCGTCCTCCGTCACCCGCCCCACCGCCAACAGACCGCGCAACTGCTCCAACAGCGGCGCCACGCCGCCGTCCACCGCCCGCGCGAACGCCGCCACCCGGCCGCGCGCCACCACCTCGCGCAGGCTGTCGGCCTGACGCGGGAAGCCGGCTTGCTCCCACGCCGCCGCCGTCGCCGACAGCGCCGACGCCACCTGGGCCAGATCGGGCGGCGGCGCCGTCTCTGGTGGATGCAGGCTGGGACCGAGCAGGCGGCCGAGATCCTCGATCACCGCCAACTTCTCGTCCTGGCCGGCAGGCACGAAGCTGGATAGGGTCAGGGCGAAGGCGATGTCGCGCCGCCCGTCCAACTGCCGGGCCAGCATTTCCGCCGCCGCCGGGCTGGCGGTCAGCGCCTGCACCACATAGGGCGAGGTGGCGGTGTCGGCGGCAAGATCGCGCAAGGCCGCCACCGATTCGGCGCGCGGGTCCTGCAGCCGCAACGGATCGAAATCCACCGGCACCCTTGCGGCCGGCAGGGCGAGCACGACAGCCACCGCCACAGCGGCCAGCAGCACCGCTCCGGCATGGCGGCGCAGCCGCGCCTCGACCGGGGCCAGAATGGCAAAGCCCGGCGGCGCCTTGGCCGGCGGCGGCGGCATCAGCCCCAGCAAGGCGGGCAGCAAAGTCAGCGTCAGCCCGATGCCCGCCACCATGCCGGCGCCGGCGATCAGCCCCAGTTGCGACACCCCCAGGTAATCGGTGGGAACGAAGGCAAGGAAGCCCAGCGCCATCGCCAGTGCCACCACCAGCAGCGGGCGCGGCGCCTTGGCGGCGCACACCGCCATGGCCCGCTCGGCGTCGCCCAGGCGGAAATGGGCGTCGCGGAAGCGCAGCGCGAACTGGATGCAGAAATCCACCGCCAGCCCAAGGAACAGCACGACAAAGGCCACCGACAGCGGGTTGACCACCCCCACCGCCAATGCGGCGAAGCCGGCGGTCAGCACCAGTCCGGCGGCCAGGGTGATCAGGATGGCGCCCGCCACCCGCATCGAGCCGACCGCCAGCAGCAGCAGCGCCGACACCAGCGCCAGCGACAACGCCAAGGTCGGCGCCACCCCATGGGCGACGGTGCGGAAATTGTCGTCGGACAGCGCCACCGGACCGGTCAGCCGCAGCCGCGCCGGCAAGCCCCGGGCCGCTTGGCGCAGCTCACTCGCCGCCGCCTCGCCCGCCACCAGGCTGGCGCGCTCCAACCGTGGCCGCGCCAGCACCAGCCGGCGGGTATCGGTGCCACCGCCGGGCATCACCATGTCGCGCAACGACAACGATGCCGAGGTCCCGGTTGCCAGCGACCGCGCCGCCGCCGCCACCTTGTCCACCACCGGCTCCAGCGCGGCGGCCTCCACCGCGCCGCGCCGCACGCCCTCGGCCATCAGCGACAGCACGCCCAACAGGCCGCGCGCCGACGGATCGGCCGCCAACCCGCCCAGCAAAGGCTGCGCCCGGATCAAACGGTCGGCCAGGGATTCCAACTCGGCCTCGGGCAGGAACAGCAAGGCGTGGTCGCGGAAGAACACTTCCGCCGCCGGCCGTTCGACCGCCAGGAAGCGGGGATTGCCGGCCAGCCGGGCCACCAATCCGTCCGCCGCCGCCTCGGCCTGTTCCGGCGTGTCGGCATCCAGCACCGCCACCAGCAGGTCGCGGGTATGGGGAAAGGCGGCGTCGAAGCGCAGCTCGGCCCGGCGATAGGGCAGCTCGGGCGACAGCATGTGCGATTCGTCGCTGTCCAGCCCCAGCCGCGTCGCCGCCGCCCAGCCAGCCGCCAGCACCAGCGCGCCGACCACGGCCGCCACCACGGCGCCGTGGCGCCAACACCATATGACCAGCCGCGCCGCCATAAAGTCTTACCGAACGTGGACCCGGCCGCGCATCTGGGGCGGCGGCGATGCTTCGGAAAGGGGGGCTAAGCCTTGCGACGGGGCCGCTTATCCCCTCTGGCGACGCGGTTTTGCCGTGACGGCCGCCCCATATCAGCGGCAACAGCGGGAGTGCGGCAGTGGCGGACACGGTCCTGGTCACCGGAGCAAGCGGCTTCATCGGCAGCGCGGTGGCGCGGGCGCTGCTGGCGCGCGGCTATGCCGTGCGGGCCTTGGTGCGGCCGACCTCGTCGTTGCGCAACCTGCACGGCCTGGATGTGGAAGTGGTGGAAGGCGCCCTGGGCGACCGCGCCGCCTTGCGGGGCTGCGCCGCGCTGATCCATGTGGCCGCCGATTACCGCCTGTGGGTTCCCGATCCCGCCGCCATGATACACACCAACGTGGACGGCACCCGAGAGATGATGCTGGCAGCGCTGGAGGCGGGCGTGCGCCGCGTCGTCCACACCAGCAGCGTCGCCACCCTGGGCGGCGCCACCGAGGACGTGCCGGCCCGGCTGGATGCCATGATCGGCCCCTATAAGCGCAGTAAGTTCCTGGCCGAGGAGGTGGTGCGCGGGCTGGTGGCCGAGCGCGGCTTGCCGGCCGTCATCGTCAATCCGTCGACCCCCGTCGGCCCCGGCGACCGCCGCCCCACCCCGACCGGCCGCATGGTGGTCGAGGCGGCGGCCGGGCGCATGCCCGCCCACGTGGATACCGGCCTGAACCTGGTGCATGTGGACGACGTCGCCCAGGGCCATGTGCTGGCGCTGGAACGCGGGCAGGTGGGCGAGCGTTACATCCTGGGCGGCGACGACCTGAGCCTGGCCGACATGCTGGCCATCATCGCCCACCGGGTCGGGCGCAAGCCGCCGCGCCTGCGCCTGCCGCTGGCGGCGGTGGTGCCGGTGGCGCTGGCGGCCGAGGGCTGGGGTCGGCTGACCGGGCGCGAGCCGTTCGTGACTTTGGACAGCCTGCGCATGGCGCGCGCCCACATGTATTTCAGCTCGGCCAAGGCCGAGGCCGCCTTGGGCTATGTCCACCGCCCGGCCACCGCCGCCTTGGCCGATGCGGTGGAATGGTTCCGCCAACAGGGGATGGTGCCATGAAGCTGGTCTTTATCCTGACCCTGCTGTTGCTGTGGACAAGCGCCAGCAACGCCCAGGACTCCGCCACCGCGCCGGTGGAGAGCCTGCATGCCGCGCTGGAGCAGGTCATGAAGGACGGCCCCAGCCTGGGCTTCGACGGCCGCGCCAGCCAACTGACCCCAGTGGTCGAACAATCTTATGACCTGCCGACCATGACCCGTTCCGCCATCGGCGCCCAGGCGGCCAAGCTGTCGCCCGAGCAGATGGAACGGCTGGTGCGCGCCTTCACCCACTACACCGTCGCCACCTATGCCCGTCAATTCGCCAGCTATGACGGCGAGCGCTTCGAGACCGGCCAGCCGGCCCCCGCCCATGGCGGCGGCACCCTGGTGCCGACCCGCATCATCCCGGCCACCGGCGACCCGGCGCGGCTGACCTATCTGGTCAAGCAGACCCCCGCCGGCTGGCGTATCGAGGACGTATTGCTGGACGGCACCATCAGCCAGTTGGCGGTGCGTCGCGCCGAGTTCCGCAGCGTCGCCATGCTGAAGGGTGCCGATGCCCTGGTGGACATGCTGGAGGCCCGCGCCGCCGAACAGGCAAAGCCATGATGGTGTTGGCTGTCCTGGTGATCGTCGCCGGCATGGCGTTCCAAATCGCCGGCGCCGTGCTGGTGCGGCGCCTGCGTGCCCCGCCCCGGCCGATGCTGGCCCAGCGGCCGCCGCTGACGCTCCTCAAACCGCTATGCGGGGCCGAACCCGATCTGGCCGAGGATCTGGCGACCTTTTGGCGGCCCGACTGGCCCGGCCTGCGCATGGTCTGCGGCGTCGCCGACCCGAGCGACCCGGCGGCCGAGGCGGTGCGCCGGTTACAGGCGCGGATGCCCGATGCAGACATCCGGCTGGTAACGGGCGGACCGGCGCGCGCCACCAATGCCAAGGTCGCCAATCTGTGCAACATGCTGGAACAGGCCCAGGACGGCATCCTGATCATCGCCGACAGCGACATGCGGGCGCCGCCCGACTATCTGGAGGCGGTGGTGGCGGCGCTGGCCGCGCCGGGCGTGGGGCTTGCCACCTGCCTGTATGTCGGCCGCCCCGAGTCCGGGGTGTGGAGCCGGCTGGGCGCCATGGGCATCAACCATGGCTTCCTGCCCGCCGCCCTGGTCGGCCGCGCGCTGGGCCGTGCCGACGGCTGTTTCGGCGCCACCATGGCGCTGACCCGCGCCACCCTGGAGCGCGCCGGCGGCCTTGCCGTCTGCGCCGACGTGCTGGCCGACGACTACCGGCTGGGCCAGGCGGTGCGGGCCTTGGGCCTGTCCATCGCCCTGGTGCCGCTGACGGTGTCGACCCGAGTCGTCGAACCCGGCCTTGCCACCCTTGCCACCCATGAATTGCGCTGGTCGCGCACCGTCGCCAGCGTGGCGCCGCTGTCGTTCCTGTCGTCCGTCCTCGCCCAGCCGGCCCTGTCCTGGCTGGCGGCGCTGTGGGCGTGGCCGCTGCTGCCGCTGGCGGTGGCGGTGCGCTGGGCGGCGGTGCGGCTGCAGGAACGCGCCCTGGCGCTGACACCGGCGCCGCTATGGCTGATCGTCCTGCGCGACGGGCTGTCGCTGGCGGTGTTCGTCGCCGCCCTGTGCGGACGCTCGGTGCAGTGGCGCGGCCGCCATTATCGCATTCGCCGTGACGGCAGCCTAGTGTCCTGCCCCCGAAATCCGCAGAGCGGATTTCGGGGATGAGCAGGCCACTAGCCTGTTGAAGCGTGTGGTGATTTCGCAATTCGCACAAGTGCCGGTACTCCGCGATGAACCCGGTGCGCTCGCGG
>JBLNBE010000046.1:0-68568 GCA_050259735.1 Bacteroidota bacterium
CGGACGCGCCCCGCGCGAGCCGGGGTCCATGGGGGTGCACCACGATGGATGCCGGCTCGAAGGCCGGCATGACGAATTTTCTTTTGTCCGTGTGATCCGTGGCCGCGAAGCGGCGTCCGTGCCGTCCGTGTTACCTGGGTACGGCGGCATCCGTCAAAGCCGAGCAGGCCGTGCTCTGCGCCACCCAGGCCCCGCGACGGAACCGGACAGCCGTGGGCTTGACCCGGCCATCCACGCGGTGCCGCCGGAAAAACGTGGATGCGCGGATCAAGTCCGCGCATGACGCCCTGATGGGACGTCGTGTGAGCTGCCGCGCGTTCTACTCCCCCCAGCGGCGCACCAAATCGGTTTCGATGCCGAACAGGTCGAGCATGCGGCCGATTGTGTGGTCGACCATGGCGTCCAGGCTTTCCGGGCGGGCATAGAAGGCCGGCACCGGCGGTGCCACCACGGCGCCCATCTCGGACAGTTGCAGCATGGTGCGCAAATGGCCGGTGTGCAGCGGCGTTTCGCGCACCATCAGCACCAGCCGGCGGCGTTCCTTCAGGCAGACGTCGGCGGCCCGCGTCAGCAGCGAGGTGGTGACGCCGCTGGCGATCTCGCTCATGGACCGCACCGAGCACGGCGCCACGATCATGCCCAGCGTGCGGTACGAGCCGGAGGCCGGGGCGCCGCCGATGTCTTCCGGCTTGTACCAGCGGGTCGCCAGTTCGCGCACCTCGGCCAGCTTCATCCGGGTTTCGTGCGCCAAGGTGACTTCCGCCGCCTTGCTCATGACCAGGTGGGTCTCGATACCCAAGGGGGCCAGGGTCTGCAGCACCCGGATGCCATAGATCGCGCCGGACGCGCCGCTGATCCCTACTACCAGACGACGGGGGGCTTCCGCCATGTTCTCACCTCCAGATATGGAATGCCCCTAAAAAGGGGGTTGATTTCGCAGCTGCAATAAGGCATCAAACCCGATTTTCCCTGCTGACAACCCGACCGTCGGCAGCATACACTTCCTGTCTCACCCCATTGTGCAGGGAGGATAGTAATGAGCCTTCAGGACCGGATCGAGTCTTTGAAAGCCAAGCATGCCGCTTTGGAATCCGCGATTGCCTCGGAAACCCGGCGCCCCTATCCCAACGAGCCGCAGATTGCCGTGCTGAAACGCCAGAAACTGGCGATCAAGGACGAGCTGATGCGCCTCGGTCCCCCGCTTACTCATTAGACCTGCCGACTGGATGGTCCGCACGGGGCCGTCCGCCGGGGCCGCATCGGTTGGCGCCAAAGGCGCCCGGCGCGGTCCGGTGGACGGCCCCGCCGCGTTTATCTGTATCGCCATTCAGGTTATTTCCTGACCGATTGGCGGCGGCGTTCAGAGAAAAGTTTCGTTTGCAATGATTGGCCCTTTGCAAAAATTGCCGGACTGTTGCATCTTGGCCCCGCCATAAGGGGGACGGTTCGCCCAACCCCCGGGATGATTCGCTGTTTAGAAGAGGGACGGCCAAACATGACCAATGCCTATCAACGTGCTTACGATGCGTCGTTGCAGGACCCCGAGGCGTTCTGGGCCGAAGCGGCCAAGGAAATCAGCTGGTACAAGACCTGGGACAAGGTCTTGGACGATTCGCGCAAGCCGTTCTACCGCTGGTTCGCCGGCGCCGAGGTCAACACCTGCTACAACGCCGTAGACCGTCACGTCGAAGGCGGCCGTGGCGCCCAGGCCGCCATCATCTATGACAGCCCGGTCACCAATTCCAAGCGCATCATCACCTATGCCGAGCTGCAGGACCAGGTGTCCAAGTTCGCCGGCGCGCTGCGGTCCTTGGGCGTGGAAAAGGGCGACCGCGTCATCGTCTACATGCCGATGGTGCCGGAAGCCGTGGTCGCCATGCTGGCCTGCGCCCGTCTGGGCGCGGTGCATTCGGTGGTGTTCGGCGGCTTCGCCTCGAACGAATTGGCCACCCGCATCAACGACGCCACGCCGAAGGTGATCGTCTCTGCCTCTTGCGGCATCGAGACCACCAAGGTCATTCCCTACAAGCCGCTGCTGGACCACGCCATCGAGCTGGCCGACCACAAGCCGTCGGCCACCATCATCCTGGCCCGCCCGCAGTGCCAGGCCGAACTGATCGCCGGCCGCGACCACGATTGGGCCGAGATTTCCGCCAAGGCCACGCCGGCCGAGTGCGTGAAGGTCGCCGCCACCGATCCGCTGTACATCCTCTACACCTCGGGCACCACCGGCCAGCCCAAGGGCGTCGTCCGTGACAACGGCGGCCATCTGGTCGCCCTGAAGTGGTCGATGAAGGCGATCTACAACATCGAGCCGGGCCAGGTGTTCTGGGCCGCGTCGGACGTGGGTTGGGTCGTCGGCCACTCCTACATCTGCTATGCCCCGCTGTTCCACGGCGCCACCACCGTGGTGTACGAAGGCAAGCCGGTCGGCACCCCCGACGCCGGTGCCTTCTGGCGCATGATCAGCGAATACAAGATCACCGCGCTGTTTACCGCGCCGACCGCCTTCCGCGCCATCAAGCGCGAGGACCCCAATGGCGAGCTGCTGAAGAACTACGACCTGTCGTGCCTGAAGACGCTGTTCCTGGCCGGCGAGCGTTCGGACCCCGACACCATCAAGTGGGCGCAGACCAATTTGGGCGTGCCGGTGGTCGATCACTGGTGGCAGACCGAAACCGGCTGGGCCATCGCCGCCAATTGCGTCGGCCTGCACCTGTTCCCGGTCAAGCCCGGTTCGCCGACCAAGGCCGTTCCCGGCTGGGACTTGCAGGTCCTGGACGAAGGCCATCACCCATGCAAGCCCGGCCAGACCGGCTCGCTGGTGGTCAAGTTGCCGCTGCCCCCTGGTACCTTCTACACCCTGTGGAACGCCGAGCAGCGCTTCTTTGACAGCTACATGTCCGAGTTTCAGGGCTACTACAAGACCGCTGACGCCGGCATGATCGACGAAGACGGCTACGCCTATGTGATGAGCCGCACCGACGACATCATCAACGTGGCCGGCCATCGCCTGTCCACCGGCCAGATGGAAGAAGTCCTGGCCAGCCACCCCGACGTGGCCGAGTGCGCCGTCATCGGTGTCGCCGATCAGCTCAAGGGCCAGTTGCCGCTGGGCTTCGTCTGCCTCAAGGCCGGCGTGACCAAGCCGGACGCCCAGGTGCTGAAGGAAATCGTCGCCCTGGTGCGCGAAACCATCGGCCCGGTGGCGGCGTTCAAAAGCTGCACCGTGGTCAAGCGCCTGCCCAAGACCCGCTCGGGCAAGATCCTGCGCGGTACCATGCAGAAGATCGCCGATAATCAGGATTACAAGATGCCGGCGACCATCGACGACCCGGCCATCCTGGAGGAAATCGAGGAAAGCCTGGAAAGTATCGGTTACGCCAAGGCCCGCAAGGAAGCCGTGGAGTAATCCGGTCCGTCAGGACTGCGAACGCAAAGGGTCCCGGGAAACCGGGACCCTTTTTTCGTTGGAAGGAAAACGCCTCAGGCCGCGCGCACGTCGGCGAGGAAGCGACCGATGGTGCCGTGCAGGTCGCCGGCCTGGGTCGAGAGCGCGCACGAGGCATCCAGAACCTGGGCGGCGGCGTCGCCGGTTCGGCCGGCGGCGTCCTGCACGCCGCTGACATTGCCGGATACCTCGGCGGTACCGCTGGCCGCCTGCTCGACGTTACGGGCGATTTCCTGGGTGGCGGCACTCTGCTCTTCCACGGCCGAGGCGATACCGGCCGATATTTCGCCCACCTCGCGGATGATGGCGATGATGCCGCCGATCGCCCGGACCACGGTGGCGGTCTGCTGTTGCACGGCGCCGATCTGCTGGCCGATGTCCTCGGTGGCCCGCGCGGTTTGGGTCGCCAACTGCTTGACCTCGTGCGCCACCACGGCGAAGCCCTTGCCCGATTCGCCGGCGCGGGCGGCCTCGATGGTGGCGTTGAGTGCCAGCAGGTTGGTCTGGCCGGCGATGCCGTTAATCAGCGACACCACCGTGCCGATGCGTTGCACGGTATCGGACAGACCGCTGACGGCGGTTTCGGCGCGGCCCGATTCGCTGACCGCGTGCTTGGCGATCCGGGCCGAGTGCTCGACCTGCCGGCCAATTTCACTGATGGAACCGGACAATTGCTCGGCGGCGGCGGCGACGGTCTGCACGTTGCCCGAAGCCTGTTCGGTGGCGGCGGCCACGGCGGTGGCGCGCTGACTGGTTTCGGCGGCCACCGCCGACATGGTGTCGGCGGTGTTCTGCAACTGGCTCGATGCGGCGGCGAAGCCCTCCACCAAGGCGGTGGCGGTGCTTTCGAACTGGCGGGTCAGGTGATCGATGTGCACGGCGCGGCGTTCCCGTGCGCTGCGCGCCTCGGCTTCGCGCGCGGCCAGGTCGCGGGCGTCGATCATGGCGTCCTTGAACACCTGGACGGCGCGCGCCATGGTGCCGGCCTCGTCGGCGCGTTCGGTTCCCGGAACGGTGACCGTCAAATCGTTGCCGGCCAGCCGCTTCATGGCGTCGGCAAGGCCACGCACGGATCGGGTCAGTTCGCGAACGATGGCTCCGGCGAAGAGTGCGGTGATCGCCAGCGCCAACAGCACGCCGCCGATGGTGATCGCCAGCACCGTGCGCGCGGTGCCGTTGACCCGGTCCGTAAGCTGGGTCAGGTCGTTCGCCATGCGGTCCTCGACCCGGCGCAGCAGGTCAAGGCGCTCGCTGGTGGCGGCAAACCAGGCGGGGCCGGTGACGTCGCCCATGGTACCGGTGGTGATGCTGTCCAGGACGGTCTTGCGCATGCGGGCAACGGTGCGCGGCGCCTCGGCATCCAGGGTGGCGCGCATGAAAGCCGCTTCGTCGGCGGTGGCGAGGCGGGCGAAGTCTTTCAGTTGCAGGTCCTGTTCCGCCTGGACGGTGACGAACCGGCGATAAGTTTCGGGATCAAAGCGCCCGGCCGAGATGGCGCCTGCACCGACGGCGCGTTCCTGCCCCGCCTTTTCCTTGCCTTCCATCAGCTTCAGATAGGCGGTGACCGAGGCCGCGACTTCCTGGTCCGACGACAACACGGCGATCTGGCCGATGACGTCCAGCCAAGTGCGAATGGTGTCGGTGAAGCCAGCAATAGCGGTTGGGGCGTCCACCGACAGGCTATCGGTCGCGGTGCGGCCCGAAATCAGGGCTTCCACCCGTTGGTGTGCGGCGGTGACCTTGGCGGGAAAAGCCGGATTGAGCGCCGCCAGATCGATGCCGGCAAAGGCTTGCTCCAGCCGCGCGCGGGCCTCGTCGGTGCGCAGGCGCTGGGCTTTCATCTCGGTGGAGAATTTGGTGCCGCCACTGCCCAGGAAGACGGCGGTGGCGCCGCGTTCAGCCTGTATCTGGTGCACCAATCCGCTGACGTCGGCGACGATGGGCGCCACCTTCTTCAGGGCGGCGGTTTCACCCGCCGTGTGGGCTTTGAGGGCCACCAGGTAACTGGCAAGACCAAGCGCCAACAAGCCCGGCAGCAGGAAGGAAAGGGCAATCTTCGCTGAGATCGACAGTCGGGCAAGCCAGTTCATCGTTCACCCATATGCGCATGTGATATGAGCAATATGGCGAACGTATGTGAATGATTTCAAGTCGCATTATCGAAAAGTATTTTCTACTCACTGCCCCTGCCACGCCTCGACCCAGGTCTTGATGCCCAGATCGTGGCGCAGGATATGTTCGATCAGCACCAGGCGGGCGGTGGCGGCGGCGACCGACGGGTCCGGCAGATCGTCGGCCAGCAGCAGGGCGTTGAGTTCGGCCAGGAGCGCCAGATGTTCGCGCACGTGCACCTGCTGCGCGGGATAATGGATAAGCGGGAACAGCGCTTCCTCGCTCTCGAAATGGGCCTCGACGACGGCGATCAACTCGTGGGCGGCGCCGCGCAGCAGATGGGGCGGCGGTGCCAGCACGGCCATGGCGCACAGGTCGTTGGCCAGTTCGATCAGGGCGCGGTGTTCGCCGTCGATGCGCCGGTCGCCGACGTCGAAGGAACTGAGCCACGGCAATGGTTGCGGGGTGACGTTGCTGGCGGGGGTCACGATCATGGTCGGGCACCATTTCCAGTGGATGGCACGACCCTGGCCGCGCCATTCCCTTGAAGGTGGCCCGCTGCGCACAGCAAAACAATCGGGTCGGCCCCCGACCCTGCTTAGGTCATAGATGGGGCGAAAGGCATCTTTGACGGATCAGCCGTCAATGGCTGCGCATGTCGGCCAGGAATGTTTCCACCTCGTGTTCCATGCGCTGGCTTTCGTCGATCAGCAGGGTGGCGGCGTCGTAGACCTCGCGCGACATGCGGCCGGTTTCGCCGGCGGATTGGGCGACGCCGGCGATGTTGGCGGCGACTTCGGCGGTTCCGCGCGATGCCTCGACCACCGAGCGGCTGATCTCGGCGGTGGCCGAGGATTGCTCCTCCACCGCCGCCGCCACCGAGGCGGTCAGTTGGTTGACGTCTTCGATGGTGCGGGTGATGTCGCGAATGGCGCTGACGGCGGCGCCGGTCTCGCCCTGAATGGCGGCGATCTGGCCGGCGATTTCCTCGGTCGCCTTGCCGGTCTGGGTCGCCAGGTTCTTGACCTCGCCCGCCACCACGGCAAAGCCTTTGCCGGCTTCACCAGCCCGCGCCGCCTCGATGGTGGCGTTCAGCGCCAGCAGGTTGGTCTGGCCGGCGATGGCGTTGATCAACTGGACGATCTGGCCGATCTTGCCGGCGGCGTCGGCCAGGCTTTCGATGCGATGGTTGACCGCCTCGGCCTCGCGGCTGGCGCGGCCGGCCATATCCGCCGTGCGCGACACCTGATGGGCGATTTCATGGATCGAGGCGTTCAGCTCGGTTCCCGCCGCCGACACGGTTTCCACGTTGGCGCTGGCCTGTTCGGTGGCGGCCGAAACCGCCGCGCTTTGCCGGTTGGTCTCTTCGGCGTTGGCCGACATGGCGGTGGCGGATTGGTGCAGATGCTCGGCCGCGCCCGACACCGTGCCAAGCAAGCCGCGAATGGTGGCGTCGAAACCGGCGGTCAGCGTCTCGATGCGCCGCTTGCGGGCGATCTGTTCCTCGGCCTCCAGGTTTTCCGCCAGGCGGCGCTGGTTGTCCTTGATCATGCTGACCTTGAACTGCATGAAGGCGCGCGACAATTCGCCGATTTCGTCATTGGTCTTGGCGACGAAATCCACGTCGGTGTTGCCGCCGGCAAGCTCGGTCATCACCGAGGTCATGCGGGCTACCGGCCGGGTGACGCGGCTGCGGATCAGCACGGCTGCCCACAGGGCGATGCCCAGGCCGCCGGCCAAGGCCAGGCCGGCGCCGATCAGGCCGTTCAGGCTGTCGTGGCGGACCTGGGCGGCGACCTCGCCCGAGACCTCGCCCATGACGCGCGACAGCGCCAGGATGGTGTCGATGGCGTTGGTGGATGCCTTCATCCAGCCGTTGCCGTCGATGCTGTAGATGCCGCCGGCCAGGCCGGCCTGGAAGACGTCGTCGCGCACCTTCTGGAAATCGCCGTAGAAGCGGGTTTGCACCTCGTCCATGGCGGCCAGCACCTTGGGCGGCAGCAGGCCGGCATCGCGGGCTGACTGCAACCGGCTCCAGGCCAGGTCGACGCGGCCGCGGAAGCCCGCGAGTTCGGCGGCGGCGGTGGTGTTTATCGGGCTTTCCGACGACACCAGCGCGCCAACACGGGCGCGCTCGCGGCCGGCATATTCGCTCATCACCCAGATGAAGTGCTTGAGGTCTGTGATGTCCGATAGGCTGGCGGCACTGCCCGCGCTGCCCCGGCTGGCTGTCAGGCGCACCGCCTGGGTTTCGTCGATCAGGCCGGTGACGGTGGGGAACCATTGCTTGATGACGGCGCGGTCGCGCTGGTCCTGTTCCTTGGTCAGTTCACCGTCGATGCGGGCGCGCAGGGCAACCAGGCGCTCGTACGCCGCCTTGGCGCGCTCCAGCATGGCGGGCTGGGAGAAGGCGCGGTCGGCGGCCAGCCGGGCCATGGCGTCGCCATAGGCGGCATCGGCGGCCTGACGCCGCTTGGTGATCTCGGTTTGGTGGGCGGCAGCCTGCTCCAACGGGCCGTTCAGCGCCGCGTTGGTGCGGCCGCGCTCGACCGCCCAGTGACCGGCGGCGCTCAGCAGCAAATCGGCGGTGGCGTTGCTGGCGGCGGCTTCCTCGGCCATGGAGCGGGCGCGCCAATTGTCCATGACGATGACCGCCGTGGCCGCCAGCAGCGGAATGGCCAGCGCCACCAGCAACGCCGGCAGCAGCACGGCGATGCGCAGCCGCTTTAAGCTCAGCCGGCTGGTCTTGGTGGCCCGGCGCATGTGCGCCGCGTAATGCATGTCCGAGCCGGTGACGTGGCCCTTGAACCAGGCGGTCAGCGTGTCGCGCAGCTTGGCGGCGAATTGGGCGGCATTGTCGTGGGTCAGGGTGGCCGCCACCTCGTTCAGCCGGCGCTCGAACTCGGCATGCTCGTTGCGGTGGGCGGCCAGGCCGGGCCAGCCATAGGCCTCCAGCAAGCCCTCTTCGCGAAGGAAATGCAGGTGCAGGTGGTCGCTGACCTCGGCGGTCAGCAGGGCGACCTGCTTGTGGGTTCGTGCCTCGGCCAGCCGGTCGATCAGGGTCAGCAGGTTCTGGTGGTCAAGGTCCAGATCGGCGACGCCGACGGACAAGGCGGGGTCGATGGCGGGCACGGCACGATACTCCCGGACTGCAACATACTTTCTCTATATGGGGCAGGTGCCGAACCAAACCATGACAAAGGTCAAGCCGTCATCATTCTCGCCAGAACGGTTTATCGGCCTCGACGACAGCGGTGGCGTGGTCGCAGCCGATATCCGCCAGCATGCGCTCGTCCAACTGGCCCAGGGTGGCGCGTTGGCGCGAGCGTTCCAGCCACACGCCCAAGCCGTCGAACAAGCGCACCACGGGCGACGGCGCGTCTTCGCTGTGGGAGAGGAAAATTGAACCCATCCAATCGGACAAAAACATGGTTCAATCCTTTCTTTAAACCGTAATTGAATCAGTCATTGACCGGTGAACGGTGTCAATGCGAACATTGACACCATGTCAACTTGGCTTCCCGATCTGTCGCAATCCGCTGGCCCGAAATATCGCGCCATCGTCGACGCCATCGCCGCCGACCTGGCCGCCGGCCGGCTGGCCCCCGGTACCCGCATGCCGACCCATCGCGATTTGGCCTGGCGGCTGAAGGTGACGGTGGGCACGGTGGCCCGCGCCTATGCCGAGGCCGAACGTCAGGGCCTGCTGTCGGGCGAGGTCGGGCGCGGCACCTTCGTGCGCGAACCGGGGCGCCGCGACGATTCCCTGGCGCAATACCTCAACGAATCCAACGACCCGCGCGATGGCGTCATCAACATGGCGGTCAACCGGCCCGACGGCGACCAGGGCGCCTGGGCGGTGGGGCCGCATCTGGCCCGGCTGTCCCGCCGGGCCGATCTTGCCAATCTGCTGGCCTATCGCTTCGAGACGCTGAGCGCGCGCCATCGCGCCGCCGGGGCGCGCTGGCTGGCTGGCGAGGGCGCGCCGGTGAACCCGGCCGAGGTCGCGGTCACCGCCGGCAGCCAGCAGGCCATCCTGGCGGCGCTGTCGATCCTGACCGTGCCGGGCGATGCGGTGGCGGTCGAGGAATTCACCTATCCCGGCATCAAATCGGCGGTCAGCCTGATGGGGCGCAGCCTGATCCCGGTGGCGATGGATGGCGGCGGCCTGATCCCGGACGAGGTCGAGCGCGCCTTCCTGCGCGGTGCCAAGGTGCTGTACACCATCGCCACCGTCCAGAACCCCATGACCACCACGCTGGACGACGACCGTCGCCGCGCCATCGCCGAGGCGGCCCGGCGTCACGCCGCCTATGTCATCGAGGACGGCGTCCACCGGTTCCTCAATCCGTCGGCGCCGCCGGCCATCCTGGTGCACGCCCCCGAGCGCTGCTTCTATCTCAGCACCCTGTCGAAAAGCGTGTCGCCCGGTCTGCGCACCGCCTTCGTCGCCGTGCCGCCGGCCCTGCGCCCTCGCTTCGACGCCGCCATCGGCGCGTTGACGCTGTCGCTGCCGACCTCGCTGATCGAGATCGCCAGCCTAATGATCGAAGAGGGCAGCGCCGGCGAGATCGCCACTCGCCTGCGCGGCGAGGCGGCGGCGCGGGCCGAGATGGCGGTGGCGCTGCTGGGCGAGCGGGTGCGTCCGCAGACGCCGACCTATAATGTCTGGTTGCCGCTGACGCCGCCGTGGAACAGCAACGACTTCGCCGCGGCGGCGTTACGCCACGGAGTCCGCATCGCCGGCACCGACACCTTCGCCGTCGGCCGCCCGGCGCAGGATGGCGTGCGGCTGTCGGTGTCGTGTCCGCCCGACCGCGATGAATTACGGCGGGGGCTGGAATTGCTGGCCGAAGTCCTGGCCGCTGGGCCGGTGCCGCCGGGGTTGACGGTATGAAACCAAGCTGGACCGAGGTTCTTCGCACCTTCCTGCGCATCGGGCTGCTGTCGTTCGGCGGCCCCGCCGGTCAGATCGCCACCATGCATCGCATCCTGGTGGACGAGAAGAAGTGGCTGGACGAGCCGCGTTTCCTGCACGCGCTGAATTTCTGCATGCTGCTGCCCGGACCCGAGGCGCAGCAACTGGCGACCTATGCCGGCTGGAAGATGCGGCGCGTTCCCGGCGGCATCGCCGCCGGCGTGCTGTTCGTGCTGCCGGGCTTTGTGGTGATGATGGCGCTGGCGGCGCTCTATGCCGGCTTCCATCAGGTCGGGCTGGTGCAGGGGCTGTTCCTTGGCCTCAAGCCGGCGGTGCTGGCGGTGGTGCTGGAGGCCACGTTGCGGATCGGCCGCCGCGCGCTCAAGGGCGTGCCGGCGGTGGCGGTCGCCGTGGTGGCCTTTGTCGCCATCTTCGCCGTGGGCGTGCCGTTTCCGTTGATCGTGCTGGCGGCGGCGGTGGTCGGCGCGCTCGACCGCACCGCCTTTGCCGCGCCGGCCGAGGATGCCGTCACCAACGGCGATTCTCCCCGGCTGCGCACCCTGGCCGTGACCGCTGTGCTTTGCCTGGTGCTGTGGGTGGCGCCGGTGGGCGTGGCGCTGCTGGCCGGGCAGGGCGCGTTCGCCGCCATCGGCCTGTTCTTCTCCAAGATGGCGCTGGTCACCTTCGGCGGCGCCTATGCGGTGCTGGCCTATGTGGCGCAGCAGGCGGTCGAGGTCTACGGCTGGCTTAGCCCCGGCGAGATGCTGGACGGTCTGGGCCTGGCGGAAACCACGCCGGGGCCGCTGATCCTGGTCAATCAGTTCGTCGGCTTTCTGGCCGGCTTTCGCGCGCCGGGCGGACTGAACCCGTGGCTGGGTGGCGTATTGGGGGCGACGCTGACCGTGTGGGTCACCTTCCTGCCCAGCTTCCTGTGGATATTCCTGGGCGCGCCGTTTCTGGAAGTCCTGCGCGCCAACCGCGCCCTGTCCGGCGCGCTGGCCGCCATCACCGCCGCCGTGGTCGGGGTGATCCTTAATCTGGCGGTGTGGTTCGCCCTGCACGTCATTTTCGCTCGTGTCGATGCCGGGCCGCTCAACCTGCCGCTGCCTGACCTTGCCAGCGTGCAGCCGCTGCAACTGGTGCTGGCCGTCGCCGCCGCCATCGCCATGCTGCGGTTCAAATGGGGCATGCTGCCGGTGCTGGGTGCCGCCGGCCTGATCGGGATCGTCAGCGCTGCGCTGACCTGAGCCGTGCAGCCGCCAGCGCCATGCCGGCCGACAACACCGCCATCACCAGAAAGGCGTGGCCGCCCAGGGCTTCGTACAGGTGGCCGGTCAGCGGACTCATCAGGCCGGGGGCGACGCCCATGGCGACCGCCGCATAGAGGCCCTGGGCGCGTGCCGCCAGACCGGCGGGCACGGTGCGCTGGATGAAATGCATGGCCCCCAGGTGGGCGCAGCCGAAGGTGGCGGCGTGCAGGATCTGGGCCGCCGCCAGCAAGGGCACGCTGGTACTCAGCCCCAGCACGGACCAGCGCACGACCCCGGCCAAACCGGCCAAGACCAGCAGGCCCGCCGGGCCGAAGCGCCGCACCGCGCGATTCGAGACCGAAAACAGCACGATCTCGGCGATGACGCCGCCGGACCACAATAGGCCGATGGTGTCGTCGCTGATGCCGGCGGCTTTCCAATGGATGGTGGAAAAGGCGTAATAGACCGTGTGCGCCGCCGAATTCAGGCTACCGGCGGCCAGGAACAGCAGGAACGGAACACTGGCGATCAACGGTCGCAGGGGCGGCACCGCGCCGCGCTCTGTCAACGGCACGCGGGTGTCGGGCAGGGCGGCGCAGGCGGCGGCGGTAGCGGCCAGGGTGGCGGCGATCAGCCAGACCAGAACGTCCGATGAATGACCGACCAGCAGGCGGCCGCCCAGGGTGGCGGTCAGGATGAAGGCAGCCGACCCCCACAGCCGCACCCGGCCGTAATCCAGGCCGTGGCGCTGGGTCGTCATCATCGCCAGCGCCTCGCCCACCGGCATGACGCCGCTCCACAGTCCCAGCGCCACCACGGTCAGGATCAGGATCGACCAGAAATCGCCGACAAAGGCGAACCCGGCCCATGCCAGCGAGGCACCCAGGGCCAGCCACAGCATGGGCCGGCGGCGTTCGCCGCTTTTGTCGACCAGGTGGCCGACCAACGGGTTGACCACGCTTTTGACCAGATAGGTGGCGGCCAGGATGATCCCGATCTCGGCGGCGCCCAGCCCGCGATCCTTCAGCCAGAGCGGCCAGAACGGCAAATGGATGCCGACCGCCATGAACAACGCGGAATAATAGGCCGCCAGCCGGATGGCGGCGCCGCGTGGGGTCACGGGAACAGTCGGCGCAGGCTGATGCCACGGTCGGCCAGCGACAGCGGACAGGAGTCCGAGGCCAGGAAGGCGAACTCGACCTCGCGCTGGCTGGTCAGGCTGTCGGCGGCGCGCAGGGCGTCGTCCACCTTGCCGGGGTGCAGCATCATCAGCGCGCGCGGCCCCGGCGCGTCGGTGAAGCGGCGGAACAACTGGTCGAACGGGATGCGGCCCGAGAAGTCGTAGACGCCGCGGAACGAGGTGTTGTGCGGCACCGCCATCGCCCGCAGCCGGCGGCGGAAGCCCAGGCCAAGGGCGGCGATGACGCTGGCGCGGAACGGATCGACGCCGCGCGCCAGGATGGCGGGAAACGGCTCGACGCATGACCGCACCCAGCCGCGCCCCTTCATGCGGCGCTGCCACAAATCCAGCACCACCTCGCCGATCACCGGCAATTGGTGGACATGGTGATGGCCGTCAAGGAAATCGGGCGTGCGGCCGTAATGTTCTTCGAAGCTGTCGAACTGGCGTTCCAACTCGGCGGCGATCTCGGCGCGGTCCAGCCGGCGGGCGACGGCGCGCTTGAGCAGGCTTGGCAGCGACGGAAAGCGGTCGTCGGGCGCCAGGTTGGGCATGGCGCCCAGCGGCGTCTGGTCGGTCAAGGTCAGATGCACGCCGATGTCCGCCTTGCCCTCCAGGCTCCGCAGCATGGGGGCGGCGTGCGGCCAATGCGGAGAGCCGGTCATGCAGCCGGTCGCCTGCAGCCGGCCCAGGTCGATCAGCGCCAGGATGGCGTCGGACACACCGGGGGCCAGGCCGTAATCGTCGGCGCACAGCGTGATGGCGGAAAGACGGGGAACTGAGGTCATTTGGCGGCTCTCGGATTGACCGTGGGGGTGCTTTCTTCCAAACTGGTAGCCTGATTCCGTCGCCGGTGAGGCCACCTTCCATGACTGTCTTGTCCCGCTTTTCCCGCCAGCCCCAATCGACCGATCCCGTTCTGTCGCTGGTGGTGCCCATGTTCAACGAGGCGGGCAACGTGGACGGGCTGTTCGAGCGCCTGACCCAGGTGCTGGGCGGGCTGGGGGTGAGCTACGAGATCGTCTGCGTCGACGATGGCAGCCGCGACGACACCGTGGCCCGGGTGGTGGACCATCATCGCCGCGACCCGAGGATAAAGGTGGTCGAGCTGTCGCGCAACTTCGGCAAGGAGCTGGCGTTGACCGCCGGTCTGCAGCATTGCTCGGGCCAGGCGGTGGTGATGATCGACGCCGACCTGCAGCACCCGCCCGAGGTCATCGGCGACATGCTGCAGAAGTGGCGCGAGGGCTATGAGATGGTCATCGCCATTCGCCGTGGCCGTGAAGACGAAAGCACGTTCAAGCGCACCGCCGCCCAGGCGTTCTACGGTCTGTTCGCCCGCGTGTCGGAAGTACGGCTGCCGCGCGGCGCCGGCGACTTCCGCTTGCTCGACCGCAAGGTGGTCGACGTTCTCAACGACATGCCGGAACACACCCGCTTCATGAAGGGGCTGTATGCCTGGGTCGGCTTCCGCCAGATCAACATCCCCTACGACGTGGCGCCGCGTGCCGCCGGCGAAACCAAGTTCAACGCTTTCCGCCTGTGGCGGCTGGCCATCGACGGCATCATCTCGTTCACCTCGGTGCCGCTCAAGGTGTGGACCTTCATCGGCATGCTGGTGGCCGCTTTCGCCCTGCTGTACGGCCTGCTGTTTATCGTCAAGACGCTGGTGCTGGGCATCGACGTTCCCGGCTATCCGTCGTTGATCGTCGCCATCATGTTCTTCTCGGGGGTCCAACTGATCAGCCTGGGCGTGATCGGCGAATATCTGGGCCGCGTGTTCTCGGAAGTGAAACAACGGCCGCTTTATGTGGTGCGGCAGTCGGTCGGGTTCGAGCAAGAAGAATAATACGAAGTTCGAACGATCAATTCGAACTTCGTATTCTGCGGCCATTGCGGCCGCGGCCAAGCCCGCGGAGGCGGGCGCCCGGCGAGGGCTTCCGTATAACTGCCTTACTTTGGTCACACCGATCAGGCCCATCGATTTCGTAGATTGTCCTTGTGGATAGTCACCGACGGATGGAGCCAGAAAAATGGTGGGACGGATTTTCGACGACGTGCGCCGTATCCTGTTGGGTCTGCTGTTCTTTGTCGCTTTCGGCTGGATGGGGGCGCAGGTGTTGCCGGGGCAGGCCGCGCCGGGCCAGGCGGCGATGGCCGGCGGGCACCAGCAGGTGGCGCAGTTGGACCTGCGCGCCGAGGTCGTGCCGCCTGGGCCGTGAAGCGAGCCGGGATGTCGGCGGGTTTCCCCAGCCGGGCCTTGACAAACAGGGGCTTCTCGCGCCACATCTCGTTCATTCTACTTTTTTGGTGGGGAAATGCTTTCCAGCAAGGCGAAATACGGCCTCAAGGCCATGGTCTACCTGACGCGGCATGCTCAGGAAGGGTCGGTTCTGATCGCCGAGATCGCCGAATCGGAAAACATTCCGAAAAAGTTCCTTGATGCCATCCTGCTGGAGTTGAAGAACCGCGGGTTCCTCTCCAGCAAGAAGGGCAAGGGCGGCGGCTATACGCTGGCCAAGGCGCCCGAACGGATCATCGTGGGCGACATCGTGCGGGTGCTGGATGGGCCGCTGGCCCCGGTCCCGTGCGTGTCGCGGACGGCCTATCGCCGCTGCGAGGATTGTCGGGACGAAACCACCTGCGCCATTCGCGCGGTGATGGGAGAGGTGCGCGACGCCATCGCCGGCATCCTGGACAACACCACCCTGGCCGACATGGCCCTGCACAAGCGTCCTGAACCCATTCTGATGTACGACATCTAAGCCCGCTGCCGGTTCGCCGGGGGTGGTGTTGGTGGCTGAAACCGCCGTACTTCGGCACGGGCCACCGGTGGTTCCATATTCACCACACTTTTAGTGTGCAATAAAAACAATATACCTGCTGCTTAGTAGATTATCCATTTGACATCGCGATGCAGATAAATCTACAAATACGTAGATTTAACGCATGGTGAAAATGGAGGTCCAATGACCCGCTTCATCGACGAAGAATGGCTGCGCCTGGTGGGGGCTGCGCTGTTCGCCATCGCTTTCGCCGCCGGTGTGGCCGCGCTGATCCCCGGCGCCCACGCGGCGGAAAGCAAGACCCTGCTCAACGTTTCCTATGACCCAACCCGCGAGCTTTATCAGGAGGTCAACGCGGCCTTCATCAAGCAGTGGAAGGCCAAGGCGGACCAGGATCTCAAGATCAACCAGTCCCATGGCGGTTCGGGCAAGCAGGCGCGCTCGGTGATCGACGGCCTGGAAGCCGATGTGGTCACCCTGGCACTGGCCTACGATATCGACGCCATCGCCGCCAAGGGTCTGCTGGACAAGGATTGGCAGAAGCGGCTGTCCTACAACAGCGCGCCCTACACCTCGACCATCGTGTTCCTGGTGCGCAAGGGCAATCCCAAGAAGATCAAGGATTGGGACGACCTGGTGAAGCCGGGTGTCGCGGTCATCACCCCCAATCCCAAGACCTCGGGTGGCGCCCGCTGGAACCACCTGGCCGCCTGGGGCTACGCGCTCAACACGTGGAACGGCGATACCGCCAAGGCCGAGGAATTCGTCCGCGCGCTGTACAAGAACGTGCCGGTGCTGGATTCCGGCGCCCGCGGCGCCACCATCACCTTCGCCCAGCGCGCCATCGGCGACGTGCTTCTGGCGTGGGAGAACGAGGCCTATCTGGCGCAGCAGGAATTCGGCGACGGGTTCGAGATCGTCACGCCGTCCATCTCGATCCTGGCCGAGCCGCCGGTGGCGGTGGTCGACAAGGTGGTCGATCGCCGGGGAACCCGCGCCATCGCCGAGGCGTATCTTCAGTATCTGTATACGCCGGAGGCCCAAGCCATCATCGCCAAGAACCACTATCGCCCGCGCGATCCCGAGGTGTGGAAGAAGGTCCAGGGCCAGTTCTCCTCGGTCAAGCTGTTCACCATCGACGACGTGTTCGGTGGCTGGCAGAAGGCCCAGGCCGAACACTTCGCCGATGGCGGCGTCTTCGACCGGATTTTCGTGAAGAAATGAGCCTGCTCGACGCGACCATCTCCGGGGGGCGCCGCCGCGCCCCCCACAGGGTGATCCCCGGTTTCGGACCGACGCTGGGGTTCACCGTGTTTTACCTTTCGGTGGTCGTGCTGATTCCGTTGGCGGCGCTGTTCCTCAAGGCCTTCGGCATGACCACGGGGCAGTGGATCGCCACTTTCACCGATTGGCGGGTGCTGGCGTCGTTGCGGCTGTCCTTCGGCGGTTCGGCCGTCGCCGCCCTCGTCAACGCGGTGTTCGGCCTGCTGGTGGCGTGGGTGCTGGTGCGCTACGACTTTCCCGGCCGCCGGCTGGTGGACGCCATGGTCGATCTGCCCTTCGCCCTGCCCACCGCCGTCGCCGGCATCGCCCTGACCGCGCTGTACGCCCCCAATGGTTGGCTCGGCAGTCTGTTGGTGCCGCTGGGCATCCACGTCGCCTTCACCCCGCTGGGTGTCATCGTCGCCATGGTGTTCATCGGCCTGCCCTTCGTGGTGCGTACGGTCGAGCCAGTGCTGGCCGATCTGGATGCCGAGCTGGAAGAGGCGGCGGCGTCGCTGGGCGCCAATCGCGTGCAGACCTTTTTCCGCGTCATCCTGCCGGCGCTGGGGCCGGCGCTGATGACCGGCTTCGCGTTGGCCTTCGCCCGCGCGGTCGGCGAATACGGCTCCATCATCTTCATCGCCGGCAACATGCCCGGCGTATCGGAAATCGCGCCCTTGATGATCATCACCAAGCTCGAGCAATACGATTACCCCGGCGCCACCGCCATCGCCGTGGTCATGCTGGTGGTGTCGTTCGTGCTGCTGCTGCTGATCAACGGGTTGCAGAAATGGCGGAATGCCCGCCTGCGGGGAGTGTGACCATGGTGCGCACGACCTCGGAATCGCCGTGGGTGCGCTGGCTGTTGACCGGCACCGCCTTGGCTTTCCTGGCGCTGTTCCTGGCGCTGCCGCTGCTGGCGGTGCTGACCCAGGCGCTGGCCAAGGGGCTGGACCGTTATTGGCTGGCGCTGTCCGATCCCATGACCGTCTCGGCCATTCAACTGACCCTGCTGGTGGCGGCCATTTCGGTGCCGCTGAACGTGGTGTTCGGCCTGTGTGCCAGTTGGGCGGTCACCAAGTATGATTTTCCCGGCAAGAGCCTGCTGGTCACTCTGATCGACATCCCGTTCTCGGTGTCTCCGGTGATCTCGGGCTTGATTTACGTGCTGCTGTTTGGCCTGCAGGGCCTGGTGGGCGAGTGGATGAGCGAGAACGGTTTCCGCATCGTCTTCGCCGTGCCCGGCATCGTGCTGGCCACCATCTTCGTCACCTTTCCCTTCGTCGCCCGCGAGCTGATTCCGCTGATGGAGGAACAAGGCCGCGACGAGGAAGAGGCGGCGCTGACGCTCGGGGCCGGTGGCCTGTCCACTTTCCTGCTGGTGACCCTGCCCAACGTGCGGTGGGGACTTCTTTACGGCGTGCTGTTGTGCAACGCGCGCGCCATGGGTGAATTCGGGGCGGTGTCGGTGGTGTCCGGACATATCCGGGGACTGACCAACACCATGCCGCTGCATGTGGAGATCCTCTACAATGAATATGATATCGTCGGAGCATTCGCCGTCGCGTCCCTCCTCGCCATCCTGGCCCTGGTCACGCTCGCGGCAAAATCCGCTCTCGAATGGCTCCACCGAGACGAACTCGCGGCAACCCATCGTGTCTGATGCGACTGGCAACATGATCGAGGTCGAGGATTTGACCAAGCGGTTCGGCGCCTTCACCGCGCTGAACCGGGTGTCGCTGACCGTGCCCAAGGGCAAGCTGGTGGCGTTGCTTGGGCCGTCCGGCTCGGGCAAGACCACGCTGCTGCGCATCCTCGCTGGTCTGGACTTCCCCGATAGCGGCGCCGTGCGGCTGGACGGTGTCGACGCCACCACGCTGGCGACGCGCGACCGTGGCGTCGGCTTCGTCTTCCAGCATTACGCCCTGTTCCGCCACATGACCGTGGCCGACAACATCGCCTTTGGCCTACGCGTGCGCAAGGGCGCGGCGCGGCCGTCCAAAGCGGTGATCGCCGCCAAGGTCGACGAATTGTTGGGCCTGGTCCAGCTTGACGGCCTCGGGCGGCGCTATCCGGCCCAGTTGTCGGGCGGCCAGCGCCAGCGCGTGGCGTTGGCCCGCGCGCTGGCCATCGAACCGCGCCTGCTGCTACTGGACGAACCGTTCGGCGCGCTTGACGCCCAGGTACGCAAGGATTTGCGCCGCTGGTTGCGCAGTCTGCACGAAGGCATGGGCTTGACCGGCGTGTTCGTCACCCACGACCAGGAAGAGGCGCTGGAAGTCGCCGACGAGGTGGTGGTGATGAGCAATGGCCGCATCGAGCAGGTCGGCACGCCAAGGGAAATCTACGACCATCCGGCGACGCCCTTCGTCTATCGCTTCCTCGGCAACGTCAACGCGCTGCCGGTCGAGGTGCGCCACGGCCGCGCCGCGCTGGAGGGGCTGGAACTGGTGTGCGCCAGCGGCGGCGACGAAAGCGGCGCCGGCACCGCCTTCATCCGCCCGCACGACATCGAGGTGCGTGCCGCCGAGGCCGAGGGTCTGGCCGCCCAGGTGCGCCACCTGTCGGTGCTGGGTCCGCTGGTGCGGGCCGAACTGGCGGTAGGGGCGGCGACCACGCTGGAAGCCGAGCTGACCCGCGACGAACACGACCGGCTGAACCTGTCGCCGGGCAGCGCCGTGCGCCTGGGCATCCGCTCTGCCCGATTGTTCGTGGAATAGGAAGCTGTCACCGACATGTCACTTTGCGCTTGTCGGCATCGGGGCCGTGCGTCATTCTTTGGGGGTAATACCAAGGACTAGGTGAGGCGTTGCCCCCCATGCCTCGCGAAACGCTCTCGCCAGCCTTGCTGGCTTCGCAGCGGTCGCTCATCGACTCCATGCCGTTCCCGGTTTTCATCCGGGGGCGGGATGGGCGTTATCTGGCCTGCAACCGGCTGTTTCTCGACTTCATCGGGCGCAGCGAGGGCCAGGTGGTGGGGCTGACCGCTGCCGATCTGACCGCGCCGGCGGCGGCCGAACTCTACGACAAGCAAAACGCCGAAGTGTGGGCCGAACGCCGCCCGCTCAGCCACGACGCCCGGGTGCGGCGCGCCGACGGCAGCCAGCGCCAGGTGCGCATCCACCGTTCGATCCTGCACGCCGACAATGGCGAGGCGGTCGGCATCATAGGCATCTTGCAGGACGTCACCGAGGAACGGCAGACCGTCACCGCCCTGGCCGAGAGCGAGGCACGCTTCGCCCGGTTGGCCGAGCTGACCAGCGAGGGCGTGATGCTGCATGCCCATGGCGAAATCGTCGATGTCAACGAGGCGCTGACCCGCATGACGGGCCGGTCGCGCGACCAGTTGCTGGGGCGGCATTATTCCGTGCTGATCGGCTCCGACGACCAGGCCCGCGCGCGCTCGCATGTGGACGCGCACTCGACGGCGCCCTATCGCGTCGATCTGCTGCGCGCCGACGGCACCAGCTTTCCCGCCGAAATTCGCGGTCACGACATCACTTATCAGGACCGCGAAATCCGCGTCACCACGGTCACCGACATCACCGAGCGCCTGGCCGCCGAGCAGGCCACGCGCGAGCGCGAGTTGCTGTACCGCCAGATGTTCGAGAACCATTGCGCGGTCAAGCTGCTGATCGACCCGGCCAACGGCCAGATCGTCGACGCCAACGCGGCGGCGGCACGGTTCTACGGCTGGTCCATCGACCGCTTGCGCCTGATGAATATCACCCACATCAACGCGCTGCCGCCCGATCAGGTCAGGGCCGAGATGGCGAAGGCACAGACGGAAGAACGCAACTTCTTCCGCTTCCGCCACCGGACCGCCGACGACAGCATCCACCCCGTCGAAGTGTTCTCGGGGCCGTGCACCTTCCATGGCCGTGCGCTGCTGCATTCCATCATCATCGACGTCAGCGAGCGCGAGCGGGTGCCGGTCGAGGCTTAGAGCGGCGTGCCTTTAATCTGAGGCGCGCCGCTCCTGCGAGCATTGAGCGAGCGGCCAAGCGGCCGGAGGGCCGCGCCCGGCGAGGGCAAAATCAACAAGCCTAGAGACTGATGCACATTTAGGGCATCAGTCTCTAGGCCGCCGGCAGGCTGACGCGGAAACGGGCGCCGCCTTGGGCGGTGTTTTCCGCCTCCAGGGTGCCGCCGTGGTCGCGGACGATGCCGTAGGAAATCCATAGTCCCAGCCCGGTGCCCTGGCCGACCGGCTTGGTGGTGAAGAAGGGGTCGAACACCTTGGTCAGGTCGCCGGGGGCGATGCCGGGGCCGCTATCGGCCACTTCGACCACGACGTGACCGCCATGGCGGCGGCCGCTGACGGTGACACGACCGCTGGTACCGACGGCGTCGAGCGCGTTCTCGACCAGATTGACCAGCACCTGATGCAATTGGCCGGCATGGCCAAGCGCGGCCAATCCGGGCGGCAACTCCAGGCTGATGGCGACGGCGCTGTTGCGGCCCTTGCTCGCCCATTGCACCGCCTTGTCGGCCAACTGGCCCAGGTCCACCGGCTCGGGCGCGCCCGATTCGGTGAAGGACAGCCGCTTGAGCGATTTGACGATGTCGGCGACGCGCTGGGCGCCTTCGCGCGTGCCGTCGATCAGGTCGGGCAGGTCGTCCATCAGCGCGTCGATGCGCAGTGCCGCCCGCGCCGCCTCGCGCTCGGGCTGGCCGGCGCCGCCATGCACCACCGCCAGATAGCGTTCCAGCCGCTCGCGGTACTTGGTCAGTACATGGACGTTGCCGACGATGAAGCTGATGGGGTTGTTCAGTTCATGGGCGACGCCGGCGACCAGTCGGCCCAGCGACGCCATCTTTTCCTGCTGCACCAATTGGGCCTGGGCGCGCTTCAGCGCTTCGTAGGCGCGGCGCAACTCGCCGACCGGACGCCCGCTCAGCACCATGCCGGCGGGCAGACCGCGATGATCGAGCAGGGTGGCGCAGGTCAGCGCCACCGGTTCCGAGGTGCCGCCGTCGCGGTTCTTGAAGCGCACCTCGCGGTCGTTGCCGGGGCCGGCCTCCAGCCAATAGGACAGCGGCCCGACATTTTCCGCCAGCAGGTCGTCCACCGGTTGGCCCAGCAGATCGACCTCGGCGAAATCGGTCAGGCGCAGAAAGGCGAGGTTGACCTGCTGGATCGCCCCCCGGGGGTCGCACACCACCAGGATGTCGGACACCGAAGACAGCACCGAGGTGATGAAGCGCTGGGCTTCCTCCAGCGCCGAATTCTTTTCCTCCAGCTCGATTTCATAGGAGATGAGGTCGGAATAGACCTCCTCCATCTTCTTGATCACTTCGATCCAGGCGGTTTCCTGGGCGGCGGCGAAGTCCTGCTCGCTCATGAGGGACGTCCTGTCGCACCCCGAGGAAATGCGTTATCCCGGCCGCAGCGGAGCGGAGAGCCGGGATCCATGGTGGTGCACCGACCATGGATCCCGGATCTGCGCTGCGCTTGTCCGGGGTGACGCGTGAACGGGGCAGCCATCATCCCGCCCGTTCCAGCCCATAGCGGTGCAGCTTTGCGCGCAGGCCAACGCGGGACAGGCCCAGTTCGTCGGCGACGCGGCTGATGTTCCAGCGGTGGCGGGCCAGGGCCTCGCCCAGCAACTGCGCCTCAAGCGCCTCGACCTGATCCTTCAGCGTGCGGCGCTGGTTGGCATCGGCGATGGCGCGGCCGCCGGGGCAGGCGCGTGCGCGGATGCGCGGGCTGATCAGTTCCATCTCCAGCACGTCGCGGTCGGCCAGGGCGACCATGCGCTGAATTTCGTTCTGCAATTCGCGCACGTTGCCGGGCCAGTCATAGGATTTCAGCACGGCCAGGGCTTGCTCGGCAAAGGCGCGGATCGGCTTGCCGAAGCCCTTGCGGGTGTCAGCCAACAGGCGTTCGGCCAGCAGGTGGATGTCCATGGGCCGCTCGCGCAGGGGTGGAATGTGCAGCGGAAAGGCGGCCAGGCGATAATAGAGGTCGCGGCGGAAGTGCTTTTCCCGCACCTCGTCTTCCAGCGTGCGGTTGGTGGCGGCGATGACGCGCACGTCGACCTTGCGGGTCAGCCGCGCGCCCAGCGGCCGGATTTCGCCTTCCTGCAGCACGCGCAGCAGCTTGACCTGGAAGGCGGGCGAGGTCTCGCCGATCTCGTCCAGGAAGATGGTGCCGCCATTGGCCTGCTCGAACAGGCCGATGCGGTCCTCATAGGCGCCGGTGAAGGCGCCCTTCTTGCAGCCGAACAGTTCGGATTCCAGCAATTGGTCGGGCAGGGCGCCGCAGTTTTCCACCACGAACGGCTTGGTGCCGCGTGGGCTGTTGTAGTGGATGGCGCGGGCGAGCAATTCCTTGCCGGTGCCCGATTCTCCGGTGATTAGAACCGAGATGTCGAAGGCGGCGACCCGGCTGGCCATGGCGATGATGTCGGCCAGCGGCGATTTGGCGGCGTGGACGATGCGGTCGAAATGATGGGCGCGTTTCAGTGTGCCGGTTTTCTTCGCCATGGCCGTTTCCAGCATGGCCGGCGCCACCTTGAGGTCGAGCGACGCGCTCGCGTTGGCCTGCTGCAGTTCCAGCAGCGTCAGCGCCTCCTTGATGGTGCGCACCAACTCGTCCGGTTCCCACGGCTTGGTGATGTACTGGTAGATGCCGGCGTCGTTGATGCCGGCGATGATATCCTCGGACGCGGTGTAGCCCGAGATGATGATGCGCACCGGATCGGGCCAGCGCTCGCGCACATGGCGCAGAAAGTCGACGCCCTGGGTGCCGGGCATGCGCTGGTCGCACAGGATGGCGTGCACCAGCTCGCTCGACAGCACCGCCTCGGCCTCGGCGGCGTCGGACGCGGTCAGCACGCGGAACTCGTCGGACAGCACCCGCCGCAACGCCTCCTGCGACTGCTTTTCATCGTCGACGACCAGGATGATGGGCAGCGAGGTCAAGGCGGGCGTCCTTTCCGGGCGGGATGGGGCGAAGACCCCATTGTGACCGCACAAGTGGAAAGGAATCAACCAGTCTGGGTGGAAAATTTCCGCATCAGGCTGGGCGCGTTCAGGCGGCGCACACCAGCGAGGACGAGGTCAGGGTCGGCAGCAAATCGCCGATTTCGTCGGCCAGTTCGGTGCCGAACGACAGGTGGGTGTTGCCGTCCGCCAGCGAACACACCGTCGCCGGCAACAGGCGGGTGGCGCCGTTCAGCGACAGCTCGACCCGGGCGCCCGGCGAACAGCCAGGCAGCAGGCCGCGCAATTCAACGCCGCCCTTGCCCAGATTGACGGTGCGGGCGGCGGTTTCCTGGCCGCCCAGCCGGATCACGGCCGGCACGTCGACCGGCACGCGCGGTGCCGAGCGGCGGTCGACATCGGTGGTGGCGGTGCGGACGACGCGGATCAGTGCCTGACCCAGCTCGGCCACGCTGGTCGCCACCTGAGCCGAGACCGCATCGACCTGTCGCGCCTGGGTGCCGGTCGAGGCGGCCTCGGACGACACCACGTCGATGCGCTGCGCCACTTCGCGTGCCGCGTCCGAGGTCTGCGCCACGTTGCGCGCGATCTCGCCGGTGGCGGCGCCCTGTTGCTCGATGGCGCCGGCCACGGCGGTGGACACCGCCTCGACACCCTGGATGGCGGCGGCGATCTCGCGCACCGCGTCCACCGCCAGCGCGGTGGTGGCCTGGATCTCGGCGATCTGGCCGGTGATGTCCTCGGTCGCCTTGGCGGTCTGGTTTGCCAGGTGTTTGACTTCGTTGGCGACGACGGCGAAGCCCTTGCCAGCGTCGCCGGCACGGGCGGCCTCGATGGTGGCGTTCAGCGCCAGCAGGTTGGTCTGGCTGGCGATGGTGCGGATCAGGTCGGTGACCTCGCCGATGCGGCCGACGGTGGCCGACAGCCGGCGGATGGTGTCGTCGGCGCGCGCGGACGCGCTCACCGCCTGCACGGTGGCGGTCTGGGCGGTGGCGATCTGGCCCGCGATCTCACCGATCGAGGCGGACAGTTGCTCGGATGCCGCGGCGACGGCCTGGGCGTTGCTGAGCGCCTGGGCGGCCGCGGCGGCGACGCTTTGGCTGCTTTCGCTGACCGATTGCGCGGCCTGCGCCATGCCGGCGGCATTGCCCGCCATCATCTGGCTGCGTTCGGCCACCGCGTCCACCGCCTGGCGGGTCTGGTGCTCGACGGTGTCGGCCATGGCGGTCAGCGCCGCGCGCTTTTCGCTTTCGGCGCGCAGGCGGTCCTCCTCCTGCTGGCGACGCAGGGATTCGGCCGCCAGGGCGTTGTCGCGGAACACGCCCAGGGCGGCGGCCATGTCGCCCACCTCGTCCTGGCGCTGGGCGTAGGGGATGGCGGTGTCGTTGTCGCCGCCGGCCAGCCGCTTCATCGCCACCGTCATGGCTGCCAACGGACGAATCAGCCCGCGCAGGATGGCAACGACGCCGCCGGCCACCATCACCAGTGCCGCCACGGCGACGCACCACAACAGCAGCACGAAGCGGCTGTCGGTCTGGCCGGCATCGGCCTCGATCGCGGCGTTCATGGCGTTGGCCTCGGCGACGATGTCGTCGATCACTGCCCGGTGGCCGGCATAGGCGGCGCTGAGCGCGCGATAGGACTGTGCCGCCGTTGCGCTGTCGGCGGCGGCCAAGGCGGGCAGGAAGGTCTTGTCCAACTCGGTGTAGAAGCGCAGCGCATGACTGTGCGCCGCCTGCACCAGCTTGTCGCGCAGTGCCGGCGGCAACGGCGCGTCGAGCCAATAGGCGTGGCGCTCGTCATATTCCTTGCGCAGTTGGGTCAGGCGGTCGCGCCGCGCCGGCAGCGAGGCGGGATCGTTCAGCGCCAGGGTCGCTTCCAGGTAGGATTCGATGATGTATTCCGGCGGCGGCAGGATGTCGGCGATCAGATCCTTGCCCAGCACGATGCGCTGGTACAGCGGTCCGCCGACCTTGAGCTGCGACAGCGCCATGCCGCCCATGCCGCCCACCAGCAGGATGCTGCCGATGACGACAAGGCCGAACAGGGTGGTCAAGGAAGCCATCCGCAGGCGCGCCATCGCATTCTCCAATCATAACAAGGTGCATAATATTTATCCAAAATATACGAATGCACACAATATGTGCATAGGGCGTTGGTTTGGGGTGGACGGGGCTTGCCAAGACTTGAGCTTCGCGCCAACACCTCTTATGGTTGTTTGTTGGTTGGGCGGATGCCTGTTGGGGTGGAGGGGGATATGCGCGCAGCGGTGCTGATGGTGTTGGCGTTGTCGGCCTGTGCGCCGATGGCGGCGCGGGACGACGGCTTGCCGTTGCCGGCGGGGCTGGCTGGGAAAGTGGTGGTGCTGGCGCCGACCGATGCGGCCTATGGCCGTGCCAACGTGGGTGACGCCGTCAAGTCCGAGGGCCAGGGCGGCGTGTCGCAGGCGCTGGTGGTGCAATTGTCGCAGGACCTGCCGGTCTACCGCATGTGGAACGGCCCGGTGACCAGCGGCAACAGCAACCGGCTGGGCGGCTGGTGGGCGTTCGACGCGCCGCGCGGCACGCGCGAAGGCTATCGCCGCGCCTACGAAATCTGCGGCACCTGGAACCAGTTGGTGTGGGTGGCGACCTGCACACTGAAGCAGGGGGCGGTGGTCGCCATCGGTCCGGGCCAGTCGGTGTCGGCCCAGACTTGCAACGACAGCTCGGGCTACGAGTATTACGACGCCAACCGCCGCGACTGGCAGGTCTATGTCAACCAGCCGTGGACCCGTCCGGACGAGCTGTCGTGTCCGCCCGAGACGGCGGATTTCAAGGCCGATCCCGCCAACGTGGCGCTGCCGCTGAAGTAAAGCCTCAACTCGGCAGGCGCAGGCGGAACTGCGCCAGCACGTCCTGCAGGCGTTGCTTCAGCAGTTCCAGGTGCCGGGTGTCGGCGGCCTCGCAGCGGGCGACCAGCACGGCTTGGGTGTTGGATGCCCGCAGCAGCCACCAGCCGCCCAGTTCGTCGACGCGCACGCCGTCGATGTCGTTGACCGGGATGCCGGCGGCGCGCAGTTTTTCGCCAACCGCCCGGATGATGTCGTGCTTGCGTTCGTCCGCGCAGTCGATGCGCATTTCGGGGGTGTTGACCAGCTTGGGCAGGCGGTCGTGGCGCTGGCTCAGGCTTTCGTCCGGCCAGCGGCCGACGATGCCCAACAGGCGGATGGCGGCGTAAAGCGCATCGTCGAAACCGAAATAGCGGTCGGCGAAGAAGATGTGGCCGCTCATCTCGCCGGCCAGCGGACAGCCGGTTTCCTTCATCTTGGTTTTTATCAGCGAATGGCCGGTCCGCCACATCAGCGGCTGGCCGCCCAGCCGCGCCACCTCGGCGAACAGGGCGTTGCTGGCCTTGACGTCGGCCATGACCACGGCGCCGGGGGCGTGGCGCAGCACATCCTCCGCCAGCAGCATCAGAATCTGGTCGCCCCACAAAATGCGGCCCAGGCCATCGACGACGCCGATGCGGTCGCCGTCGCCGTCGAAGGCGATGCCCAAATCGGCGCAGCGTCGCGCCACCTCGCGCTGCAGATCGACCAGATTGTGCGGCTCGGTGGGGTCGGGATGGTGGTTGGGAAAGCTGCCGTCGATGTCGGCGAACAGCACGGTGTGGCTGCCGGGCAGACGGGCCACCACCTGACGCAGCACGTCGCCGGTGGCGCCGTTGCCGCAATCCCACACCACCGTCAGCGGCCGGCCGCCGTCGAAGTCGCGCAGCAGGCGGGTGACGTAATCGGCGGCGATATCCAGCGGCTCGGCGCGACCGCCGCTTTCGCTTATCAGATCACCCTCGGCCGCCAACCGGCCGAGGTCACGGATGTCGGCGCCGAAGAACGGATTGTCGCCCAACACCATCTTGAAGCCGTTGTGGCTGGGCGGATTGTGCGAGCCGGTGACCATGATGCCGCCATCGGCGCCGGTGATGGTGGCGGCGAAATACAGCATGGGGGTGGGGCCTTGGCCGATGTCGCGCACGACGCAGCCGGCGGCGACCAAGCCGCGTGTCAGCGCCTGGGCCAAGGTGGGCGAACTGGTGCGGCCGTCGCGGCCGATGCAGACGGTGCGACCACCCTTGCGGCGGACCAGGGTGCCGAAGGCGTGGCCGATGGTTTCCGCGTCGATGTCGTGCAGGGTTTCGCCGACGATGCCGCGAATGTCGTATTCGCGCAGGATGGTGGGATGGAAGCGGTGAGTGGGCGTGGCGATGGCTGTCCGCATGGTCTTACACCCGGCCGTAAGTGTCTTTGATGCGGACGATGTCGTCTTCGCCCAGATAGCTGCCCGACTGGATTTCGATCAGGTGCAGCGGCACCTTGCCCGGGTTTTCCAGGCGGTGAACGGCGCCCAGCGGGATGTAGGTGGATTCGTTCTCGCGCACGATCACGGTCTCGTCGTCGCGCGTCACCAAGGCGGTGCCGGCGACCACCACCCAGTGTTCGGCGCGGTTGAAATGCTTCTGCAGCGACAACTGCGCCCCCGGATTGACCGTCAGCCGCTTGACCTGGAAGCGCTCGCCGGTATGGACCGACTGATAGAAGCCCCAGGGCCGATAGACCCGACTGTGGGTGGACAGTTCGCTGCGCCCGGCCTGCTTCAGGCGGTCGGTGAGCCGCTTGACGTCCTGGGCATGAGCGCGGTCCAGCACCAGCACGGCGTCGTCGGTCACCACCACCACCAGATTCTGCACCCCGACCAGCGCGGTCAGCCGCCCGTCGCTGCGGACATAGCAATCGCGCGATTGCTCGACGATGACGTCGCCGTGCACGGCGTTGCCGTCGCCATCCTTGTCGGCGATGGCCCACAATTCGCTCCAGGTGCCCAGGTCGCTCCAGCCCAGGTCGCAGGGGATGGTCGCCGCCCGCTTGGTGTGTTCCATCACCGCATGATCAAGCGAGATGGACGGCGTCGCGGCGAAGGATTCGGTGGCCAGGCGGAAAAAGTCGCGGTCGGCGCTGCCGTCGGCAACCGCGCGCCCCACCGCGTCCAATACGGCCGGCGCCCAGGTTTCCAACTCGGCGACCAACGTGCGGGCCGAGAACATGAACATGCCGCTGTTCCAGAAATAGTCGCCGTGGTCGAGGAAGCGCTGTGCCGTTGCCGCATCGGGCTTTTCGACGAAAGCGGCGACCTCGCGCACGGCGTCGTGGCCATGCAGTCGACCGCCGGGACGGATATAGCCGAAGCCGGTTTCCGCCCGTGATGGCTGGATCGCGAAGGTGACCAGATGGCCGTCGCGGGCGGCGGCGGCGGCGTGGTCAAGCAGGGCATCGAAGTGCTCGGGATCACGGATCAGGTGGTCCGACGGCGCCACCAGCAGCACCGCGTCGGGATCGCCCTGGGCGGCGAACAGGGCGGCGGCGGCCACGGCGGGGGCGGTGTTGCGCGCCACCGGCTCCAGCAGAACGCTTTGCGGCGCGCAGCCCAGCACCCGCATCTGCTCGGCGACGATGAAGCGCAGGGCTTCGTTGGTGACGACGATCGGCGCGGCAAAGCGCGCGGAATCGGTGAACCGCGTCACCGTGTCCTGGAACAGCGAGGTCTCGCCGGTCAGCGGCAGTAACTGCTTGGGAAAATGCTCGCGCGACAGCGGCCACAGCCGGGTGCCGGCGCCGCCGGTGAGCAGGACCGGGGTGATCCTGGTCGGGTTCGCGGTTTTGGCAGCCTGTCTCATCCTGTTCCCTCTGTTCCCGGTGGCGGTGCGCCTGACGTGATGCAGAGGTGAGGGGGGCGATTTCGCATCGCAACCTGATCCCCCGGCTTGGCCGATCGGCCTTGGCGGCGCTGCGCATGGTGCAGTGCAATATCACTGCGGTCTTGTTGCGGTCGCCATCGGTCGGTGTTACCCGCAAAAAATGGCTAGGCAACGACAATAAACGGATAGAAAGCCGGCAATGGCTTATCGACCTGCAAGTGTCACAATAATGGCCTGCTGCCTAAACTCTATTTTAATTCGCCGGCACCATTCTGCGGTCATCGACGCAGTGATATTTGGCTTTCTTGTCAGATGTTGTTGCTTCTTCTGTAATTAATAGATCAAGAGGTGCTTCTTGTCAGTCTCAATCACTTCTTTCGGTGCGGTTGCCGATGGCACGACCAACAACCATGACGCCATCCAGAACGCGATCAATTACGCCCAGGCTCATGGCGACTCGGTTTACATTCCCGCCGGCACCTTTGCCTATTCCGGCACCTTGACCGCCACCGGCATCACCGTGTCCGGCGCCGGCGACGCCTCGATCCTCAAGGCGCTGGACCCGGCGAACCAGAGCTTCATCCTCAAGGGCGACGGCGGCTCGCTGCACGACTTCCATCTGGAAGGCAACACCTCGGCTGGTCGTCTGATGACCTTCCAGTCCGGTATGATCTGGGTGTCGGGCGCGACCAATTACACCGTGCAGAACATGCACATCCACGGCTCGGCCAGTGTCGGCATCGTTTCCGACAAAAGCTCGTACGGCAAGGTTCTCAACAACACCGTCGAGAACACGCTCGCCGACTCCATCCACACCGTCACCGGCTCGCACGACATTCTGATCTCGGGCAACCGTGTGGTGCATTCCGGCGACGACGGCATTTCGGTGGTCAGCTACAACGACCAGCCGATCGTCCATGACATCACCGTTCAGGGCAACACCGTCCTCTACAACGATTGGGGCCGTGGCCTCAGCGTGGTGGGTGGTAACGCCGTCAAAATTCTCGGCAATCATGTCGAAGGCGGCAAGGCGGATGTTGCCGGCGTCTACATTGCGGCCGAAAGCGAATACCACACGCTGGGCGTCAGCAACGTCACCGTCAGCGGCAACACCCTGATCAATACCGGCGGCGTCTCGACCGGCCACGGCTCCATCACCGTCTACAATTCGCAGGGCGGCTCGACCGCCATCACCGGCGTCGTGCTGGACCATAACCAGATCGTCAACCCGCGTTCGGACGCCGTGCTGTATACCGGCGCCGGCTCGATCCAGTCGTCGCTGACCTACAACAACGTCTATAGCGACGGTCACAAGATCATGTACAGCGTCGATCCGGCCGCCACGGTGAGCCAGACCGGCAACACCTCCTACGCCCTGTCGTCCTACGGCACCCCGCTGGTTCCGTCCGGCGGCGGCGTCGGCACCGGCACCACCTCGGGCGGCGGCACTGGTACTGGTACGGGCGGCGGGACCGGCACCGACACGGGCAGCAGCAGCATCTCGGATACCGGCACCATCGTGCCGCTGCCGACCGGCATCGCCGACGCCTCGCACCCGGTTTCGGGCGCGCCGGCTCACTTCGTCACCGCCTTGAACACTAGCGCTCAGGTCAACGGCACCGCCGGCAACGACCAGATCACCGGTCTGAAGGGCGTGGCCGACACCGAGGGTCTGGCGGGTGGCAAGGGTGACGACATCTATGTCGTCGACCATGCCAACGACAAGGTGGTCGAACTGGCCGGCGAGGGCGTCGACACCGTGGTGTCCTCGGCCACCTCAACCACGCTTGCCGCCAACGTGGAAAACCTGGTGATGACCGCCACCACCGCCGCCACCGGTATCGGCAACGACGGCAACAACATCCTGGTTGCCAACGATGCCGGCGCCAAGCTTTACGGCGGCCTGGGCAACGACCTGCTGCATGGCGGCAAGGGTGCGGACCTGCTTGACGGCGGTGCCGGCAACGACACCATGAAGGGCGGCCTGAGCAACGACACCTACGTGGTCAACTCGACCGGCGACGTGGTGGTCGAGCTGTCCAACCAGGGCGTCGATCTGGTCCAGTCCAGCATCACCTACAAGCTGGGGTCCTATGTCGAGGATCTGGTGCTGACCGGCACCGGCAACATCAACGGCACCGGCACCGACTACCACAACCTGGTGCAGGGCAACGACGGCAACAACATCCTGTCCGGCCTGGGCGGCAACGACACCATGGTCGGCGGCAAGGGCAACGACGTGCTGATCGGCGGGTCCGGTTACGACACCTTCGTGCTGAAGACGCCGGGAACCGGTTTCGACACCATCAAGGACTTCAACACCTCGCAGGACAATCTGAACGTCCAGGCCGTGCTGAAGGCGGTGGGCGCCTCGACCGTCAGCCAGGCGTTGCAGTCCCACCTGATGGAAGTGGTGCAAAGCGGTTCCTCGGCCAACGTGATGGCCCATGTCAACAACGCCGTGATCAAGGTTGCGGTAGTCGAGAACATGACCGTCGCCAACCTGCTGAAGACCGCGGACCACTGGGGCTGATCGAAGCAGCCGAAAGAGGCCCCGTCGCATCGCGCGGCGGGGCCTATCTTTTTGTGTCGAGCAGCAACGCCAGCAGGCGCCGCCCGGCTTCGTCCCAGCGATAGCGCTGCGCCCGGGCCAGGCCCTTTTCCACCAGGCTGTCCCGCAGCGTCGGGTCGCCGGCGATGTCCAGGATCGCCTCCAGCCATTGTTCGGAGACGGTGGGGTCGCGCAGCAGCGCCGCGTCGCCAAGGATTTCCGGCATGGCCGAAGTTCCCGAGGCGACCACCGGGCAGCCCAGCGCCATGGCCTCGACCGGCGGGATGCCGAAGCCTTCGTGGAACGACGGGAAGACGAAGGCCAGGGCGCGGCCATAGCCCTCGCGGATGACCGAATCCGGCACGCGGCCCAGGGCGATGGCGCCGGTATCGCGCCCCGCCACATCGGCGAACACCGACGCATTGCCGCCGCCGGCGATGATGGTGGCGATGCCGTGTTCGCGCAGACGCGGCGCCAGCGCGTGAACCAGGGCCGCGTTCTTGTTGGGGGCGGCGTTGCCCAAAGCGAAGACGAAGCGCTCGGGCCAGTGGATCGGCCGTGCCGGTGGGGCGGCGGCGGTGTCCAGGATGTGGTCGATGCCGTTGTGAATGACGGTGACCGGGGTCTTGCCGGTGACGCCGAATTCCATCAGGCAGCGCTTGGAATGCTCGGACACGGTGACGCAATGGCGGCTGGTGCGGGCGATCAGCGGCAGCAGCAGGCGATAGGCGGCGACGAAGGCGGGGGTGTAGTTGTCGGGCATCTGCCAGACGATGGCGTCGTGGATGGTACTGATCTTGCGGGCCAGGATCGGCGCCAGGTTGGACAGATTGACCACCAGCCGGCCGCGCGCCGCCCATGGCAGCTCGATCTGCTCCCAGGCATAGCCGCCCATGCGGCCGACGGCGCGGGCGCCGATGGTGTGCAGGCGCGGCAGCGGGCAAACCTGGGGCGGGCACAGGATTTCCAGGTCGAGGGCGTTGCCGGCGTGCTCGGGCGCGGCGGCGCGGATGGCGTCCATCGCCCGCACCACCTCCCAGGCGAAGCGTTGGACGCCGCTGAGCGGTTGGCTCAGGAAGCGGCCGTTGATGACGACGGAACGGCGAGGGGCGGACATGGCGGTTCCTTCAGGCACGTTTGATTTTCAGGCACATCAGCGCCAGCAGGATGGCGGCGACCGCTTCGCCGGCGACGCGGGCGACCGCCATGCCGACGCTGTCCCACGCCTGGGCGGCGAAGATGCCGAAACCCAGGTTGAGGACGCTGCCGATGGAAATCGCCAGGATCAGCAGGTTCTCGCGCCGCAACGGCACCAGCAGGTACAAGCCCAGGGCGTGGGTGATGGCGGCGAACGGCATCAGGCAGACCAGGATCTGCAGCAGGAAGACGCTGTCGTCGAACTTGTCGCCCAGCACGATGGGCAGCACGAAGGGCGCCAGCAGCACGCCCGCCACCATGGCGACAAGGCCGAACGCGGTTTCCAGCGCCAGCGCCTTGCGGGCCAGGGCGAAGGCTTCGCCCCGGCTCTCCAGGTGCAGGCTGGCGATGGTCGGCATCAATACCTGGCCCGCCGGCCCGAACAGGCTGAGGCCGACGGCGACGAAACGCTCGGCGGTGCCGAAATAGCTGACCTCCTCGGCGGTCGACAGGATGCTGAGCAGATAGGTGGCGCCGGCCGTGGTCAGCACGGTGTTGACGCCTTGAATGAAGATGACGGTGGAGCCTTTGATCTCGGCCCACCCCTCGGCCACCGACGGCCACGCCAGCGAGATCGACTTGCCGGCGATGTGATAGGACAGCGCCAGCACCACCAGCACCGACAGCAGCAGCGACACCAGCACCCAGATGCCGTCCTCGCCGTTACGCACCAGCGCCAGCACCAGAATGGCATTGAGCGGGTAGGACAGCGCCTCGACGGCGATGGAGGTGCGAAACTGCCGCAGCCCCTGAAAGAACCAGCCGAGATTGAAGGCTTCGAGGGTGCCGATGATCGTCGCTAGAACGCCGTAGATCGGGTCGGCCGCCAGGATGGGCGACACCATGGTGCCGACGGCGCCCACCGCCGCGCCCACCGGCAACAACAGCAGTCGGGCCAGCAATTGGCGGCCGTAGATGCGGTTGCGCTGGCCCTCGCCGGCGACCGAGGCGAGGTCGCGGGCGCCGGTGATGGAAAAGCCGTAATTGACCACCAGCCAGACGATGCTGACCAGCGACATGGCAGCCAGAACCTTGCCATAGCCGGTGGGGCCGAGGATGCGGCTGTAGAATGGCAGCAGCACGATCAGGCTGAGATAGCGCAGCAGATAGCCGCCATAGACGAAGGCGGCATCCTTGTTGAGGCGCTTGGCTTCGACGGCTTTGTTCATGGCGGCACACAGGACGCCCACGTCACTCCCTGCGGCGCCGTGCGTTGGTCGGAAGCGTCGCGCCATTCCGCCGCGACGGTGTCGTTGCAGCGGTCGTCGCCGGCCAGGGCTTTGCCATCATTGGTGTTGCCCTGGCAGCGCAGGGTGGCGCCGGCGCAACCGCCGTGGAAAAGGTCGCGGACGACGTCGATCGGCCGGCCCGAGCCATTGCGACGCACGGATTTCAACGTGTTGTTGGCCAGGCGCACGTGGCAGACCTCGCCCAGCAGGCGGATGCCGGCGAAGCCGGCGCCGTCGACCACGTTGTTTTCCACGTCGATGAATTCCACCGGCGCTTCGTTGCTGGTGTTGATGTCGATGGCGCCGTGGCGGGGGTGGGCGGCCCCGGATGGCGACAGCTTGGTCTGGATGTCGCCGATGACGTTGTTCGCCACGGTGATGTGGCGGTCGCCATAGGTGCGATAGGACCGCTCTTGCGCCAGGTAGATGCCGGCCGCCGCCGGGATGCGGCGGATGGAGTTGCCGATGATGGCGACGTTCTCGCCGCCGACCACGGTGATGCCGCGGCCCCAGGTGTTGCCCCAAACCTCGTTGTTCTCGATCAGGATGTTGCGCGCCAATTGGGAGTCCGAGGCGGTGGCGGGGCGGTAGCTGACCACCGCAATCAGATCGTCGCCGGTTTCGTGCACCAGATTGCCTTCGACCAGGCCGTCGCGGGCGCCGTTGGTGACGTGGATGCCGTCGGCCTTGGTGGTGAAGACGTGGTTGCCGGCGACGCGGAAATCGCGGGCGCCATCCACGAAGATACCGGCGCTGGCACCGCCGGAGACCGTGTTGCCCACCGCCTGGACCCAACGCCCGGCGATGACCAACTGGGCGGATTCCAGCGTCAGCAGGCGCTTGGTGGCGGCCCCCTTCAGCGTCAGCCCGACAATGCCGGCGCGGTCGCCCCGCACGATCAGCGCCTGCTGCTCGGGGGTGCGGGCCTGCAACGTCGCCTGAGAGCCGCGCAGCACCACGTCGTTGCGCGACAGCGTCAGCACCCGGGAAAAGGCATAGGTGCCGGTGGGGAACTCCAGCACGGTCCCCGGCAGCACGCCGTTCAGCGCGGCCTGCAACGCCGCGCTGTCGTCGGTGGCGCCGTCACCGATGGCGCCGAACTCGCGGACCGAGCGCACCGGGCGGTCCGCCAGCGGCGCGATCGAGGCGGGCGCGCAGAATTGGCGCGCCTCTTGGCCGCGTGCCTCGGCCTCCGTTATGAACAGGGCGAGCAGGATCAGCGGAATCGGTAAACGCATCCGTGCGGATCTTTCCTATCAGTATGAAAGCCGGCCGGTCAGGGCGCGGGCCAGGTAGATCAGCGGCCGCTGCTTGGAAATCACCAGCCGCTTGTGGATGGTGCCGCCAAAGCCCCAGGTGAAGTTGACGGCGTCGGGGCGCAGGAAGCCGTCGAAATCGAAGGTCATGTTCATCTCGATCGCCAATTTCATGGCGTTCCACACCAGCAGGTGGACGGCGCCCTGGGCGGCGTCGTGGCGCCGTGCGGTTTGCAGGTAGTGCATCAGGCCGTGTCCCCACACCGGCATGATGGCGGCGTGCAGCACCCCGTTGTCGTCGCGGGCGCCCAACAGACAGGTGGCGTTGTGGGCGCGGCAGGCTTCGTAGACGCGGATGCGCAACTGTTCCTCGCGGCGCGCCTTTGCCGCCGACCAGCGAATGCCGTAATTTTCCCGGATGCCCATGGCATAGAGCCGGCAAAACTCGTCGATCGAGAGATCGCGGTCGAGGTGAAGAGTCTTTTCGCCGATACGGACCAGGCGGCGGGTTTTGCCGCGCATTCCCATGAATGCCTGTTCCACGTTGGTGCCGAGCGGGATGCGCTGGGTGTAGGCGACGCTGGTGTGGTAGCCCAGGGCATAGGCCGCCAGCGCTTCGTCCACGATGGGGTCGCAGGTCTGCGAGAAGTAATCGTGCGGCGGCAGCTTCTCCAGCACCTGGGTCAGCACGCTGCGGTCGTTGGGAAGCGTGGGGCCGCCCTCGCCGACGACGCACGACAGTTGCGGCCCCAAGGTGTGGGTCAGCGGCGGCATGCACAGCGCGGTCATTCCCATGGCCCGCTTACGCATGTAGGGCATGCGGGCAATCACCCTGCCATCCATGGTGACCGAGACTTCGTCCCAGTCGGAGCAAACCGCATCCAGCCACCACGGCTCGTGGAAAATGGTCGTGAACAGGTGTGTCGACGCGCTGCTGTGCTGCGGCCTCGTCTGTCTTTCCAGGGATTTCTGGTGCATGTCGGTCTCGCCGCCTGAGCCGTTATTGGTATGCCGGGTAGAGCTGCGCGATCAGGCGGCCGTACGGGGCATAGCGCCGCATGTCCACCTGGCTGAGAACCAGCCCCACCGTCCGGCCGTCGGCCAGCAGGGTGTTCATCTCGCTTTGCGCCAGCGCCGCCGGGGTCTTGCCCCAGTGCACGCAGAACAGTACCGCGTCGGTCAGTGCCGCCAGGATGCGGGCGTCGGCGACCACCGCGCCCGGCGGGCTGTCCACCAGCACCAGGTCATGGGTTTGCGACAGGGTGACGATCAGCCGCGCCAAGGCTTCGCCGGACAGCAATTCGAACAGCTCGCCCCGCGCCACCCCGGCCGGGATGACGTCGATGCGGTCCGAGCTGTCGCGCTGGATGACGTCGGCCAGTTGCGCCCGACCCTCAAGAATGTCGGCCAGACCGAATTGCGGCCGGTGGGGCAGGCAGGTGTGCAGACGCGGATTGCGCAGGTCGCAATCGACCACCACGACGCGCCGGTTGCCATGGGCGGCCACCCGGGCCAGTGAAAGCAACGTGGTGGTCTTGCCCTCGCCGGGCAGGCTGGAGGTGACCAACAGGCTGCGTGGCGGCGCCTCGCCGGCCAGATTGGTGGCGGCCAGCAATTTGCGGAACGCCTCGGCATACAGCGAGCGCGGGTTGCTCACCACCAGGTCGGCGGGCGGCCCCAGGCGGCGCGACACGGCGGGAATGATGCCGGCGGCCTGGGTCTGGGACAGCTCCAGGTCTTCCACCCCAAGCAGGCCCGAGCGGAAGTACTCGCGCGCTGCCGCCACCGCCGCGCCAAGGGCGATGGACAACGCCGCGCAGACGCCCAGCACCATGGGGATGCGCGGGAAGGACGGCAGCGCCGGCACCACCGCGCGGGCCAGCACGGTGGCCGCCGGATTGACCACCAGGCCCTGCACCTGCATCTGCTTGTGCCGTTCCAGGAAGGCGGTCACCAGCACGCGGTTGGCCTGGGCGTCGCGTTCCAGCTCGCGCATTTTCACCATGGCGGAGTTGACCTTGTCGTATTCCTGCCGCTGATGCTCGATGTCGGCCTTGATGGCGGCCTCACGCTGCTGATGGATCGCCAATTCCCGTTGCAGCACGTTGGCGATGCGGCGGGTTTCCTCGGCGATCTTGCGGTCCACCTCGGCCAGTCGGTTGCGGGCGTCGATGACGCGGGGATTGTCCTCGCTGTACTGGTTGGACAACGCGGTCAGCGTTTGCGTCAGCGTGGATTGCTGCTGGCGCAATTCGGTGATCAATCGGCTTTCCATGGCTTCCGGTGTGCTGTCGGCGGCGCGGCCGGAATCCAAGGTCTGCACCCGCGCCTGGTATTCCTGGCGCCGCGCCCGCGTCTGCGCCTGCAACTCGGTCAGCGCCAGGATCTGGCGGGCGATGACGGGGCTTTCGTTGGCATCGACGAAGTTGTGGGCCTGGCGGTAGGTTTCGACCGCTTCCTCGGATTGGCGCACCTTGTCCTGCAACCCGCGCAACGGCTCGACCAGCATCTGTTCAAGGTCGCGCGCCGCCGACACCTTGGTGTCGACCTGCGCCTGCTGGTACTCGGCGATCAGGGTGTTGACGACCAGCGCCGCCCGCTTGGGGTCGTGCGACCAGTACTGGATGCGGATGATGCGGGCGCCGGCCTCGCGGCCGATGGCCAGATGCTCGGCCACCCGCGCGGTGGCGCTTTGCAACAGCAGCTCGGGCGTGGGCGGCGGTTCGGCCTCGGTCGCGGCGGACGCGGGCAGCCAGTCGCCGACCGCGCGTTGCAGCTTGCTCAGGCTGCCGGCGACCGGGTCACCCCAATCCTCGCCCGCAGCCGCCGGCACGTCGCTTTGACGCCGCAACGACTCGACGGTGCGGCGCATCAGCCAGCGTGACTGCAGGATCTGCATTTCCGTCATCATGCTGGCCTCGTCGCCGGCGGCATCCTGCAACACGGCGGTTTGCAGGCTGGTTTCACGCGGCGAGATGCTGATCTGCGCTTCGGCGCTGTAGCGCTTCGGCAGCGTCAGTCCGAAGACGGTCGAGACGACGAAGGCCACCATGCACACCACCAGGGCGACGCGCCACTGCCGCTGCAGGATGCCCGCCAGCGACGGTGGCGCCGAGGTCAGTTCCGGATGGGGAAGCGGTTCCGCCGATTCCACCGGAGAGGTTTCCCGCCAAGCGGCTGGAGGAAGATAGGAGTGGCTCGCCATGGATGTCGTTCCGTCTTACGTGTCGTTCGGGTTCAGCCGCGCGGCGGCATGACATAGGCGTCGCGCAGGGTGCGGGCGGCGGCGATCCGTTTGGCGGCGAAGTCGCGGGAAACGCGCTCGACCTGGGCCGGGGTCAGGCCGGCGGCGGCGGCGACCTGTTCGGGCGGGCAATTGTGGTCCATGCCGTAAAGCACCAGGTCGGCCTTGTCGTAAGGCAGGATGAAGTAAAACTCCTCCTGCGATTGCGGCAGGCTGTAGGTGTCGGTGCTGGGGGCCTGGCTACGGATCGAGTCGGGGACGCCAAGGGCTTTCGCCATGGCATAGACCTGGCTCTTGTACAGATAGGCGATGGGTTTGAAGTCGGCCAAGCCGTCGCCGCCGCGCACGAAAAAGCCCAGATCGTATTCCAGCTTGTTGGGGGTGCCGGCGACGGCATAGTTCAGCCGTTCGGCGTGGTAGTATTCCAGGTTCTTGCGGATGCGCTGCTTGAAGTTGGTGGCCGCCACCACCTGCAGATAGACGTCGACTGGCATGCGCTGGGTGATGCGCTCGCCGCCGGGCGACTGCGCCACCAGTTGGAAGTGGGGGATGCTCTCGCGCTCCAGTACGGCGTTGGACAGCACGATCTTGTGGCGCCAGCCCTGGCCGTAGGCCGGGATCAGCCTGCGGATCGCCTCGACCTGGCGGCTGTAGCATCCGGCGGCCTCAAGGCTGGCGGTGATGTCCTCGACCACATAGGGAATGCCGAATTTCCGGCACAGTTCCTCGCCGCGGTTGGTGGCGTCGCGGGTGGAATCCTTTTCCGGCATCAGCAGGGCGAAGGTGCGCTGCGGCCCCACGGCGCGGGCCGACAGGGCCGCGCACACCGCCGAGTCGATGCCGCCGCTCACGCCCAACACGACGCCCCGGCGGTTCAACCCGCGCGAGACGATCTGGGCGATGGCGTCGCAGATGCGGCTGGCTTCCGCCGTCCAATCCAGGTCCAGAGCATTGGGCGACAAGTCGTGCGCGATGGCCGTCATGAAGATCACTCCGTATTGGCGATAGGGGTCAGCCGGCGGGATGCGCCAGGCGGTCGATGAAGACGTGGCAGGTCATGCGCCGGTGGCGCTGCCGCGCGGCGCGGACGTGGGCGGGAAAGTCCTTGCCGAAATGGCTGCCGAGCAGCGACAGGGTCAGCACGCCGACCAGTCCCATTTCCTCGCGCTCGCTCAGTTGGCCGCCCTGCTGGCGTGCCTTGCGCAGCAACTGGCCGACGGCGGCGACATCGACCAGCCCAAGCTGCGCCAGGGCGTGGTCGCCCAGGGCGTCGTCGAAGCGGCCTTCCGCCTCGGGGCCGAACAGCGCCCGGCCGATGGGGGCGCGGAAGGGCTGCTTGCGCCGTGCCGAAACCGCCTGGGGCAACCGCCGCGCCGCCAGCCGCCGTAACGCCATCTTGTCGCGCAGGCCGATCATCTTGTGCCGCTGGGGCAAGGCGAGGCAGAAATCCACCACGTTGGGATCAAGGAACGGGTAGCGCGCCTCGACGCCGTGCGCCATGGCGACACGGTCGCCTTGGCACGACAACAGCCAGGGCGACATGAAGCTGTGGATCTCGGTCCAGGCGGCGCGCTGCAGCGGCTCCCACTGGCGCCAGCCCGGCGGGTAATCCTGTTCCGCCTCGGCCATCAGGGCATCCAGATCGAAGTCCCGGCGCAGCGACGGCGCCAGCAGCCGCAGGGTCCAGGCGGTGTTGTGCCAGCGGACCAGGTGGGAATAGAACGGATGGTCGGTGGCGCTCAGGTCGCGGGCGAAGAAGCTTTGCCAGATGCGGGCGGAACGCCCCTTGTCGCCACCGATGTAGTGGTGGATGCGGTTCAGCAGGGCCGGCCGCATGGTCGAGTCTGGTTGCCGCGCCCAGAACCGCCGGATGGCGTCTTCCTTGAAGATGGTATAGCCGGCCAGCAACTCGTCGGCGCCCTCGCCGGTCAGCACCGTGCGCATGCCGGCGGCGCGCACATGCCCGGCCAGCAGGTAAAGCGGCACCGGCGAGGTCCGCAGCAGCGGCGCCTCGCAATGCCAGGTCACCTCGGACAGGGCGTCACGGATGGCGGCGGCGCCGCAGCGAAAGCCGTGGTGGCGGGTGTCGAGCCAATCGACCACGGCGTTCTGTTCCGGGGTTTCGTCGAAGCGGGGATCGTCGAAGCCGATGCCGAAGGTTTCCAGCATGGACCCGACCTCATCCTTGGCCAGGCTGCCGATCACCGACGAATCCAGCCCGCCGCTGATATAGGCGCCGACCGGGACGTCGGCGCGCAGCCGCAACGTCACCGCGCGCTGCAACTGTTCCTCCAGCGCGTCGACGGCGTCGTCGGTGCTGAGGCCGCCCAGGTCAAGGGCATGCGGGTCGGGGAGCCAATAGCGCGTCGCCGTCTCGCCCAACTCGGCGTCGAAGCACAGGGCGGTGGCCGGCCGAACCATGCGGACGCCGTCAAAGACGGTGTGCGGCGCGGCTACCGACCAGAATGAAAACGTCTTGGCCAACCCGGCCTGGTCAAGCCTGGGCGCCAGCGCGCCGGTGGCGAACAGCGCCTTGGCTTCCGACGCGAACAGGATTTGGTTGCCGACACGGGTGTAATGCAGCGGCACGATGCCAAGCCGGTCGCGGACCAGCCACAATTGACGGCGGCGTTCGTCCCACAGGGCGAAGGCGAACTGGCCGTTCAGCATCTGCCAGCAGCGCGGGCCATAGCGTTCGTAGCACTGGACGATGACCTCGCTGTCGCCCTCGGTGTAGAACCGGTGGCCCAGTTCGACCAGGTGCCGGCGTAGTTCGACGTAGTTGAAGATTTCGCCGTTGAAGCACAGCCAGACGCTGCCATCGCCATTGCGGATGGGCTGAGCGCCGCCGGTAAGGTCGATCAGGCTCAGGCGCGCATGGGCCAGGCCGACCTTGGCGTCGCGATACAGGCCATAGCCGTCGGGGCCGCGATGGCTCAGCATCGCCGCCATTCCGCGCAACTGCTCCAGCGTCGGCGGCGGCGCCGTGGGGCCGGAAAAGATGCCCGCGATTCCGCACATCGGCTTATTCCTTTTCGTCGAGGGGAAGACGCAGCGCCGCCTTGGCGATCTTCCCCGATTCGGTCTTGGGCAGGCTGGTGCGCAGCTCGATGTGGCGCGGCACCAGATGCGGCTCTAGCCGGGCGCGGCAGTGGCGGCGCAGTTGCGCCTCGGTCAGGCCGCTGTCGGCGGTAACGACGACGAACGCCTTGACGGTCATGCCGTCGATCGGGTCGGGCACGCCGACCACCGCCGCTTCCGCCACGTCCACCAACTCGTAGAGGACGCTTTCGATCTCGCGCGGGCTGACCTTCTCGCCCCGGCATTTGAAGACGTCGTCGCGGCGGCCGACGAAGCTTAGGTCGCCATCGGCATCGGCGCGGAACAGGTCGCCGGTGTACAGCAGCTTCTCCCCCGCCAGCCCGCCGTCGCGCAAGGCGCGGGCGGTGTCGTTGGGACGGCGCCAATAGCCGCGCATGATGCCAGCACTGCGCACCACCAGCTCGCCGACCTCGCCCGGCGCCACCGGGTTGTCGTCCTCGTCCACCAGGAAGATTTCCGAATTGGGGATCGCCTGACCGACCGAGCCGGGCTTGGTCGCGATCTTGGCGGGATCAAGAAAGGATACGCGGGTGCATTCGGTCAGGCCGTACATGGAAAAGAACGCCACATGCGGCAGGACCTGGCGCAGCTTGAGAGCATGGGCGGGGGCAAGCGGCGCGGCGGCGTTGGTCATGTAGCGCAGCGACGACAGGTCAAGGCCGGTGAACGGACTCAACTGCAGCAGGCTGGCGAACATGGTGGGGACGCCGGCCAGCCCGGTGACGCGGTGGGCCGCCACCAGCTTCAGCGATTGGAATGGATAGGCGAACGACTTTTCCAGCACGGTGGTGTAGCCGATGTGGGCGCCGACCAGCACCTGGAACAGACCGTAATTGAACGCCAGCGGCAGGATGCACAGCACGACGTCGTCGGGGGTGTTGCCCAGGTAGCGGCCGATGGCCCAGACGTTGTTGCGCACCGCCGCGTGGGTCATCATCACCCCCTTGGCCCGGCCGGTGGACCCCGACGTGTAGATCAGCAGGCACAAATCCTGGTCGATCAGCTTGGGGTCGGCGGGGCGCTGGTGCGGCTGCGCCAGGATGCCGGCAAGGGTGTTCTCTCCACCGGCTGCGGCATCGCCCACCCAGAGGATGGCGGGCCGGGACAGCGAGCTTTCGCAGGCGGCGACGACCGGATGGCGCGAGGTCTCCGGCGCCACCAGACAGCGCGCCTCGCAATCCGCCAGGATGAAGGCCAGCTTGTCCTGCTTCGTCCCGGCGGGGATGGGGACGAACGCCGCCCCCGCCTTCAGACTGGCCCACAGGGCGACGACCATCTCGACGCCATTGTCCAGCATGACCGCCACCCGGTCGCCCCGGCGGATGCCAAGGCGCTGCAGGGCCGCGGCCAGGCGGTCGCTATCCTCGTCGAGAACGCGGAACGACGTCGCCCGATCCGCCGCGATCACCGCGATCTTGTCGGGATGGCGCCGTGCGGCGTCGATCAGGTCGTGGTGGACCAGCATGGCCGTCAGGCGACGCGCTCGGGTGAAACGCCCAGCTTGCGGCAGATGAAGGCCGAGATTTTGGCGATGGAGTCCAAATTCTCGGGGACGAATTCGTTGTCGAGAATGGTGATTTCGTAACGCGCTTCGAGGAAGGCGACCAGTTCAGCGGCGCCGGTCGAGTCGATGATGCCGCTGTCGATCAGCGACGTATCGGGCGTGATGTTGAGCGATGGAAAAATCATGAAGTATTCAGAAAGATAATGCTCGACCTCTGAGGCAATGATGTCGGGGGAAGTGTCCGGCGCTGCCATGTTTTATAACTCCTGAGATGTCGGTTGCCGCAGGGTAGTTTTGTTATTGTTTGCGCTATTGTTGCGCTGATTGCTTGCCTGCTTTGGCGTTCCCCAGAATCAACCATGAAACGCGAAGGGCCGTCATTGGCGCATTCGTCCGGGAGGGCCGGCCAAAAGGGTTCTTGGCGGGGTGACAAGTGCCATAGAACCGCCGTTCATGAGCGAACGTCGTGGCGGAGTGGCCTTGTCTGTTTGGCTGCGGCGGTGGTGGTACGTTCAGGTGAAGTAACGTCATCTATGATGAAGTGTATAGGCACTTCTGTGAATGCGGCAGTTCAGAATGGATAGAGGTTTGTAAAACAAATACGGGTCTTGTTGTTTTTCAATTTGCCATCTAGATATTTTGCGGCGCGGTGGCGTGTGTTGGTGTGTTGATGACGTCTATTTATTCTATTTTATCCATAACGGAGTGTGCGTATGACGCCGATATCGTTTGGCGGGTGTTTCGGCTGGCTCCATTCTGCTCCTGGAAATCGTGGTGTGGTGATCTGCGGCGCCCATGGCTACGAAGAACTGGTGACGCACCGGATCTGGCGCACCCAGGCCTGCCGCTTTGCCGAAGCGGGGCTGCCGACGCTACGCTTCGACTACCTCGGGACCGGCGATTCCGTGGGCGCCGACGACGATGCCGGCCGGGTGCCGGCTTGGCTGGAGAGTGTAAGGCTGGCGGTGGCTGCCCTGCGCAGCCACACCGGCGTCGACGAGGTCATCCTGGTGGGGTTCCGCCTGGGCGCCATGCTGGCGGCGCTGGCGGCGGAAACCATCGACGGCATCGAAGGCGTGGCGTTGGTGGCGGCGCCGACCACCGGCGCGGCCTATGTGCGCCAGATGCGCGTGCTGGCACGCATGGCGGCGCCCATCGAGAACGCGCCGCCGACGCCGCCCGAATGGAAGGACGACGTCGAGATGGGCGGCTCGTTCCTGACCGCCGAGACCATCGCCGCCCTGGAAACCCTCGACCTGATGAAACTGCCGCGCCGTCCCGCGCGCCGGGTGCTGCTGTTCAATCGGCCGGATCTGCCGCCCGATACCCGTCTGGCCGACCGGCTGGAGGAATTGGGGGCGATCGTGCAGGGCGACACGCTGAAGGGCTATCGCGACATGGTGCGCTTCGCCCCCCATCTTTGCCGTTCGCCCGAGGACGATATGATCCGCTTGACCGAATGGGCCAGGGCCGGGGCGGCCCACCGCAGCGGCGCCACCGCCGCGATGGTGCCCCCCGGCCGCATCGAGTTGCCCGAAGCGGTGGAGACGCCGGTGCGTTTCGGTCCCAACGGCAAGCTGTTCGGCATCCGCTGCCAGCCCAGGCGGCCGTCCACGCGCATGCCCATCCTGTTTCTCAATACCGGCGCCAACCGCCATATCGGCACCTGCCGGTTCACGGTGATGTTGGCGCGCCGGCTGGCGGCACATGGCTTTCCGTCCTGGCGCATCGACCTGGCCGGCATCGGCGACAGCGACGCCATGCCGGGGCAACCCGACCATGTGCTCGATTCCATGGCGTCCTGCGTCGACGTCTATGCCGCGCTGGATATGCTCGAGTCCGAAGGCTATGGCCGCTGTATCGCCGTCGGGCTGTGCTCGGGCGCCCATCTGGCCTTCGTCTGCGCCCGCCACGATAGCCGTCTGGCCCGGTTGGTGCTGGTCAATCCGCAGATGTTCGACCTGCGCGATGCCGAGACCAAGGGACTGCGCACCTGGCTGTGGCGCATGTGGCGCGACATGCTGCATGGCAAGGCCAAATGGCCGGCGCTGCTGCCGCCGGCCTTGCGGCGTGCCGGCAAGGCTGTGGTGGCGTTCGTCGGCGATCGCGGCGCGCTGTGGCCGTCCAGGCGGGGCGAGCGCAACGCCGTCGCCAAGTGGTTCCGTCGCTTGGGCGAACGGGGCGTGCGCATCCTACTGGTCTATTCGCCGCAGGATTACGGGCTGTCCGCCGCCGAAATCTACCTGGGGCCGCGCGATGGCATCGAGGCGGCGTTCCCCAATATCGCCCTGCGCGTGGTCGAAGGGACCGACCACACCATGACCCGACGCTGGGCGCGCGAGCACCTGGCGGCGCTGCTGGAGGAGGAATTGCTGGGCGACACTCTGCCGGCGTGACGACGCCCAACGCAAAGAGCCAGGCTGCGCCGCAGCCTGGCTCTTTTCATTCAAGCGGCTAATTCAGGCAGCGCTGGCGCCAGCCTTCGTAGCGGCCAATGGCGATGTTCCATTGATAGGCGCTGCGCTGCGGCCGGCCGCGCAGCAGGTTGAGCAGGGCGCCGATGGCGGGGCGAACCATCCAATAGGTCGCCTGCACGGCACTGAAGCGGTGCTGGCGCAAGACATAGCCCATGCCGCGTGCATAGGCGCGGCCCTTGCGGGTCATGTCGGAACCGGGGGCGAACACGTCCAACTCGGGGTGATGGCCGTACAGGCTGGGGTCGTAATAGGCCCGGTGACCGGCGGCCAGCACCCGCAGCATGACGTCCTGGCCCTCGCTGGCGCCCCACGGCGTGCCGGCGCCGACGCCGATGGTCTCGTCATAGCCGCCGACCGCCAGCAGCGCGTCGCGGCGGAACAGCACCACCCACTCGATCTGCGTGGTCCAGATGTTGTGGCGGCCGATCCATCCCGGCGCCAGGTCGTAGCGCCCGTTGATGCTGCGCCCCAACTCATCCGCCGCGCGGCCGGCGACGGCGGCGCAATCGTGGTCGCGGAACAACTGGACCGCCTTGTCCAGGAACCACGGCGGGTACCAGCAATCGTCGTCGGGAAACAGCAGGATGTCGCCCGTGGCCAGCTTCAGCCCGGCATTGCGCGCCCGGCTGGCGCCAAAGGCGCCGGGGGTGTGCAGGTGGCGCAGCGGAAACGGCCAACGCCCGGGCTGCAGCATGTCGCCCAGGCGGTCGTCCTGGTTCTGGTCGACGACGATGACTTCGAAATCCTGCAAGGTTTGTCGCGCCAGGCTGTCGAGCAAAAGCGGAATGCAGGCGGTGCGGCCCAAGGTGGGCACGATCAAACTGAGCCTCATGGTGATCCCCTGTCGTGCGAAGTGGGCTAGAAGGATTTGCTGGTGGGGGCGGCGATGATGCCGAAGTCGGGGACGTCCACGGCGCGGCTGCGCGACGAGGCATTGCTCAGGCTGACATAGAGGTCGTCCATGCTGGCGAACATGCTGTCCTGGTGCAGGCAGGCGTCGAAAACGTGCCTGGCATTGGCGCCCATGCGCCGCAGATGGTCCCGTGACAGGCCCGACAGCAGCGCTGCCACGCCGGCACGATCGCGCACGTCGACGACGTGGCCGTTATAGCCGTCGATGACCAGCTCGGGCAGGGCGCCGGCGCAGTTGACGATGACCGGGCAGCCATTGCGCATGGCCTCGGCCACCACCAGGCCGAAGCCCTCCCACCGCGACGGCACGATCATCACGTCCATGGCGGCGTAGAAGCCGTCGACCTGATCGGGGCCAAGCCAGCCCAGATGGGTGAAGTTGTCGGGCCAGTCGATGCCGGTCTTGTCCGAAATGCTGAAATCGCCGGCAACGTGGAAGTGGCAGGATTTCACCCGCCGGCCGATGTCGATCAGGATGTCCAGGCCCTTCTGGCGGTCGAAACGGCCGGCGAAGCCGACATTGATGCGGTTCTGCCGTGGCGGCGCGAATGGCTGCGCCGCCGGTCGCGGCGGCGGTACCGCGTTGCGGATCAGCACGGTGTTGCGGGCGGCGACGCCGCCCTGGCGGCCCTCTTGCAGGTCGTGGAACGAGATGCTGACGATGGCGTCGGTCCGCCGCGCCAGCAGGCGTTCGACGGTGCGGTACAGCGTCTTGCGGCCCCAGCCCAGTTGCTGGGCGAACGACCATCCATGCGGCTGGTAGACGATGACGGTGCCGGGTGCAGGCCGCGCCGCCAGTCGGACATAGAGGCCGGCGAAGGTGCTGTGCGCGTGCACGATATTCGGCTGGATGCGCGCCAGGACGCCCCTGAGGTTGCGAACGATGCCGGGCAGGCGGGCCGGATTGCGGCTGCTGGCGTAGCGATGGATGGTGGCGCCGCACCCCGCCAGTGCCGGGGCCGACAGCCGCTCGCAGGCGATGATATGGACGTCGAAACCGCGTGCGCGCTGATGCTGGACCAAGTTCTCGACATAGGTGTGGACGCCGCCCTTGGTGGCTTCCACCACGTGGGCGACCCGAAGTTTGCCTTCCGACACGGCAGCGCTCCCCTGGAATTGGTTGCGTCAACTGGTGCTGGGGAAAACAAACATGACTCCAACGGTGGCGTCCTTGGCGCATCTGGCGAATAGGCTGTCGTCGATGACTGGTGTTTGCAGGGCCTATGCGGGTTGGAGAAAAATATATCTGTCCGTTGATTCTATGAGTGTCGTTCTGTCTATATTGTCATGTTTTGTGCATTTAACTTATGGCTAGATGCTGTTTTCCTATGCCGGATATAGAGTGCCGCCCATAGCGTTGGCGAATGGGAACCCCGCAAATGGCGGCAATCGGTCGTGAGGAAAAAACGGTGAAGCATCAGGATAAGGACGCGCCCATGCAGGCGGCGCCGCCCTGGTGGGTCAATCCGTTCATGTATTGCGCCCTGTTCATGTTCCCGTTCTATCTGTCATCGGTTTATTCATCAAAGTCATACATGCTGAGCCTTGGGCAGAAGGTCAACAATCTGACCCCAGACAATATATTGCTGGGGGCGCTTTCGATTGTTTTGTTCATGGTCGGCGCCTTTCCGTTCACCTATAACGCCAAGTGCGGCAAGCCGCTGTCGTCGATGATCTCGTCGTTTTCGGTCAATCGGGCGCTGACCTTGACCGGAGTGGTCTCGATCCTCTGTTACCTGATCTATTTTTCGTCGCTCATCATGAACCCCGATCTGATTATCCAGTTCTTCTCGGGCGGCGTTCAATCCATGTACAAGGTCCGCGCCGCCATGGCGCAGATTCCCGGCGTGACGTCGTTCATGCAGGCGGATCTGCCGTTCTTTTCGCTGTTCAGCATTTCGACGATGGCGGCGTCCAACGTGGTGGTGTCGAAGCGGAACCGGCGGTTCTTCTATCTGCTGGTGTTCTTCGTCTCGGTGCGCGGCATCATGGGGTCCGAGCGGCTGGCCATCGTCGAGGCCGCCGTCGCCTATGCCGTTCCGCGCGCCGTCTTTGCCTGGCGGCCAAGCCTGCTGCGCACGGTCATGCCGTATCTGGGCATCGTCGGCGTGTTCGCCCTGTTCGCCGTCGGCGAGTATTTCCGCTCGTGGCAGTTCTATCAGGCCTATTACCCCAGCTTCTGGGAGTTCATCCTGGTGCGGTTCTTCGGCTATTTCGCCACCTCGATCAATAACGGCGCCGGAGTCATCACCTATTACCCGCCGCATTACGTCCCGACCGAGACCGCCGACGGTTTCTACCGCCTGCTCAGGATCTTCGGCGACTTCCCCAATCCGGGGGACGCCGTGATGATGCAGTACCTGCAGACCTTCGCCACGCCGGAATTCAACAATCAGGGCGGCCTGTTCGTCCCCTACATGGATTTCGGTACGGTGCTGGGCGCGCTGTCGTTCGCGGTCATGGGCATGCTGACCGGTGCGCTATACCGCAGGTTCCTGGGGCTGTCGCCCTTTGCCATGCTGCTGTACCCGGCGTGGTACTTGGCCATGCTCGACCTCATCCGGGTGTGGATCTGGGGATCGAGCCGCTTCGTTCCGGTGATCCTGACCTGTGTCGGCGTCGCCTACATCCTGCATTACGGCCAGGCCCGGCGCCGGGCGGAAACCGCCGGCGCCGGACAGGCCGGCAGTCAATAGGCGCCGCTGCGCCGCAGCACCGCGGGGATGGTCTTGAACAGGATGACGATGTCGTGCCACAGCGACCAATTGCGGACGTACCAGGCGTCAAGCTGAACGCGCTGGCCGTACGAGGTGTCGTTGCGGCCCATCACCTGCCACAAGCCGGTGATGCCCGGCCGCACCGACAGGTAATAGTCCTGGGCGTCGCCATAGCGTTCCAGTTCGCCCTTGGTCACCGGGCGCGGCCCGATCAGGCTCATGTGGCCGAACAGCACGTTGAACAGTTGCGGCAGCTCGTCAAGGCTGGAGCGGCGCAGGAAGCCGCCGATGGCGGTGACGCGCGGGTCGTTCTTGAGCTTCAGGGTCTGGCGCCACTCCTCGGCCCGTTCCGGGTCGCGCGCCAGCACTTCCTTTAGCTTGGCCTCGGCGTTGGGCACCATGGTGCGGAACTTCCAGCACGGGAACAAGGTGCCGTTCTGGCCCACCCGCATATGGCCGAACAGCAGCGGCCCGCCGTCCAGCTTGACCGCCAGGGCGACCAGCAGCATGACCGGCGCCGCCAGCAACAGCGCCAGCGCCGCCGCCAGCATGTCGAGCAGCCGCTTGGCACCCTGCGACAATTCGCGGCCGAAGGTGGGCGGCGGCGCCAGCAGCACGACGTCGTGGGTGAAGAATTTCTGCGCCTGCAGGCCAAGCACCGGCAGTTCGCCCAGGGACGGCGCCATGGCGATGTCGATGCCCCGGCCGCGCAGTGCCTGGATCAACAGCTTGCCCTGCCGCCCCGTCGCCACCTCCGGCTCCAGCACCGCCATCTGCACGTCGGCGTGGTCGAAGGCGGCATCCAGGCGCAGGCCCCAATCGGTGTCGGTGGGGTGCAGCACGCCCACGGTGCGATAGCCCCGGCTGATGGCGGAATCGATGGCGGCGGCGATGCGCTCCGCATTGGCGGTGCCGATCACCAGCGTGGGGATGCGCCACAAGCCGGCGGCGTCCATGGCGCGCCGGACCGCCAGTCGGGCGCCCAGCAGCGCCGCCACCAGCGCCGCGCCGTGCAGTGCCGCCAGGGCGATCTCGTGGCCGCCGACGCTTTGGTGCTGCGCGACCGCCTCGGCCAGGATCAGGAAGCCGACGACGCACTGGCTCAGTTGGCCCGCTTCGGTGGAGAATGCCAGGCGCCGGCTGTAATGGCCCCTGGTCAGCGCCCACAGCACCAGCGCCACGGCCAGGATGCCCTGTAGACCGCGCACGCCCTCGGGCAGCACGCCCAACTGGGTGGATAGGGAATTCGCCGCCGACAGGACGGCGATATCGCATGAAAAAATAAGCAGGGAAGAAAGTGTCGTGGCGCCGGAAATAAGGGGAGTGCGGCGCGATGGCGCTGCGGCCGAATGAATGTCGGTCATGGCTGACGCTCCAGCAAAATGGCAAAAGGGGGGTATTCTCCCGGAGGCGTCGCGGTGTTCGCGGCATCCGGGAGTGCGCACTGCCAGAGGGTGTGTGGTGCTCTAAACGGCCTGTTTTCTGATGGCGGGCAGCCCGGTTTCTTCCCAGGCCAGCGCGCTGGCGACGATCTCGTCCAGATCGGCATGGCGCGGTTGCCAGCCCAGGACATCGCGAATGCGCTCGGCGTGGGACACCAGGGTGGCGGGGTCGCCGTCGCGGCGGCCGGCCAGGACCACCGGGATCTTGCGGCCGGCGATCCGTTCCACCGTGTCCAGCACCTGGCGCACGGAGAAACCGCGGCCGTAACCGCAGTTGATCACCGTGCTGGCGCCGCCCCGCAGCAAGTGGGCCAGCGCCAGCACGTGGGCGTCGGCCAGGTCGCTGACATGGATGAAGTCGCGCACGCAGGTGCCGTCGCCAGTGGGGTAGTCGTCGCCATACAGAGTGAAGACGTCGCGCTTGCCCAGCACCGCCTCGCACGCCAGCTTGATCAGGTGGGTCGAACGCGGCGACGCCTGGCCGCTGCGGCCCTGGCCGTCGGCGCCGGCGACGTTGAAATAGCGCAAGGCGACATAGGGGAGCCCTGTGGCCGCCGAGGTGTCGGCCAGCACCCATTCGGTCATCAGCTTCGAACGGCCATAGGGATTGATCGGCCGCGTCGGCGCCGCTTCGTCCAGTCGCTCGCCCTGGGGATCGCCGTATACGGCAGCGGTCGAGGAAAAGATGAAGGCGCGCACGCCGAAATGGACGGCGATCTCGATCAGGTTGCGGCTGACCGCCGAATTGTTGGCGTAATAGCGCAGCGGGTCGCTGACCGAGTCGGGCACGACGATGGAGCCGGCCAGATGGATCACCGCACCGATGTCATGGTTGGTGAAGATTTCGGCCATGCGCGCCTGGTCGCCCACATCGGCGCGAATGAAGGGAACGCCCGCCGGCACGAGGTCGCGGCACCCGGTCGACAGGTCGTCGACGACTACGGGGCGATAGCCTGCGGCTTTCAGGGCCAAGGTGACATGGCTGCCGATATAGCCGGCGCCTCCACTCACAAGTATTGCGAACGTCATGCGCTGGCTCCGATCTTATTGTTTTGCGTAAATGTCCGTGTAGCCGCGAATTGGCGAATGTATGGACATTTATTTAGTCTTTGATTTTCCTCTCTAGTTGTTTGTGAGGTTATTGAATATCGCCGTTGCTATCAAATTGCCGAATGGATATTAGCTTTATTTTCTGTAATTATCGGTTTGGATGAGCATCGGGCAATTTTGTCGAACCCGGTGACGATTCCGAGTGCCCCTTTCGGACAGTTGTTGTTTTGTTCCTATTGCCGCCAAGCATCAGCGCTGGCGGCAGGTCGGGGTCGAGCCGGGCAGCTCGACCCAGCGCGTGCCGTCGAAGAACCAGCAGGATGGTGGGCGGGCAGGGGCGGCGACGACGTCCGGTCGCGTTGGCGACGCGGCGGGCGTGTCGAGCGGGGCGTTGCCGGCCAGGGAGGGACGCAGCTCGGCCAAGCTCAGGCGACCGTCGGCGTCGTTGTCCAATGCTGCCAGCCATCGGCTGGCGCCCAGGCCGGCGAAACGCTGGCGCGTCAGCGTGCGCGTGCCGGCGCGCCGCAGCAATTGCCGCGCCGGAGCGCCGTCGGCGACCGTCAGCGTGCCGTCACCATCGCGATCGAGAATGGTGAACAGTCGCGCGGCGGCGCCGGCGGAAGACAGGTCGTCGAGAGTGAGGAGCCGGTTGCCCTGATGGTCCAGCGCGTTGAAGCGGGCCAGGGCGGTGCGGTTGCCGATATCGGGCGGCAGCGCGTCGGCGCCGGCGATGGCGGGGAACGTCGCCAGTGCCGCCATGCCGCCGATGATCCACAACCGGCCAAGCCTCGTCATGTCTGCTTCCTCCTTGCCATATGGCAGGTGGGCAGGCCCTTGGCGAGAGCAAGCTGGCCGGTGGGGGAACCACCGGCCTCTTTCGATCAGTTGTTGCTGTTGCCGCCGATATTGCGGGTAACGGCGAAGCCGGCATTGGTCGAGAAGAACAGCGCCTGGCGGATATGCTGGTCGACCCAGCGGTCGAAATTGGCGACGGCCGAGGGCGGAACGAACAGCATGTCGTCGGCGCGCACCAGGACGTCCTGCGACAGATCCTCGCCGTTCAACGCCTTTTCCACGTCGATGGCGAAAATCTTGCGCCCGCCGGCGGGATCGCGGCGAACCAGGACGACCTCTTCCTTGCGGGCGGTGTCGCGCACCCAGCCGGCCTCGGTCAGGGCTTGCAGGATGCTCATGCGGCCCGCCAGCACAACCGGACCGGGGCGCTGCACCTCGCCGCCGACGAAGGCCCGCTGGCTGCCGAAGCTGCGCACGGCGACGACGACGTCCGGTTGCCGCAGATGGGGGGCCAATTGCGAGCGGATGTCCTGGCCCAGCGCGGTGGGCGTGCGGCCGGCGGCCTGGACGTCCTGCAGGAAGCCGACCGAAATCTTGCCGTCCGGACGCACGGTCAGCCGATCGTTCAGGTCCGGGTTGTAATAGAACCGCAGTTCGATCTCGTCGCCCGGGCCGATCTCGTAATTGGCCGGCGCGGCGGTATCCGCCGACAGATAGGAGTGGGGGGCGGGGTTATGAACCACCGATCCCGCGCATCCCGACAGCGCCAAGGCGGCGACAAGGACGCCCACGGCTGTGAATGAATTTCCCCTGATTGAAGCCACGGCTCCCTCCACCCATTTTCGTTTCTTCTCTGCGCTTGAAGGAACGTAAGAGGGCGCGGATGCGCGGCCAAGCTAGCCATTCGCCTTGCGGACATGGCCAGGTGGAGCAGGCAATATTGCAGTGCGGCAGAGTACTTCGGCGGGGGAGGGGATCAGGCTTTCGTCGGCCACGCCTTCAGCGCGGTGCCGGCCACCATCATCAGCTCGTCGCGGCTGGCGCCGCTGGCGGCCTGGACCGACATGCCCTGCACCATGGTGCTGAGAAAGCGGCACAGATGGGCGGTGTCGGCGTCGGCCGGCAGGTCGCCCTCCTGCTTGGCCCGTTCCAGCCGGTCACGCATGGTGGTCTCGAAATTGATGCGAATGTGGTCGATTTCCTGCTTCACCGACGGCGACTGGTCGCTGCAGGTCAGCGCGCCCTTGACCGTCAGGCAACCGACGGGGTGGTCGGAATTGGTCAGCATGTCGGCGGCGCCGAACAACATGCGTTCGGCCATGCCATAGGCGGTGGGCGCCTCGACCGCCTCGCGCAGATAGGCGACCTTCTCCTTGGTGTAGCGGTCGAGCGCCTTGCGGAACAGCGCTTCCTTGTTGCCGAAGGCGGCATACAGGCTGGGCTTGTTGATGCCCATCGCCTCGGTCAGGTCGTTCAGCGAAGCCCCGTCGTAGCCCTTGCGCCAGAACACTTCCAGCGCACGGTTCAGCGCCATGTCGACGCAGAATGCGCGGGGTCGGCCCATGGCCATGGACGTCCTCCTTGATTTTTGTACTGAGTAGTAAAATAATCTGTTGACAGGCGCATGTCCAGTTCCACATTCTTACCGAACGGTACAGAAATGCGGAGCGGAGTCCCTCATGAGCCAGTCCCTTTCAGGCAAGACCGCCCTGGTCACGGGCGCCTCGCGCGGCATCGGCGCCGCCATCGCGCTCGCCTTGGCCGAGCAGGGCGCCGACGTGGCGATCAGCTATGCCGCCTCCGACGACAAGGCCGCCGCCCTGGTGCGTGAGTTGGAGGCCAAGGGCGTCCGCGCCGCCGCCTTCAAGGCCGACCAGGCCGACCAGTCCCAGGTGACCGCGCTGGTTGCCAGTGTCGCCGCCCGGTTCGGTCGGCTGGACATACTGGTCAACAATGCCGGCATCGGGGTGATGACCCCGGTGGACAATCCCGAGGCCGACCTGGCCGCGCTGGACCGCATGTATGCCGTCAACCTGCACGGCGTGGTCGCCGCCATCCGCGCTGCCGCGCGGGTGATGGCCGAAGATGGCCGTATCATCAGCATCGGCTCCATGCTGGCGGCGCACAGCGCCTTTCCCGGCGTCGCCGACTATGCCGCCACCAAGGCGGCGCTGGTGGGCTATTCCAAGGGCGCGGCCCGCGACCTGGGCGCGCGCAGGATTACCGTAAACGTGGTTCAGCCCGGCTCGACCGCCACAGACATGAATCCGGTGGACGGCCCCGGTGCCGCCGCCCAACTGGCCGGCAATCCGCTCGGCCGCTTCGCGGTCCCCGAAGAGATCGCGGCGGCGGTGGCGTTCCTGGCCAGCCCGGCGGCGTCCTTCATCACTGGCCAGACGTTGACCGTCGATGGCGGCGTGACCGCCTGAGGAGACAGGACATGGCTAACAAGCGAATTCTTTTTGGCGCCGTGGCCGTTGCAGCGGCTCTGTCGGGTGGGGCCTTGGTCCTGGCCGACATCCGCGGCCACGACGCCAAGGCCACCGAGACAGCGACTGCTGCCCCCTCTGCGATCCCAGTCTCGGTGGCCACCGTCGAAAGCCGCGAGGTCGTGCCGTGGGAGGAATTCTCCGGTCGCCTGGAAGCGGTGGACAAGGTCGAGGTGCGCTCGCGCGTTTCGGGCCAGGTCCAGGCCGTGCATTTCCGCGAGGGCGGGCTGGTGAAGAAGGGCGACCTGCTGGTCACCATCGACCCCGCCCCGTTCGCCGCCGAAGTGGCCCGCGCCGAGGCGCAACTGGCGTCGGCCCAGGCGCGGCTGGGCTTCACCAAGCGTGAATACGACCGCGCCCAGGCGCTGACCGCGTCGGGCAACATGCCGGTGCGCGAGGCCGACAACCGCGCCAACGCCTATTTCGAGGCGCAGGCCAACGTGCGTGCCGCCAGCGCGGCGGTGGACACGGCGCGGCTGAACCTGGGCTATACCCGCGTCACCGCGCCGGTGTCGGGCCGTGTCGGCAAGGCCGAAGTGACGGTGGGCAACCTGGTTCCCGCCGGGGCCGGCGCCCCGGTGCTGACCACCCTGGTCTCGGTCAACCCCATCTACGCCAGCTTCGACGCCAGCGAACAGGTGGTCATGCGCTCCATCGCCGGCGTGCGCGACGGCAGCGGCACGCTGCAGGTGGAACGCATTCCGGTGCAGATGATCGCGCAAAGCCACGGTGACGCCCCCGTCGATGGCCGCGTCCACATGATCGGCAACGCGGTGGACGCCCGCAGCGGCACCATCGAGGTGCGTGCCGTGTTCGACAATGCCGATGGCAGTCTGATGCCCGGCCAGTTCGCCCGCCTGCGCATGGGCCAGCCCAAGGCCGAATCGGTGGTGCTGGTCAGCGAACGCGCGGTGGGCACCGACCAGGACAAGAAGTTCGTGCTGGTGGTCGGCGACGACAACAAGGCGGCCTATCGCAACGTGGTGCTGGGCGCGACGGTGGACGGCATGCGCGTGGTCAATGCCGGCCTGAAGCCGGGCGAGCGCATTATCGTCGGTGGCCTGCAGCGTGTTCGTCCCGGCATGCCGGTGGCGCCGCAACAGGCGGCCATGCCGGGCAAGGGCGCCGAACTGGCGCAACGCTGACCCAACTCTGATTAACCGTTCTGCAGCTTCCCCCATGCCCGCCCTGCGCGGGCATGACGGGGAAGGTTTGCCCCGACGGAGGCGAGTATGAACCTGTCAAAATTCTTCATCGACCGCCCTGTCTTCGCCGGGGTGCTGTCGATCCTGATCTTCGTTTCGGGCCTGCTGGCGCTGCGCGCGCTGCCCATTTCCGAATATCCCGAGGTGGTGCCGCCCACCGTGGTGGTGCGCGCCCAATATCCCGGCGCCAGCCCCAAGGTGATCGCCGAGACGGTGGCGACGCCGATCGAGGAAGCGGTCAACGGCGTTGAGGGCATGCTGTACATGGGCAGCCAGGCCACCACCGACGGTGTCATGGTGCTGACCGTGACCTTCCGCCTGGGTACCGACCCGGACAAGGCCCAGCAATTGGTGCAGAACCGCGTCACCCAGGCCGAGCCGCGCCTGCCCGAGGAGGTGCGCCGCCTGGGCGTCACCACCATCAAAAGCTCGCCCGACCTGACCATGGTGGTGCACCTGCTGTCGCCCAACGGCCGCTATGACATGGCTTACTTGCGCAATTACGCGCTGCTGAACGTCAAGGACCGGCTGGCCCGCATCGAAGGCGTCGGCCAGGTGCAGATTTTCGGTGCCGGCGACTATTCCATGCGGGTCTGGCTTGATCCGCAAAAGGTGGCCGAGCGTGGCCTGTCCGCCGGGGCGGTGGTCCAGGCCATCCGTGAACAGAACATCCAGGCCGCCGCCGGCGTCGTCGGCGCCACCCCCAGCGTGCCCGGCGTCGACCTGCAATTGTCGGTCAACGCCCAGGGCCGCCTCGGCTCGGTCGAGGAATTCGGCGACATCATCGTCAAGACCGATACGGCCGGCGCGGTGACGCGGTTGCGCGATCTCGGCCGCATCGAAATGGGCGCCGCCGATTATTCCCTGCGCTCGCTGCTGGACAACAAGTCGGCGGTCGCCCTGCCCATCTCGCAGGCGCCGGGGTCCAACGCGCTGGCCATTTCGGACAAGGTGCGCGCCACCATGGCCGAGTTGCAGAGCTACATGCCCGAGGGCGTCGAATACCAGATCGTCTACGATCCCACCCAATTCGTCCGCGCCTCGATCGAGTCCGTGGTCCACACCCTGCTGGAAGCGGTGGTGCTGGTGGTGCTGGTGGTGATCCTGTTCCTGCAGACTTGGCGTGCTTCGATCATTCCGCTGCTGGCGGTGCCGGTGTCGGTGGTCGGCACGTTCGCGGTGATGCATCTGCTGGGGGTGTCGGTCAACGCCCTGTCCCTGTTCGGACTGGTGCTGGCTATCGGCATCGTGGTGGACGACGCCATCGTCGTGGTGGAAAACGTCGAACGCAACATCGAGGCCGGGCTGTCGCCCAAGCTTGCCACCTATCGTGCCATGCGCGAGGTCTCGGGGCCGATCATCGCCATCGCCCTGGTGTTGGTGGCGGTGTTCGTGCCGCTGGCCTTCATCAGCGGCCTGTCGGGCCAGTTCTACAAGCAGTTCGCTTTGACTATCGCCATTTCCACGGTGATCTCGGCGGTCAATTCCCTGACCCTGTCGCCCGCTTTGGCCGCCCTGCTGCTGCGCGGCCACGACGCGCCCAAGGACTGGCTGACGCGGGTGATGGAAACCGGCCTGGGCTGGCTGTTCCGTGGCTTCAACCGCGTCTTCGGCCGTGGCACCCACGCCTATGGCGTCGGGTTGCAGCGGGTGGTGGCGCGCAAGTCGCTGATGATGGCGGTCTATCTTGGTCTGGTCGGCGTCACCTACACCCTGTTCCAGGCGGTGCCCGGCGGCTTCGTGCCCATGCAGGACAAGCAGTACCTGATCGGGTTCGCCAAGCTGCCCGACGGCGCCACGCTGGACCGCACCGAAGAGGTGATCCGCACCATGAGCCAGATCGCCATGGACGAACCGGGCGTCGAGCACGCCATCTCGTTCCCTGGCCTGTCCATCAACGGCTTCACCAATTCGACCAATTCCGGCATCGTCTTCGCCGGCCTCAAGCCGTTCGACCAGCGCAAGGACCCGTCGCTCAGCGCCGGTGCCATCGCCATGCGGCTGAACATGAAATACGCCGGGCTGGACGATGCCTTCGTCGTCATGTTCCCGCCGCCCCCGGTGCAGGGGCTGGGCACCACCGGCGGCTTCAAGCTGCAGGTCGAGGACCGTGCCTCGCTGGGCTATGAAGCGCTGGACGGCGCGGTGAAGGCGTTCCTCGCCAAGGCGTCGCAGGCGCCGGAACTGGCCAATCTGTTCACCAGCTATCAGGTCAACGTGCCGCAGCTTTACGCCGACGTCGATCGCACCAAGGCGCGTCAGTTGGGTGTGGCGGTGACCGACGTGTTCGACGCGCTGCAGATCTATCTCGGCAGCCTGTACGTCAACGACTTCAACCAGTTCGGCCGCACTTATTCGGTGCGCGTGCAGGCCGACGCCCAGTTCCGCGCCCATGCCGACGATATCGGCAAGCTGAAGGTGCGCTCCAACAGCGGCGAGATGGTGCCGCTGGCGGCGCTGCTGACGGTCAAGCCGTCTGCCGGGCCGGAACGCGCCATGCGCTACAACGGCTTTTTGTCGGCCGACATCAGCGGCGGCGCCGCCCCCGGCTATTCGTCGGGTCAGGCCCAGGCGGCGGTGGAGCGCATCGCGGCGGAAACCCTGCCCAAGGGCTTCAGCTTCGAATGGACCGAGCTGACCTATCAGCAGATCATCGCCGGCAATTCGTCGCTGATCGTGTTCCCGCTGGCGATCCTGCTGGTCTACCTGGTGCTGGCGGCGCAGTACGAAAGCCTGACGCTGCCCATCGCCATCATCATGATCGTCCCCATGAGCCTGCTGGCCGCCATGACCGGCATCTGGCTGACCCATGGCGACAACAACATCTTCACCCAGATCGGCCTGATCGTGCTGGTGGGATTGTCGGCCAAGAACGCCATCCTGATCGTCGAGTTCGCCCGCGAGCTGGAACTGGCCGGCCACGCGCCGCGTCAGGCGGCGATGGAGGCGGCGCGGTTGCGGCTGCGTCCCATCCTGATGACCTCGCTGGCCTTCATCATGGGCGTGCTGCCGCTGGTGCTGTCCACCGGCGCCGGCGCCGAGATGCGCCACGCCATGGGCGTGGCGGTGTTCTCGGGCATGCTGGGCGTCACCGCCTTCGGCATCTTCCTGACGCCGGTGTTCTATGTGCTGATCCGCGCTATGGCCGGCAACCGACCGCTGCATCATCACCAAGGCAGCCATGTCGTCGAGGTGCCGGACGAGATGGAGGCGCCGCTGCTGCCCCACCCGGCGGAATAGAGTCCTGCGCCAGCAGCGTCTTCAGTTCGGGAACGCATGACCCGCATCCGGTGCCAGCCTTCAGGCTGGCACCGATGTCTTCGACGCTGCGCAGAGTGCCGTGGCGGATGCCCTGCACCAAGGTGTTGAGGCCGACCGAGAAACAGGCACAGACGATGCGGCCATGATCGGCGGTGCCGGCCGGCGGCTGGCCGGCCAGGGCGGCGGCGCGCTCGGCCGGGGTGGTCAATGAGTGGCCGATCCGGCCCGCCAGCCATTCGGCGGCGGCGTCCAGGCTGTCGGGGGCCAGGAACAGCACCGCCACCAGCCGGCCGTCGCGCGTCCAGGCATAACGATCTGTGCCCCGGCGGGCATCGTGCAACTCCAGACAGGCGGCGCCGAAGCTGTCGCTCAGGGATCGGACCAGCGCCGCGCGCTGATCCTCGGCTGTGCCCGCCATCTGCATCAGGGTGGCGCCGTCGCCTGTGCGGCGGACCCACCAGGGCGCATCGGGAAGCGGCAGGCCGTTGCCCACCAGCAGCCCATGCCAGGACGGGGTGAACGGCACGATGCGAACCGCCGCATGCTTGCTTTCCGGCTGGCCCGACAGCGGGTCGGTCACGCCGGGCAGCAGCCGTCCGGCCACCGCCTGGGCGGCGAAGGTATCGCTCCAGTGCATGGGCAGGAACACTTCGCCGGGGCGTTGGGCGTCGGTGACGTTCACCCGCGCCAGATAGCTGCCGGCCCGGCCTTCCACCCGCACCAGCGCATCATTCTTCAGCCCCGCCGCGTCGGCGGGATGGATGTCGAGCAACGGTTCCGGCCGGTGGCCGCTCAGGCGCGGCGACAGGCCGGTGCGGGTCATGGTGTGCCATTGGTCGCGGTAACGGCCGGTGTTCAGCCGCAGCGGAAAGGCGGGCGACGGTGCCTCGGCGGGCGGGCGGTGGCTGACCGGCACCAAACGGGCGCGGCCGTCGGCGGTGAAGAAGCGCCCGTCGGCGAACATGCGCTCGGCGCCCCAGCGGGTCGGCGCCATGGCGTTGTAATCAGTGGGGGGCGTTACCCGAAGGTCGCGTTTGCCGTCGTTCTCAAAGGCGGTCAGCGCCGCGTATTCGGCGAACACGCCACCCGCGTCGCGCCAGGCGAAGGCGCCGCCGAAACCCTGGGCGCGGGCGACCTCGGCCACTTGCCACCAGTCGGCGCGGGCATGGCCGGGGGTGGGCAGGAACGGGCGCTGGCGCGAGATCACGCGCTCGGAATTGGTCACCGTGCCGTCCTTTTCGCCCCAGGCCAACGCCGGCAGCTTGATATGGGCATAATCCAGCGTGTCGGTGCGGGCGACGCAATCAGACACGATCACCACCGGGCAGTTGGCCAGCGCGCGGCGCACCAGCGCGGTCTCGGGCAGGCTGACCGCCGGGTTGGTTCCCATGATCCACACGGCCTTGATCTTGCCGGCATCGATGGCACGGAACAGCTCGACCGCCTTGAGGCCCTCGCGCGTGGCCATGCGCGGCGCCTGCCAGAACCGCCTGACGCGGTCGATGGACTCGCGGTCGAAGCCCATATGGGCGGCCAGTTGGTTGGCCAGGCCGCCGACCTCGCGCCCGCCCATGGCGTTGGGCTGGCCGGTGACCGAGAACGGCCCGCTGCCGGGCTTGCCGATGCGCCCGGTGGCAAGGTGGACGTTGAGGATTGCGTTGACCTTGTCGGTGCCGGCGCTGGACTGGTTGACCCCCTGGCTGAACACGGTCACCACGCGCGGCGTGCCGGCGAACCACTGCAGGAAGGTGGCAAGGTCCGCCGCCGGCACGTCCGCCACGGCGGGCTGGTCGGCACGGGCGGCGGCCAGGGTTTCGGCGAAGCCCTGGGTGTGGGCGGCGATGAAATCGTGGTCCAGCACCCCGGCGGCCTCGCAATGGGCGAGCAGGGCGTTGAACAAGGCGACGTCGGCGCCGGGCGCCAGCGGCAGATGCAGGTCGGCGATGTCGCAGCTTTCGGTGCGGCGCGGGTCGATCACCACGACGCGGGTGCCGCGCTCGGCCTTTGCCTTCTTCAGCCGCTGGAACAGCACCGGATGGCACCACGCCAGGTTCGAGCCGACCAGCACCACCAGATCGGCCAGTTCCAGATCCTCGTAACAGCCGGGCACGGTGTCCGAGCCGAAGGCGCGGCGATGGCCGGCCACGGTCGAGGCCATGCACAGCCGCGAGTTGGTGTCCACGTTGGCGGTGCCGAGATAGCCCTTGGCCAGCTTGTTGGCGACGTAATAATCCTCGGTCAGCAACTGGCCGGACAGGTAGAAGGCGAAGGCGTCGGGGCCGTGCAGGTCGATGACCGAGCGGATGCGGCCGGCGGCCTCGGCGATGGCATGGTCCCAATCGACGACGCGGCCATCGACCATTGGCGCCAGCAGCCGGGTTTCCGGCCCCAGCGTCTCGGCCAGCGCCATGCCCTTGGAACACAGGCGACCGAAATTGGCCGGGTGGTCTGGATCGCCGCGCACGCTCCAGCCCTTCGGCCCGGCCTCGGCGATGATGCCGCAGCCGGTGCCGCAATAGGGGCAGGTGGTTTTGATGGGTTCAGCCATGCGCCACCTTTTTGGCCGTGGCAAACCCCAGAAACAGGGCCTTGCCGTCCATCCGCACCGGCACGCTGGTGGTGCAGCCTTCATCCGGGGCCACCGCCTCGCCGGTATTGAGGTCGATGACCCAGTTATGCAGCGGGCAGGCGACCTTGCGGCCCGAGACGATGCCCTCGCTCAACGGGCCGCCGCGATGGGGGCATTTGTTGATAAGGGCGAATACCTCGTCCTCGCTGGTGCGGAACACCGCCACCTGGCCCAGCGGCGTTTCCACCGTGCGGGCGCCCAGGCGCGGGATATCGTCGATGGTGCCGATCGCGGTCCAGTCCATGTGCGTCACTCCACCACGGCCAAAGTCTTGAATTCGAAGGCGTCGACGCCTTGGGCGCGTTCGGCCCATGGGTCGTCCTGGGCGAAACGCTGGGAAAACAGGAAGCGTGCCTGCAACGCCTTGCGCCCGGCGTCGTCGTCGAGGATGCGGCGCTTGATGTAATCCAGGCCGACCCGCTCCACATACGGCGCGGTGCGTTCCAGATAGCGGCCTTCCTCGCGGTAGAGCTGCATGAAGGCGGCGGAATATTCCAACACCTCCTCCTCGGTCGCTACCCGGCACAGATGGTCGGTGCCGCGCAGGTCGATGCCGCCATTGCCGCCGACCGAGATGTCGTAGCCGGCTTCGACGCAGACCACGCCGATGTCCTTGATGGTGGCCTCGGCGCAGTTGCGTGGGCAGCCCGACACCGCCAGCTTGACCTTGTGCGGCGTCCAACTGCCCCACATCAGCCGTTCCAGCTTGATGCCCAATCCGGTGCTGTCCTGGGTGCCGAAGCGGCACCACTCGGAACCGACGCAGGTCTTCACCGTGCGCAGGCCCTTGGCGTAGCCGTGGCCCGAGACCATGCCGGCCTTGTTGAGGTCGGCCCACACCGCCGGAAGGTCTTCTTTTTTCACGCCCAGCAGGTCGATGCGCTGGCCGCCGGTGACCTTGACGGTGGGGATGGCGAACTTATCCACCACGTCGGCGATGGCGCGCAGCTCGGCGGCATTGGTGACGCCGCCCCACATGCGCGGGATCACCGAATAGGTGCCGTCCTTCTGGATGTTGGCGTGGACGCGCTCGTTGATGAAGCGCGAGCGGTAATCGTCCACATACTCGCCCGGCCACGCGCACAGCAGGTAATAGTTCAACGCCGGCCGGCACTTGGCGCAGCCGTCGGCCGATGTCCAGCCCATGGCATGGCGCACCGCGTCCTGGGTCTTCAATCCCTGTTCGATGATGGCCTTGCGCACCGCGTCGTGGCCGTGTTCGGTGCATTTGCACATGGCCTCGGGGGCGGCGGCATCGGCGCCGGTGACGTGGGCCAGGATGGCCTGGACCACGCCGGTGCACTGGCCGCACGACGCGCTGGCTTTGGTGTGGGCGCGCACTTCGTCCAGCGTGGTCAGGTTCTTGGCCTTGATGGCGGCAACGATGGCGCCCTTGGAGACACCGTTGCAGCCGCAGACCTGGGAATCGTCGGCCATGGCGGCAACGTCCATGCCACCCTTGGCACCGCCGCAACAGCCCGAATCGGCGAAGGCGCGGCCCAGGATGATGCGGTCGCGCATCTCGGCCACGTCCTTGCCCTGCCGCATCAGGTCGAAGTACCAGCCGCCATCGGCCACCTCGCCATACAGCACGGCGCCGACCACCTTGTCGTCGCGCAGCACCAGCTTCTTGTAGATGCCCTTGGCGACGTCGCGGAAGACGATCTCGGAATCCGCCTCGTCCTCGGCGGCCAGTTGACCGGCCGAGAACACGTCGATGCCGGTGATCTTCAGCCGGGTGGACAAGGGCGGCGTGGCATAGGCGGCGACGTCGTCGCCGGCAAGGCGGGCGGCGCAGACCTTGGCCTGTTCCCACAGCGGCGCCACCAGGCCGAAGACCTGGCCGTTATGTTCGACGCATTCGCCGACGGAATAGATGTCGGCATCGCTGGTCGCCATGTCGTCGCCGACGCGGATGCCGCGATTGACATCCAGGCCGGCGGCTTTGGCCAGGTCGATGTTGGGACGGATGCCGATGGCGACCACCACCAGATCGGCCGGCACCTCGCGGCCGTCGGCCAGCTTCAGCCCCTCGGCCTTGTCGGTGCCGATGATGGATTCGGTCTGGCCCGAGGTGAAGAAGTGCAGGCCGCGTTCGGTCAGGTCGCGTTGCAGCAGCTTGCCGGCCTCGACGTCCAACTGGCGCTCCATCAGCGTCGGCATCAGGTGGACCAGCGCCACCGGCATGCCCTGGCGCCGCAGGCCCCAGGCGGCCTCCAGCCCCAGCAGGCCGCCGCCGATGACCACGGCGCGCTGCTTGTTGGCGGCGGCCGCCATCATCTTGTCCACATCGGCGATGTCGCGGAAGGCGACGACGCCGGGCAGCTCCAGGCCGGGCAATGGCGGCATCAGCGGCTTGGACCCGGTGCTGATGAGCAACTTGTCATAGGTCACCACGCGGCCCGAGGCGCTGGTCACGGTCTTGGCCGCGCGGTCGATGGCGACCACCGGATCGCCGGTGTGAAGGGTGATGTCGTTGTCGGCGTACCATTCGCGGCTGTTGATGACGATGTCGTCCACCGTCTTCTCGCCGGCCAGCACCGACGACAGCATGATGCGGTTGTAATTGGGGTGCGGCTCGGCGCCGAACACGGTGATGTCGTAGCGAACGGGCGCGCGGGCCAGCAGCTCCTCGACGGTGCGCATGCCGGCCATGCCGTTGCCGATGACGACCAGACGCTGGCGGGGGATTGCGTTCATAGGCGTGGTCCTTTCGTCAGGCCGCGGCCGAGTGGGGCGTGTTGCCGTGCAGGAAGCGCAGCACTTCGGCGCGGCAATGGACGTAGGTGGGGTCGTCGGCCAACTCGATGCGGCGGCGCGGGCGCGGCAGCTCGACCGCCAGGATCTGGCCGATGGTGGCGGCGGGGCCGTTGTTCATCATGACGATGCGGTCGGACAGCAGCACCGCCTCGTCCACGTCATGGGTGATCATCATCACCGTGTTGCCGAGGCTGCGGTGGATCTCCATCAGGCTGTCCTGCAGGTGGCCGCGGGTCAGCGCGTCGAGCGCGCCGAACGGCTCGTCCAGCAGCAGCACCTTGGGTTCCATCGCCAGCGCGCGGGCGATGCCGACGCGCTGCTTCATGCCGCCCGAGATTTCGCCCGGCTTCTTGTCGATGGCGTGGTCCATGCGCACCAGCGACAGGTTGTGCATGGTCCAGTCGTGGCGCTCGGCCTTGCTTTTCGTGCCCTTGGCGACCTTGTCCACCGCCATGCGCACGTTGTCGTAGACGCTGAGCCACGGCAGCAGGGAATGGTTCTGGAACACCACGGCGCGGTCGGGGCCGGGGCTGTTCACCTCGCGGCCGTCCAGCAGAACGCCGCCCTCGGTCGCTTGCAACAGGCCGGCGACGATGTTGAGAATGGTGGACTTGCCGCAGCCGGAATGGCCGATGATGGAGATGAACTCGCCCTGGTCCACCTTCAGATTCACGCCGTCCAGCGCGCGGAAGGTGCCCTTGTCGGTGTTGAAGGTGATGCCGACGTCTTCGATGGAAAGATAGGCGTTCATGGCGTGGTCTCCTGAAGAACGGGGGCGCAGGCGTGCTGGAACAGGTCGGCGCGAAAGACGCGCGCCGCCAAGGCGCCGTCGTCCACATCGCCCACCTGGCCCCAGCGCCGCATCTGGGCGAGCAGGCGCAGGGCCTGGGCGGGGTCGGGTTGGTTGATGCCCGAGAAGGTGACGAAGCCGGGGGCGTCGAGGCCGCGCCGCACCGCCTCGACCGGCGCGTCCAGCCATTGCGGCTGGGCCAGCAGATCGGCCAGGCCGGCGCGGTTGGCGTCGCACCAATCGCCTGCGCGCACCAGGGCGCGGATCAGCGCGGTCACCGTGTCGGGGTGGGCCTCGGCGAAGGCGCTGGTGACACCCAGCACTTTCTCGACGCGGCCGGGGAAGATGTCCTCGCTGGTGGCGACGACGCGGCCCAGGCCACGCTCGGCCGCCAGCCCGCCCCACGGCTCGCCGACGCAGAAGCCGGCGACCTTGCCGGCGGCGAGATGGGCGACCATCTGCGGCGGCGGCACTACGATCAGGCGGACGTCGCGGTCGAGGTCGACGCCGCCACTTGCCAGCCATGCCCGCAGTTCCAAGTGATGGGGCGACACCGGATAGACCATGGCGAAGGTCGGCGGCTCGGCGCCTTTGATGCGGTCTTCGGCCAGTACCACCTTCAACGCCTTGGCGCTGGGGCCGCCATGGGCTTCCATGCGGCGGCACAGTGGTTCCGCCAGGGTGATGGTGTTGCCGCCCTGGTTCAACGCCATCACCGCCACCGTCGGCTCGCGCAGGGCGCCCAGGCCCAGGGTCAGGGACAGCGGCATGGTCGCCAGCATCTGGGCGCCGTCCAGCGCGCCGACGGCGACCTTGTCGCGGATGTTGGCCCAGGACGGTTCGCGGCTGATGGTCACGTCCAGACCGGCCTCGGCGAAGAAGCCCAGCTCTTGCGCCACCACGATGGGGGCGCAATCGGTGAGGGGGACGATGCCCAGGGTGACGCGCGTCTTCATCCCGCCACCTTCTTGCCGATGAAGGTGATGACGCGGTCGAGCATGAAGCCGACCAGGCCGACATAGACCAGGGCCAGGATGATCTCGCTCATCAGCGAGCTGTTCCAGGCGTCCCAGATGAAGAAGCCGATGCCGACGCCGCCGATCAGCATTTCGGCGGCGACGATGGCCAGCCACGACAGGCCGATGCCGATCTTCAGGCCGGTGAAGATGTACGGCACGCTGGCCGGCAGCACGATGCGGACGAAAAATTCAAGCGGAGACAAGCGCAGCACGGCGGCGACGTTGCGGTAATCCTGCGGGATGTTGCGCACGCCGACGGCGGTGTTGAGGATGATCGGCCACACCGAGGTGATGAAGATGACGAAGATGGCCGACGGGTCGGCCGCCTTGAACGCCGCCAGCGAGATGGGCAGCCAAGCCAGCGGCGGCACCGTGCGCAGCACCTGGAAGATGGGGTCGAGCGCGCGATAGGCGAGGCGGCTTTGGCCGATGACGACGCCCAGCAGGATGCCGATGCTGGCCGACAGCGAAAAGCCCAGGGCGACGCGCTTGAGCGACGCGCTCAGGTGCCAGAACAAGCCCTTGTCGGTGCCGCCATGGTCGAAGAACGGGTTGGCGATCAGCTCCCAGGTGTCCTTTACCACCTTGCTGGGGCCGGGCAGCATGGCGCCGGGCTGGGCGCAGGCGATTTCCCACAGGCCCAGCAGCACGATCAGGCCCAGCAGCGGCGGCAGCACGGTGCCGGCCAGTTCGCGCACCTTCTTGCCGGCGCCGGCGGGGCGGGCGGGGGTGTACTTGGCCAGACTTGGCTCGGACTTGGGGGCGGCGACCACGCCGGTGATTTTGCTAACCAAGGTCATGGTGTCCTCCGTCAGACAGCGGCGCGCTTGATGGCCTGCGACTTCAGGTACGCGGCCGGGTTGGCGGGATCGAAGGTCTTGCCGTCGAAGAACTTCTCGACCCCGCGCGAGGTCGAGGCGGGCACGTTGCTCAGGCCCAGGCCCTTGGCGGCGTCGCGCCAGATGTCCTCGCGGTTGACCGCCTTGATCAGCGCCTTGGTGTCGAGGTCGAGCGGCAAATAGCCCCAGCGCTGGTCTTCGGTCAGGAACCACAAATCGTGGCTCTGGAACGGGTACGAGGCGTTGTCCTGCCAGAACTTCATGCCGAAGGGGGCGCGCTCGACCTTGCGGCCGTCGCCGTAATCGATGGTGCCGAGCGAGCGTTCGGCAATGTCGTCCACCGGCACCTTCAGGTATTCGCGGCCCGAGATGATCTGGCACATCTCGGCCAGGTTGGCGTCGCACCACGCCTGCGCCTCCATCACCGCCATGGTGACGGCGCGCGCCGCCTTGGGGTTC
>JBLNBE010000047.1:0-35728 GCA_050259735.1 Bacteroidota bacterium
GGAAGGCGTTGCGCCACGACGTGCCGGCGCCCGAGGTGGCGGCGGCCCGCGCCGGCATCGACGCCGCCGGCCCGGCAGCGGCCAAGGTGTTCAAGACCCTGCATGCCGCCCACACCGGCAAGCTGTCCTTTGCCCGTATCTTCGCCGGCGAATTCACCGACAATCAGACCGTCGAGGCCGGCCGCATCTCGGGTCTGTTCACCCCGGCTGCCGGCGGTCCGGCCAAGATCGCCAAGGCCACGGCCGGCGACGTGGTGGCGTTCGGCAAGCTGGACGCGGTGGCGACCGGCGGCACCATCGGCGCGGCGGTCTCCGGCACGGCCGAGCCGCCCTTCGTGCTGGAGCCGTTGTTCGGGCTGGCGCTGTCGGCGGAAAAGAAGGGGGACGACGTCAAACTGACCGGCGCCCTGACCAAGCTGGTGGAGGAAGATTCGTCCTATCGCCTGGAACAGAATGCCGAGTTCAGCGAACTGGTGCTGTGGGGCCAGGGCGAAATCCATCTGCAGGTGGCGCTGGAACGGTTGAAAAGCCGCTTCAATCTGGCGGTGACGACCCGCAAGCCGACGGTGCCGTACAAGGAAACCATCCGCAAATCGGTGTCGGTGCATGGCCGTCACAAAAAGCAGTCGGGTGGCCACGGCCAGTTCGGCGACGTCCATATGGAAATCCGGCCGCAGCCGCGCGGCGCCGGCTTCGCTTTCGAGGACAAGATCGTCGGCGGCGCCATCCCGCGCCAGTACATCCCCGCTGTCCAGGAAGGCGTGAGCGACTTCCTGCGGCAGGGGCCGCTGGGCTTCCCGGTGGTCGACGTGGCGGTGACCTTGACCGACGGCAGCTTCCACGCCGTCGACAGTTCGGACATGGCGTTCAAGACCGCCGCCCGCCTGGGCATGAGCGAGGGCCTGCCGCAATGCGAGCCGATCCTGCTGGAACCCATCCTGCGGGTCGAGGTGTCGGTGCCCTCCGAATACACCTCGAAGGCGCAACGCATCATCTCGGGCCGGCGCGGCCACATCCTCGGCTACGACGCCAAGCCCGGCTGGCCGGGATGGGACGCGGTGGCGGCCCATCTGCCCCAGGCGGAAATGGGCGACCTCATCGTCGAGCTGCGGTCACTGACCATGGGCGTCGGCACCTTCTTGTGGACCTTCGACCATCTGCAGGAACTGACCGGCCGCTCGGCCGACAAGGCGGTGGAACAACGCAAGGCCGCCCTGGCCGGCTGATCCCGAAAAACACCAGCAAGGCCCGCCGCATCGTCGGCGGGCCTGTTAACCCTTCCGGCGCGGCTTTCAAAGCCGCTGCGCCCGCCCATATCCCCCGGTGACGCTGATTTCACCGGGGGTTTTTCATGGCCGAGGAATGGCACGCGCCTTACGACCACCTGTCGCCCCAAACCATCACCGTGCACCAATCCATCCGCTCGTTGATGGAAGAGCTGGAGGCGGTGGACTGGTATCGCCAACGCGCCGACGATTGCGCTGATCCGCAGCTCAAGGCGGTGCTGCTGCACAACATGCGTGAAGAGATCGAGCACGCCTGCATGGTGCTGGAATGGCTGCGCCGCAACCACCCCGACTTCGCCGCCCAGATGGATACCTACCTCTACAGTCAGGGCGACATCACCGAAGTGGAAGACCGCGCCGAGGCAGGCGGGGGACGTAGCGATCCGACGCGAACCTGAAGGGAACCAGCCCAAGCGGGCGGCCGTTGGCCGGGCAACCCGGAACCACGGCAAGGAGCCTTCCGCCATGGCCTTCAACCCGCTACAGGAAAAGGGCATTCCGCTGGACAAGCAGTTGCGCAACTGGCGCGAACTGAACATGCAACCCTATGACACCAAGGCCGTCCATCCCTACACCCGTTGCCGTATCATCGCCATGAACGGCATCGAGGTGGAATCGGTGTTCTTCGGCCACCAGTTCCACCGCCATTGCGCCGACATGGACATCAAGCGCCAACTCGCCATGGTGCGCCGCATCGAACAGCAGCAGCAAAAGGCAGTGGGCGCCCTGATCCCCGGCGAGGAAACCACGCTCGAGGTCACCATTGGCTACGAGCAGGTGGCGGTGGACCTGACCGCGTGGATCGCCCAGAGCGAACCCGACGCCTATGCCAAGCAGACCTACGAGTTCGGCCTGCTGGAGGATTTCGACCACCTTTACCGCTATGCCAACCTGCTTGACCTGACCAGCCCGCGCAAGGCGGCCGATCTGGTCGGGCAACTGACCGAGATCACCCCCGGCCGTCCCACCTTCATGGAACACCGCCATCCCTTCGACGACGTGCGCAAGCCGCTGGCGAAGAACGGCAACCCGTTGTCGCTGATGCATGCCATGACCATCACGGCGGCCGAGCAGCAGACGATGAACTTCTACATGAATATGGCCAACCGCTTCGTCGAGCCGGTGGCGCGCGGCCTTTACACCGAGATCGCCGAGATCGAGGAACAGCACGTCACTCAATACGGCTCGCTGTTGCCGCCCGACTGCACCTGGGCCGAAATGCTGGTCCAGCACGAATACAACGAATGCTACATGTACTGGTCGATGATGCAGAACGAGGATGATACCCGCATCAAGGCGCTGTGGGAGCTGCACCTCAACTTCGAGATCGAGCATCTGCGCCAGGCATGCGAACTGATGAAGAAGGTCGACAAGGTCGACCCCGTCGCCATGCTGCCGAAGGAACTGCCCGAGCCGGTCAAGTTCCAGTCCAACAAGGAATACGTCCGCCAGGTGCTGGGGGCGCAACTCAACCTGACCGCCAAGGAAACCGAGTACGTCCCCATGGATAGCCTGGACAAGGGCTATCGCTATTATGGCTATCGCAACGCGGTCAACGGCAACGACCCGGCCCCGACCGAGGCCATCATCAACCAGCACCGCGCGGCCCAGGGTAGCGACTATCGCCTGGAAACCGAGGGTCCGCATCCCATCGACTGGCTGCGCCAGCAGCAGGCGGCGGAATAGGGCGCGATCTGCCCCCGCCGGTACGGTGGCGGGGGCAGGTTCCTTACTGCGGCGGATGATGTCCGCGCCGGCCCCGCAGGTAAGTGCCGAGCAGGAAGGCGGCGCCGGTGGCGGCGACGGCGGTGGCGACCGGGTTGGTGCGCATGACGTTCAGCCACAGCGACGCCCCCAGCCCCTGGGCAGTGGCCGAGCCGCTCAGGATCATGCCGGCCGGCGACGACTGCCGCAGCCACTGGCGGATGGTGCGCAGATGGCGGCGTTCGTCGGCCAGATGCCGTTCCAGCAACTGGCGCAGATCGTCGGGCAACCCTTCCGCCGCCAGCGCCATGTCATAGGCCTGGTTGGTCACCACCTCGTTGCTTTGCATCGCCATCAACGCCCCGGCGGGGGCGACGCCCGCCGCCACCCCGGTAAAGCCGGCCAGGGCGAAGCCGCTGAAATGGGCGGTCTGCGGTGGTTGGCGGCCGCGTTTGCTCAGTTCCGCCGACAGCGCCTCGATGTGGCGGTCGTGGTCGGCGCGGAAGGCGGTCAGCATGTCGCGGATGGCGGTGTCGGCGACGTTCTCTATGGCTTGGGTATAGGCGCGCACCGCATCCAGGTCGATGCGCAACAGGTGATCCAGGCGATCGGCGATGTCCATGACGGGTCCTCACGGCGGTGATGCTGTGGCGTTAACACCGCAGGAAGACGAAAGGGGCGGGAAATTCCACCCGGGAACCCTTGACAGGGCGGGCTTGGGTTTGTGAATGTCGCTTCCCCCCTGTTCGAGGACCCTGAAGAAAATGCGCTATCGCCCGCCTGCCGTCGTGCCGCTGGACCGTATCCTGCCGGATGAGCCGCTGCTGATGATGGGGGCCGGTCCGGTGCCGATTCCGGCGCGGGTGGCCGAGGCCAATTCCATCGTCATCAACCATCTGGGCGAGACGATGAACCGGGTCATCGAGCAGGTGAAGGAGATGGCGCGCTACGTTTTCCAGACCCAGTCGGCGCGGGTGCTGGGCGTCGCCGGCCCGGCTTCGGCGGCGATGGAAATGGCGATCTGCAATCTGGTCGAGCCGGGCACCAAGGTGCTGAGCGTGTGCAACGGCTATTTCAGCCGCCGCCTGGCCGAGATGGCGCTGCGCTGCGGCGCCGAGGTGGCGACGCTGGAGATCGGCATGACCGAAAGCGCCGACCCGGCGCGGGTTGAGGAAGCCATCCGCCGCGAGCGTCCGGCCATCCTGACCCTGGTCCAGGGCGAAACCTCCAACACGGTGTGGAACCGCCATCTGCCGGAAATCGCCGCCATCGGTCGCCAATACGACTGTCTGGTGGTGGTGGACGCGGTGTGCACGCTCTCCACCATGGACATGGAGATGGACACCTGGGGCATCGACGCCGTCATCACCGGCGGCCAGAAGGGCCTGTCCTCCATTCCCGGCGTGTCGCTGCTGGCGTTCTCGGAACTGGCGTGGAAGCGAATCGAAAGCCGCAACGCCCCCATGCACCATTGGTGCCTGGACGCCCGCCTGGCCGACCGCTTCTGGAATCACAAGTCCTATCACTACACCGCGCCGGTGTCGGGCATCATGGCCATCCACGAAGCGCTGCGGCTGATCTGCAACGAGACCCTGCCGGCCCGCTTCCACCGCCACGAGATCAGCTCGAAGGCGCTGCAGGGCGGCGTGCAGGCCATGGGCCTGGACCTGTTCATCCCCGAAAACGACCGCCTGAACTCGGTGGTTGGCATCAACCTGCCCGCCGGCATTTCGGGCGACGCCGTGCGCCACCACATGTCCCAGGTCTACCGCGTCGAAATATCGGGCGCCTTCGGCCTCGACATCGTCCGCATCGGCCAGATGGGCGAGCAATGTCGCGCTCACCATGTCTTCCGCACCCTGCACGCCTTCGGCTCGTCCCTGCGCGCCGTCGGCGCCACCATCGACCTGCCGGCCGGCGTCGCCGAACTGGAGCGTATCCTGGCGGAAGGGCAGGTGAGCTGAGATCGCGTCACGGTTGGGTGGGGGCGATCCGCACATTCCCCCTGTGCGCGTCGTTCATACTATGGTATTAGGCTAAACGCCCTACGTCATTGATTGTCCGACGCCCCCCGTGACAAGAAAACCTGTTCCCGTTCCCGTTCCCGTTTCCACCAGCACGGCCTCCCTTGCCCAGCGCCTGCTGGTCGGCATGGTCTTGCTGTGTCTGTGGGGTGGCTTCGTCACCCTGCTGACGTTCGACCTCAAGGCATCGCGCGACAGCGAATACGAAACCGTCGCCCGCGACGCCGGCAACCTGACCCGCCTGCTGGAGCGCCAGTTGGGCGGCTCGGTGGAAAAGATCGACATCGTGCTGCGCGAGGCGGCGCGCGACTATGCCGCCGAGATGGCGGCGGGCGCCGGCACCATGGGCCGTGCCGCCGGCAATCGCGACCTGATGCGCCGCATGGAGGTCATCCCCGAGGCCCAGGACCAGAGCCTGCGCATCATCAACGTGGACGGAATCGTGGTGTGGAGCGCCGGCAACAGCGCCGACCTGCCCAAGGTCCACGTGGGCGACCGCGCCTATTTCCTGCGTCAGAAGGCCGATCCCGACGCCGGGCTGGTGATTTCCGAACCCATCCTGTCGCGCTTCAGCGGCAAATGGGTGATGACGCTGAGCCGCCGCCTGCCGTCGCCCGATGGCCGCTTCATCGGTCTGGCCCAGGCCGCCATCCGTGCCGACATGATTCAGTCGCTGTTCGAAAGCCTGAATCTGGGCCGCAATGCCTCGGTGGCGCTGTACGACACCAGCATGCGGCTGATTGCCCGCCATCCGGTCGATCCCGACCAATTGGGCAAGAGCTATCCGCTCAGCCAGATCGTCGACGGCCTAGCCGCCGGCCGCAGCGTCGGCAGCTACAGCGTGGCGTCGCGGGTCGATGGCGTCGAGCGCGAGTACACCTATCGCAAGATGGATGGCCTGCCCTTCGTCCTGCTGGTCGGGCTGGCCCCCGACGACTTCCTGGCGGCGTGGTGGCGCAAGGCGCTGTTCTATGCGATCAGCCTGTTGGCCATGACGGTCGAACTGGCCGGCCTGTTGTGGCTGGCGCGCAAGTTCTCCCACGACCGCATCAGCTATCTGGTCAGCCACGACAGCCTGACCGACCTGCCCAACCGGCTGCGGCTGGAAGATCATCTGGCGGCGGCGGCGCCGGGTAGCGATGGCGCCATGGCGTTGTTGGCGCTGGACCTCGACCACTTCAAGAACATCAACGACACCCTGGGCCACGACGTGGGCGACCGGCTGCTGCGGGCGCTGGCGGATCGGCTGCGGGCGTCGTTGCGCGACACCGACACCGTCACCCGCCAGGGCGGCGATGAATTCGTCGTGCTGCTGAAGGGCGCCCAGGGCAGCGCGGTGGTGGCGCAGCGTGCCGGCAACCTGCTGGACACCGTGGCGCGGCCGTTCCTGATCGACGGCCACGAACTGGTGACCACGGCGTCCATCGGCATCGCGCTTTATCCCACCGACGGCGCCGATGTGGGCACGCTGCTGCAGAACGCCGACACCGCCCTGCATCAGGCCAAGGCCGCCGGCCGCAATGCCTATCAGTTCTTCGCCAGCGAGATGAACGACCGCGTCGCCGCCCGCCTGCAGACCGAAAGCGGCCTGCGCAAGGCGCTGCCGCGCAACGAGCTGATGCTGCATTACCAGCCGCAATTCCAGACCTCGACCCGCGAGTTGGTGGGCTTCGAGGCGCTGCTGCGCTGGAAGCACCCCGAGGCGGGCGTCATCGCCCCCGGCCGCTTCATCCCGATCGCCGAGGAAACCGGCCTGATCGTTCCCATCGGCGAATGGGTCCTGCGTGAGGCCTGTCGCCAGAACAAGGCGTGGCAGGACCAGGGGCTGGCGCCGGTGGTGATGGCGGTCAACCTGTCGGCGGTGCAGTTCCGTCAGAACGATCTGGTCGCCATGGTGCGCGCCATCCTGGAAGACACCGGGCTGGAGCCGCGCTGGCTCGAACTGGAAGTGACCGAAAGCGTGCTGATGCACGATATCGAGCGCGTGATCGCCATCCTGCACGAACTCAAGGCGCTGGGCGTCAAGCTGTCCATCGACGATTTCGGCACCGGCTATTCGTCGCTCAGCTACCTCAAGCGCTTTCCCATCGACAAGATCAAGATCGACCAGTCCTTCGTGCGCGAGGTCGAGCGCTCGTCCGACGACGCCGCCATCGTCCAGGCGGTCATCGCCATCGCCAGCCGCATGGGCATGCGCGCCATCGCCGAAGGCGTCGAGACCGGCGACCACTTCGACTGCCTGCATTCCTTCGGCTGCGACGAGGTCCAGGGCTTCCTGTTCAGCCCGGCCGTCGCCCCCGACGAGGCCCTGCGCTTCTTCCACGACCACCCGCCGCAGCCGCGCTGACATCCGGACGGCGGCCGCCCAACGCAGGGGGCTAGCGTCTAAATCTCGGCGGTGGTGGTGAGGTGGACGACGGGCGCCGTGTTCACGGTTGCGACTTTCCATGCAACACGGATGGACACAGATGCCGCTGCGCGGCCCACAGATAGGCACGGATTTCTTTCTGAGCGTCACGCCGGACTTGATCCGGCGTCCATGGTGCCATTCCCACCATCGCTGGACACTCGCTTTCGCGCATTGGCGCTTAAACTTAACAAGAAATCAAACCACAGAGACGCAGAGGCACAGAGATACCGGCCAGAATTGAGGCGATTCGTTCGCCACGGCCCCAATCTCTCTGTGCCTCTGTGGTGAATTTATCGTTCATCACACGCTGCGAAGTTAGCGCTTATGCGCCTTCGCGGGTGTGACGCTTGATTTCATCCGTGCCTATCTGCGCACATCCGTGCTCATCCGTGTTGCTGCTGGATCGTTCCGCCACCGCCGACGACGGCCGGGACGGATCTTTAAGTGCGGCCGCCGCCCAGCACCTTGTAGAACGTCACCAGATTGGACAGGCGCGAGACCTGCACCGACACCAAATCTTGCTGGGCGCTGTACAGCGAGCGCTGGGAATCCAGCACGGTCAGATAGCTGTCGATGCCGCGGTCATAGCGGGCCTGCGACAGGCGATAGCTGGTGCGGGTGGCGTCGACCAGGGCGTTCTGCGCCTGCATCTGGTCGGTCAGGGTGCCCTTGGCCGCCAAGGCGTCGGACACTTCGCGGAACGCGGTTTGGATCGACTTTTCGTACTGGGCCACGGTGATGTCGCGGTTGGCCTTGGCGCTGTCCAGATTGGCCTGATTGCGGCCGGCGTCGAAAATGGGAACGCTGATCGACGGTCCGAACGACCACGCGCCCGAGCCGGCGCCGAACAGGTTGTTCAGGTTGCGGCTGGCATAGCCGCCCGAGCCGGTCAGCGAGATGCTGGGGAAGAACGCCGCCCGTGCCGCGCCGATATTGGCGTTGGCCGCCTTCAGGCTGTGTTCGGCCTGTACGATGTCGGGGCGGCGCAGCAGCACCTCGGACGGCAGGCCCACCGGCAAGTCCTCGACGAAGCGCATGGTGTCCAGATCGCCGGCCAGGGAGGCCGGGTCCACCGGGGCGCCCACCAGCAGGGTCAGGGCATTGCGGTCCTGGTCGACCAGACGCAGGTAGCGGGCGCGGTTGGCCCGCGCGGTTTCCACCGCCGTGCGCGCCTGCGCCAGGTCCAGTTCCGAGCTGACGCCACGGTCGAAGCTGCGCTGGATCAGCTCCAGCGACTTCAACCGGGTCTCCAGCGTTTCCTCGGTCAGGGCCAGCAGCTTGCGGTCGCCCAGCAGGGTCAGATAGGCGTTGGCGACCTCGGCGACCAGGGAAATCTGGGTCGAATTGCGGGCTTCCTCGGTGGCGAGGAACTGTTCCAGCGCCTGTTCGTTCAGGCTGCGCACCCGGCCGAACAGATCGACCTCGAACGAGGTCACCGCCAGATTGGCGCTGTACGAGCGGGTGGTGGTGGTCTTTGCCGGCACCGTCTGGCTGGCGTTGCGCGGCGTGCGGGCGACCTTGCCCGAGCCGCCGGCATCGACGTTGGGCAACAGGTCGGCCTGGGCGATGCCATAGCTGGCGCGCGCCACCTCGATGTTCAGAGCGGCGACGCGCAGGTCGCGGTTGTTGTCCAGCGCCTGCTGGATCAACTGCTGCAGCGCCGGTTCGGTGAAGAACTCCTTCCACGCCACGTCACTCCATACCGGCTTGCCCGCCTCGGCTGTAGGGGCGGCGGCAGTGGCCGGGCCGGTGGGCCAAGCCTGCGGCACCGGCATGTCGGGACGGGTGTAGTCGGGGATCAGCGAGCATCCCGACAGCAGGACGGCCGCCGCACAGGACAGGAACAGGGATGTCTTCATGGTCTTCTCGTTGCTCTGGTGTGCGGGGGTCATTGGGCGGCACTCTCGGCCGGCTGCGGCTGCTTGGCCCTGGCGAACCAGTGCAGCACGACGACGAAGAACAGCGGCACGAAGAAGATCGCCAGCACGGTGGCGCTGATCATACCGCCCATGACGCCGATGCCGATGGCGTTCTGCGCGCCCGAGCCGGCGCCGTTGGCAATCGCCAGCGGCAGCACGCCCAGCACGAAGGCCAGCGAAGTCATCAGGATCGGCCGCAGGCGCTGCTGCGACGCCTCGATGGCGGCCTCGACCAGCGACAATCCCTCGCGCTCGTACATCTCCTTGGCGAATTCCACGATCAGGATGGCGTTCTTCGCCGCCAGGCCGATGGTGGTCAGCAGGCCGACCTGGAAATAGACGTCGTTGGACAGGCCGCGCAGGGTGACCGCCGCCACCGCGCCCAGCACGCCCAGCGGCACCACCAGCATCACCGCGAACGGGATGGACCAGCTTTCGTACAAGGCGGCCAGGCACAGGAACACCACCAGGATCGAGATGGCGTACAGCGCCGGAGCCTGCGATCCGGCCATGCGTTCCTCATAGGACAGGCCGGTCCACGACATGCCGATGCCGGGCGGCAGCTTGGACGCCAGGCTTTCCATGATCGCCATGGCCTCGCCCGAGGAATGGCCGGGAACCGGGGCGCCCATGATCTCGCGCGAGGACGAGCCGTTGTAACGCTCCAATTGCGGCGAGCCGTAGCTCCAGCGGGTCGACATGATGGTCGAGAACGGCACCGTCTGGCCGGCGCTGTTGCGCACCTCCCAGCGGTTCAAATCCTCGGGCTGCATGCGGAAGGGGGCGTCCGCCTGCAGATAGACCTTCTTGACGCGGCCGTTATCCATGAAGTCGTTGACATAGGCCGATCCCCACGACGCCGACAGCGTGGTGTTGATGTCCGCCAGCGACAGGCCCAGCGCGCTGGCCTTTTCACGGTCGACGTTGACGCGGAATTGCGGCGTGTCCTCCAGGCCGTTGGGGCGCACGCCCATCAGCGCCGGGTTCTGCATCGCCATGCCCAGCAACTGGTTGCGCGCCTGCATCAGGGCGGCATGGCCCAGCCCGCCGCGATCCTGCAATTGCAGGTCGAAGCCGGTGGCGTTGCCCAGTTCGGTCACCGCCGGCGGGGTGAAGGCAAAGATCATGGCATCCTTGACGGTGGACAGCGCCCCCATGGCGCGCCGCGCGATGGCGCCGGCCTTTTGGTCGGCCCTGGCGCGCAGGCTCCAATCCTTCAGCTTGACGAAGGCCAGGCCGGAATTCTGGCCGCGTCCCGAAAAGTTGAAGCCGGCGACGGTGAAGATGCTGGCGACGTTGTCCTTTTCGGCGCCAAGGAAGTACCCCTCGGCCTTCTTCAGCGCCTCTACCGTGCGTTCCTGGGTGGCGCTGGCTGGGGTGGACACCTGCACGAACATGATGCCCTGGTCCTCGTCGGGCAGGAACGCGGTGGGCAGGCGGACGAACAGCACGCCCAGGCCAACCAGGATCACCGCATAGATGACCATGAAGCGGCCCGAACGGTTCAGCACGCCGCGCACGCTTTTGCCATAGCTGGCGCGGCCACGGTCGAAGGCGCGGTTGAACCAGCCGAAGAAGCCCTTGGTTTCCCAGGCATGGCCGCGTTCGACCTGCTTGAGGATGGTGGCGCACAGCGCCGGGGTCAGTACCAGCGCCACCACCACCGACAGCGCCATGGCCGACACCAGGGTCAGCGAGAACTGGCGATAGATGGCACCGGTCGAGCCGCTGAAGAACGCCATCGGCACGAACACTGCCGACAGCACCAGGGCGATGCCGATCAGGGCGCCGGTGATCTGGCCCATGGATTTGCGGGTGGCTTCGCGGGGTGGAAGGCCCTCGTCGCTCATGACGCGCTCGACGTTCTCCACCACGACGATGGCGTCGTCCACCAGCAGGCCGATGGCCAGCACCATGGCGAACATGGTGAGCGTGTTGATGGTGAAGCCGCAGGCCGCCAGGATGCCGAAGGTGCCCAGCAGGACCACCGGAACGGCGATGGTGGGGATCAGGGTGGCGCGGAAATTCTGCAGGAACAGGTACATGACCAGGAAGACCAGCACGATGGCTTCCACCAGGGTCTTGACCACTTCCTCGATGGAGATCCTGACGAAGGGCGTGGTGTCATAGGGGAACACCGCCTCGACCCCTTCGGGGAAGAACGGCTTCAGTTCGTCGAACCGCTTGCGCACGGCATCGGCGGTGTCCAGCGCGTTGGCGCCGGTCGCCAGCTTGACCGCCAGGGCGGCGGCGGGAGTGCCGTTATAGCGCGCCGCCGTCTCATAGCTTTCGGCGCCGATCTCGATGCGGGCGACGTCCTTCAGCCGCACCTGGCTGCCGTCGGTGTTGACCTTCAGCAGGATGTTGCCGAACTGCTCGGGGCTTTCCAGGCGGCTTTGGGCGATGATGGTGGCGTTGATCTGCTGGCCGGGCACGGCGGGGGCGCCGCCGATCTGGCCGGCCGAAACCTCGGCGTTCTGCGCCTTGATGGCGTTGGTGATGTCGGTGACCGCCAGCTTGTAGCTGATCATCTTGTCCGGGTTCAGCCAGATGCGCATGGCATGCTGGGCGCCGAACACCGTGACCTCGCCGACGCCGGGCAGACGGCTGATCTCGTCCTGGATGCGCGACACCAGGAAGTCGGACAGGTCGCCGCCGCTCATGCGGCCGTCCTTCGACACCAGCCCGACCACCATCAGGAAGTTCTTGGTCGCCTTGGCGACCCTGACGCCCTGTTGCTGCACTTCTTGCGGCAGCAGCGGCGTGGCCAGTGCCAGCTTGTTCTGGACCTGAACCTGGGCGATGTCGGGGTTGGCCTCGGGTTCGAAGGTCAGCGTGATGCTGACGTTGCCGGCCGAATCCGACGTCGACGCCATATAGCGCAGATGGTCGATGCCGTTCATCTTCTGCTCGATCACCTGGGTGACCGAGTTTTCCAGCGTCTGTGCCGAAGCGCCGGGATAGGACGCGGTGATCTGCACCGATGGCGGTGCGATGCGCGGATATTGCTCGATGGGCAGGCCCATGATGGACAGGCCGCCGGCCAGCATGATGACGATGGCGATGACCCAGGCGAAAACCGGTCGGTCGATGAAGAAACGCGACATGGCGGCCTCCGATTACGGCTTGGCCGGGGCGGCAGGGGCCGCCGCCTTGGCGGCGCCGGCCTCGACCGGTCGCACTTCGGCACCGGGGCGGATCTTCTGCAATCCCTCGACCACCACGCGGTCACCCGCCTGCACGCCGCTGTTGATCAGCCACTTGTCGCCGATCACCTGGGCGGTGACCACCGGGCGCTGGCCGACCTTGTTGTCGGCGGCGACCACCCACACGGCGGCACCGCCGTCGGGGGTGCGCACCAGCGCCTGTTGCGGCACCAGCACGGCATTGTCGCGCACGCCCTGTTCCACCCGCGCCCGTACGAACAGGCCGGGATAAAGCTGCTTGGCCGGATTGGGGAACACCGCGCGCACCTGCACCGCGCCGGTGGTCTGGTCGACGGTGACGTCCGAGAACTGCAACTGGCCGGGCTGGTCGTAGGGCACCGAGGCGCCATCCAGGGTCAGCGTCACCGGCGCCTTGTCGGCTCCGCCCTGCTGCATCAGTCCCGCCGACACCGCCTGGCGCAGGCGCATCAGGTCCGAACTGGACTGGCTGACGTCCACATAGATGGGGTCCAGCTGGGTGATGGTTGCCATGGCGGTGGATTGGTTGGCGGTGACCAGCGCGCCCTCGGTCACGCTGGACTTGCCGATGCGGCCGGCGATGGGGGCGTAGACCTTGGTGTATTCCTGATTGATGCGGGCGGTCTCGACCGCCGCCTGTGCCACCATGATCTGCGCGCGGGCCTGGTCCAGGGTGGCGACGGCGTCGTCGTAATCCTGGCGCGACACCGCGTTGATCTGGACCAGGTCGGCATAGCGGGCGGCCTTGGCCTCGACCGATTTCAGGTTGGCGCGCGCCTTGGCCAGATCGGCGTTGGCGCTCAGCACCGCCGCCTGGTAGGTGGCGGGGTCGATCTGGTAAAGCTGCTGCCCGGCCTTGACCTCGGTGCCTTCCTCGAACAGGCGCTTCAGCACGATGCCGCTGACCTGTGGCCGCACTTCCGCCACGCGATAGGCCGAGGTGCGGCCGGGCAGGTCGGTGGTCAGCGCGACGCGCTGGGCCTCAAGCGTCAGCACCGACACTTCCACCGGGCCGGATGGCGGCGGCCCGCCGGCTTGCTTGCCGTCGCAGGCGGCGACGGCAACGGCCAGCGAGAGGGCGAGGGGCAGCGAAAAGGCTTTGGAGGACAAGGACATGGAGTATTTTCCCGGTCAGGAGACCCAGCCGAAAGGAGGATGGACGGCGGGCGGAATTGACTGTACCGTACCGTACAGTTTAGTCGTATTCAACAGATAAACTGTTTCAGATGGTAACGACATGAGCGCGAAGGGTGACGATGTGACGCAGAAGAAGGGGCCGACCCGGGGCGAGTTGCGCCGGCAGGCCATGCTGGACGCGGCGACCGAGCTGTTCCTGGAAAAGGGCTTCGCCAGCACCAGCCTGTCGGACATCGTCAGCCGGTCGAAGGGATCGCGCAGCACGCTGTACGAGCAGTTCGGCAACAAGGAAGGCCTGCTGCGCGCCATGGTCGAAGAGGTCAGCGCCGACATCTGGCAGGTGATCGGTCCCGAAGATGCCTCACTGCGTGACGAGGAGGCCCTGGTCGATGTCGCCCGCCGCTTCGTCCATGCCGCCATCGCCCCGCGCAACCTGGCGGTCTATCGCATCCTGGTTGCCGAGGGGCCGAGGATGCCGGAAATTGCCCAATTGTTCTTCGACCTCGGCCCGCGCCGGCTGTACGGTCAATTGGCGGCGCGCTTCCGGGTGTCGTGCCAACCCTTTCGCATTTCGGCCACGCCGGAACGCACGGCCCAGTTGTTCCTGGGGGCGGTGATGGGCGTCTTCCACCTCGTCAGCGTGCTGGGCCTTGACCCCAAACCCACCGCCGAAGACATCGACGCCCATGTGCGCGAGGCGGTGCGCCTGTTCCTCGACGGTGTCGGCCGGCCGGGTTAAACCCGCGGCTTGGACCTGGTGAACAGGGTGCTCAGCTTCTTTTTGCGCTCGAACATCTTGACCGTCACATAGGTGGCCCAGCCGACGACCAGCATGGCGACGATGAAGGCGCCATAGGCGAACGGCCACGGAATTCCCTGCGTCATCATCGAGAATTCCGACATGCCGCCGATGCCGGCCAGCACGTTCAACGGCATGAACACCACACCGGCGACGGTCAGTTGCGACACGCGCTTGTTCTGGTTGACGTTGATGAAGCCGACGGTGGCGTCCAGCAGGAAGTTGATCTTGTCGAACAGGAAGGCGGTGTGGCTGTTCAGCGACTCGATGTCGCGCATGATCTCGCGCGCGTCGTCGATCTGTTCCTCGTTGAGGAAACGGCCGCGAATCAGGAAGGACACCGCGCGCTGGGTGTCCAGCATGTTGCTGCGGATGCGGCCGTTCAGGTCTTCCTCGGCCGCGATGTCGGCAAGGAAGCGGGCGGCGTCGGCGTCGCTGACGTTCTCGCGCAGGACTTCCTGGCCGACCTGGCGCAGGGTGGCGTAGGTGTCTTCCAGCGCATCGGCGGAATATTCCACGTCGGCGGCGTACAGTTCCAGCAACAGGTCCTTGCAGTTGGTCACCGCGCCGGGCTGGTTGCGGGCGCGCAGGCGCTGCAGCCGGAACACCGGCAAGTCCTCGTTGCGCAGGGTGAACAGCACGTCGTGGTGCATGATGAACGCCACCGGGACGCTGCGCGAATCGCCGTCGCGGTCCAACAGGAAGTTGGAATGCAGGTGGACCTCGCCGCTGTCTTCCACATGGAAGCGGGCGCTGGCCTCCAGGTCGGTCAGGTCGTCCGGGTTGGGCAATTCCAGGCCGTACTTGCGGCCGATCCAGTTGCGTTCGGATTCCGACGCCCCCAGCAGGTCGATCCACACCGGCGCGACGTTTTCCATGTCCTTGCGGCAGGCGATGTCCAGCACCCGCATGCGGCCGCCGACCAATTCATAGGCGTTGATCTGGCCGGCGCGGAAGCGCGGCTCGCGCGGGCCGGCCAGGCGCTCGCCCCGTTCGGGCGACACTTCCCACAGCACGTCGTTGGCACGGTCGTCGTCCAGCAACTGCCAAAGCTGGCCGGCGTCCTCGGCCGTCAGGTTTTCCAGGATCGAGCCGATCTCGGCGGCGGACAGACGGTCCAGCAGCGCCCGCAATTCCGCGAGGTGCTGCTTGTGCACCACGGTTTCCACCAGGTCGTGACGGGCGCTGGACTGCGACCGCACCATGTCTTCGACGATCTTCTGCTTGCTCAGCAGGTCCTGGATGACGGTCAGGGACATGCTCATGCTCCGAAAACGGGCCTTTCCGGCCCTTGCTCACCTCATTTCGCGGGCGCGGCAGCACCGCCCCGCCAAGGAGCGCGCCGACCTGCCCGCATTCCGTTCACGTCCGATTTCAGGCAAAGCGCCTTCGTCGGCGGACGCAGGAAGGCGTGCGCGAAGAGGGTGGTTCGGATGAGAAATGCTTCAAACGGAAAGCCATGATTTTCCTCGATGCCCGACGATGCAGTGCGACCGGCGGGGCGAGGACAAATCCTGGGTTCAGGATCAGTTCAACGACACCGTGATCGCTTTGCCGCCACTAGAGTGGCTACTGGAACTGTCCATTAAGATCCGTCCTGTGGAAGGGATGGGGCATGTTTCGCCCTCTCTCGGGGGGTGCTTACCACTTGCCTGCCGGAGGGGCAACAGCAAAGTCTTCGGCATCGGCGGACGTCGCCATGACGGTGGCGATGGCGCTTTGCAGGCTGGCCGGAGTCATGGGTTTGGCCAGGTGGCTGTTCATGCCGGCGGCGTGGCAGCGGGCGATGTCGGCGGCCATGGCGTTGGCGGTCAGGGCGATCACCGGCACCTGTCCGGCCGCGCCGGTCAGGGTGCGGATGCGGCGGGTCGCCTCCAGTCCGTCGACCTCGGGCATGCGCATGTCCATCAGGATCAGGTCGAAGCCGCCCTTGGCCGCCAGTTCCACCGCCACCGCTCCGTTGGGCGCCAGGGTGACGCGGTGGCCCGCCTTGCGCAAATAGGCCTTGGCGATTTCGCTGTTCACCGGGTTGTCCTCGGCCACCAGGATCGACAGCGATGACGGTGCCGGTGGGGGCGACGCACATTCCGTCACCGCCTCGGCCTCGGCGGGGGTGAAGCTCAGGCTGACGCAAAAACGGCTGCCGTGGCCGGGCGTGCTGTCGACGTCGATGCGGCCGCCCATGCCCTCGGCCAGCTTCTTGCTGATGACCAGCCCCAGGCCGGTGCCGCCGAAACGTCGATTGATCGACGCGTCGGCCTGGGTGAAGGCTTGGAACAGGCGGGCCTTGTGGTCGGCGTCGATGCCGATGCCGGTATCGGCGACGATGAACTCCACCGCGATGGCGCCGTCATCGTCGGTGCCGGGATGGGCGCGAACCTGCACGGTGACGCTGCCCTGTTCGGTGAACTTCACCGCATTGCCGATCAGGTTGAACAGAATTTGCCGCAGCCGGGCCGAATCGCCGTCGACCCAATCCGGCAGGTCGGGCGGCAGCTCCAGGCGGAAATCCAGACCCTTCTCCTTGGCCCGGGGCGCCATCAGCGCCGCGACCGCCTCGACCGTGCCGCGCAGGGCGAACGGCTTGCGCTCGAATTCGATGCGGCCGGATTCCAGCTTCGAGATGTCCAGGATGTCGTCCAGGATGGTCAGCAATCCCTCGGCCGATTGCGTGGCGGTTTCCAGCCGCCGCCGGTCCTGCGGCGCCAGATCGCTGTCCAGCGTCAGCCGCAGCATGCCCAGCACGCCGCTCATGGGGGTGCGGATCTCGTGGCTCATCACCGCCAGGAAATCGGCCTTGGCGCGGCTGCCGGCCTCGGCGGCCTCCTTGGCCTCCTGCAGGATCAGCTTGGCCTGGCGCTCGCGTTCGAGGTGCAGGTATTCCTCGCGGCGCATGCGGTTCAATTGGGTCCGCGCCACGCCGCCGACCGTGAAGGACACCAGGGTGAGCATGGTGATGATGGCGAAATCCTGCGGCGTCTCGGGCTGGGGGCGCAGGATGCCCCAGAACAACAGGCTGACGGCGGGGGCATAAAACGACAACGCCGCCGTGGCGCGAAAGCTGCCGGGCAGGCAGAAAAACAGAAGAACGCTTGTCAGCGGCGGCAAGACGCCGCCATGGCGCAACAGCACCGGGTGATCGAAGATCAGGGCGTTGAGGGCGAAACCGATGACCAGATGCGTATGGGTGATGGCGACGATCCGCCGCCAGGTGGTCGCCCGCGCCAGCATCGCCAGCGCCACCACGCAGATCAGCGCGATCAGCAGGCGGTCGCCCAGGAAAAACGCCAGCGATGGCATGGGGATCATCAGCAGGTCCAGCGGTGCGAAACCCACGCTGGTACAGGTCAGGGCCAGAATGCACAGCCGCGCCGGGCCAAGGGCGCGTGGGGCGCAGGTCTCGAGAAACGCGTCCTCTGTCGCGCGGTCGGCGAATTCGCCGGTCCACGAAATGTCCGATGGACGCCTGGCCATCCTGTTGCCGTCCCCGAGTCTCAACCGCGCCGCCACCGTGGCCGATCCACCTTGGGCCGTCAAGGCGCAGCTTCCGCCGGGCGGGGCTTGTATCCAGGCCGCTTGCAACAATGTGCTTCTTGCGGTTCGTCGGGGAGAGGAGACGGGACGATGTCCAACGTGAGAACCTGCCTGTGGTTCGGCAAGGAAGCGGAACAAGCCGTCCGCTTCTATGTCTCCCTTGTTCCCGGCTCAGACCTTCAGGACATCCTGCGCTCGCCGGGCGATTGGCCCGGCGGCAAGGCGGGCGAGGTCATCTTGGTGAACTTCACCCTTGGCGGCCAGGGCTTCCAAGCCTTGAACGGCGGCGCGCCTGCCAATTACGGCACGGCCGCCTCGGTTTCGGTGGAGTGTGCCGACCAGGCCGAGGTGGACCGGCTGTGGTCGGCGCTTACCGCCGGCGGCGGGGCGGAAATCATGTGCGGCTGGCTGCGGGATCGGTGGGGCGTGCCCTGGCAAATCGTCCCCGCCATGCTGCCGCGCCTGCTGGCCGATCCCGACCCGGCCGTCGCGGGCCGCGTCTTCACCGCCATGACCCATATGGTCAAGCTGGACGTCGCCGCCCTGGAACGCGCGGCGGCCGGGTGAGCTTATGCTGTTCATGTGCACAACCAGCGCGGCCCTACCCGATCGTCACCGTGCGGGTGAATTCGCTCAATAGGTCATAGCCGTCCCACACGGGGGCGAAGTCCATGGCGGACCCCAAGGGAACGATGCGGTCCAGGCCGCGGCCGTTGATGTGGCGGATGAACTCGACCATGTCCTCGCGGCTGAAGCCGTACTGGCTCATGGTCTGGACGTGAAGGTCGACGATCGGGATCAGGTCGGTCAGCGCCGCCACCCGGGTTTGCAGCAACAATCCGCCCCCGCTGTGGTCGCCCTGGGGCCACTGGGGCGCCCCGTCGGGGGCAAGCTCCACCACCGCCAGGACGCCATTTCCCCAATCCACATGCGACACGGCCACGTCCATGGCCAGCCGCTGGCAGGCGGCATATTTCGCCAGCGCCGTGGCCGGTTCCACGGCAAATCCGCGCTCTGCCGCGGCTTGGCGCAACAGCGGGACCGCCCGGCCGGCGGCGGCGGCGGTTTCGGCGGGCGAACCGCACCACGCCAGCAGGCGGACAGAGGAACACGCCATCTGGTCGAACAGGAAGACGTCCAGGGCGAAGCGCTTCATCAGCGCAGATGCCACCTCGTCATCCAGGGCCAGAAAGGCTGGGGCGGCGATGGCGGCAAAGGACTTCCGGTCGGCGAAGACGATCTCTTTGCTTCTGGGCGGCAGGGGAACGGCGCGGATGTGGCGAATGGTCTCGTCGCCGCCCCAGATGACGCGAATCCCGGCATGGGCGGACAAGGCGGCCGTGATGGCGTCGTCATGGCCGTATTCAAGGAAACAGGTCATGGCGGCGATGGCCGGATGCTGGGGCAACACCTGTCCGATCTGGTCCAGCAGCAAATCGGCCACCGCGCCCCGGCGCCGGGGGAGGCGGATCAGACTGGCATTTCCACACAACAGGGCGAGCAGCCAGGAATAGGCGAAGATGGGGTCCACATTGGCGGGCGGGATGTGCAAGGACAGTCCCACCGGAACGCGCAGCCCCGCACCGCTGTCGAGAGCGGCGAAATGCTCGGCAAGCCGCCGCGTGGATGCCGGCCGCAGCCAATAGCCAAGCGCCACCACCTCGGGCAACGGGCGTGATCGCGGATCGCCAAGGATCGTCGCCGACAATTGGGTAGTGAAGTCGGTGATTTCCGTCGCGAACGGTCGTGGCGCCGCGGCCGCGGCAACCCGCGCGGTGACGGCGCGGGCGGTGTCGGCATCGGCCAGACGGATGATCATGCGCCCCTCCCTGCCGCATAGGTGTCGCTGCAGCCCCGCAACTCAGCCCGAGGGACGCGGCCCAGAATGGAAAACGCCTTGCCGCGCATGGCGTTGCCGGGCGCGTCGCAGGCGTGGACGACGGCAAGGTCCTCGGTCAGCAGCGAATGACCGGGATAGGAATGCGGCAGCAGGCTGACCACCTGGGCCACACCCACTTCGCCGGCCGGCAGCACCCGCAGCGTCAGCGGATCGCGGACGATGATGTCGGCGAAGGCGGGGGGGTGCAGGTGGCCGTCCTCTCCCTCCATGAAAACGCTGCCCACCTGTTCCGCCATGCCATAGAAGTTGCGAATGGTGGCGATCCCGGTGGCTTCGGTCAGGCGCTGCTTGAAGGTGTGATTGTCCACCGCCTCGTCGGCAAGTTTTTTCCAACCGCCGGAATGCACCAGAACGGCGTCGTCGAACCGCAATCCCGCCGCTTCGACCGCCGGCAGGAAGTGCTTCCACACCATGAAGGTAAAGCCGAACAGCAGGATACGGCTGCCGGCATGGGCGGCCAGAAACGCCCGCAGGCCGTCGGCGTCCAACTGCATCTGATCGTCGAGGGCGAAAAAGTGGGCGCGGCCGAAGGTCATCATCCCCCGGACGCCCGCCGCGCGTGCGCCGAACACGGCACGGTCCCGCACCGTCGACGGGGCGTCGACGATCACCATCGGCAACCGCGCCGGCCCCAGCAGGGCGGACATGATGCGCGCCAGCGCGTGGGCTTGCAGATTGGCGGTGTCGCGGTCGAGGAAGATCCGGCTGACCGCCTGGCCGGTGGTGCCGCTGCTGGTGAGAGTCTTGAACACCTGGTCTTCCGCCACGCTGAGCAGGCGGTGGGTCTTGAACAGGCTCACCGGCAGAAACGGCACCTGATCAAGCGCCGTGAACGTCGTCGGCGTGTGAAACGCATCCAATATGCGGGCATAGCCGGGGCACATGGCCCGATGGGTCGCGGTCAACTCGGACAGCCCGGCTAGCAGCACGGCCTCTTTCTCGGGTTGCCCCAGTCCATAGATCGGCAGGTCCAGCGGATTGATCATGCGCGCTCCCGCAAGGCGGCGAAGTCGACCTTGCCGTTGCCCAGCATCGGCAAGCGGTCGATGGGCCGTATCTTCACCAGGGTTGGCGGCACCAGGGCGGAAGACTGAATCAGTTGTTTCAGTTGCGCCGCACCCGCCGCGTCGGTCTGTGCGAACACCACAAGTCCGGCGCCGACTTCCACGGCGGCGGATGGGAACAGCGTCCGGGCCAGCGCTTCGATTTCATCCAGGCTGACGCGCAGGCCGGCGATCTTGATGATACGTTTCAGGCGGCCGGTGATGGTCAGGTAGCCGTCGGCATCCAACTCGCCCACATCCCCGGTCGCCAGGACGCCGCCCAACTGGTCGGCCAAAGCCAGATCCTCGGCCCGTTCGGCGTACCCCATCATGACGTTGGCGCCATGATAGACGATCTCGTCGGCACCGGCGTTCCCATCGGACGGCTGAATGGCGAAATGCCCCCCCGGGATGGCCCGTCCCACCGTGCCAAGGCGGGCCGGAAGATCCGCCGCATCCAGGATGGACATGCGCGCCGTCGCTTCGGTTTGGCCGTACATGATGAACAGCCTGCCGCCGCGCGCCGCCATCATCTCGTGAAAGCGGTGGGCCAGCGCCGGCGTCAGGGCGCCGCCCGCCTGCGTCAGGGTGTTCAGGCTGGCGGGGAACAGGGTGTTGCAGTCAAGCCGCGCCAGCATTTCGTAGACGGTAGGCACGCCGGGCATGGAGGTGACAGCCTGCTCGGCCAGCAATTTCCACCAGGACCGGCTCAGCACGCCGTCGCGGGACAGGACGACCGAGGCCCCGGCAAGCAGATGGCTGTTCAGCACGGACAGGCCATAGGAATAGGACAGGGGCAGATTGAGTCCCGCCCGTTGATCTGCGGTGATCGCCAGGGCCTCGACGATGGAGGCGGCGTTGGCTTCCACCGCGCTGCGCGCCAGCCGCACCAGCTTGGGGCTTCCGGTGCTACCCGAGGTGGGCAGCAACAGGGCGAGTGCCGGATGCAGTTCGGATGGCGCGTGCCGTTGACGCACCGCCCCGGCGACCGGCATCCCCTCGAACGGGGCATAGCCGTCCGGCACCCCGCCGCCGAAAAGGGCGTCGGGGCGATAGATGTCAAGCAGCCTGGCAATGTGCCCGGCCGACAGGTTGGCGGGAAACAGCGCGATGGCGGCGCCGGCTTCCAACGCCGCCAGATAGGTGACCACCGTGCCGACGGTGCTGTCGGCCAGCAAAAGGATGAGGGGCCGCTCTCCCACCCCGCGCCGAAGGACATCGGCCCCGGCGGACACGGCGTCCGCCAACTCCGCATAGCTGAGCCAGCACGCGGAATCGGCGTCGAGCAGGGCAGGGCGGGCACCGTGGTGGTCGATGCCGAAAATCATCACATGGTCATCCCGCCGTCCACTCCCAGCACCTGGCCGCTGATATAGGCGGCTTGGGCCGAGGACAGGAAGGCAACCACCTCGGCGACATCCTCCGGAGTCCCGAATCGTCCCAGGGGAATGGCGGCAAGCCGCTGGCTCCGTGTCAGGTCGGACAAGCCGTCAAGCATCCTGGTCTCGATCATGCCCGGTGCCACCGCGTTGACCCGGATGCCCTTGGCCCCCAATTCCTTGGCGGCCGACAGCGTCAGTCCCACGATGGCCGCTTTCGTCGCTGCATACAGGCTTGCCCCGGCGGCCCCGCGTATCCCCATGATGGAGGCAAGGTTCACGATGGCGCCGGACTTGCGCCGTTCCATCAGGCGGGACGCCGCCTGCAGATGCAGCAACGCCCCGCGCACGTTGACGGCCAGAACGCGGTCGATCTGATCGGCGCCGATCATTCCGATCAGTCCGTCGCCCAGAATGCCCGCGTTGTTGACCAGGACGTCCAGCCGCTTGAACCGGGCGAAGATGGCCCGGTGGCACGCTTGAATGGCATCCGCGTCGCCGGCATCGGCCACCACGCCCAGGGTGGGAACGCCGTAGCGTTCGGCCAATTCGTCTGCCAGCGCGTTCACCGCGTCCCCGTCGGCATGGCCGTTGACCACCACCGCGTCGCCGCGCGCCGCCAGGGCATGCGCGCAAGCCAAGCCGATGCCGCGCGTGGCGCCGGTAATCAGGCTGACGGGGCGGTCATCAGAGTTCAACGCCGTATTTCTCCACGATCTCTTTCGCCTTGTCGAAGCTGCTCATATCCAGGACGTCCTGGGTGTCGAGCATGATGTCGAAGGCGCTTTCCAGGGCCGCGATCAATTGCATGTGCCCCACTGAATCCCAAGCCGGGATGCCTTGATACTGAAGGCTTTCCACCTCGGCGCCCGGCTGAATGTCGAACGTTTCGGTAAAGCAGTTCTTCAGCGTATCCAGTCCAGACATAAAATCCCCGCGTGATTGTTTTGTTGGCAAAGGTAGCGAATCAATCCTCGCGTACCATCAGTCCTTCCTGCGCCAAGCGTTCGATGATTGTCGCGCAATCCAGGGCATGCAACCCGATTTTGTCGGCCAGTGCCACCAAGTCGAGACTGCCGTCCGCATAGGCCTGCACATTCATCATCGCCCATAGGGGGCGATGGCTTCCAGGGACGTGTACGGTCTTGATGTGGCGTTTGGCTTCGCCGCTCACCTACCGCAACGCGAGCACTTGCTCGGCGACATGGGCGATGGTGACGTCGCCAAGGTCCACGTGGCAGGGAAGGCCCAGCACCTGGCTGGCAAGCATGTCGGTCACGGGCAGCGCAGTCTTGGCGCAGTCGGCAAAGGCAGGGTGGCGGTGCAGGCCGTCGCTCCACCAGCGTCGGGTTTCGATGCCGCGAGCGGCCAGCTTGTCGGCAACGGCGGCGGCGCTTCCCGGCAGCCGCAGGCAGAAGGTGGAAGACACCCATTCGCGGCCCATTCCGTCGGGGCAGGGCAGGCCACCGGCTTCCAGCCGCTGGCGCAGGCCACTTTGGACCTGGGCGAACTGCGCCCGCGTGGCGGGCCATTCCGCCAGCGAGGCAAGGCCGATGGCGGCGTGATATTCGCTCATCTTGGCGTTGATGGCGCTGACCGTGGCGGTGCGGGTGCCAAGGAAGCCGAAATTGATGCGCCGCCGAATCTCGGTGACCAGGCGCGGGTCGTCGCATACCAGCAGGCCGCCCTCGCCGCTTCCCAGCGCCTTGGTGGCGTGCAGGCTGACGATTGCCGGCAATTTCGACGCGCGCAAGCCGTCGAAGGCGGCGGCGGCATCGATCACCACGGCAATGCCGGTGCGCTTGCGGAAGTCGGCCCAGGCGGCCCAATCGACCGGCTGGCCGAAGGGGCAGACCGGCATCACCGCGCCGACCTTCCCCGGTGCGTCGGCCAGTGCCTTTTCCACCGCCTGCGGCGTCAGTTGCCAGCTTCTTTCATCCACGTCCAGCAGCCAGGGCTTCAGTCCCGCCGCCACCGCGGCATGGGCAGAGGCGACGAAGGTGAAGGCCGGAATGGCGCAATATTGGCCGGGTTGGCCGCACACCGCCATCAAGGCGGCAGTCAGGCCCAAGGTGGCGTTGGCCAACGGCAGGACCCGGCCCGAACCAAGGCCAAAATGCGCGGCGACGCGGTCGGCCAGGGTCTGCGACAGCGGGCCGAAATTGCTGTAGATGCGGGATTCGTCGATCTGCCGCAGCCATGGCAGCAAGGTTTCCGCCCCGGGCATGCGAGGGCGAAGGACGGGAACCGGCGCGTGTGGTGGCACTTTAGCCATCGTTGGTCTCGCCCTTTCTTGGGCACCGAAAGGTTTTGCTGACGCCAAGTAAAGAAAGGTATCACAAAGGTTGTTGGGTTCCCATGCACATCGTATCGTTTCGCAAGTGGAGGTGCCGTTTGCTCGAAGAGAAGGTTGCCCTGGTTACCGGCGCGCGGCGCGGCATCGGTCTGGCGACGGCACGTCTGATGGCGCAGGCGGGGGCGGCGGTGATCCTGGTCGATCGTCCCGACGACGCGACGGACCCGGCTCCCCTCGCCGAAATCGCCGCCGATCTGGCGCAGTCCAGCGGCCGTCGCTGCGACGCCGTGATCTGCGACGTGGCCGACGCGGCCCAGGTGGCGGCGCTCTATCGCACCGTGTCCACGCGCTTCGGTCGATTGGACATTTTGGTCAACAATGCCGGCATCCTGGGCGACGCCCGGCTGGGCATGATTTCAGACGACCTGATCCAGCGCGTGATGGCAACCAATCTGATGTCGGTGATCGCCAACATTCAGGCGGCGTCCAAGCTGATGCGGCGCGGCGGCGGCGGCGCCGTGGTCTCGGTCGCCTCCATCATCGGCACCCGGGGCAATCCCGGCCAAGTGGTCTATGGCGCCAGCAAGGCGGGCATCATTGGCGCCACCCTGTCGGCGGCCAAGGAATTGGCGGCCGACGGCATCCGCGTCAACGCGGTGGCACCCGGCTTCATCGACACCGACATGATCCGTCACCTGCCGCCGGCGCTGGTCGCCGACAGGCTGGCGGCCATTCCGCTGGGGCGCGCCGGCACCGCCGAGGAGGTGGCGGAAGCCATCCTTTTCCTCGCTTCCGAGCGGGCCTGCTATATTACCGGTCAGGTTCTGGGCGTGGATGGGGGGATGGTCATATGAAGCCGGCCATCATTATCGCCGGCGCCGGCGGCCTGGGCCGCGAGGTCGCCGGCTACGTGTTGGAGGCTCTCGCCGCCGGCCATTTGGCCGCGACGCTGAAGGGGTTCCTCGACGACACCGGGGCCGAGCCTGCGTCCTTCGGCGTGGCGGTGCCGGTGCTTGGCACCATTGACGGTTACACCCTGGCCCCCGCCGACCGTGTGGTCGTGGCGGTGGGGGCGCCGGCTGATCGTCTGGCGGTGGCGGCGCGTCTGGAACGCCGTGGCGCCCGCTTCATCTCGGTCGTGCACCCACGGGCGTGGGTGGCCGACCCGGCCAGCCTGGGCGATGGCTGCATCGTCGCGCCCTTCGCCACCATCGGCATGAATGCCCGTCTGGAACGCCATTGCCTGATCAATACGCATGCCGGCATCGGGCACGACGCGATCCTGGGCGTCGGCACGGTGGTGTCGCCGCACGGCGTGGTGAATGGCGGGGTGCGGCTGGGCCATGGCGTCCTGGTGGGGTCCGGGGCGGTGATCACCCCCCGGCGGGTAATCGGCGACGGCGCGCAAATTTCCGCCGGCGCGGTGATCCAGGCGGACGTGGCGGCGGGGGTGACCATGTGGGGCAATCCGGCGCGGCCGCTACCCCAGGGCCGGCCCTAGACCCTCGCGCGTCAAATATGACGCACGAAGGTCTATGCCGGTATCGTCGCGGGGTCGTGTCCAAACGGAAGAACGGTCCCCATTTTTGGCAATGGCGTCCGCGATACGTCTAAAGGTTTGCGGTGGTGCGCGGTGCGTTTCCGCCATTCCCACGATGCGTGCGGGCAGAGAGCCCGCCGCATCTTGGCGAACGCTTGAGAAGTCGGCTCATTGCGGATCGGCGTATTGCCTGGCAATGGTGCGGAATTCTTCCTGGATGGCGACGAAGGCATCAACCACGTCGGGGTCGAAGCGGCGTCCGCGTTCCTCGACGATGGCGGCAACCGCCGCGTCGTGGGGCACGTCCTCCTTGTAGACGCGGCGGCTGATCAGCGCGTCATAGACGTCGGCCACCGCCATCAGGCGCGCCGACACCGGGATGTCGTCGCCGGAGAGGCCTTCGGGATAGCCGTTGCCGTCCCAGCGTTCGTGGTGGAAGCGGGCGATCTCTTTGGCGGTGGTCAGGAATTCGAGCTTCTTGCCCAGCCAGCGTTCCGCATGTTCGATGGCCGAACAGCCCTGAGCCGCGTGGGTTTTCATGACCTCGAATTCCTCGGGTGCCAGCGGCCCCGGCTTCAGCAGGATGCTGTCGGGAATGCCGATCTTGCCGATATCGTGCAGCGGCGCCGACTTGAACAGCATGGTGATGGACTGTTCGTCGAGCGCGCGGGCGAAGCGGGGGTGGGACTGCAACGCCGAGGCTAATGCGCTGATGTAGTATTGGGTGCGGCGGATGTGGTTTCCGGTCATCAGGTCGCGGGTTTCCGCCAGCGACGCCATGGCCAGGATGGTGACGTCCTTGATGGCCGTGACCTCCTTGGTGCGCTTGGCGACCTCGCGCTCGAGAAAGGCATTCTTGTCGCGCAGGTAATCGGCGGCGCCTTTCAGCCGCAGATGCGCCTTGATCCTGGCCTCGAGGATCGAGGGGCTGACCGGCTTGGAGATATAGTCGACCGCCCCCAGGTCGAACCCCTTTTTTTCGTCGGCCATGCGCGACAGGCCGGTCAGGAAGATCACCGGCAAGTCGCGGGTGCGAGGATCGGATTTGAGCTGCCGGCAGACCTCGTAGCCGTCGATGTCCGACATCATGACATCCAGCAGGATCAAGTCCGGCGGCGCGTTGGTCAGGGCAATCTTCAACGCCGTCTCGCCGCTGCCGGCGACCTTGACGCGATAGTGCGCCTTCAGCATTTGCGAGATATGCGCCAGTTCCTCCGGCGTGTCGTCCACCAGCAGAATGGTCTGCCGTTCCGCGCTTTCCAAAGCAGCCATCGTGCTCACTCACTCCGCTCCGGCGGTGACGGTGCCGGCCAGGGATATCAGCCTGCGCTTACGTTCCATATCGGCGTCGGAATCGGAGAGGTCGCGGGCGATGGCGCGGAATTCGTCCTGAATGTCCAGAAAGGCATCCAGGACATCGGGGTCGAAATGGCTTCCCCGGCCCTCGGTCATGATGATGACGGCCTTTTCGTGGGGCATGCTTTCTTTGTAGACGCGGCGGCTGATCAGCGCGTCGTAGACGTCGGCCACCGCCATCAGGCGCGCGGACAGCGGAATGTCGTCCCCCTTGAGTCCCAGCGGATAGCCACTGCCGTCCCACTTTTCCTGGTGGGAATAGGCGATTTCCTTGGCCAGGGTCAGGAATTCCACATTCGAGCCGAGGGAGCGTTCCGCATGGGCGATGGCGTCGCGGCCCAGCACGGTGTGGGTCTTCATGATCTCGAATTCTTCGGGCGTGAAGCGGCCGGGCTTCAGCAGGATACGGTCGGGGATGCCGACCTTGCCGATGTCGTGCAACGGCGCCGACTTGAACAGCATGTCGATGGTGGCGTCGTCCAGATGGGCGGCAAAGCGCGGATGGTTGCGCAGTCTGGTGGCCAGGGCCTTGATGTAGAACTGGGTGCGGCGGATATGGTTCCCGGTTTCCAGATCGCGCGTCTCGGCCAGCGACGCCATGGCCAGGATGGTGACGTCCTGGATCGCCATGACCTCCTCGGTGCGCTTGGCGACCTCCGCCTCCAGGAAGGCGCTCTTGTCGCGCAGGAAGTCGGCGGTAGCCTTGAGTTTCAACTGGGTGCGCACGCGCGCCAGCACGATCGGCGGGCTGATGGGCTTGGCGATGTAGTCCACCGCCCCGATGTCCAGGCCCCTGCGCTCGTCGTCCACCTCTGCCTTGGCGGTCAGGAAGATCACCGGGATGTCCCGGGTCGCGGGGTTCGCCTTGAGCTGCTGGCACGCCTCGTAGCCGTCCATGCCCGGCATCATGATGTCCAGCAGGATCAGGTCGGGCGGGTTGTCCGCCGCCGCGATCTTCAGCGCCTTCTCGCCGGTGCTGGCCACCTTCACCCGGTATTCGTTCTTGAGCAGGCTGCTCAGCACCGCCAGGTTGTCCGGCGTGTCATCCACCACCAGGATGGTGGCGCGTTCGAGAAAGTCCCGGCTTTCCATCGCTCAGTTCCTCATACGCTGTCCGTGGCCCGGTTCAGGGCGGCCAATGCGGCTTCGAAGTCGAAGCCCTTGATGGCGTCGCGCAGGCGCGGGTATTCCTCGGGGAAGGCGGCCGCCAGCAATCCGGCGTTCTCCTCGAACACATCGTCAACCTCGGCGTCGTATTCGGCAAGCAGGTTCCGCAGACGAAGGCAGACGCGGTTCAAGGCGACCGGATCCAGTGCCGCCAGGACCACCTCCGGCTCGGGCGGAAGAAGCCTGTCCATGGCGGTGATGACCGCGTCGAGCGGACGGCTGACCGCCTGGATGGCGGCTTCCACCGCAGCAACCGACGCCCGCCCGGCCAGGACGCCCTCCAGTTCGGCAGACCGGCTCTGGACCTCGTCCGCCCCGATCATGCCGGCCAAGCCTTTCAGGGTGTGGGCCAAACGCTCGGCCGTCGGCCAGTCGCCGCCATCCAGGGCCGCGCGAATGTCGTCGCAGGTGGTGCGGCGGCCGGCGGCAAACTTGCGCAGCGATGACAGATAAAGCTGCGCCTTGCCCTGCACCCGGCGCAGGCCGCCCACCATATCCAGCCCCAGAATGTCCGGCAGGACCGGTGGTTCCGTCGCTGCGGTGGCCCTGGGCGCTACGGTGGTCCTGGGCGCGACGGGCGCCCGCTCGCCCGGCGGAATCCAGCGTAGCAGCACCGTCCACAAATGGTCCGGGTCGATGGGCTTGGCCGCGAAGTCGTTCATGCCGGCCTCCAGACAGCGATCCTGGTCGCGCTGCATGGCGTTGGCGGTCATGGCGACGATGGGCAGGCCATCGAACCGGCCCAGCTTACGGATTTCCCTCGTGGCGGTGACACCGTCCATGACCGGCATCTGCATATCCATCAGCACCAGATCATAGGGCTGTTCCTGCACGCGGGAGACAGCCGCGGCGCCGTCGCCGGCCACGTCGACCACGAAGCCGGCATCGGCAAGCAGTTCGGTGGCAACCTCCTGGTTCAGGTCATTGTCCTCCACCAGCAGGATGCGGGCGCCCCGGATGGAGGCCAGAAGGTCGGGCGAGCATGGCGCGACGCCCGCCGGCTTGCGTGGTTCGGCGCCGCTGCCGCCGAACAGGCGGATCACCGTGTCGAACAGCACCGAGGCGCTGACCGGCTTGATCAACACATCCTCGATGCCGGCCTCGGCAATCTGGTTCAGCACCTCCTCGCGGCCATAGGCGGTGACCATGAGCAGCCGCGGCGTCTCGGCAAGGCCCAGCGCCCTGATCCGCCGGGCGGTGGCGACGCCATCCAGGTCGGGCATGCGCCAATCCAGCAGCACCAGGGCATAGGGCTGACCCTCCGTCGCCGCCCGTTTGACCTCGTCCACCGCCGCCAGGCCCGAGGCGGCGTCGGCCACCTGGAACGTCATGCTCGACAGCAGGTCGCACAGAACGGCGCGGGCGTTGTCGTTGTCATCCACCACCAGCACCCGGCAGCCGCGCAGATCAGGCGACGGCAGCAGCTCGCGCCGGCGCTCGGCACCGACGCCCAGGCGGGCGGTGAACCAGAAGGTGCTGCCCTCGCCGAAGACGCTGTCCACCCCGACCTCGCCGCCCATCATCTCGGCCAGACGCTTGCTGATGGCCAGTCCCAGGCCGGTGCCGCCGAATTTCCGCGTGGTCGAGGTATCGGCCTGTTCGAAGCTCTGGAACAGACGGCTTTTCTGCTCGTCGGTGATGCCGATGCCGGTGTCGCGCACGGCGAAGTAAAGCAGCACCTCGTCCCCGATGCGCTCCTTGACCCGCGCCAGGATGTCGATCTCGCCCTTTTCGGTGAACTTGAGGGCGTTGTTGGCATAATTGATGAGGATCTGGCCCAGCCGCAGCGAATCGCCGACCAGGACGCGCGGCACCTCGGACGGGATGTCGAACACCAATTCCAGATGCTTGGCGTTGGTCTTGTCGGTCAGCAGGCTGGCGATGTTGTCGAGCATGGCATCGAGGTCGAATTCCGCCTGTTCGATGGACAGCTTGCCGGCCTCGATCTTCGAGAAATCCAGAATGTCGTTGATGATGCCCAGCAGGTGCTGGCCCGCCCCCTGGATCTTCCTGAGATAATCCTGCTGGCGGGGTGTCAGCTCGGTCTTGAGTGCCAGGTACGACATGCCGATGATGGCATTCATGGGGGTGCGGATCTCGTGGCTCATATTGGCCAGGAAATCGGACTTCATGCGGGTGGCGTCCTCGGCCATCTCCTTGGCGCGGGTCAGCGCGGCCTCGGCGGTCTTGACGGCGGTGACGTCCTGGAAGAAGCCGGCCCAGATGCGGGCACCTTGGCCGCCGATGGGCAGGGCCTCCATGTGCACCCAGCGGGTTTCGCCCTCGGCATCCAGACGGAACTGGGCAGAGAAGCGGACGCCTTGGCCGATGGCGGCGGTCAACCGGACCTCCAACCCGTCCCGGTCGGCCGGCAACACCGCGCCGTAGAGCCGGTCGCCATTGGCCTGCAATTGCTCGTGCCCGACGCCCAGGATGTCGTGCACCTGCCGGCTCAGGAACGTGAACCAGAACAGTTCGCCCTCGCTGCGCAGTTCGAACACCGCCACCGGCACCGAGTTGGTCAGCGCCCGCAGGCGCTCCTCGGCCTCGCGAATGCGCTGCAGGGCGTGCTCGCGCTCGGTCACGTCCAGCCAATAGCCGTTCCATACCCGGGTGCCGTCGGATTGCAGCGACACCATGGACTGGGTTTCGACCCATCGGAACGCCGCGTCGCCCCGCATGACCCGGTACAGCAGGTTCGAGGGCATGCCGTCGCGGACGAACTGGCCCATGGCGTCGCGCGCGATCTGCCGATCCTCGGGATGAACCTGGCGCCAGCGCTGCTCCGGATCATCCATCAGCGCCGCCGCCGGAATCCCCCAGATTTCCTCGGCCTTGGCGCTGACGAAACGGAAGACCTCGGTGCCGCCCGGCTCCACCTCGAAGCGGAAGGCCGCGCAGGGCAGAGAGTCGGCCATGTCGCGCATGAGCTGCCGTGACCATTCGGCGGCGCGCTGGGACCGCTCCAGCTCGCGGGTGCGATCCTGGACGCGGGTCTCCAGGGTGGCATTGGCTTCCTCCAGGCTGGCGGTGGAAGCCTGCAGCGCCACGCGCATGGCCTCCTGGGCTGCAGCCAGGGCAGCGATCTCCTTGAGGTCCGAGTGAATGTCCACCGGCTGGACCAGATCCATGCGGCCGATGCGGGCACTTTCCTCGGCCAGGATTTCCAGCGGCGCGGCGAAACGGCGGGCGATGCGCAGCGTCACCAGTGCCGCGAATCCCAGGGTTCCCACGATCAGCGCCACCAGCAGCGCCATCTGCCCGCCGCTGACCGGCACGAAATCCTGGCGGGGAGCCATGACCCCCAGCCAAAACGGCTGCTCGCCGATATGGATGCGGCGGAACTCGGTAAACCAGGTGACGCCGTCCGAAGCCATGGCGTTCAGGCTGCCATCCGGCCGGCCGTGTTCCTCCCAATGCCGCCAGCCCTCGGCCAGGATCGGCAATCCCTGCTCGGCCAGCGGTTTCAGCACCGCCTTCTTGATCTCTTCGTCGCTGGAAAAGCGCTCGTCCCGGGGAACGCCGACCAGCTTTCCCGCATCATCCAGCAGCATGCCCACGCCGGTGGTTCCGGCGGTGATCTGGCGGGTGAAATGGGACAGGTCCAGCAGCTTGACGTCATGGGCCACCACGTAACGCTGGCCGTCCGGCGCGGTCCAGCGGCTGGAGGCGGTGATGCCCGGCTCCCGGGTGGTAAAGAAAATGTAGGGCGCGGTCCAGAACACATCCTCGTCGCGCTTGAGGGCCATGGCGCCGCCGAACCACGGGCGCTTGCGGGCGTCGTAGTCGCGCTCGATGGTCTCGGTCTTTTCCAGGACGCGGGTGCCGCTCCAGGTCAGCCACGTGGTCTTCTTGCCCCAATGCTCAGGATCGCTGAGCCGGTTGATCCACTTGCCGTTGGCATAGAGCAGCAGAATTTCCCGCCCCGATTCATGGGCGACCAGCACCGAGGAAACTTCCGGGTGGTTCTCGATGACCGGGAAGAAGAACTCGTTGAACTTCTCCACCTGATCCAGGTTCAGGCTGTTGTTCAGACCCCAATGGCGGCTGGTGTTGAGTGTGACCTCGACCGTCGCCAACAGGTGTTGGACCCGCGAACTCAGCTCCCCCGCCGTCTGGCGCATCTGGGTGTCGGCCAGGCGCTCGATGGTGGGCGCGACGATGAAGGCGTAGGTGGAGATGGCGAAGACGCCCAGCGCCATCACAACGATCAGGAAGGCGCGGACAAGCAGGCTGGTGCGGACCGACACGCCCGATACGGTCGGGGGTGAAGACTGGGACTGTGATCGCAGATCGGCCATGCCCCCACCTCTTGCACGACGAAAATCCTTCCCGCCACAAGGATAGCAGAAGGATTTGGGCGGGAAAGCCGCTTATCGGCCGTCCGGGCTTGGCTGAAAACCTGACAGGACTGAAATTTCCCCCTCAAGTTGTGATGCGATTGTGCCGGCGTACCTTCGGGGATATCGTCACTGCCGTTTCGTTGGGAGGTGCGCGATGCGGTGTCGGTTGGCTCTGACGGCGGTCATTCTGACCATGATGGGGACGGCGCAGGGTTGGGCGTGTTCCCGTGACCCGAACGTGCCGGAACCGACGGCGGAAGAGCTGTTCGCCAATGCGGCCACGGTCGTGGTCGGCCATTTGATCAAGGTCGAACAGGTCGCTGCGGCTGACATCGACAAGCATGACGCCGGGGTAATCGAGGGGACGTTCAGCCCGATCGAGATCATCAAGGGTGAGGCGCCCGCCGACAACAAAGTGAAGAGCCAAACGTTCTTTCCCGGTAATTGTACGCTGCCCCTGCTCGTCGGCTCCGACTACGTCTTTTTCCTGGATGGCAAAGACAATTTCGTCAGCTGGATCACAGGATCGGCCTCGTTAGGCTTTCCTGGCTCGCCCGCTGTCGAGCGAGCACGTGAAAAGCTCCGCTCGCTGAGGAAGTAGGCGGCTAACCCCTTGATAAAAAAGAAGCCCCGGCTTTCACCGGGGCTGAGTCAAACAGGGAGGCTTCACGTCTAGGAGCCAAGCATCAAAGGAATAATCGCGAACAATGGCGCCCGACAAAGCATAGCGAAGAACGGCGCAACGCGTTGCATTATCTAGCCTTTCGCCGAGAATTGCACCTGTGACCGGCTTGTGGCTGTTTTTCATTATTCGCCATGGGCCGGAGCGTTCTGCCCCACAGGTGCCCCATGGCGAAAGCTTTGACTGACTCTGTTGTTGCTTCCCTGAAACCCCAGCGCGGCCAGTCCGGCTGGCGCGAATTAGCCGACGGCGCCACCCGTGGCCTGTGCATCCGCATCAGCCCCCGTGGCGAGAAGGTTTGGGCCATCCGCCATGTGGTCGGCGGCAAGCGCTCACGCCACACCATCGGCGCCTATCCCACGGTGTCCCTGGCGGACGCCCGCAAGCGGGCAAGCGAATATCTCTCCGGCACCCGCGACGGCATGTCGCCCGAGGAAGTGGACGCCCGCGCCCAGGCTCTGACCATCACCGTGAAGCAGGCCCACGCCTCCTACCTGGAGGCTGTGACCGTCTCGACGCGGGCCAGCACGCGGATGCTCAAGGACACCATGTTCCGCACGCACATCGAACCGGCCATCGGCACCCGGATGATCCGAACCATCCGCCGCGCCGACGTGGTCGAGGTCGTGAGCCAGGTTGCCCGCAAAGGCTTCCCGGTCCAGGCGAACCGGGTGTTCTCCGAGATCATGGCATTGCTGCGCTGGTGCGAGCAGAAGTCCTACCTGGACGGCGTGCCCTCGATCCGCAAGAAGGACCTGCGCAACTTCGGCGCCGCCAAGGAACAACCCCGCCGCCGCGCCCTCAGCGACACGGAAATCGCCGAGGTCTGGCAGGCCAGCGCCAACCTGGGCGCCACCAGCCGCGACTTCCTCCGCTTGCTGCTGCTCACCGGCCAGCGCCGTGATGAGGTGCGCCTGATGACCTGGGCGGAAATCGACATGGAAGCAGCGCTGTGGGTGATCCCCGCCACCCGTTACAAGACCGGCATCGAGCACGCCGTGCCGCTGCCCAGCGCCGCCATGGACATCCTGCGCGCCCGCTGGCGCGACGGCGCCACCGGCCACGTTCTCCCCGGACGCCGGGAAGACCAGCCCTTCAACGGCGCCCTCTCCGCCATCCGCCGCCTGCGCAAAGCCATGGCGAACCGCCAACCCTTCACCCTCCACGACTTCCGCCGCACCGTTCGTACCGGACTCTCACGCCTGGAGGTCGATGCTGTCACCAGCGAACTGGTGATCGGCCATGTGCCGCAGGGCATGCACAAGGTCTATGACGTATACGAGCGGATGGATGAGCGGCGGAAGGCGCTGGAGAAGTGGGGGCGTAAAGTACTGACTGTTGGATGAGAGGTGAAAAGCGGTAAATAGACAGGGAAATGGCACCGTCCCGGAACTCCGGAACGGTGCCTTTCTCGTCTTATGCAGCCTTCCAGTTTGCCGCAATCACCGTGTCCAGCTGCTGGTGCTGATCGGCGGTTAGCGTAGTCTGGCCGACTGGCGGCGGGCTGAAGCCTGCCATGGCATTGACCAGGTTTTGAACGACCGCGTCGCTCAACGTGGAACCGCCAGCGGTGTTGAACTGAGCCACATGGTTGTTGCTGCTTTGATACCAGCCGGCCACGGTGACCACATCGGCGGTGCCGATGATGGAGACCTTCAAATCGTCGCCCGCTTGCTGGAACCAAAGCTGGTCAGTTGTGACATCAGCGCCAAAGACCACCTTGTCGGCTGCGCTGAATTGCCCAACGTTGTTGACGATGTCCTGGCCGGACCCCCGGATAACCAGATAGGTGTCTTCGCCACCATTCCCGGTGAGAGTGTCGTCACCAGCTCCACCGACAAGCGTTTCAGCTCCGCTGCTACCAAGAAGACTATCAGCCGCATCGGTGCCGATGACCGGCAGGTCGCCCCTGAGGTTGAGGGTGTTGCCGGCGGCATCACGCAGGGTCTCGACGGCATAGCCGTCGGTGTACCAGTAGAAGTGCTGCTTCACGGTCAGCTTGCTGCCGTCGGCCAGGGAGATGA
>JBLNBE010000048.1:0-18423 GCA_050259735.1 Bacteroidota bacterium
CCAGCCCGGGCGAGCCGTCGTTGGAGCCGGAACAGGAAAAGACCGTCAGCGAGGGCGACCGCGTGGTGCAGGTGGCCAAATACCTGCACGGCGTCGGCCATTCGGACAATTGGCTGACCAAGATGCTGGGCGGCGCGGTCGGCACCGGCACCCTCTCGCGCATCGTGCGCGGCTATACCTTCCTTTCCCGCCATTACCAGCCCGGCGACCGCATCGTGCTGGTCGGCTTCAGCCGGGGCGCCTATACGGTGCGGGCCTTGGCCGGACTGATCGCGGCACGCGGCCTGTTGCCGCCCGACCTGCCCGCCGGCGACCCCACCGCCTATAGCCTGGGGGTGCGGGTCTGGCAGGCCCATCGCGCCGAGACGGCGCCGGAATTGGCCGCGCGCTTCTGCGCCCTGATGACCGGCCTGCTCGCCAACATCTTCGAGCCGGCCATGCCCGCTCTGGTGCCGGTCGACGATATCGGCGCCGTCGCGGTGTGGGACACGGTGGGTGCGCTGGGCATTCCGGTCTACGACAACGACGGCGGCCGCCGCGACGCCTTCCAGTTCACCAATACCGCGCTTAGCCCCAAGGTGCGTTTGGGCCTGCACGCGGTGTCCATCGACGACCTGCGCGCCGACTTCACCCCCACCTTGTGGGACCCCGATGGCGGCCGCATCCTCCAGGTGCTGTTTCCCGGCGCCCATGCCGATGTCGGCGGCGGCTACGAAAGGGACGTCGCGGCGACGCGGGGCCGGCTGGCCGATTGCGCCCTGGTGTGGATGGTCGATGAGTTGGAGCATGCCGGCCTGGGCCTGCGCTTCGGCGACGCCGCCGCCGTGCCGGCCTTTCCCTGCGCCCTGGCCGCCGCCCACGACGAACAGGTGGTGTGGCCCTATCGCGACCGGGCGCCGACGCTGCGCGAGTTTCCGGCAACCCAGATGTTCCTCAGCGAGGCCGCGTCCCAGCGCTGGGACCACAAGGTGACCACCATCCCCATGGACAACAGCGAGCCGCGCGTCGGCCCCTATCGCCCGGTCAACCTGATCGCCTTCACCAATGGCGACCACCCGGTGCCGGGCTGCGTCCACTTGGCGCCAAGCCAGCGCCAGTCGGTGACGGCGGTTGCGGTGTGAACAGGCATCCCCTTCCCCGGGCGCATCCCGGGGAAGGGGTTCCCCGAAGTTACTTGTCGAACGGCGTCGGACGCGGGGTGGCGTCGGACGACGGCGGCAGGATCGGCATCTTGAAGCTGGGCTGCTCGCCGGTCAGGGTCTTGAGGAAGGCGACGATCTTGCCGTTTTCCTCGGCGGTGAAGGTCTTGCCCAACTGGATGCGGCCCATGGTGTCGACCGCCTGGGTCAGCGTGGCGGCCTCGCCGTCGTGGAAGTAGGGATAGGTCAGTTCCACGTTGCGCAGGGTCGGCACCTTGAACGCGAAGCGATCGGCTTCGTCCTTGGTGACGGCGACGCGGCCTTCCGCCGGGCTGGTGGCCGTGTAGGCCTCGACCACGCCCATCTTCTGGAACGAGTTGCCGCCCACCGCGGCGCCGTTATGGCAGGCGGTGCAGCCCGAATCCTTGAACAGGGCATAGCCCGCCTGCTCGGCCGGGGTCAGCGCCTTCTTGTCGCCCTTCAACCACTTGTCGAAGCGCGAATTGGGGGTCACCAGGATTTCCTCGAAGGCGGCGATGGCCTTGGTGACTTCGTCGATGGTAACGGTCTCGGTGCCGAACACCTTCTTGAACTCGGCCACATAGCCGGGAATGGACTGCAACACCTCGACCGCCAGCGCGTGGTTCGACGCCATCTCGCCCGGATTGGCGATGGGACCACCGGCCTGGGCCTTCAGGTCGGCGGCGCGGCCGTCCCAGAACTGCGCCAGGTTCATGCTGGAATTCAGCACGGTCGGGGCGTTGATCGGCCCCTTGTTCCAATTATGGCCGATCGAGGTCTTGAGGTTGTCGGTGCCGCCCATGGACAGGTTGTGGCACGAATTGCACGAGATGAAGCCGGACTTGGACAGGCGGGTGTCGAAATAGAGCTTCTTGCCCAACTCGACCAAGCCGGCATCCTTCACCTTGGCCGGCGCGATCGGCTGGATCGGTTCGTCGGCGGCCGGCGCGGCATGGGCCAGACCGGCGGTGGCGGCCAGCACGACGGCCAGCGAGAGAGTGTGACGCAAAGACATGGGATTCCCCCTTTATGCATGTGGCGGCCCCACCGCCCACAGGCGGGCGGCAGGGGGCAGAGATCGCGCCGACCACCCCCTGCCCCGCAACGGCGGGACAGCCTGGCGGCACCCTCTCTGCCCCACAGGATCATCCAAATTCGTTGTGTAGCATTGCGCTATATCAATGATTGGACTGATTCCAACTACACATTGGAGAGATACCAATGTGCACCATTGGCGTGCGCCACGCCCGGCACCGCACTCCACCAGAGCCAGCCGCGACGCGATATGCTACACAGCCGGTATTCTCAGTGGGGGCAGCCATGGACCGCTTCACCGTATCGCTGGACGAGGAATTGCTGGCGCAGTTCGACGACTACATTCGCCGCCGGGGCTACGGCAACCGGTCAGAGGCGGTGCGCGACATCCTGCGCCAGACCCTTGAGGCCGAGCGGTTGGCGGACGAGGAAAACGGCCACTGCATCGCCTGCCTGTCCTACATCTACAACCACCATGAGCGGGAATTGTCGCGGCGGCTGACCCAGGCCAGCCATGCCCATCACGATCTGACGCTGTCGACCCTGCACGTCCATCTGGACCACGAGAACTGCATGGAAGTGAGCATCCTGCAGGGGCCGACCCCGGCGGTGCGCCGTTTCGCCGACACCATCACCGCGGAAACCGGGGTGCGCCACGGCGCGCTCAATGCCGTGCCGGTGGAGATGAAGGTCACCGCCGGCCATCACCACGAAGACGAGCATGACCACGGGCACGGGCATGACCACGCCCACCCGCATGTGCACAGCAGCCCGAAGACCTGACGGGGGTCACCCCTCCTCGGCCAGACGCCCCTGATGCAGCCGCACCCGCCGCGTGGCGATGCGGTCAAGAAAGGCGTTGTCGTGCGAGATGATGACCATGGCCTGGGGCAGACCCAGCAGGATGTCGGTCAGGCGTGCCTCGGTGACCTCGTCCAGCGCGTTGGTCGGCTCGTCCAGCAGCAGCACGTCGGGGCGCATGGCCAGCACGGTGGCCAGGGCGACCAGGCGCTTCTGCCCGCCCGACAGCTTGTGGGTGATGCGGTCCTCGAACCCGTCCAGGCCCAGCATGCTCAGCGTCTCGGTGACGATGGCGCGGGCCTCGGCCGGACGCTTGCCCAGGTTCAACGGGCCGAAGGCGACGTCTTCGGCCACCGTCGGGCAGAACAACTGGTCGTCGCTGTCCTGGAACAGGATGCCGGCGCGGGCGCGCACCTCCGTGAAGTCCTTCTCCGACCGGCGCGGCAGGCCGAAGGCCTCCAGCGTGCCGGCGGACGGCTTCAGCAGGCCGACCATGAGATGGAACAGCGTGGTCTTGCCGGCGCCGTTGGGACCGGTCAAGGCCACCTTGTCGCCCGAGGCCAGTTGGAACGAGGCGCCGTCCAGCACCGGGCGGCCACGGTCGTAGGCGAAGCGGATCCCGTCCAACCGGAAGAATGGGGTCATATCCTGAGCGTCTCGATGGTCATCAGCATGACCATACCCGCCAACGACGCCAAAGCGAACACGCCATCGGGGCGCTGAAAGCGGGTCGGCTCGTCCAGGGCCGGAAACTTGCCGTCGAAGCCCCGGCAGCGCATGGCGGCGACGATGCGTTCCGAGCGTTCGAGACTGCGCACCATCAGCATGCCGAACAGGTAGCCGATGGAGGTCCAGGTGTGGCGGTCGCTGCGCATGGTAAAGGCGCGCGCCCGCATGGCGACGCGCAGTCGGCGATATTCCCGGTGCAGCACGTCCAGATAGCGCACGGTGAAAAGATACAGGTGGACCAGCTTTTCCGGCGCCCCCAACCGCCCGAGCGCCTGGCCCAGAACGACGGTATCCATGGAACCGACCAGGGCCAGCACCATCAGCACCACCGCATTGGCCTTGGCCAGGATCACCAGCGCCTGCAGCCCGCCCTGGCGCGATGCATCGAGGCCGCCCACGCTGACCACGGCATCGCCCGGCACGGTGAACGGCAGCATGACCAACGCCAGCACCATGAAGCCGTCCAGCGTCAGCATGTGGCGCAGGGTGGCGCGCACCTGCAGCCGGGCCAGGATGGCGGCGGCCAGCGCCAGCGCCACCGCCACGCCCAGGGTCGGCAGATGGGTCAGGCCGACCACCAGTATCGCGAACATTCCGGCGACGATGACGCGGGTGCGGGGATCAAGCCGGCCGATCAGTCCGCCATGCTCGGGACCGGTATCGTCCGGCAGGGCGGCGTCGCCGTTGTGAGGGTGCAGTCCGCTCACCCGATCTTCCTTGGCTTGCGATTGGCCCAGCCGAAAGCCAGCCCGGCCAACCCGACGATATAGCCGATACCGCCGATCACGTCGTGCCACCAGATTTTTTCCTGATAGGCGTCGATCTGTTCGCGCAACGGCCGGATCTGGCGGGAAATGCTCTGGTCGATGAACGCCCGCAGGTCGGCCGACCCGGCGACGGTTTCGGCCGGGATGGGCGAGGCTGGCGGCGCCGCCGCGGTGGAACCGGCGGCCGGCAGGCTATCGGGAAGCTCAGCGGCGGTGACGGTAAAGGCGCCCATGTGGCCGTCATTGCCATCCACGGTGATGACGTGGTCCATGCGGCGCGTGGCCCGGAAGCCGAATTGCCCCTTGTCGTCGGTCACTCCCTCGAACACCGTGCTGCCATCGGCACCGCGTGCCGTCACCTTGGTGTCGACGGCACGGCTGTCGCCGCTGAAATAGACATAGCCGGAAATGGCCGTCCCCGTGGCCGAGGCGAACACCTTCATCTTGTGGGCCAAGGCGGGAGTGGCCGTGGCCGCCAGGCCCAGCGCCACCACGGCGGTGGCAAATGCGAAGCGCCGGATCATGGCACGCCCTCCTGGGCGAGGGATGGACCTGCGGGGGCGATGAACTCGGGCTTGACCCGAAGCAGCAGGCCGATGGCGGCGGCGCTGAACGCCGCCTCGATAATCATGACCGGCACATGGGTGAAGACGATCAGCTTGGCGGCGGGAATGAACTCGCGCCCGCTGACCGCCAGCGACACCGCGACCGCCACCGTGGTCAGCAGCACGCCAAGACCGCCGCAGAACCCGGCGGCGACGACGGAGCGCCGATGGTTCCCGGCCGCACGCCGATGCAACAGGGTGAACAGCAGGCCGCTGATCACTGCGGGAACCGCCATGTTCATGACATTGACGCCCAGCACCGCCACGCCGCCGAACCCGAACATCACCGCCTGCAGCAACAGCGCGATCAGGATGGCCGGGAACGATGCCCAGCCCAACATCACGCCGGTCAAGCCGTTGAGGATCAGGTGGACGCTGCTGGGTCCCACCGGGAAATGCACCAGCGAGGCGACGAAGAACACCGCCGACAGAATGGCGACCTGGGGGATGCGCTCGGGCGGCAGGCGCTTCAGCGCGTAACCGCAGCCGGCGACCGTGACGGCGGCACCGGCAACCAGCACGGGGACGGAGACGACGCCGTCGGGAATATGAGCCATGAAAACTCAACTCACTTCATGTCTACAGTCTTGACCCAGATCAGGCCACCCACTTCGACCTTGGCAGGCTTGCCGTCCGGTCCCGCCAGGGGCTTGTCGCCCTCGGTCAGGGCGGCGAAGCCCCACCAGCCGGCGCGCGGCATGGTATAGGAGAATTGGCCAGAGGCGTCGGCCTTGATGACCTGGGTGACGAAGGGATCGGACGGCGCCTTGACGCCGCCGTCATTGACCCATTCCACCTCGACCTCGGCGAACGGCAGCGGCTTACCGTTCTTGCGGACGATGCCGCGGAACTGGTTGCCGGTCCACACGCCGTAGGGGCGCACCAGCGGCTCGATCTCCACCGGCAGGCCGACCAGCTTGTCCCAGCCCTCGCCCGAGCCGAAATCCACCACCACCTTGGAATGATGGACGATGTACTTCTTTTCGGCCGCTTCCCAATAGGGCGCGGGTTCGACGTAGAACACGTAATCGCCCGGCGCCTTGACCTGGTACGACGCCTCGTAGGTGGTCTTGCCGTCCACCGGCTTCTTGACCAGCGCCGCCTTCAGGTCGGTCTTCCTGCCGTCCGCCAGCACGCCGAACTGCACTGGCTGGCCCATCTCCATCACCGGACCGCCCTCGAACGGATGGGTGAACACCAGCCCCAGCTTGACCGTGCGGTCGCCGCTGTCTGGAACGACGTCGGCCGACGGCAGGATTTCCTGGAAATGGGCCTGCGCCATCGACGGCAGAGCCAGCACGGCGATGGCGACCGCCAAAGGTCGCAGGGTGAGGGACATGGAGGGAACTCCTGGCCGGATTGGAGATGCGCGTAATACGTTTTCGTAAAACATCATACGCGCATCAGTCCGTCAAGCCCTCCTCTGCCCCACTTTCGGCAGGAACACCGTCAACAGTCCCAGCAACGGCAGGAACGAGCAGACGTGATAGACGAAGTCGATGCCCTTGGCGTCGGCCACGATCCCCAGCACGGCGGCGGCGGTGCCGCCGATGCCGAACGAGAAGCCGAAGAACAGCCCGGCGATCAGGCCGACCCGGCCCGGCACCAGTTCCTGGGCGAAGACGACGATGGCGGAGAACGCCGAGGCCAGCACGAAGCCGATCACCACCGACAGCACCACCGTCCAGGTCAGGTCGGCGTAGGGCAAGGCCAGGGTGAAGGGCAGCACGCCCAGGATCGAGGCCCAGATCACGTATCTGCGGCCGATACGGTCGCCGATAAAGCCGCCCAGCACCGTACCGGCGGCGACGGCGCCCAGGAACACGAACAACAGTATCTGCGCCTGCGAAACCTCCAGTTCGAACTTATGGATCAGATAGAAGGTGTAGTAGCTGGACATGCTGACCATATAGACGAACTTCGAGAAGATCAGCGTCACCAGCACCGCCAGGGCCAACACCACCTTCCGGCGCGGCAGGTTGTGGGGGACGACGGCAACCATCTTCCTGGTGCCGCTGCGGTGGTGGTGGGCGTACCAGTTTCCCACCCGCCACAGCACCAGCATGGCCACCAGGGCAGCGCCGGAGAAAACCGCGACGCTGCTCTGGCCGCGCGGCACGACGATGAAGGCGGCCAGCAGCGGACCGATGGCCGTGCCGAAATTGCCGCCGACTTGGAACAGCGACTGCGCCAGCCCCAGCCTGCCGCCCGACGCCATGCGGGCAATACGCGAGGACTCGGGATGGAACACCGACGAGCCGATGCCCACCAGCCCGGCGGAAACCAGCAGCAGGGCGTAGCTGGGGGCAAAGGCCAGCCCGACCAAGCCGACGAAGGTAAAGGCCATGCCGAACGCCAGCGAATAGGGCTGCGGCCGCTTGTCGGTGAAGATGCCGACCAGCGGCTGCAACAGCGAGGCGGTGAGCTGGAAAATGAAGGTCAACAGGCCGATCTGGCTGAAGCTGAGGCTGAAATTAGCCTTCAGCATCGGATAGAGGGCGGCCAGCATGGACTGCATCATGTCGTTCAACAGATGGCAGAAACTGACGGCGGCGATGATGGAGAAAACGGTGCCGCCCACCTCGGCCCGGGTCGAGGGCTGGGTGGGGATGGACGTGGCGCTCGCGTCCAGGACGGCCTCGCTGGAACCGGATTCCGGCATGGGGGCACTCCGCAAGAGGATTGGCTTGACCCCGATCATAAGAAAATTGGCCCCCGCCCCGCTTTCGCGATATGGTCTTGCTCTTTCGCGAGTGGGCCAGATTATGCCAAGTCCCGACTTTCCCCATCCGCCGCGCCACATCGTCCTGGAGCAGGATTCCAGTGAGGAGATGCTGGCGCGCATGAGCCGCTGGAGCAGGCTGGAGGCCAGCGACCGCCAGATCGTGCCCCATAGCGGCGAATATCGGCGCGAATACCTTATCCCGCCCCACCGTCACAGCTGGGGGCAAATGATCTATGCCGAGACCGGCGTCTTCATGATGATCACCGAAGCGGGCCGCTGGATCGTGCCCCCCGACCACGCCTTCTGGGTGCCCGCGAATACCGAGCATTCCATGCAAACCTGCGGCTATGTCAGCATCCGCGCCCTCTACGTCAAGCAAGGCATCGTGCCCAATCTGCCCGAGAGCGTTCGCGTGATGGGCATGACCGCCCTGATGCGCTGCCTGATCGAGGAGGCGGTGCAGTTGCCCCGCGACGAGGACCCCCGCCCCGACAGCCGCGAGGGCCTGATCATGGCCCTGATGCGCGAGGAAATGGGCCGCCTGCCGGAAAAGCCCCTGGGCTTGCCCATGCCCGCCGAAGCCAAATTGGCGGCGCTGTGCCGGGCCTTCCTTGACGACCCGACGCCGCATGCCACCATCGATTCCTGGGCCGACGCCATGGCCATGAGCCGCCGCGCCTTCACCCGCGCCTTCCGCCGCGAGACGGGCCTAAGCCTGTCCGCCTGGCGGCAGCAGGCCTGCCTGTTCGCCGCCCTGCCTCGCCTGAGCGCCGGCGAACCGGTCACCAATGTCGCCCTTGATCTTGGCTATGACAGCGTGGCGGCCTTCACCACCATGTTCCGCCGCATCCTGGGCGCGCCGCCCAGCCGCTACCTTGATCTCCGCCCAAGGTTTTCCGACCAGAAGCCGCGATAAAGCGATCCGGTATTACGGCCCTGACGAGTACCTCACAAAAAGCTATGCGCCGTAAACGAAATTATTATCGACATCAGCCAGCAGCGGCGCGGCTTTATCCTTGGCGGATACCATGACGTCGCGGGTTGGCCACTGAATGCCAATGGCGGGATCGTCCCAGCGAATCGCTCGATCGTGCTGCGGCGAATAGTAATTGCTCACCTTGTAATAGATCTCGGTTCTGTCCTCGAGGGTCAGGATACCGTGGGCAAAGCCCGGCGGCACCCACAGCATCTTGGCATCGTCCTCGGACAGCTCGACGCTGACGTACTTGCCGTAAGTGGGTGACCCCTTGCGGATATCCACCACCGCGTCGAACAGGCGCCCGCGAAGACAGCGCACCAGCTTGCCGACCGCCATCGGTTCGGCCTGGTAGTGCAGACCGCGCACCACGTTGGCACCCGAACAAGAATGGTTGTCCTGCACGAAGGTGGGCAGCCCCGCACGGGAGAAGTTCTCCTGCCGGAAGGTCTCGATGAAGAAACCACGCTCGTCCTTGAAAATCTCATGCTCGACCAGCTTGACCTCGGGAATGGCAAGCGGAGTGAACTTGAAATCCATTTTCAGCCTCTACGTCTCGGACGAGCGAAGGGGATAACATATCGTGCCACCCGCCCCGATCAAGCGTTCGTGACAAGCCGCGAAAGCCTGCAAATGTTCGATTGCCAGACGATCCCTGGCAGAGTCGCCAATAGGTCAGCGGACCAGCGCCGCCAACCCCTCGGCCCCCACGGGGGCGACCGCCTGCCACGGAATCAGCGCACACCGCCGCGACTGCCCCGCCACCCGCTCGATAAACGGCACCTCGTAACGGCCGCGCTGGGCCAGGATGGGGTCGGCGGTGCCGCTGGCGAGCAGGCTTTGGTCGATCACCCAGGCGTACGGCGTGATGCCGGCGCGGGCAAGATCCGCTTGCAACCGTTCAGCCTCGTGCACCGGTGTCGCCTCGGCCAGGGTGACGATCAGCATGCGGGTGAAGGCGGGATCGCGCAGACGCGGCAGCAATTGGCGCACCGCTTCGGGCATGTCGGCCTGGGTGCGCAACACCTCGCGGTGATAGGCCTCGGCGGCATCCAGCAGCAGGATGGTGTGGCCGGTGGGCGCGGTATCCAGCACCACGAAGCCGTCCTTGCCCTCGTCCACCGTGCGGGCGAAGGCGCGGAAGACGGCGATCTCCTCGGTGCAGGGCGAGCGCAAATCCTCTTCCAGCATGGCACGGCCGGCGGCATCCAGGGCGGCGCCGGCTTTGGCCAGCACCTCGTCGCGATAGCGCGCCACCTCGGCTTCCGGGTCGATCCGGGTGACGGTCAGGCCGGAGATGCCATTTTCCACCGTGCCGGCGACGTGGGCGGCGGGGTCGGTGGTCGACAGCACGACCTTGTGCCCCCTTTGCGCCAAGGCGGCGGCGATGGCAGCGGCGACCGAGGTCTTGCCGACGCCGCCCTTGCCCATGGTCATCACCACGCCGTGGCCGCTGCCGGCGATATCCTCGACCAGCGGGAGCAGGCCGGTGGGCAGGCTGCCGACAGCTCTGGCCGGCACGTCGGGATGAAGAACCAGGGCAGGGTTGGACATGCCGCGCAAGCATTCCAGCCCGACCGTTCCCTTGGGCAGGAACGGCGTTTCGCTGCGCGGCAGGCCGGCCAGCGCCATCGGCATGTCGGTGATGGCCGCCTGGCCCCGGCGGGTCATGGCGTCGGCCACGGCGTCGCCGCCGGACGCCGCGACGAAAACGCCGTTCAGCGCCAGGCGCAGGTTGGTGACGCCCAGGTCCGCCAGTTCCAGCCGGGTCCGCTCGGCCTCGCGCAGGGCAGAAGTTTCGGGGCGACTGACCAGCACCACCGAGGTCATGGCCGGATCGGAAAGCTGCGCCACGGTGGCGGCGTATAGCGCCTTCTGTTTCTCCAGGCCGGCCAACGGCCCCAGGCACGAGGCGCCGCCGGTGGAGGACGCGATGAACTCGGTCCACGCCGACGGCAGCGTGAGCAGGCGCAGCGTATGGCCGGTCGGCGCGGTGTCGAAGATGACGTGGTCGAATTCGGCCGTGGTCGCCGGATCGCCCAGCAGCTTGGCGAACTCGTCGAAGGCGGCGATTTCCACCGTGCAGGCGCCGGAGAACTGCTCCTCCATGCTGGCGATGGCGGCCGGCGGCAGAATGCCGCGATAGGGGCCGACCATGCGTTCGCGGTAGTCGCGCGCCGCCGCCTCGGGGTCGATGTTGAGCGCGAACAGGTTGGGCGCGCCGGTCACCGCGATCGGCCGCTGCGACAGGCCGGTTCCCAGCACCTCGTCCAGGTTCGAGGCCGGGTCGGTGCTGACGATCAGCACCCGCTTGCCGGCATCGGCCAGGGCAAGGCCGGTGGCGCAGGACAGCGACGTCTTGCCGACACCACCCTTGCCAGTGAAAAAGGCGTAGCGCATGACGATCGACGGCAGGGCCATGATGGCCTCCTTCAGCAGCAGCCGGAACCCGAGCAGCACGCCCCACCGGCCTTGACGGTGATCTTGGCCTTCGCCGGGCCAAGCCCCAGCTTGGCGGCAAGCTGGTCGCGGGTCAGATAGATGCCGGCCGAGACGATGTGGCCGTCGATGGCGATGATCGGCAACCGGTCCATGCCGGCCTCCATCTCCTTGACCACCGCCAGATTGGCGGCGAAGGCCTGCGGCTCGGTGCCCAGGTTGTAGCGCTGGACGGCGACGCCCTGTTCGGCGACCCATTTCAGGTCGGCGGCAAAGGCGACCAGGGCCGGATCGACGTCAGGGCCGCACACGCCGGTCGAACAGCACATGGCGGGATCGTAGACTTCAAGCTTCTTCATGATGTCCTCCTACGCTTTGCTCTCGTACCAGCCCTTGCTGGCGTTGACGATGCGGACGACCGACAACATCACCGGCACCTCGATCAGCACGCCAACCACGGTGGCGAGCGCGGCACCCGATTGGAAGCCGAACAGGCTGATGGCGGCGGCAACGGCCAACTCGAAGAAATTGGAGGCCCCGATCAGCGCCGACGGGCCGGCGACGCAATGGGCGACGCCCAGCTTCTTGTTGAGCAGGTAGGCGAGGCCCGAATTGAAATAGACCTGGATGGTGATCGGCACCGCCAGCATCAGGATGACCAGCGGCTGGGCGATGATCTGCTCGCCCTGGAAGCCGAACAGCAGCACCAGCGTGGTCAGCAGCGCGCCCAACGACAGCGGCCCCAGCTTGGCGAGCAGGTTGGACAGCGCCTGCGGTCCACGGGCCAGCAGTGCCTTGCGCCACACTTGCGACACCGCCACCGGCACCACGATGTACAGCACCACCGACAGCAACAGGGTGTTCCACGGCACGGTGATGGACGACAGGCCCAGCAGCAGGCCGACGATGGGGGCGAAGGCGACCACCATGATGGTGTCGTTCAGCGCCACCTGGCTGAGCGTGAAGTGCGGTTCGCCGTTGGTCAGGTTGGACCACACGAACACCATGGCCGTGCACGGCGCCGCCGCCAGCAGGATCAAGCCGGCGATGTAGCTGTCGATCTGGTCGGCGGGCAGCAGCGGGCGGAACAGGGTGGAGACGAACACCCACCCCAGCAGTGCCATGGAGAACGGCTTGACCGCCCAGTTGACGAACAGGGTGACGCCGATGCCCTTCCAGTGTTCCTTGACCTGATGGAGGGCGCCGAAGTCGATCTTCAGCAGCATGGGGACGATCATCAGCCAGATCAGCACCGCCACCGGCAGGTTGACCTGAGCGACCTCCATGCCGCCGATGGCGTGGAACGGCGCGGGCAGGAAATGCCCGAGCGCCACGCCCGCCACGATGCACAAGCCAACCCACACCGTCAGGTAACGTTCGAACACCCCCATCGGCGCGCCACTGGCGGCCTTGGCCGCCACTTCACACTGAGCGGACATATCACACCTCTCCGGCCCGGTCCGGGCCAAGCTCGATCAACTTCTTCACCTTGGCTTCGATCATGCCGTAGACCGCGCGGAACACCGCCAGGCGTTCGTCGTGGCTCCCCTGGGCATCGGCCGGGTCGGGGAAGCCAACGTGCAACTTGCGCGGCACGCCCGGCCAGATCGGGCAGACTTCGCCGGCGGCGTTGTCGCAGACGGTGATGACCAGATCCATCCTGGGCGCGTCGGGCAGGGCGAACTCGTCCCACGACTTGGAGCGCAGGCCCTCGACCGAATGGCCCTTCTCCCTGAGGATTTCAATGGACAGCGGGTTGACCTTGCCGGTCGGCTTGCTGCCCGCGCTGTACGCCTTCCATTTGCCGCCGCCGAGATCGTTGATCAGGCACTCGGCCAGCACCGAACGGGCGCTGTTGCCGGTGCAGAGAACGAGAACGTTGATGGTCTTGTCGGCCATGGTCGTTTCCTTGGGTCAGGCGTGGGTCTTGCCGATGTCGTCGAGGCGCTTTTGCAGCGACAGGCGATCGAGCGAGCGGATCGGCAGAGCGGCGAAAATATTGATGCGATTGGCGAGCATGCGCATGACCTCGCCGCAGAACGCGGACTTCTCGACCTCGCTGCCCTTGAAGTCAGCCGGGTCCGGGACGCCCCAATGGGCCGTCATCGGGTGGCCCGGCCAGACCGGACAGACCTCGCCAGCGGCGTTGTCGCAAACGGTGAAGACGAAATCCAGTTCGGGCGCGCCGGGCTGGGCGAACTCGTCCCAGGACTTGGAGCGCAGTCCGTCGGTCGGATAGTTGGTCTTCTTCAGCAGCGCCTGCACCGTGGAGTCGATGTGTCCCTTGGGATGGCTGCCAGCGCTGAATGCGCGGAACTTGCCGCTGAGGTCACGGTTGAGGATGGCTTCGGCCATGATGCTGCGGGCCGAGTTGCCGGTACACAGGAACAGGACGTTGTAGGTCTTCTCGCTCATGATGGTGCCCCACAGCAGGTGAATGTCTCGGGAGCTTGAGCATTCGGACCAAGCGCCGCCCGCCCCCGGTCGCAGAGGACCGAAAGCGGCACCGCGTTCACCTGCGCCAGGACGCGACGGTCCTCGGCCGTGGTCGGATCATCCGCCAGGGACTGCCGGACCAAGGCGAGGAATTGCGGCGCGTACGGGTTCAACTCGCGCTCGGCGAGCCGGTAATAGACCCACTTGCCGTCCCGACGCTGCTGAAGCAGGCCGGCGGTCTTGAGCGCCGCCAGATGCTTGGAGATGGTCGCCGGCGCCAGATCAAGCACGGTGGTGATCTGGCAGACGCACAGCTCCCCGCTTTCCAGCAGTTTCAGGATGCGCGCCCGGCTGGGATCGGCGACGGCTTTGGCTACGGTCTCGAAGGTCTCAAGCATGCGGGGACGCTACCATCATTTCGCCATATGGAGAAATGATACATTTATGACCGCCGACGCGCAAGACGCGGAATTTCCCGCCTACGGCGGAAAATTTCGGCTATCGCACCGGGACAAAGCGCAGGTACCCCGCGATCCGCGGCTTGGCCCCAGTGTCCGACGGGTGGTTGACGCCGTCATAAACGGCCACTTCCTCGAAATCGAAGGGGCTGACACCCTCAAGGCAAGCGGCGTTGATGCCGAATAGATTTGGGTCGGATCGACGCTGGTGGTGCGTGTATATGCCGCATTTCGAGCAGAACCAGTGTTTTGCCGACATCGTGTGGAACTGATAGACGCTGAGGTGTTCCTCGCCCGACAGGATGCGGAAATCGGCAAGATTTGCTGAAATCACGACGGCGCCACGCATCCGGCAATAGGAACAATTGCACCGGCGTGCGCTGTGCAGACCGTCAGCCAGTTGGACCTGGAACCGCACGGTTCCGCAGTGGCAAGCCCCGTTGATCGACGACGTGTCTCTCTTCATTGCATGAACCTCCGTCTGGTGGTTGAGCTGCGGAGATGGGGCCGCAGCATCAGGACAAGCGGAACGATAAGGGTCGCGGTCATTGCCGAGGCCATCACGCCCACCGTCTGATTGCTGTGATCGGCAACCGCGCCGTAGATGATCGGCGCGATGCCTCCAGAGCCGATGACGCTCGTATAAAAGACCGCGAAGGCCCGGCCGGTATCGCCATGGGACAGCTCCGGAACGGTGCCGTAGAGCACCGAGGAGGTGCCGTTCAGGACAATACCGAGCAACGGCAGCAGGAAGAGCGTCGGCAGCAATGGCGTGAACAATGTCCCGGTGATCAGCAGGGCCGTTGCAGTTTCGGTCGCCACGACAGTCCCGACGACACCCAACCGTGCTCCGAGCCAGCCGCACGTTGCCTTTCCCAAAGCCCCACCGACGAACAGCAGGGCGAGTGCGAGTCCAACCGTCGGCGAGTCTCCGCCACGGTCATGGATGAGGAAGGGCAGAAACAGCAAATACCCCATGCGAGTCGCCGTATCGAGCGCACCGACCGTGGTCAGGATGCCGAAGCCCCCGCACCCACGACCTGCGCCCCCTTCGCCCGTGACCTTCGTGGTGACGCCAGACGTCGGCGCCAGTGGTACCAGCGCGACCGACACGGCGAGTCCAAGCACGGCCATCAGGCGCAACACCGGCTGCCAGGCGAAGATTGGCAGTAGTACCGCCATAAGCGCCGGAAACACGGCCTTTCCCACATCGCCGGCAAAATTGTAGATGCCGAGCGGGCCACGCGCCGCCCTGCCATACGTGTCGGTGACCAGCATCGAGCCGCGGGGGTGCTGGATACTCGACCCGATGCCGGCCACGACCAGACCCGCGCAAAGACCGGCAAAGCCCCACGGCAATGTTGTAACCAGCAGGCCCATCGCCGCAAGGATGGTCGACAGAATCAACGCTGCTCGCGACGACACCCTACGCAGGACGCGGTCGGCCGGGATTTGAAAGATGCCCATGGTTCCGTAATAAAGGGCGCGAACGACCGCCAGCGCCGCATAGGAAAGACCGAACTGCGCTTGCCATACGGGAAGGAAGGCATAAAGGCCGTCGGTGTAGCCGTCGTGAAGCGCGTGGGTGAGGCACGCGGCGAGCAGGCTGCGCGACTTCGCCGCATTCGAGGGGGCAGGATCAGCCGGTGTCGCGTGGGGAGCGGTCGAGGTTGCCATTGCGCGACGATAGGCAAGTGAGCAATCCTCAACAAGCCAGTCACTTCTCACAATACCCGTCAGCTTTTCTCACGGTTATCCATGCGTCGCTTGCCTCCGCTCAACGCGTTGCGGGTCTTCGAGGTCGCCGCCCGAACCAGCAGTTTCGCCGATGCCGCGGCGCAGCTTGGCGTCACCCACGGCGCGGTCAGCCGGCAGATCGCTGTTCTCGAAAGCTGGCTTGGGCAAAGGCTCTTCACCAAGGACGGCCGCCGCATGGTGGCGACGCCGATGGCGAAGGTTTTCGCTGCGGAGATCGGTCTTTCGTTCGATCGCATGGCCGTGGCGGCGGAAGCCTGTGGCCGAACCGGCGCGCGCCGCATCTTGCGCGTAAGCGCCCCGGCCAGCTTCGCCATGCGCTGGCTGATTCCACGGCTACCTCGCTATCATGCCGCTCATCCGCACGTCGAAGTCGCGGTGACGACCGTTTCGACCGTGCTCGAGGACTTACGCGGTGGCGTCGATGTGGCCATACGCCGTAGCGTCGCCCGGCCCGACGCATGGCCCCAACATCACGTCGTTCCGGTGCTGGACGATGTCGACACGCTGATCATGAGTCCCGCGCTGTTCGCGCAGCGACCAATCCGAGAGCCGGCCGACATCAAGGGGCATACGCTGCTGGCAAGCGAGACCCGCGCCGGCGATTGGGCCGACTGGCTTGAGGCTGCGGGACTCCACCACCTTGCCGGCCTTCCCCGCCAGATATTCGATCACTTCTTCGTGACGCGCCAAGCGGTGGAAGACGGGCTTGGCATCGGGATCGGCCCGCTGCCGATGCTGGACATCGATATCGCCAGCGGAAGGTTGATGACGCCGCTGCCGGACATCCGGGTTCCCCGCACAGGCTACGTCGCGATCTTCCCCCGTCAGGCCGATGCCGGAAGCATGCTTGCCGGGTTCGTCGATTGGCTTGCCCGAGAGGCACGCAACCCGACCAGTGAACTTCAGCAAAAGCCTGAGCGGAAATAGGATCAATTTGATCGTTTGGAAACCGCTCGGCGGCGCTGCTAGACTACTCCTAGCCTCGCCCCAAAAGAGCTTGGCGAAAGGGCCAACTGCCTACTTCGGATACGCTTCGGAGGATCACGCGACCGAACGCACAGCCTGATTCGGATCAAATTTGGCGGGTCTGGCGCGCAACCCGGCGTCCGCTACCGACCCGTCGCTGCCGAGTAAGATAATTTGTCAGGCTCCCCCCTTCAGCGCCGCTCATCCAGCCCCAGTTCGAGCCGCTTCTTCTTCGACAGGCCCTGTGCGACGATGGCATGCGACTGGCGGATGTAGTCCCGCAGATTGCCATCCGACAGACCGGGTTTGGCATAATGCTGAATCCATTTGAGGCCGCGTGATGCCAGGTACGGCGCCGGACGCAAATTCGCGGCGGCGCTGGGCCTTGTCCAGCGACAGGCTTTCCAGCCAGCCATGGGCCAGCTTGTGCTTTTCCTCGCGGTACCACGTTGTCAGTTGCTTGCGGTAGGCGCGTTGCTCCGCCCGGCATTGAGCGATGCGGTCGCTGCGTTCCTTGAGGGCCACGTCCCGCTCGGCCTGATATTTCTGGTACAGCGGTCGAGCCTTGGTGTGCTGATGTAGCGGCTGGGGCTGATAGGTCCAGTGCGCCACCTCCTTAGCCAGGGCGGGCTGATAGGGTCCGCACGCCTTGACCAGCGCCCCCATGGACAAGGACCGGTCGACGCTGGACGCCTTCACCGCGCGGTCGGGCTTGCTCACGTCCACAAACACCAGCCCGGCGCCGCGCGGCTTGATCTCCAGGCCGAGCCGGGCGGCGACCTTGTGCAGTTCCGGCCAGCCCTTGTCCTTGGCGGCCAGCAGATCGTCGCGGGCAGTGTCACGCACCCAGCGGGCGAAGCTCCCCACCCCGGTATGGGCCTCCATGTCGGCGGCCTTGCCTTTGATCGGGGCAAGCGAGGCGTCGTCGCGGCCCAGGCCGTGATGGGTCCGGGTCAGGCTCAGCGTGACCTCCAACTCGTGACAGGTCCGCATCAGCCGGCGCTGGCTTCGCCACGGGTCTGCGCATCGATAGGTTTCTGGATGCACCCGGTTGAGCGCCACGTGCAGATGAACGTGGTCGGTGTTGACGTGCAGCGCCGACAGCCGCTGATGCTCGGCCATGCCCAAGGCGGCGCACAGGGCATCCTCGATCTGGTGCAATTGCCGCTCATTCGGCCGCTCGCCGGCCGGAAACGACACCACCAGGTGCAGCGTCTTGTTGGCGGCGCGGCTGTTGCAGGCTTGGGTATTGCGGATCTGCAGCATGGCCAGCCGCACGTCGTCGGTGCCGCAATTGCTGACGCGCGACCACGCCACCTTCTCACCGGCATGGGCGCTGTCCAGCACATAGCGCCCCAAGCGCTCTGCCGCCGTGGTCCGGCCGTCCGCCTTGGCATCGGTGATGTAGCGCCCCAGCCGGACAAAATCGCCGCTGGTGCGGGCGGGAACGATCGTGTCCCTGGGATTGGTGTAACAGCGCGGTTGCCGTTGATCTCCGGCAGGGTTGGCCGGATTGCTCAGGCTGCCGCGACTGGCGGCAGGCTGGTGAGAGGATCATCGCCCATGGT
>JBLNBE010000049.1:0-10697 GCA_050259735.1 Bacteroidota bacterium
ACGCCGTGCGAGCAAGAGGACCTGACGGCCGCTTGGGCGGTATTGCCGCAGGTATAACACAAGTCGTCCCCCCGCCCGCACGCGGGAGAGGGTGGCCGATGGCCGGGTCTGGGAGCCGGAGACTCTGGAGTCCGTGGCTCCCTCACCCGGCCATCGGCCACCCACAACCGCTTGCGGGAGAGGGGAAGACTTGATTTATACCTGCGGCAATACCGCCAAAGCGGCCTTCAGGTCCTCTTCCTCGAACGGCGTGTCGACCAGCTTGCCGCCGAAATAATCGGTATAGGCCTGCATGTCGAAATGGCCGTGGCCCGACAGGTTGAACAGGATGGTTTCGGCCTTGCCTTCCGCCTTGCAACGCAGGGCCTCGTCGATGGCGCCTTTGATGGCGTGCGACGATTCGGGGGCCGGGACGATGCCTTCGGCGCGGGCGAACTGCACGGCGGCGGCGAAACACTCGGTCTGCCAGTACGAGCGCGCCTCCATCAGGCCCAGCTCCTTGACGTGGCTGACGATGGCCGACATGCCGTGATAGCGCAGACCGCCGGCATGGCTGCCCGGCGGCATGAAGGTCGACCCCAAGGTGTGCATCTTCATCAGCGGCGTCAGATGGCCGGTGTCGCCGAAATCATAGGCATAGGTGCCACGGGTCAGGGTCGGGCACGACGCCGGCTCGACGCCGACGACGCGGGTCTGGCGGCCGCCCTTGAGGTTCTCGCGGATATAGGGAAAGGCCAGACCGGCGAAGTTGGAGCCGCCGCCGGTGCAGGCGATCACCACGTCGGGGTAATCGTCGGCCATTTCCATCTGCAGCAGGGCTTCCTCGCCGATCACGGTCTGGTGCAGACAGACGTGGTTGAGCACGCTGCCCAACGCGTAATTGGTGTCGGGGCGCGACGCCGCCACCTCGACCGCCTCGGAAATGGCGATGCCGAGCGAGCCGTTGGTGTCGGGCGTCTTGGCCAGGATGGCGCGGCCGGCATTGGTCAGCTCGGACGGGCTGGCGATGCAGCGGGCGCCGTAGGTTTCCATCAGGGCGCGGCGATAGGGCTTCTGGTTGTACGAGATCTTGACCATGTAGATCTCGACTTCCAGCCCGTACAGCGAACCGGCGAAGGCAAGCGAGCTGCCCCACTGGCCGGCGCCGGTTTCGGTCGCCAGCTTCTTGATGCCTTCCTGCTTGTTATAGAATGCCTGCGGCACCGCCGAATTGGGCTTGTGGCTGCCGGCAGGCGACACGCCCTCGTACTTGAAATAGATATGCGCCGGGGTATCCAGCGCCTTTTCCAGGCGCCGCGCCCGGATCAGCGGCGCCGGGCGCCACAGACGATAGACCTCGCGCACCGGCTCGGGAATGTCGACCCACCGCTCGGTGGTCATCTCCTGCTCGATCACCGCGCGCGGGAAGATCGCCGCCAAATCGTCGGCGCTGGCCGGCTTCAGCGTGCCGGGATGCAGCGGCGGCGCCAGCGGTTCGGGCAGGTCGGCGGCCAGGTTGTACCAGGCCTTGGGCATCTTGTCCTCGGGCAGGAGGTACTTCACGGAGTCGGTCATCGTCGGCGGGTCCCTGAGCGGTTATTCCCAATTCTTATCCGTCTTTTACCCCGCCGCTTCGGGGCCGCCAAGCGCCGTTACCGGCCCCGCGAAGAAAGCCGATCGCCGCGCAATTTTCCTCTTGCGCCGTTGTTTCTTTCGACATATAAAGCCGGCCTTCACGGCGGACTTGTTCCACCGCACTTGGGGCGCTTAGCTCAGTTGGTAGAGCAGCTGACTCTTAATCAGCGGGCCGTAGGTTCGAATCCTACAGCGCCCACCAAGTTTTGAAAGGCCCGGCCGGCAACGGTTCGGGCCTTTCGCTTTATTGGTCCCGGAAAGTTCCCCCGGAGCCGCCCTACCTTCCCTCCTTATACCCGCGATTTTTCGCTTGCGCGCGCAGCGGCTTGGCCCTATAAACCGGCCTCCGCACTGCGGGCGCTTAGCTCAGTTGGTAGAGCAGCTGACTCTTAATCAGCGGGCCGTAGGTTCGAATCCTACAGCGCCCACCAAGATTTGGTGGAATACTTAGGCCCCGGCTGGCAACAGCCGGGGCCTTTGGCTTTCCAGCCTCGGCCCTTGCGGGCGGATGCCCGCGCCCGGCGAGGCGCAAAACATAAAAGAAGCATCGGCACGACCATGGATATTTTTTCCCCCGACCATCCGCTGACACGGGCGCTGACCGAGCGCGGCTATACCGACCTGACCTCGGTCCAGTCGGCGGTTCTCGACCCCCGGGCGGCGCAACGCGACATGCTGGTCTCGGCCCAGACCGGTTCCGGCAAGACGGTGGCCTATGGCCTGGCCATGGCCAACACCCTGCTGGGCGACGAGGCGTTGACGCTGGAACCGGCGGCCGAGCCGCTGGCCCTGGTCGTCGCCCCCACCCGCGAACTGGCGTTGCAGGTTCACGCCGAACTGAGCTGGCTTTATCGCCATGCCGGCGGCCAGGTGGTGTCGTGCGTCGGCGGCATGGACCCGCGTGCCGAGCAACGTGCGCTGGGCCGTGGCGCCCACATCGTCGTCGGCACGCCCGGCCGTCTGCGCGACCATCTGGAGCGCGGTTCGCTGCGCACCGGCAAGCTGCGCGTCGTCGTGCTGGACGAGGCCGACGAGATGCTCGACATGGGCTTCCGCGACGATCTGGAATTCATCCTCGAGGCCACGCCGCAGGAGCGCCGCACCCTGCTGTTCTCGGCGACGCTGCCGCACGAGATCATGGCCATCGCCAAGCGCTACCAGCGCGACGCCTGGCGCATCGCGTTGTCGGCCGGGCCAAAGGGCCACGCCGACATCGACCATCGCGTCGTGCGCATCGCGCCGACCGAGATCGAGCATGCGGTGGTCAACCTGCTGCGCTATTTCGAATCGCCCACCGCCATGGTGTTCTGCGGCACCCGCGAGGCGGTCCGCCATCTGCAGACCAGCCTGCTGGAGCGCGGTTTCGGCGTCGTCGCGCTATCGGGCGAGCTGAGCCAGAACGAACGCAACCATGCCCTACAGGCATTGCGCGACGGCCGGGCGCGGGTGTGCGTCGCCACCGACGTGGCGGCGCGCGGCATCGACCTGCCCAGCCTTGATCTGGTCATCCATGCCGAACTGCCCCGCACCGCCGAGACCCTGCAACACCGTAGCGGCCGCACCGGCCGCGCCGGGCGCAAGGGCGTCAGCGTCCTGCTGGTGCCGGTATCGCGCCGCCGCAAGGCCGAGTTCCTGCTGCAATCGGCCGGCCTGAAGGTCGAATGGAGCGGGGCGCCGTCGGCCGAGGACATCCGCGAATTGGACCAGCAGCGCCTGTTGCAGCACCCGCTGCTGACGGACGAAACCAGCGACGACGAACGCGCCATGGCCCAGGCGCTGCTCGCCAACCGCTCGGCCGAGGACATCGCCGCTGCTTTGGTGCGCCTGTACCGCTCGCACCTGCCCGCCGCCGAGGACGTGTTCGATCCCGGCCCCGGCCTGCCCGCCCGCGAGGCCCGCGCCCCCCGTCACCAGCGGGACTCGCACGAACCGCGCGAACCCCGCCAGCCGCGTGAGCCGCGCGACAACCGGCCGTCGGTGTGGTTCCGCCTGAACATCGGCCGCCTGAAGAACGCCGATCCGCGCTGGCTGATCCCGCTGATCTGCCGCCAGGGCAAGATCACCAAACAGGAAATCGGCGCCATCCGCATCCTGGAGCGGGAAACCAAGTTCGAGATCGACGCCGCCTATGCCGAGCGCTTCCTGGCCGCCATCCGCCAGATCGAGCGCCCGGAAGGCCGTATCGAACCCTTGGCCGAAGCCCCGCACGCCGACGAGCGGCCCGAGCGATCCGAGCGGCGCACCGACAGGCCCAACGCCCCCCATGGCGGCAAGCCGTATGGCAAGCCACGGCCGGGCAACGGGCCAAAGCGCGGGCCGCGCTAAGACGGTCTCGCGCCGCCTGTCTTGACACCGCATCGCCGCGCCGCCACCATCTGCGGCGATGCGCATCCTCCACACCTCCGACTGGCATCTCGGCCAGGAATTCCACGGCTTTCCGCGCGAACACGAGCACGCTTCGTTTCTCGGCTGGCTTGAACAGACGCTGGTCGAGCAGCAGATCGACGCGCTGGTGGTGGCCGGCGACATCTACGACAGCCAGAACCCGCCCATTTCAGCCCAAAGGCAGCTTTACGCCTTCATCGCCGACATCCGCCGCCGCCTACCGCCGTTGGACGTCGTGCTGGTGGGCGGCAACCACGATTCCGCCGGCCGGCTGGAAGCGCCGGGGCCGCTGCTGGAGACATTCGGCGTGCGCGTGGTCGGCAGCCTGCCGCGCGACGGCGACGGCGCCCCCGATCCCGACCGTGTGCTGGTGCCGCTGCATGACGGCGCCGGCACCGTCGCCGCCTGGTGCGCCGCCGTGCCATTCCTGCGCCTGTCCGACTTGCCGCCGGTTCCCGATGGCGTAGAGGACGACCCGCTGATCTGGGGCGTGCGCCAGGTCTATACCCAAATCATCGCCGTCGCCGAGGAACGGCGATTGCCCGGTCAGGCATTGGTGGTCACCGGCCATTGCTACATGACCGGCTGCGCCCTGTCCGAACTGTCCGAGCGGCGCATCCTGGGCGGCAACCAGCATGCGTTGCCGGTGGACATCTTTCCCGACGGCATCGGCTATGTCGCTCTGGGCCATTTGCACAAGGCGCAGAGCGTCGGCGGTCGCGACCGCGTGCGCTATTCCGGCTCGCCACTGCCGTTGTCGGTCAGCGAGCGCGATTACCGCCATCAAGTGCTGGTGGTGGAGACGCACGGTGGCGACACCACCGTCACCGCGCTGCCGGTGCCACGCCCGGTGGACATCGTCCGCGTCCCGACACGCGGCGCGGCGACACCCGACGACGCTCTGGCGGCGTTGCGGGCGCTGGACGCCCCGGCCGACGGCCCAAGCAAAAACTGGCCCTATCTGCATGTGGCCGTCGCCTGTCCCGGCCCGCTGCCGAGTCTGCGCCGCGACGTGGAAGAGGCCATCGCCGGCAAGGGCCTGCGGCTGGCCCGCATCGACAAGGTGGACGACCGGCAAGACATCGCATCACTGCCGCCGGTGCTGCCCGACCTGGAGGACGTCGCCCCCGAGGAGGTGTTCGTCCAATGCTGGCGCGCCGCCCACGATGGCGAACCACCCGAGGAATATCTGAGCGCCTTCCGCAGCCTGCTGGAAGGACTGGACTCGCCATGAAGATCCTGGCCCTGCGGGTCCGCAACCTGACCAGCCTGGCCGGCGAGGCGGTGCTGGATTTCGAGGCGCCGCCCCTGGCCTCGGCCGGCCTGTTCGCCATCACCGGCCCGACCGGCGCCGGCAAGAGCACGTTGCTGGACGCCCTGTGTCTGGCGCTGTACGACCGCCTGCCCCGCCTGGGTCATGGCGACGACGTACGCTCGGCGCTGCGCCACGGTGCCGCCGACGCCTTTGCCGAGGTGGATTTCGCCGGCCGCGACGGTGGCCGCTATCGCGCCCGCTGGGAGGTGCGGCGCGCCCGAAACCGCGCCGACGGCCGCATCCAGGCCCAGACCATGGCGCTGACCGACCTTGCCACCGGTGCCGCCCTGGGCGGCGGCAAGCGCGAGACGCTGGACGCCATCGCCGACAAGGTCGGGCTGGATTACCACCAGTTCCGCCGCTCGGTGCTGTTGGCGCAGAACGATTTCGACGCCTTCCTGCGCGCCAAGCCCGACGACCGCGCCAATCTGCTGGAACTGATGACCGGCACCGCCATCTATGGCGAGCTGTCCATGGCCGCCTATGACCGCGCCAAAAGCGAGGAAGCGGCGCTGAAGGCGCTGGACGACGAGTTGAAGCGCGTCAACGTGCTGGCCGACGACGAACGCGCTGTCGTCGCCACCCAATCCCACGCCGCCGACGAACACGCCGCCCGCCTGGGCGACGAGGTCGAGGGACTGGCGCGCGAGATCGAGTGGTACCGTCTGGCCGCCGATCTGGCCGCCCGCGTCGCCGAGGCGGAGGAGCAAATGGCTGCGGCCGCCGAGCGACTGGCCCAGGCCCAGCCGGAGCGAGAGCGCATGATCGCGGTGCGCCGCGCCCTTGGCCTTGCCCCCTTGCTGCACGACGCCGATCGCCTGTCCACCGAGCGGGAGCGGCTGACGGCAGAGAGCGACCGCGCCGCCACCGCCCTGGCCGAGGGCGAAACCGCGTTGGTCCGAGCGGTTGAACTGCGCGACCACGCCCGCGCCGCCGACGAAGCGGCCGAGACGGCGTTCAAGGCTGCCGGCCCGTTGCTCGACCGTGCCGCCGATCTCGACACCCGCCTGGGCGAGGGGCGGCAGCGGCTGGCCCGTTGCGCCGAGGCGGTACAAACCAGTCAAGCCCTGGTGCGGCAAGCCCAGCAGAATGCCGACGATCTGGCCGGCGAACGCCAGCGCTGCACCGCCGCCATCGCCGCATCGGAACAATGGCTGGCCGACCACGACGACCGCCGGGCGCTGGCCGAACAATTGGACCGCTGGCTCGACCTCATCGCCGCCCATGCCAAGGCGGCGCAGGATCGCGACCACGCCGCCGAGCGCTTCAGCCAGGCCCGCCGCCAGCAAGCGGATCTGACCCGGCAGGGCGAAGCCGACGCCGCATTGGCCGAGACGCTGGCGGAGCGGCAAGCCACCATCGAGCGCGCGGTCGAGGCTCTGAACACCCAGGCCGATGCGGTCGATTCCGACGCACTGGACCACCGCCGCGAAGGTTTGGCGGCGCTGGACGACGCCCTGGCCACCCTGCTCGATTGCGCCGCCGCCGCCCAGGCGTTGGACCGCCGCGCCGCCGATTTGGCCGAACGCCGCCAGACCGCCGAGGCGCGCCAGGCCCAGGCCACCCAAGACGCGACTGCCCTGGGCGAGCGTTTGACCACCTTGCGGGCGGCGCTGAGCGAAGCCCAAGCCGCCCTTGCCCTGGCCGAGGCCGCCGAGGGCGAGCAGGCATTGGTGTTGCGTCAGCGCCTGCTGGACGGCCAGCCCTGCCCGGTTTGCGGCTCGCTCGATCATCCGATTGCGGCCGGCCACGGCGCGCTGACCGCCCTGCTTGGCGTCCAGCGCCGCCGCGTCGCCGAACTGGAGGGCGAGCGCGACGACGTGCTGCGCTGTCAGGCCGAAGCTGCCGCGATCAAGCACGCGGCCGGCGATACCCTGGCCCAAGTCGCCGCCGATACCGACCGGCTGGCGACGGAACGCCGGCAATTGGTCGAGCGTCACCGCGATGCTACCACGGCGACCGCCACTCTGGCCGGGCTATGGCAGATCACCCTGCCGGCGGATGGGGACGCCGCCCGCGCCCATATTGCTGCCGAACGGCAAGCCCTGGGCGACAGCCTGCGCGCCGCCCGTGCCGCCGAGACCGAACGCCGCCGCCTGCTGCAAGAGCGCGAGCAGCTACGCCGGCAAGCGCTGGCGGTGGCCGAACGGCAGGCCGTGGCGGCCAACAGCCGGGCCGAACTGGCAACCGAGGAACGCGCCGCCCGCGGCGACGGCGAACGTGCCGCCGCCGCCATGGCCGATTGCGCCGAACGGCTGGCATCGCCGCTGGCGCTGCTACCCGACTGGCGCGAGCGGCTGAAGGATGCCGCCGGCTTGACCGCCGACCTGACCGCCATGGCCGAGGAATGGCGCCGGATAGCGGCACAGTTGGACAATCAGCGCACCGAAGCGCAGACCCTGAACGGCAAGACCGACAGCGCCGCCGCCGCTCTGGACAACGCGCGCCGCAATGCCGAGCGGGACAGCCGTCTGCGCGACGACGAGCAGGCGGCGCTGGATCGCCTGAGCGCGGCCCGCGCGCCATTGTTCGACGGCGAAGCGACCTCTGCGGTGCGCACCCGCCTGAACGACCAGCGCAAGGCACGGCGCGATGACCACCAGCGCGCCCAGGATGCGTGGGCGGCAGCGGCACAGGCCCAGAGCGCCGCCCACAATCGCGTCGCCATGCTGGCCGAAGCCCGGACGGCGGCGGACCGGGCGGCCGAGGCGGCGGCGCAGTCCCTGGCCGCCGGCCTGACCAGCGCCGCCCTGGACGTGGAGGACGTGCGCGCGGCCATGGCCCTGGGCAACGACTGGATGGATGCCGCCGAAGCCCACCAGGCGCGCCTGCGCGAAGACGAGGCGGCGGCGCAAGCCGTGCTGAGCGAACGGCGGCAAAGCGCCGCCGCCCATGCCGCCGCCGGCCAGCCCGAGCGTTCCGCCGACGAATTGGCCGCCGCGCTGGCGGACCGCACCGCCGAACGCGACCTGGCCCGCGACCTGTCGGTGCAGTTGCGTCAGCGTCTGGCCGAGGACGACCGCAATCGCGGCGCCGCCGAGGACACCCGCCGCCTGATCGCCAGCCAACGCCGGCGCTTCGACTTGTGGAAGGGCATGGCCGATTTGATCGGCTCGGCCGACGGTAAGAAATTCCGGCTGTTCGCCCAGGGGCTGACGCTGGATCGCCTGCTGGGCCTCGCCAACGTGCATCTGGCCGAGCTGACGCCGCGCTATGTGCTGCAGCGCGCCCCCGGCGCCGATCTGGACCTGCAGGTGATCGATCGCGACATGGCCGACGACGTCCGCGCGGTCGCCAATCTGTCGGGCGGCGAGCGCTTTCTGGTGTCGCTGGCACTGGCGCTGGGACTGGCCAGCATGACCGGCAGTCGCACCATTGCTGAAAGCCTGTTCATCGACGAAGGCTTCGGCGCGCTGGATGCCGAAAGCCTGGACGTCGCCATCGGCGCCCTGGAAACCCTACACGCCGCCGGCCGCAAGGTCGGCGTCATCTCCCACGTCCAAGCCATGATCGACCGCATCGGCGTACAGATCCGCATCACCCGCCTGGGCGGCGGCCGCAGCGCGGTCGAGATCAGGGGCGGGTGACGGGTTCCCCCGTCGATGGGGGACTCGTTGAACCTCACTGCCGATCACATATAGCTCGCAGAACGGATCTCGGGGAGAGCGAACCGATGCCGAGCGTGATCTTGCTTGTGGCAACCCGCAAGGGCGCATGGCTTTTCCACGGCGACGCCGGGCGCAAGACGTGGCGTGCGGAGGGACCGCATTTTCTCGGCCAGGTTATCAATCACCTGGTACTTGACCCACGCGACGGCACAACGCTGCTGGCGGCGGGCAAGACCGGGCATTTGGGGCCGACCATCTTTCGCTCCAGCGATCGCGGCGCCTCTTGGGCCGAAGCGGCGCATCCTCCAGCCTTTGCCAAAGCGGCAGAGGGCGAAACGGCGCGCAGCGTCGACCACACCTTCTGGCTCACCCCCGGGCACCCCAACGAGCCGGGGGCATGGTATGCCGGCACTTCGCCACAGGGGCTGTTCCGCTCCGAGGATGGCGGCGACACCTGGGCGTCGGTGACGGGTTTCAACGACCGCCCCGGCGCCCGAACGGCGGCCGGCGGCCCCCAGGACGGCACCCCGGACGGGCCGAAGCTGCACTCGATCATCGTCGACCCGCGCGACCGCCGGCATCTGTACCTGGCCATGTCGGGCGGCGGTGTTCACGAATCCACGGATCGGGGCGAAAGCTGGCACCCGCTGGTGCGGGGACTGGACGTGGTCGCCGGTTTCGATCCGGCCAATCTGGCGTTCCACGATCCCCATTGTGTCCGCCTCTGCCCCACGCGGCCCGACCGGCTTTACCAACAGAACCATTGCGGCATCTACCGCCTGGATCGCCCCGCCGAGCAATGGGTGCATATCGGCAAGACCATGCCGCCGGAAATCGGCGACATCGGCTTCCCCATTGTTGTCCATCCGCGCGACGCCGATCGCGCCTGGGTTTTCCCCATGGACGGCACCGAGGTGTGGCCCCGCACCTGTCCCGGCGGCATTGCCGCCGTCTACGCAACACGCGATGGCGGCGCCAGTTGGACCCGCCATTCCACGGGCTTTCCCGGCGATCAGGTGTGGTGGACGGTGAAGCGCCAAGCCATGACCGCGGATACGCAAGCCCCCGTCGGTCTCTATTTCGGCACCACCAGTGGAGAGGTTTGGGCAAGCGCCGACGAAGGCGATACGTGGACATGCGTCGCCAGCCACCTGCCGGAAATCTACGCGGTGGAGGCGGCGGCCAGGTGATGCGCGTGTTCATCCCCAGTGTCCTGCGGTCCTACACCGGCGAAGGCAGTGTCGCTGCGGACGGCGCCACCCTTGGCGAGGTGCTGACCGACCTCGACCGCCGTTTCCCCGGCCTGCGCTTCCGCATCGTCGACGAACAGGATCGCATCCGCCGCCATGTCCGCTTCTTCGTGAACGGCGAACAAACCTTCGAGCTTGGCTACCGGCTGTCCGCCCAAGACGAGATCTACATCGTCCAGGCGCTGAGTGGCGGCTGAGATCGGTGCGGGAGTTTTCTGTGGGTGGAATCAAAAAGCCGCTAGGTCTGTGACCTAGCGGCTGATTTGGTTGCGGGAGCAGGATTTGAACCTGCGACCTTCAGGTTATGAGCCTGACGAGCTACCGGGCTGCTCCATCCCGCGATAAACCGGTTTGGCTGCAGACGCAAAACGCAGGCTTTAGGGGCCTGCGTTTGTGCGGTTTGTCGTCGTGATAGGTTTGACGTTTCCTTTGAAGACCAGGCAGCGACCTACTCTCCCGTGCCTTAAGACACAGTACCATTGGCGCTGGGGGTTTTCACGGCCGAGTTCGGGATGGGATCGGGTG
>JBLNBE010000050.1:0-11425 GCA_050259735.1 Bacteroidota bacterium
TGGCCGGAGTTGTTGTGCACCTTGCTGGCGAGTTGGCGGTACTCTTCCGCCTGCTTGCTCTCCGGCGCGTACTCGATGACGGTCATGCGGCGCAGCTCGGCATGCTGCACGATGTTGTCGCGCGGCACGAAGTGGATCAGCTTGGAGCCCAGGCGCTTGGCCAGGGCCTCGGCCAGATCGATCTCCTTGTCGGTCTGACGCTCGTTGCAGATCAGGCCGCCCAGGCGCACGCCGCCGCTGTGGGCGTATTTCAGGATGCCCTTGGCGATGTTGTTGGCGGCGTACAGTGCCATCATCTCGCCCGACATGACGATGTAGATTTCCTGGGCCTTGTTCTCGCGGATCGGCATGGCGAAGCCGCCACACACCACGTCGCCCAGCACGTCGTAGGACACGTAGTCCACGTCTTCGTAGGCGCCGTTCTCTTCCAGGAAGTTGATGGCGGTGATGACGCCGCGGCCGGCGCAGCCGACGCCCGGCTCGGGGCCGCCGGCTTCGGTGCACTTGATGCCCTTGTAGCCGACCTTCATCACGTCTTCGAGTTCAAGGTCCTCGACCGAGCCGGCCTTGGCGGCCAGGTGCAGCACGGTGTCCTGCAGCTTGGTGTTGAGGATCAGGCGGGTCGAGTCGGCCTTGGGGTCGCAGCCGACGATGAGGATCTTTTGACCCATCTCGACCAGGGCCGCCAGGGTGTTCTGCGAGGTGGTCGACTTGCCGATACCACCCTTGCCGTAGAAAGCGATCTGACGCAGTGACATGTGATGTTCCTTTCGCTGTCCAAGCCTTCCGAATTTCTTGGCGGGGGGCTGGACCTCCGCCACGTCCCTAGCCTTGCAGGGGGCGTGCCAACTTTTTTGTCGGTAGCAAAAACAAGCAAAAACAATGTGTTGTCGTTTTGTGTAGGCAGCTTGCGCAAAAAATGGGCGTGACAAAGGGCCTGTCCGGAATCCGACACAGTGTTGGAAGCCACACAGAGCCTAGGGCTTTTGGTGGTGGATGCCCGATGCGAACTGGGTATGTTTCTTGCAGGGGAAAACGCGACGCATCAGGGGGACCAGGCGACACCATGCAGGAGCCGCAGCGCCGTATCGGCCATTCGACCAACCTTGTCGGACTGGCCACCGATCTGTTGGGCAGCGCCGCCTTCAACGACCATCCGCTGGAGCTGCATCTCTCGGGCGTGCGCGAGATGAACAAGAACCTGTTCGAGATGCTGTCGCAGGCCGACAGCCTGCCCGACGCCGGCGACGCCTTTTATAAGTACATGATGGCCATGTTCGGCATCGACCCCGAGCAGATGGAACGGGAACGGGCCGAGGCCGAGAAGGGCGGGGTTCGCACGCGGCGCTACCGCTCCAGCTTCCTGCGCCTGCTCAAGGGCTGGGGCTACGATTCCAATTCGCCCGAGGGCGCGGTGCTGAAGGGCTGGGTGGAAAGCCGCTTCGGCCTGTTCCCCACCTTCCACAAGACCATGCTGGGCCGCGTCGGCGGCGACGACTGGGCTGGCTACGTGGAACAGAAGATGTCGAGCCGCTTTCACAACAATTCCATCTATACCCAACTCGACATGCTGTACGAGTTCTGCCAATGGGGGCTGGCGCGCTATGCGGCGCCGGGCCAGCGGCACATCCGGCTCTATCGCGGCATCAATTCTTTCGATGAGCACCAGATCGTCGAGCGCATCGACCGCAAGACCGTGGTCATGCGCATGAACAACCTAGCCTCGTTCACCTCGGATCGCGCCGTGGCCGATTGCTTCGGCGATTCCATCCTGACCACCGACGTTCCGGTGGCGAAGATCGTCTTTTTCAACACCCTGCTTCCCATCCACCCCCTGAAGGGCGAGGGCGAGTACCTTGTGATCGGCGGCGATTACCGCGTCGCCGTCAGTTACTTCTAAAGTGAAAGGCTGACCCATGACGGACATCACCCTCGAGGAACGGGCGCTTGGCGCTTTTCTCGGATTTGCTGTCGGCGATGCCTTGGGCGCCACGGTCGAGTTCATGACCCGGCGCGAGATCGAGGCGAAATACGGCGTCCATCGCAAGATGATCGGCGGCGGCTGGCTGCATCTGGCGCCCGGCCAGATCACCGACGACACCGAAATGACTTTGGCGCTGGGGCGGTCGCTGGTGCGTAAGGGCGGCTTCGACGCCAAGGACGTGTGCGACGAATTCGCCGCCTGGCTGAAAAGCGGCCCGGTCGACATCGGCAACACCTGTCGACGCGGCATTCGCCGCTACATGATCCACGGCACCACCGAGGGGGCGTATTGCGATGGCGACGGTGGCAACGGCGCCGCCATGCGCATGCTGCCGCTGGCGATCGCCACCTTGTACCGGCCCGATCTGTTCGAACAGTGGATGCCGGCGCAATGTCACATCACCCACAATCACCCGCTATCGGATGACGCCTCGCTGACGTTCGGCCGCATGGTGCAGGCGCTGTTGCTGGGCGAGGGCATCAAGGGCGCGCGGGAAATCGCCCGCAGTCTGGTCGAGAAGCACAAGACCTTCCGCTTCGAGCCGTTCCACGGCCAAAGCTCGGCCTATGTGGTCGACACCGTGCAGACGGTGTTCCACTTCTATTTCGTCACCGATTCGTTCAAGACCTGCGTGATCGAGACGGTCAACCAGGGCGGAGACGCCGACACCACCGGCGCGCTGGCCGGCATGTTGGCCGGCAGCACCTATGGGGTCGGGGACGTTCCGCCGGCGTGGTCGAGCAAGCTCGACAAGAAAATTTCGGACGAGATCCGCGTCCAGGTCAAAGGACTGCTCAAGCTGGCTGAGTCGTTGCGTAACGCCTGACGTCGTTCCTCCCCCTTGATGGGGGAGGTTAGGTGGGGGTGATGTTTGCCACGAAATGGCTGGCGGTCAGCCCCCCACCCCGACCCTCCCCCGCGAGGGGGGAGGGGGCGCGCCCTAGGGAAGGGTCCGGGCAGCGATGGGTGTTGCTTGCCCCTTTGGGGCAACCCTCGCCGATTCCGGCGCCGGCCAAGCCGATCCAGGCGTTGACCATCGCTTCATCCCAGCCGGTTTCGCGGCGGTCGCCCACCTGCAGCAGCGGGCGGCGGATGAACAGCGGCTCGGCCAGCATCAGCGCCAGCGCCGGTTCGGCGGCCATGGCTTCGGGTGCCACTTCGCCGGACTTCACCTTGGGGTGCGAGCGGTTGAACCATTCCGCCACCGGACGGGTGCCGAAAAAGCTCCGCAGTTCCGCCGCGCTCCACGGATGGGCCAGCAGGTTGCGGGCCTCGACACTGTGTCCCGAGTCCGACAATGTCTGTTTCTGCCGCGCGTTGCCGCCGCAGCCGGGCTTTTCATAGAAGACGACATGGGCCATGGCACTCTCCTCGCCTGAAATGAAAAGGGAGGGGAACCGAAGTTCCCCTCCCACATCGATCTGCGTTCGCTTCCGCCACCTTATCGCCGCAGATCGATTTCGACACCGGGTTCGCCGGTGAACTCAACCAGGATGTCCTCGTCCTGGACCAGGTACTGGCACGCCAGCCGATAGGGCGGCGGCATGTCGTTGACTTCGGCCTGCTCCAGCACGTCCTTGCTCAGCTTGCCATTCACCGACAGGGTCAGCTTTTCCTTGTCGGTCAGGTGGATGGCCTTGGGCTTGTTGGTGCCCAGATGGGTGACCTTGATCAGGCACGAACCGCATTCGCCGTCCTGACACTGGAACGGAATCGGGATGTCGCTCTTCTTGGCGAGCGCCAGCAGGGTCTGGGTGTCGGCGATGGCATAGACGGTGACGTTCTTGGGCAGCGTTGGGCCGCTGAAAGTGACATTGGCCATAGGGGAAACTCCCTCTCTTCCACTCTTGGTTACACGGCGGTGGCGGAAACGAGCTGTGACGCACCGGTCAGCACAAGGGTGGCCTCGGACAACGGCATCACGATCGGCGTGATGCCCTCGAGCCGAAGGAACTTGATCTCGTTGGGCGTCAGGTCGTCGGGCACCACCGCGTAGTGCGGGCCGCCGGAACGCCGCATGATGCAGCGGGCGAAGGTGCGCAGGATCTGGTCGTAGAAGCGGCAGCCCAGGAACAGGAAGCCACAGGCGCCGCGCCGTTCCTGCACCACGCCGGGGATGGGGGTCTGCAGGTCGATGTCGGTCAGCACCTCGACGTAATCGGAATCGGACACCAGCACGTCGCCATCGGGATGGGCGGCGCCATGCGGCTTGTACAGAACGGTGGCCCAGTCGTGCGCCACTTCGGCCTCGCACTCGACACCGGCGGCGTCGAAGGCGCGCACCCAAGGCACATGGGTGGTGCGCCGGGCCTTCGAGGCCCCTTGGACCGATCCCCAGTCGCTACGCTCGGCCAGGGCGGCGCGCATGGCGCCGTCATACCAAGTGTCGACGATGACCGGCACCTTGTCCAAGCCGGCCAGCCAGCGGTGCAGGTGGTTGGGCTGCGGCACCGGCTTGAAGATTTCCGCCAGCAGCTTGTCCACGGTGACGCGGTGGCGGAAGGTTTCGATATACTGGGCGGTGTGCCACAGGTTGTTGCGGATGCGGCCGGGCACCGCCACCCGCGACGACATCATCAGGGCCAACGCCCGCGCTCCCACCGGCACCGGCGAGTCCGCCTCGCCCAGCGCCAGAACGTCAGGCCCCAGAAAGGGGATCATGCGGCCGGCGGCCATGTCGGCCGACAACTGTTCCAACAGCACGTGGGGAGAGGGGGCGGTGGCGGCGTTCATGGCTCAGTCCTCGTCGCCGAGCTTGCGGGCGTCCACGGTGATGGGCATGGGGGTGTCGGCCGGCATTTCCGGCATCTGGAAGCGCCAGCCGTTGCTGATGGTGACGACACCACCCCACGGGCTGCCGTTTTCCATGGCGACGATCTTCTCTTCCAGGTCCTTCTTGGGGACATAGATCTCGTAGTAATCGGCCACCTTGCGCAACGTCACCTTCATGGTGCGGACTCCAGCAATTCGAGTTCGTGGCGGCGCATGCCGACCAGGGTGCCGCGATCGACGAAGTCGATGGCGTAGACGTAAAATCGGTTCAGGTAGGTGCCGACGGATTTGACGTAACCGATGTCGCCGCTTTGGATCAGGAATTGGCCCATGGCGCTGCCGGGATAGGTCCCGTCATTGCGCACGGCCCGAATGGCCTGAACCTTGTCGCCCGGCTCGAAAGCCGGGGATTCGTACAGTTCGCAAATCTCTTCCATCGGCACCTCCAAGACGTCTTGGGCGTGGCGCCCGGCTTAGGCCTGCGTGATGCAATCCGCCGGGCAGACCGCCACGCACTTGGGGGCGTCGCCGTCACACTCGGTGCAGGCGGAAGCCTTGATGGAGCAGACGTCGCCCTTCATGGAAATGGCGGCGTTGGGGCATTCGAACTCACAGGCGCCGCAGCTGGTGCAGGAATCGGCGTCGATTTTCATGGCCATGGTGCGTACTCCTTCTATGCGTTACAAAACAAAGGGTTAGGCGAGGTCCTGCGCGGCGGCGCCGAACGCTTCGGCGTACCAGGCGGCGACGGCAGTTTCGATGTATTCGAACGGATAGGCGTCGATGGCGGCGATGCCGGCACGGGCCAGGTCCTTCTTAGGGCAACCGCCGATCTTCGAGACGAAGACCGCATCCAGGCCGGCCAGAATGGGAATGACCTTGTCCTCCAGCACGTCGTCGTCGCCCCAGCCGCCCTGGCAGTAGTTCTCGACCTTGCGGTGGCCGACGAAGCGGACACCGGACGGGTCGACCTCGTAGACCTGGAACTCGCTGGCGTGGCCGAAATGCTGGTTGATGCGACCGCCGCCCTTGGTGGCGATGGCGACCAGCTTGGCCGGCGCGGCGGGCAGGGTGGTGGACAGCTCGGCGGTCGCCACGGCGGTGGCCTTGCGGTGATCGGCGCGCTCGCGCTCGACGACCTCGCGGTACAGGCGCCGGGGTTCGGGGTCGTAGGCGACCTCCTCGCCGATCTTGTCCATGGTGAAGTCCTGCGACAGGTCCTCGCCCAGCATGCCGACGGCATCGGCGCGGCACTGGCGGCAATGGCGCATCAGTTTGGCGCCGCCGGCCAGCTTGTCCTGCAGGGTCTTCAGTTCCGCCGGCGTCGGCCCGCGCTGGCCGGTCAGGCCGAAATGGGTGCCGTGGGCGGCGTCCGAGATCAGCGGCATGACGTTGTGCAGGAAAGCGCCGCGCTCCTTGATGGCGGCGTTCACGTCCATCAGGTGGTGGTCGTTGATGCCGGGGATCAGCACCGAGTTCACCTTGACCAGGATGTCCTTGTGCTTGAGCAGCTCAAGGCTTTCCATCTGGCGCTCGTGCAGGATCTTCGAGGCGTCCAGGCCGGTGTAGCGCTTACCCTTGAAGTAGATCCAGGGATAGATCGCCGTGCCGATTTCGGGATCGACCATGTTGATGGTGACGGTGACGTGGTCGATGTTGTGGTCGGCCAGCCGGTCGATGTGGTCGGGCAGGGCCAGGCCGTTGGTGGAGACGCAGAACTTCAGGTCGGGCAGCAGCTTTTCCACCTGCCGGAAGGTCTCGAACGTCTTCAGCGCGTCGAACATGGAATCGCCGGGGCCGGCGATGCCCAGCACCGACAGTTGCGGCACCTTGTTGGCGACCGCGACGACCTTGCGCGCCGCCTGTTCCGGCGTCATGCGCTCGCTGGTCACGCCGGGGCGCGATTCGTTCGAACAGTCGTATTTGCGGTTACAGTAATTGCATTGGATGTTGCAGGCCGGCGCCACCGCCACATGCATGCGGGCGAAGTAGTGGTGCGCTTCCTCGCTATAGCAAGGGTGGTCCTTGACCTTGTTCCAGACATGGTCGGGCATGTCGCCCTGGCCTTGTGAGGAACCGCAGGAGCTGGACGAACAGCCGCCGGCGGGCTTGGCGTCAGCCACCACGTTTGGCCGCTTGGCCAGGATGCTCGAGAGGGGGATGACGTTGCTGCTCACCGGCGGCCTCCGCGATCAGGGGATCGTACCGGACACCATCCTCGCAAGCACCGTGCCAAGTTATAGAAATGGCGGAAAGGCTGGGATCAGCCGCTGGGGCGTCATTGTTTGGCTGTCGTATGTCCGACGTCCTGTCGGGGTTGCGACAATGGCTTCTCCCCTTGATCCCCATCAAGGTTGAGCGGCGCCGACGGCCGCAATCTCAACCAATTCGCGCCCCAGGAGAGATTCGATGGCAACCATCCCGTTGCAGGAGCCGGTTTATCGCGGCAAGCCCGGCCCGCTATTCTTCGCCGCCGGCTTTCGGCCGTTCTTTTTGTTCGCCGGCATTCAGGCGGTGGTGGCGTTGCCGCTGTGGCTGATGGTCTATGTCGGCGGACTGGATTTGCGGTTGCCGTTCGCCGCGCCGATCTGGCACGGCCACGAAATGGTGTTCGGTTTCGCCGCTGCCGCCATCGGCGGCTTTCTGCTGACCGCCGTGCCCAACTGGACCAACACCCACCATGTCAGCGGCCGGCCGCTGATGGTGCTGTTCGCACTGTGGCTGGCCGGGCGCATCGCCTTCACCCTCTCGGGTCTGTTGCCGCCGCTGGTGGTGACGGTGGTCGAGCTGTCCTACATGCCGGTGCTGGCGCTGCTGCTGGCCAAGCCGCTGATCGACGCCGGCAAGGCGCGCAACATCGTCTTCCTGCCCATCCTGGCGTTGTTCCTGCTGGCCGACGCCGTGGTAGTGGCCGGCGCGCTGTGGGGCGTGGGCGACGCCATGCGCGGCATCTATCTCGGCATGGCGCTGGTGCTGGTGATGATCGCCATCGTCGGCGGCCGCATCATTCCATCCTTTACCCAGAACTGGCTGCGCATGCAGGGCCGCCCGGTCGAGCTGCGTCCCATCGGCTGGATCGAGAAGGGCGGCGCCCAGGGCAGCGTGCTGCTGGCCGGCGTGCTGACGGCGGTGGCGCCGGGTTCGGTGGCGTCCGGCGTGGTGCTGCTGGTGGCGTCGGCCATCCATCTGGTGCGGCTGTCGCGCTGGCACGGCGCCAAGACCCTGGCCAACCCGATCCTGTGGGTGCTGCATCTGGGCTATCTGTGGCTGGTGATCGGATTGGCGCTGCTGGGCATCGCCAGCTTCTTCCCGGCGCTGCCGCTGTCGGCGGCGGTACATGCGCTGACCGCCGGCTGCATCGGCACCATGGTGCTGGGAGTGATGAGCCGCGCCGCCCTGGGCCATTCCGGTCGGCCGCTGGACGTGTCCAAGGCCACCGTCGCCGCTTATGTCTTGCTGTCGCTTGGCACGGTGCTGCGGGTGGCGGCGCCGCTGTTGCCCGACGCGCAGATCGGCCTGACCCATGCGGGCGGTTCGCTGTGGGCGCTGGCGTGGCTGCTGTTCGTGGTAGTCTATTTCCCCATCGTGACACGTCCGCGCGCAGATGGGCGGCCGGGCTGAGGTTTAACCATCCGGCAAGGTGGTGGCGGTAGCTAAGCAGTGTCGCCACACTTTCGCCAGGAGCTTTTCGGGATATGCCTCTCGTCGTCATTCAGACCACCATCCCCGGGACCGACGCCCAACCGTTCCGCATCACCGAGGTACTGGATCGGGTTGCCGAATCGGCGTCCGAAGCGCTCGAGGCCGCCGCCATCCACATCGGCGGTGACCGCGAGACGACCGAGGAATACCTGACCGCCCGTTGGCATGCCCAAGGCGGCTATTGGCTGGTGGCCTACGAACCCGCACCGGAGGTCCAGGCGGGCGAGCGTCTCTTGCTGATGTGAACCAATCTTCTTGCCAGCAGGCCAGCCCCTTGGGATAGTGACGGCCGCTTTTCGGGGGGGAATGGCATGCGTGCCGTGCGGGGGATCAGGATCGTGTTGGGCGGTGCGGGGCTGTTGGCCCTGGCCGCCTGCGCCTCGGTGGTGGGATCGACCAGTTCCGAGGTCCAGATCCGCACCAACCCCGACAAGGCCCGCTGCGATCTCAAGGGGTTCGAGGGCTTTGCCGCCAGCGTGGAAACCCCGGCCAGCATCAGCATCCCCACCAATGCGGCACCGGTGACGGTGACGTGCAAGGCGCCGGGTTTCCGTCCGACGTCCTATACGCTGGATGCCACCGCCGACGGTTGGATTTGGGGCAACTCGGCCTTCATCGTCGCCACCGGTGGCGTCGCCGTCCTTGGCGCCCTGGTGGACGAGAGCCGCGCCGCCGGCAAGTCCTATGTCGACGAGGTCCATTACGACCTGTCCCCCGATCGCCCACGCCCGGTGCGCGCCCGCACTCGCGGCGGTGAAACCGACCTGAACCTGCAGGCGCGGTAGGCGGCAGGGGTTACCCCTCGCACTCCACGAACACCGTCACCTTCTTGACGATGTCGCCGACATCGGCCGGCGACAATTGGTTGTCGGCGGGGGCGGAGTCGTAGGGGATGCCGCTGTCGGCCAGGAATTTGCGCGCCAGTTCCGCCTTGATGGCGAAGTTGACGTTCTGCGGCAGGTCGCCGGTCTTGTCGGCGATTTTCATCGCGTCCAGCTTGGCGGTGACGATGCCGACCACGTTGCCGCTGAGATCGGCGACCGGGCCGCCGGAATTGCCTTTCTGGATCGGCGCGGTGATTTGGTAGTGGCGTTTGTCGCCCCTGACGCCGGCCAGGGCGCTGATGACGCCGACGGTGACGTTGGGTTCGCGCGACAGATAGGTCGACAGCGGATAGCCGATGGCGACGACGCCATCGCCCGAACGCATGGGCTTGTCCTCGCGGAAGCGTGCCACCTCGGCCGGGCGCAACGACGCCCGCAGCACGGCGAGGTCGTTGACGGCATCGCGCGCGACCACTGTCGCCGCCTGGGCCGGCTGGCTTTCCAGGGTGACGCGGATGTTGCGGCAGCTTTCGACCACGTGCGAGTTGGTCAGGATGGTCCCATCGCGACCGACGATCAGGCCCGATCCGGAATTGGTCTTGGGACGCGCCGGAACGGCGGGAGCCGTCGGTGTGCCGGCGGCTTGCGCTTCCGGTTCGGGCGGCATCGCCTCGCCGTTCAGCTTCCGTGGTGCCCAGTCCCGCGCCGTTGCCTCGGCGCGGCTCCACACCGCCGCGTCGGTGCGGGTGCGCAGCTTGTCGCGGGCGTCCTCGAAGCGGGATATGTCCACCGGCTTGGCGGCGTTGGCGGCCAAGATGGCGTACAGCGCCGCCTTCTCGGCATCCTTGGCGGTGCCGACGCCATGGATGTAGGCCAGCGAGAGGTTGTAAAGCGAGGCGCCATCGCCCTGGTCCGCCGCCAGTTGGAACCAGCGCAGCGCCTCGGTCGGGTTCTTGGCGATGCCGTCGCCGTTCCACAGCGCGGTGCCCAGCCGGTTCTGCGCCAGCATCAGGCCGCGTTCAGCCGCCTTGCGGAACCAGTTGACCGCTTCGCCATGGTCGAGGCCGACGCCCTTGCCATCCCAATAGGCGATACCCATCGCCTCGGCGGCGGCGGGAATGCCGGCATCGGCGGCGCGGCGCAGCAACTGGACCGCCTTAGCCTCGTCCTGGGCGACACCGTTGCCGAACAGGTAGAGTTGGCCGAGATTGTTCAGCGCATTGGGTTGGTTCTGGTCGGCGGCGCGGCCGAACCAGATCAGCGCCTGGACGGTGTCGCGCGGTGTTCCCAGGCCCCGGAAATACATGCCGCCGACGGTGTTCTGCGACAGGGCGTCGCCCTTTTCCGCCGCCTGCAGCAACAGCCGCAGCGCCGCCGCTTCGTCCTTGGCGACGCCCTGTCCGTGCAGCGTCATATGCCCCAGGCGCGCCAGCGCCCCCACATGGCCCGCATCGGCCAGCGGTTTCAGTTCGCGAACGGCAGTGGTCCAGTCCTTGCGCAGATAGGCCGCGTTGCCCTCGTCCCAGCCGGCCGCGGCGGGCAGGGGAGAGGCGGCAAGCAGAACGGCGGCAAGAAGCAACGGGGCAGCACGCATAGGAATGCCTGAACTGGGCGAAGGGGAGATCAGTATTCCATTCGCTTGGCACGCATTCCAGTCAAACGGGACATTGAAACGGAAAAGGCCGCCTCTCGGGGGGAGAGGCGGCCTTTACAAAGCAAGCGGATCGGTCCGGTCAGAACTCCGCCCAATCCTCGTCCTTGGCCGGCTTGGCGGCAGCCAGCTTGGGCTTCGCCGCCGGCTTGGCAAGCGGCTTGGTTGCCGGCTTGCGCACCTGCGGGCGAGGGGCCTCGCTACGGGCGGACGGTGCCGCCGCCGTGACGGCCGCTGCCACCGGGGCGCCGGTGTTGAAGAAGCCCATCAGGCGGTTGAGTTCGCGCGACTGGTCTTCCAGGGCATGGGCGGCGGCGGCGGATTCTTCCACCAGGGCGGCGTTCTGCTGGGTCATCTCGTCCATCTGGGTCACGGCGGAATTGACCTGGTCGATGCCGGACGCCTGTTCGCTGCTGGCGGCGGCGATCTCGGCGACGATGTCGGCGACGCGCTTGACGCTGCCCAGGATGTCTTCCAGCGTCTTGCCGGCGC
>JBLNBE010000051.1:0-23862 GCA_050259735.1 Bacteroidota bacterium
GGGATTTCTTAGGGTTTCAGGACTTTCGCTGTCCACGAACACTGCGCCGATCCGTGTTCGTCCGTGGCCCGCGACAGCGGGCTTCCGTGCCGTCCGTGTTACCTGGGCACGGCCTTGACGAAGCCAGCACGTCCCGCGAAGGCGTCAACCGGACAGCAGTGGCTCAAGGCCGGCATGACGCAATTTTATTGATCAGCGCCCTTCTTCGGACCGAACAGCCACACCCCATCTTCCCGCGTCGTCCGTTGCCATTCACCGGTGCTGACCAGCCGGTTGACGTGGGACAAGGTTTCGCCGACGGCGAAGCCCATTTGCTGCGGGTCCAACTCGCGGCGGAACAGGGCGCGCGACAGTTCCAGCGCGGTGGCCGGCACCGGTGCCGCCCGCAACTGGTCCAGCCGCTGGGCGTGGTGGTGCAGCAGGTCGTCGGCGCGGGCGTGCAGGCCGCGGAACGGCAGGCCGTGCGACGGCAGCACCAGCGCATCGGCCGGCAAGGTCTTCAACTTCTCCAACGATCCCAGGAACGCCCCCAGCGGGTCGTCGTCGGGTTGCTGCGGCCAGACGCCGACGATGGGGCTGATGCGCGGCAGGATCTGGTCGCCGGCGATCAGCACGCCCGCTTCGGCGCACCACAGGCAGGCATGCTCGGGGGCGTGGCCGCGCCCCACCACCACCTGCCATTGCCGCCCGCCGATGGTCAGGCGGCTGCCGTCGCGGATGGTGCTGATGCCGGGCGGCAGCGGCGACACCCGGCTGCGAAACGAACCGACGCGCTCGCGCACGCCCTGCAGCAAATCTTCGCCCAGGCCGGCGCAGCGGTAATGCTCGACCTGGTTGGCGGCGTAGTCCTCGCCCACCTCCAGGGTCAGCATGCGGCCGAAGCTCCACTCGCCCAAGGTGGCGGTCAACTCGACCCCATGCTCACGCGATAGCCAGCCGGCCAGCCCCATGTGATCGGGGTGGAAGTGGGTGCAGATCAACCGGGTGACCCGCTTGCCGGCCAGAACCTGCTGCCACACCGCGCGGGTGGCGGTGTCGTCGACGCCGGTATCCACCACCGCCCAGCCGTCGCCGTCCTGCAACAGCCACAGATTGATGTGGTCCAGCGCGAACGGCAGCGCCATGCGCAGCCAATGAATGCCGGGGGAAATTTCGTGCAGCGTACCGGCGGCGGGCGGAGTGGGGACGGGATGGTCGAGCAGGGCGCGCGTCAAGGGATTGGTCCTGTGGTTATGGCATGCCAGTTAACCACAGAGAGCCGGAGACACGGAAACATCGCGGAGGTAATAGTTTTTGACAGGAACACATTGCGCGCGGGGGTAGTCATCATGTCCGGTACTCATTCCCTGCGTATCGGCATCGACCTGGGTGGTACCAAGACCGAGGTCATCGCCTTGGATCGCGCCTCGGGCGCCGAATTGGCGCGCCGCCGCGTCTCCACCGAACGCGGCTCTTATGACGGCACCATCCGCACCATCCGTGAGTTGGTTGCGGGCCTGGAAAGCGAGCTGGGCGCCACCGGGACCATCGGAATCGGCATGCCCGGCGCCATCAGCCCGCGCACCGGCTTGGTCAAGAACGCCAATTCCACCTGGCTGATCGGCAAGCCGTTCGACCGTGATCTTGCCTCGGCGCTGGGGCGGCCGGTGCGGCTTGCCAACGATGCCGATTGCTTCTGCCTGTCCGAGGCCACCGACGGTGCCGGCGCCGGGGCGGCGACGGTGTTCGGCGTCATTCTCGGCACCGGCGTCGGCGGCGGGCTGGTGGTACATGGCCGGCTGGTGTCCGGTCCCAACGCTGTCGCCGGCGAATGGGGCCATAATCCGCTGCCGTGGCCGGGGCGCGACGAGATGCCGGGCCATTACTGCTATTGCGGCAAAAGCGGCTGTATCGAAACCTTCCTGTCCGGGCCGGCGCTGGAACGGGATTTCGGCGGCGGCCTGAGCGCGGCCGAGATCGTCAAGCTGGCGGAAGAGGGCGACGACAAGGCCGAAGGGCTGATGTCGCGTTACGAGGACCGCTTGGCCCGTTCGCTCGCCACCGTCATCAACATTTTCGATCCCCACGTCATCGTGCTGGGCGGCGGCCTGGGCAATGTGCGCCGGCTGTATCGCGAGGTGCCGAGGCTGTGGGGCGAATACGTGTTCTCGGATGCGGTGGACACTCAGCTCAAGCCGCCGGCCCATGGCGATTCCTCGGGGGTGCGCGGCGCGGCGTGGTTGTGGGAGTAACCATCTCCGCCTTTGCCTTCCGCCGCCATTTTATGCACCATGGCGGTCCTTTCGACTGCCTGTTCAGGATGCATGTTGCCGATGCCCGAGAAGACCCCGCCGACCTGGCTGAAACCCACGGTCGATTTCGGCCCGCTGGCGCTGTTCATGGGCGTGTTCTGGCTTAAGGGATTGCTGCCGGCCACCGCCGCGTTGATGGCGGCGACGGCGGTGGCGCTGGTGCTGTCCTACGTCTTCACCCGCAAGGTGGCGCTGATGCCGCTGGTCACCGCGATCATCGTCGGCGTGTTCGGCGGGCTGACGTTGTGGCTGAACGACGACACCTTCATCAAGCTCAAGCCCACCATCATCTACGCGCTGTTCGCGCTGGTGATCGGCGGCGGCCTGTTGCGCGGCAAGCCGGCGGTAAAGGTGATCCTGGGCGAGGCGTTCCAACTGGACGATGCCGGCTGGAAGCAGTTGTCGCTGCGCTTCTGCCTGTTCTTCATCGTCATGGCGCTGATCAACGAAGTGGTGCGCCGCGTCGCCACCATCGACATCTGGGTGCTGTGGAAGGTGCCGGGCAGCATCGCGCTGACCTTCGTCTTCATGCTGGCGCAAATGCCGCTGATCCAGCGCCACAAGGTCGAGGAAGCCGCGCCGGGGGCTGAATAGCCCCCGTTCGCTAGAACATATAGCGGATCGAGAACACCACCTCGGTGGCCGAGAATTTGCCCAGGCCGTTGGATTCGATGTTCTGGCCGGCCGGCAGGCCCCAATCGACCTTGCCCAGGTCCACATAGCGCAGTTCCACGTCGTTCATGACGTCCGGCCCCAGCTTGAAGGTGGCGCCGGCGCCGACGCTCCACGCCAGATCGTCGGTGGAATGGGTGTTCTTGGTCATGGTGCCGCCGGTCGGGGTGTACTGGCTTTTCACCGTGTTGTGGCTCCAGCCCAGGCCGCCCGACACGAACGGCCACCACTTGTCGCTGCCGACCGGGAAGTGCCAGTACGCCCGGGGCATGACGGTGATGTTCTGCACCGTGCTGGCCAGCGCGCCCGAATGGCCGCCCTGCAGCGCCGGGCTGGCGTCATAGGTCAGTTCGGTGCGGTTGATGAATTCCAGCTCGGTGCGCAGCGGGATGTGCTTGCTGTACATCCACTCGTAGCCCGCCGCCATGCCGAAGGCGCCGACCACGTTGGCGGCGTTGTCCTCGGTGGCGCTGGCGCCGGACGATCCCTTGACGCCGCCGACCGAGGCGAAGGACGGACCGCCCTTGCCCGAAAAATACCAGCCCTTGCTGGGGTCGACCTGCTGCTTTGGCGGCGCGTCGGCCGCCCAGGCCAGGGTGGGCAGGACGCTCAGCAGGACGGCGGCAAGGGCGCGCATGGGGAAGGCCTCGGAAAAGATGGTGCGATACCGCCACCTAGCCTGGGCAACCTGAACGCAAGCTGACAGCCGAGAGAGTTGCCTGATCGGGACGCATGTCAGGTTGCTGTCAGGCAGGCGCGGCAAGGTACGGCAGACCTTCCCATCCCCCCTTGCGAGGTTCGCCATGTCCCGCATTCGTGTTGCCGCCCTGGCGGCGTCCCTGACCCTGGCCGTCACCGCTGCCCACGCGGTCGAGGTGCCGCGCGATTCGCTCAACTTCACCGTGCTGCGCAATGGCGACGTGGTCGGCACCCACAGCGTCCGCTTCCAGCCCCAGCCCGATGGCCTGCGGGTTGCCGTCGATACCAACGTGGTGGTCAAGATGGCCATGATCCCGGTCTACCGCTTCGAGCACCACGGCCAGGAATTGTGGCAGAACGACCAGTTGGTGGCGCTGAACTCCACCACCAACGACGACGGCACCCACCACACCCTGAAGGTGTCGGCGGCGGCCTCGGCGCTGGATGTGAACGGTGACGGCACGGTGTCGCACCTGCCGTCGGTGACCTTGCCGGCGTCGTTGTGGAACCGTGCCACCACGACCCAATCGACCCTGATGAACTCGCTGGACGGCCACGCCATGGCGGTGCATGTCAGCGATCTGGGCGACGATACCGTGACCGTGCACGGCCAGCCGCGCCGCGCCCACCATTACGCCATGGCCGGCGACCTGGCGCGCGAGCTTTGGTACGATGGCAGCGGCACGCTGGTCCAGCTCCGCTTCAAGGGCAAGGACGATTCCGATATCCAGTACGTGCTGAACTGATACCGACCTTTCGGGAGGTATCTTGCCGCCGTTGAGGCGGCGGCCAAGCGGGCGGAGGCCCGCGCCCGGCGAGGGCCGGTATAATGGAGCGAGCATGCGCATTTTGCTGGTGGAGGATAATGCCCGTCTGGCCGAGCTGGTGGCCCAGGGCTTGCGCGCGGCCGGTTTCGCCGTCGATGCCTTCGACACTGTCGGCGACGCCGAGGCGGCGCTGGACTCCGTCCAGTATCAGGCGGTCGTGCTGGATCTTGGCCTGCCCGACGGCGACGGCCTGGATCTGTTGAAGCGCGCCCGCACGCGTGGCCAGGGCCTGCCAGTGCTGGTGCTGACCGCGCGCGACGGTGTCGACGACCGCGTGCGCGGGCTGAATGCCGGCGCCGACGATTACCTGCTCAAGCCCTTTGCCATGGAAGAACTGGTCGCCCGTGTCCGCGCCCTGCTGCGGCGGCCGGGCGCCAGTTTGGGCGTGGCGTTGGCATGCGGCCGCGTCAGCTTGGACACCGTCACCCGCGAGGTTTCGGTGGACGGCGCCGCCGTGCAGGTTCCGCGCCGCGAGACCGACATGCTGGAGCAGTTGCTGCGCCGTGCCGGCCGCGTGGTGCCCAAGCGGGCGTTGGAGGAAGGGCTGTACGGCTTTGACGACGACGTTTCCTCCAACACCGTCGAGGTGCTGATGTCGCGCCTGCGCAAGCGGCTGACCGGCACCCAATCGGGCGTCGTCATCCATACCCTGCGCGGCGTCGGCTACATGCTGGCCGAAGCGGATGCGGACATGGTGTCGTGAGGACGCCGCCCTCCCTGATGGGGCGTATCGTCCTGCGCCTGGGGTTGACCACGGTGGGGGCCATTGTCTGTGCCTATGGCTGGCTGTGGTTTGAATTCCAGACCACCACCGGCACCCTGCGGGACAAGTCGCTGATCGAAACCGCCCGCACCATCGCCCAGGCGGTGCGTCCGGTGGAAGGCGGCATCATCCTGGACATGTCGCCCAACCTGACCGACGCCTATACCGGCTCCAACGGGACCTATGGCTTTGCCATCAAGGACCGCAAGACCGGCGCGGTGCTGTTCGCCGCCGGTGCCGAGGTCGGGCCGATCCCCGGCAAGGTCGAGGATGACGAGGACGGGTCGCTTTATCAGTACAATCCCGACGGCCCCGGCCCCGCCGCCTATTTCGGCGAAGCCTATCCCTTCCAGTTGGGCGAGCGCGCCATGCTGGTGCAGGTGGTGCGCCTGGGCAGCGACTACCAGGAACTGATCGAGACGGTGCTGGCCGACTTTTTCGAGGATGGCGGCTGGTTGGCGGCGCCGTTCCTGGTCGCGCTGATGGGGGTGTCCATCCTGACCATCCGTGGCACGCTGAAGCCGCTGCGGCGACTGTCGCGCATGGCGGAAGCCATCGGCCCGGCCACCACCGAGGTGCGCCTGCCCCACGACCGTGTCCCGCGTGAGGTGATGCCGCTGGTGCACGCGGTCAACAACGCGCTGGAACGGCTGGAGGACGGTTTCCGCCTGCAGCGCGAATTCACCGCCGATGCCGCCCACGAGTTGCGGACGCCGCTGGCGGTGCTGGCCGCCCATATCGACACGCTGCCCGACCGCGAAACCGCCAAGGCATTGCGCCGCGACCTGGACGGCATGACCCATCTGGTCGAGCAATTGCTGCGCATCGCCCGTGTCGAGGCGCTGGTGGTCAAGCCGTGCGACAGCGCCAATCTGGCCGATCTGGCGCGCGACGTCGCCGCCTGGCTGGCGCCCATGGCCATTCGCAACGACCGCACGATCGAGGTCGAGGCTCCGGACGACGAGGTGACGGTGCACGGCCAGGAAGACGCCTTGTTCCACGCCATCCGCAATCTGGTCGACAACGCGCTGCGCTATACCCCGGCGGGGACCGCTGTCACCCTGACGGTGCTGGCCGATCCGCCCACTTTGCTGGTGCGCGACCGTGGTCCCGGCGTGCCGGCCGAGCAGCGCCCCATGCTGTTCCAGCGCTTTTGGCGCGGCGAACGCCAGAGCGCCGGGACCGGCCTGGGTCTTGCCATCGTCCAGCGCACCATGCACGCCCATTGCGGCTCCGTGGTCGTCGAGGATGCCGAGGGCGGCGGCGCGCAATTCCGCCTGACCTTTCCGCGCCCCTAGGCCACGCGGCCCCCTGACACGGAGATTCGTTCGTTGAGAACGCCACCATCCTTGCTGGGGCGTATCATCCTCCGGCTGGCGATCACCACCGTGGCCGCCATTGTCTTCGCCTATTGCTGGCGGTGGGCTGACTTCCTGGCGACGACCGAGGGGCTGCGCGACAACTGGCTGCTTAAATCCATTCATGCCGTGACCGTGGCGGTCGATTACCGCCAGGACCGGGCCGTCGTGGATGGTATGTCCATCACCGACAGCCGAACCGGCGAGGTGGTGTTTTCCGCCGGCATCCAGTTGGGCGGCCAGGGGGCGGGCCAGGACCCCGCGCACCATCAGCACTATTTCACCGAAGGCCGCTCGGTTATGGTCGGCGACCGCCACCTGACGGTTCAAATCGTCAGAGTGGGTAACGATGTCGGCGAAATGCTCGAGGTCGTGCTGGCCGATCTGTTCGGCGATGGCGGTTGGCTGATCGGACCGTTCCTGGTGGTGGTGCTGGGCGTGTCCATCCTGACCATCCGAGGCACCCTGCGGCCGTTGCGACGGCTGTCGCGCATGGCGGAAAGCATTGGCCCGGCGGCCACCAACGTGCGCCTGCCGCGCGACGATGTCCCGCGTGAGGTGATGCCGCTGGTGCTGGGCATCAACAACGCGCTGGACCGGCTGGAGGATGGTTTCCGCCTGCAGCGCGAGTTCACCGCCGACGCCGCCCACGAGCTGCGCACGCCGCTGGCGGTGCTGATGGCGCATATCGACACCTTGCGTGATCGCGAAATCGCCGCCGCTTTGCGCCAGGACCTAGACGGCATGACCCGGCTGGTCGAGCAATTGCTGCGCATCGCCCGCGTCGAGGCGCTGGTGGTCCGGCCAAGCGACCGCGCCAGCCTGGCCGATTTGGCGCGCGACGTCGCCGTCTGGCTGGCGCCCGTCGCCATTCGCCACGACCGCACCATCGAAGTCGAAGCCCCCGACCAAGAGGTGGCGGTGCACGGCCAGGAAGATGCGCTGTTCCACGCCATTCGGAATTTGGCCGACAACGCGCTGCGCTATACCCCGGCCGGAACCACCGTCACCCTGACGGTGCTGGCCGATCCGCCCACCATTCTGGTGCGCGATCACGGCCCCGGCGTGCCGCCCGAGCAGCGTCCCATGCTGTTCCAGCGCTTCTGGCGCGGCGAGCGCCAGACCGCCGGAACCGGCCTGGGCCTCGCCATCGTCCAGCGCACCATGCAGGCCCATGGCGGCACCGTCGCCGTCGAGGATGCCGTGGGCGGCGGCGCGCAATTTCGCCTGACCTTCCCGTATTCGTAAGGTTGCCGTCAGGTCGGGACGCCAGGATCACCCCATCAAGGAGGTGATCCATGACCCTGATCCTCGCCGACCGCGACCATCCCGACCGCGCCCTGCTGGAGCGCACCGTCCGTGCGGTGTTCCAGGCCGAATACGGCGCCCGCGTTCCCGTTTTCCCCGACCGGCTGGTCGCCAGCATGGGCGCCGACGGTAAGCCCGAGGCGGTCGCCGGTCTGCGCTTCGCCGAGGACGGCCTGTTCTCGGAAGCCTATCTGGACGGCAGCGCCGAGGCCGTGCTGGCTGCCGCCATCGGCCGCCCGGTGGCGCGCGACCAGATCGTCGAATTCTCCAGCCTGGCCGCGACCCGCAACGGTGCCGCGCTGCCGCTGGTCGGCGCCACCATCCGCCTGTGCCTGGCCGCCGGAGCTTCGTACGGCCTGTTCACCGCCACCAAGCGGCTGCGCGCCCTGTTGCGCCGCGCCGGCCTGGTGACGGTCGACCTTGGCCCGGCGCGGCCCGAACGGCTGGCCAATGCCGCCGCCTGGGGCAGCTATTACTTGCATGATCCCCGCGTGCTGGTGGTGTCTGCCGACAGCCTGAAGAACCTGCACCCCACCCTTCAGCCGGCCGCCGCTGTCCCGGAGCGTCTCCATGCGTAACGTGCTTGCCGCCATTCGCGCCACCGCCGCCGCCACGCCCGACCGCATCGCCATCAGCGACGCCACCGGTTCCCTGAGCTATGGCGCCCTGGCCGAACAGATTTCCCGCCTGGCCGCCGCCCTGGTCGACACCCCGGCCGTCGTCGGTCTGCTGATGCCGCGCGACCGCCGCCATGTGGCGGCCGATCTGGCGCTGGCGTCGCTGGGCCGTACCATCGTGCCGCTGCCCGATTTCTTCTCGCCCGAGCAATGGCTCCATATGGTGGCCGATGCCGGCATCGGCGCCATCGTCACCGTGCCGGAATGGCGCGAGCGCGTCGCCGGACTGGCGGTGCCGGTGGCGATTGCCGCGCCGTCGAAAATGGGCCGCCTGCTGACGGCCGAGTCGTCGCGGCGCATCATCTATACCTCGGGCACCACCGGCCGCCCCAAGGGCGTCGTGCTGAGCGAAACCGCCATGGCCGCCAGCCTGGCCGGGTTGACGGCCGCCGCTGCCGCCACCGCCGACGATATCCATCTGTCGCTGCTGCCGTTCTCGCTGTTGCTTGAGCAATTGGCCGGCCTGCTGCTGCCGCTCAGCCTGGGGGCGCGCGTGCATATCGCCGCGTCGCCGCTGGAAGCCGGCGCGGTGGGGGCCACCACCTCGGTGGTGGTGCCCGATTTGCTGGCCGGTTGGGTGCGCGGATTGCGCGCCGCCGGAATGCGGGCGCCCAGCTCGCTGCGCTATGTCGCCGTCGGCGGCGCTCCGGTCGGTGCGGTCCTGGCCGCCGCCGCCTGGGAGGCGGGCTTGCCGGCGCACGAGGGCTACGGCCTGTCGGAATGCTGCTCGGTGGTGGCGGTCAACCGTCCCGGCCAACGGCGCGCCGGCACCGTCGGCCGTCCGCTCGACGGCATCGACGTTGCCATCGAGGACGGCGAGATCGTCGTGCGCGGCCCGACCGTGATGGACGGCTATCTGGGCGGCGCGGCCTCGGGCGGCGTCTGGCGCACCGGCGATCTTGGCCGCATCGACGCCAATGGGTGCCTTGAGGTGCTGGGACGCAAGGACGACGTGGTGGTCACCGCCAATGGCCGCAACATCCATCCCGAATGGATCGAACCCATGCTGCTGGCTGATCCGTCCATCCGCCATTGCGCCGTCATTGCCGGCGAGCGCGGCCTGAAGGCGGTGCTGGTGGCGGCCGATCCGGCGCTGCCGACCACGGCCGAGTACTGGCTGCCGCGCCTGGCCGAACTGACCGCGACCGCTCCGGCCTATGCCCGGCCGGTCGAGGTGGCGGTGTTGACCGCCGCCTACGCCCAAACCCATGCCCTGTTCACCCTGGATGGCCGCCCCCGCCGGCGGCGCATCGCCCATCTGCTCAGCGAGGTTCCCGTGCGCTTCTTCGATGCCCTGCAGGCCGCCACCGAGGCGGAACGCAACGACTTCCTGTCCATCCCGCTGGTCGCCGACGCGGTGGCGAACGGCGCCGACCGGGCGGTGTACCTGTCCTTCCTCAACAGCGCCTATCACCATGTGCGCTACACCGTGCCGCTGTTGCAGGCGGCGCGGCAAGCCTGCGGCCCCAACGACGTGGTGATGGCCGCCGGGCTTGAGGAATACGTGCGCGAGGAAATCGGCCATGACGAATGGATACTGGACGATATCGCCGCGCTGGGCGGCGACGCCGATGCCAGCCGCCATGCCCGGCCGCCGCTGCCGGTGCGGGTGATGGTGGCCCATGCCTTCCACCTGATCGCCGAGGAAGGGCCGATGGCGCTGCTGGGCATGGTCCATGTGCTGGAAGGCATGTCGGTGGCGCTGGCGGTGCGTGCCGCCGAGGCGATCAAGGCCCGCGTCGGCGGCGACGGCACCGGCGGCTTCAGCTATCTCACCTCGCATGGTGGCCTCGATATCGGCCATGTGGACACCTTCGCCAAGCTGCTCGACGCCATCGACACCCCGGTCAACCGCGCCACCGTCATCGCCGCCGCCAAGGACTTCTATACCCTGTACGGCAATGTCTTCCGCGCCCTGACCCCGGCCGGCCAGGTGTCCCATGCGGCTTGACGGCGCGGTCGCCCTGGTCACCGGCGCCGGCTCGGGCATCGGCCGCGCCGTCGCCATCGAGCTGTCGCAGCGCGGCGTGCGCCCCATCCTGCTGGGGCGCACCGTGGCGGCGCTGGAGGAAACCCGCGCGGCGTTGGCCGATCCCGCCGCCGCCTGGGTGTTACCGCTCGACTTGGCCGACGAGGCGGCGCGCACCGGACTGTTCGCCCAGGTGATGGAGCTGTCCGGCCGCCTTGACCTGCTGGTCAACAATGCCGGCGTGGTCGCCGCCGGGCCGCTGTCGGCCCAGGACGACGAGTCCTGGCGCCGCATGCTCGAGGTCAACGTGCTGGCCCCCATGAGCATCACCCGCAACCTGCTGCCGTTGCTGCGCAGCTCGGGGCAGGGGCGCGTGGTCAATGTGGGGTCCATGTTCGGCGACATCGCTTTTCCGTTCTTCGCCGCCTATTCCGCCAGCAAGTTCGCCGTGCGCGGCTGGTCCGAGGCGCTGCGGCGGGAACTGGCCGACCAGGGGGTGGGCGTCACCTACTGCGCCCCGCGCGGCACCCGCACCCCGGCGGCGGACGGTTTCGCCGCCTATGTTCAGGCATTTTCCATGCGGCTGGACCCGCCGGCAGTGGTGGCGCGCCGCATCGTCGACGGCATCGCTGGCGATGCCCGCGATGTCTATCCCTTTGGTCCGGAACGAGTTTTCCTGTTCTTGCAGCGGCTGTTGCCGGCGCTGGTGGACAACGGCCTGCGTGGGCAGATCCGCAAGGCCGGGGCGTTGCTTGTCAGGCAACCGTCAGCTTAGGCTGTCATTATGGGCTGACCGGCAGAACTGCCGGCACTTGACCGAGAAAGGATTGTGCCATGCAGATTGGTTCCACGGGATCTTCGTATCCCCAGGCGTCGATCGCCACCCCCGCCGTTTCCGAACGGAGCGAAAAGGGGCCTGACCACGACAACGACGGCGACGAAGGCGTCAAGGCCAGCGCCGCTGCCACCAACAAACTGCCGGCCCCCCCGCCCGGCCGTGGTGGCAACGTGGACATGGTGGCGTAAAGAGGAGGGGGAAGTCCGTCAGGGTTTCCCACTTTCCCGGAACAGGACATGCCCCCGGCTGTTGCCACGGCATGATAGCGACCTTCGCGATCCTGGCCGGCGTGATGGGCTTCCTGATCTGGGACAAATACCGTTACGACATCGTCGCCGGAGTGGCGCTGGTGGTGGCGGTGGCGCTTGGCGTGGTGCCGGCCAAGGACGCCTTTCGCGGCTTCGCCGACGACATCGTCATTCTGGTCGCCTCGGCCCTGGTGGTCAGCGCCGCCATCGAACGCTCGGGCGTGGTGGACATGGCCCTGCGCCGGGTGTCCCGCCATCTCAACACCACCACGCGCCAGGTCGCCGTGTTATCCGCCGCCGTCGCCGTGCTGTCGGCGGTGATGAAGAATATCGGCGCCCTGGCGGTATTCCTGCCGGTGGCGTTCCAGTTGGCGCGCAAGCACGGCACGGCGCCGTCGCGGCTGTTGATGCCGCTGGCCTTTGCCTCGCTGCTGGGCGGCATCATGACGCTGATCGGCACCTCGCCCAACATCATCGTGTCGCGCCTACGCGAACAGATGTTGGGCCAGCCGTTCGGCATGTTCTCGTTCACGCCGCTGGGGCTGGCGCTGACGGTGGTGGGGGTGGCGTTCCTGGCCTTCGGCTGGCGCCTGCTGCCGGGGGGAAAGTCGGATAGCGGCGGCCAGCCGTTCATGGTCGACGACTACACCTCGGAATTCCTGCTGCCGCTGGACTCGCCCTTCGTCAACAAGACGGTGGAATCGTTCGAGCAGGCCGGTGACGGCGAGGTCACCATCTGCAACATCATCCGCGACAACGGCCACCGCTATAGCCCGGCGGGGCATTGGTGGCTGTTTGCCGGTGACATCCTGGTGTTGCGCTGTGACGCCACCGTGCTGAAACGGCTGGTGACGCTGGCCAGGCTGGAGCTGCCGGGCGAGGAGAAGCTGACCCAGGCCATCAGCGGCCGCAGCGTCGCCGTGGCCGAGGCGGTGGTGACCGAAGGCTCGGCCATGATCGGCGCCACCGCGCAAAGCCTGCGCCTGCGCGACCATTGGGGGCTTAATCTGGTGGCGCTGTCGCGGCGGGGCCGCCCGGTGCGCCAGCGCCTGCGCGAGACCCGGTTCCGCAAGGGCGATCTGGTGGTGTTCCAGGGCCATGCCGAGGACTTGCCGGCCATGTTGGGGGTGCTGGGCTGCCTGCCGCTGGCCGAACGCAACATCGATCTGGCGCGGCCGACCCGCATGTGGTTGCCGCTGGGCATCGTCGCCGCCGCCATGGTGATCGCCGGCAGCGGCGCGGTACCGGTGGCGACGGCGTTCTTCGGTGCCGCCATCGCCATGGTGGCGACCGGCGCGCTCAAGCTGACCGACGCCTACGAACGCATCGAATGGCCCATCCTGGTGCTGATCGGTTGTCTAATCCCCATCAGCGACGCGCTGCAACGCACCGGCGGTACCGACCTGATCGCTGGTGCGTTGGCCGGCTGGATCACGTCCTTGCCGCCGTTGGGCGCGGTGGCAACCATGCTGCTGGTCGCCATGGCGGTGACGCCGTTCCTCAACAACACCGCCACCGTGCTGGTGCTGGCCCCCATCGCCGCCACCCTGGCAAGCCGGCTGCACGCCAATCCCGACCCGTTCCTGATGGCGGTGGCGGTGGGGGCGGCCTGCGACTTCCTGACTCCGGTCGGCCATCAGTGCAACACGCTGGTGATGGGACCGGGGGGATACCGCTTTTCCGATTATTGGCACCTGGGCTTGCCGCTATCGGTCATGGTGCTGGTGTTGGCGCCGCCACTGATCCTGGTGCTGTGGCCGGTTTAGGCTGTGGTTTGCCCTGCGATTGCCGGATGCCCGACATGCGAATCAGGTGGTTGGAAAGAAAGGCCGTTTGGTCGTTTTCTATAAACATACGGGGCGTTTGTATGCTTAAGGACGGAGACGGCGGATGCCCGATGTCGGTCTTGTTGCTTATGGAGCAGTATTGGCGGCCAGCCTGGCGGTGGTGCTGCGCTGGCGGCACGAGATTCCGCGCCGCGCCACGCCCATCGCTCCCCGTGCCATCGACAGCCAGCCCCACACCCTGACGCTGGTCGGCAGCGATGGCCGCCCCAATCCGGCGCAATACGAGAACTTCCCCAACTATCCGGCCGCGTTGGCCTATCAGCGCCGGCTGGTGCGCAACGGTCAGGCCAGCGTGGTCACCCACAGCGACAGCGGCGAAATCCGCATCGACTATCCCACCATGTTCGGGCCGTTCGGGCGGATTTATTATTAGAGCGGCGTGCCTCAAGGGGCACGCCGCGACCTGCGCCCATTGAGGGCGCGGCCAAGCCCGCGGAGGCGGGCGCCCGGCGAGGGACAAACATGAAATTAGACCATCGTGCGTTACATTTGACGCTTGATGGTCTAAGCCGTCTGCTTGCTGCGATGCCGCGCCAAATACAGCGGCGTGCGCGACTTGGGCACCTTGCGGATGAAATTCCAGCGGGCGACGTGGTAGCTGGGATCGAAGCCGTAGAAATTCAGCTCCATGCGCTCCAGTTCCTCGGCGCGATAGGCGGCCAGCGGCTTTTCCGCTTCGTCGGCCAGCCGGGTCAGGCGCTTGGTGGCCAGGCGGTCCTCCAGATCGGGGCTGGCGGCCAGGTCGTGGGCCAGGGCTTCGACCTTGGTGCGGAAATCGGCGACCGAGGTGCCGAAGGCGGCATCGATCAGGCCAAGTTCGCGCGCTTCCTCGCTGCCCACCGGCAGGCGGGCCTGGGTCAGTGCCGCCGCGCCGTCGGCGCCGCAACGCCGGGGCAGCAGGTAGGTCCAGTATTCCGAACCGTAGAGGTTGCCCATGCCCTTGTAATGGGGGTTCAGCACCACGCCGGCGCGCGCCACCACCATATCGGCGGCCAGTGCCATGAACACGCCGCCGGCGCCGGCATTGCCATGCATGGCGGCCACGGTCAGGTGCGTGCCGCAAGTGATGATGGCCTGGCACAAATCGTTCATGGCGTTGATGTTGCGCCAGGATTCGTCGGCCGGGCTTTCCGCCGCCTCGATGGTCGCCAGATGGATGCCGTTGGACCAGAAATCGGGGCCGCCCATCAGCGCGATCACCTTGGTCGGCCGCTGGCTGGCGGCAACAAAGGCGTCCTTCAGGCGGATGCACTGCTCGGTGCTCATGGCGCCGTTGTGGAAGGGGAAGTGCAGGAAGCCGACGCCGCCCTTTTCGTCGTACCACAAATCGTGGTGGCCGGGCTGTTCCGGCAGTTGGGCGGCGATCTCGGCCAGAACCTCAGCCGCCGGCAGCTTCAGGCTGCCCGCTTCGGCGGTGCGCAGATGGCCAATCCATACCGCGCCGTCGGTGGTGGCGCGGGCCAGCCTTCCGCCTTGGCGCGCGATCCAGTCGCCCGGCCGGCCGCAGACGGTCAGGCCATCGGCGGCGGCGCCGTCATGCAGGAACAACTCACCGTCTCGTACGCCAGGCGTGCCGTCGCTGGCGCGCAGCTTGCGCAGTACGGTGGCGGTGTCGTCGGCGGTCCAGTCGATGGCGCGGTCCGCCTGGGTCAGCGCCGGCTTCCACCACGTCGTTTCCGGGCGCACCGGCTCGGCCACCCGCAGCGCCTCGAACACGGCGTCCACCGCCGAATCGGTCACTTCGTTGCGGTACAGGCTGGATTTGGTTGCCGCACGCATGGGGAACGTCCGGTGCGCCCAGACCGGGCCGGCATCCATCTCGGCCTCGGCCTGCAGCACGGTGACGCCCCAGTCCTCGCGCCCGTCCAGGACGGCCCAGTCCAGCGCCGCCGGGCCTCGGTCGCCCAAGGGACCGGGATGCACCACCAGACATTTGTGGTGGCGCCACACCGCCTCGGGGATGGCGCGCTTGAGGAACGGGGCGATGATCACGTCCGGCTTGGCCAGTTCGACCGCCTCGACGGTGACGGCGTCGTTGACGTCGAACTCCAGGCAGACGTCATGGCCGGCGCGGCCCAACTCGACCCACAGGCGCTGGGTGAGGGAATTGAAGGAATGGGCGAGCAGGAGAATGCGCATGGTCGTTTCCTCGCTCCCTCCCCCACGCAGGGGGGAGGGAATAATAATGTGACTAGCAAATCCTCGGCAATTGCTCGCCCGCCAGCCAATCCACCACGCGGTTGCCACCCATGGCGGTCTGCATCTGGACGAAGTGGTGCGAGTCGTCACGGCACACGCCGATCTGGGCGGCGTCCTTGCCCAGCGGATGGGCGCGCATGATCGCCAACAGGGTCTCGGCATGCTCGGGCGCGCAGACGCAGATCAGCTTGCCTTCGTTGGCGACGTAAAGCGGGTCGAGGCCGAGCAATTCGCAGGCGCCGCGCACCTCGGCCCGGATCGGGATGTCACGTTCCTTCAACGCCATGCCGACGCCGGCCTGGGACGCGATCTCGTTAAGGGTGGCGGCCAGGCCGCCGCGCGTCGGGTCGCGCAGCACATGGATGCCGGGCACGGCGGCGACCATCTCGGCCACCAGCCGGTGCAGGGCGGCGGAATCCGACAGGATGGTGCTTTCGAAGCCCAGGGACTCGCGCTGGCTCATCACCGCCACGCCATGGTCGCCCATGGTGCCGGACACCAGAATGGCGTCGCCGGCACGCGCGCGGTCGCCCGAGATATTGACCCCCGGCGGTACGATGCCGATGCCGGCGGTGGTGATGAAGATGCCGTCGCCCTTGCCCTTTTCCACCACCTTGGTGTCGCCGGTCACCACCGGCACGCCGGCTTCCTTGGAGGCGCGGGCCATGGAATCGACGATGCGCTTGAGGTCGGCCAGCGGGAAGCCTTCTTCGATGATGAAGCCGGCCGACAGCGACAGCGGGCGGGCGCCGGCCATGGCGACGTCGTTGACGGTGCCGTGTACCGCCAAGCTGCCGATGTCGCCGCCGGGGAAGAACAGCGGGCTGATGACATAGCCGTCGGTGGTCATCACCATGCGACCGGCGGGAACGTCGAACGCGGCCTGGTCGTTACGCTGGTTCAGCGCCTCGTTGTCGAAGGCGGCGACGAACAGTTCCTCGACCAATTGCTGCATGGCGCGGCCGCCGCCGCCATGGGTCAGGTCGACGCGGCCATTGGCGATGTCCAGCGGGCGGGGATGGGAGCGGCGGGGCAGGGTCATTGGAAGGCAATTCCTTTAATGGCGTCATTCCGGCCGAAGCGAAGCGCAGAGCCGGAATCCATGGCTGGTGCACCGCCATGGATCCCCGCTTTCGCGGGGATGACGAAAAAGAACTCAAGCATGTTGCGCATCGCGGAACCGCCCATAGGTCCAGTGCGCCGCGCAGGCGCCTTCGGCGGACACCATGCAACTGCCCATGGGGTTTTCCGGGGTGCACACCGTGCCGAACAGCTTGCAATCGGTGGGCTTTTTCACGCCGCGCAGGATGGCGCCGCATTCGCACGCCTTGTTGTCGGCGACGCTGTCCTGCGGCACGTCCCATTTGCGTTCGGCATCAAAGGCGGCAAAGCCTTGCTTGATGCGCAAGGCGGAATAGGGCACCCGGCCCAGGCCGCGCCATTCGAAGCTTTTGCGCAGCTCGAACACCTCGGCGACCAGGGCCTTGGCCTTGGCGTTGCCATCGGGGGTGACGGCGCGCGCGAACTCGTTTTCCACCTCGAAGCGGCCCTGGTTGACCTGGCGCACCAGCATCAGCACCGCCTGCAGCACGTCCAGCGGTTCGAAGCCGGCGATGACCACCGGGCGCTGGTATTCCTCGGCGAAGTATTCGTAGGGCGCCGAGCCGATGATGGTGGAGACGTGGGCCGGGCCGATGAAGCCGTCCAACTTCACCGTGCCCAGCGTGCGCACTTCCGGGCTGTCCAGGATTTGGGCGATGGCCGATGGCGTCAGCACGTGGTTGCAGAAGACGAAGAAGTTCTTCAGGTCCAGCGCCTGGGCTTGCTTCAAGGCCACGGCGGTGGGCGGCGTCGTCGTCTCGAAGCCGATGGCGAAGAACACCACGTTCTTGTCGGGATGGGCCTGGGCCAGCTTCAGCGCGTCCAGGGTCGAATAGACCATGCGGATGTCGCAGCCCTCGGCCTTGGCCTTCAGCAGCGACAGCCGCTTGGACCCGGGCACGCGCAGCATGTCGCCATAGGTGCACAGGATGACGTCGGGCTGGCGTGCCAGCCAGATGGCGGCGTCGATGCGGCCGACCGGCAGCACGCAGACCGGACAGCCCGGACCATGCACCATGCGCACGTTGGCCGGCAGGATGTCTTCCAGGCCATAGCGGGAAATGGCGTGGGTGTGGCCGCCGCAGAATTCCATCAGGTGATAGGTGCGCGCCGGGTCGGCCTCGGCGGCGACGGCGCGGGCGATGGCCTGTGCCAGTTCGCCGTCGCGGTATTCGTCGATGTATTTCATGCCGGCTCGGCCTCGGCCTCGGCCAGTTCGGCGAACAGGGCCAGGGTCTTCTCGGCTTCTTCCGGGTCCATCTTGGTCAGCGCATAGCCGACATGGACGATGACGTAGTCGCCGGGCACGACGTCTGACACCAGGGCCAGCGAGATGACCTTGCTGACGCCACCCAACTCGACCTTGGCCTGGTCGTCGGGCAGGATTTCGGTAACCAGCGAGGGCAGGGCCAGACACATGGCGTTCAGTTCTCCATTTGGGCGGCGATCCACGCCTGGCCCACAGACAATCCGGGGTCGCCGGGCGACGCCTTGAGCGCCGTCAAGGGTCGCAATCCGCGACCTTCCAGCGCCGGCAGCAACAGGCCGGTCAGCACCCGGTTGAAAAAGCAGCCGCCGCCCAGTGTTACGGTGCGGCAACCGGTTTCGGTCGCGGCCCAGCCGCACCACGCGGCAAGGCCGGCGGCCAAGGTGCCGTGAAACAGATTCGCACCGTGGACGGCGTCAGGGCAAGAGGCGAGACGATCCAGCAGCGGGGCGAAGTCGAGGATACCGTCGCTCAAGCTCCAGCCGTCGGCCATGATGACGGGCGCGTCGGCCAGCTTTTCCAGCGCCATGGGGGCCTGACCCTCGAATTCGGCGACGGGATGGATGTCGAGCAGGCCGCAGGCGGCGTCGAACAATCGCCCGGCCGAGGAGGTCGGCGGCGAGTTCAGCTTCTTGTCCAGCATCAGCCCCAGACGGCCGGCGGCGGGCAGGTCCGGCCAGCGCCCGGCGATGTCGGCACCGCGCCCCAGCTTGTGCAGCACGGCCGCGGCCATGCGCCACGGCTCGCGCGCCGCCACGTCGCCGCCGGGCTGGGCCAGCAGCGCCAGATGGCCGAGGCGGCGATACCCGGCGCCTTCACAATACAGCAGTTCGCCGCCCCAGCTTTCGTTGCCGGGACCCAGGCCGAAGCCGTCCAGCGACAGGCCGATCACCGGGGCGTCATGGCCGTGTTCCGCCGCCACCGCCGCCGCGTGGGCGTGGTGGTGCTGTACCGGCACGGCCGGCAGGTCCAGGCTGTGGGCGAAGCGGGTGGAATGGAAATCGGGATGCAAATCGTGGGCGACCCGCACCGGGGTGACGCCCAACTCGGCCACCATGCGCTCCACCGATGCTTCAAACGCGGCGATGGCCTCGGGCGTGCCCAGGTCGCCGTGCACGGGCGACAGATAGGCGACGTCGCCCTTGGTGACGCAGACGGTGTTCTTCAGGAACGCGCCGACGGCCAACACCGACGGTACCGCGCGGGGCAGGGGGATGGCGGTTGTCCATGCCCTCCCCCCATCGTGGGGGAGGGGTAGGGTGGGGGGGCGATCCGCGACGGCGTTTCCGTGTCCGGCATTCCCCCTACCCCGACCCTCCCCCGCAAGGGGGGAGGGGGAGTGGCTGGGAGTTCCCATCACAGACTCGCCTTGGCTGCCTTCAGCTTGGCTTCCAGCGTGGCGATGCGCTGGGTGACGGCGCGCTTGCGGCCTTCGGCGATCCAGGCCAGCCACTCGTCCATGCCTTCGCCGGTGCGCGACGACAGCTTGAGGACCGCCATGTCCGGGTTGACCTTGCGGGCGTTGGCGATGCAGGCGTCGACGTCGAAATCCAGATGCGGCAGCAGGTCGATCTTGGTCAGGATCATCATGCCGGCGGCGGCGAACATGTCGGGGTATTTCAGCGGCTTGTCCTCGCCCTCGGTGACCGAGAGGATGGCGACCTTGTACGCCTCGCCCAGGTCGAAGGCGGCGGGACAGACCAGATTGCCGACGTTTTCGATGAACAGCACGGAATCGTCGGCCGGGTTCAGCCGCTCGCACGCCTTCGCTACCATGTCGGCGTCCAGATGACAGCCCTTGCCGGTGTTGACCTGCACCGCGGGGACTCCGGTGGCACGAATGCGGTCGGCGTCGTTGCTGGTCTGCTGGTCGCCTTCGATGACGGCGACCGGGAACTTGCCCGCCAGCATCTCGATGCTCTTGCATAGCAGGGTGGTTTTGCCCGAGCCGGGGCTGGACACCAGATTGAGGGCGAAGACGCCACGATCAGCCAGGAACGCGCGGTTGCGCGCCGCCAGCGAGTCGTTCTTGCCCAGGATGTCCTGCTCGATCTGGATGATGCGGCTTTGGCTCATGCCGGGAACGTGCACGCCGGCCAGTCCCTTGCCGTAATGCAGGTCGTCGCCGTGGTCATGATCGTGGCCGTGTTCATGCCCATGGTGATGATGGTGGTGGTGCCCGTGGTCGTGGCTATGGTCGTGCCCATGGTCGTGATCGTGCCCGTGGTCGTGCCCATGGTCATGGTCGTGGTCGTGGGAATGTTCCAGCTTGGAGTCGCCGCAGCCGCACACCGTGCACATCATTCCACCTCGAGTTCCTTGATCCGCATCTCGTCGCCGGCGGTGACCTTCAGGCCGAAGCCGCCGCATTTGGGGCAGGGGTCATAGCGGTTTTCCACCGTCACGCTGTCGCCGCAGCTCAGGCAGAACGCCTGGGCCGGCACCCGGATGATTTCCAGCTTGGCCTCGGCCGCCACCGCCGAGCCGCGGGCGATGGCGTCGAAACAGAACAGCATGGAATCCGGGTCCACGTTGGAAAGCTCGCCGATTTCCAGCCACACCGTCTTGACCTTGGCAAAGCCGTGGGCGGCTGCCTGGTCTTCCAGGATGCGCACCACGCCCTCGGTCAGGCTCATCTCATGCATGTGGGGTCTCCACCGTCACCGTGCAGGCGACGCAGGGATCAAGCGCGCTGGCCAGCAGGGTGGCGCGGCGCTGCAGGTCGGGACCGGCGGGGATGCCGCGCAGGCCGCGCGCCAGCGGCCCGTCGGGATGGAAATTCCATTCGGTGGGAGCCAGGATCTGATAGCGCTTCACCCGTCCGCCTTCCAATTCCACCCGGTGCACCAGCAGGCCGCGTGCCGCCTCGACCAGACCCAGGCCGGCGCCATCGACCAGACAGGCCGAGGGAGCGGCACCGCCGTCGAGAGAGTGCACGAGGTCTTCCATCTCCTGCAAGGACGATGCGATCTCGGCCAACCGCGCCACCAGACGGGCCAGCAGGCTGGGGCCGTGGCGGGCGATCAGCGTGCCCACCGCCGGTTGCCACGCCTGGCGCGCCAGCGGTCCGGTCTCGAAGACCCGGCCGGCGAAATCGGGGCGGGCGACATAGGCGCCTTCGCGGTCGGTCTCCAGCCGGGCGGACAAATCCACCGGCCCTTGTTCCGGCATGGGCAGGAACAGGCTGCGGCCCAGGGTCGCCAGTTCGGGCAACGACGCCTCGTCCACCAGCCGGGCGACCGCCGAGCGACCGGTGCGCCGCCACAGCAGGAAGGCGTCGGGATCATCCAGCAGGACGTCGATATGGGCGCCGACCAGATCGGCCATTGCCGCGCGGCCGGCAGCGATGGCGGCGGTGATGGCGGCACGGTCGGGCGTCAGCGTGCCGCCGCCGGGCCGTTTCCAGTCGCCGGCGGGATAAAGCGCCGGGCGGATGGCGGCCATGGCGGTCTTCAGCCGCTTGGCCGTCGCCAGATCGGGTTCGGCGCCGACCAGCAGCGGCCAGTCGCGCGCCAGTCCCAGGCCGTGCTCGGTGACGGTTTCGGCCAGCAGCAGCATTTGCCGTGCCGGCAGTTGTGCCGCCGATGGTGGCAGCGCCGACGCCTGCTCCATGGCCGACAGGCCGGCCAGCACCTGGGCGGTGCCGCACAGGGCGAAGATGGTGGGCAGCAGGCCGGTGACTTCGTCGGGGCGACGGCCGGCGAACAATTGCGACGCCTGCACCAGCCGGGTCGAGCGCATCGTGACCTCGGCCACGCTGCCGTCGCGCACGCGCAAGCTGACGTCCAGGCGGGCCTCGGGGAACATCAGGCCTGACCGTCCGCCAGAACTTGGGTCAGATAGGCCAATGCTTCCAACGCCGCCTCCTCGGGCACCACCTCGGCGGCGAAATTGCCGCCAGCGCCCAGAATGACATAGTCGCCCACCGCCACCTCGTCGGTCATCAGCATCAGGCTGGTCTGGCGCTGGCGGCCGAACGCCTCGACCGTGGCGACGGTGCCGTCGATGGCGACGATGCGCGAGGGAACGGCCATGCACATGGCGTCAGGCCGCGTTCTTGGTCAGCCGGATGCCCATGGCGGCCACTTCCTCGACCAGACGGTCGATGACCTGGGGCAGCACGGCGGCGACCGTGGGGGTCAGGTCCATACAAGTCTCGAACGAGGCGGGCTGCACGCCGACCAGCACCACCTTCTTGGGCGAGATGCCATGGAAGCAGCAGGCCGCCAGCACGTCGGACAGGCCGACCTGATGGGGCGAGATGCGGGTCTTGAACCACGCATTGATTTCGTCGTCGGCCAGGCGGGTGATGGTTCCCGGCGCCTTGTCCTTCGAGCGCATGCAATCGGCGATCAGCAGCAGATCGGCATCGGCGATGCGGTCCAGGCAATCCATGCCCGAGGTGCCGCCGTCGATGACCTCGACCTCGTCGGGGATGGAGTACTGGCTGGTCAGGGCCTCTACCGCGTGGACGCCCACGCCCTCATCCGACATCAGGATGTTGCCGACCCCAAGAACCACCACGCGCATGAATGTACTCCGCAATCAAAAGACCCTCTCCCGCAGGCGGGAGAGGGAAGATAGGGTCATCTTACATCAAAGCGCCTTCACTTGAACGACTTCGCGCTTGTCCTCGTCGTGCACGTGCACGGCGCAGGCCAGGCAGGGGTCGAACGAGTGGACGGTACGCAGCACTTCCAGCGGCTGCGAGGGATCGGCGATGGGGTTGTCCATCAGCGAAGCCTCGTACGGGCCGATGACGTCGTTCTCGTCACGCGGACCGGCGTTCCAGGTCGACGGCACCACACACTGGTAGTTGGCGATCTTGCCGTCCTTGATGACGGTCCAGTGCGACAACAGGCCGCGCGGCGCTTCGTGCATGCCGAAGCCCATGACCTCGCCCTTGGGGAAGGTCGGCTTGTTGAAGGTGGTGGTGTCGCCCTTGCCGATGTTCTCGATCAGCATGGACCAGTTCTGCGCCAGCACCTCGGTCATGACGCCCGAGCGGATGGCGCGGGCGGCGTGGCGGCCGATGGTGGAGTGCAGGATCTCCGGACCGACCTTGCTGCCGACCAGCGACGACACCGTGTTCAGCGCCTGGGTGGCGTAGGTGACGGTGGGCTGGTGGCCGGCGGCCAGGCCGCATAGCACGTTGGCCAGCGGGCCGACCTGGGCGCGCTTGCCATAGAAGGTCGGCGCCTTCAGCCAGGAGTACTTGCCCTCGTCCTGGAAGTCGGTGTAGTGCGGCGTCGTCTCGCCCTTATAGGGGTGCAGCGGGCCGGGCTTGGAATATTCGTACCAGGCGTGCTTGACCGATTCCTCGACGCCGTCGCGCAGGTACTGGTCGCCGAACTGGGTGAACGGCTTGTACTTGGACAGGTCGCCATCGGGGACGTGACCACCGGGAACCAGGAACTGGGTGCCCTTGGAATCGGTGGGGAAGTCCGGGGTCGAGATGTAATTGGTGATGCCCTTGCCGATCTTGGTCCAGTCGGCATAGAAGGCGCCGACCGCGCACACGTCCGGCAGATAGACCTTGCGGGTGAACTCGGACAGCGCGTCGATGTGCTCCTTGACCGCCAGCAGGCGCTCGATGGTCAGGTTCGACTGGCTGTTGGTGTCGATCGGGTTGGCGACGCCGCCGACGGCCAGGTTCTGGATGTGCGGCGACTTCGATCCCAGGATGGTGACGATCTTGCTGGCATGGCGCTGGGCTTCCAGCGCCTGCAGGTAGTGGGCGACCGCCAGCAGGTTGACCTCGGGCGGCAGCTTCATGGCCGGGTGGCCCCAATAGCCGT
>JBLNBE010000052.1:0-2616 GCA_050259735.1 Bacteroidota bacterium
GGTTTCAATCCACGCCCCTGCGCGAGGGGCGACGGACCCCGTTGGCGATCATGATTAAACCGTTAGAGTTTCAATCCACGCCCCTGCGTGCGCATGTTCACGAAAGTGGCCACCGTTTTCATGAATGCGGCCACTGCTGAGCAGTCATGCAAGGCGCTTAGCTTGAGGCTGTCGGGTACACCGCCCCGCGGGGCGGTGTACCCGGCCGGCGTCTGATCTGAGCTTCATTCTAAGGTTGTCCTTGGCGTTAAGGAAGCGGGTTATTTCTTGGCGTCGATTTTTGCGTCTCCATCGGCGCCGGTCTCGCCGTTCGTTTCCGGTTTGCGCCGGGACTCGCCCTTGAGGGGCAAGCGGATGGCGTTGTGGACGACGCGGTCGAGGATCGCGTCGGCGTAGGTTGGATCGCCGATGGTGGCGTGCCAGCTCTCCACCGGGAGTTGGCTGGCCAAGATGATGGAGCCGCGATCGTGCCGGTCGTCGACGATCTCCATGAGGTCCCGGCGCTGGGCGGCAGTCAGGTCGATCATGGCCCAATCGTCCAAAATCAACACGCTGACCTTGGTCACCTTGCGCATCAGGCGGCCCACCCCATTGCCAAGCCGCGCGACAGCAAAGTCGTCAAGCAGGCGCGACAGGCGCGTGTAGAGCACGCTGTAGCCCTCACGGGCGGCCTGATTGCCCAGAGCACAGCTGAGCCAACTCTTTCCGGTGCCGGTTTTGCCCGTAATGATCAGATGGCGGTGCTCGCCGATCCAGCGGCAAGTGAACAGATCGCGGATCGTACTTTTGTCCAGGCCGCGCGCCGGCTTCATGTCGACGTTCTCAAAGCAGGCGGCCTGGCGCAGGCGAGCCTGCTTCAGCCGGGTCTGCATGGCGGCATTGGCGCGATCCGCCGCTTCGCGGTCGATCATCATGGCAAGCTGGTCAGCGAAGTCCAGCTGGCCGCGATCGGCGAGGTTCTGCAGGTCTTCGAGCGCGCGCGCCATGCCGAATAAACGCAGGCGTTTGAGCTTTTCCAAATTCTGGTGGTGCATCGGGGGTCTCCTTCGGGTTGGCTTGCGGTTCAGTGGTAGTAGGCGGAGCCGCGCACATTCTGGTGCGGACCGGCGCGGGGGCTGGCTGGTTCCTCGATGAAGGCCTTCCGGCCGCTCGCCAGCCATTGGCGGACATAGGCGTAGGAATGCACGTTGGCGCTCAGGGCCGCGATCACGGCTGTCCGCAGCGCATCGGCGCCGAACTTCTCGCCAAGCGCGATCAGCCCAGCCACCTGGCGCGCGGCCTGTTCGGGATGATCGGCGGCGAGGAAGATCTTGTCCGACAGAGCCGTCAGCGCTTCGCCCATGGCCGCGGCCCTCTCGCGCACCGCCTCGGGCGTCAGCCGCGCCGCCGCCCGATGCTGGGGCAGCCGATGTTCGTCAAGCGTAACGGCCGGACGCAGCAGGCCGGGCGCCTGCCTGCTTCGCGGGTGGGAGGCGACGCGCTCGCCTTGGTGGAAGATGCTGATCAGGCTGGCGGTGCAGTGCACATCGACCGGCTTGCCGATCAGGCCGAATGGCGCCGAATAAGCCACGCCATCGATCCTGACATGATAATCGGGGCCGAGCTTGTAACGCTCCCAGCGTCCAACCACGAAAGGCTCGGCCGGAAGCCCCTTCAGCAGGGGTTTCTCGCGCTCCTCGAACAGCTTGGCGCGGGTCAGCGTTTTATCGGCGCTCAGCGGCCGGGCGTTCAGATCGCTGAGCTTTTCCGCCATGGCCGCATTCAACTCGTCCAGGCTGAAGAACGTGCGGTTGCGCAAAGGCGCCAGCACCCAGCGCTCGACCTGTTGCACTCCATTTTCCGCGAGCGGTTTATCCCTCGGCCGGCGCACGCGCGCCGGGACCACGCCGATGCCGTAATGGCGCGCAAGCTCCAGATAGGACCGGTTCAGCACCGGATCGTAGAAGCTGGCGTGGGTGACGCCCGTTTTCAGATTGTCCGGCACGAGCTTGGGAACCGAGCCGCCCCAGGCGCCAAACATCCGCACATGGCTGCCGAGCCAGTCTTCGGCGCTTTGCGTCCAGGTCGCTTCCGCGTAGATGTAAGTGGAGAATGGCGGCGTGCCGACGAATATGCTCACTGGGCGTTCGCCATTCGCGGCGATGACCGTCATGGTCATCCCGGCGTAGTCGACCTCGCACAGTTGCGCGGGCAAAAGCGTGCGCCGCATGCGCGGCTCGGCATCGAGCTTCCAATGAGCCCGGTAGTGTCGGCGAAACTGGCTATAACTGTAGCCGTCCGCGTGCCGGTCACGGTATTCCTGCCATACCAGTTGCAACGTCACCGCGGGCTTGCGCAGCTCCGCCGCGACCTCTGCCCAGTCGGGCATGGGGCGCAAAACCGCGGGCTTGGGGCGCTTGAACAGCAGAGCCTCGACCTCCGCCTCCCCCATCCCGGCAACATCGGCGTAGCGCACGCCAGCCTCGCGGGCCCGCGCCAAATATTCGCCCACCGACGTCCGGCCCATCCGGACCGACTCCTGAATTTGCCGGTTGGAGTAGCCCAACTCATGGGCCAGTCTCAAAACTTCTTTCACACGTCGCATGTCTGACCGTTCCTGCGGCATCACCCCTCCCC
>JBLNBE010000053.1:0-7886 GCA_050259735.1 Bacteroidota bacterium
GGCCGTTGATCATGCCACCCCAGGACGGCATCCACAGCATCACCGAGAAGGTCATGCCCAGAGTCTGCGCCCAATCCGGCAGAGCGGTGTAGTGCAGGTGGTGCGGACCGGCCCAGATGTACAGGAAGATCAGCGCCCAGAAGTGCACGATCGACAGGCGATACGAATACACCGGACGCTCGGCGCGCTTGGGCACGAAGTAGTACATGATGCCCAGGAAGCCGGCGGTCAGGAAGAAGCCGACCGCGTTATGGCCGTACCACCACTGGGTCATGGCGTTCTGGACGCCACCGAACAGGTTGTACGACTTCATCCACGAGCCACCGAACAGCGCGGCCGGAACGGCCAGGTTGTTGCCCAGGTGCAGCATGGCAATGGTCAGGATCATGGCGAAGAAGAACCAGTTGGCCACGTAGATGTGGGGTTCCTTGCGCTTCATGATCGTGCCGGCGAAAGCGATCAGGTAGAACACCCAGACCACCGTCAGCCACAGGTCCAGCCACCACTCGGGTTCGGCGTATTCCTGGCCCTGGGAGTAGCCCAGGACGTAGGACAGCGCGGCCGCCACGATGAAGGTGTTGAAACCCCAGAAAATCACGTTACCGAACGCGTTGCCGCCAAACAGGCCGGCACGGCAGGTCCGCTGCACGCAGTACAGCGACGTGGCCAAAAGAACGTTGCCGCCGAAGGCGAAGACGACGGCGGAGGTATGGACCGGGCGCAGACGGCCGAAGGTGGTCCATTCGAGATCAAGGTTGAGGATCGGGAAGGCGAGCTGCCAGGCGATGAAATCGCCAGCCAGGAAGCCAACCACACCCCAGAACGTCGCCGCAAGGACGAACTTCTTCACCACGTCTTCGCAATAGGGCGTGGCGTCGGTGTTGGTGCTCATGCCGAACTCCTGTTTCGACCGGGAAAGGGTCAGCTCGGAACGCCCCGCCGGAAAAACAAAGGCAAACAAACCCCCGTTGGCCTTGCTCCGGCCGGGAGGACATTGCTCCGAGTTGGCGCACTATGACGGGATGCGCATCCCCGGCCATTGATCCATATCAAAATCAGAAAAATTGTTTGGTATCCCACCGGGTTGAGGGGTCTTCTTCGCACGGAACCACCCCTTTCGGGCAGGGGCGTCGCCCGCGCCGAACTCGGTCCGGGCATGTCCGCGCCGTCATTGTCGCCAGCGCGGCTCTCCTTTATGGTTGGCGCCATGACTGACATCGCCGCCGACATCGCTTCCGCCCGCCCCCTCATCCGCTTTGCCAAGGGACGCGCCCGCCGCTTCCGTGGCGGCCATCCGTGGGCCTTTTCCAACGAAATCGAGATGACGCCCGAGGCCAAGGCGCTGCCGCCCGGCACCCTGGTCACCCTGGTGGACGCCGGCGACGAGAAGCTGGGCGTCGCCACCTTCAACCCGCATTCGCTGATCGCCGCCCGCGTGCTGTCGCGCGCCTGGTCCGACACCGTCGATGCCGCCTTCATCGGCGAGCGCCTGCGCCGGGCCGCCCAGTTGCGCGACGGCCTGTTCGGCGCACCCTATTACCGCCTGATCCACTCCGAGGCCGACGGCTTGCCCGGCCTGATCGTCGACCGCTATGGCGACGTGGTGACGGTGCAGGTCAACACCGCCGGCATGGAACGGCTGACCCCGGTGCTGTTGCAGGCCCTGGCCGAGGTGCTGAACCCGCGCGCCGTGGTGCTGCGCAACGACAGTCCGGTCCGCGGGCTGGAAGGGTTGCCGCTGGAACACAAGGTCGCGTTCGGCGAATTGGATGGGCCGGTGGAATTGATGGAAAACGGCGCCCGTTTCCTGGCCGACCTGACCGGTGGCCAGAAGACCGGCTGGTTCTACGACCAGCGCGACAACCGCGCCTTCGTCGCCCGCCTGGCGACCGGCCGCCGCGTGCTTGACGTCTATACCTATGCCGGCGGTTTCGCCGTTCAGGCGGCGCTGGCCGGCGCCACCTCGGTGACGGCGGTGGACCGCTCGGAACATTCGCTCGCCCTGGCCGAAGGGGCGGCGAAGCTCAACGACGTCGCCGTGTCGTGCGTGCGCGCCGAAGCCTTTGCCGAGATGGCGCGGCTGGACGCGGCCGGCGAGCGCTTCGGCGTGGTGGTGGTCGACCCGCCGGCCTTCGTCAAGTCGAAGAAGGATTTGAACGCCGGCGCCAAGGGCTATCGCAAGATGGTGCGGCTGGCGGCGCCGTTGGTCGAATCGGGCGGTTTCCTGCTGGCGGCGTCGTGTTCGCACCACATGCCGGTCGAGCTGTTCGCCGAGGAAGTTGCCCACGGTCTGGCCCAGGCCGGGCGCTCGGGCCGCATCCTGCGCTCCGCTGGCGCCGCTCCCGACCACCCGCTGCACCCGCAACTGCCGGAAAGCGCCTATCTCAAGGCGCTGGTGCTGCAACTGGACTGAGGTCGTGATACCCTTTGGTCATTGAACCGGAGGGTTGCCATGGTCGCATCCATTCCGCCCAAGACGCCGCCCAGTGCGGCGGACTTGATGGCCCAACTGGCCGCCGCGCGTGGCGAAGTGGCCGAATCGGCGGTGAAGTCGCGCGCCCTGCGCAAGCAGATGCTGGCCGAGGGACTGGCCCAGGCCGCCCAGGTGCAGCACCAGCGTGGTGCCGACGACGCGGCCGCCGCCCTGTCCGACGACGCCAAGACGCTGGAGCGCAAGGCGCTTGATCTGAAGGCCTAAATCCGTGCCTTCGCCGGCTCCAGCTAAATCCGTGTCTTCGCCACGATGAACAGTCGGCGGAACGGGAACAGCGTCTTGCCGTCGGCGCGGGGCGGATAGCATTCGGCGATGCGGCGGGTGTATTCCGCCAGGAACTCGCTGCGCTCGGGTTCGTTCAGGGCGTCCAGCAGCGGCCGCATGGCGGTGCCCAGGGTCCACTTCACCACCGGGTTGTCGCCTTCCAGCACATGCAGGTACTCGGTTTCCCAGATGTCCAGGCTGTCGACCAGCGGCGCCAGGGTGTCGTAATAGAAGTCGGGATCGCCCACCGGGAAGCGGCGCGCCAGCGGGCGCAGACGGGCCGCCCATGGGCCGGCCTCGACGGTGTCGGCCATCACCGCATGGCTGGCGGCATAATGATTGTGGGGCATCTGCACCGCCAGCACGCCGCGCGGCGCCAATTGCGACACCAGATACGGCAACAGGGTGGCGTGGTCGTCCAGCCATTGCAGGGCGGCGTTGGAAAACAGCACGTCGGCCGGCCGCTCGGGCTTCCACGCGGCGATGTCGCCCCGGCTCCAGCGGATGCGGCTGGGTTGGGCAGCGGCGGCGCTCAGCATTTCCGGCGACGAATCGACGCCGGTCACGGTGGCGTCGTGCCAGCGTTCGGCCAGGATGCGGGTGACGTTGCCGGTGCCGCAGCCCAGGTCGACCACCGTATGGGGGTGATCGGCGTCGATGCGGGCCAGCAGGTCCAGCGCCGGCCGCAGGCGCGGCTGGGCGAAGGCGGAATACAGGGTGGGGTCCCAGGGCATCAAACTCTCCGTCAATCCTGAGTTCACCATACCGCAAGCCGGCACCGCTGCCATCCTGGGGCTGTTCCTAGGGGGGCGGCATACGGGGTGTTTGACTCTGCCTGTCGAGTCAGCTTATAAGCACCGCTCCCGTTTTCGGCCTGCGAACGCGGGTCCGACCGCATTTTACTCTGGAGTACCTCGTCGTGAAGCGCACTTACCAGCCCAGCAAGCTCGTCCGCGCCCGCCGTCATGGCTTTCGTTCGCGCATGGCCACTGTCGGCGGCCGCAAGGTCATTGCCGCCCGTCGGTCCAAGGGCCGCAAGCGCCTCTCGGCCTAAGCCCCGCTGATACGGGGATGCCCACGACTCTGGCGCGGTTGAAGAAGCGCGCGGATTTTCTCCGCGTCGCCGGCCAGCGCAAGAAGTGGGCGACCCCGGGGCTTGTCCTTCAGGCGGCGCCGGTCCCCCAAGCGGGGCCGGCCGACGCCACACCGGAAGCCGGCGCCAACAGCGCCGGCTTTCCGTGTTGCGGCGCCCAGGTCATCCGGGTCGGCTTCACCACCTCGAAAAAGGTGGGCAACGCGGTGGCGCGCAATCGCGCCCGCCGCCGGTTGCGGGCGGCGGTGGACGAGGTTTTTCCGGCCCAGGCGCGGCCCGGATTGGATTATGTGGTGATCGGTCGCCAGGAAACGGTGGATCGTCCATATTCTCTTCTCTTGCAGGATTTGCGAACCGCGCTAAAACGTGTCGGTGGTTTGCGGTCGGATGCCGATCCGGCCGCGACGGAAAAGGCATAGCCATGAGTCCGGCCGGCATGGTCTTGCGCGGATTGATCCGCGCCTACCAGGTGCTGATATCGCCCGTGTTGCCGCCGGCGTGCCGGTTCACGCCGACCTGTTCGGCCTACGCCATGGAGGCGGTGGCCCGGCATGGCGCGGTCAAGGGGGGCTGGCTGGCGGTGCACAGGGTGTGCCGGTGCCATCCGTGGAACGAGGGGGGCTATGACCCGGTCCCCGAAGTGCATGTGAAGAACACGGCCGAAGGCGGCACGCCGCCCACCCGGCACCCGGATTAGGATGTCATGAACGAACAGCGCAATCTTCTTATCGCCATCGTCCTCTCGGTCCTGATCCTGTTCGGATTCCAGTGGCTGTTCCCCAAGGCGCCGCCGCCGGCTCCGGCCGATGTCAGCGCGCCGGCCTCGGGAAGCGCCTCGGTGCCGCCGGCGCCGCAGGGCAGCCAGGCCCCCGCCGTCGCGGTCCAGGCGCCCAATGCCGCCGAAAGCCGCGCCGCCGCGCTGGACTCGTCGCGCCGCATTCCGGTGCGCACGCCCAAGCTGCACGGCTCCATCGCCGTCACCGGCGCCCGCCTTGACGACCTGACCCTGGTCGAGCATCGCGAGACCACCGACCCCAACAGCCCGGCCATCGTGCTGCTGTCGCCGGTCGGCAGCGCCAATCCTTATTACGCCGAATTCGGCTGGGTGCCCGCCGACGGTGCCGCCAAGGTTCCCGGTGCCGACACCGTGTGGAGCGTGGCGCCCAACACCACCGAACTGGCGCCCGGCGGCGCCGTGGTGCTGAGCTGGGATAACGGCGAGGGCCTGCGCTTCGTCCGCACCTATACGGTGGACGAGAACTACATGTTCGCCATCAGCCAGCGGGTCGAGAATTACGGCAGCAAGCCGATCTCGCTGCATCCCTATGGCCTGATCGTCCGCGTCGGCACTCCGGCGACCTCGGGCATGTACATCCTGCACGAAGGCCCGCTTGGCGTGTTTGACGGCACGCTCAAGGAAACCAAGTACGCCGACCTCAAGAAGGAAGGCACCGTCCGCGAGAAGTCCGTGGGCGGCTGGGCCGGCATCACCGACAAGTATTGGCTGACCGCGCTGGTCGCCGATCCCAAGGCCGAGGTCACCGGCCGCTTCGTCTACCAGACCCGCGACAAGGGCGACCAGTATCAGGTCGACTTCACCGGCGCCGCCGTCGCCGTGGCGCCCAACGCCTCGGCCGAGGCCGGCTTCCACATGTTCGCCGGCGCCAAGCAGGTCGACCTGCTGGATGCCTATGGCGAGAAGCTGGGCATCGACAAGTTCGCCTATGCCATCGACTTCGGCTGGTTCTGGTTCCTGACCAAGCCGTTCTTCTATCTGCTGCAGATGATGCATTCGGCCCTGGGCAACATGGGCCTGGCCATCCTGGCGCTGACCGTGCTGATCAAGGCGGCCATGTTCCCGCTGGCCAACAAGTCCTACGTCTCCATGTCGAAGATGAAGAACCTGCAGCCCGAGATGAAGAAGCTGCAGGAGCGCTTTGGCGACGACAAGATGCGCCAGCAGCAGGAAATGATGGCGCTGTACAAGCGCGAGAAGGTCAACCCGGTGTCGGGTTGCCTGCCCATGCTGGTGCAGATTCCGGTGTTCTTCGCGCTCTACAAGGTTCTGTTCGTCGCCATCGAGATGCGCCACGCGCCGTTCTATGGCTGGATCCATGATCTGTCGGCGCCCGATCCGACCACCGTCTTCAACCTGTTCGGCCTGATCCCGTGGGATGCCGTCCATGCCCTGCCGTCGTTCCTGCATCTGGGCGTGTGGCCGCTGATCATGGGCGTGACCATGTTCCTGCAGCAGAAGCTGAACCCGCAGCCGACCGATCCGGTCCAGGCCAAGATGATGAGTTTCCTGCCCATCGTCTTCACCTTCCTGCTGGCCAACTTCGCCGCCGGTCTGGTGATCTACTGGGCGTGGTCGAACACGCTGTCGATCCTTCAGCAATGGGTGATCATGCGCAAGGCGGGGGCCAAGTCCTGAACGACAATCTGCCCGAGGACCAGGCGGCCGAACTGATCGAGGCCGGCCGCCTGCTGTTCGCCCGTGACGTGACCTTCCTGCGCGGCGTGGTCGCGCTGGACGGGCTGCCCGATATCGGCATGCCCGAGATCGCGTTCGCCGGCCGCTCCAACGTGGGCAAGTCGTCGCTGATCAATGCGCTGTGCGGGCGGTCGACGGTGGCGCGCACCTCGAACACGCCCGGCCGCACCCAGGAACTGAACTTCTTCGATGTCGCCGGCCGACTGGTCGTCGTCGACATGCCGGGCTATGGCTTCGCCAAGGCGCCCAAGGACAAGGTCGACGCCTGGAAGCGGCTGGTGAACGGTTACCTGCGCGGCCGGCCGACGCTGCGCCGCTGCATGATGCTGGTCGATTCGCGCCACGGCCTCAAGGACGTGGACCGCGAGATGATGACCATGCTGGACAAGGCGGCGGTGGTCTATCAGATCGTGCTGACCAAGGTCGACAAGCTGAACGCCACCGAATTGGCGGCGGTGCAGCAGCGCACCCGCGACGAGATCGTCAGCCACGTCGCCGCCCATCCCACGCTTATCCTCACCAGCTCGGAAAAGGGCATTGGCATCCCCGAGCTGCGTGCCGAAATCCTGCAATTGGCTAATCCGGAGTGATCTCCATGAGCGACACGCCCGATATCATGCAAGACCGCGCTGCCTGGCTGGACCGCGCCAAGACGCTGTCCGAGGCGCTGCCGTTCATGCGCCAGTTCTCGGACGAGACGCTGGTGATCAAGTTCGGCGGCCACGCCATGGAATCCGACGACCTGTTCCGGCTGTTCGCCCGCGACATCGTGCTGCTGAAGCAGGTCGGCATCAACCCGGTGGTGGTGCATGGCGGCGGGCCGCAGATCGACCAGATGCTCAAGCGTCTGAACATCATCACCCCGCGCGTTGACGGCCTGCGCTTCACCGACGAAGCCACCGTCGAGGTGGTCGAGATGATCCTGTCGGGCAAGATCAACAAGCAGATCGTGTCGGCCATCAACGAAGCCGGTGGTTTCGCCGTCGGCCTGTCGGGCAAGGACGGCCACCTGATCCGCGCCCGCAAGCTGCGCCGCACCAAGAAGGACCCGGATTCCAACATCGAGAAAATCCTGGACCTGGGCTTCGTCGGCGAACCGGCCGAGATCACCCCGCACATCCTGGATTTCTTCCGTGAATCCGACGTCATCCCGGTGATCGCGCCGGTTGGCATGGGCGGCTCCGGCGAGACCTTCAACATCAACGCCGACACCGCCGCCGGCGCCATCGGCGCCGCCACCGGCGCCCGCCGCCTGCTCATGCTGACCGACGTGGCCGGCGTGCTGGACAAGGCCGGCAACCTGATCCCGGAAATGACCGCCGCCCAGGCCAAGGGCTACATCGCCGACGGCACCATCTCGGGCGGCATGATCCCCAAGGTGGAAACCTGCCTGGACGCGGTGGAACAAGGCGTCGATGCCGCCGTCATCCTGGACGGCCGCGTGCCCCACGCTTTGCTGCTGGAACTGTTCACGCCGCACGGCGTCGGCACGCTGATCAAGGCGGACTGACGACCGAGTTCGCGGCTCCCTCACCCGCCCC
>JBLNBE010000054.1:0-22638 GCA_050259735.1 Bacteroidota bacterium
CACTCATGGCTGCAACTCTTTCAAACGGTCGTCCCACTGCAGATGGGAAATCAGGGTGGCCCGGCGCGAGGTCTCGCTGGCGCCGGCCCCCAGGGTGATGTCCAGCCGGCGGCGCGGGATCAACGATCCCAGCCGTTCCGGCCATTCGATCAGGCTGATGCCGTCGGCGAAGGCGTCCTCCAGCCCCAGCTCGAAGGAATCCTCGGGCTTGTCCAGGCGATAGAGGTCGAAATGCCAGATGTCGGCCGGTGCGACTTCGTAGGCTTGCACCAGGGTGAAGGTCGGGCTGGGCACCTCTTCGTCGTCGCTGGTCAGGGCGCGGACGAACGCGCGGGCCAGCGTGCTCTTGCCGGTGCCCAGGGTGCCGAACAGCAAGACGACGTCGCCCGGCCGCGCCAGACGCGCCAGACGCGCGCCCAGGCTGCGGGTGGCGGCCTCGTCGGCCAGCTCCAGGGTCAGGGTCGTACTCATCCCTCGCTTGTATCCCGCCAGGGGGAAGACGCAAAGTCCCGAATGGGGGGATCAGCCCGCCTTGCGCGAGGAAATATAGGCCTTGAGCACCGCGTTCATGCGGGACTGATACCCCGGTCCCTGGCTCTTGAACCAGTCCAGAACCTCGCGGTCGAGGCGGATGGAGATGGGAACCTTGGGTTCGGGCATCACCACCTCGGCATTGGCGAACCAGTCCGCGTCAAGGGCGGGCGCCGCATCGGGATCGTCTGCGATGGCCTTGTCGATGGCGTCGTCGTCGAGCTTGCGCACGCGATCCCAGTCGGTGGCGCCCGGCTTACGGTCGCTCAGCGAACGCCTGGTGATATGCTTCTCGCTCATTCTTGCGTGCCCTCCGGGCGGAAATCAGGCGGATGACTGTGCCTCGGTCGGTGAAGACCACGGCGATCTCGACGCCTTGAACCATGCCCACCGCCACGAAGCGCGGCTCCTCCCCCCCGATGACTGGGGCGGACCAGCAGCGCACCCTCGAAAATGGCGATGGCGTCCTCGAAATCAATTCCGTGCTTGGCCTGGTTGCGGACGTTCTTGGCGTCGTCCCACTCGAATTCGATCTCATTCATGATCGGTTTGGACATCGGTCATGGCCGTGTATATACAATATCTATATACAGACATCGGGTCAATCGGCGTCCGCCTTCGCCCGCGGGTGCGCCTTGTCGTAGACGCCCTTGAGGCGGGCCGCGTCCACCTTGGTGTAGCGTTGGGTGGTGGACAGCGAGGAATGGCCGAGCAGTTCCTGAATGGTGCGCAAATCGCCGCCGCCGGCCAGCAGGTGGGTGGCGAAGGAATGCCTCAGCGCGTGCGGCGTCGCCGTCTCGGGCAGGCCCAGCGTCTGGCGCAGCCGCCGCATCTGGCGCTGCACCACGCCGGGATTGAGCCTGGCCCCGCGCGCGCCGACGAACAGCGGCCCGTCGGCCGTCAGGGGATAGGGGCATTGGTGGGTGTAGTCGGCGACGGCCTCGCGCACCACCGGCAGCACCGGCACCATGCGCTGTTTGCGACCCTTGCCGGTGACGACCATGGTGTCGCCTTTGGGCGCGTCGCGCTTGGTCAATCCCAGCGCTTCGCCCAGGCGCAGGCCGCAGCCGTATAGCAGGGTGAACAGGGCGACGTCGCGCGCCGCCAGCCATGGCTCGTCCTGCAATGCGCCGGCGGTTTCCAGCGCCTCCAGCGCTTCGGCGGCGGCCAGGGCTTTGGGGACGGATTTGGGTGGGCGCGGGCTTTTGACCGCGCCGATGGCCGGGTTGTGCACCAGGTCGAAACGGTCGAGGAACTTGAAGAAGCCGCGCAGCGTGCTCATCAGCCGCGCCATGCTGGACCGCGACAGGCCGTCGTTCTGGCGGGCGGCCAGGAAGGCGCGGAAATCGGCGGGCGTCAGCGCCGCCAGTGCCGCCAGATCGGCTTCACCGCCGCCATGGTTCAGCAGAAAGGCGCAAAATGACGATAGGTCGCGGGCATAGCCGTCCAGGGTGTGCGGACTGGCGCGCCGCTCGCCGGCCAGCCAGTCGCGCCAGCTTTGAATGGCGGCGGCAAGGTCGGGACGGGCGGCGAAATGGATGGGGGCGGCGGGCATCGGCGAATGATAGCGCCGCCACCCCCCAACGCAAGGATCAGGCGCTGGCCGGGGCCAGCACGGCGTCTTCCGCCAGCGGGTCGCCGCCGAAGCGGTTGTCGCCGGTGGTCCCGCGCGAGCAGGTCCAGATCAGCAGCACGATGCCGCCGATCAGCGGCACCAGCGGAAGCAGCAGCCACCAGCCGGAGCGGTCGGTGTCGTGCAGGCGGCGGACGCCGACCGCCAGGATGGGCACCACGGTGCCCAGCAGGACAACCAGCGTCAGGATCGGGAAGCCCAGGACGGCATCGACGATCGAGGCGACGACGTAAGCCAACATGTAAAACAGATAGAAGAACCAGTATTCCGAGCGGCAGGCGCGGCCCTGGAAAGTGGCGTATTTGCCGAAGCAGCTCTTGATAGCCTCAACGAAACCCATGCTTCAGTCCCCCCTTAGGAACAAACCGGCGGGCAGGATGGCCCCGTCGGCTGCTTCCGTCAATGGCGGGGCGGAAATACGACCTATACGAATTGTTGCAGGCGAATTTCGATGACGCGGGCAAGGAACGAGATCAGTTCGGTGCCCTGGCCGGCGTGGAAGGTGCAGCCGTGGCGCGACCCCAGCGCCAGCGCGCCGGCCGGGCAATCGCCGGCGGGGTGCAGGCGCACCAGCGCCGACGACGCCACCAGGCCGGCACCGGCGCCGAACAGGGCGGGGTCGCCGGGCATTTCCTCGCTCAGGGCGCAATGGCGGTCGGCGCCGCCCATCAGCAGATCGACGCTGCCGGCGGGAATGCGCTGGATGCCGGGGGCGGCCAAAGCGGGCAGCGGGCGGTCGGTTTCCTCGAAGCACAGGCAGGCGACGTCCACGTCCAGGATGGGCGGCAGGTCGTCGGCGATGGCCTGACTCAGGCTGGTCAGGTCGGTGGCTTCCAGCAACACCAGCACCGCCTGGTGGGTGCGGTTCTGCGTCGACATGTTGGAGCGCGAGGTCAGGATCAGATCCTCGGCCGCGCCCTTGATGCGGTTCACCTCTTCCTTCAGGCGGTCGATCATGAACGCCTGCATGTCGACGACGGCGCCGGCCTCGGCCCAGCGCGATGGCGGCGACAGGCTCAGCACCAGATCGGGGTGGCGCAGCAGGAAATCGCCATGACGGCGCAGGTACGCCGCCACCTGGGCCTCGGTCGGGCCGGGGGAGTCGGCATGGGCGGCATCGTCGCGCTTGTGCGCCATTCAGCGTCTCGGCTTTTGCTTCGCGGGTCAGGGATGTACAGTCTAGACCATGCATTCCGCCGCCGCCAACCCCGCCGCGCGATTTTCTCCGCAAAGCCGCGTCGCCGTCCTTTTGCCGCTGCCTCTGGCCGGGGCCTACGACTATCGCGTCGGCGACCAGCCGGTCGGCGCCGGCGAGTTCGTCGTGGTGCCGCTGGGCAAGCGCGAGGTGGTCGGCGTGGTGTGGGGCGAGGCCGCCGGCGACCTTCCGGCCGAACGGCTGCGGGTGATCGGGCGTCGCCTCGATTGTCCGCCCTTGCCGACGGCAACGCGCAAATTCGTCGATTGGGTGGCCGCCTATACCCTGGCGGCCCCCGGTGCCGTGCTGAAGATGGCCATGAGCGTGCCATCGGCGCTGGAGCCGGCCAAGCCGCTGCATGCGGTGCGGCTGGCGCCAGTGCAGCCGGCCGGGCTGAAGGCCACCGAGGCGCGCCGCCGCGTGCTTGACGTCGCCGCCGGCCTGCCGCCGCTGCCCGGGACCGATTTGGCGCGCGAGGCCGGGGTAGGGCCGGCGGTGGTCAAGGGACTGCTGCAGGCGGGGGCGCTGGAGCTGGTGGAGGTCCGCCCGCCGCCGCTGTTCCTGCCCCCCGATATCGCCCGCCCGGCGCCGACCTTGTCCGACGGCCAGCGCGTCGCCGCCGACGCCCTGGTGGCGGCGCTGGATGCCGGCTTCTCGGTCCAGGTCATCGATGGCGTCACCGGTTCGGGCAAGACCGAGGTCTATTTCGAAGCGGTCGCCGCCGCCGTGGCGCGCGGCCGTCAGGTGCTGGTGCTGCTGCCCGAGATCGCGTTGTCGGCGCAATGGCTGAAGCGTTTCACCCATCGCTTCGGCGTCGCCCCGGCGGAATGGCATTCCGAACTGTCCGACGCCAAGCGCCGCGACACCTGGCGGGCGGTGGCCTCGGGCGAGGCCCGGGTGGTGGTGGGCGCCCGCTCGGCGCTGTTCCTGCCCTATGCCGATCTCGGCCTGCTGGTGGTGGACGAAGAACATGACGGCGCCTTCAAACAGGAGGACGGCGTCAGCTATCACGCCCGCGACATGGCGGTGGTGCGCGCCCGCCTGGGCGGCGTGCCGGCGGTGCTGGCCTCGGCGACGCCGTCGCTGGAGACGCTGGCCAATATCCAGGCCGGCCGCTATGTCCGCCTGCATCTGCCCGACCGCCATGCCGGCGCCGCCTTGCCGGAAATCGCCGCCATCGACCTGCGGCGCCATCCGCCGCCGCGCGGCATGTGGCTGAGTCCAGTGCTGGTCGAGGCGTTGGAGCAGACCTTCGCCGCCGGCGAGCAGGCCATGCTGTTCCTTAACCGGCGCGGCTATGCGCCGCTGACCCTGTGCCGTAAATGCGGCCACCGCCTGCAATGCCCCCATTGCACGGCGTGGCTGGTCGAGCATCGGCTGGCCGGGCGGCTGGTCTGTCACCATTGCGGTCACCATATCCGACCGCCGGCGAAATGCCCGGAATGCGAGGCCGAGGACAGCTTCGCCGCCTGCGGCCCCGGAGTCGAGCGCATCGCCGAAGAGGCAGCGCATCGCTTTCCCGGCGCCCGCGTGGCGCTGATGGCGTCGGACACGGTGACCGGCCCCCATGCGGCGGCGGAATTCGTCCGCCAGGTCGCCGACCACGAAATCGATCTGCTGATCGGCACCCAGATCGTCGCCAAGGGCTATCACTTTCCCATGCTGACCCTGGTCGGCGTGGTGGATGCGGATCTGGGGCTGGAGGGCGGCGACCTGCGGGCGGCCGAGCGCACCCACCAATTGCTGTCCCAGGTCGCCGGCCGTGCCGGCCGCGCCGAACGGCCGGGGCGGGTTCTGCTGCAGACCTATCAGCCGGACCACCCGGTCATGCAGGCGTTGATCAAGGGCGATCGCGACGGCTTCGTCGCCTCCGAGGCCGACACCCGCCGCGATGCCGGCATGCCCCCCTTCGGCCGTCTGGCCGCCCTGGTGGTGTCCGGCCCGGACGCCAATGCCTTGGACGACTTCACCCGCCGCTTGGCCCGCGCCGCGCCGCGCGATCCCGCCATCCAGGTCCTGGGGCCGGCACCGGCGCCGTTGGCGCTGTTGCGCGGCCGTCATCGCCGCCGCTTCCTGGTCAAGGCGGCGCGTACCGTCAACCTGCACGCGGCGTTGCGCGACTGGCTGGCGGCGGTGGTTCCCCACGGCGGCATCCGCGTTCAGGTCGACGTCGATCCCTATTCGTTTTTCTGACCGGCTTTCGGCTGGGATTACCGATACTTAGGCCGGATCTCCCCGGCGTTATTCGCATGCCTCGGCGGACGAAACGAATGATATCGTTCGCTTCGCGTTTGCGTGTGGATATGGGGGGAACCATGTCTGTTGCTTGTAATGGCAAGGCCGCTATCGTCGGCGCACTGTTCGCCGTCGTCGTATTCGCGATCAACTTTCAACTGACGGGTCGGCCCGACCTGTTTACCGCGGTGGGGATGGGCATCGTCGCCGGCCTCGCCTGCCGGGTGTGGACGTGCTTCCTCGGCCCGGAGCAGCCGCCGGTTCAGGGCGACTAGAGCGTCGCGCCTTTACTCTGAGGCGCGACGCTCCAGCGCCCATTGCGGGCGCGGCCAAGCGGGCGGATGCCCGCGCCCGGCGAGGGAAAATGATGAGGCTTAGACCGTGATGCACATTTAGGGCATCACGGTCTGAGCGGACGCCATAGCTCTGTTGTCGGCGACATGGGCGTGCGGGGGTACGCCCTGCCGCCCGACCTATTGACGCTGGACGGGAGTCGTGGCCGCCGCCACGGTTCCTGGCGGTGATCCGCACCCTCGAACAGGACCTGAAATGCCGCCAACCTTGGCACGGTGGCTGTGCTGGGCGGCGGGCGGGTAGGTGGGTAGTATCGCGAGCTACCTACCCGGGTGGGGTCGATTCCGGCCACACCAGCGGGAGAAAGTGCGCCGGACCCACTCCAAGCGGGCAGGAGTCGGCTTGCAACACCAAACTCGATGTGCTAGTTAACCGACGCGCTTTTGGGGGAATTTTCCTGAAGGCGACGGAATACGCTTGAAAAACAAGATTTTAGGCCGCCGGCGAATTCGTTTTCGACCTGACCCGAAGGACTTGCCCAGGTGCCATCCGAAACTATTGGCGTGATCGCCGAACGCTATGCCACCGCGCTCTTCGAGCTCGCCGAATCCCAGGGCGCGCTCGATCAGGTGGCAGGCGACCTCAAGACTCTGAAGGCCATGGTTCGCGCCAGCGCGGACCTGCGTCGCCTTCTCGACTCTCCCGTGCTGACCCGCGCCGAATCGGGCAAGGCTATCGCCGCGCTCGCCGAAGCTGCGAAGTTTTCGCCGCTGAGCGGAAACTTCCTCGGGCTGCTGGCCAAGAATCGTCGTCTGTTCTCCCTGATCGGGGTGATCGACGCGTATCTCGGCCGACTTGCCGCCAAGCGCGGTGAGCTTTCGGCCAATGTCGCTTCCGCCGTCCCGCTGAGCCAGGCTCAGCAAGATGCGCTGGTATCGTCGCTCAAGTCTGCGTTCGGCGGCAATGTCGCCGTGGACGTGACCGTCGATCCCGCCTTGCTGGGTGGCATGGTGGTGAAGGTTGGTTCCCGCATGGTTGACAGCTCGCTCAAGACGAAGCTGCAGCACCTCAAGCTCGCTATGAAAGGGGTTGGATAATGGAAATCCGCGCGGCTGAGATCTCCGCGATCCTGAAGCAACAGATCGCCAATTTCGGTACCGAGGCGGAAGTCGCCGAGGTCGGTCAGGTGCTGTCCGTTGGTGACGGTATCGCCCGCGTTCATGGTCTGGACAAGGTCCAGGCCGGTGAAATGGTCGAATTTCCCGGTGGCATCAAGGGTATGGCGCTGAACCTCGAGACCGACAACGTCGGTATCGTGATTTTCGGCGACGACCGCGCCATCAAGGAAGGCGACACGGTCAAGCGTACCGGCTCCATCGTGGAAGTTCCGGTGGGCAAGGGTCTGCTGGGCCGCGTCGTTGACGCCCTGGGCAACCCGATCGACGGCAAGGGGCCGATCGAGGCCGCCGCGCTCAAGCGCGTCGACGTCAAGGCCCCCGGCATCATCCCGCGTAAGTCGGTGCACGAGCCGATGTCGACCGGCATCAAGGCCGTCGATGCTCTGATCCCGATTGGCCGCGGCCAGCGCGAGCTGGTGATCGGTGACCGTCAGACCGGCAAGACCGCCATTCTGATCGACACCATCATCAATCAGAAGGCCGCCCACGCCGGGTCCGACGAGAAGGCCAAGCTGTACTGCATCTACGTCGCCGTCGGCCAGAAGCGCTCGACCGTCGCGCAGATCGTCAAGACGCTGTCCGATTACGGCGCCATGGAATACACCATCGTCGTGGCCGCGACCGCGTCGGAGCCTGCTCCGCTGCAGTTCATCGCCCCGTACGCCGGTTGCACCATGGGCGAGTACTTCCGCGACAACGGCATGCACGCCCTGATCATCTATGATGATCTGTCGAAGCAGGCCGTCGCCTATCGTCAGATGTCGCTGCTGCTGCGCCGTCCGCCGGGCCGCGAAGCCTATCCGGGCGACGTGTTCTACCTGCACTCGCGCCTGCTGGAGCGCGCGGCCAAGCTGAACGACGCCAATGGCTCGGGTTCGCTGACCGCCCTGCCGGTGGTCGAGACCCAGGCGAACGACGTGTCCGCGTACATTCCGACCAACGTGATTTCGATCACCGACGGCCAGATCTTCCTGGAAACCGAACTGTTCTATAAGGGCATCCGCCCCGCCGTGAACGTCGGTCTGTCGGTGTCGCGCGTCGGTTCGGCCGCTCAGATCAAGGCGATGAAGCAGGTCGCCGGCACCATCAAGATGGAGCTGGCCCAGTATCGCGAAATGGCCGCCTTCGCTCAGTTCGCGTCGGATCTGGACCCCTCGACCCAGCGTCTGCTGGCTCGCGGCGCCCGTCTGACCGAGCTGCTGAAGCAGCCCCAGTTCGCCCCGCTGTCGACCGAAGAGGAAGTGGTTTCCATCTTCGCCGGCGTGAAGGGCTACCTGGACAAGCTGGACGTCCGCGACGTCGGCCGCTTCGAGAAGGGCCTGCTGGCCGAGGTCAAGTCGAAGGCTCCCGAGATCCTGTCGACCATCGCCGCCGAGAAGCAGATCAGCGGAGACACCGAGGCCAAGCTCAAGGCTTTCCTCGACGCCTACGCCAAGACCTTCGCCTAAGGGGTCTGAAACCCGATGCCGAGCCTTAAGGACCTACGGCTGAGGATCGTCTCCGTCAAATCGACGAGGAAGATCACTTCAGCCATGAAGATGGTCGCTGCCTCGAAGCTCCGCCGCGCGCAAACCGCGGCGGAGTCGGCACGGCCCTTCGCCGAGCGCATGGAGCGGATGCTGGGCACCCTGGCCGCTTCGGTGGCCGGGCAGGCGGGCGCGCCGCGCCTGTTGGCCGGCACCGGAAAGGACGCTGTCCAGTTGATCGTCATGGTGACCGCGGATCGCGGCCTGTGTGGCGGCTTCAACTCGTCCATCGTGCGTGATGTCCGCCGCTTCGCCAGCCAGTTGCTGCGTGAAGGCAAGACCGTCAAGATCCTGCCCGTGGGCCGCAAGGGCCGCGAGCAGATCCGGCGCGATCTCGGCGCCCACCTGATCGAAGGCTTCGAAGGCCTCGGCCGCAAGGGGATCACCTTCCCCGAGGCCGATGCTGTCGCCACCAAGATCACCGCCATGTTCGAGGCGGGCGAGTTCGACGTCTGCACGGTTGTCTACAACCGTTTCCAGTCGGCGATTTCGCAGGTGGTGACCCGCCAGCAGCTGATCCCCTTCGCGGTTCCGGAAACGGCCGCCAAGGCGGATGACGGTGCGCGGGCCATCTACGAGTTCGAGCCGAGCGAGGAGGAAATCCTCTCGACGCTGCTGCCGCGCAATCTGGCGGTTCAGGTGTTCCGCGCCACGCTGGAAAGCCAGGCTTCCGAGCAGGGCGCCCGCATGAGCGCGATGGACAACGCGACCCGCAACGCTGGTGACATGATCAACGGCCTGACCATCAAGTACAACCGGTCGCGCCAAGCTCAGATCACCAAGGAACTGATTGAAATCATCTCCGGCGCCGAGGCGCTGTAAGGAAGACTAGGAGCACTCCCATGGCAAAGAGCAACGTCGGCACGATCACCCAGGTCATGGGCGCCGTCGTGGACGTGCGTTTCGAGGGCCAGCTGCCGGCCATCCTGAACGCGCTTCACACGCACAATGACGGTAAGACCCTGGTGCTGGAAGTCGCCCAGCATCTGGGCGAGAACACCGTCCGCACCATCGCGATGGACACGTCGGAAGGTCTGGTTCGCGGTCAGGAAGTGACCGACACCGGTTCGGCGATCCAGATGCCGGTTGGTCCCGAGACCCTGGGCCGCATCCTCAACGTCATCGGCGAGCCGATCGACGAGCGCGGCCCGGTCGGCAACAAGCTGAGCCGTCCGATCCACGCTGACGCCCCCAGCTTCGTCGAGCAGTCGACCGACGCCGAAGTGCTGGTCACCGGCATCAAGGTCATCGACCTGCTGGCCCCGTACCTCAAGGGCGGTAAGATCGGTCTGTTCGGTGGCGCCGGCGTCGGCAAGACCGTGACCATCATGGAACTGATCAACAACGTCGCCAAGGCGCACGGTGGTGTGTCGGTGTTCGCCGGCGTGGGTGAGCGTACCCGCGAAGGTAACGACCTCTATCACGAAATGATGGAATCGGGCGTTATCAAGACCGACGGCCCCGGCTCCAAGGTGGCCCTGGTGTACGGCCAGATGAACGAGCCGCCGGGCGCCCGCGCCCGCGTCGCCCTGTCGGGCCTGACCGTCGCCGAGTACTTCCGCGACGAAGAAGGACAGGACGTGCTGTTCTTCGTGGACAACATCTTCCGCTTTACGCAGGCCGGCTCGGAAGTGTCCGCTTTGCTGGGCCGCATCCCGTCGGCCGTGGGTTATCAGCCCACCCTGGCCACCGACATGGGCGCCCTGCAGGAGCGTATCACCTCGACCAAGAAGGGTTCGATCACCTCGGTGCAGGCCATTTACGTGCCGGCCGACGATCTGACCGATCCGGCTCCCGCCGCGTCGTTCGCCCACTTGGACGCCACCACCGTGCTGTCGCGCGCCATCGCCGAGCAGGCCATTTTCCCGGCCGTGGATCCGCTGGACTCCACCTCGCGCGCTCTGGACCCGCGTATCGTCGGTGAGGAGCATTACGGCGTCGCTCGCGACGTGCAGCGCATCCTGCAGACCTACAAGTCGCTGCAGGACATCATCGCGATCCTGGGCATGGACGAGCTGTCGGAAGAAGACAAGCTGGTCGTGACCCGCGCTCGTAAGATCCAGCGCTTCCTGTCGCAGCCGTTCCACGTGGCGGAAGTGTTCACCGGCACCCCCGGCAAGCTCGTCCCGATCGAAGAGACCGTGAAGAGCTTCAAGGCGATCTGCGCCGGCGAGTACGACCACCTGCCCGAAGCTGCCTTCTACATGGTCGGCGGCATCGAGGAGGCCATCGAGAAGGCCAAGAAGCTGGCCGCCGAGGCCGCCTAAAGGACGCGGGGCGGGCCTTGGCCCGCCCCACTTCTCGATTTCGATTTAAGGAACCAGGCCCATGGCCGAGAAGATTCAGTTCGAACTGGTGTCGCCGGCGAAGCTGCTGGTCAGCTCCGCGGTGGACATGGTGGTGGTTCCGGGCACCGAAGGCGACTTCGGCGCGCTGCCCCGCCACGCTCCCGTCATCGCCACCGTGCGTCCGGGCGTCATCGACGTTCACGATGCCGGCAAGATCAGCGACCGCATCTTCGTCGCCGGCGGCTTCGCCGAGGTCAACGAGGAACGGATCACCGTGCTGGCCGAAGAGGCCATTCCGGTGGCCGAGCTGACCGCCGAGCTGGCCCGCGAGCGTCTGACCGCCGCTCAGGAGGCGTTGAGCGACGCCCGCACCGAGGGCGAGAAGGCCGCGGCCGAACAGCGCATCCGCATCGCCATCGCCATGCAGGCCGCTGCCGCCTGAGGCGTTCCGGTCCGGAATGAAAGTGCAAGGGGCTGGCCGAAAGGTCGGCCCCTTGTCGTTTGATTCTCCTTGAAGTTTATCGCCGCTGTCACAAAATGGCGGACACCCATTCCTTGAGCACCGGGGAGCACTATGCCGCATTGGACGCCGGACGATATCCCGTGGGGCGAATTCGACGCCGCCAAGCTGTCTCCCGATATTCTGAAGGTGGTCAAGGCTGCGTCGATGGTCGAACGCAACGCGGGCGACTACACCTCGTATCTGAAGAACGTCTTTCGCGACGATCCCGGCTTCAAGCAGTTAGCGGTGCAGTGGCAGGCCGAGGAAGTGCAGCACGGCGACGTGTTGGGCCGTTACGCCGAACTGGCCGACCCCCAATTCGATTTTCAGCAGCGCTTCAGGCGCTTCACCGACGGCTACAAGGTGCCGATCGACCTGTCGGCTTCGGTGCGCGGCTCGCTGACCGGCGAGTTGCTGGCCCGCTGCATCGTCGAGACCGGGACCTCGTCGTTCTACAGCGCGCTGCGCGACGCCACCGACGAGCCGGTGCTCAAGGCCATCTGCCATCGCATCGCCGGTGACGAATTCCGGCACTACAAGTGGTTCTACGACCACATGAAGCACTACATCGCCCGCGAGGGCGTCACCATGGTGCGCCGCGCCATGGTCGCGGTTGGCCGCATCAAGGAAACCGACGACGACGAATTGGCCTTCGCCTATCACGCCGCCGTCGACGCGCTTGATCAGCCCTATGACCATGATCGCTGCAATCGCGAATACGCCATGCGCGCCTACGGCTATTATCGCCCGGTCCACACCGAGCGTGCCGTCAGCATGGTGCTCAAGGTGATCGGCATCGACCCCACCGGTTGGATCGGCGGCAAGGCCAAGGCCTTCGCCTGGAAGAAGATGCGGTCGCGCGCCGAGGCCATGCGTCAGGCTGCCTGACGCCACCAACGACAAAAACCCCCGCTGGCGACAGCGGGGGTTTTTCGTTGTCGCGTGCCGGTCAGGCCGAGCGGATTTCCGTCACCGTCTGGGTCAGGCCGGTCTTCAGCACTTCCGCCTGATGGGCCAGGGTGGCGCCCGATTCCAGCACATGTTCAGCGGCGCGGCCCGCCTGGGTCACTGCATCCGAGACGCCGGCGATGTTGAGCGACACTTGACGGGTGCCCTCGGCCGCCTGATGGACGTTGCGGGCGATTTCCTGGGTGGCGGCGCCTTGTTGCTCAACCGCGCTGGCGATGGCGGTGGTGACCGAACTCATCTGGCCGATGACGTGGGTGATGGCGCCGATGGCGCCCACCGCCTGCTGGGTGGCGGCCTGAACGGCGGCGATCTGGGCGCTGATGTCCTCGGTGGCCTTGGCGGTCTGGCTGGCGAGGTGCTTGACCTCGTTGGCGACCACGGCGAAGCCTTTGCCGGCCTCGCCGGCGCGCGCCGCCTCGATGGTCGCGTTCAGGGCCAGCAGGTTGGTCTGGCCGGCGATGGCGGTGATGAACTGCACCACCTCGCCGATCTTGGTCACCGCGCCCGACAGTTCGGCGACACAGGCGTCGGCCGCGTGGGCGTCGTCCACCGCGGCGCCGGCGATGCGGGTGTTTTCCGTCATCTGGCGGCTGATCTCGGTGATGGAGCCTGACAGCTCCTCGGTGGCGGCCGCCACGGTCTGGACATTGGCGGAAGCCTGCTCGGCGGCGCTGGCGACGGCGGTGGCGCTGCCGCGCGCCTGGTCGACCATGGTGTTGAGGCCCTCGGCGGTGTTGAGCATACCGGCCGAGGCGCGCTCGACGGTGTCGGCGACGTTGCCCAGCGAGCTTTGCAGGTCGTCGGCGACGCGGGCCATGGCGCGCTTGCGTTCGGCTTCGGCCTGGGCGCGGCTGGCTTCCTGCTGGTCGTGCAGACTCTTGTTCTCTTCCGCCTGCGCCTTGAACACGGCGACGGCACGGGCCATTTCGCCGACCTCGTCGCTGCGGCCGGTGGACGGCACTTCGACCGCCAACTCGCCGCCGGCCAGGCGGCGCATGACGGCGGTGATCGCCTCGAGCGGCTGGGCAATGCCGCGCGCCAGCAGCAGCGCGACCACCAGCCCGGCCAGCAGCACACCGCCCACCGCCGCCAAGGCGGTGTTGCGGGCGGCGCTGTACTGCGCCGCGTAATCGCTGGAATCCATCACCAGTTCGACCACGGCGGCGGGTTTGCCGGCATAGTCCAGCACCGGCGCCGCCACGGCGGTGACCGGCACGCCGTCACGGTTGCCGCGCTTGATGATCTGCCGGCCCTCCAGGGCCTGGCGCCATTCCTGTTCGGCGAAGAACGGTTCCTTGGCGGTGGTGGCCAGGGTCTTGAACTCTTCGGTGATGCCGCCGCCCTGCTGCACCGCCGCCTTGGCCGCATGCAACGCCACCTCGACGCCGAATTCCTGCTTGAAGGTGGCGGCCAGGGCCTGGCCGAAATTCATGCCGAACTCGACCGTGCCGATGACTTTGCCATCGGCTCGTACCGGCAACACCGAACGGATGCCCATGCCGCCGACGCCGTTCTCCAGCCCCATCACCGCCTTGCCGTCGCGGTTGGCCTCGACCACCGTGCGGCGGAACGACGACAGGTCGTCGCCGAACTTCTTCGGCATGTGGACGCGGAAGAACGAGGTGGCCGGCGCGATGTGAAACTGCATCTGCTCGACGCCGTAAGTGGTCTTCAGCGCGGCGAACGGTTCCAGGAACAGTTGGCCCAGGCGGTCGCGGTCACGCGCGGCAAAGGCGGTCTTGGCGTCCGGCATCTCGGCGACCAACTGGGCGAGCAGGGCGCCGGCCTGGGTGCTGTCGGCGACGGCGGCGACGAAGGCGATGCGGGTGTTCTCCAACTCGCGCTCTTCGGCGATGCGGATGGTGTTGGACAGTTGGCTCAACATCAGCGGCACCAACACCAGCGCGACCAGCGCCAGCACTGCCAGGAACGCGGCCGCCAAGCGACCCTTGATGCCCATACGCCGCATTTATCCCCTCCCCTTGATCCGCCGCCCGGCGGCAACACCAACAACTATTGCGTCTATTCTTATGGGCGCGTGTTCAAGGTGGTATCCGCCCCAACGCCCGGCGGGGCGAAGCATGGCCAATCGGTGGTTTCATTTCCAGTGTCAGGCTTCAATCACCTTCCAATGCCCGGCACCTATACCGTCGGTTAGGAAGCGAGTGCTAAGGCTTACTTCCTTACGCACAATTGGATAGTCCCAATGTCTTTATATCAGGAGGTTGCGATACCCATATCACTGATAATTGCAGGGCGGGGCTGTGAAATTAGCCGACAGCTCCGACAGTGCGGACTGGACAGAACGCCGGCCAGCCGCCAAGTTAGGCGACCGCTGCGGACGTGGCGAAATCGGTAGACGCAAGGGTCTTAAAAAAGATTGCGCCTACGTGGTTTTGCCACTTACCGCATTGATTTAGCTGAAAATTCTTGCCGTTGACGCGCGTGCACAGTCCATGCACAGTATTCGCGCGCACGCTGCTGCGTGCCCATGGACTTGGAGCGCGGTATGGCAACAGAAATTACCGTCACTGAAGATATCAGGCTTTATATCCGCGACGGAACCAAAAATTATTCGGCGCGCATTCGCTTGCCTGATGGCAAATGGAAGCGGATTTCAACTGGCACTTCCGACAAAAACAAGGCGCGTGAACAGGCGCTGCACCATTACGCGGAGATGAAATTCCGCGTCAGCAACAACCTTGTTCCTGATTCCCGCACGGTTCGTCACGTCTGCGAACAAGCCAAGATGGAGATGCAGGAGGCGCTCGACGCCGGTTCCGGAAAGGTCATCTGGAACCACTACATCTTCACCATTGACAAGTGGATCATCCCCTTCTTCGGCAATCGTCCCATTGATGGTCTGACCTACAAGGACATGAAGGAGTGGCAGGACTGGAAGCAGGCGCAATGGGGACGGCGCATGGGCTACAGCACGCTCCGCAATCACAACTCGGCCATGTCGCAGGTGTTCAAATGCGCGCTCCTGCATGGCTGGATGAAGGACTTCCAGGTTCCCCAGCTCTATAACGGCGGCAAGGCTCCGGAGGCGCGCAACGCCTTCCTGGACGATGACTACGCCGCCATCATGCAGGCACTGAGCGACGCGGCGGGTTCGGGCCGCAAGGCGCGCAGTCGCGTCAAGCGCGAGATCCTCGAATGCTACGTCGGCGTGCTGTGCACCAGCGGCCTGCGTCCCGGTATCGAGATGAACACCCTGCGCTGGTGCGATTACGATCCGGAATGGGAAGCCCCCGACGGCTCGAAGCACCCGGAACTTCGTGTCCAGGCCGGTAAGCGCGGCGGGCGCAGTGTCATCGTTCGCGCCGCCTGCCGCAAGTGGCTGACCCGCATGCGCGAGATTTCGCCGCCCACCAAGGACACCGACCTGATCTTTCGCTATCCCGATGGCGAGGCTGTTGGCGACATGAACCGCACCTTTCAGGTGGTGCTGAAGAATGCCGGCTTGCTGATTGACCACAAGGGTAGGAAGCGGACCCTCTACTGCTGCCGCCACTTCTATGGAACCAGCATCCTGGTGTTCCAGCCGGATATCGATCCCATATTCCTGGCGGGCGCGATGGGAACCAGCGTCGCCATGCTGGAAAGGTACTATGCCGACGCCGACCCGAAACGGAAGGCATCGGCCTTCTCTGGCATAACACGCACGCCCGCTAGCCTACCCGGCATCAACATTGACAGCGTTGTCCGCAAACGAAAGAATATCGACTTCTGACCACGCGGGGACGTGGAGAAATTGGTAAACTCTGGCGACTTAAAATCGCCCGGCTTCGGCCTTGCGGGTTCAAGTCCCGCCGTCCCCACCAATACACAGTTGGCCAGACTGTGTACGTTCTGCCCCCGAACACGGATCAACAACGCTTGAGCAGCCCTGCCGTGCTCGCACGCTGCTCGTTGCTGTGCGCCCAGCACTCAGGGTGCTGGGGCGAAAAGCGCAGCCCGTAGACGCCCCGCGCGCCCCACCGCTATAGCAGCAGCACCGGGCGCAAAGCCCAATCCCGGAAACGTGCCCGCGCAACAGCGAGGGCCGCATGGACCGGAAGGAACGTATCGCCGCACTCAACGACCAGCTTCGCCGCGGTCACAGTCGCGGCAAGGTGGTCATCACCAGAGGCATTCAGGCTCTCGGCCACCAAGCCATCCTGGACGTGCTCGCTGCCGTCGCAGTGTTTTCCGATTTCACCCCCGACAACGATCCGCATGGCGAGCACGATTGCGCGGTCATGGCCGTTGGTGACCATCGCATCATCTGGAAGATCGACTACTACGACACCGACCTGAACTTCGCCTCGGACGATCCGGCGAACCCTGGGGTGACCATTCGGGTGCTGACGATTATGCTGGCCGACGAATATTGAGCGGCGAAGTTATCCCAACGCCGGGGTTCGCCATTCACCATAAACACAAAGGGGGTCTCATGTTTTCAAGTTCCGTATGGGTGTTGGTGTTGGTTCTTGGCAACGGCGCCACCGCTGTTCCCGTTGGAACATTTTCGTCCAAAGAAGCCTGTGTCAAAGCTACCAAAGAGGCTGTCATAGCCATCGCTGGTGAAAGCCAAAACTCAGGCATGCCGGGCTGGTGCGTCCCTGTCGAAAAGCCAATCAAGTAGCACTGCGACCAAGCAACAAGAAAGGGCTGTGAGACACTTTCCGGAGGCATACGCCTCCCTGAGGCCGCTTCATCCATCCGTTTCTTGAGCAAAGCCCCAAACCTGGAAATTTTTGAAAAAAGGATATATTTCAACACCCTGAAGCCGAGCTTACTCGAAGTAAGCTCGTTGCCTGACCGCGATTTCCGGGGCAAAGATCGGCCATCGGTTTATCTCGCAAGGGGGCTTCGATGGACGGCGGCGCGGTCACGGTGGGGTTTGAGGAGGCATTGAAGGAGGTCGAGGGCGTCGTCACCGCCTTCAACACGGCGGCAGGTGACGAGGAGAACTCCCAGAAGGCCAAGAACGCCGCACTGTATGCTGCCCTCGACAGAGCGTTCCAGTTCCACCAGACATGGCACGGCACCCCTCAGTTCACCTCGTTGCTGGAGCAGCGAAAGGTCAACGCCAAGCCGCGCGGCAAGAACGCCAGCCCATACATCCCCACCATCAAGGCGTTCTTCGACGCCAACCTTGACAGCTTCGATCCCGCCGACGAAGCGGGATGGGCCGAAAAGGCGCGACGCCAGAAGACCGTCAGCACCTACAGCAAGGTTCTGGAATTCGCCGCCTCATCCAAGGATGGGAGCAAGGATGTCGCCGCTTTCATCGTGAAACACGGCGGGGTCGAGGCCACCAAAGCCGAATGGAACGGCCTTCAGAAAAAGACCGACGAAGCCCAGGCCAAAGCCCAGGAGGCCGAGCGCACCAAGCAGCAGAACCTTGGTGCCGGGCTTGCCGCGCTGACGGTAACGATGACGAAAACGTTGCTCCAGGATGTCGCCAGGAAGGATAGCACCGCGCTTGCCGCCTTGTATTTCGACGATGCTGGCGTTGCCCATCTCCTCGGCTTTCCGCCCGTCACCGACGGAAGCAAGGCACTGCTTGAGAAGTTCCTGCTGGATGCCGCCCCCGAGAAGAAAACGAGCACCAGCAAGGAGCAAACGACTGCGCCGGTTGGGGAACACGGCTTGGACAAGCTGCTGAAGCTGCTCGCGGTCGGTAAGGTGGCGCATGCCAACGACGCCAATGTGAAGCTCGTCAACGGCAGTGATCGCTGCGAGCTATGGTCATCTCACGGCAGCGCGCAAACCTGCATGGTCCATGCTGTGCTGTCTCGCCAGGACTACCTGCACGAGGGCATCTATTGGTTTGGTGCCAAGGCCATCAAGACCATGCAGCACCTCGCCAAGCTGGGCGCACACGGAGCCAAGTTCACCATCAACGGCCCCATGGAGATGGACGGCAAGATCGCCGTGGTGAAGGTCACGATCAGCGGGCACGAAGACGCGATCAAGGCCTATAACCAAAAGGCGGGCATGGTGTCCTGGGACTGGTTTGACGCCATTCCCGATGGCGATGGGCGCTGCCGCACCTCCAGCCCCGATGGTTCTTCCACCACCATCGCCTTCCGCTCTGCCATCGAGAAATTGGCGGTGGCGAAGCCTGTCGAGGAATGGAATGCGGAAGTGCCTGTCGCGGGTGGTTTCGCAGCATGGCTGGAACGGACCTTAGCGATCAGCAAGAAGGATGCGAACGCCAAGCTGGTCAAGGGCGTGTTTGGTGGCACCGGCGGCAAGCTGACCAAATTCAGGATCGACGCCAAGGAATGGGTGCTGATGGCCGGGCACGAGGACATGGACGCCCATCCCTTTGGTCCGGCGATTGCCTTCGACGGCGGCCCATTGGAGTTCACCGAAGGCCGGGGCGATTTGTTGGCCGCCAAGAAGGCCGTCACCGGGTTGGTCGGCGGCGGCACCCCCACCATCACCCTGATCGACAAATTCATGCGCGTCCGGTGCGAGGCGGATGGCCGCGTCGCCGAAGTGTTCATCCCGTCCTTCACGCCGGATGGGCGGTATGCGGGCCACACCGAGTTCCTGACATAGGGCCGGATATCACAGAACGAAGGTCAGCATGCGGGCGTAAAGCGGTGTCTTGCGATAGAGCTTGGGCTGCCGCCAGTCGTCATTGGCGGCGGCATCCTTGCGCTCGATCAGGCCAAACCAACGCAAATAGCGCAGCACCCGAGACTCGAACGCCCAGACCGGCCTGTCGGGCATTTCGGACTTCAACGCCTCCTCGCTGGGCAAGGTGACGCTGCGCATCAGGGCATCGGCAGGGCGCCAATGCCCGTGATCCGCGCGGTTCCGCCTCCAGTGGCATCCTGCAACGAACACTGGATCATGCCCGCGCGCGGGTTCCGGGCTTGGATGGCGCCAACACTCCGAGTGACCTCAATGCCCAACAACGCGCAGCCATCTATCGTGACTATTTCGACCAAGCCATGCGCACGGTCGGCGGCCATGAAGCCTTTAATCGGGTCGGCAGCCGAGAGGCGGCGGCCGCTCTGGCGGATGTCCTTTTCCGCTTCGGTCCTGGTGATGGGGCGAGGATTATTCAGCAGGCGATTGAGAGTGTTGCCCCAGGCAGCATCGCGTCCATCGATGGTCGAATGGGACCGGCCACATTGTCCGCGTTTAATGCTCTGGTTGCGGATGCTGCGAGCTTGAGGGCACTGCTTGACGCGATCGCGGTGTTTCGAGATCAGCGCACAGGCGATCAAGAGCAAGACCGAAATGGGCACTTCCGTTTCTGAAACTGGTGGGGCGGTGATTATTTCGAAATAATCACCGCCCGCAGCAATGGCTGGGTTGGCGAATCGGAAGCGGCCTATGGCATTTCTTGCCCGAAAATGTAATCCCGCATTGATGGGCGTCTTGGGACGTGGCATTCGTTTCCCGTGCATCCAGGAGTGGCTATGCGGTCTCCATTCATCGGCACAGTCGCGCTGTGTTGGGCAATTATCGGCGGTTCCGCATTGGCGCGGTCGCCTCAGGAAATGCAATACCTGGGGGAGACGACCGGTACGGAGATCAGCGAGAGCCTGTCTCGGCCGCACGCCCTACTCCCGTCGCAATGGCCGGAAGAACTGCGCAATGCCCTGAAAGCCTTCGAGGTCGAGGCGGGGCGCAATGGCTGTATGCGGCGGAATGTTTTGGCTGTGCAGCGTGACGGGGTTTTCAGTGTGTTGGCCTCGACCTGGGGGTGCCAAAGCGGGGAATTGTTCACCGTGCATCGCCTCAGGAACGGCAGGCTCGATTTGGTTCGACGCCTGCAAGAGGCCTCTGTCACTCTGGTGGAGCCCTCCGGGATGGATGTCTTTCCCGACCACGTTCCTGCGCTGTTCGTGGACGCGGGCTCGGGCGGCAGTGGCTACGAAGGCTATGGACAACATATCTTTCGCGTGGAAGCCAACGGCCTCAAAGAGGTGACGCCTGCGCTCCGAACCCCCTGGGCGGATACGGTGGACGGCTCGCTGGTTGCCGTGTCGTCCGATGACCGCTGGGGCAATTTCTTCCGGACCTGCGGCCAATGCGGCCCTCATCTGCCCGTGATTCAGGAATGGCGCGACGGAGCGTTCCGTCCGGCATGTAAGTCCCGTTCGGCACTGATCGAGCAGCGCATCGCCCTGGAGGATGAAGTTGCCGCCAAAGCGGAAAGCGAGGGCAACGAATTGGGCGCTATCGAGTCCCGCCTCGGAAAGGCCCTGCTGCTTCTCCAGATGGGGCGGGCTGGCGAGGGCAGGGCTGCCTACGAGGATGTGCTGGTCCGGCTCGAACGCAGCCACGATCCGAAGATCGGGGCGACATGGCTGAAGACTGTACAGGATGCCTTCACGGATGTCGCTGCCCAGGCGGCAAACCCAACCGATGCCCAGTGTCCACTGACCGATGCCAAGGGAGCCGGAGGCCATCCGGGGGCAAAAGCCCGCGCGGATCATTTTCGCTTCAACGATAAGCCTTAGCCGAACTTACCTGGCGTAAGTTCGCGGCCCTCTTGGCGCAGAAAATCGGCAGAGAGCCTGCGATTGTGCATGCACAGAAACATACACAGTTCCGTCAACCGGCATAAAATGCTAATAGAAACAAGTGACTATATAGACGCAGTTTCCTTAAAAACCCTCGACCACGGTCATACGGGTTCGAGTCCCGTCGTCCGCACCATTCCCCGGGACGACGCCTGAGAACAAAACGTGATTGACCGCCGCGCCGCCGTGCGGTAGAAGAGTCGCATCAACACCCATCCCATGCCCGCACCGTGCCCACGGTCGCGGGCATTGTCATTTCCGGCCCGGTCATCCGCGTGCGGCGGCCGACGCATGCCCGGCCGGCAGCGGAGACCGAGCATGGACTTTCCCTTTCCCCTGACCGAGAGCAATCTGCGCACCGCACTCGCCGACCGGCGCTATTATGACCCAAAGCACCCGGATTCGGCGGCATGGCGCGACATGGTGTCGCGCGGTTGGGCCACCCTGTATCCGGACAACAGCCTGCGCGGCGACCACACCGATCGCTTGCCCCGCCACCAGGGCGAGGACGGGCACATCTATGCGTCGGACGGGACGCAGGTGGCGCGCTCCCAAGGTGGTTCGGTGCATGTGCGCGACTATACCCGCATGGTCAACGGACAGCCGGTGGGGGTGCGGGCCTACGACCGCGATCCGCCACCCGCTGGTGCGGGGAATGGGCCGGAGAGCGGAGGCTGGGAGGGGCCTGCACCGAACGTCCGACCCAAACCGGTGCCCCTCCCATACGAAGGAAACGACCTGCCGGGGATCAATCTATTCGAGGCCGCCAGCGGTAGCGAAGGAGATGGCGGCAGTGAAGGTGGCGATGGCGGAGGTGAGGGCAACGACACACCGGAACCCTCCGACCCGCAGACCCCACCGCCGGATGAAGTCCCGGGCGGCAAGCCTCCGTCCGAGATCATCGAAAGCGGACCGGGATGGTGGCGGGATGCCGATGGCCTGCACATCTTCATAACACCGCCGATGCCCGAGGAAGGGAACGGCTCCGGAAGGTCGGCCCCTGAGGAACAACCGCCGGGCGGTGGCTCCTTGCCCAGCGAAAGCCCCCCAACCGGACCAACCCCGATGCCCCGCGCTCCCGCCAGCCCCCGTACCGCCAACACTGTTGGCACTGCCAGGCCAGGGCGTTCCAACTCGGGCCAGGGCCGGTCAGGCGGCATACAGCCCACGCCAATAGCCGCCACACCCCGACGGGCGGTAAAAGTGCCTCAACCGCGCGTAAGTTCAGCTCCTCCGCGTCTGCCAGCCAACAGAACGCCTGCGACAGCTCATTCGCCAGCGGCGCCCCACACCAATGGTCCGGCGAGGTCCCTCGATCCAACCTCTGGCCTTGCCCAACCCTCCGCGAACACCTCAATCGCGCTTGAATTTGATGGCAAGGAACTCAAGGCCATAGAGGATGGCAAAGTGATCAAGAGTTGGCCCGCTGTTTCCGGCCGCCCGGGGTTCCAAGAGGGCAAGTACCGGGGAGAAAAAGACAAAGGGCCGTTGCCGGAAGGAGTGTGGAACGTACGGCAAAACAATCACCAGAAAATTGATGCGAAAAACGCAATATCTGGACTATTTCCCGGTAAGGTCGGAGCATGGCCTGGCAGTGTCCCCGCATGGGGAACAGAACGAATTTGGAGATCGTGTCCCTGGGATTGGTGTAACAGCGCGGTCGCCGTTGATCTCCGGCAGGGTTGGCCGGATTGCTCAGGCTGCCGCGACTGGCGGCAGGCTGGTGAGAGGATCATCGCCCATGGTG
>JBLNBE010000055.1:0-260565 GCA_050259735.1 Bacteroidota bacterium
ACTGATTTGTCGGCTCACGCCCCCCCCCACCGCACTAGGGCGCACGGCGGGGTTTGCCTCGCGCTGCGGCTCGGACTATGTTACGCCGGTTCGATTTTCGGAGAACCTTTCCTTGACCACCAATAACGACGATGCCTCGGCCGACCTTTTGATCCGCGAGGTGGATGAAGAGCTGAGGCACGAGCAGTTCGAACAGCTGTGGAAGAAGCACGGCAACCTGGTAGTCGGCGCCGTGCTGGCGCTGGTGCTGTCGGTCGCCGGCTGGCAGGGCTGGACCGCCTGGCAGGCTAAGCAGCGCGCTGCGGCTGGCGGTCAGTTCACCGCCGCCATGCAGACGCTGCAGCAAGGCAATCGCGACGACGCCGTCGCCCAGTTGGGCAAGGTCGCCGCCGAAGGCACCGCCGGCTACCAGATCCTGGCCGACTTCAAGCTGGCCGACGTCAAGTTGGCGGCGGGCGAGCGCGATGCCGCCATCGCCCTGTTCGAGCGCATCGCCGCCGGCAGCGGCGACGATATCTATCGCGACCTGGCCCGGCTCAAGGCCGCCTACCTCAAGCTGGACAGCGCCGAGCCGTCCACGGTCGAGGCGAGCGTCGCCCCGTTGGCGGTGGAATCCAGCCCGTGGCGGCATTCCGCCCGCGAGATTCAGGCCGTGGCCGCCGTGAAGCGCGGCGACCAGGCCCGTGCCGCCGAGCTGTTCCGCAAGATCGCCGACGATCCGGCCGCCCCGCAGGGCGTGCGGGCCAGGGCCGCCGAAATGCTGGCGGCCACGGGTCCCAAGGCCAAGGGCTAAATTTTTGCTCCAGGGGTATTGTCCATGATGCGTCGTCTGGCTTTGGTGGTGGTGGCCTCGGTGGGCTTGGCCGCGTGCTCCAGTTGGATGGGTGGAAATTCCGCCCCACCGCTGCCCGGCAAGCGCATCTCGGTGCTGTCGCGCGACAAGGTGCTTGAACCCGAGGCCAAGGACGTCGACATCAAGCTGCCGCCGCCCGAGGCCAACGAGGATTGGCCCCAGGCCGGCGGCTATGCCAACCACGCCATGCACCACATGGAAGTGGGCGACCGCCTGGAGAAGCGTTGGAGCACCGGCATCGGCGCCGGCGCCGGCAAGCGCGCCCGCCTGCTGGCCCAGCCGGTGGTAGCCGAGGGCAAGGTGTTCACCATGGACGCCGAAGCCGAGGTCCGCGCCGTCGACGCCAAGACCGGCAGCACGGTGTGGAAGCGCGACCTGACCCCGGACGACGAGGATTCAACCTTCGCCAGCGGCGGTGTCGCCTATGACGAAGGCCAGTTGTTCGTCTCGACCGGCTTTGCCCAGGTGGTGTCGCTGGACGCCAAGACCGGCAAGGTGCTGTGGCGCCAGACGCTGTCCGGCCCCATGCGCGGCGCCCCGACCGTGCGCGGCGGTCGCGTTTTCGTCATCACCGTGGACAACCAGACCCATTGCCTGTCGGCCGAAGACGGCTCGGTGCAGTGGACCCACCAGGGCATCTCGGAAGGTGCCAGCCTGTTGGCCGGCACCAGCCCGGCGGTGGATGGCAACGTGGTGGTGGTGCCCTATTCCTCGGGCGAGCTGTTCGCGCTGCGCGTCGACAATGGCACCGTGTTGTGGCAGGACCAGTTGGCTACCGTGCGCCGTACCGACAACGTCGCCACCCTGTCCGACATCCGTGGCCGCCCGATCATCGATCGTGGCCGCGTCTATGCCATCGGCCACGCCGACCTGCTGGTCGCCATCGAACTGCGCACCGGCCGCCGCCTGTGGGAGCGCGAGATCGGCGGCATCCAAAGCCCGTGGGTGGCCGGCGACTATCTTTATGTGATCTCCAACAACAACGAGGCGCTGGCGTTGGAGGCAAAGACCGGCAAGGTGCTGTGGGTCACCCAACTGCAGATGTGGCAGGACGAGGAAGACAAGGAAGGCCGCATCGTCTGGGCCGGTCCGGTGCTTGCTTCGGACCGCCTGATCGTCGGCAGCTCGGAAGGGTATCTGGTGTCGCTGTCGCCCTATACCGGTCAGGTGCTGGGCAAGTTGTCGATCTCGGACGGTGTCACCATCCAGCCGGCCATCGCCGACAACACCATGTTTTTCATCACCAATGACGCCGATCTGGTAGCGTACCGCTGATATGAGCTTCACAGTAGCCATCGTTGGCCGACCGAACGTCGGCAAATCCACGCTGTTCAACCGTCTGGTGGGCAAGCGCGTCGCCATCGTGCATGACATGCCGGGCGTCACGCGCGACCGCCGCGAAGGCGGCGCCACCCTGCTGGGGATGGAATTCACCGTCATCGACACCGCCGGCTTCGAAGATGCCAATGACGGTTCCGTCGAGGCGCGCATGCGCCGCCAGACCGATCTGGCGGTGCAGGAAGCGGATGTCGCCCTGTTGCTGATCGATTCGCGGGCTGGCGTGACGCCGCTGGACCGCCACTTCGCCGACCTGTTGCGCAAGGCGACGACGCCGGTGATCGTGGTCGCCAACAAGTGCGAGGGCAAGGCGGGCGAGCCGGGGCTGTACGAGGCTTACGGCCTGGGCCTGGGCGAGCCGGTGCCAGTTTCGGCCGAACATGGCGAGGGCCTGTCCGACCTGTTCTTCGCGCTGCAGCCTTATGCCGAACGCGCCGGGGCGCTGGGCGCCAGCGATGACGAGGAGGAGGACCCCTTCCCGGAAGAGGTCTCCGAGCTGGACGAGGAAGCCCGCAACGCCGCCGAGGAAGCCGCCCGTGCCGCCCGGCCGCTGCAATTGGTCATCGCCGGCCGTCCCAACGTGGGCAAGTCCACCCTGGTCAACCGCCTGCTGGGTGAAGACCGCATGCTGACCGGCCCCGAGGCCGGCCTGACCCGCGACGCCATTTCCAGCGAATGGGAACACAAGGGCCGCCGCATCCGTCTGGTCGACACCGCCGGCCTGCGCAAGCGCGCCAACATCGACGACCCGGTGGAAAAGCTGTCGGTGTCCAACACCATCGAAGCCATCCGCATGGCCGAGGTGGTGATCCTGGTGCTGGATTCCGCCGCCATCCTGGACAAGCAGGACCTGACCATCGCCCGCATGGTGATCGAGGAAGGCCGCTCGCTGGTCATCGCCATCAACAAGTGGGACGTGGTGGAAAAGCCCGAGGAAGCGCTGCAACGCCTGCGCGACCGCCTGGAAACCTCGATGCCGCAGGTGCGCGGCGTTCCCACCGTGACCATGAGCGCCCTGGCCGGCAAGGGCCTGGACCGGCTGATGGATTCGGTGATCGAGACCCACAAGCTGTGGAACCGCCGTATCTCCACCTCGAAGCTGAACCAGTGGCTGGAAGAGGTGATCGCGCACCATCCGCCGCCGGCCATGGCCGGTGGCCGCCGCCTCAAGATCCGCTACATGACCCAGGTGAAGGCGCGTCCGCCGACCTTCGTCATCTTCGCCTCCAAGCCCGACGATCTGCCCGAGGCGTATAACCGCTATCTCATCAACGGCCTGCGCGAAACCTTCAAGCTGACCGGCGTGCCGATCCGCTTGTACGTGCGCGGCGGCAAGAACCCCTACGCCAAGGACAAGTAGGGGCCGCCGTAGCCCGTGCGCGGGCTGCGAACGACAAAACAGCGTCACACCCGCGAAAGCGGGTGTCCATGTCTGGTGCACCCCCATGGATTCCGGCTCTTCGCTGCGCTGCGGCCGGAATGACGTCGCCCCCCGCTAATCCGCGTTCCAGTTCGGCCCGTCCTCGTCGTCCCACCAGCCGGCATGGGGTTCGGGGCAGGCGTCGCGGCGGGTGCGGACGTGTTCGACGTGGGATTTTTCGCGCTCGGCCAGGTCGTGCGCCAGGTTGCGCACCTCGGCGCTGACGGCGGCGGTGGCGAGGGTGGCGAAGAAGTCGCGGGCGCGTTCCTCGGCCCGCAGCGCCAAATCGTAGGCGTGCCACGGCAGCATCAGGTAATGCACCGAATCGGGATCGGCGATCTCGGGCGCCTGGTCGAACCAGTTCTGGACATGGGCGTGGGCAAGGGCGTCGGCGGCGGGAAAGGCGGCGGCGTGCCGGTCCTCTTCCTCGGCCAGGGTGCGGAAGGCCTCGGCGGTGTCGGGGTTGCAGGCAACCTCGAACGCTTCGGCCAACTCGCGATAACGCTCCGCCGACCGTTCCTCCATCGCGCGGGCGATGGAGGTCAGGTCGGCGGCCGTCTTGATTTGCCCGAAGGCTGCGGTCACAGGGCGAACTCGGCGTCCAACTCGGCCACCGTCTTGCCCGAGCCGGTTACCGGCTTGTACGGCCGGCGGTCGCCCTTGTAGAGAACGCCGATGTTGTAGCCGTCGTCCACCATCAGCCGCTTGGCCGCTTCCGAGGCGTCGGTGGTGGCTTCGTGCGGGGTCGGGCGCACCACGTTCTTCCAGTCGCGCTGTTCCTCGCGGAAGGTGACGCAGGGACTCATCACCGCGACGAACGAGAAGCCGGGATGGCGGATGGCTTCGGCGATGATGGCGGCGGTGCCGTTGGGATCACCGGCAAAGCCACGGGCGACGAAGTTGGCGCCGGCCGCCAGCGCGATGGCCAGCGGGTTGAACGGCGTCAGGCCGGTGCCGCCGGGCGGCGCCATGGCGGAAGCGTCCCAATCGGCCTCGGTGGTGGGCGAGGGCTGGCCCTTGGTCATGCCGTAGACGCGGTTGTCCATGACCACATAGGTCATGTCGACGTTGCGGCGGCACGAATGCAGGAAGTGGTTGCCGCCGATGGAGAAGCCGTCGCCGTCACCGCCCGCCACCAGCACGGTCAGGTCGGGACGGGCCAGCTTCAGGCCGGTGGCCACCACCAGCGAACGGCCGTGGATGGTGTGGAAGCCGTAGCAGTTGGTATAGGCCGGAATGCGCGACGAACAGCCGATGCCCGACACCACCGCGGTGTTGTGCGGTTCCAGGTTGAGGTCGGCGAACGCCTTGGTGATGGAGGACAGCACGGCGTAGTCGCCGCAACCCGGGCACCACACCGGCTTGACTTCGGACTTGTAGTCCTTGGCGGTGTAGGCGAGAGCGCAGGATTCTGTCGTCATGGCTTACTTCCCTCCCATGGCAAGAAGGCGCGAATGGATTTCGTGCGGGCGGAAGGGCAGCGGGCCGGCACGGTTGAGCAACTGGGTTTCCGGCAGGTCGTATTCGGCCCGCAGGTATTTGTGGAACTGGCCCAGGTGGGACATTTCCACCACCAGCGCCTTCTTGACGCCGGCCAGGGCCTTGGCCATGGCGTCGTGGCGGGCGGGGGCAAGCAGGCGCAGCGAGATCAGCCTGGCCTTGATGCCGTCGGCGCGGGCGCGCTCGACCGCCTCGCGGGCGGCGCCGGTGCTCGACCCCCAGGTGATGACGGCGATGTCGCCTTCACCCTCGACGGTGGCCCAATGGTCGCCGTAATCATGGCTGGTCAGCTTGCGCAGACGCTTGTCGCACTGGGCGAAGTGGTCACCCGCCTGCGACGACGGCAGGCCGGTTTCGGTGTGCTCCAGGCCGTCGGCGGTGTACTGGCAACCGGGCGTGCCCGGTAGCGGCATGGGCGACACGCCGGTATTGGTCAGGGCGTAGCGCTTGAACTTCTCACCCTCGGCCGGCGCTTGGGCGATCACGCGCTTGCCGACGAAGGCGACGTCCGCCGGTTCGGGGATCAGGGCGCGGCTTTGGCCCAGCGACTGCTCGGACAGCACGATGCAGGGCGACTGCAGGCTTTCCGCCAGATGCACCGCCCACTGGGTGGTGAACAGACAGTCGCCGATGGAATTGGGCGCGACCACCAGATGGGGGGCGTCGCCGTGCATGCCGTACAGCGCGATGTTGAGGTCCGACTGCTCGGACTTGGTCGGGATGCCGGTGCTGGGGCCGCCACGCTGGACGTCGACCACCACCACCGGGGTTTCCGAGGCGATGGACATGCCCAGCGCCTCGGTCATCAGCGCCAGGCCAGGGCCGGCGGTCGCGGTCAGCGACGGTGCGCCGCCGTACGAGGCGCCGATGCACATGTTGATCGAAGCCAGTTCGTCCTCGGCCTGCACGAAGGTGCCGCCGATCTTGGGCAGGGCGCCGGTCAGCCATTCCAGAACTTCGGTGGCCGGGGTGATGGGATAGGCGGCGCAGAAGCTGACGCCGCCGCGCACCGCGCCCAGGCCGGCGGCCTGGTTGCCGGTGATGCTCCAGCGCTTGGGCTTGCCGTTGGCGGGCGGCAGGCGCTTGGTCGACCCCATGGTCAGGGCTGCCTCGGCGCCCTTCTTGACGGCGGCGACCGAAGCTTCGTAGGCGTCGGCGCGCTTTTTCTTCAGCGACTTGCCCAGCACCTCGGTCACGGTGTCGATGGGCAGGCCGATCAGGTGGCAGACGGCGCCCAGCGCGATCATGTTGGCGCGGCCGCCGGGGATGGTGGCGGCCAGTTCCTTCATCGGCAGCTCGACGATGCGGGCGCCGGACTTGGCCAGGACATCGGGCACTTCACCCTGGGCGGGGTCGGTGATGATGACGCACTTGTTGTCGAGCGGCAGTTCAGCCGCAAAGCGGTGGACGTTCTGCCAGTCGATGGCCAGCAGGATTTCAGTGGTATCGTCCACCGACGTCACCGGCTCGGCGCTCAGGCGCACCAGCGCCGCCGCCTCGCCGCCGCGGATCTGCGGGCCGGCCGAACGTCCGAACAATGCGTAATAGCCGGCGTCGGCCGCCGCATCCAACAACATGTTGGCGGCGGTCATCACACCGGCGCCGCCGCTACCGCACATGGCAATGGAAACAGAACTGGAAGCACCCGAACTTTTGGCCATATTTGCTACCCCCGAAGGCCCGCGTCGGACGAGCCTAGTCATAGGTTGACCCTCTCGATCGGGCGAGCGCCGCGAATTCTTCGTCTGTCGCAGGCCCGGGTCCGGCGGGCGGTACGGGAAGCCCAACACCGGAGTGCAGGATCATACCTGTGCTTTCGGGGAGGTGCACGCGCGAATTTCGACGATTGGGTGTAGGGTCCAAACGGCTATTTCACGGGGTGGTGAATTGTCATTGTCAAGGCGGCCCCATGGGGGATATACGCAGTTCTGTTGGGTCGCCATCCGGGTGGCCCGACGGGGGAAATCTAGAGAGGTAAAGCCATGTCGCTGAAGATCAACGACGACTGCACTAGCTGCGACGCCTGCGTCTCCGTCTGTCCCAACACGGCCATTTCGGCCGGTGACGTGATCTACGTGATCGACGCCGCCCGTTGCACCGAATGCGTCGGCGCCGAAGACACCCCCCAGTGCCAGATGGTGTGCCCGGCCGACTGCATCGTCGCCGGCGCGAGCGAGAGCCACGACCAGTTGATGGCCAAGTATCACGCGCTGCACGGCTGATCCCAGCCGCTGTCGCCTACGGAAAACCCCCGGCGCGTCCACCGCGCCGGGGTTTTTTCATTGATGGCCCGCAAGTCAGGCCGCGACCGCGTGGTGGCGACGACGGGCGGCGTAGCTGTCGAGATCGGTGGCGCGCAGATGCGACACCAGAAAACACACCAGATTGAGCAACAGCGGGCCGGAGGCATCGTTGCCGCCCAGGTGGGCGCGGTGCAGGAAGTCCAGCGTGTCGAGGAAGCGGTGGTGTTCGCCTTCGTGCGTGGCGCGCAGCTCGGCGGGCAGGCCAGCCAGCAGCGCGGATTCGGCTGCGAATTGCTGGGGCAGAGTCCGCAGCAGCAGTGGCAGCATGCGCCCGGCGACGGCAGCGCTGTCGGCGGGGGTGGTGGCCTCGTTGAGTTGATTGATCGCCTCGATCACCAATCCATGGCCGGTGTCGACGACGTCGATGCCCAGTGCGAAGTGGTCATTCCAGGAAATCAGCATGTCATCCATCCAGGCTCGATTGTTCCCTGACAACAAGAACAATGTCCATGGATGGGGTATATCGCAATCAGGTGCGAACCTGATGAATGTCTACTTTTAATCGGCGCACCATTTATTTATTTGTGACCATACGGTGCTAACCTTAAGCCAAAGGGTATAACTGCAATGAAAAAGGGGCCTTGCGGCCCCTTGTCTCATCCCACCCGGATGTTTTTGAACTGCCAGGGGTCCTGGGGGTCCACATCCTCGGGGAACAGGGTGCCGCGCCCCTGCAGCGGGGTCCAGTCGGTGTAGGCGCCGACCACCGGGCCGAGATAGGGGGTGGCGATGTCGAGGACACGGCGGAAATCCACGTCCTCGGGTTCGACCACGCCTTGCTGCGGGTTTTCCAGCGCCCACACCATGCCGCCCAGCACGGCGGCGGTGACTTGCAGGCTGGTGGCGCTGTTGTGGGGCGCCAAGCCGCGCGCCTCGTCGATGGACAATTGCGAGCCGAACCAATAGGCCCCCTTCTTGTGGCCGGCCAGCAGCACGCCCAGTTCGTCGATGCCGGCGACGATCTCCTTGCCCATCAGGCGGGTCTCCGGCTGCATCTGCCAGTTCTTGCCGGCCAGTTCGTGCAGCGAGGCCAGGGCGTCGTCGCAGGGGTGATAGGCGTAGTGCACGGTCGGGCGATAGCGGGCGCCGCCCTTGTCCATGACGGTGTAGTAATCGGCGGTCGAGATCGATTCGCTGTGGGTGACCAGGAAGCCGTGGAACGGTCCTTCCTTGGGGGTCCAGGTGCGCACGCGGGTGCTGGCGCCGGGGCGCATCAGATAGATGGCGGCGCCGCAGCCGAAATCGTGGCGCATGGCGTCGGTCGGCCAGTGACGCTCGTGGGTGCCCCAGCCCAGCTCGGCCGGCTGGCAGCCCTCGCCGACGAAGCCGTCGATGGACCAGGTGTTGACGAACTCGCCCGTCTTCTTGGGGCGGCTCGACACCTGGGTGTCGCGCTCGGCCACGTGAATGGTCTTGATCGACAGCGACTCGGCCAACGCGGCCCAGCCGTCGCGGTCGCCCGGCACCTCGACCGCGGTGCCGGTGTCGCGGGCGATGTCCAGCAGGCCCTGCTTGATGAAATGGCTGACCAGTCCGGGATTGGCGCCGTGGGTCAGCACCGCCGTCGGCATGCCCGCCGGCGCCGAATCGCGCAGCCGCAACGCCTGTTCGCGCAGGGCGTAATTGGTGCGCAGCGACGGCGACAGGGTGGCGTCGGTATAGCCGCCCGCCCATGGCTCGATGCAGGTGTCGAGATACAGCGCGCCGCGCTCCCAGCACAGCTCGACCAGGGCCAGCGACGACACGTCCACCGACACGTTGAGCAGGAAGTCGCCCTTGCCCAGCATGGGCGTCAGCACGTCGCGGAAATTGTCGCGGGTCAACGGGTGATTAAGGAAGCGGATGCCATATTGGTCGGCGACATCGTGGCCCCGTTCATCGGCGGTGATGATGGTGATGCGGGCCGGATCGATGTCGAAATGCCGCAAGATCAGCGGCAGGGTGCCCTGGCCAATGCTGCCGAAGCCGACGAAGACCAAACGGCCGGCGAAGCTGGCATGCTTGCTCATTTCCCTAAACTCCCCTCAAAAAACGTCCTGCGCCGATAACGCGATCCAGGCGCCGCCAGCGTTTCCCCCGCGGGCGGCGCCGGCTCGGTCCGGCCGTTCTTGTTTACGCGGCGCGTTCCACCGGCTGATAGCCGGGGGTTTCCAACAGCGGGCGGTCGCGAACCTCGACCATGACCGCCTGGTCAAATCCGTTGAACGCCGTTCTCAGACAGGCGCCATAGGCGCCCAACTGTCCGATCTCGATCCAATCGCCCTCGCGGGCGTCGGTGGGTAGCTGGAACGGTCCCTTCATCCGGTCGGCCGAATCACAGGTGGGGCCGAAGAAGAAGAAAGGAACCAACTCATCGGAAGGTGCCGGCCCGCCCGCGCGGATCAACCGGCAGGGAAAGCGGAAACCGGGCACGCCGGCATCGGACAAGCTGCCGTAGATGCCGTCGTTGATGTAAAGCGCGTTGTCGCGCCGGGCCTCGATGCGCACCACCACCGACGCGGCGGGGGCGACCAGGGCGCGGCCGGGTTCGCACCACAGCTCGGTGAAGGCGGGCAGGCGCAGCCGGGCGACGCCGCGTTCGATGGCGGCGATGAAGTCTTCCAGCGGCGGCGGGGTGACGTCGGGATAGCTGACCGGAAAGCCGCCGCCCACATCCAGCATGTCCAGCTCGACGCCGGACTGCGCGATGACCTGGCCGACGCGCTCCAGCGCCCGCTCCCACGCGATGGGGTCCAGGCATTGGCTGCCCACATGGAAACACAGGCCGACCCGGGTGGCGACGGTACGGGCCAGCTTGAGCAGGCGCACCGCCTCGGCCGGTTCGGCGCCGAATTTGCCCGACAGGTCGTAGATGGCGCCGCCCTTGGGCAAGGCCAGCCGCACCACCAGCCCGAGGTCGCCCGTGGCGCCCGAGGTTTCTTCCAGCACCTTGGCCAACTCGGCGGCACTGTCGATGACGAAGTCGCGCACGCCATGCCATTCCCACGCCTCGCGGATGGCGGCGCGGGATTTCACCGGGTGCATGAAGTGGATGCGGGCGTCGGGCAGCAACTGGCGCACCAGGCGCACTTCGCCGGCCGAGGCGCAGTCGAAATGGCGCACGCCGCCGGCCCACAGGGCGCGCAGCAGCGGCGGCTCGGGGTTGCACTTGACCGCGTACAGAACCTGACCGGGGAAGCGGGCGACGAAGCTCCGCGCCGCCTCACGCGCGACGCCGGGGCGCAGGCAATGAACGGGCACGCTGGGGCGTTCGGCCAGAACGACCTCGGTGATGGTGGGCAGCGCCCGGTGCCGCACGCCGATCCGCGACTCGGACGAGCGGCGGACGGGGGCGACGATATGTCGGAAACGCATATGGCTCATTGCCAGAACCTCCTCGCACAGCGAGACAGCGACGGGGCGCGCTCCCAAGGGACATTATATCCCAAGAGCACGGCTCGAAGGTAACGACAGCGCGGCCTGGACGCGAATTTCGCGTCGCCCGGCTGTCGTCAGGTACTGGAAATGCAAATAAGGATCGGGTTATTCCCGTGGGTCGTAACGACCATGTCCACCTCCCTTAAGGGGCTGCCGGCCCACTAGACCGACTCTCCACCGAAAAGGACGCGTCCGTCGTTGCTTGACCCCTTGGCAGGAACAACTGTCCTACCACCCACAGGTACGCGGCAAATCGCCGCAAGGGCCATGGGCACGTGCGTTATGCGTCTGCGGCCTATATACGCGGAGATCACTCCGCAATCAAGCCCCATTACTCGCGTCCTTTCGCCAAGGACATACTCGGAATGGGGTATGGGGCGCCATCGCGCATGGGGGGAGGGCGGTCAGCCCTCCAACAGGCTCAGATAGGTCCAGGCCACCGAGGCCGCCGCCAGGGTGGTCAGTTCGGCATGGTCGAAGGGCGGCGCCACCTCGACCACGTCCATGCCGCGCCAATCCAGCCCGCCCAGCCGCTTGAGGATGCCCATGGCCTGCCAGGTGGCGAGGCCGCCCACCTCGGGCGTGCCGGTGCCGGGGGCGAAGGCGGGGTCCAGGCCGTCGATGTCGAACGACAGATAGGCCGGGCCGCCGCCGACGATGGCGCGCACCCGCGCCGCCACCTCGGCCGGGCTGGACAGATGGACCTCTTCGGCGGTGATGACGGTGACGCCGCGGCCGGGCGCCCAATCGTGCACGGCCTTTTGTACTGGGCTGCGGATGCCGATCTGCACCATGCGCTTGGGGTCCACCAGCCCTTCTTCCAGCACATGCCACAGCACCGAGCCGTGGGCCAGCACCTGGCCGAAATTATCGGGCCAGGTGTCGACGTGGGCGTCGAAATGCACCAGACCCAGCGGCGCGCCCACCCGCTTCCGCAATGCGCGCAACAAAGCCAGGGTAATGGTGTGGTCGCCGCCCAGCGTGACCAGATGGGCGAAGGCGGCCGCCTGTTGCTCGATCAGCGCCAGCGAGGCGGGAATGTCGCCCAGCGCGATGGCGAAATCGCCCACATCGGCGACGCCCATGGCCGACGGGTCGCGCCAGTTGGCCGGGTTCTCGCCGTCCACCAGCATGCGGCTGGCGGCGCGGATGGCGTTGGGCGCCAGCCGGGCGCCCGGTCGGTTGGTGGTCCCCAGATCGAATGGCACGCCGGCCACCACCACCGGCGATTTGGGATCGCGGTTGGGGGTGCCGAGGAAGCTGGGCGGCAAGGCGAAGGTGGGGGTGACGGCCATGGCGGACTCTTGTGGGATACGGTCGCCCGAGTATAGGCAAACCCCGGGCGAAGACAAAGGTGGCGGCGTCAGTGGCGCCGCCGGTTCTCCAACTCGCGCCGGAACTCCACCATCGGGGGCGGGGTCCGACCGTTCAGCCAGTCCCATTCGGCCACCTGCCTATCGCCAGCCTGCCATGCCGCAAAGTGCGCGCGCTGGAATGGGCGGGTTGTCTCGGCGATGGGTCGGACCAACATCAATGAAAGGCAGGGTATCAGATAAGGCAGGGACCATTGCGCGCGCAGCCTGCGACATCCTGGCGCGCGACCCGCCCGAAGCCCCGGCCGGAGAGGGTTTCTCGCCCAGTTAGACCATCTCGATGGAGTGAGCGATGTACGCCGACGATATCTTCACCCGCTACGCCCGCACCTACGAGGGTCGCAAGGACGTTGAGATGACCCTGCTGGAATATCTGGAGGGGTGCCGCGACGATCCGATGATGTTCGCGTCCAGCGCCGAGCGCATGATCGCGGCCATCGGTGAACCCGAGATCATCGACACCTCCCGCGATGCACGGTTGTCTCGCGTGTTCATGAACCGCACGATCAAGGTGTATCCCGCCTTTGCCGACTTCTTCGGCATGGAGGAGACCATCGAGCGCATCGTCGGTTACTTCCGTCATGCCGCCCAGGGGCTGGAGGAGCGCAAGCAGATCCTTTATCTGCTGGGGCCGGTGGGCGGCGGCAAGTCGTCGCTGGCGGAACGCCTGAAAGCGCTGATCGAGCACCATCCGATCTATGCCCTGAAGGCGGGCAAGGAGATGAGTCCGCTGTTCGAAAGCCCGCTGGGGCTGTTCGAAGCCGAGACCATGGGCGACGTGCTGGAGGATAAATACGGCATCCCGCGCCGCCGCCTGCCCAGCCTGATGAGTCCGTGGGCGGTGAAGCGGCTGGAGGAGTTCGGCGGCGACATCTCGCGCTTCCGCGTGGTCAAGGTGTTCCCGTCGCGCCTCAAGCAGATCGGCGTCGCCAAGTGCGAGCCGGGCGACGAGAACAACCAGGATATCTCGACCCTGGTCGGCAAGGTGGACATCCGCAAGCTCGAGATGTTCAGCCAGAACGACCCCGACGCCTATTCCTTCTCGGGCGGCCTCAACCGCTGCAGCCAAGGCCTGCTGGAATTCGTCGAGATGTTCAAGGCGCCGATCAAGATGCTGCATCCGCTGCTGACGGCGACGCAGGAAGGCAATTACGCCGGGTCCGAGAACATCGGCGCCATGCCGTTCCAGGGCATCGTGCTGGCCCATTCCAACGAGGCGGAATGGCAGACCTTCAAGAACAACAAGAACAACGAAGCCTTTATCGACCGCATCTGCGTCATCAAGGTGCCGTACTGCCTGCGCGTCACCGAGGAACAGAAGATTTACGAAAAGCTGATCCGCAGCTCGGAACTGGCCGAGGCGCCGTGCGCGCCGTCGACCATGGAGATGCTGGCCCGCTTCACCGTGCTGAGCCGGCTGAAGGAACATGAGAACTCGAACCTGTTCTCGAAGATGCGGGTCTATGACGGCGAGAACGTCAAGGAAACCGACCCCAAGGCCAAGCCCATGCAGGAATATAAGGACGCCGCCGGGGTGGACGAAGGCATGGACGGCATCTCGACCCGCTTCGCCTTCAAGGTGTTGTCCTCGACCTTCAACTACGACACATCCGAGGTGTCGGCCGACCCGGTGCACCTGATGTACGTGCTGGAACAGGCCATCCGCCGCGAGCAGTTCCCCGAGGACACCGAGAAGAAGTACCTGGAATTCATCAAGGGCGAACTGGCGCCGCGCTATGCCGAGTTCATCGGCAACGAAATCCAGAAGGCCTATCTGGAGAGCTATCACGATTACGGCCAGAACCTGTTCGACCGCTACGTGGATTATGCCGATGCCTGGATCGAGGATCAGGACTTCAAGGACCCCGACACCGGCCAGTTGCTGAACCGCGAACTGCTGAACCAGGAACTGAGCAAGATCGAGAAGCCCGCCGGCATCGCCAATCCCAAGGACTTCCGCAACGAGGTGGTCAAGTTCGCCTTGCGCTCGCGTGCGGCCAATAAAGGACGCAACCCGTCGTGGACCTCTTACGAGAAAATCCGCGAGGTCATCGAGAAGCGCATGTTCAGCCACGTCGAGGATCTGTTGCCGGTCATCAGCTTCGGATCGAAGAAGGATTCGGATACCGAGCGGAAACACCACGATTTTGTCGAACGCATGATGACCCGCGGCTACACCGAACGCCAGGTGCGGCGTCTGGTGGAATGGTACATGCGGGTCAAACAGGCTGGGTGATTGGGATAGCCCTCTCCCGCAGGGCGGGAGAGGGAGGGACCCACGTAGTGGGAGGGTGAGGGAGCCAAGGACTCCGGAGTCTGTGGCTCCCTCACCCGGCGCTGCGCGCCACCCTCTCCCGCCCAGCGGGAGAGGGATCAGGAGAAGGAACCCACATGAACATCATCGACCGCCGCCTCAATCCCAAGGGCAAGAGCCTGGCCAACCGCCAGCGCTTTCTGCGGCGCGCGCGCCAGCAGATCCTGAAGGCCGTGCGCGAGGCCTCGGGCGAGCGGTCGATCACCGACATCGCCAACGGCGAGCGCATTTCCATTCCCATGGACGGCCTGCGCGAACCCAGCTTCCGCCGCTCGCAGCACGGTGGCGTGCGTGACGTGGTGGTGCCGGGCAACAAGGAATATATCGAGGGCGACCTGATCCCCAAGCCGCCCATGGGCGGTGGCGACGGCGGCAGCCAGGGCAGTCCGGACGGCGACGGCGAGGACGACTTCCGCTTCATCCTGTCCAAGGACGAATTCCTCGACATCTTCCTCGACGATCTGGAACTGCCCGACCTGGTGAAGAAGAAAATCCGCCAGTCGGAATCCTTCACCCTGACGCGGGCGGGGTTCTCCGTCACCGGTTCGCCGTCGAACCTCAATCTGGTGCGCACCATGCGCAACTCGCTGTCGCGCCGCATCGCGCTCAGACGGCCCAAGCCGGCCGATATCCAGGCGGTCGAGGACCAGATTCGCGCGCTGGAGGAAAGCGGCGACAATCCCGAGGGATTGAGCGAGCTGCGCGTCACGCTGGAACGGCTGTTGGCGCGCTCCAAGCGGGTGCCCTACATCGACCCGCTCGACGTGCGCTACAACCGCTTCGAACATGTGCCCAAGCCGGTGACCCAGGCGGTGATGTTCTGCCTGATGGACGTGTCCGGCTCGATGACCGAGCACATGAAGGACTTGGCGAAGCGCTTCTTCATGCTGCTCTATCTGTTCCTGACCCGGCGCTACAACCACGTCGACATCGTCTTCATCCGCCATACCCACGAGGCCAAGGAGGTGGACGAGGATACCTTCTTCTACTCCACCGAGACCGGCGGCACCGTGGTGTCCACCGCCTTGACCGAGATGAAGCGGGTGCTGAACGAACGCTATCCGGCGGGCGACTGGAACATCTATGCGGCGCAGGCATCGGACGGCGACAACACCTCGTCCGACAACGCCCATGCCGCCGATCTGCTGGAAAACTCCATCCTGCCGCTGTGCCAATACTTCGCCTATATCGAGGTCGGCGCCGAGTACAAGGACTGGCTTGGCCGCGAAACCGATCTGTGGCGCACGTACAAGGCGGTGCTGAAGCCGGGCGGTAATCTGGCCATGCGCAAGGTGCGCGTCCGCAGCCAGATATTCCCGGTGTTCCGCGACCTGTTCTCGAAGGAGCGCGCCCATGGCACGTCGTGACATCGCCATCCAGGCAGGCGGCATCATGGACCCCCGCTTTCGCGGGGGTGACGCATTCTTTTCATTCGTCATTCCCGCGAAGGCGGGAATCCATGCCGGCAGGGGGTGACCATGCTTGAAGCCAAGGAAGCCCGGCTGTTCGACAGCGCCGACTGGGATTTCAACCGGGTGCGCCGGGCCTATGACGCCATCGAGGCCATCGCCAAGGGCGAGATGGGGCTGGACACCTATCCCAACCAGATCGAGGTCATCACCGCCGAGCAGATGCTGGACGCCTATTCGTCCATCGGTCTGCCGCTGATGTACCGCCACTGGTCGTTCGGCAAGCGCTTCGCCCAGGACGAGGCGCTGTACCGCAAGGGCATGCGCGGGCTGGCCTACGAGATCGTCATCAATTCCAGCCCCTGCATCAGCTACATCATGGAAGAAAATTCCATGGCGATGCAGACGCTGGTCATCGCCCACGCTGCCTTCGGCCACAACCACTTCTTCAAGAACAACGCCCTGTTCAAGCAATGGACCGACGCCAAGGGCATCCTGGATTACATGGAATTCGCCAAGGGTTTCATCACCCGCGCCGAGGAACGCCACGGCCATGCGGCGGTCGAGCGGGTGCTGGACGCGGCGCACGCGCTGATGAGCCATGGTGTCCACCGCTATCCGCGCAAGCGCGGCTATGATCTGCGCCAGGAACAGGAACGCGAGAACGAGCGGCAGGAATATTTCCAGCAGACCTATAACGACCTGTGGCGCACGGTGCCCAAGTCGCCGGCCACCGTCCAGGGCAGCCGCGACATGGCCGAGCGCAAGAAGCGCCTGCGCCTGCCCGAGGAAAACATCCTCTATTTCCTGGAGAAGACCGCGCCCAAGCTGGCGCCGTGGCAGCGCGAAATCCTGCGCATCGTCCGCAATGTGTCGCAGTATTTCTATCCGCAGAAGCAGACCAAGGTGATGAACGAAGGCTGCGCCACCATGACGCACTACCACATCGTCCATCGCCTGCATGAACGCGGCATGATCAGTGACGGCGCCTTCATGGAAATCCTGCATTCACACACCAACGTGGTGTTTCAGCCCGATTTCGACGATCCGCGTTATGGCGGCATCAATCCCTATGCGCTGGGCTTCGGCATGATGCAGGACATCAAACGCATCTGCGAACAGCCCACCGCCGAGGACCGCGACTGGTTCCCCGATTTCGCCGGCAACGACGACCCGTGGGGAACCCTGCGCGCCGCCTGGGCCGATTACCGCGACGAGAGCTTCATTCAGCAATTCCTGTCGCCGGCGCTGATCCGCAAGATGCGCCTGTTCAAGGTCCACAACGACGCCGACGCCCCCGACATGGAAGTGACCGCCATCCATAACGAGCGCGGCTATCGCGAGGTGCGCAAGGCGCTGGCCCGCACCTACGACATCAGCCAGTTGGAATGCGACATCCAGATCGTCGACGTCGACCTGTCCGGCGATCGCCGCCTGGTGCTGCAACACCGCGTCGCCAACGGCATCCTGCTGGACGAGGACGAGGCCATCCTGACGCTGCGCCACATCGCCAATTTGTGGGGCTACGAGGTGCGCCTGGTCGAGGTGGACGCCGACACCGAGATGACCCTGCGCGAATACGACGACGTGGCGCCGACGGTCACTTTGGCGTGACCGCGCCCCGCCCGGGGGAAGCCATTTGCAGGCGGTGGACCGCCGTCGTACGCTGGCACCATGTACACCAACCGCCTTCGCCTGCTGTGTCTGTCCCGCGCCGGGACCTGTGTCGCCGCCATGGTCTATGCCGGGGCGCTGCCGGCGTTGCGGGATGCGTGGCAGATGGATGCGGCGGCGGCCGGATCGGTGCAGTCGGCCTATAATTTCAGCGTGGCGCTGGCCCTGCTGGTGGGATCGTGGCTGGCCGACCGGTTGGGGGCGCGGCGGGTGTTCCTGTGGTCCAGTTGGGCGGCGGTGATCGCGGCGGTGCTGATGGCCGGCTTCGCCCGCTCGCGCGAGTCGGCGCTGGTGCTGATCGCCCTGGTCGGCATCACCCAGGGCGGTGCCTACACCCCGGCCTTGATGCTGGTGGCGGAGTTGGTGGCGCCGGCTCGGCGCGGCATGGCCATGGGTGGGCTGCTGGCGGCGGGATCGCTGGGCTATTGGCTGTCGGTGTCGGGATCGCTGGCCGCCTCGGCGGTGTTGGATTACCGCTGGGGCTTCGCCCTGTGCGCGCTGGGGCCGCTGGTCGGCGCCGTCGCCGGGACGCTGGCCCTGCGCGGCCATGCCGATGTGCCGCATGGCGCGCGTGCCGGGGGTGGGGGTGCAGAGGGGTTGTGGGCGGCGCTGGTGGCGCCGGTGTCGCTGCTGCTGACCCTGGGCTATGTCGCCCATACCTGGGAATTGCTCGGCCTGTGGGCATGGCTGCCGGCCTTTCTCGCCCACAGCCTGGGCGGGTTGGGGCTGGGCGCCGTCGGGCTGGGCGTGCTGGTGGCGTCGGCGGTGCATCTGGCCGGCATCGCCGCCACCCTGATCACCGGCGCCGCGTCGGATCGCTGGGGCCGGCGTGCGGTACTGATATCGCCGCCGCCTTGTTCAGCGGCGTGCTGACGGCCGCCGCCGGCTGGAGTCCGGCCTGGCATCCGCTGGTGACGCTGGCGCTGGCCGCTGCCGCCAGCTTTGCCGCCTATGGCGATTCGGGCGTGCTGTCCACCGCCATGACCGAGGCGGTGCCCCGGCGTCATCTTGGCACCGTGCTGGCGTTGCGTTCGATTCTCGGTTTTGGTGCCGGTGCGGTGTCGCCGGTGGTGTTCGGTGCCGTGCTCGACCAATCCGGTCAATGGGGCTGGGCGTTCAGCGCGCTGGCGGCCGGTGGATTGGTGGCGGTCGCCGCCGCGCTGATGCTGCCACGACGCCGTTAACCACCCACCTTGCCCGCCGCCATGGCGCTGGCGGCTTCGGCGACGCGGTCGATGGCCGATTGCCACGAGCCTTCGGTGTTCTGACGGAACACCCGCATGGTGGGATACCACACCGCGTCCTCGCGGCCGTCGACCCAGCGCCAGTCGCAGGTGGTCGGCAACAGCACCCAGACTGGCTTGCCCATGGCGCCGGCCAAGTGGGCTTCGGCGGTGTCGGCGGCGACGATCAGGTCCAGGCCAGCGATCAGCGCGGCGCTGTCGGCCAAATCGGCGCAGTCCTTGCCCAAATCCTCGACGAACGGGGTGGCGCCGGCCGTCGTCAGGTCGGCGGCGCGAGGTCCGCGCTGCAGGCTGACCAGGGCGATACGCGGATCGGCGGCCAGCCGCAGCAGCACCGTCAGCGGCACCGAACGGTCGGTGGCACGGCCGCTCCAGGCGATGCCGACACGCAATTGGCCGGAGGGGCCGAAATCATGCGCCGCCATGCCGTCGGGCAGGTGCAGATAGGGCACGTCGCGCGGCGGCGTGCTGCGCGAGGTGGTGCCGATCAGGCGCGGCACGTCGGGCAGGTGGGTGACCAAGTCCACCTCGGGCAGTGTCTCGCCGCGCGGCACGACTTGCTCGACGCCGGGCATGCCGGCCAGCAGGCGGGCGACGTCGGGCACGCATTCCACCACCACCAGACCGCCGTGGCGGGCGACCTGGGGAATGAAGCGCGCCAGCATAATGGCGTCGATGGCATCGTTTTCGTCGCGCACCAGGATGGTGCGGGCGTCCAGCCGGCCGCCATCCCAGGCCGGCGCCGTCACTTTCGCCAGCGGGGCAGGCGGGCGGTGGGCCATCTCGGCCATGCCGCGCGCCAGGTTGCCTGACTTCAGCAGCGCCGCCGCCAGTTGGTGGCGCGGCACCGCGCCGGGGCGCAGGTGCTCGGCCCGCTCGAACAACGCCACCGCCTCGCGCGCATGGCCGCGCTCGCGTTCCAGCAGACCGAAGCCGTAGAGGAAATGCGGATTGGCCGGCTCGGCGGTCAGGGCGCGGGTGAATTCCTCTTCGGCGGCGAAGCCGTAACCCAGTTCGCGCAACACATTGGCGGTGTTGGCGCGCACACCGACGCCAGCGCCGTTGGCCAGGGCGCGGTTCCAGCACACCACGGCGGCGTCGCCACGGCCGATGCGGCGCAGCAGGGCGCCCAGATTGGTCAGCGCCTCGACATTGTCGGGATCGACGGCCAGGGCGCGGGCGAACAGCGCCCCCGCCGCGTTGAGGTCGCCGGCCACCAGCGCGGCGCTGCCCTGGCCGGCCAGAGTGCTGGCGCGGGTGGCGGCGCGGGCCATGGCGGCGGGCGAGGTCGGGTCGCTGACGTCGCCATACAATTCGGCGGCGGCCAGCCCGGCGGCCAAGGCCAGCACCGGTCCGTCCTCGCCGGCGAACGGCACCACCGGTCCGGCGGCGACGGCGCCGGGAAAGCGCACCAGGGTATAGCCGGCGACGCGCAGACGCTCGGCCACTCCGCTGCCGGCGCGATGGGTGAAGATCACCACCGCCGGCGTGGCGGTCAGGCCGGCCAGAACCTCGTCTTCGGTGCCGCGGGCGCCCAGATGCAGCACCAGCCGGCGGGGCGCCAGATCGGGCCGTTCGGCCAGCACTGCATCCAGCGTCGTGGTGCGGGCGGAACTGCGCACCCAGCCCGGCAGCGGAAATACCGAGCGGCCGGCGCGCGGCCGTCCCGACACCACCGCCGGCCCGGCCTGGGCCGCCAGCGGCGCGGCGATCACCTCGACCACCTCTTCGGCGCCGGAAATGGCGATGGTGTCGGCCAGGATGGCGGCCTCACCGGGGCGAGCCTCGATGGTCAGCACCCGCACGTCGTCGGCGGGGTGGCTGGCGGCATCCATGGCGAAGGTGCCGTCGCCGGCGCCGACGTCGACCAACAGATCGCCGGGCAGCAGATGGGTGGCAAGGAAGGCCCGGCACGCCTGGCGCGGGCCGGCCTGGGCCACGGCGCGGGCTTCGCGGTCGGCGCGGGCGGCATTGATGCGTTGGCGCAAATGGGCGCACACCGACTGCACCGGGCGGTTCCAGTTGTCGGGGCGGCTTTGGCGGAACAACCGGGCCGAGGCGTAATAGGGCGAATCGTCGCGGTCCAGCATCCAGCGCCAGTCGGGGGCCTGCGGCAGCAGCACGCAAACCGGTACGCCCAGGGCGCCGGCCAGATGGGCGACGGCGCCGTCGGCGGCGACCACCATGTCCATTTCGGCGATGCGGGCGGCCAGATCGGCGAAATCGCCCAGCGAGGCCGACAAATCGGCGATCAGCGCCGGGTGGGCCAGATCGCCAGCTTCACGGGCGCGCGGGCCGGTCTGCAGGCTATAGGCGGCGATGCCGGGCAGGGCCAGCAGCGGCATCATCTGCACCAGCGGCACCGACCAGTCGTCACGGTCGCCGGCCCAGGCGACGCCGACCTTCAGCAGGGCGGTCGACGGCGCCCGCAAGGGCGCGCGGCGGCTTTCCGGCGCGCTCAGATAGGGGGCGGGCGGCACGTTGTCCAGCGTGGTGCCGAACAGGCGCGGCAGATCGCTCAGCGAGGCGTGAAGGTCGATCTCCACGCCGTCGGGAAGGGGCTGCCCCGAGGCCAGCACCGTGGCGGCCCCGGTGATTTCGGCGGCCAGCGGCACCAGGCTTTGCGGTACGCCCAGCACGACGCGGGCGCCGCGATCGGCCGCCAGCGGCACATAGCGCAGCAGATGGATGGTTTCCGCCACGCCCTGTTCCGCCCACAGCAGCAGCGTATGGCCCGAGAGATCGGCATTGCCGTCCCACGCCACCCCCGGCGGTTCCGGGCGGCGGTGGCCGGGGCGCGACCAGCGCCAGTCCAGATCGTCCCAGGCGGCGGGCAGATCGCCGGCCAGCAGGTTCAGGCGGGCGCGGGCAAGGTGGGCGACCACGTTGTCGGCGTCCATCACCAGGGCGCGTTCCAACTGATCCTCGGCTTCCTGCAGCCGGCCCAGGCCGATCAGCGCCTGCCCCAGCCCGGCATGGGCGGGGGCGTTGCCGGGCCGCATGGACAGCACGCCGTGGAACCAGTCGGCGGCTTCGGCCAGGTGGCCGCGCCGGGCCAGCAGGTCGCCCAGGTCAAGGCGGGCGTCGATGTGCGCGGGGGCCAGGGCGACGGCGCGGCGCAGGCAGCTTTCGGCGGCGGCGTCCTGGCCTTCGGCCTGGCACAAAAGGGCAAGGCCGTGCCAAGCCCGCGCCGAGGCCTGCGCCGGGGACTGGGCCAGGGACTGCGGCCGCCGCAGCAGCAGGGAATAAAGCGTGCGGGCTTCGTCACGGCGGCCGGTCTCGCGCAACGCCAGCGCCAGTTCCAGCCGGGCCTCCTCGTTGTCGGGAGCGCGACTCAGCGCTTCCAGCAGCGACACCAACGCCTCACGCGGGTGGCCCAGGGCGCGCAGGGCGGCACCGCGCCCGGCCATGGCGTCGGCGCGGCGGGGATGGATCGCCAGCACGGCGTTGTAAAGATCAAGGGCGGCGCGGAAGTCACCGACTGCGCGGGCCGCCTCGGCGTTAGCCAAATCAGGGGGGACCAAATCCGGGGCCGCCCGATCGTCCATCACCCCCATGACCATCTCCCCGCTCAGCGTCTGTCGCGCCCCTACGGAATCGAGTCAAGCGCGGCCGGGGCAAGGGGTCAAGGGCAAAGCGCCCGCCGGCACGGCGGAATGGGGGATGATTTTGCCGCGGGGGCGGGTTATATCAGGGCGGCCTCGATCCCAATTTTCCGGATTTTCTCCATGACCATCCTTGTCACCGGTGCGGCCGGCTTCATCGGTTTCCACACGTCCCTGCGCCTGTTGGCGCGCGGCGAGACCGTGGTGGGCGTGGATAATCTCAATCCCTATTACGATCCGGCGCTGAAACATGCCCGCCTGGCGCAGTTGGTGAGCAATCCCAACTTCTTCTTCCATCAGGCCGACATCGCCGACCGCGAGGCCATGGGCCGCGTCGCCAAGGCCCATCCCGACATCACCGGCTACATCAATCTGGCCGCCCAGGCCGGCGTCCGCCACTCGCTGAAGGCGCCGCACGACTACACCCACTCGAATATCGAGGGGCATCTGGTCATGCTGGAGCTGGCGCGCGCCAACGACAAGTGCAAGCACTTCGTCTATGCCAGCTCGTCCTCGGTCTACGGCGCCAACACCAAGCTGCCGTTCTCGGTCGAGGACCGGGTCGACCAGCCTATCTCGCTGTATGCCGCGACCAAGCGCGCCGGCGAGCTGATGAGCCATTGCTATTCCCACCTCTATCGCATACCGACCACCGGCCTGCGCTTCTTCACCGTCTATGGTCCGTGGGGCCGGCCCGACATGGCCGCCTATCTGTTCGCCCAGGCCATCCTGGCCGGCAAGCCGATCACTGTGTTCAACAACGGCGACATGCGCCGCGATTTCACCTTCGTCGAAGACATCGTCTCGGGCATCGTCGGCGTGCTCGACAACCCCATGGCCGATGACGGCGTGACGCCGCCGGCGCGGGTCTACAACATCGGCAACAACCGCTCGGAAAAGCTGATGGACTTCATCGGCCTGGTGGAACAGAGCCTGGGCCGCAAGGCCGAATATCAGTTCCAGCCGATGCAGCCGGGCGACGTCAAGGAAACCTATGCCGACATCGACGCCATCGCCCGCGACGTCGGTTACGCTCCGACCACGCCGATCAGCGTCGGCGTGCCCAAGTTCATCGAGTGGTTCAAGCAATACCACAAGGTGTGAGGGTGAGCAGGGAACAGCCGAACAACCCCTTGCACGGCATCACCCTTGAGGTCGTGCTGACCACGCTGGTGAGGCATTACGGCTGGGGGCGGCTGGCCAAGCTGGTGCCGATCCGCTGTTTCTTCAACGAACCCAGCATCAAGTCCAGCCTGAAGTTTCTGCGCCAGACGCCGTGGGCGCGGGACGCGGTGGAAAAGCTGTATCTGGAGCTGTAGGCGCGGGTCATCCCGACGAACTACATCTTCATACCAAGGCCCAGCCTGTGACAGCGCACGGATTTCGGTATCTTTCCCATGTTTTCATTATGGGAATTTCGCCGTGAACGAAATCCGCTGGCTGGATAGCATGAGTGTGGGACTCGCCGAATTTGACGACGACCACCGCCGCATCATTGCTGCATTGGGGCAGATCGCCATCGCCCTGGATCGGGGCGAACACGATACGGCGGTCGGCCTTGCCGAACAGGTGGTCGCCGTGGCGACCGACCATATCCGGCGCGAGGGCGTTTTCCTGCGTCAGGTGGAATTCCCCGGTGCCGACGACGTCATCGGTGTCCAGCAACGCAACCTTGGCAACCTGGCCGCCCTGGTGGCGCAGTTGCGGAACAACCCGGCTGATGCCGGTGCCGTCGCCCAGAACATGGCGCGGGAATTCATCGCCTATCTTCTGCGTGCCGACATCAACTACAAAAGTTACGTCGAACACGCTGGATTGTCGGACTGCTAGCTCAGCCGTACAGCTCTTCCAGAGCATGGCGTTCTCGCCGCGCACTAGGATCACGCTCCCGGCGGCGATGCGCCCGCCACCCCCATCAGCGTGATGGCGTGCCCAAGTTCATCGAGTGGTTCATGCCGTATCACCAGGGGTAAGCGCCGCGACCAGTCCTTGGGCGTGCGCCGGCAGCGCCGCGAGAGTGCGCACGCAGATGTTGAGCCGTCGTGTCGCCCACGGGTCGTTCAGGGGGATGCGGGCCAACTGCATTGATCTCTGGCCCCTTTGGGCCGCCACGTCGGGGATGACGGCGACGCCCACGTTCTGCTCCACCATGCGACAGATGGCATCGAAGCCGCGCACCCGCACGCGATAGGCGATGCGCCGCCCGGCGGTAGCGGCGTGGCCGGCCAGGAAATCCTGTAACGCGCTGCCGACGTCCAGGCCGATATAGGGCTGATCGAGTGTCTGCGCGAAGGGGATTTCGGCGCGCTGCGCCAGCGGGTGCACCGGTGCTGTCACCAGGACCAGCCGGTCCAGGCGGAAGGGCAGGGTTTCCAACTGGCCGTAATCCACCGAATCCGAGGCGATGCCCACATCGGTCAGGCCCTCGGCCACCGCGCGCACGATGTCGTGGCTCAGCCGTTCCTCGATGTCCACGTCCACATGGGGATGGACGGCCAGGAAGGCGCCCAGCGCCTCGGGCAGGTATTCGCTCAGCGCCGCCGTGTTGCACATCAGCCGGATATGTCCCTTCAGCCCGTGCGCGTACTGGCCCAATTCGCCGCGCAGGCGTTCCATCTGCTGCAACACCACGCGGGCGTGATGCTGCAGGGTGCGGCCGGCGGGAGTGGGCTGGACGCCGCGCCGACCGCGCACCAGCAATTCGGTGCCCAACGCCTCCTCCATGCCGCGGATGCGGGCGCTGGCCGAGGCCAGCGCCAGGAACGAGCGTTCCGCCCCGGCGGTGATGCTGCCGGTCTCGGCGACGTTCAGGAATAGGCGAAGGTCTGTCAGGTCGAAGCGCATGAAATCCCCGCTGACTTCGGCTAGGACGAAGGTAGGCTCAGTTAATCCCACATTTCCGCCTGACGCCAGCGGCGCCATGGTGGGGGCATGGAACTCTCTCTTCCCCTGTTGGCCGGCGTGGCGGCCACTTTCATCCTGGCGGGCCTGATCAAGGGCGTCATCGGCCTGGGATTGCCCACGGTGGGCATGGCGCTGCTGGGCCTGATGATGGTTCCCGGCGAAGCCGCCGCCCTGCTGGTGGTGCCGTCGCTGGTCACCAATCTGTGGCAACTGGCGGTGGGGCCTGGCCTAACCGGTCTGCTGCGCCGCCTGTGGCCGTTGCTGGCCGGTATCTGTCTTGGCACCTGGGCCGGCGGCGGGCTGCTGGACGGCTTGTCAGCCTCCGACGCGGCGCGCGGTCTGGGCCTTGCGCTGGTGCTGTATGCCGGCCTGGGGCTGGCGCAATTGCACCTGCGCCTGCCGCGCCGCCACGAGGCATGGCTTGGCCTGCCGGTGGGACTGGCGACGGGCGTGGTCACCCTGGCGACCGGGGTGTTCGTGGTGCCGGCGGTGCCCTATCTGCAGGCGCTCGATGTCGACAAGGACGAACTGATCCAGGGGCTGGGATTGTCCTTCACCGTCTCGACCCTGGCGCTGGCCGCCAGTCTGGCGCGCGCCGGGGTGATGTCGCTGCCGTTGATGGAGGCGTCGGTGCTGGCGCTGTTGCCGGCCGCGCTCGGCATGGTGCTGGGGCAATGGCTGCGCGGACGGGTGACGCAGCAGGTGTTCCGGCGCTGCTTCTTCGCCGGCCTGTTGGCGGTGGGTCTGCACCTGATCACGGCCTGACCTGCCCGATGAAGCTAGCCGTGTACGGCTGACGGATCAGCCGTACAGCGCCTCCAGTTGCGTGCCGTATTTCTGGCGGATGACGTGGCGGCGGATCTTCATGGTTGGCGTCAGCATGCCGTTTTCGGTGGTGAAGCCTTCGGCGACGACCACCAGCTTGCGCACCTTCTCGATGGTAGACAGCGTCTTGTTGACGCGGTCCACCGCCTGCTGCACCGCCTGGCGGAAGTCGGCATCCTCGACCAGTTCGGCAAGGTCGGTCGGCTTGCCGTGGGCGCGCGCCCATTCTGCGGCCCATTCGACCTCGGGCACCACCAGCGCCACCAGATGGGGCCGGCGGTCGCCATGGGCCATGGCCTGGGCGATCTCGGGCGCCAGGGTCAGGAAGCCCTCGACACGCTGGGGCGAGATGTTGTCGCCGCCCGAATTGACGATGATGTCCTTCTTGCGATCGGTGATGCGCAGGTAGCCGTCGGCGTCCAACTCGCCGATATCGCCGGTGTGCAGCCAGCCGTCGCGCAGCACGTTGGCGGTGCCGGCCGGGTCGTTCCAATAGCCCAGCATGACGTTCTCGCCGCGCACCAGGATTTCGCCGTCGGCGGCGATGCGCACTTCCACGCCTTCCAGCGCCGGGCCGACGGTGTCGACCTTGATGCGGCGCGGATGGTTGGCGCAGATCACCGGCGCCGCTTCGGTCTGGCCGTAACCCTGCAGGATGCGCACGCCCAGCGCGGTGAAGAACAGGCCGATGTCATAGGCCAGCGGCGCGCCGCCCGACACCATGGCCGCCAGTCGGCCGCCGAAGCGTTCGCGCACCTTGTCGCGCACCAGGCGCTCCAGCGCCTTGTCCATCAGCGCGTCGATGGGACCCAGGCGGCCACGGCAATAGCGCTTGGCGCCCAGTTCCACCGCCTTGTCGAACAGCTTTTGCTTGAAGGCGGGCTGGCGGCGCAGGCCGTGCAGCATGCGCACCCGCATCATCTCGTACAGGCGGGGCACGGCGGTCATGATGGTCGGCCGCGCCTCGGCCATGTTGGCGACCAGCGCCTCGATGCTCTCGGCGTAATAAATCTGGGCGCCGATCAGGATGGGCAGGATCATGCCGGCGGTGTGTTCATAGGCGTGCGACAGCGGCAGGAACGACAGGAAGACGTCGTCGCCGGTGGTGATGCTGTCGACCAGCCGCATGGCGCCCTTGGCGTTGGCCAGCAGGGCGCCGTGCGACAGCATGACGCCGCGCGGCGCGCCGCCGGTGCCCGAGGTGTAGATGATGCAGGCGGGGTCCTGGCGTCGGGTGGCGGCCATGATGGCACCCAGATCGGCATGGCTGCCGCGCCCCAGCACCAGGGTGTCGGCCCAAGAGATCAGCCCGGCGCCGCTGGATTGCTTCACCTCGGGCGGATCGATGGCGATGATGGTGGGCGGGTTGTTGGCCTGCCATGCCGCCGCCAGCACCTTTTCGGTCAGGGCGCGCGACGAGGTGATGGCGAAACGGGCGCCGCAATTGTTCAGGATATGCAGATGGTCGGCCGGCGTATTGGTGGTATAGGCGGGCACGGTGATGCCGCCGGCCGCCATCACGGCCAGGTCGGCCAGCGGCCATTCCGGCCGGTTTTCCGACACCAGCATGACGCGGTCGCCCGGCTGCAGCCCCAGCGCTACCAGGCCGGCGGCCAGGTCCAGCATGTCGGCGCGCACCTCGGCCCACGACCGGGCCACCCAGGCGCCGTCCAGCTTGGCCCACAGGAAAGGGGCGTCGCCCTTGGCCTCGGCCTGGGCCATGAACAAGGCGGTGACGTTTTGGCACTCGGCAGAATCGATGGACATTCCCGCTCCCTGAACTGATCCCGTCCTCTTGATTACGTGACAAAAGCGCCTTTTGATAGGCAGCCGTTCTTGGCCTTGCTGGCAAACATACCCATATCCCGTCCCGGGTAAGGAGTCACTGAATGACCGTCGTTGAAAATCTTGGCAACCTCCCCGAATGGGACCTTTCCGATCTTTATCCCTCTCCCGACTCGCCGCAATTGGAAGCGGACCTGTCTGCGGTCGAGGCGGCGGCCAAGGCTTTCCATGACAGCTATTGTGGCAAGCTCGCCGATGTGGACGGCGCCGCCCTGGGCGCCGCCATCGCCGAGTACGAACGTATGGGCGAGGTCATGTACCGCGCGCTGTCCTATGCGCAACTGCTGTATGCCGGCGACCAGACCGACCCCGAGCGCGGCCGCTTCTATCAGGGCATGCAGGAGCGCATCACCGGGATTTCCGCCCAGACCCTGTTCTTCACGCTGGAGCTGAACCGGCTGGACGACGACGTGCTGGCTGCCAAGCTGGCCGATCCGGCGGCCAAACGTTACGCGCCGTGGCTGCGCGACGTCCGCGTCTTCCGTCCGCACCAATTGTCGGACGAGGTCGAGCAGTTGCTGCTGGAAAAGTCGGTGGCCGGGCGCAGCGCCTGGAACCGCCTGTTCGACGAATCCATGGCGCGGCTGCGCTTTCCCCTGGGCGACAAGCAACTGACCTCGGCCGAGGTGCTGCATCTGATGAGCGACCGCGACCCCGCCACCCGCAAGGCGGCGGCGCAGGTGCTGGGCAAGGTGCTGGGCGAGAATTCGGCGCTGTTCGCGCTGGTCACCAACACCCTGGCCAAGGACAAGGAGATCGAGGACAAGTGGCGCAAATACGCCCGGCCGCAATCCTATCGCAACCTGTCCAACCAGGTGGAGGACGAGGTCGTCGACGCCCTGGTGTCGGCGGTGCGCGGCTGCTACGGCCAGCTCAGCCATCGTTATTATAAGCTGAAGGCCAAATGGTTCGGCGTCGACCGGCTGGATTATTGGGATCGCAACGCGCCGTTGCCCGATGACGGCGACCGCACCTTCACCTGGGACCAGGCGCGCGAGTCGGTGCTGGGCGCCTATGGTGCCTTCAGCCCCGACATGGCGTCGGTGGGCAAGCGTTTCTTCGACAGTAACTGGATCGACGCGCCGGTGCGGCCGGGCAAAAGCCCCGGCGCCTTCGCCCATCCCACCGTCACTACCGTGCACCCCTATCTGCTGGTCAATTTCCAGGGCAAGACCCGCGACGTCATGACGCTGGCCCATGAACTGGGCCATGGCGTCCATCAGGTGCTGGCGGCGGGGCAGGGCGGGCTGATGGCCGACACCCCGCTGACCCTGGCCGAGACCGCCTCGGTGTTCGGCGAGATGCTGACCTTCCAGTCCATGCTGGCGGCGGAGACCGATCCCAAGCGGCGCAAGGCCATGCTGGCCGGCAAGGTCGAGGACATGCTCAACACCGTGGTGCGCCAGGTGGCGTTCTACCAGTTCGAATGTCTGGTGCACGAGGAACGTCGGCGCGGCGAACTGCCGGCCGAACGCATCGCCGAGCTGTGGATGCAGGTCCAGGTCGACTCCCTCGGCCCGGCCCTGCGCTTCGACGACGAATACAAGTGGTTCTGGACCTATATCCCGCACTTCGTCCACTCGCCGTTCTACGTCTACGCCTATGCCTTCGGCGATTGCCTGGTGAACTCGCTGTACTCGGTCTATCGCGGCGGCAAGGTGGCGGATTTCCCCGCCAAATACCTGGATATGCTGCGGGCCGGCGGCATCCATCGTCACCGCGAATTGCTGGCCCCGTTCGGCCTGGATGCCGGCAACCCGGCGTTCTGGCGCAAGGGGTTGGACGTGGTGCTGGGCTTCATCGACGAGCTTGAGGCGATGTAACTTACGGCCGCAAGTGCGGCCGCGCGCCCCCTGGCGCGGGAGCCAAGGCGGACGGAAGTCCGCCGCCCGGCGCCTGAGGGGCTTTTGACGAAGGAAAAACATGCCTGACGAACAGAACTCTCTCGGCGGCCGGGTCAAGCGCTATGCCCAGGTCGGCCGTGCGGTGGGCGGTCTGGCCGCCCGCTTGGGCGCCGAGAAGGTTCTGGGCGTCAGGATGGACCGCGACCGCCATGCCGCCGAGTTGACGGTGGCGCTGGGGGGCCTCAAGGGGCCGCTGATGAAGGTGGCGCAAATCCTGTCCACCATCCCCGAGGCGCTGCCGCGCGAATATGCCGGCGAGTTGGCGCAGTTGCAGGCCAACGCGCCGCATATGGGCTGGCCCTTCGTCAAGCGGCGCATGGCCGCCGAACTGGGGCCGGACTGGCAGAAAGCGTTCAAGGAGTTCGAGCACGAGGCGGCGGCGGCGGCCTCGCTGGGCCAGGTGCACCGCGCCGTCGGCCATGACGGTCGGCGACTGGCGTGCAAGCTGCAATATCCCGACATGGCCAGCGTGGTCGAGGCCGATTTGCGCCAGCTCAAGGTCATCTTCGGCCTTTACGGCGCCTATGATCGCGCCATCGACACCAGCAACATCCACGACGAACTGGCCGAGCGCCTGCGCGAGGAACTGGATTACCTGCGCGAGTCGCGCCACATGGCGCTGTATTCCCGCATGCTGGCCGACGAGGCCGGGGTGCACGTGCCCGCTGTGGTGTCCGAACTGACCACCGCACGGCTGCTGACCATGGGCTGGCTCGACGGCGAGCGCCTTCTGACCCATGTCGAGGCGCCGCTGGAGGTGCGCAACCGCATCGCCATGAACATGTTCCACGCCTGGTACGTGCCGTTCTACAGCTACGGCGTCATTCACGGCGACCCGCACTTGGGTAATTACACCGTGCGGCCCGACGACCATTCCATCAACCTGCTGGATTTCGGCTGCATCCGGGTGTTCCCGCCGCACATGGTCAAGGGCGTTATCGACCTGTACCACGCCATCGAGCGTGACGATGAAGAGATGGCGGTGGCGGCCTATCGCACCTGGGGCTTCCACGACCTCAGCAAGGATGCGGTGGCGGTGCTGAACATCTGGGCGCGCTTCATCTATGGCCCGCTGCTGGAAAACCGGGCGCGTGCCATCGATGAAACCAATTCCGGCGCCTATGGCCGCGAGGTGGCGGAAAAGGTCCACGCCGAACTCAAGCGGGTGGGTGGCGTGACGCCGCCGCGCGAATTCGTGCTGATGGACCGCGCCGCCATCGGCCTGGGATCGGTGTTCCTGCACCTCAAGGCCGAGGTCAACTGGCACCGCTTGTTCCACGACCTGGTGGCGGATTTCGACGTGGACGCCATGGCCAAGCGCCAGGCCGAGGCGCTGACGGCGGCGGGGCTGTGAGATTCTCCCTCTCCCGCAAGCGGGAGAGGGGCGTGTGGTGCCGCCCCACCCCTTGGGGCGGGTGGTTTTCCGCCCCTGTCAACTACTCAGAGGTCATAGGCCGCACGATGTCCTCGCCAGCGCGCCCGGCTTGGTGTAAGCCGGTGGGATGGTGCGTTGCACAACCGCGCCTGACAGGGTGAATTCCGCCAAAGTGACGAAATAAAACGATAGATATGGCGCCTTGGGCTGATGTAAAATTACCCACGCGCCCGTGCTATCAATCAAAAAGGCAGCCCGTCTCTCGATTAGGGGAAATGATAATGAAGATTGCCATACCGAAGGAGCGTCGCGCCGGCGAAGCGCGTGTCGCCGCCTCGCCCGATACGGTCAAGAAGTACGTTCAGATGGGCTTCGAGGTGGTGGTCGAGACTGGTGCCGGCGACGGCGCCTCGATCGCCGATGCCATCTATCAGGACGCGGGCGCCACCATCGCCGCCGACGCGGCTGCCGCTTTCGGCGCCGACGTGGTGTTGAAGATCCAGCGCCCGACCGACGAAGAGATCGCGCTGCTGAAGGACGGCGGCGTGCTGATCGCCGGCCTGTCGGCGCTGACCAACAAGGATATGGTGGAAAAGCTGGCGGCCAAGAAGGTCACCGCCTTCGCCATGGAGCTGGTGCCGCGCATCACCCGCGCGCAGTCCATGGACATCCTGTCGTCCCAGGCCAATCTGGCCGGCTACAAGGCCGTGCTGGACGCCGTGCATGAATTCAAGCGCGCCGTGCCGATGATGATGACCGCCGCCGGCACCGTGGCGCCCGCGCGCTTCTTGGTGCTGGGCGCCGGCGTCGCCGGCCTGCAGGCCATCGCCACCGCCAAGCGCCTGGGCGGCGTCGTCCATGCCTTCGACGTGCGCCCCGCCGTCAAGGAGCAGGTGGAATCGCTGGGCGGCAAGTTCGTCGAGGTCGATCCCGAGGCGACCAAGGATGCCGAGACCAAGGGCGGCTACGCCAAGGAGATGGGCGAGGACTACAAGCGCAAGCAGGCGGCCAAGATCGCCGAGGTGTTGGCCAAGACCGACATCGCCATCTGCACCGCGCTGATCCCCGGCAAGCCGGCCCCGGTGCTGATCACCGAGGAAATGGTGCAGGGCATGCGCCCCGGCTCGGTCATCGTCGATCTGGCGGTGGAAGCCGGCGGCAATTGTCCGCTGTCGGAATTCGACAAGGTCGTGGTCAAGCACGGCGTCACCCTGGTCGGCCACGGCAACGTGCCGTCGCGCCTGGCGGTGGATGCCTCGACCCTGTTCGCCAAGAACCTGCTGAACTTCATCAGCCCGCTGGTGGACAAGGAGACCAAGACGCTGACGTTCAACTGGGACGACGAAATCCTGAAGGGTTCCTGTGTGACCCGCGACGGCCAGATCGTCCACCCCGCGCTGGCCGGCTAAGGAGGAACACGCAATGGATCCCAAGGATATCGTCGAGGGCGCCGCCCAACTGGCGACCGAGACCCAGGCGCTGGCCGCCAAGGCCGCCCTGCTGGCGCAACAGACCACCCAACTGGCGGTCGGCGCCGAACATGGCATGGGCTTCGTCAGCCTGCTCACCGTGTTCGTGCTGGCCTGCTTCGTCGGCTATTACGTGGTGTGGCGGGTGACCCCGGCGCTGCATTCGCCGCTGATGGCGGTGACCAATGCGGTGTCGTCGGTCATCATCGTCGGCGCCCTGATCGCCGCCTCGACCGACGTGTTCGCTTCCAAGCTGCTGGGCTTCCTGGCGGTCACCCTGGCCTCGATCAACATCTTCGGTGGCTTCCTGGTGACGCAGCGCATGCTGTCCATGTTCAAGAAGAAGACGAAGTAAGGGGACGGCGACATGTCTGAAAATCTCACGCAATTCGCGTATCTGATCGCCGCGGTCTGTATGATCATGGCGTTGCGCGGGCTGTCCAGCCCGGAAACCTCGCAGGGCGGCAACCGCTGGGGCATGGCCGGCATGGCCATCGCCATCCTGACCACGGTCATCACCCCGCACGTCGCCATGATCCTGATCCCGGCCGGCATCGCCATCGGTGGCGGCATCGGCTATGTGGTCGCCAAGAAGATCCAGATGACAGCGCTGCCGCAGCTGGTGGCGGCGTTCCACTCGCTGGTTGGCCTGGCGGCGGTGTTCGTCGCCGGCGCGGCGCTGGCGGCTCCCGAGGCCTATGGCATCATGGGCACCGACGGCGTTATCAAGATCGGTTCGAAGATCGAGATGAGCCTGGGCGTCGCCATCGGCGCCATCACCTTCACCGGCTCGCTGGTCGCCTTCGGCAAGCTGCAGGGACTGGTGTCGGGCAAGCCGCTGCAATTCCCCATGCAGCATCCGCTGAACGCGGCGCTGGGCGTCGCCCTGGTCGTGCTGATCGCCGCGTTCTCGCTGGGCGGCGACTCGATCTCGCTGTTCGTGCTGATCACCGTCGTCGCGCTGGCGCTCGGCTTCCTGCTGATCCTGCCGATCGGCGGCGCCGACATGCCGGTCGTGGTCTCCATGCTCAACTCGTATTCGGGTTGGGCGGCGGCCGGCATCGGCTTCACCCTGCACAACCCGCTGCTGATCATCGTCGGCGCCCTGGTCGGCTCGTCGGGTGCGATCCTGTCCTACATCATGTGCAAGGGCATGAACCGCTCGATCTTCAACGTCATCCTGGGTGGCTTCGGCGGTGAAACCGCCGCTGCCGCCGGTCCGGGTGGCGCTGGTGGTGACCGTGCGGTCAAGGCCGGCTCGGCCGACGACGCCGCCTTCATCATGAAGAACTCGTCCAAGGTCATCATCGTGCCGGGCTACGGCATGGCGGTGGCCCAGGCCCAGCACGCGCTGCGCGAAATGGCCGACATGCTGAAGAAGGAAGGCGTCGACGTCCGTTACGCCATCCATCCGGTTGCCGGCCGCATGCCCGGCCACATGAACGTGCTGCTGGCCGAGGCCAACGTGCCCTATGACGAGGTGTTCGAGCTGGAGGAGATCAACCACGAATTCGGCACCGCCGACGTGGCCTTCGTCATCGGCGCCAACGACGTCACCAACCCGGCGGCCAAGACCGATCCGGCCAGCCCCATCTTCGGCATGCCGATACTGGACGTGGAAAAGGCCAAGACGGTGCTGTTCATCAAGCGCTCGATGGCGTCGGGCTATGCCGGCGTCGACAACGAACTGTTCTTCCGCCCGAACACCATGATGCTGTTCGGCGATGCGAAGAAGGTGACCGAGCAGATCGTCGGCGCGCTCGGCTGATCGGTTCGGGTTTCAACGGCAACGGCGGGTCCGCAAGGACCCGTCGTTTTCGTTTGGCTTTAGGGATTGGGTGACGCCATGTTGGAGCACCATTCGGCGATGGCGGCCTTGATCTCGGCTTCCGACGGCTGGCGCACCTGGGTTGATACCGACCAGACGATGCCGAACGGGTCTTCCAGCTTGCCGTAGCGGGCGCCCCAGAACATTTCCGACACCGGCAGGGTGATGGTGGCGCCGGCTTCTGCGGCACGCGCCTGCACCGCGTCGGCGTCGGGTACTTCCAGATGCAGGCCGATGCGGCCGCCGGTGACGATGGGGTCGCCGCATTCGTCGGCCAGATAGACCTTGGCGCCGTTGATGGAAATCTCGGCATGGACGACGCGACCGCCATCCGGCGTGGTTAGCCGGGCGACGTCGTCGGCGCCGAATGCCTTGACGTAGAAATCGATGGCGGCCGCAGCGTCCGCGACCATCAGGTAGGGAGTCAACGACCAGGCTGCCATGACGTCCTCCGCTGCCGTTTGAGGCCCTTCAGTTGGGCAGTGGAGAACAGCGCCGCAAGGCCCCCGCGAACCAGAGCGCCACGCCTCATTGAGAGGTGCGGCGCTCTGGCGCCCATTGAGGGCGCGGCCAAGCCCGCGGAGGCGGGCGCCCGGCGAGGGAAATGGTAAAGGCTAGGCCGTGATGCGCATGTTGGGCATCACGGTCTAGGCGAGGGCCGCGCGCGGATGGGTCAGCGCTGGCTCTGGTTCTGGTTGCCCAGTCCTTTGAACACGTCGGCCATGCTGGTGTACTGGTCGTCGGGCATGCCCGACAGCGCCTCGATCACGTCGGACGACGCTTTCTTGGTGCGGGCGTATTCGACGATCTTGTTGCGGTCGGCGGGGAAGTCGATACCGGCCAGGGTCTGGGCGGCATCGTGCGGCGTCGATTGGCGAGCGAGCGGCATAAGGCGTTTCTCCTGTGCTGGAGTGTGTGCCTGTGCCAACACCGCCGCGCTTGCGCCGGTTCGGTCCCGGTTCAGTGGCAGACCGCACGCGCCCGGGGGTGTTCCCAAGCGCGTGCTTTTGCCGAGTGCTAGAGCGGCGAGCGCCACATTTGGCGCACGTCGCGACCTGCCGCCATTGAGGCGGCGGCCAAGCGCCCGGATGGGCGCGCCCGGCGAGGGCAAAACATAAAGCTAGACCATCGTGCGTCACATCTGACGCTCGATGGTCTATTCGGTCTGGATGATGACGCCGTACCAGCCCAGGCCGGCATAGGTTTCATAGCCCGGCGTCAGGGCATAGCCGACGACGTCGCCGAAATTGTCGACGTAATAGCCGCGTTCGCCGCCGCGGGTGTCCAGCGGGAAGTGTTCGCTCAATTCGCCGTTGCCGGCGGAATCGGCAATGATGCGGTGGTTGCTGTCGAGGAGGAGGCAGCGGCTCTTGGCCTTCTCCTCGGGCGACAGGCGCACGCCCTCAACGATGTTGCGGCCCTGGGCCTGCCAGTCGAAGAAGATGCCCAGCGCGCCGATGGGGGCGCCATTGGCCTCGCCCTCGGCGCGGATGGCGGTGGCATAGGTGGCGACCACGGCGTTGTCCAGGCTGCGATTGCGGCTGATGTCGGCGACGGCGAATTCGCCGCCATTGGCGGTCGCCATGGCTTCCTTGAACCAATCCTCGCCCGAGACATCGGTGCCGACGACGTTGGGATAGCGGCCGGGCCGGCCGTTGGCGATGATGCGGCCATTGGCGTCGGCCACCCACAGGTCGAGATAGACGGTATAGGAATCGAGGATCACCGCCAGCCGCTTGGCGGCATGGCGCGCCCTGGCGTGGTCGTCCGGCGTGGCGGCGCATTCCACCACCGCCTGGTCGGTCGCCCACCAGCGCACGTCGCACGAGCGTTCATAGAGGTTGCGGTCGGCGATTTCGACGGCGTTGTGGGCCAGATCGGCCAAACGTTCGCCGCGCACGCGCTCGACCTCGGCGGCCAGCGAGCGGCCGAAATCGGACAGCGTCGCCAGCTTGCCTTTCAGCTCGCCGCGCAGGCTGTCGGTCAGTTGCGAGATTTCGGTGGAGATCGCCTTGACCTCGTCGGCGACCACGGCGAAGCCACGCCCCAACTGGCCGACCCGCTGCGCCTCGATCGAGGCGTTCAGCGCCAGCATGCGCGAGCGGCGGGTGATGCCGTGGATACGGTCGATCTTCTGATCCGTTTCCACCGCGACGGTGTTGGTGATTTCCAGAAGATGAGCGACAGAGGCCATGGGAGACCCTTCATAGGGGAGTTAACTTTGCGTTAGCTAACCCTATAAAGCGCTGTGCGTATGGCTACCATTGCGTTCAGCGCATGGCTGCTCACCAAAGAGGCATGCCATAAGAATGATATGAACTGCTCGAATTTTGAGCAGAACACTCTTGGCGCTGTGGACGTCCATCGCCGGGTGGGGACGGGGACAGGGGGACATACCCAACGAACGGTGCCCAACAAACGCCAAGAGCGCCGCGACTATTGCATCGCGGCGCTCCTGCGCAATTGACTTTGGTCAGTCCTTGTCGCTCTCGCGCCGAAAAATCATTTCGGCGAGAAAGGGTAGAGGAGACTTGCCAAGGGCCGCCGACAATCGCGGGCGGCTGTCGCCTTAGAAGCCCTCACGCTCGAGGCGCTTGCGCTCCAGCTTGCGGGCGCGGCGCACGGCCTCCGCCTTTTCGCGGGCGCGGCGCTCCGAGGGCTTCTCGTAATTGCGGCGCAGCTTCATCTCGCGGAAGACGCCTTCGCGCTGCATCTTCTTCTTGAGAGCCTTCAGGGCCTGGTCGACGTTGTTGTCACGAACGAGAACTTGCACGTTGCGTCTCAGCTCCTCTACGCTGAATAGAACCCCGTCGCACGACACGGGTGCCGTCCGGGAAGGCCGCGTATGTAGCACAGCCGCGTGAGCTTCTCAAGAGGACTCGAAGGGTAAAATGGCAATTTTAAAGATCGCCCGCATGGGGCACCCCGTTCTGGCCCGCCGCGCCGATCCGGTCGTGGACCCGAAAGCCGCGGAAATCCAGGGTTTGATCGACGACATGATCGAAACCATGGCGGATGCCGGCGGCGCCGGGCTGGCGGCGCCGCAGGTGCACGTGCCGCTGCGCCTGGTTATTTTTCAGGCACCGGCCGCGCGCGCCGAAGGGGTGGCGGTGCCGTTGACCGTGCTGATCAATCCCGAGATCGAGGCTCTCGACGCTGAGCTTCAGGTCGGCTACGAAGGTTGCCTGTCGCTGCCGGGCATGATGGGGGCGGTGCCGCGCTGGCGCCGCATCCGTTATAGCGGGCTGGATCGCGACGGCGTTCCGGTCGAGCGGGTGGCAGAGGGCTTTCACGCCCGCGTGGTGCAGCATGAATGCGACCACTTGGATGGGATGCTGTATCCCAGCCGCATGCCCGACCTTAGCCGCTTCGGCTTCGTCGAGGAGCTTCGCCGCCGCATGGAAGAGGAAGGATGAGGACAAGCATGGACTTCCAGCAGATTCGCGACCGTCTGGTGCTGGCGGCGCTGCCGCATGTGGCGTTCGACGGCTGGTCGGCCAAGACGCTGGCCGAGGCCGCCGTGGCCGAGGGGCTGGATGTCAGCCTGGCCGAGCGCGCGTTTCTGGGCGGTCCGGTGGCGGCGGTCGAGCATTTCATCGATTTGGCTGACCGCCTGATGGCCGAAGACATGGCGCAGACCGATTTGGCGGCGCAGCGGGTGCCCGACCGGGTGTTCGCCATCCTTGATGCCCGCTTCCGCCGCTGGGCGCCCCATCGCGAGGCGGTGCGCCGCGCCCTGGCCGTGCTGGCGCTCAAGCCGGCGACAGCGGCCCGCGTCACCGCGCGCACCGTGGATGCGGTGTGGGCGCTGGCCGGTGACCGCAGTCATGATTTCTCGTGGTACACCCGTCGCGCCACCCTGGGCGCGGTCTATTCCGCCACCGTGCTGTTCTGGCTGGAGGACGAGTCCGAGGATGGCGCCGAAACCCGCGCGTTCCTGCGCCGCCGCCTGGGAGATGTCGGCCGCGTCACCGGGCTGCGCAAGCGCCTGCAGGGCTGGCTGGGCGGCGTGCCGTCGGTGACCGGGCGCCCGCGGCGGGCGTAATCCTATTCGCTGGCGGTGGTCGAGGGGGCGACGCACACCCCTTCGGCGCGTTCCTTGGCCTCGATGGCCTTGAGCTTGCGCTTCTGCTTGACGTAGCCGATGGCTCCGACCAGCAGCGCCAGACCGAAAAAGCCGAGCAGGGCGTACCACTTGTTCTCGCCCAGCCAGTGTTCCAACGCCTTGCCCAGCCAATAGCCGCCCCAGGCGAAGCTGTGCGCCCACACCTGGGCGGCAATGAAATTCAACGCCAGATAGCGCACCCGCGACACCCCCGAGATGCCGATGACGAAGGGGGCTATGTTGCGGATGCCGTAGATGAAGCGGAACGACAGGATGAAAAGGGTGGGGTGATCCTTCACCAGATGGAAGGCCCACTCGATCTTGTGGCCCAGGGTGGGCCAGCGATTGAGCAGCGGCGCGCCGTAGCGTCGGCCGATCAGGTAGTAAAGCTGGTCGCCGCAGAAGCTGCCGGCAAACGCCGCCAGCGCCAGCAGTTCAACCTTGAACGGAGCCTTTGTCGCCGCCCCCAGCAGGATGACGATGGTCTCGCCCTCGATGAAGGTGGCTACCAGCACCAGCGGATAGGTCAGATAGTGGTATTCGGCGATAAGCCGAAGAATCAACTCTTCCAAACTGGACCTGCCCGCTGAAGAGAACCGAGGTCGAGGACGCTGACGCTGTTTAGCCGATTGCCGCGCGTCCGGCGATGATCTCGGTCAATGAACCCCGCTTTTCAATGCCGGGCGAAAAAACTCGCCGCCCGACACCCACTTGTCTACGCAAAATCCCGTATCGGCGGCGGGGGCGTCAATGACGAATTGCGTGGTTACCGAAACGTCATCTGCCGCCCAGCCTAAATCTTGCGCGGGCTGAGGTGGGTGACATGGCCCATCTTGCGGCCCGAACGGGCTTCGGCCTTGCCGTACAGGTGCAGCTTGGCCACCGGGTCCTTCAGGATGTTGGGCCAGTCGTGCACGTCGTCGCCGATCAGATTTTTCATGATGGCGTCGGAATGGCGCTCGGGGCTGCCCAGCGGCAGGCCGCAGACGGCACGGACGAATTGCTCGAACTGGTCGGTGATGCAGGCGTCGATGGTCCAGTGCCCGGAATTGTGCGGGCGCGGCGCCATCTCGTTGGCCAACAGGCGGCCGTCCTTGGTGACGAACATCTCGACCGCCAGCAGGCCGACCAACTCCAGCGCGTCGGCCACCTTGTGGGCGGCGGCCATGGCGGCTTCGGCCATGGTGCGCGGAATCGGGGCGGGAATGGTGGTGGTGTCTAGGATGTGGTTGGTGTGGACGTTCCACGCCGGATCGAAGGTGGCCGAGGCGCCGTCGATGCCGCGCGCCACGATCACCGAAATCTCGCCGGCGAAATCGACGAAGCCTTCCAGGATCGCTTCACTGCCGCCCAGGCTGGCCCACGCCTCGTCCAAATCGGTGCCGTCAACGATCTTGACCTGGCCCTTGCCGTCATAGCCGAAGCGGGTGGTCTTCAGCACGGCGGGGCGGCCCAGCTTGGCGACGGCGTCGCGCAGGTCGGCGGCGCTGCCGACCCGCAGCCAGGGCGCGGTTTCGATGCCGATGGAATTGAAGAAGGTCTTTTCCGCCACCCGGTCCTGCGCCACGTCCAGCACCTTCCAGCCGGGGCGGACGGGCACCAGATCGGACAGCACGCGGACGCTTTCCGCCGGAATGTTCTCGAACTCGAAGGTGACCACGTCGACCGCGCGGGCGAACGCCTGCAGCGCGGCGACATCGGTGTATTCGGCCACGGTCGCCGCCGCCGTCACCTGCTCGGTCGGGCTGTCGGCTTCGGGGCAGAAGACGTGGACGCGATAGCCCAGGCGGGCGGCGGCCAGGGCGGCCATGCGGCCCAACTGGCCGCCGCCGATGATGCCGATGGTGCTGCCAGGCCCCAGCGGAGCGGAACCCTTGTTGGCCAGCGAGGCGGAGGTGGTCATGCGGGGCCTCAGACGATCAGTTCGGGATGCTCGGGATCGACCGGCTTGTCGGCCACCGATTCGGTCTGGCGGGTGCGCCACGCTTCCAGCCGCTGGGCCAGGGCGTCGTCGCCCAGCGCCAGGATGGATACCGCCAGCAGGCCGGCATTGGTGGCGCCGGCCTTGCCGATGGCCAGGGTGCCCACCGGCACGCCGCCGGGCATCTGGACGATGGAATACAGCGAGTCGATGCCCTTCATGGTGCGGCTTTCCACCGGCACGCCCAGCACCGGCAGCGCCGTCATGCTGGCGGTCATGCCCGGCAGGTGGGCGGCACCGCCGGCACCGGCGATGACGACCTTGAGGCCGCGGCCCTTGGCCGAGGTGGCGTAGTCGACCAGGCGTTTCGGGGTACGGTGGGCGGAAACCACGCGGGTTTCGTAGGCCACGCCCAGATCGGCCAGGATTTGCGCGGCATGGCGCATGGTTTCCCAGTCGGACTGGCTGCCCATGATGATGCCAACCAGCGGAGCGGCGTTCGTCATTTTGCGGTCCTCTCCCACTAAGGGGGCATTAGAGGAAAGGGCGGATTATAGAAATCGCGAGCCGCCGTGCAAGTCTCCTGTGGATTGTGCTATAATCGCATTGATTTTACGGAAGAAATCCATGTCCAGCGACTATCGCACAGAACGTGTGGAACCCGCGCTGCGGGTTACGGAACACCCGCCCGGCCATGACGGCGCCCCGCGCCGCCATTTGCCGCCCCATGCCTATGAAGGTCCGCCACGCCCGCCGCACCATCCGCCGGCCGCCGATGTCGCCTCGGTGCTGGGGATGTCGGCCGACGCGGTGACGCCCGCCATGCTGGCGGCGGTGACCCCGCTGCTGGCCGAGATCGACCGGCTGCACTGGCTGTTGGAGCAAGCCGAGGGCCGCGCCCATTGGCTGGAGCGTCAGGTCGACCGCCATTCGGTGGTGCCGTGCCTGACCCGTCGCGCCTTCGTGCGCGAGGTGGAGTCGTTCGTCTCGGGCGGCGATTGTCTCGGCACGTTGGCGTTGGTCCAGGTCGCCGGCGTCGAGGCGCTGCGGCAGATTTTCGGACTGGCGGCGGGCGAGGGGGCCATGCGCCATATCGCCGCCATCATCCTGGGCGCCTTGCGCTCCACCGATATCGTCGGCTGCCTGGGCGGTTCCGACTTCGCGCTGCTGCTGCCCGGCACGTCGGTAGAGCAGGCCCGGCCGAAGCTGGACAGCATCTGCGCGCGCATGACGGAACCGCCCTTCGTCTGGCTGGAGCGCGCCGTTCCGCTCAAGCCCGCCTATGGCCTGCATGCCCTTGCCGCCGGCGACAGTGGCGAATCGGCCATCGCGGCGGCGGACATGGCGCGCCGAGGGGTGGATTAGAGCGGCGCGCGCCAAATCTGGCGCCCACCGCGACCTGCCGCCATTGAGGCGGCGGCCAAGCGCCCGGATGGGCGCGCCCGGCGAGGGCTAAACATAGAGCTAGACCATCGTGCGTCATATTTGACGCGCGATGGTCTAGCGGAGGCTTGACCCGCGCGCATGGCTTCGGACAATATCCGCCTCCCGCAGGAGAGAGGGGCCGCGCATGGCCCCCGCCGAAGGCGCAAACTCCCATAATCGCTCAGGCACCAGGAACTGCGGGACCGGATTCGCCGACTGGAGAGCGGCCGCCACGCGCGGCCCACCGAAGGGGCAGGCCCGCCACGGGTCGAACTCTCAGGTAAAGAGGACAGGGGGAGAGGCGTCGCGGCGGCCCCATGGCCCGGCCGCGCCCGTGGGAGTTTCCTTGTGCTCGAAACCATCTACCTGATCGCCATCGCCGCCGAGGCGATGGCCGGCGCGCTGGCCGCCGGCCGGCGCAATCTCGACATCTTCGGCGTCGCCGTCATCGCCTTCGTCACCGCGCTCGGCGGCGGCACCATTCGCGACCTCATGCTGGGGCATTTCCCCATCGGCTGGACCCAGCACCCCGAATACGTCTACCTGGTGGTGGGCTGCGGCCTGCTGACCACCATCGTCGCCCGCTTCATGCACCGCCTGCGCACCATGTTCCTGGTGCTGGATGCCATGGGGTTGGTGGCGTTCTCGCTGATCGGCTGCGAGGTCGCGCTGAAGATGGCCTACGCCACCCCCATTGTCGTCATGGCCGGCATGGTCACCGGCATCTCCGGCGGCATCCTGCGCGACGTGCTGTGCAATCGGGTGCCGCTGGTGTTCCGCAAGGAAATCTATGCCAGCGTGTCGCTGGTGGTGTGCGGCCTGTATGTCGGCCTGCGCCATGCCGGCATCGACCACGACACGGTGACGCTGTCCGCCTTCGCCGCCGGTCTGGCGTTGCGTCTGCTGGCGATCTGGCGCGGCTGGGGCCTGCCGACCTTCTCGTACCAGCAACGCTGGGACTGAGCAGAGTCGCCGTTAGGCGATGATGTCCGGAATCATCTGGTTTTCCAGATTGGCAATCTGGTCCTTCAGCATCAGCTTGCGCTTCTTGAGACGCTGCAGACGCAGTTGGTCCATGAACGGATCAACCGCCATGCGGTCGATGACGTCGTCCAGATCCCGGTGTTCAGTGGTTAGCTCCGCCAGTTTCCGGCGAATTTCTTCGATGTTATCGTCAATCATTGCGGAGAAAAGACACTTGGGGCGGTGTTCCAGGTTGACAGTAGCAGAAGTCCGGCGGAAACGGTATGGGTAAGGTCGACTCGCCTGGAGGAGTACTCATGGCAGAAAAGCGTATAGGAATTCTCACCAGCGGTGGCGACTGCGCGGGGCTGAACGCCGCCCTGCGCGCCGTGGTCCATCGCGCCATTCGCGGTTACGGCTGGCGGGTGTTCGGCATCCGCGATGGCAGCCTTGGCCTGATGAACCGGCCGCTGGATTACGTGGAGTTCGACCTTTCGGTGGCGTCGGGCGAAATGTTGCGCCAGGGCGGCACCATCCTGGGCACCATCAACAAGGGCGACCCCTTCGCCTATCCCATGCCCGACGGTTCCAAGAAGGACCGGTCGCAGGATTTCGTCGACGGCTATCAGGAACTGGGGCTGGACGCGCTGATCGTGATCGGCGGCGACGGCTCGATGCGCATCCTGAACAAGCTGTGCAAGATCGGCTGCGTGCCGATGGTCGGCATTCCCAAGACCATCGACAACGACGTCGCCCACACCGACTACGCCATCGGCTACGTCACCGCCCTGGGCGTGGCGACCGAGGCCATCGACCGCCTGGCGCCGACGGCGGCCAGCCATCATCGCGTCATGATCCTGGAGGTCATGGGCCGTGACGTCGGCCACATCGCCCTGTCGTCGGGCATCGGTGGCGGCGCCGACGTGGTGCTGATTCCGGAAATTCCGTACTCGCTGGAAGGCATCGCCGCCAAGATCGAGGAAGTGCGCAACGAAGGCCGCAACCACGCTTTGGTGGTGGTGGCCGAGGGCTGCAAGACCGAGTGCGGCAAGCCCGTCTCGCAGTTGCAGACCGGCGGCGAGGTGCGGTACGGCGGTATCGGCCAGTATCTGGCGGCCAAGCTGGCCCCCATGGTCGACGCCGAAACCCGCGTCACCGTGCTGGGTCACGTTCAGCGCGGCGGTACTCCCAACATGCGCGACCGCCTGATCGCCTCGGCCTTCGGCGTCCATGCCGTGGACTTGATCGCCCAGGGCAAGATGGACCGCATGGTGGCGTGGCAGCACGGCTCGGTAGTCGACGTGCCGCTGTCGGAAATCGCCGGCATCACCCGTGCCGTCGACCCCTATGGCACCCTGGCCCATACCGCGCGCGGCCTGGGCGTCTATATCGGCGAGATGAATACCTGCGCGGTCTGAGACCGCTCAGACAACCATCGCCACGGCGGCGGCCGCCATCAGGGCGGTCGCCAGCCAGCCGACGGCCAACAATGGCCGCGACATCACCGCCGGCCCCATGATGCGGCGGCGGGTCGCCATCAGCATCATGCAGATCATCACCGGAACGGCGGCGACGCCGTTGATGACGGCGCTCCAGAACAGGGCGCGGATGGGATCGACCTGTGCCAGGTTCAGGGCGATGCCCAGGCCGGTGGCCAGCGCCACGGTGGTATAAAACGCCTTGGCCTCGCCCGGCTCGCGCCCCAGCCCGACCCGCCAATGCCGGGCCTCGCCGATGGCATAGGCGGCCGAGCCGGCCAGCACCGGCACCGCCAGCAATCCGGTGCCGACGATGCCCAGCGCGAACAGGGCAAAGGCGAAATCGCCGGCCACCGGTCGCAAGGCCTCGGCGGCATGGGCGGCGCTGTCGATGCCGGTGGCGCCGTGGGCGTGCAGCGTCGCCGCCCCGGTCACCATGATCGCCAGCGCCACCAGGTTGGAAAAACCCATGCCGACCAGCGTGTCGAGCCGGATGCGCGCCACCGCCGACGACGCCTGTTCCGGCGCTTGGGTCAGCGGCTCGCGGCGGGGATGTTCGTGGATGTCCTCGACCTCCTGCGAGGCCTGCCAGAAAAACAGATACGGGCTGATCGTGGTGCCGAAGATGGCGGTGACGGTGGTGGCGACATCCCCGTTGCCCAGCATGCTTGGCCATATCAATCCGCGCCCCAGCGCCGGCCAATCCACCTGCGCCGCCAGCACGGTGCCGAAATAGGCGAACAGCGCCAGCGTCAGCCATTTCAGCACCGCGACGTAACGGGTGTATTTCATCAGCACCTGCAGCCCGATGCACGCCGCGCCGAAGCCCACGACCCCGATGAAATGGGGCAGCGGCACCAGCAGCCGCACCGCCTCGGACATGGCCGACAGGTCGGCGCCGATGTTGATGACGTTGGCCGCCAGCAGCAGCGGCACGATGCCGCCGACCAGCCAGGGCGGGTAGTGCTTGCGCATGTTGCCGGCGATGCCACGGCCGCTGCCGCGGCCGATGCGGGCGCTGATTTCCTGCACCACCGCCATCAGCGGATAGGTCAGCACCAGCGTCCACGCCAGGCCATAGCCGAACTGGGCGCCGGCCTGGGTATAGGTGGCGATGCCGCTGGGATCGTCGTCCGAGGCGCCGGTAATCAGGCCGGGACCCAGGACGTTGAGCAAGCGCGGCTTGGACGGGCCGACGACGGGATCGCGCGGTGCGGGTGCTGGCGTGGTCATACCGGGATGAACGCGCATCCGGTTTGGATTGTTTCTCGTTGGCGGGCGCGGGCAAAAGGCGTTAAAAACCCGGCCATCATGATGCTGACGCCCGTTGACCACGATTCCCTGCTGCCCCTGCTGCCCGAATTCAAGGCGGCCCTGGGCGACGACGCCCTGGCCTGCCGGGTGTTCGAGCGCGTCACCGCGCTGATCCCCGCCGGCGACCTGATGACGCTGTCCACCGACGCCAAGCACCATGCCGACGGCGTCGAGCTGTGCCGGCAATTCGGCTTCGGCATTCTGGACGTCGATCCCAAGAGCCACTTCACCTGGGACGGCGTCAACGTCGCCATCCGCATGGAACCCAGCGTGCTGATCCACGAGGTCGGGCACTACCAATTGGCCGCCCCCGAGCGCCGCGCGGTGCTGGATTTCGGCCTGGGCTGCGGCCCGGAAAGCGGCAAGCGGGAAGCGGCCGACGCGGTCCAAACCCTGTTCTGCCCCGAGCGCGACGTGGAAGAGGCGCTGTGCTCGCTGTTGGGCATCTTGTGGGAGGCCGAACTGGGCCAGCCCGCCATCCTGGCCTTCCTTGAGCAGAATTGGATGGAAGGCGGCGCCAACCTGCACAACGTCGCCCATTTCCGCAAGATCGTGCGCTGGCTGCACGAGATGAAGCTGATCGACGACGACGGCGCCCCCACCCGCAATCTTCGCACCGAGGGCGACGACACCTTCTTCGCCCGCTGGTTCGCCGACCACGCATGAGCGTGCTGATCCTCGGCATCGGCCATCCGTTTCGGGGCGATGACGGGATCGGGCCGCTGGTGGCCGAACGGATCGCGGCGCTGTCGCTCCCGCATGTTACCGCCCTGGCCCATCACGGCGAGGGCGCCGACCTGATGGAGCGTTGGGCCGGTTTCGACCGCGTGGTGGTGGTGGACGCCACCCGCTCCGACGCCCCGCCCGGCACCATCCGCCGCTGGGATGCGGTCGCCGAAAAACTCCCTGCCGCCCTGTTCCCCAAAAGCAGCCACCTGTTCGGCCTGGCCGAGGCGGTGGAAATGGCCCGTCTGCTCGGCCGCCTGCCGCCCGCGCTGACGGTGATCGGGGTCGAGGGCAAGGACTTCAGCGCCGGCGTGGGGGTGTCGCCCGAGGTGGCGGCGGTGGTGGAACGGATTACTCTAATGACACGGATGGACACGGATAAACACGGATGAATGGACTTGTTGTCCGTGTTCATCCGTGTCCATCCGTGTCACTTATTTCACTCCGCCGCCGCCTTCGGCCGTGCCAGTGCGGCGCCCGGCCAATAGCGGCCCGAGGCGAAGCGGTATTGGCGGGCATAGGGGATGTCGGCGCCCAGCCTTTCCGCCGCGTGCCACACCCAGCGCGGGTTGTCCAGGAAGCCGCGGCCGATGGCGACCATGTCGGCATGGCCGTCGGCCACCACGCTTTCCGCCTGTTCCGGCGTGGCGATCAGGCCGACGGCGCGCACCGGCAGGCCCGAGGCCTTGCGGATCGCCGCGGCCAGATGGACCTGATAGCCGGGGCCGACCGGGATGCTGGCCTTGGGCACCACGCCGCCCGACGACACGCAGACATAGTCGATGCCGGCCTTGGCGAATTCCTTGGCGTAAATCTCGGATTCCTCGACCGTCAGGCCGCCCTCGGTCCAGTCGGTGGCGCTGATCCGGATGCCCAGCGGCTTGCCCTGCGGCCACACCGCGCGCATGGCACGGATGACTTCCAACGGGAAGCGCATGCGGTTTTCCAGGCTGCCGCCATAGGTATCGGTGCGCTGGTTGGCCAGCGGCGACAGGAACTGGTGCAGCAGATAGCCGTGGGCGGAATGGACTTCGATGGCGTCGAAGCCGGCACGCAAGGCGCGCTGGGCGGCCTCGGTGAAGGCGGTGCGCAGCCGCGCCAGCCCGGCGTCGTCCAGCGCCTCTGGCGCCGGCCAGCCTTGGTCGAACGGCAGTGCCGACGGCGCCAGGTTGGTCCAGGCGCCGGTGGGGCCACCGCCGTTCCACGGCGCGTCCGAGGCGCCCTTGCGGCCGGCATGGCCCAACTGGATGGCGATGCGGCTGTCGCCGAAACTTTTGAGCTTGGTCACCAGGGCGGTCAGCGCCGCCTCGGTGGCGTCGTCATAAAGGCCCAGGCAATAGGGGCTGATGCGGCCTTCGGGGGTGACGCCGGTGGCTTCCAGCACGATCATGCCCGGACCCGACGCCGCCAGGGCGCCGTAATGCTGGGTATGCCAATCCTGGGCGCGGCCGTCTTCAGCGCTGTACTGGCACATGGGCGCCACCACCACGCGGTTGGACAGGGTCAGGCCGGCCAGGGTGATGGGGGTGAACAATTGCGACATGGTCAGACTCCTTGCACGCTCTGACCCGAGTCTTCGCATTTTCAAATCGGTGGGGGAAGGCGGCGATTGTGCAAATCACCCTTTCCCGATTGGAAACAATCCGGCACAGCGCTACAGCCATTTCGGCTGATAGCCGAAATCCGCCGGGAACATCTTCATGTACTGCACCAGACGCGGCCGGTCCGATCGGTTTGGCGTCGGCCCGTGCGGCAGCGCGTGATGCCACAGGATCATGTCGCCGGCGCGGCCGGCGATGGGCGTCATCGTCATCGTCTCGGCGGCCAGATGGTTGGGGTTGACGCCGGGCGGCAGCGCCGCGACCCAGTCGCCGATGGTGCGGTGCATACCGGGAACCAGCGCGAACGCGCCCTGGTCGGCAGCGGTGTCGGTCAGATAGATCAGTCCCTGGATGCCCAGCGGGATCGGCTGAACCAGGCTGACATCCCAGTGGATGCCGGGACCGGGGAAAGGGCGCGTGGGGGTTTCGGGCGGGTTGAAGCCGACGCGGTCGGTGCTGACCCACAGATCGGCCGTGCCCCACAACTGGGCGAAGGCCTTGTGGATCCGCGCCGAGCGGCGGTTGGCGTCCAGCGCCGGGTGGCGGAACAACTGGACGAAGACGCATTGCTGCCGTGGTCCCCAGTCCCAGCCTTCGGGGGCGTCGGCACTCATGCCCTGGACCTGCCAGATGGCATCGGCGGTGGCTCGGCAGGCATCGGCAGAGATGGCGTCGTGCAGCACCACCCAGCCTTGTTCCTGCCAATGGGCCAGATCCTCGGGCGTCAGCACCGGCGGGGCCGCGTCGATGCGGTCCAGCCAGCCTTGCACCGTTGCCGGCGGCGGCGCCCCGGTCAGGGCGGCGTTCAGGCGGGACACGATGCGTGGGTCAATGCTGCCGCCGTTACGCGCCAGAATCCAATCCTCGAATTCGGCGAAGCTGGGCGTGGTGGTGGCGACGTAGCTCAGCGTTTCCTCGATCCCCAGGCCCAGGCCGCTGAACAGCACATAGGTGGCGCGCCAATCGGCGACGGCGTCCTCGGGCGGGCAGGTGCGATGCGACACCCACAGCGACCACAACCGCTTCAGATAGAGCACGCCCAGGGCGCCGGTATCGTTGATGGCGGCAACGGGGGAAACGGGCAGGTGGGACATGGTCGAGACCCTCTGGCAGCATGATCCGCCGCCAGCCTGCCACAACCCGTATAAATGGCAACTAGTCGATATCTAATCCCTGTAAAGAGGTGTCAATCGACCAAAATCCAATCGCCGTTGCGGATTTCCACCATGTGGAACGACCGCAGGTCGAGACCCAGATGGTCGGTGGCGGACATGGTGAAGACGCCGCCGGTGCCGATCAGTCCCTTGGTGCCTTCCAGGGCGGCGCGGATGGCGGCACGGTCGGTGCTGCCGGCGCGCTTGACGGCGTCCAGCATCAGGGCAAAGGCGTCGTAGGCATGGCCGGCGAACAGGGTGGCATCCTGCTTCCAGCGCGCTTCATAGGCGGCCTTGAACTTCCGCGCCACCGGCTTCTGCGGGTCGGCTTCGGGCAACTGCTCGACCACCGTCAGCGCCATGGCCGGCAGCCGCATGCCGTCGGCGGCGCCGCCGACCAGCCGCAGGAACTCCTGCGACGCCACGCCGTGCGACTGATAGACCGGCAGGGTCAGTCCCAACTGGCGGATGTTGCGCGTGACCACCGCCGGCCCCTGGCCGGTGCCGAAGACGAACAGCGCGTCGACCCCGGTGGCGGCGCGGATCTTGGTCAATTGCGGGGTGACGTCGGCATCCTTGGGGGCATAGGTTTCGTCGATCACCACCTCGATGCCCATGGCCGGCGCCAGCTTCAGCACCTGATCGCGGCCCGACTTGCCGAAGCCGACATTCTCGGACAGCAGCGCCAGCCGGGTCAGCCCGCGCCGGCGCAAATCGGCCAGCACCTTCTGGGCGCCCATGCGGTCCGTATGCGGCACCTTGAAGGTCCACTTGCGTACCGGCTCGATGATGCCGATGCCGCCGCCCATGGAGATGTAAGGCAACTCGGCCCGCTCCACCAGCGGCAGCACCGCCATGCTGGTCGGCGTGCCCGAGCCGCCGATGATGAGGTCGACGCGGTCGTTCTCGATCAGCCGTTTGGCGACGGTCATCGCCCGTTCCGGCTCAGAGGCGTCGTCATAGCCGATCAACTGGATCGGCCGGCCCAGCAGTCCGCCCTCGGCGTTGATGCGCTCGACCAGCATTTCCAGCGTCTTGCGCTCGGGATCGCCCATGAAGGTGTAGGTGCCGGTCGAGGAATAGAAGGCACCCAACCGGAACGCCTCGGCGGCGCGCGCCTGCGGCGGCAAGGCGGCCAGGGCGGCCACCATCAGGCCGAACGTGCGGCGCGACAACATGGGGGAAACCTCCGGTTCGTGCATGGGCCAAGGCCTTTATGGCACGAACCGGCAAGCGGGCAAAGGTGGTGGAAGGGGGGCTAGGCCAGGACGCCGATGAACAGCATGGGCACGGCGATGATGGAGACGCCGAGGGCGGCGGCGCAAAGGTCGAGGGCGAATGCCTTGAGCAGCTTGCGAGAGGTCATGGTCGGCATCCTTTCGGCTGGGGGACAACGTCCAAGGGATAGCCCCGCCGCCGTCCCGCGGTCGCGTGTCAAGGCTGGGACAGCCGCGCCCCAATTTGCTCATTCACCATGCTGCGCACGTCTTCCAACAACAGCTCGGCGGCGGCGGCGCAGGCTTCGCCGTCGCCGCAACCATGGCGCAGGCCGCATTCATACAGCCCGGTCAGCATGGCATGGCTGCTGGCCCATTCGCCCTGGTCCACGGCCCGGCCGGCCCGCGCGATGCGGGTGGCGAAGCAATTTGTGGGCGCTGCGGTAGGCATGGCATTAAACCATCGGTCAGGTTTTATCCTGGCCTAATGGTAGCATCCCATACCAACGGCCAGCAATAAGGCTATGACCCGATATTGCTTATGACTGCCCTATTATTTGGATTTAACTTGCGCGCCGTGGGGCGGGATGTGTCGTCATGTGACGATATCTCGCGACAAACGACCGCGACCAGCCCAATCGTGCCCAGCACGATGGCCAGGCCCAGGGCGGTCATCAGCAGGCCAATGTCGCGTTGGATGATCCAGGCGACCACGGCGGCATAGGCCATCACGGCGGCCATCAGGGCCGGTTGGCGGGCGCTGAAGATGGCGGCGGCAAGCAAGCTCGCCGCTGCGGCCAGCACGATCACTTCGATGTCCATCAAAGCCTCCCCCGGGAAACGCCTGCCGTCGGTGCCCAATGGCAATCGCGGCCTTGATCGGCCACTGTCCGCGACAGTCAAATCCCTGCAAATAAGCGTATGTATTTTGGCGCTTTATACTTGACCATTTTCAAGGCTGGCGAAGACGCATATACCAACGGATAGTGGTGTGGCCCCGGGGCATGACGTCGATACGGGGACGTGCTATTCCAAACGCGCCGCGACGCCGCCCAACGGGGGCGCCGCCGTTCACTTCACCAAGAAGGTCATCCGTATCGCCATGCTGTCCCGCCGTTCCGTCGTCGCCGGCCTGACCGGCGTTGCCGCCCTGTCGGCCATGCCCGCCCGCGCCCAGTTCAACCTGGGCAATCTGGTCAACACCGCCACCCAGGTGGTCGGCGCCTATGCCGCCGGCGAGGGCGACGAGATCAAGATGGGCGAGACCTACTACCAGGATTACCTGCAGAAATCGGGCGGCGCCTATGACGACCGCAACGCCCAGGAAGCGCTGCGCCGCTTCGCCCAGCCGCTGTTCGCCGCCGCCGACCGCAAGGCGCTGCCGTGGGAGGTCACCCTGGTGAACAACAACCAGGTCAACGCCTGGGCGTTGCCCGGCGGCAAGGTGGCGGTGCATTCCGAACTGGTGCGCCAATGCGCCCATCCGGACGAGCTGGCCAGCGTCATCGCCCACGAAATCGGCCATGCCGACCACGGCCATTCCCTGGCCCAGATCCAGAATCAGGCGCTGCTCAGCTCGGTCGGCGGCCTGGGCAAGGAAGCGCTGTCGGGCTGGCTTGGCGGTGGCGCCCTGGGCGGCGAGGTGCTGAACGCGCTGGAAGGTCCGCTTTACGCCATGGTGCTGACCGGTTATTCGCGAACCCACGAGTTCGAGGCCGACGCCCACATCCTGGAGATTTTTCAGAAGACCGGCAACGACCCCGACCGCGCCGACGACTTCTTCCGCACCTTGCTGCGGCTGACGCCGGAATCGTCGTCGGAAACCACCTCGCTGTTCTCGACCCATCCGGGCACGCGCGAGCGTATCGCCCGCATCGAAAGCGCCGCCAGCGGCCAACGGCCGACGCGCAGCGCCGTCACCAGTGGCTGGGCCGAGCTGAAGCAGTTGTTCCCGACGCCCAAGGCATAGGATGCCGTCATCCCGGCCGTAGCGCAGCGGAGAGCCGGGATCCATGGTGGTGCACCAAGCATGGACCCCGGATCGCGCAAGCGCGTCCGGGGTGACGATTTTTCGGGAAAAGCGTGGTGCTTAGTAAGCGCGCTCGATGCAGAAGTCGATGACGTCGATCATCGCCTGCTTCAGCGGACAGTCGGCGAAGATACCAAGGGCGTCGCGCGCCACTTCGCCGTAATGGCGGGCGCGGGCGATGGTGTCGGCCAGCGAGCCGTGCTTTTCCATCAGCGCGATGGCTTGTTCCAGGTCGCCGTCCTGCTGTTCCAGGCGCTCGACGGTGCGGCGCCAGAACTCGCGCTCCTCGTCGTCGCCCCGGCGGAAGGCCAGGATGATCGGCAGGGTGATCTTGCCTTCGCGGAAATCGTCGCCGACGGTCTTGCCCAGCACTGCCTGCTTGGCCGAGTAATCCAGCACGTCGTCGATCAACTGGAAGGCGATGCCCAGGTTGAGGCCATAGGAATCCAGCGCCTCTTCCTCGCCCTTGGGGCGATCGGCCACGATGGCGCCGATGCGGCAGGCGGCGGCGAACAGGGCGGCGGTCTTCGAGCGGATGACTTCCAGATAGGCGTCTTCGCTGGTTTCGGTGTCGTTGGCGGTGATCAGCTGCAGCACCTCGCCCTCGGCGATGACCGAGGAGGCGCGCGACAGCACGGCCAGCACGGCCAGCGAGCCGTCTTCCACCATCAGCTCGAACGAGCGCGAGAACAGGAAGTCGCCGACCAGCACGCTGGGCTTGTTGCCAAACAGGGCGTTGGCCGAGGCCTGGCCGCGGCGCAGTTCGGATTCGTCGACCACGTCGTCGTGCAACAGGGTGGCGGTGTGGATGAACTCGACGCAGGCGGCCAGCTTGATGTGGCGCTCGCCCTTGTGGCCGGCCAGCTTGGCCGAAGCCAGGGTCAGAACCGGGCGCAGGCGCTTGCCGCCGGCGGCGATCAGATGACCGGCCAGTTGCGGGATCATCTCGACCGGGCTGTGCATGCGGTCGACAATCTGGCGATTGACTTTTTCCAGGTCGTCCTTGACCAGAGACACCAGGGTATCGAAGCTCTTTGCCTTCTTGCCCCGTTCTTCTTCAAGACTGACCACGATCGCCACGATTTGGAACTCCTTCGCCGCGGAACTATCCCCGTCCGCGCGCACGAACATAGTGTTGCCAAGGAAAGGCGGTCAAGCTTACATCGGCGTCCAGCGCCAGTTTTGGAGACCAATGATGCCGGCGAGTGACGCCATTGCCACCACCGAGGACGAATTCCTTGGCGGAAGACTGGTGATTCGCCAGCCGGCCGACGGTTATCGGGCCGGTTCCGACCCCATGTTCCTGGCCGCCGCCGTGCCGGCGCGGCCGGGAGATCGCGTGCTGGATCTGGGCTGCGGCGTCGGCACCGCCTCGCTGTGCCTGCTGGAGCGGCTGAAGGATGTCACCGCGGTCGGACTGGAATTGCAGCCGGGTCTGGCCGGGCTGGCGCGGGCCAATGCCGAGGCCAATGGCATGGCCGAGCGTTTCCAGGTCGTCGAGGGTTGCCTGACCGCGCCGCCCGAGGGCGTTCCCTATCAGGTGTTCGACCACGTCATCACCAATCCGCCGTGGTACGAACCCGGCACCATCCGGCCGCCAAGCGCCGCGAGCAAGGCCATCGGCCACATGGAAGAGGTGGAACTGGCCGCGTGGCTGCGCCAGGCGGTGCGCTTCCTTAAGGCCAAGGGGCGGCTGTTCATCGTCCACCGCGCCGACCGCCTGGGCGACATCCTGGCCGGTCTCCAGCCGTTGCGGGTGGGCGAGGTGCGGGTGTTTCCGCTGTGGCCCAAAGAGGGCAAGGCCGCGACCCGCGTGGTGGTGGCGGCCCGCAAGGACGCGCGCACGCCGCTCGAGGTGCTGCCCGGTCTGCTGTTGCATCGTCCCGATGGGGGCTATACCGACAAGGCGGACGACATCCTAAGGCGTGGAGGCGCGTTGTTTTAACCGCCGACCCTCTCTATCTTGACGCTATGGACATCGCCGACTTCTTCTCCAGCGCTGTCGAGCGCATGGTCAATCCGCCGCCCCTGGTCACCGTGGTGCGGCTGTCCGGGCTGATCGCCGCCGGTGGCGGCATGCTGCGCGGCGGCCTCAACCTTGCCGGCCAGGCTGGCATCCTCAAGGCCGCCTTCGCGCCCAAGCGGCTGGCTGCGGTGGCGCTGGTGGTCAACTCGCCCGGCGGGTCGCCGGTGCAAAGCGCCCTCATCGGCAAGCGCATCCGCGACCACGCCGCCGAGCGCAAGATCCCGGTGGTCGCCTTCGTCGAGGACGTCGCCGCCTCGGGCGGGTACTGGCTGGCGGCGGCGGCGGACGAGATCATCGCCGATCCGTCCTCTATCGTCGGCTCCATCGGCGTGGTATCCGCCGGCTTCGGTTTCACCGAGGCATTGCAGCGCCTGGGCATCGAACGCCGCGTCCATACCCAGGGCGAACGCAAGCGCATGCTCGACCCCTTCCTGCCCGAACGCCCCGAGGATGTCGCCCGGCTGGAAGCCTTGCAGGCCGATATCCATGACGGCTTCAAGGAATGGGTGCGCACCCGCCGCGACGGCAAGCTGACGGTGGACGAGGCGGCGTTGTTCAACGGCGACATCTGGACCGGCCGCCAGGCGCTGGCGCTGGGGCTGGTGGACGGCTTGGGCGATCTGCGCGGCACCATGCGCGCCCGCTATGGCGACAAGGTAAGGCTGCGCGTGGTGGGGGCGCGCCGGCGGCCATGGGCGCGGCTGTTCGGCCCGCGCAGCGAATTAGGAGCCGATCTGCTGGCTGCAGTTGAGGAGCGGCTGGCGTGGAACCGCTGGGGGCTGTAGGCCATTGACCGGCCGATGTGGCGGGTCCACACTTTCCCCATGTTCGCAAAATTCCTGCTGACCGTCACGGTCGTCGCCGTCATCTGGTTCGGGTTCAAATACCTGCAGCGCGTGACTGAACTGCGCCAGCGCGCCGCCGCGCGGCCGCCGTCGCCGCGCACGCCATCCGCCGATTCGCCGCGTTTCGAGCCGGTGGACGGTGGCGAAAGCGTGCAGGACCTGGTGCGCTGCCCGCGCTGTTCCACCTATCGGTCGGCCAAGCTGGGAAATTGCGGGCAGGAGGGGTGCCCCTACTGAGCGTTGGAGGAATGCCGTGTCCGTCCGCTCTATTGCCGTGCTTCCGCTGATCCTGGCCCTGGCCGGTTGCGCCGCCGCCGATACCCCCGCGTCGCCCGAGCGGCTGGGGCGCTTCATGGGGCTGGTGGCGCAATGCGGTTGCTCGAACGTCTCCCTCGACCGCATGTTGGCGGATTATCCGCGCGTCGTCGCCAGCCGCCATTCCCCGTCCGAACCTGATCGACTGCACGGCTTCATCGAGGTCGGTGGGACCGAGAATTTCAGCAACCAAGTGCCCATCTGTGCGGAAGTGTGTTCACAGACCTGTGCCGTCAACGCGGTGGTGTTGCCGCTGGGCGGCCGCCCCGTCGGCGACGGCTCGGCGTGCGCGCTGACGGAGAGGGGGCTGAACCTGACGCCGGGTTGGACCGATTCGGAGTAGGAGGACGCCATGAGGGTTCTGCTCGCGCTGGTTCTGGCGCTGGCCGTCACCGGCTGCTCGCTGCCGCCGCCCGACCAACCCGCCGCGCCCAACCGCATCGGCCGCTTCATCGGCCTGATCGGTAATTGCGGCTGTTCCGACGTCTCGTCCGACCGGCTGCTGGCGGAATATCCACGCGCCGTCGCCGGCCGCTACAGCGAGGCCGAGATCAAGTCCATGCACGGCTACGTGGATGTCGGCGCGTCCGAGCGTTACGACAACCAGGTCGTCATCTGCCGCTCGGCCTGTTCGCAGACCTGCATGGTCAACAGCGTGGTGGCGCCGCTGGGCGGCAAGCTGACCGGCGACGGCAGCACCTGCCCGGTGACCGAGCGCGACCTGCACCTGACCGAAGGCGTGCGCAGCAACAGCGGCCATTGGGGCTGGTGATTCGCGTTTCACACTGTGCGGTGCAACCATCTTTCAGCCGTCACCCCGGACAAGCGAAGCGCCGATCCGGGGTCCATGGTGCCGCCTAGCGACATGGATCCCGGCTCTTCGCTACGCTGCGGCCGGGATGACGCATTAAGGGGAGAATTTCAACGGGTGTGGGGCATCACTGTCTAAACGCTTTCCAGTCGGTGATGGTGGCTTCGGCCATGGTGGCGGCGGAATCATAGAGCCAGCCGGCGGGCAGGGCGGCCAGCCAATCCTCGATGTCGTGGCGCCCGGCCTGACCGCGATGGATGTTGGCGACCTCCCAGCCCATCCAGCGGATCAGCGCCTCGGCCTGGACGTGGTCGCGGATCTGGTCGATGGCGACCTTGTGGCTTTCCGGGCTAAGCCGGCGCACCACCCAGTCGGGGGTCAGATACAGACAGGGGTCGTGCGAGCGGAAGGCGGACACCGTGATCATGCGGTAATCCAGGGTGGCGTCGCCCTGGGCGTCGCCGCCGCTATGCCAAATTCCCGCCGAAGGCAGCGCTCGCTTGCCCTCGCGTGCCACCGGACCGCCGCGCCAATCGCCCAAAGCGACGGCGCGCGGCCGCCCCAGCGAGCCTTTGCCGGCGGTGCCGCGATCAAGGTATTCGTCGATCGGCACGCCTTCGGGCATGCGCTCGGCCAGTAATTCGCGCAGGTCGTCGAGACCTTGGGCGGCCTGCAGGCCACGGAATTCCTTGCGCCAATAGCGTGCGGTCTCGGACCAGTGTAGGCTGGCCGCCGGCAGCAGCCAGGCGGCGTCGCCCTCCAGGATCACCGGCCGGCCGGACTTCTTGACCAGATTGGCGTTATAGCCCTCCAACAGGGTGGCGCAGGCGGCACGGCGGTCGCCTTTCAGGTGGCCCTCTTCGATGGCCAGCAGAATGCTGGTGGCCAACCGCACCAAATCCAAGGTGACGGGAAAGGGAGAGGCTTCGTCGAAATCGTTGATGCCCCAGATCAGCCGGCCTTCCTTGTCGCGCCAGGTGCCGAAATTTTCCAGGTGCAGATCGCCCACCGCCAGGATGGCGGGGGCCTGGCGCACCGGGGCGGGCATCAGCTCGTCCCAGCGCACCAGCCACCAATAGAAGGTGCCGCGCAGGAAGGAAAACGCATCGGCGGCCAGTGCCGTTTGCCGATGGGCCAGCCCCCGTTGGTCGGGAGCGAAGCGGCTTGCCATCCACGCCGTATAGGACGCGGTGGCTTCGGCGAAGGACACGGCCATGGAAGCACTCCCTCCAACGATCATTGTTGGTGGAGAAGGATGCCAGAGCTTCCCCTGTTCGTCACCAGTTCAGACGATACTTGAGTCCTCCGGCGAAGGCGGGGGCCGCGTTGGCATCGTGGCCTGGTTCCAGCGCCATCATGCCGCCCAGCACCAGGCGTTCGCGCTCGCCCACCGGCAGCGACCACGACAGCTCGAAATCGGTCTCCGAGCCGTTGGGCGACAGGCTGACGCGCTGGTCGCGGGTCAGGATGGCGCCGTCCATGCTGCGGCCCACCGGCACCGCCAGGGTGGCGCTGCCGGAGCTGACCCGCAATGGCTTGGACGTGCTGAGGCTTAGGGTGTCGCCGTCCATGCCGATATCGCGGGCGGCGGCGCCGATGGCCAGCGACTGGCTGGTGATGGTGCCGGCATCGCGCAACAGTCCCGAATCGATGGCGCTGCCATCGGTGCGACCCATGCCGGCCTGGCCGAACAGGCTGAGGCGGTCGGTCAGCGGGGTGGCGCCGAACACGCCCATGAACAGCGAGTTGGCGTCGTGGTCGAAGCCGAAGGCGCCGTCGGAACGCGAGGCCAGCGGGCCGCCGGCCTCGGTCAGCGAGCCAAGCTGCCCGCCGATGACGCTGCCGTCTTGGAAGCGTTTGCTGAGTTCGGCCAGCGCCGCCTTGCGGTTGGGTTCAAGCCGGTCCGCCGTGCCGGCGCTGCCGCCGTCCTGGCTGAAGCCGAAGGTCAGTTGCAGGCCGTCCGCCAAGGCGCGTCCGGCCGACAACGCGGTGCCGTCGCCCGCCAGCGCCAGGAAGGGCGACGCGGTGGCGGCGCCGGTCAGGCCGGGGGTGGTCAGGTCGGGTGCCGCCGCCGCCAGCCCGGTCAACTGGTCCAGGCCGAAGCCGCGCGCCAGGCCCAGCCGGTTGCCGCCGATTTCGGTGCTGAGGGCAAAGCGCGGCTGCGCCGTGGTGTCGCCGGGGCGGTCGCGTGGGGCCTCGGGCAGCGTATCGGCCGGGGCGGCCAGGGTCAGGGCGCCGGTGTCGCCCAGCCGTGTGGTGGTGACTTCGCCGCCCGGGGCCAGCCAGCCGGCCAGCGGATTAGGCGTGCTGCGCTGCTGCACGGCGCCCGACAGGTCGGTGCGGAAGGGGCGGCCATAGGCATCCAGCATGATCGCCTGGGACAGCGCCGCCTGGCCCTGGACGGCGTTGCCGAAGGCGTTGCCCAGGGCCAGCGAGGTGGTGGCGACCGGGGCGCTGCCCGACCCCACGGTGGCGCCGGTGGGGATCGAGGTGCCGCCGACCGGCTGCAGGGCGGCGTTCAGGTTCAACAGTCCGTGGCCGAAGGTGTCGTCGACGCCGACGGCGCCCAGATCGGTGGCCGAATTGAGCAGGATGTCCACCACCTGGCGGCCGGTGAGGTAGGGCGACGCCCCCCATACCACCGCCGCCGCGCCGGTAACCGCCGGAGCCGAGAACGAGGTGCCGCTGTAGGTTGCGGTGCCGCCGCCGTTGCGGCTGCTGACGACGTTGACGCCCGACGCCACCAGATAATGGTCCTTGGCGCTTCCGGCCTTGTTGGAGAACGAGGCCAGATTGCCGCTGGCGTCCACCGCGCCGACGGCAAGGCCGCGCCCCTGGCCGTTGGGGCCGGCCAGCCAGTTGGCCGGGTCGATGGGATTGACGCCGCCGGTATTGCCGGCGGCGGCGACGATGATGTGTTCCTTGGCCGGATCGAAGGTGACGCCGTCGGCCAGCACGCCGGGCGTCAGCGCGTTGGTCATGGCGGTGCGCCAATCGGCGTCGATACCGCTGCCGCCCAGGCTGAAGTTCAGCACTTTGGCGCCGTTGGCGACGGCGTAATCGGTGGCGCGCGCCAGATCGGCATGGGTGAACGTGCAGTTGGGCGAGCAACTGCTTTCCGACCGCACCGCCAGCAGGGTGGAGCCGGGGGCGACGCCGCGCACGTCGTAGCCGTCGGCGCGGGCGCCGATGATGCCGGCGACCGCGGTGCCGTGGCCGCCCTGGTCGTCGACGTTGGCCTTGATGCCGGAAACGATGTCGGTGCTGTTGGCGTCGATGGCGCCGGTGAAGTCGGGATGCTGGACGTCGATGCCGGTGTCGATGATGCCGACCGTGACACCGGCGCCGGTCTTGCCGGCCACGTTGGCGCCCAGGGCGCCGACCTGGGCCAGTTCGTAATTGCGCGCCGCCTCGGCGGCGAAATCGGCGGGGCCGACGCGGCTGCCCGACACCACCGGGCCGGTGCGGCTGGCGGTCCCGCCGCCGCTATCGCCGCCGCCGCCGCCTCCACCACCGCCACCGCCACCGCCGCCACAGCCTACCAGCGCCCCGGCCGTTGCCAGGGCGACGACCGACGACCAAACCGTCCGCATGCCCGCCTCCGTTGGATATCTTGCCCCGATTGGGGAAGGCCACACTGGCGGGCGGCGATTAAGTGGAAATGAAACCGCGAACGATTCGCGAATAGGGAGTAGGCCCTCTTGAAACGGTGGTAGCGGCGGCTATATTAGGCGGGTCTTAAGTTTTTGGTGGATTGGTTTCGTCATGTTCAACCGTCTGTTCGGCAAGGGTGAAGAAACCCGCGTGCACATCGTTCCCGCCTACGAGGTCAAGCGTTGGCTCGAGGCGGACGAGGTGGTGTTGATCGACGTGCGCGAAGCCGAAGAACATGCGGCCGAATCCATCCCCGGCGCCATCAGCCTGCCGCTGTCCAGGTTCGATGCAGCCCACCTGCCGCCGGTGCCCGAGGGCAAGCGGTTGGTCTTCCATTGCCGTTCGGGCGTGCGCTGCGGCACGGCGGCGGATCGGGCGGTAAGCCAGGGCTATGACGGCGAAATTTATCGCCTGGAAGGCGGCATCTTCGGCTGGAAGGCGGTCGGCGGCAAAACCGCCTGAGGGTTAGCCACCAAGCGTGGCGTCCAGGGTAAAGGCGTCGCCGGGCGTCAACACCAGGTCCAGCCCCAGCCGCAGGCAAACCGCCAGCACGATCAGCGCCAGCAGCAGGCGCAGTTGTTCCGCCCGCAATTTGGCACCGAAGCGGGCGCCCATCTGGGCGCCGACGACGCCGCCGACCAGCAGCGTCACCATCAGCACGGCATCCACCGTCTGGGTGTGCACCGCCTGCAGGAAGGTGACGTTGGCGGTGACGAACAGGATCTGGAACAGCGAGGTACCCACCACCACGGTGGTCGGCATCTCCAGCACATAGATCATCAGCGGCACCATGACGAAGCCGCCGCCGACGCCCATGATCGCCGACAGCACGCCGCCGAACAGCCCGACGCCCAGCGGCATCAGCACGCTGATGTAAAGGCCCGAGCGGGCGAACCGCATCTTCAGCGGCAGGCCCGGCCACGGATGGCGGTGGCGCTTGCGTGGGATCACCGAACTGGCGCCCTTGCGCAGGGTGGACAGGGATTCCCAGCCCATGGTGATGCCGATGAAGCCCAGGAAGGTGACGTAGCACAGCGCGATGACCAGATCGATCTGGCCCAGGCTTTTCAGCCAACTGAACAGCCCGACGCCCAGGGTCGAGCCGACCACGCCGCCGACCAGCAGCACCAGGCCCATGCGGACGTCGACGTTCTTGCGGCGCCAATGGGCGATCAGGCCCGACACCGAGGCGCCGACCACTTGATTGGCGCCGGTCGCCACCGCCACCGCCGGCGGGATGCCCATGAACATCAGCAACGGCGTCAACAGGAACCCGCCGCCGACGCCGAACAGCCCGGACAGAAAGCCGACACCGCCGCCCAGCACCAGCAGGGCGTAGACGTCCACCGACAGGCCGGCGATGGGCAAATAGATGGTCACGGGCGATTTCCCCCGGGCGGGTTTTGGCGACGACGCGGGCTTCAGGCGACGACGTTAGCAAACCCGCCGCCACCCGTCGACAGCCGTCCGCCCGCCCCGCCAGGGGCTAATGGAAATAGGCCGAGGTCATATACGGCGCCAACGCCCGCTGGTCGGCTGCGGTCAGCGGTGGCTCGGGCCGCTGCAGCACCCGGCTTTCGATTTCGGGGTGATAGGGGCCGGCGCAGCCCGCCAGCGCTAGCGCCGCTAGCATCGTGAGCAGTCGCATCATGCCCGCCCTCATTCCGGCAGCGGCAATTTGCCGCGGGTCAAATCGGGGTCGAAGACGCCGCCGTCGTAAAAACCGTCGCGATGGGCGTCGTTGCCCGGAATCTGCACCTCGGCCGTCTGGTCGCCCGTGCCGGCAGAACCCGAGACGCCGGCACAGGCCGACAGCAACAGCAGCAAGACCAAGGACACCTGGCGCATGGCTCAGCCCTCCCATTGGGCCTGACACATGGGGAGGGGGGAGGAGGCATGCAACCTGCCGGTGCCCCAAAATGGAACGACCCCCCTAGGTGTCCCTAGGAGGGTCGATGGTGGGCGGTACAAGGATCGAACTTGTGACCCCTTCCATGTCAAGGAAGTGCTCTACCGCTGAGCTAACCGCCCGTGCCGTTGTCGGCGTCGAGGGCGGTCTTCTAACTGCTTTTGACACCCTTGGCAAGCACTTCCGATGCGGAAATGAATTTTCTTTTTTGCCGCCTATCTGACAGGGGGGAGGGCTGCGCACGCACCCCTGTGACAGCGGGCCGTCAACCTGCTAATACCTTGGGTCATGGACAGCATGCCGCTCGCCTTCGATGACAGCCAGGTGCTGACCGTTCTCGAGCCTGTGGAACGGACGGTGCCGCTGGTGTTCTCGTCGCCCCATTCGGGACGGGACTATCCGCCTGATTTCGTCGCCGCCTCGCGCCTGGACCCCCAGGGGCTGCGCCGTTCCGAGGACAGTTTCGTCGACGAGCTATTCGCCTCGGTGGTGCGCCACGGCGCGCCGCTGCTGTCGGCCCGGTTTCCCCGCGCCTTTCTCGATCCCAACCGCGAACCCTACGAACTGGACCCGTCCATGTTCGCGGGGCCGCTGCCGCCGGCCGCCAACAGCCGCAGCCCGCGCGTCGCCGCCGGGCTGGGCACCATCGCCAAGGTGGTGGCGACCGGCGCCGACATCTATGCCGACAAGCTGCCGGTCAGCGAGATCGAACGCCGCATCACCCAGTATTACCGGCCCTATCATCGGCGTCTGGCGGCGTTGATCGACGACAGCCGGCTGCACTTCGGCTGGTCGCTGCTGGTGGATTGCCATTCCATGCCGGCGATTGGCGGGCCGATGGACCGCGATGTCGGGCTGTCGCGGGTGGACGTCGTGCTGGGCGATTGCTATGGCGCCGCCTGCGCGCCGCTGATCACCCAGGTGGCCGAGGACGCCTTCCGCGCGCGCGGCTATCGGGTGGTGCGCAACACACCCTATGCCGGCGGCTACACCACCCGCCATTACGGTCAGCCGCGCCATGGCAGCCATGCGCTGCAGATCGAACTCAACCGCGCCCTCTATATGGACGAAAGCCGGCATGCCAAACTGCCGGAATTCGACCGTCTTGCCGCCGACCTGGATGGGGTGGTGGCGGATCTGGCCGAACTGACCAGGGAACACTCTTTTCCATGACGATCTCGCTTCAGCCGCCGCTGCCCGTTTCCGTGCGGGATGCCACCGAAGCCGACATGGCCCAGGTGCAGGCCATCTATACCTTCTACGTCACCCGCACCGCCGCCTCGTTCGAGGAGCAGCCGCCCAGCGTGGACGAGATGATCCGCCGCCGCGCCGCCACGCTGCAACGCGGTTTGCCCTATCTGGTCGCCGAGGATCGCGGCGAGGTGGTCGGCTATACCTATGCGGGGCCGTGGCGGCCGCGTTCGGCCTATCGCTACACGCTGGAAGATTCCATTTACGTGGCGCCGTTCGTCCAGCGTCGTGGCGTCGGCCGCGCCCTGCTGGGCGGCCTGATCGAGCGCTGCACCGACATGGGCTATCGCCGTCTGATCGCGGTGATCGGCGATTCGGCCAACCAGTCGTCCATCGCGCTGCACCGCGCCATGGGCTTTCGCCAGGAAGGCGTGCTGCGCGGCGTCGGCCTGAAATTCGGCCGCTGGGTCGACGTGGTGATGATGCACCGCGTCCTGGGCGACGATTCCCGCCCGCTGCCCGACGGCGTCGTCGCGCCGCCGCTGCCACGGGAAGTGTAATCCCGCTTTTCACCTTCCGAAGTCATAGTCGGGTGCCTCACGCCAGTGTTGACCATCGCCCTATTCAGCAGGGGCCGCCCCGGGATGTAGGGTCCGGGTCGATCAATGCGTCAGGGAGGACGTCATGAGCGTGCTGTGGACCCGGCGGGACCACCGCCTGGAGATGCTATTGGCCGTCTGCCTGGATGCCGGCGCCAATCTGCTGGTACGGGCGAAGTCAGGGCGGCAACTGGATCAGGCGGTCAGCTATAACCTGCGGCTGTGGCGGCTGATTCGCGGGTTGGCGGCGGCGCGGCCGCACTGGCCCGAAAGCGAGATGCTGACCCACGTGGCCGATCACGTGGCGTCGTTGCTGGCGTTGGACGCGCATCCCTGCGTCGATCCCCGTGACATGGCCTTTGTCGCCGGGCGCAACATGTCGTTGTCGTGCGACCTGGCCGGCGGCGCGTCGCCCGACCATGGCCGCGACCAGATGGTGGCCGAATGGGCCGGGAGTGCTTCGGCCGAGAAATTCGAGGGCTGGCTGCTGAATCGGCTGGACGCGGTCTGCCCTTCGATGTCCTAGGGACCTGCTATTGGAAGGGGTGGGGTCTATACCTTAGGTAGGCCCCCCTATCCCTCCGTGCGGCCGGCTGAGTCCCTTGCGCGATTGGGCGGAATAGTCGCGTCGCGTTATTTTGAGGCCATCGTAACCAAGAAGATCAAGGGGCCGCCAAGGCCCGCTAGGGAGGCTGCGTATGGCCGCATGGACGCAAAATGGGGTTCGCCTCGATATCGCCCTGGCGGTGGTGATGGAGGTTTCCGTTCTTCAGCTCAGCCGCGCCGAGACTGTGGCCGAGCGCGAGCAGGCTGTCGCCTTTAACCATCACCTGTGGCGGGTTGCCGCCGATCTGGCCCCCGGCGCGCCGCTGTCCGAAGACGGCTTGGCCTTGGGGAACACGGCGGCGGTGATCGTCGCCGGTGGACGCCGTATCGATCAACTGATCGAACTCAACCGCTGCTTCGCCCGCCTGCTGGCCGGCCGTGCCGCCACCGCCGGGGCGCTGGGCCATATCCTCGACCGCTGGCGCGCCGCGCGCCGCGTCGGCACCGAACAGGAATTCGGGCCATGGCTGCTGGACCTGCTGGACGGCTTCTGCGCTGTCGGCCGTCAGTCCCTGGCGGCCTGACGGGCCAGCCACAGATCGGTGGCGGCGGCGACAACGGCCGCCACCTCCAAATCCTCCATCAGCGAACGCTGGCTGCGGTGGTCGAAGTCGGGGGCGTGGCAAATGTCCTCGAAGCTGCGCGGGCCGCGCAACGAGCGACACCAGCGCCCGACCGGACCGTACAGGATTTCCGAGCTGGGGCCGAACAGCCCCAGGGTGGGGATGCCCGTCGCCGCCGCCATGTGCATCAGCCCCGAATCGTTGCCCAGATAGAACGCGCAGCGCTGCAGGCAGGCATAGGCGGTGGGCAGATCGACGCTGCCGGCCAGGTCGATGATGCGGTCGGCGGGAAAGGCGGCGGTGAACGCCTCGATGGCGGCGCGCTCGTTGGGGGCGCCGAACACGGCGATGGGGGCGCCGGCCAGTGGGGCGCCCGGGGCCGTCAGCGCCTTGGCGGCGGCGGCGAACCGCTCGGCCGGCCATTGCTTGCCGCCCCAATTGGCCGAAGGCCCGACCGCCAGGACCGGGACCGAAGCTGGGATCAGGGTGGCGGCCCGCGCCAGGGCCTCGGCGCCGGCACACAGCCAGGGCTGCGGCGGTGCCGCTTCCAGACCGAACAGGCGGGCAAGATGGACCAGACGATGCTGTGGCGACCAATCCGAGCGGATGACCTTGCGGCGCAATGCCGGCACCACCCAGCCCATGGCCGAGCCGCGCAGATCCACCACCAGCGACCACGGCGTCGTCACCGTCTGCCGCCACAGCCGCAGCCAATGGCCGGCACGGCGTTGCTTGACCATGGGGATCACGCGCACCACGCCGGGCAGGGCGGCGAACAGCGGCGCCGGCGCCGGGCCGCAGGCGACGGTGATGCGGGCAGCGGGATAGCGTTCGTGCAGATGGCTCAGCAGGCCGGTGGACAGCACGGCATCGCCGATCCGGGTCGCGGTGATGAAAAGGATGTTCACGGGATCGAAGAGTCCTGCAGCCAGTGTCCGGTAACGCGAAACGCGGCGGATGCTACATGACTCCGGGGCGCAAACCAACAGGGGCAGGACGGCGAGGTCACCCCTTGGCGCAACAGGCGGACTGGTCGGGGGTGCCGCACTCGTTGGCGGCCTGGCCTTCGTTGAGCAGGTTGCAGATGGTGGGCACGCACTTGCCGCAGCGCACACGCACCTCGAACTGGCGGAAGACGTCGCTGACGCGGTTGGCGCCGTTGCCGGCGGCATCCTTGACATCGCGGCAATTAATCCCGTGGCAGATGCAGACCCACATATTCAACTCCTCGGGTGGACCATGGGATGGAGTGTACATGGAATTGAAACTGAGAACCAGTCGCATTTGCAGTGACAAGCGCTTCACGAAGCGCTAAAAAGGATAGGCGACGGGGGGAAATGGTGCCGTCACCACCGGCGCGGGCGTATTCTGCCCGTCGCCGGGTGAGTTCGGCCTGTTCACATTGAACGTTGCTATCGTCATCACAATTCTCTGCAGCCGAGGGAGGCCCGCATGAAGGGGAGTACGAAGGTTCTCGACACATTGGCGAAGCTGCTGACGGCGGAACTGACCGCCGCCGACCAGTATTTCGCCCATTCCCGCATGTTCCAGAACTGGGGCTATCACCGCCTGTACGAGCGCGTAGCGCACGAGCGGATGGAGGAGTTGGAACACGCCGACAAGATCCTCAACCGCATCCTGTTCCTGGAAGGTGCCGCCGACGTGGGCGTACGCGGCCAGTTGAACGTCGGCAAGGACGTGCCGGAAATGCTCCGCAACGACCTGGCCTACGAGCTGATGGTGGTCAAGGAGCTACGCGCCGCCATCGCCGTATGCGAGGCCGAGCACGATTACGAAACCCGCGCCATCCTGCGCCAGTTGCTGTCCGACACCGAAGTGGACCACACCCACTGGCTGGAACAGCAGATCGGCCTGATCGACGCGCTGGGCCTGCCCAACGACCTCCAATCGGCGGCGGGCGACGTCGCCCGCTCCGGCACCTGACCGGGGAGGCGCGGACATGAAAGGCGACAGGCAGGTCATCGCGGCGCTGAACGGCATCCTCAAGATTCAGCTTACCGCCATCAACCAGTACTTCCTGCACGCGCGCATCGCCCGCAACTGGGGCCTCAAGGACCTGGGCAAGGCGATCTACAAGCAGTCCATCGAGGAAATGAAGGCGGCGGACGAAGTCATCGAACGCATCCTGTTCCTTGAGGGACTGCCGAACCTGCAGGACCTGGACAAGCTGCTGGTGGGCGAGGACGTGCCGGAAATCCTGGCCAACGACCTCAAGATGGCCCACGCCGAACACAAGGCGTTGGTCGACGCCATCGCCCTGTGCGAGGCGAAAGAGGATTTCGTCAGCCGCCACGAGCTGAGCGAAATCCTGGAAGAGAACGAAGAGTATCTCGACTGGGTCGAAACCCAGCAGGAGCTGATCAAATCCATGGGCCTGCAGAACTATCTGCAAGCGGCCATGGGCGAGATCGAGCACTGAGGTCATGTTCCGGTGATCGGAACCGATCACCGGCGCCCTCAGGTGGCGGGCGGCACGCCTCCGCGTGCCTTGCCTTCCGCGGCATAAGCCGCGCGGCGCGGTCGCGCCTAACCAAATCCCGATGAGTGGCACTCAACGGGATTTGGCATAAGCATGGGAAGGGCGGGGGCCGCGTCGGGCGGCGCCCGCCGCAACCCTCCCCGGCGATGGCGGTGGTGGACGCCCCATGGCGCGGCGATTACCTTGCGCCCCCTCGGCGACATCGTCGCCATCCGACTGGGGTCTTATCGTGTCGCGCGCCCAAGCTAATCTGGTCCTGCTGTTGGCTGCGGTCATCTGGGGCGCCTCGTTCTCGGTTCAGAAAATGGGGGCCGCCCATCTGGGGGCGTTGACGTTCACCGCCGCGCGCTTGGTTTTGGGGGCCATCGTGGTCGCCCCGGTGGCGTGGCTGGAATGTCGGCGCCGTGGCGGCATTCCCCGCCGCCATTGGCTGGGGCTGGTCGCCACCGGTTTGGCCTTGTGCGGTGGCGCCGTGATGCAGCAGATGGGCATCCACGGCACGTCGGTGACCAATGCCGGTTTCCTGACCGGACTTTACGTGCCGCTGGTCCCCTTCATCGGCCTGCTGGTCCAGGGCATTCGCCCCCATCCGGTGGTGTGGCCGGCGGCGATCCTCAGTCTGATCGGCACTTGGATGCTCAGCGGCGGCGGGGCCGTCGACCTGGCGTTGGGCGATGTTTGGGTGATCGGCGGCGCGGTGTTCTGGGCCTGCCACGTCATCCTGGTCGGACGCATGGCCATGGCGACCGGCATGCCGACCACGGTGGCGCTGGTGCAGTTCAGCCTTGCCGGCGTGGTTTCCGGCGTATTGGCCGGGGCGCTGGAACCGGTGTCGGTGGCGATATTGCAGGCGGCGTGGTTCGAGATCGCCTTCGTCGGCATCCTGTCGGTGGGGGTGGCGTTCACCCTGCAAAGCGTCGCCCAGCGTTACACCCACGCCGCCGACGCGGCGGTGATTCTCAGTGCCGAAACCGTGTTTGCCGCCATCGGCGCCATGCTGGTGCTGGGCGAGCGTCCCACCCTGTTGTCGTTGTCGGGCTGTACCGCCATCCTCGCCGCCATGCTGGCGGTGCAACTGGGGCCGCAGTACCTGACTCCTCAACAGCCGCCGTCGCGGCCCAGCCGGACCTGATCGGCGCGGGCATCGATCAGTGCCGCCCGACGGGCGACATAGGCCGACGGCCGGGCCGGGTTGCGGTTCAGCGGATCGGGCAGCACGGCGACCAGCAAAGCGGCCTCGCGCGCGGTCAACTCGGCGGCGGACTTGCCGAAATAGCGCCGTGCCGCCGCCTCGGCGCCATAAAGGCCGGGACCCAGCTCGGCGACGTTCAGGTACACTTCGAGGATGCGGTCCTTGGGCCACAGCGTTTCCAGATACAGAGTCAGGTAGGCTTCGAGCCCCTTGCGGACGAACAGCCGGCCCGGCCACAGAAACAGGTTCTTGGCCGTCTGCATCGAGATGGTGCTGGCCCCCAGCACCTTGCCGCCGCCTTCGTAGCGGTCGATGGCGTTGTCGATGGCATCCCAATCGAAGCCGTGATGGGTGCAGAACTTGGCGTCTTCCGAGGCGATGGCGGCGCGTTGCAGGTGGGGTGAGATTTCGCTGAGCGGTCGCCAGTCCTTGTCCAGCCCGTGGCCCTGGACCATGCGGATGACCATCAGCGGCGTCGCCGGCGGCGGCACGACGCGGAACAGCAGGGTCAGGGCAAGCGGCGCGGCCACCAGCACGATGAACACGAATGCCCCGATGCGGCGTGCCAGGCGGCGCAGCCAAGGCTTGGTCATGAACCGCATACTCCCATGCCGGAAACGGCAAAGGCTACCGTATCGCATCCCTCGAGGGAACGGGGGGCGATGCGGGGACTGGACCCGCGTCTCCACCTGTGTAAATCCTATTGCTTGATGGCATTCGGTCTTGCACAGCCTGTTGATTGCGGACGTATCGGCCATTGGTGTATGGCTGTTTAAGGGAGTTGGTTATGTTTTCCACAACCTAAAAGAACAAATCGCTTCCAATTTCGTGTCTCTAAGGTAGTGTTGTGCCGTTGGGGACGCAGTGTCGCTACGTGACGCTCGTCACATGGAATGACGCTTCTCGATGGAGTGGGGGATGACGAAACGCGATGAAGTTTCTCCAAATTCCTTAGCGGTCGCCGATCTGGCGATGAAAGCGGTGAAGGTGGCGCCTCCCCTTTCGGTGTCTTTTCTGCCGCCTTACAAATCGGACAGTGACCAGTGTACCGCCGTCCGCATGATTCGAGCCGGGTTCGCCGCCGAGACCCCGTGTTCGGCCATTCGGGGCGTCCTGCTCAGTCCCGCCGGCGACCAGGAATTGACGATCAAGGACTTGGACGCGGCCAAGGTCCACGGACTTCATCTTCTTGACGGGCCGTGGGAAACCCTTGAATCTCATGCCCTCAACTATCGGCGCGGCGGTGGATTGGTCAGGCGCTTGCCGATCTCGCTGGAACCCTTCAACGAATATTACCGGAAACACAATCCCCGGTATTTCCACTCGGACTATCGCTTCAGCACGGTCGAGGCGGCATCGTACGCCCTTGCGGTGCTGGGCTTTTCCAGCGCGGGGCACTCCCTGGCGGAAACGTTCGGTTTCGGGGATGCATTCCTGTCGAACTTCGCCAGTTTCGCACCGTGACGAAGTTGGCGCCCGGCGCGCTTCCGGTCGCAACGGCCATCGATTTTGTCGATACCTATTGGGGGCGAAGTCTTTTATCCGGGGTGGACACGCCGTCGGTGGTCTATTCGGAGAAACGGCTGGCGGACAACGCTGCCGTGTTCCTGCGGCAAGATTGCGGTGTCCCGCATCAGGTCTTCTTCGCCATGAAGGCGTGTCCCATGGCAAGGGTCGCCAAAACCTTTTCCGCGGCGGGCCTGGGGGGCGAAGTGCAGTCCAGCCTGGAGCTTTCTCTGGCGCGTGCGGCGGGCTTCCCCGACGACCGGCTGATGCTGAACGGTCCGCGCAAGCCGCGTGCTGCCGCGCGGGACCTGCTTGAGGCCGGGGGGCGGGTTGTCGCCGACTCGGAAGACGAGTTCCGCACCTTTCTGCAGGTGGAAGGGCTGGGGCTGGGCGTCAGGGTCAATATCGGCGGCGAATCCGCAGATACCTTCATCCGGCCGTCCGACCGTTTCGGCGTGTCGCTGGCAGTGGCAGAAAAACTGGTGGGTGAAGCGCGCCCGCCTGTCATGCTGCACATGCATTGCCTCGCCCGGTGCGACTCGCCGCAGGCGATTCTGGACAGCTACCAGCCTTTGGCGGACTGGCTGCGCCACCATGGCCCAGGCTTTTCCCGGCTGAACCTGGGTGGGGGGTTCAACAGCCGCCTGCGGCTCGGGCAGGCGCGGCAATCGTTGGATAACCTGCTGCGCGTGCATGCCGACATGTTCGGCGGTTTCGGCCTGCCCCTGATGTTCGAACCCGGGCGTGCCTTGGTGGAGGACGCGGCCGTGGCGGTGACCACGGTTGCTGCCATCAAGACCGGTGTGGATGGCAGTCGCTGGTGCATGGTTGATATCGGCACCAATCTGCTGGTGCCCTTGCCCTTGGCTCGCTTCACGGTGATCGCGCTGGACGGAGGGGACAAGCCGACGTGCTCGTGGGCGGTGGCCGATGGCACCTGTTCCCCGGCCGGGGTCATCGATCGGCATGCCCTGCTGCCCGAGACCTTGGCGGAAGGAGACCGGCTTCTGGTGTTGTGCTGCGGCGCCTACACCTATTCGCTGGCTGAAAGCTTCTGCGACACCATTCCGCCGGCTTATTTCCTCGGCCGGGACGGCACCATGGAATGCATGCTGTCGGCCGAGGACTCACGCCTTGTTGCCGACCTGCTATTCGGAGTTCGCCGATCATGAGCGACGACACTTCGCACGCCCTTGATGGGCTTCGCTGCCTTCTTATCAATCCCGCGCTGTTTCCGACGGATTTGCGCGGGGAATCCCATGCGCGTGGCAAATGGAAATCCGAACGCGCCATCAATTTCGGCCTGCTGGTGATCGCCAGCCATCTAGCCAAGCACGGCGCCGAGGTTACCGTCGTCGATTTGGAGGAGACCCCCGACGGCTTGGTTCCGGCGCTGCACGCCGCCACGCCGCATCTGGTGGGGATCGGCAACATCTCGTGCTACGGCCTCTTGTCTACGCTGGACGTGATTTCGGCCTGTCGCGCAATGGATCCGTCCATTCGCGTCGTCGTCGGCGGACAGAACGCCGCGTTGTCCCTGCCGCTGTTCCAGCGCGCAAGCGTTCAACCGGACTGGCTGGTGGCCGGTTCGGGAGAGGAAGCCGTTCTGGCCATCGGGCGGGCCGTCGTCGACAATGTCCGACTGCCGCCCATGGCGGGCGTCCATGGCATGACGCCTGGGACCGAACCGGCTTCGGCCCCGCTCAGCCCCGCGGTAGCGGCGGACAGATCCGCCTTTCTGCTCTACGACCTGTGGCCCCAATGGCGAGCGTTCTTTCCGCTGATCGAGGAATCGCGGGGCTGTCCGTTCAGTTGCTCGTTTTGCGCCAATGAAGGGGTGGGGGGACGGAACTATCTGGGCAAGTCACCGGATGTCATCGTTCGGGAGATCGAGCGCGCCCGCGCCTTGTGGGGATGCTCGGACGAAATGCCGGTGGTGCTGATGTGCGCCAATTTCGGCACCCATCCCGCCCCCACGCGGGAATTTCTTACCCTAATGCGGGCCAAGCGCTCGCAATACCGCTTGCTCGCCGCCATGCGGGTCGATGGACGCTGGGCGGAATACGTGGCCCTGATGGGAGGGGTGTTCGACCAGATCCATTTCGGACTGGAATCGGGCAGCCCCACCATCCTGGGGCGCATGGGCAAGGCGCACGAGCCACACCGCTACCTGTCCATGGCTGAACAGGCGTTCAAAGCCTTCCACGACCAGAAGATTCACGTGGGCTGCAATTTTATCCTGGGCTTCCCGGGAGAGAATGGGAGCACCGTCACGGAAACCATGAGTTTCCTGCTGAAAAATCGCGACAACATCGACAGCCTTTGGGGCGGCGCGCTGATCGAATATCCGGGAAGTCCCTTCGCGGCCCGCATGGACGAATATTCCGCCAGCTTCGGCACGCGCCGGCGGCGGGTGAGCGATTTCTGCGACCGCATCGGCGCCTATCCGATCGATCCCTCGTCCACCTATACGCACGAGCAGATGGCGCAGTTGGGGCTGCACCTGATGAAGTTGTTCAACGGCGCCGATACCTTCTACGAACATTATCGCTGGTATCCCGGTCCGCGCCCCAGTCCCGAGAATGACCTGGCCTTTTACGGGCGTGACGAGTTCTACGACCTGTTCTTGGAAGAGCAGGACGGCCGCAGCCTGGGTTACGACCCCATGCTCGTCCGTCGTCCGGCGAGTGTCCTGGGATGAGGGCGCTTCTCGTCGAGCCGGTCCTGAATGCGCCCGAGCTGGAGCCGCCGCTCGGACTCGTCGCCATCGCCACCATGGCCCGCAAGCGCGGGCATGACGTCAGCGCTACCAGCCTGCGTTTCGATCTCGACTTCGACCGGTTGTCGTCGCTGCTGCGCTCGGGCTACGATGTCGTCGGGGTTTCGACCCATTCGGTCACCCTGCCGGCATCGCGGGCGGTGGTGAACATGGTCCGCCAAGTGCAGCCCAACGCCCGCGTGGTGGTCGGCGGTCCGCACGCCACGGCCATGCCGAAGCATGGCATGGCCTACATCAAGCCGGATTTCCTTGTCGCCGGAGAGGGGGAGGACAGCTTCGCCGATCTGCTGGATGCGCTTGCCGCCGGAGGGGATGGGGCGAACATCGCCGGAGTGATGGCCGCCACCGCCCCCGAGGCGTTTCAGCCCCGCCTGCCAATCGCGGATCTGAACCTGATCGAATACGACCGCTCGCTGCTCGACGTGTTTCCGCGCAACCTGGGCGTCAGCGCCGCCGGCTTGATGCCCGACCCTTGCACCACCATCAACGTCAGCCGCGGCTGCCCCGCCCGTTGCATCTTCTGCCAGCCCCTGGTGGACACCATGTTCGGACGCAAGCTCCGCCGCCGCTCCACGGCCCTGGTGGGGCGGGAAATCCGTGGCCTTCGCGACGAGTACGGGGTGTCGTCGATCCAGTTGGTGGATGACACGGTCATCGTCCGCTCCCCGTGGGGGCAGGAGCTGGCGCGCGAGTTGAAGGCCACCGGACTTCCTTGGGCCATCAACACCCGCGCCGATCTGTTGGACGAACCGTCGGTCCAACTGCTGGCCGAAAGCGGCTGCGAAAAGGTGATGCTGGGCATCGAAAGCGGCAGCCAGGACGTGCTGGACCGCTTGTCCAAGGGCGTCAGCATCGCTCAGGTCCACGAGGCGCTGCGGCTGTGCCGCCGCTACGGCATCCGGGTCAAGGCGTCGATCATGATCGGCAGCCCCGACGAGACCGAAGAAGACCTGCGCCTGACGCTGAAGATGCTCGAGACGTTCCGGCCCGAGGCGATCGCCGTCAATTATACCAAGCCGACCATCGGGTCCTATTTGTTCGAGCAGGTGGCGAAGGCCACAGACCTGGACGATCCCATGGCCGTCACCAACCTGTCCAACCGCACGGCGGTCTATCCCGGTCTGTGCGCCGTTCCCGATGCCGTCTTGGCCGATTACCGCGTCCGTATGCTGGCATGCCAGAGCGGAGGCTAGGGTCATGGGCACCTCGTTCATCCCCACCGAGTGTTCGCTGTCGTTTTGCCGATGTGCCGGCTGCTCTCAGCCCTGTGCCCTGAAGCCGGAGGTCGCGGCATTCGTCGACGCCTACGAAAACGGCCACCATCTCGCGCGTCCCGATCTGCTGCGGCATTGCGCCGCCGTGGCCCGGCTGGCGGCGGAATCGGCGGTGCGCCTCATCGGGCGCGGCCTGGCGACCTTCGGCGACGGCTGCGCCATGGTGCTTGCGGCCGGCATCCACGATTTCGGCCACGTTCTGGACCTGCTGCCGCATCGGCATTGCGCCGTGGCGCAGGAAGATCGCCACACTCACCGGATGGAACTGCATTTGCGCTTAAGCGGGCAGGACGATTTGGCCCAGGCCGTCCGCCACTCGGCCCCCATGGTGCGGCTCGACGCCGCGCGCGGTACCTTGACCCTGGCCCAGTTGGTGGTCTGCCACGCCGATGCGCAGGTTTCGCACAACGGAGAGGTCGTCGGACTGGATCAGCGCCTGGCCGAGGTCGAACGCCGCCATGGGGCGAAGCCGGGGTGGCACCGGGACGACCAGGACGCCTATGGGCAATTGCTGAAAACCTTCGACACCTGGCTGAAGGCCATGCCGTTCGCCGCCTTTGGCCGGGACGCGGTCGCGCCGTTGCGGCGGATGGTCTTCGTGGAGCGCTGCGACGGGCGCTACGCCACCCCGATTTCGCCCCTGGCCGCCGCCAATTCCGTTCACTGCATGGCGAAGACGCGGGTGGCCCGCCAATGGTCGTGCGCCATGATCGCCAAGGGGGAGGCCGAAAAGCCCCCCGTCTCGGGCGCCTTCGAAATCGGCTGGGTCGGCGGTCCCGATCCGGTGAACTGCGCCCAGCGGGTCGGCAGCCTTGCCGGCCCGGCCGCCATGGCCGTGGGGTCATGGCTGGGTCTGTTCGAGACCGGCGCCTTTTCTCCGAGCATTTCCAGGGTGCTGTTGTTGCGCGGCCTGCGCCGCCACCGCTTGGAGGGGGACTTCTTCGCCCGTATCGCCCGCGCCGTCGAGCATGGTCTGGTGAACGAAGTGGTGACCGTTTCCTCGACCCTGGCCGACCTGCTGGCGCCCTTTGGCGTTCGCGCCAGGGTGATCGAGAACGGCCTGTCCCACGAATTCCAGGCCGGCCTTTTGCCTCGGCCACGGCGGCGGCAGATTCTTTTCGCCGGCGCCCCCATTCCGTCGAAGGGGATCGAGTACCTGGCCTCGGCGGTGCCGCCGCTTCGGCGCCAGGGAATCGAGATCGTCGTCGCCGGCATCCCCGGCATCTATGGGCAAGAGGTCAAGACGCCAGACTATCCCGGGCTGCGCATGGCGGGGTTCGTCGAGCCGCGCCATCTGGCGGGGATGATGGCCGAATCCCTGGCGGTTGTCGTGCCGACCCAGTCTGACCGACTGTTCGAGGGGTTCGGCAAAAGCGCCCTCGAATCCCTGGCTTGTGGGACGCCGGTTATCGTCAGCGATTGCGGGCATCTTCCCGCCTGGACCAATGGTGGTGAAACCGGGTGGGTGCTGGACGGCGACAGTCCCGATGCGCTGGCCGACACCGTGGCCCGGCACTTGCCCGCGCTGTTGGCCGGCGATTTCGCCCCCCGGTGCCGCGAGGTGGCCTCCCGTTATAGCTGGGAGGCCACCGCCTGGAAATTCGACCGGTTGTTCGACGAATTGCAGGCACGGGCGCTGGACGCGCCGTCCCCGTCCTCGGAGCCTATCGAGCGACGTTTCCAGGCATTCCTGCGCACCGCAACGCCCGAGCTTCCGCCCGCCTTGGCCCCTGCATCCCCTGCCGGGGCCGATGCCGGGCGGCGGGTGGTGGCCGTCGAACCCCATCCCGACGACATCGCTTATTCCGCCATCCTTCAGTTGGACCAGTTGCGGCGCCAGGGCTGGACGGTCGAAATCGTCACATGCTTTCCGCGCACGCCACTCGCCTCGTTCCGGCATGTCGGGCGCTTCGTCTGCACTGACGACGAATACGCCCGCCTGCGCGCGGTCGAGAACCACTCCGTCCTGGTCGGCTCTTGCGGCTTTGCCCATCGCTCGCTGGGGATGTCTTCGGCGGCGCTGCGCGGCTATCCGTCCTTGTCCCATCCGCCCATGGACAAGGATTCCTGCCGTCCCATCCTGCGCGACCTTTTTGCCGAGCTGCGTGACTCGCCCCCCGACATGATCCTGGTGCCGGCGGGCCTGGGACGCCATCCCGACCACCTGGTGGTGCATCAGGAGGCATGCGCCCGGCTTCCGCTGGACCGGCTGAGGCTGTACACCGACGTGCCCTATCTTCACGACCCCGAGCGCGCGGCGCAGCTTGAGGCCGAGGGCTGGCGGCAAATCCAGGGGGACCCCGAGGACGATGGGCTGGCGCGCAAGATCGGCTTCATCGGCCAGTACCTGACGCAAATTCCGGTGAGCGATGCCGCCTCCTTGGAACGCTATGTCCGCCAATGGGTGCACCCGCAAAGCGGGGCGCTGGAAAGCTTTTGGGTGAACTCACCATGACTGCGCAAGCCGACGACCTGCTGCAAGGCGTCTTTCCCGACGCCCTGACCTACAAGGCACTGCGCGCGCAAGCCCGGTTGCCCGATTACGACGGGGCCTTCGGATGCGTTCCGGCGCAGTCGGTGGGGATGTTCCCGCAACTCGCCCTGGCGGCGCTCGAACGGTGGGACCAGGTGGTGGTACTGGCGGTGGACGCCATTCCGTGGTCCGTCTACGCCCGGCATCGCCACCTGTTTTCCGCCATCGTTCCGGTGACCTCGGTCGTGCCATCGACCTCGGCCTCGGCCTGGACGTCGGTATTGCGCGGCGGGCTGCCCCGTCAGCACGGCGTGCACGGGGTCGTCATGTACGACGACCGTTTGCAGGCCACCACGTCCATTCTGTCCAATTCGGTGTTTCAACTGGATGGCACAAGCTATCGCGGCAGCCTGTCGTCCCCCTTTCTCGACCCCGGACCGTCACTGTTCCAGCGGGCGCGGCGCGATCACGCGGCGCAGTGCTTCATGCTAGGCCTCTATGCCCTGGAACCGGACGCCATCCTTGGACAGGCCCTTGCCGAGGATTGCGAATGGACCGTCGAGGCGGATTATTCCCGTCTGCTGCATGACCCGGCCGAGATGATCGAGCGCTACCAAGGGCGCATCCTGGACATCCTTGCGCGGCGTGGCCGGGCGCCGACCCTGGTACACGCCTTCCTCGACTTCGACACTTTCCTGCACGAGACGCCCTACGACGATCCGCGCCTGGACGGCTATATGGAAGGAGTGGCGGCCCTGGCCCAAACGTTGGCTCGGCAGGGCGCCTGCGTGCTGATCGTGTCCGATCACGGCATGGTGCGGCAACCCGAGAACCTGCCGCCCTGTTCCATCAACGATCCGGAAATCTGGCGGCTTTCCTATGCCCGGCCGGGCGGGGCCGGGCGAATACTGTTCTTCTATCCGCGCCCGGGCTGCGAAGAGGACCTGCAGGGGCGCCTGCACGATCTGGTCGGAGACACTGCATGGATCATGCCGCGTGCGCGCTATCTGGCCCAGTTCGTCGATCCGGCGGGGGAGGGGGTCAGCGGGGCCGAGCGTATCGGCCCGTTGGTGGCGGTGGCGCGGTCGGCCGCGTTTCCGTCGGTGATGCGGGACTACACCAACGAACACGGGGCGTGTTCCGAGGACGAGATGTTTGTCGCCGCCGGAATTGCCGCCATGCCGGATTGACGCCATGGAACTGCTCGTCATCCGGCACGGACAATCCACCTTCAACGTCGATGGCGGCGGCTGCGACGGGGAATTGACCGCCTTGGGGCGGCGTCAGGGACAAGCATTGGCCGACGCCCTGGCCGACGTGCCGCCCGACCTGTGGCTGTGCAGCCCGCTGCGACGGGCGTTGGAAACCTTGTCGCTGGTACGGGCGCGCCGGTCTGCTCCGGCGCGGCCGTGGCCCGATCTGCATGAGCGGGTAGGGGGGGACATGGCCAGGTTTCGCGGCCTGTCGGCCCCGGCGGTCGAGGCGTTGAGCAACACGGTGTGGCCAGCCGATTGGCCGCGGGACAATTGGTGGCCGGAAGAACCCGAAACCGTCGATACGGTCGATGCCCGCGCCGCCCGGGTCGCGGCCCGGTTGGCCCGGCTGGGGCTGTCGCGGGTCGGCATGATTACCCATACGGTGTTCGGCATGGCCTTGCTTCGCCAACTTGTTCCGGCGGAACTGTCCGACCAGGCCTATCTGCGTCTCGCCTCGGTCACCACGGTCAGGATCGGGCCGTCGGGCAACCGTCTGGTCGAACTCAACCGCGCCGACCATCTCGGCCAGATCCTGGAGGGGCCGTGATGCCGACCGACGGATTCGTCCCCGTTACGGTGGACGGCAGCCCGCACGATTTCACTTATCCGGCGCGCGGCGGCATGGAAGATTTCGTTCGCTCCATCCTGGGGGGGCAAGAGTATGAACTGCCCAACCCACCGGGTTGGAGGCCCAGCGTCGTCGTCGACGTCGGGGCCAATGTCGGGGCATTTTCGATCTATTGCCGGTCCCGCTTTCCCGGCATCGCGGTGTACGCCTTCGAGCCGATGGCAGAGGCGTTTTCCTATGCCGAACGCAACCTCGCGCCGTTTCCCGGTATGACCGTGAACCATCTCGGCCTGTCCGACCGCGACCACTCGGCGGTCTTGCACCATGGTCGCGACCGGCCCTCGCAAAGTTCGCTTTTCGCGGCAAGGCAATGCGGCGAGACGAGCGAGACCGTCACCCTGGCGGATGCCGCAACCACCTTGGAGCGGTCGGGGGTTACCGCCATATCCATCCTGAAGGTGGACACCGAGGGCTGCGAGGTGCCGATCCTGTCCCGATTGGCCCCCTGGCTGCCGTCCACCGACTTGGTTCACCTCGAATACCACAACGACCATGACCGCAGGGTGCTGGATGGGCTGATGGCCGATGCCGGACACATCCTGTGGCGCGCCCGTGCCGTCCGCCCTCACGTCGGCAATGCGGCGTACATTTCCGGGCCGATGGCCGCCCTACTTTTCGATGAGTGTGCGTTCGCAATCTCGCATGGATAGTGTCCTCTGGATACGGAGCCTGGGGACACCATTTTCTTGATTTGGCTCGGCTATCGGGTAATAACACTCGGCTTTCGGGACCGTTGTTCCCCATCGATATGCAGGCACCAGAATGAGCGACAAGCCGACCATCTATCCTCAGGCCGAACAGAACCCCGACTTCGGCGCCATTGAGCGGGAGGTAATCGCGCGCTGGCAGCAGGAAGGCATGTTCGAGCGGTCGGTGGAGCGCAATCCGCGCCGCAAGGACGGGGCGTCCAACGAGTTCGTCTTCTATGATGGCCCGCCCTTCGCCAACGGCCTGCCCCATTACGGCCACTTGGCCACCGGTTTCGTCAAAGACCTGATCCCGCGCTACCAGACCATGCGTGGCCGCCATGTGGACCGCCGTTTCGGCTGGGATTGCCACGGCTTGCCCGCCGAGTTGGAGGCCGAGCGCGAGTTGGGCATCTCGGGGCGCAACGACGTCCTGGCCATGGGCATCGACAAGTTCAACGACGCCTGCAAGACCTCGGTTCAACGCTTCACCAACGAGTGGCAGGACTATGTCACCCGCCAGGCCCGCTGGGTGTCGTTCAAGGACCAGTACAAGACCATGGACATGTCGTTCATGGAAAGCGTGCTGTGGGCCTTCAAGTCCCTGTGGGACAAGGGGTTGGTCTACGAAGGCTATCGCATCGTTCCCTATTCCTGGGCGGTGCAGACCCCGCTGTCCAACTTCGAGACCCGTCTGGACAATTCCTACCGCGAGCGCGACGACCCGGCCCTGACCGTGGCCTTCACCCTGAAGGGCGCGGACAAGCCGACCCGTGTGCTGGCCTGGACCACCACGCCGTGGACGCTGCCGTCCAACCTGGCGCTGTGCGTGTCGCCCGACCTTGATTACGCGGTGATGGAAAAGGACGGCCAGCGCCTGATCCTGGCGGTCAGCGCGCTTGAGCGCTATTCCCGCGAACTGGAAGGCTATGACCGGGTCGAGACCCTGACCGGCCGCCAATTGGAAGGCCGCGCGTACGAGCCGCTGTTCCCCTATTTCGCCGACACGCCCAACGCCTTCGTCATCATCACCGGCGATTTCGTTGGTGCCGACGACGGTACCGGCGTGGTTCACATCGCCCCCGGCTTCGGCGAGGACGACCTTGAGGTCGCCAAGCGCTACGACATCGCCCCGGTGGTGCCGCTGGACGCCGGTGGCCGCTTCACCGAACTGGTGCCCGATTACCAGGGCCTGAACGTCATCCATGATGGCAACCCGCGCATCATCAAGGACCTGAAGGCGCGCGGCGTGGTGCTGCGCCACGACCAGATCCGCCACAACTATCCGCATTGCTGGCGCACCGACGAGCCGCTGATCTATATGGCGGTCAATTCCTGGTACGTGGCGGTCACCCAGATCCGCGACCGCATGGTGGAGCTGAACAAGGGCATCCGCTGGGTGCCCGAGCACATCAAGGACGGCATCTTCGGCAATTGGCTGGCCAACGCCCGCGACTGGAACATCTCGCGCAACCGGTTCTGGGGCACCCCCATTCCGGTCTGGCGCAGCGACGATCCCAATTACCCGCGCATCGACGTCTATGGCTCGCTGGACGAGCTTGAACGCGATTTCGGTGTCCGCCCCGCCGATCTGCACCGCCCGGTGATCGACGATCTGGTGCGTCCCAATCCCGACGATCCCACCGGCAAGTCCATGATGCGCCGCGTTCCCGACGTGCTGGATTGCTGGTTCGAATCGGGGTCCATGCCGTTCGCCCAGTTCCACTATCCGTTCGAGAACAAGGACCGCTTCGAGGAAAACTTCCCCGGCGACTTCATCGTCGAGTACGTGGCCCAGACCCGCGGCTGGTTCTATACGCTGATGGTGCTGTCGACCGCCCTGTTCGACCGCGCGCCGTTCAAGGCCTGCGTCTGCCATGGCGTGGTGCTGGACGAAAATCACCAGAAGCTGTCCAAGCGCCTGCGCAACTATCCCGACCCCAAGGAAATCTTCGAAAGCTACGGGGCCGACGCGCTGCGCTGGTACATGCTGTCGTCGCCGCTGATGACCGGCGGCGACCTGGCCCTGGCCAAGGATGGCCGCGACGTGGCCAAGGCCATGCGCCAGGTCATCATCCGCTTCTGGAACGCCTATAGCTTCTTCACGCTCTACGCCAACGTGGACAGCGTGCGGGCCAGCCTGCGCTTCGACCAGACCAACGTGCTGGACCGCTATCTGCTGTCCAAGACCCGCACGCTGGTGGAAGGCATCCAGGAGCGCCTGGACGTGGCCGACATTCCCGGTGCGTACGCGGTGGTGCCCGGCTATATCGACGCGCTGAACAATTGGTACATCCGCAGCCGCCGCAGCAGCTTCTGGGCCGATGAAAACACCCAGGACAAGCAGGATGCCTATGACACCCTGTTCACCTGCCTGACGCTCGCCTGCCGGGCGCTGGCGCCGTTGATGCCGCTGATCTCGGAACGCATCTACTGCGCCCTGACCGGCGAAGCCAGCGTGCATCTGGCCGATTGGCCCGACGTGGCGGGCCTGCCCTACGACACGACCCTGATGGCCGACATGGACCTGGCGCGCGATGTGTGTTCCAGCGTCCTGACCATCCGCGAGAACAGCCGCCGCCGCACCCGCCTGCCGCTGAAGTCGCTGATCGTCGCCCATCCGTCGGCCGAGGTGCTGCGGCCCTATCTGACCATCATCGCCGACGAGATCAACATCAAGTCGGTCACCCTGACCACGGACGTGGCGGCCTACGGCAACAAGGAACTGAAGGTCAATTCCAAGCTGGGCGCACGCATCGGCGCCAAGATGAAGGAAGTTCTGGCCGCCCAGCGTTCGGGCGATTGGCGCCAGACCGCCGACGGCCGGGTCGAAATCGCCGGTCTGGTGCTGGAGCCGCAGGACTTCACCCTGCAGATCCGCACCGCCGAAGGGCTGGCGGCCGAGACGTTCGGCGGCTCCTCGGGGCTGGTCGTGGTGGACACCACCATCTATCCCGAGCTTCAGGCCGAAGGCTGGGCGCGCGACTTCGTGCGTCTGGTGCAAAGCGAACGCAAGAACGCCGACCTAGTCATCACCGACCGCATCGTCATCGAGGCCAAGGTGCCCGACCCGGTGGGCGCCGCGTTGCTGCAGCACCAATCCTACATCAAGGAGCAGACCCTGGCGGTCGACCTGCGCATCACGGATCAGGACCTGAAGACCACCCCGGTCAGCGAGGATATCGACGGCCATCCCATCGCGTTCTGCATCGCGACGGCCGACGCGGCCGTGGTGTAAGGTCGCGCTCGCAAGTGAGGCAGAAGGGGGGCATTTGCCCCCCTTTTTTCTTGGGAGGGCCGACGGCGGCGGCCGTCAGTCGTTCCGTCGTGGGCCGTATTGGATCACGGTGGCTTTCTCCAGCGTCACCAGCCCGCCGGTCATCATCGGGTCGATGTGTGCCAAAAAGGTGTCGATCTTTTCCTGGGTGTCCACGATCTCGATGACCATGGGCAGGTCTTCCGACAGGTCGAGAATCTTGCTGGTGTGGATGCGGCTGGACTGGCCGAACCCCATGGGGCCGCGAAGCACCGTCGCCCCCGCCATGCCGACTTCCCTGGCCTTCAGGACCAGGGCCTCGTAAAGCGGGGCGTGGCCGGCGCGTTCCTTCTCGCCAAGGAAGATGCGGAGCAGGACGCATTCTGTGGGAAGCTGCATGGCGATCCTCCTATTTGTTGAACAGCACGGCACCGGAATGGCCGAGCCAGACGCCGAAAAGGCAGAGCGCGACGGAAAGGCCGATGTTCAGGCCAGCCCACAGCCACTCGCCGTCCTGGGCGAGGTTGAGCGTCTGCAGGCTGAACGATGAAAAGGTGGTGTAGCCGCCGCAAACGCCGACCATGAAGAACTGGCGCCATTCACCGGAAACGAATACCCGTCCGTCCGGGGCGGTCAGGGTGCCGAACAGGCCGATGGCGAACGAGCCGGTGATGTTGATCACCAGTGTGCCCCAGGGAAAGGTTTGGCCGACCGCGCCGGCGATCAGGCCGGACAGCCAATAGCGCAGCGTTCCGCCGAGCGCGCTGCCAATGGCGACGAACAGATACGTCATGCCTATCCTCTCGGTGTCGGAGGCAGGCATGAAAAAGCCCGCCTCCCTCGTTGATTGACGGCGGCGGGTTGGCACGACTTCCCACCGCGCATTGCTACGCAGTAGGAGTCATCAGCCTTGCGGCGGTTGTCGGGAGACCCCATTCCCATCGAATGTGCACGCCAGTATGCCCTTGTGGCCGAGCCAGTCAATGGCAGAGGCCCCAACGATTTCGCCCAAAATTATTCGCAGGCAAAAAATCCCCCCGCCGCCGTCTAACGAGACGAGGGCACTGGGCGCGTGTATCGTCGGTGCCGGCACAGGCACTTGGGGGGAGGGGCCATGCCCCAGGGTTGGAACGTCGTCTTCCGGACTTGCCGTCTTTGTGCGGCGATCCTGGTCGGACTGGGATGGGCGGTGTCGGCAGTGGCCGAGGACCATGCCCGTGATCTTGACCGCGTCCAGGCGCTGGTCGAAGCGGAACGCTACGACCAGGCGCTGTCCCTGCTGCGAGAGCTGGACGGCAAGGGTGGTATTTCATCAACCGATACCGCGTTGATGCTGGGCCGTATCTCCCTTGCTCTGGGCAAACCGGGCAAGGCGGCGGAGTTTTTCGAACAGGTGGAGTTTTCCTCGCTGGACGCCGAAGCGCCCGCCCGGCTGGGGCTGGCGGAAAGCAAGCTGGGGCTGGGCGATTTGGCAGGCGCCCGCAAGGTCGCCGAGGCGGTCCTGAAAACCGATCCCGACATGGTCGGCGCCCATCTGGTGCTGGCTTTGGTGGATCAGCGGCTGGGACGGGCGGATGCCGCGTTCCGGCGCCTGCAGCACCTGCGAACCGATCGTCCGGACTCCGAGGACGTGGCGCTGGTCTATGCCCGCTTCCTCGCCTTGAGCGACGGTCCCGCCGCCGCGCTGGAGGACCTGCGGCGCTTCGTCGCCCATCATCCCCGCGCCGCCGAATCCTGGGACCGCATGGGCCTCTACGCCTGGGGCCTGGGCCGCAGCGCCGAGGCAATAGAGGCGCGCAAGACCGCGCGCGACCTTTATGCCCAACAGGGACGCCTGGGACGGGTCGAGGCAATACAGTCCTGGCTGGCCGCCATCGGCCCGCTCGATGCGCCGAAGGCAGCAGAAGCGCCGCCGCCATCCCCGCCGCCGGCCCGACCGCGTGTCGAGGCGGCACCGTTGCCGCCACCGCCGCCACGCCCGGCTCCAAGGGTGGTTCAGGCTACCGTCCTGGCATCGCCGGAACCGCTGCCCTTTCCCCCTGGCTCGCCCATCATGACCGGCAGCGGCATCGTGCTGGAAGGGGGGCGGCACATCGTCACCAACCGCCATGTCATCGACGGCCAGCGCGAGATCGCCGTGCGCAACGGCGCCGGTCATGTGCGCATGGCCCGCGTCATCAAGACCGCCCCCGACGACGATCTGGCATTGCTGGAGATCGACTCGCCGTTTCCCGACAATCCGGCGTTTCCGCTGGCCCGCTTGGCCGACCCGGCGCCGGGGCGGGCGGCGGTGGTGCTGGGCTATCCGCTGATCGGCATTCTGGGGGACGAGCAACCGGCGCTGACCGAGGGTATCGTCGCCAGGACGGCGGGGATCGCCAACGATCCCAAGACCTTCCAGATGACCGCCAAGATCAACCGGGGCAATTCCGGCGGCCCGGTGTTCGACCGCCAGGGGCGGCTGATCGGCATCGCGGTGGGCAAGATGGACAGCGCCGACATCGTCGCCAAGGGCGGCCCGCCGCCCGAAGACATCAATTTCGCCATCAAGGCCGGGCGCCTGCTGGCCTTTCTGGGGGCACAACCGGCCAAGGACGAGGCCGGAGCCGAGATGGGTCTGGAGGAGCTGTACCAACAGATGCTGCCCCGCGCCGTGCTGGTGGCGGGACGGAAATGAGGACCGCCATGCCCCGCCGCCTGCTTGCTCTGTTGCTGGCGCTGCCAAGCCCCGCTCTGGCCGAATGGGTCGAGGCGCGCGGCAGCTATCTGTTTCCGCCGAGCATGGCCGAGACCGAGGCCTGCGCATACGCCGAGGACCGTGCCCGCACCGAGGCGGTGCGGCAGGTCACCGGCGAAACCATCACCGCCGAGGACGTGCAGCGTTGTACCGAACAGGGCGACGAAACCCAGTGCGCCCGCAACTCCGCCCTATGGTCCAGCATGCAGGGTTATGTCCGTCGCACCGGCGACAAGGTGGTGCAGGTGCGGCCCGCCGCCGCCGGACATCGCGAATGCGTGGTCGGCTTTGCCGCCGACGTGACGGCGGCCGAGGGACGGCCCGATCCCGCCTTCGACCTGGGGGTGACGCTGCCCCAGCCGGTGCTGCGCCACGGCGAATCCCTGGTGGTCGGCCTGTCTCCGTCGCAACCCATGTACGTCCAGGTGTTCCAATGGCTTCCCTATCGCGGCGGCGAGCAAGCGGTGGTGCGGCTGTTCCCCAATGCCTATGACGCCAATTCCCGCATCGACGGTCCGGCCACCATTCCCACCGCTGCCGGGACGCGGCGCTATGACCTGCGGGTGGATTTCCCCGACAACCAGCCGCCCGCACGCAAGATGGTGGACGAATATTTGATGGTGGTGGCGACGCGCACGCCGTTGCCGCTGCGGGACAGCTACAGCCTGGACGATTTCCGCCGCCTGATGGCCGAATTGCCGCGCGCCAACAGCCGGGTGGTGCACAAGGCCTACAATATCGTGCGGAGGGGGCCATGAAACGCGCTGCGCTGCTGTTGCTGCCGTGGCTGGCGGCGTGCTCGACCCCCGCCTATGTGGACCAGGGCAAGGCCGAGCGGGCCGGGGTGCTGGATCTCAATCCCGTGGTGTTCCAGGTGCATCCGGCCTTCGGTCCGGCGGCGCCGGATTGTATCGCCGTGCTGCCGCTGGCGGTGGCCGAAAGCGGCGAGCCTCGTCCCACCGGCGCCGATGCCGCCCGGGTGCGCCTGTCGCTGTATGCTCATTTGCTGACCCAGGCCAAGCGCGGCATCCGGCCCGAACGGGTGGACAAGGTGCTGGCCGAGGTGAAGGGCGATCCCGTGGCCCTGGGCCAACGGCTGAACTGCGCGGCGCTGATGCAAGGCACCGTCACCGAATACGGCAGCACCTTCCTGGGCCTTTATTCCAGCGTCACCGTCGGCGCCGATTTGCGCCTGGTCCGCGCCGCCGATGGCGCCGTGCTGTGGCAGGGCCGCCATGTGGCGGCGAACCGCGACGGCGGCGTGCCGCTGGACCCGGTGGGGTTGGCCGTGGGCCTTTATGGCGCCATCGACAACATCCGCGACGAACAGGTGCTGCGCGTCACCGACGATTTGGCTCGCCGTCTGGTCTCCACCATTCCCGATACCGCGCCCCTGGCCCTGGACGATCCCGGCGAAACGCCACCCGTGGCGGCCCGCCCCGCCGATCCCTTGGCCGAGGCCCGGCATGCGCTTGCCGCCGGGGAGTACAAGGTGGCGCTGGTCGCCGCCGAACAGGCCATCGCCGCCGATGGCGGCAATGCCGAAGCCTGGTTCCTGAAAGGCCGCGTTCTGATGCTGGACGGCGACGGGACAGCCGCCGAAAAGGCCATCGTCAAAGCCGCCGCCCTGGATCGCCACAACCCCCGCATCCTCAACGCCCTGGGCGCCCTGGCCGCCGATCGCGGCGACGCGCCCCGTGCGCTCGCCGCCTATCGCATGGCCATCGACGCCGCCCCCGCCAACGGCTTCGCCTGGTACAATTCCGCCGTTCTGTTGGCCGAGGGCGGCGAAGCGGCCGAGGCCGCCGACGCTTTCTATGCCGCCGCCCTGGCCTATCTCAAATCCGGCGACCCGGCCCGGGCCGAACGGTCGCTGGGCCAATTGCACCGCCTGTCCGATCCCCGTACCGCCACCGTCGAAACCGCCCTGGCGCGCTGGAGCCGAGAGGCATCATGACCGTCTGGGGAAAATTCGCGCTGTTGCGGCAAAAAATCGGCGCCGCGCCGTCTAACCGATAAAGCTCCCTTGCTTGATGGGATCGGAGGACATCATGACCCGTTTGCCGCTTGCGCTTGCCACCCTGGCCCTGCTTGCCGCCTGCGCGCCCGATCCCGGCTCGCCCGCCTGGACGGCGCAACAGGCGCAGAAGAAGGACGAGGCCCGCGCCGCCGCCGTCAAGGGCGCGGTGGACGAGATCCCGTCCTGGTACGGTGCCCCGACCGACGACGAATACGCCATTTACGCGCCGGGCACCGCCACGTCCACCGATCTGCAATTCGCCCTCGACAAGGCGGTGCTGGCGGCCAAGCGCTCCATGGCCGACCGCCTGAACAGCAAGCTGTCGGCCAAGATCAAGGAATTCGTCGCTGAAACGGGCGCGGCCGAAGGCGCCCCGCTGACCAGCGAAAGCGAACGCACCACCATCAACCTGATCTCGGAAGTCAATTTGACCGGCTATGCCGTCAAGGAACAGAAATTCATTCCCTCCGGCGGGCAATACCGCGCCTATGTGCTGTTGCAGTACCCGCTGGGCAAGGCAAACCGCCTTCTGGTAGAACAGATCGGCAAGGATGCCGCACTTCAAGGCAAGCTGCGGGCGTCGAAGGCGTTTCAGGAATTGGAGGCGGAGATAGCCAAGCCGGCCGCACCCCACTGACAGGGAAAGAGGATTGGTGCTTCGCATGCGCAGACTCCTGTCCGCCGCCCTGCTTCTCGTCCTGGCCGCTTGCGAGGGAACGCAGACCCGCACGCTGACCGAGCGGCGCAATGTGCGCACGGTCGAGAGGGTGGCTGAGGATGCGCAGGCCAGCGTGCGCCCGGTCATGGCGGCGCACTTCAATGCCGTTACCGGGGCGATGACGGTCGGTGTGGTCAAGGAGGTGGCGGGCGAGTTGCGCCGCTACGACATCTATGACGAGGCCGAGATCACGGTGAAGGAAAAGCAGCCCGATCTGGTGCACGACGTCATATCGCTGCCTTTCGCCGTGGCGCTGGCGCCGCTGGACGCCTCGGCCCGGCGCGAGTTGCCCACTTTGTTCCAGTCGCGCGAACTGGAGCGCAAGGAAAAGGTCGCCACCGGGCGGATCGGCGTCGAGGGCGCCCCCCTGGGCAAACAAGGGGTGACGCGCCAGCCTTGGCCGGGGCTGACCGTGTTCCTGTCCATCGAGGAAGCGCCGCCGCGCCAGAAGGCGAACGATGCCGACGGCGAGGCGGTGTTCGACCTTTATGATGCCATCGACACTGCCGCCCAGTTGCTGGACCGCGAGAGCCTGTCGCTGCGCCTGTGGACCGAGGCCGGTGGCAAGAAGGTGGAAACCCCCGTCATCCTGGCCGGCGCTGACTTTGCCGCCCTGCGCCGGCTGACCGCCAGTTACGCCGCCGAGAAGGGGCGCCAGGCGCGTTCCGGCGGCGACCATCCCCAAGCGGCCAAGCGGTTCCGCCTGGCCGCGGAACTGGGCGAACCCGAGGCGCAATACCTGCTGGCCGAGATGTACCGCGACGGCCAGGGCGTGCCGCAGAACCACCAGGACGCCCGCCACTGGACCGAACGCGCCGCCCGCCAGGGCCATGCCCCGGCGCAATTGGCCCTGGCCGAGGACAAGGGCGAACCCTTGGCCGAGGCGTATGTCTGGGCGTCGCTGGCGGCGTCGCAATTGCGCGACGATCCGCGCCGCCGGGCGGTGACGTTGCGCGACGCCCTGGCGGCGCGGCTGAAGGGGGACGATCTGCGGGGCGCCCAGGCCCAGGCGGCCCGCTTCGCCGCCGTGCCGGAGATGCGGGACGAAAGTCTGGCGGCATTGGCCGCCCAGGCCGAGCCGCCGCCGCCGCTGGACGCTACCCGCCTGAAGGGAAAGCCTCAACCCACCGCCGTCGCCCTGGTCATTGGCGTCGAGGACTACCTGACCCTGCCGATGGCCCAGTTCGCCGGGCGCGACGCCCGTGCCTTCGGGGAATTCGCCACCAATGCCTTGGGGGTAGCCCCGGCGCGGGTCAAGGTGCTGACCGGGTCCGAGGCGCGGCTGCTGGATATCGAAAAAGCCATCGACACCTGGCTGAAGGCGGAAATCCAGTCGGGCGCCACCGACGTCTATGTCTATTTCGCCGGGCACGGCCTGGCCTCGCCCGACGGACGCGAACTGTACATGATCCCCCATGACGGCGACCGCGCCATCTTGAAACGCAGCGCCATCGACCGCGACCGCCTGATCGCCTCGATCCTGGGCCACGGCGCGAGCAACGTGACGCTGTTCCTCGACACCTGCTATTCCGGCGGCACCCGTGGCGGCACCACCCTGATCGCCGATGCCCGCCCGCTGATGATCGTGCCCAAGGACCAGGGCCTGCCGCCCGCCGCCAACCTGCTGGCCGCTGCCGGCAACGACCAGTTGTCGTCGTCCTATGGCGCGGCGCGGCACGGTCTTTACAGCTATTTCCTCATGCGCGGCCTGATGGGCGACGCCGATGCCGACGGCGACCGTGTCCTCACCCTGGCCGAACTGTCCACCTTCGTCCAACGCAACACGCGGCGCGAAGCCGCCCGCCTGGGCCGTGATCAATCGCCGGTGCTGGTGGGGGACGGCGAGAAGGTGGTGATGCGCTGGTAGGGCGAACCGCTTGGCCTTGCCGATGCGCCGTTCCGCACACATACTGCGACACGGTTGTGGGGGCTGGGGGCGGTATCACGGCATGGCGGTCACGGTATTCATTCCTGGGGCGTCGCCATGGCGGTAACCCACGCCGGGGATTTGCGCCTGATCCGTGACGTTGCCGCCGACCGGCCGCAGGCATGGGAACGCTTCGTCGGGCGGATTGCCGATACCGTGTGGACCGCCTGCCTGATCCTGGAGGGCGACGAAATGGGCGCCCGCGACGCCTTCGCCCTGACCATGGCGGGCCTGCGCGCCGACGGCTTTCGGCGTCTGCGCGACTATGACGGCTCCAGCCGGATCGAGACCTTCGTCATCCTGCTGACCCGCGAAATCCTGATCGAACGCCTGTTGGGCAATCTTGTTCAAGGCCGCAGGCAAGGGTGGCCGGCGCTGGAACACTTCTTCGCCGCCGACATTCGCCGCATCGTCGCCCGCCGCTTTCCCGGCGCCGACCACGACGAGGCGCGGCACGATGCCTATCAGGAAATCTGCCTGCGTCTGGTCGAGGACGATTTCCGGCGGCTGCGGGCCTATCAGGGCGCCGGCAGTTTCGGCGGCTTCGTTCTGCACATGGTGGATCGGCTGGCCATCGACATCGTGCGGCGTACGCTGGGCCGTGGCGAAAACACCGCCAAGCCGCAGCCGGTGCATTTGGACGGGGTGCAATGGGAAAACCTGTCCTGCCCGGGGCCGTCCCCGGAACAATGCGCCCTGGATGCCGAGGAAGGCGCCCTGCTGACACGGGTAGCAGCCATCCTGACCGATCTGATCGACACCCTGCCCGCCAGCGAGGCATTGTATCTGCGCATCGCTTTGGACGGTGCCGAACCGTTGCCGGCGCGTGACATCGCCCGCCTGATGGGGCGGCCGGTCGCCGAGGTCTACAAGATCAAGCAGAAGGTCATGGTCCGCCTGCACGACATTTTGTCCGAGCACCCCATGGTCAAAAAGTGGCGGGAGTCCGTCTAATGAGCCGTGAGACGACATTGATCGTTGGATTGGTCGACCCAGACGCGCCCCGCCCGGACACGGCCGAGGTGGCGGAACTGGCGGCCCGGGTTCTGGACGATGCCATGGCGATGAACACGGCGCCGCACGCCACCGCAGAGGTGGCGGCCCGGCTGGACGGCGGACTTGATGCGCAAGCCCAGGATCGGCTTGACCGCACCCTGGCCGCCGATGGCCGGGAATACCAGGAACTGGCCGCCACGGCGGACCTGGTCGACGCCGTCGCGGCCCGACTTGTCGCGGTGCCGGCCGACCTGCTGGGGCAGGCGATGGCGAGACCACACGCGGCCCCCGCCAAATCGGTTTGGCGCTGGACACCCTGGCTATGGGTCGGCGGCACCGTCTTGGCGACGGTTGTTGCCGCCGCGCTGCTGCTGCACCGCCAGCCCGTGCCGTCCGGCGGCAGGGGAGAGCTTATGGCAACGCCGGTGCAAAACCGTGACACCTCGCCTCGGATGGTTCCCGCCGGGGGCGAGGACGTCGTTCCCGGCAAACGGTAAGTCTGACGACGGTCGTCACGATCCGTGCGCGGCACAGCTTTCGCCCGCGTTCACCTCAGGTGCAGCCGCCGCATCATCTTGAGCAGTCCCACCCGCGATACCCCCAGGGTCCTGGCGGCGGCGCTGTGATTGTTTGCGGTCGCCTCCAGGGCGGCGGCGATCATGCGGCGTTCCAATGCCGCCACGGCTTCGGCCAGGGTGCCGGCGCCGTCGCTGACAGCGGGCCGGGGTTCGCCGTCGCGGGCGAAGCACAGATCGTCCGCCGAGACGATGCCGTTGCCGGCAGGGTCGGCCAGGGCGGCGGCGGAACTCACCACCGCCTTCAATTCGCGCACGTTGCCGGGCCAGTTCTGCTCCGCCAGCCAGCCCAGGGCTTCCGGCGACAGCCGCAAGGGACGCTCCTTGGCGGCCTGTTGCAGGAAGCGCACGGCCAGCGGGCCGATGTCCTCGCGACGCTCGGCCAGGGGTGGGGTGCGCAGGATGATGCCCTTGAGGCGGTAGAAGAAGTCCTCGCGGAAGCTGCCCTCGGCCACCATGGTGTCCAGGTCGCGGTGGGTGGCCGACACCACGCGCACGTCGGCGCTGTGCGGCTGGCGGCCGCCGACCGGCGTGAAGGTGCCCTCCTGCAGGAAGCGCAGCAACTTGACCTGCATGGCGGGTGGCATTTCGCCCACCTCGTCTAGGAACAGGGTGCCGCCATGGGCGGTGGCGAGCAAGCCGGCGCGGTCCTGGTGGGCGCCGGTGAAGCTGCCCTTGAGGTGGCCGAACAATTCGCTTTCCAGCAGCTCGGCGGGAATGGCGCCGCAATGGACGGCGACGAAGGGCGCGGCGCGGCGCGGGCTGGCCGCGTGGAGCGCGCGGGCCACCAGTTCCTTGCCGGTGCCGCTGGGTCCGAGGACCAGCACCGGCAGCTCGGCCGGGCCGACCCGGCGCACCATCTCCTTCAGCCGCAGGATGGCGGGGCTGGTGCCGAAGATGCCGTCGTCTGCGTCGACTTGCCGCAACCGCGCCAGCTCTTGCTCCAGCCGCCGCTTCGCCAGCGCGCGCTCGACCACGAAGCGCAGCAGATCGGGGTCGAGGGGCTTCGCAAGGAAATCCCAGGCCCCCGCCGCCACCGCCTGCAAGGCGATCGGGTGGTCGGAATGGGCGGTCATCACCACCACCGGCACGGCGGCGAAGGCGGGGATCAGCGCCAACCCGGCCGCAGGCGTGCGTTCGGGCGGCATGACCAGATCCAGCACCACCAGATCGGGCCGCTCGCGGCGGAACGCTTCGCGCGCGGTGGCGCTGTCCGCTGCGGTGACCACCCGGTGTCCCTGTTTCTCCAGCCAGGCGGCAGCAAGGCGCAGGAAGGCCGGTTCGTCGTCGACAAGCAGGATGGTGGCGGCGGTCATGACGGGAACCTCAGGGTGAAACAGGTGGTCCAGCCCGGCCGCGCTGCCAGGGTCACCGCGCCGCCATGGGCCGCCATGACCTTGGCGACGATGGCGAGTCCCAGGCCGGTGCCGCCGGGACTGCGCGAGACGAAGGGCTGGAACAGCGAGGCGCGGATGTCGGCGGGGATGCCGGGGCCGTCGTCGCAGACATGGATCAGCACGCCATCGGCGCCGCGTTCCGCCGCCACCAGCACGCGGGTGCCGGTGCCAAAGGCGTTGGCCAGCACATTGTCCAGCGCCTGGGCCAGACGCAGGGGATCGGCGTGCAGCGTCAGCCCCGGCGGCACGTCCATTTCGGCCTCACGGTTGCGCACCGCCATGGCGATGGCCTCGGCCGCATCCATTTCGGTCGGGGTGATCGCCCACGGTTTGGCGTACTCCAACAGGTCGCGCACCAGCGCTTCCATGCGTGCCAATTGCGTCTTCACCTCGGCACGTGTGGCGGGGTCGGCATCGGCGACCGCCATGGCGACGATGTTCATGGGGTTGCGCAGGTCATGGGCCACGGTGGCGGCCAGGGCGCCCAACTCGGCAAGGCGCTGCCGCTCGCTCTCTGCCTGTCGGCGGCGCAAGTCGCGCAACGATTCTTCGCGAAAGCCGGCGATCAGGTCATAGCGCAACGCGCCATAGGCCAGCACCGCCAGATACAGCGGCAACACCAGCAGCGGCCAGGGATAGGCCCGGATGTTCAACAGTGGGAAGGCCAACCCGGCGACCGAGGCGAGGCCCAATCCGCACGCCGCCAGCATGAACGTGAGGCGCCGCCGCACCGCCCCCTCGGCGCCGCGCCAAGCCTCCACCAGTAGGGCGAAGCCGAACCCGGCCAAGGCCAGGGTGATGCCGCCGGCCACCAGCCCCATGCCGTCGTAGCGGTAAAGGGGCGTGCCGGCCCACGGCTGGATTCCGCCGCCGCCAACCAGCGCTAGCGCGGTCGCCAGCGCCGCCACGACATACGACCAGGGCAGCAGGCCGCCGCCGCGCCCGACCAGCCGGATGGAGAAGTGCACGAACGTCGCCGCGCCCAGCGGCGCCAGCGCCATCAATGGGCCGCCATGGCCGGGAAACACCAGCCCCAACGCCCAGGCCCCGACCAGCAGCAGAAAAGCGGCCAGCGGCACGGCGCCGGTCACCGTGCGGGCGTGCCACAGCAGGAACGCCGCCAGCCCGGCCCCGCCCAGCGCGGTGGCGGCCATGGCGACGGGCAAGGCGAAGGCCGGTTCCATGACCATTCCCTGTATCCATCGTTAACAGGGACGCTAGCGCAAATCGTTACCGCCGTTAACAGCCAATGCGCGAAATCGGCGCCTTTTCAGGTTTCCACCGGTGGCACGCGGCTTGCGGAAAGCAGGAGGACAACGAAGGAGGCAAAACCATGAGCGTGAACATCCTGATGGCGGTGTGGTCGATCAGCCTGGTCCTGGCCATGCTGGCGGTGGCCGTGCTGGCCCGGCCGTTGCGCGTGCTGCTGGTGGATATCTGCGGCACCGACCAGCGCGCGCGGTTCTGGACGCTGTACGCCTGTGCGCTGGTGGTGCTGGCGCCGCTGCTGATGGTGTCGCTGCCCGGCTTGCTCGACGCCGCCGCCAATGCCGGTCTGGGGGCGGTGCTGCAACGGGCGGTGTTCTATTCCCTGGTGGGCATCATCGGCGCCCTGCTGGTGATGGGCTATGCGGTATGGCGGCCGGTGGCGGTGATGGCCGCCCGTGGCCTGGAGACGGCGCCATGAGCCGGGTGCTGATTGTCGGCGGCACCGGCTTCATCGGCCGCCATCTGGCGGCAGCCCTGCGCGATGCCGGGCACGAGGTCACCGCGCTGGGGCGAAACGGACTCGACCTTGTCGGCGACGATGAAGTCGTTCTGGCCGGGCGGCTGCGCGGCCAGGACGTGGTGGTCAACGCCGCCGGGCTGGTGCGCGATCAGGGGCGCAACACCATGGCGGCGGTCCATGCCGACGGCGCCTGTCGTCTGTTCCGCGCCTGTCAGACCGCCGGGGTGAAACGGCTGATTCACCTGTCGGCCTTGGGGGCTGCGGTGGACGGCGAGACCGCCTACCAGTCCACCAAGGGGGCGGCTGAGGCCGCACTGGCCCAATGCGAGAGTCTGGATTGGTGTGTGTTGCGGCCGTCGGTGGTGATCGGGCGGGGTGGGGCCAGCACCGCCGTGCTGAATGCCCTGGCGGCCCTGCCGCTGGTGCCGCGGATCGGCCCCGGAACCTGGCAGGTGCAGCCTGTTCACGTGGACGATGTGGCCGAGCTGGTGGTGCGGCTGGTGGAATGGGCGGGCGACCTGCCGCGCCGCCTTGACGTAGTCGGGCCGCAGCCCCTGACCACCGACGCCCTGACCGCCACCTTGCGCCACTGGCTGGGCCTGCCGCCGCCGCGTTGGCTGCCACTGCCGGAACCGCTGTTATGGGCGGTTGCCGTCGTGGGCGAGCGGGTGATGGACGGGCCGCTGAACCGCGACGTGCTGGCGATGCTGAAACGCGGCAACATCGCTGATCCCACGGCCATGGTCGCCGCCCTGGGGCGACCGCCACGGGGGGTGGACCAAGCGCTCGCCCGCCACCCCGCAGCCCAGGCGGATCGCTGGCAGGGGCGGCTGTTCTTTGTTCGGCCGGTGCTGCGCCTGTCGCTGGCGGCGTTGTGGATCGCCACCGGTCTGCTATCGCTCGGCCTCTATCCGGTGACCGACAGCCTGCGGATGCTGGCGGAACTGGGTATCCACGGCGGGTTGGCTGACGTCGCCCTTTATGGTGGCGGGGCGATGGATCTGCTGCTGGGGGCGTTGCTGGTGCTCCGTTGGCGGCCGGTGGCGGTGGGCGGCGCCATGCTGCTCGCCATGCTCGCCTATACCGGACTCGCTGTCGGCCTGCCCGGTGAATACTGGCTGCACCCCTTTGCCCCGCTGCTCAAGAACCTGCCCATCGCAGCCGCCACGCTGGCGATGATGGTGCTGGAGGACTGATTCATGGACCCGTTGATCCTCAAGATGATCCATCTTCTGTCGGCCATCCTGCTGTTCGGCACCGGGCTGGGAACCGCCTTCCATGGCCTCGCCAGCAATCTGTCGCGCGACGTGCGGGCCATCGCGGTCGCCAATCGCAACGTGGTGCTGGCCGACTGGCTGTTCACCACGCCGACGGTGGTGCTGCAACCCGCCACCGGTCTTTGGTTGGCTCACCTGCAGGGCTGGTCGTTTACCACCGGCTGGATCGTGTGGTCGCTGGCGCTCTACGCCCTCGCCGGGGTCTGCTGGCTACCGGTGGTGTGGCTGCAATTGCGCATGCACCGCATGGCCAAGCAAGCGGTCGCCGAAGGAACGGCACTGCCGCCCCGGTACTTCCGATATTTCCGCATCTGGTTCGCGTTGGGTTGGCCGGCTTTTGCCGCCATGATCGCCATCGTCGGACTGATGGTTCTCAAGCCCGAATTGTGAGGGGGAAAGCCATGATCGCCACTCCATTCCAGCGCATCCTCGGGGAAGCGCTTGAGACGCTGCCCGAACCCGTGCGCCGCCTGCACACCCTGTCGACCTCGGTCGCCACCGCGGGAAAGGCCGACATCCGTGCGGCGCGCAATCCCGCCGCCTGGGCGCTGTGCAAGATCGCCGGGCTTCCCAGGCCGGGCCGCGACGTGCCGGTGACGGTGTCGTTCCATCCCGACGGCACCGGCTGCGAGTTCTGGGACCGCCACTTCGCCGGGCGGCGCTATGCCAGCACCATGGCGGCCGGCCAGGACGGCCTGCTGGTGGAGCATTTTGGCCCGTTCGAGCTGTTCTTCCGCCTGACGCCCGGCGCCGAGGGGCTGGCGTGGTCGCTGGCTGGTTGGCGGCTGCTCGGATTGCCGTTGCCGGGCTGGACCTCGCCGACCATCGAATGCATGGAAACGGCAGAGGACGAGCGCTTCGTCTTCGATATCGACGTGGTTTTCCCGCTGATCGGTCCCGTGGTCCATTACCGCGGCTGGCTTGTGCCGGGGGAGCGGGGGGCGTGACGCCCGGTTCTGAGCGCTAAAAAAGAGAAGGCCCGGCATATGCCGGGCCTTAACTCTTTGATCTTCCATCTCTAAGAGATGGTGGGCGATGCAGGGATTGAACCTGCGACCCCACCCGTGTGAAGGGTGTGCTCTACCGCTGAGCTAATCGCCCGTTCCCTCGTGGGAGGCCGCTTTATAGTGGGCGCGAATTTTCCTGTCAACGAGGAAAATTCATTCGGCGGCCGTCCGTCAGATGGTGTCGCGTCCGGCCACCTTGACCACGTCCGGCGGCTGATAGGCAGCCAGGCGGTCGAGCAGGGCGGCGGGGTCGGAGTCTACGACGGTCATGGCGCGGTGGCGCGCCTTGAGGAAGCCTTCGGCGACGCTGTGGTCCAGGAAGGCGTGCAGCGCGTCGTAATAGCCGGCGACGTCGAGGAAACCCAGCGGCTTGGGGTGGATGCCCAACTGGCCCCAGGTCCACACCTCGAACAATTCCTCGAGCGTGCCGATGCCGCCGGGCAGGGCGATGAAGCCGTCCGACAGCTCGGCCATCATCGCCTTGCGCTCGTGCATGGTGGCGACCACGTGCAGCGCGGTCAGGTTGGGGTGGCCGACTTCCATGCGCATCAGCGCCTCGGGGATGACGCCGATGACTTCGCCGCCGGCTTCCAGCGCCGCGTTGGCGAGGATGCCCATCAGGCCGACCTCGCCGCCGCCATAGACCAGACCCAGGCCGCGTTGCGCGATCAGGCGGCCGGTCGCCCGCGCCGCCTCGGCATAGGCCGGCTTGGTTCCGCTGCTGGAGCCGCAGAAGACACAGACGCGCCGCATGGTCATTCGCCGGCCAGGATGCGGTTGAACGCCTTCACCGCCGCCTCGGGGCCTTCCGGGTGGTTCCAGATGCCACCCGACACCGCCAGGAAGTCGGCGCCGGCCGCGACCAGCGGACGGCAATTGTCCACGGTGATGCCGCCGATGGCGACGCTGGGAACGGTGAACAGTTCGGTCCACCACTTCAGCAGGTCGATATCGGCGTGGGCCTTGGCGTCCTTGGTCTCGGTTGGGAAGAAGGCGCCGAAGGCAACGTAATCGGCACCCTTTTCACCGGCCTCCATGGCCAGATGGCGCGAGTCGTGGCAGGTGACGCCGACGATGCCGTCGCCCATCGCCTTGCGCGCCTCGGCATAGGTCGCGTCGTCCTGGCCGATATGGACGCCGTCGCAGCCGGTTTCGAACGCCAGATCGGGACGGTCGTTCAGCAGCACGGCGACGCCGCGCTTCTGCGCCGGCGGCCGCAGCACGTCGACCACGCGGGCCAACGCGTCGTCGGCCAGGTTCTTCAGGCGGATCTGGACACAGGCGACGTCGCCGGCATCCAGGGTGGCCTCCCACGTCTTCACCCATTCGTACGGATTTTCGATGACCGGCGGGGTGATGAGGTACAGGCGGCAGGATGGGGTGGAAATGGCTTTGGCCCTTTGCGCAATAGAGTCGCTGGCAATGGGGCAACATAGCCACGGCGGCGGGCAACTTGGCAAGGGCTGCCTGTGCCCTGAAAACATCACAATCGGTCCTTAATCCCGCCATGCATCCAAGGGAGTATTCATCTCACCGGACGGGATGTCCCGCCGGGTCGACAAGAAAGTCAGGAAGGAACCTCTCCCATGCGCGTCACTCGTATCATCGCCGCCGCTCTGGTTTCCGCCTCGATGCTGCCGTTCGCGGCGCTGGCCCAGACCGCGACCCCGGCCACCCCGGCCGTCCCGGCGACCCCCGCCGTCGAAAAGGCGGTCGACGCCAAGGTCGAGAAGAAGGCCGAGAAAAAGGAACACCGCGCCAAGGCCGAGCATAAGATGAAGAAGGCCCATGACGGCGCCGATCATGCCGCGGCCAAGGCCGAAACCAAGGCGGCCGAGCCGTCGGCGGTCAAGCAGTAACGGATTTTCCCCGCTTCCGCCGCCGGCCGATCCCCTCCGGCGGCGGGGCTGGGTGCGAAAGACGCGGGTTCGGTTCGCCGAACTCCTCCCGCAAGCCCCTCAGGCTCCCGTATCCGCGTCTTCCGCCGCCAGCCAGTCCCGGCATGCCCGGGACGCTTCCGGCATCCCCAGCAGGTCCAGGGCGTGGTTCCCCCCACCTTCCGCCCGAATTCCAGCCTGCTGGGCGATGTCGGACAGCTTTGCCAGCACGTCGGGCGTCACCGACACCTGCAGCGGCCCCACCTTGGTGCGGATGGCCGCCAAAGCCATGCCGGCCGACGGGCCGCAATCCAGCACGGACTCGAACATCACATCCGGGAACTCGGTCGCCGCCTGGGCCATTAAGCGGCGCCACCAGCCGATGCCGGCCAGGCCCGCCTGGGGGCTGACCAGCACCACGGCGCGGCCGGTGTCGCGGGCCGCTATCAACGCCGCCCGCATGTGGTCGGCGCCGTGGATGCGGATGCGCTTCACTTGGTCTCTTCGGCGATCACCTTGCCGGGGCTGGTGAAGGCCAGCGAGTGGGGGCCGAAGAAATAGGCGTTCACCACCTCGACGATGGGGGGGGATACCGGGCGATCGGAATTCCACTGCACGACAAAATTGGCGCCGGTACCGCCGGCGTCGTCCTTGTGCTCGAGGAAGACGTCCGTCGACGCCATCGGACCCAGCTTGGCCGGGTGCGGCATGTACTCGCGCAGCATCTTGCCGGCGGTGTCGTAATAGCGCACCGATTTCACCGTCAGCCCGGTGTCGGGATCGGTGTTGCGGATCGACAGCATGGACGACAGCAGCAGGGTCTGCGGCTTGCCCTTGGAATCCAGGTTGCCGTGCCAGATGTGGGAATAAACCGGGACATAGACGCTTTGCCCCTTGCTGGTGGCGACGGGTTCGGCGGCGAAAGCCGCGGTCGTGGACAGCAGCAGGGCGGCAAGCAAGGCGGGCAGGCGGCGCATGACGGGTCTCCGGACGGTCTGGGACCAGCGTAACGACCCCCAGGAACCTGTCAAGGCGGGCTTGCGTTGACACATCAAGGGAACCGCCCTAACCTCGCTGCCCAATTGGAAAAATGTTCGGGGGACCCCGAGTGTCGGAGCAAAACACGGCGGCGTTGAGTCGCACCGCCGAAGCGGTGCGGCGTCTGGGGGCCGCCATCGACCGTCTGGAGTCGGCCACCGCCCGCGTCGGCGCAGGCGATCTGCTGCTGGCCGGAGAGCTGCGCGACGCCCGTGACCGCCAGTTGCTGATGGAAGACACCACCCGCGTGGTCGCCCAGCGCCTGGACGGTGCCATCGACCGCCTGCGCACCCTGCTGGAGGACTAACGGTGGCCCTCGTCAACCTCACCATCAACGGCCGCGCCTATGAAATCGCCTGTGACGATTCCCAGGTCGCCCGCGTCAACGAACTGGGCCGCGAGGTGGACAGCCGCGCGCAGACCCTGCTCAAGCAGATCGGCAACGTCCCCGACGCCCGCCTGCTGGTCATGGTCGGGTTGATGCTGGCCGACGAACTGGCCGATAGCCGCGACCAGTTGAGGTCCGCCAGTGGCGCGGTTTCCGCCGCCGCCGAAGGGGATGCCAGCCTGGCCGAAGGCATCGAGGCCCTGGCCGAGCGCATCGAGGGGATTGCGGACCGGCTGGAAAGAGCCTAGCTTTGAGTCGGAGCGGTCTGCTGCACGGTGCGTCAGGCAGCTAATGTCCCTGGGGCGATATCGATCCTCTTGGGAGCTGTCCCTGCCGGGATCCTGGTTCCGGTACATGGCGCCCACCTGATTAGTCAGGCCACGGAGGACTTACAACGCCAACGGCCGAGGTGGCGCCGCTCCGCCTACTTTCCTGAATGACCCAGCCCACCGATCCCATCGCCACCAAGAAACTTGTCCGCGCCCACCAGGTGATGGTGCGCCGCGCCGCCTGTGTTCAGGCGGGCGAGGCCGCCGCCCAGGCGCTGGCCGCGCTGGCGCCCCGGCTGGACCTGGCCGCCGGCACCGTGGTCGCCGGCTATTGGCCCCTGGGCGACGAGATCGATCCACGTCCGTTGATGGCCGCCTTGGCCGCCCGAGGGTGCAGGCTGGCGCTGCCGGTGGTGACGGCGCCGGCGACACCGCTGGATTTTCGCGCCTATGCCGACGGCGACATGCTGGAACCGGGGCCGCACGGCACCGTGCACCCGGCAGCGGCGGCGGCGCCACGGGTTCCCCAGGTGGTGCTGGTGCCGCTGCTGGCCTTCGACCGCGGGTGCTTCCGCCTTGGCTATGGCGGCGGGTATTATGACCGGACGCTGGAAAAGTTGCGGAAAAATGCCCAGGTTAGGGCCATTGGGCTGGCTTTCGCCGCCCAGGAGGTCGCCGCCGTTCCCCGCGACGGCCACGACCAGCGCCTGGACGCTATCGCAACCGAGTGCGGATTGATCACGCCGAAGCCGGAGACTGCCATCACATGAGACTTCTTTATTTGGGCGATGTGGTGGGGCGTTCGGGCCGCGATGCGGTGGTGGAGAAGCTGCCGGAAATCCGGCGCCGGCTGGAATTGGATTTCGTCGTCGTCAATGGCGAGAACTCGGCCCACGGCTTCGGCATCACCCCGAAAATCTGCGAGGAATTCTACGCTGCCGGGGTGGACGTGCTGACGCTGGGCAACCATTCGTGGGACCAGCGCGAGATCATGCCCTATATCGACAGCGATCCGCGCCTGCTGCGCCCGGCCAACTATCCTGCCGGCACGCCGGGCAAGGGCGTCGGCATCTATGCCCTGCCGCGCGGCCGCAAGGTGATGGTGATTCAGGTCATGGGCCGCCTGTTCATGGACCCGCTCGACGATCCCTTCATGGCGGTCGAACGCGAACTGGCGCGCGTGCGGCTGGGGGCGTTGGGCGGCGGTGCCGACGCCATCATCGTCGACATCCACGCCGAGGCCACCAGCGAGAAGATGGGCTTGGGCCATTACGTCGACGGCCGGGCCAGTCTGGTGGTGGGCAGCCACTCGCATATTCCCACCGCCGACACCCAGATCCTGCCCCACGGCACCGCCTATCAGACCGATGCCGGCATGTGCGGCGATTACGACTCGGTCATCGGCATGAAGAAGGATGCCGCTATCCACAAATTCGTCCGCAAGATCCCGGGCGAGCGGCTGTCGCCGGCCGACGGTCCCGGCACCATCTGCGGCGTCATGGTGGAAACCGACGACCGCAGCGGATTGGCGGTCAAGGTCGGCGCCCTGCGCATCGGTCCGCGCTTGGCCGAGGTGTGGCCGTAAGACGGCGTCCTTTCCCCAAAAGGGCGGCTGTCCCGAAGGGCTGGGCGGACCCGCGCCCCGATGATGCTAGTGTGCACTGCAGCATCATTGGCGAAAGCAGGGTGAAGGCAATGGCGGCACACTCCGTTCGGCTGGTCATCGCGTCGGCGTTTTCCTTGGCGGCCACAGCCGCCTACGGGCAAGAGGCAAGCGGGGTAAAGTTCTCGGCCCTGCTGGATGCCGGCATCACCGTTACCGATAGCTCGCCCGACAGCGGCGTTAATTTCGGCCATCTGCTGACCGACAAGCACGATCAAGTCCTGCTTAACCAGTTTATGCTGACCGCGCAAAAGGACCTGGACCCCAAGGCCGCGGGCTATGACTGGGGCTTCAAGGCGCAGGGCTTCTATGGTTCGGATGCGCGTTACACCCATTTCCTCGGCGTGTTCGACCGCAATCCCGACAGCCGCAACCAATTCGATATCACCGAAGCCAACCTGCTGGGGCACCTGCCGCTGCTGACCGAGGGCGGCATCGACGTCAAGGCCGGTCTTTACACCACCCCCATGGGGTCCGAGGTCATCCCGGCCAGCGGCAACACCTTCTATTCGCATTCCTACATCTTCAACTTCGGTCTGCCGTACAAGCATGCCGGCGTGCTGACCACCACCCATGCCAATCCGATGGTCGACGTCTATCTGGGCGTCGATACCGGCGTGAACACCACCTTCGGCAATCGCGGCGACAACAATGATCGCCTGGCGGGCCTGGCCGGGCTTGGCCTGAATTTGATGGACGGCCAACTCACCATTCTCGGCCTCAGCCATTTCGGCGCCGAAAACCCCAGCCGCGGCCCCAACGGCTCGCCCGCCGCCAACCACCAGGGGCGCTACATCAACGACATCAGCGCCATCTACAAGGCGACCGACAAGCTGACGCTGACCACCGAACTCAACTACATCAAGGACGACCTGGCCGAGGCCCAGGGCTACGGCATCGCCCAATACGGCGTCTATGCCGTCAACGACTGGCTGTCGCTGGGGGCGCGCGGCGAGGTGTGGTGGGACCCCAACCACTTCTTCGTCGCCGCCTTTCCCGGCAATCGCGACTTCGTCAATGTCGAGCGCGGCCAGCCGACCGAGCGGACGGTGATCCAGCCGGGCGTGCGCACCACCTATGGCGCTCTGACCATTGGCGCCAACATCAAGCCGCAGGGCCTGCCGGCGCAAGTCGAGGGGCTGACCCTGCGGCCCGAGCTGCGCTATGACCGCGCGCTCAACGACGTCAACGCCTTCGACGATCTGCGTTCGCGCGATCAGTGGAGTGCCGCCATCGACCTGGTGATGCCGGTGTCGTTCTAGACCATCGAGCGTCAATTATGACGCACGATGATCTAGCTTTATGTTTGGCCCTCGCCGGGCGCGCCCATCCGGGCGCTTGGCCGCCGCCTCAATGGCGGCCGATCACGGCGCCGACACGCGGAAAGGCGGCTTGATGAAAAGCCGCCTTTCCGCGCTTTCGCTTGACCGCGATCACTGCCATAGTACCCGGATTCGGCGAAACGCTGTCTCCGCCATAGCCCTGTGCCCACAAGATGTGGTATAGGCGGCGCCAAATCATTTCACTCCTCCGACCCAGGATCAGACCGAGTTATGGCCGGCCATTCCCAATTTAAGAACATCATGCACCGCAAGGGCGCGCAGGATGCCAAGCGCGCCAAGGTCTTCACCAAGCTCATCCGCGAGTTGACGGTTTCGGCCAAGTCGGGCCAAGCCGACCCGGCGATGAACCCGCGCCTGCGCGCCGCCATTCAGGCCGCCCGCGCCGCCAACATGCCGAAAGACACCATGGACCGCGCCATTAAGCGCGGCGCCGGTGGCGACGACGGTGCCAATTACGAGGAAGTGCGCTACGAGGGCTATGGCCCCGGCTCGGTCGCCATCATCGTCGAGGCGCTGACCGACAACCGCAACCGCACCGCCCCGGAAGTGCGCACCGCGTTCTCCAAGAACGGCGGCGCGTTGGGCGAGTCCAACTCGGTGTCGTTCATGTTCGACCGCATCGGCGCCATCCGCTACGCCGCCGCTGCCGCCACGGCCGAGGCCATGTTCGAGGCCGCCCTGGAAGCCGGCGCCGACAACGTCGAATCCGACGATGACGGCCACGAGATCACCTGCGCCCCTGACGACCTCGCCACCGTGCGCGATGCCCTGGAAGCCGCCTTCGGCACCCCCGAGCACGCCCGCCTGGACTGGCGTCCGCAGACCACCGTGCCGGTGACCGACGAAAGCGCGGCCAAGACGCTGCTGAAGCTGCTGGACATCCTGGAAGACAACGACGACGTCCAGCGCGTCTACGCCAATTTCGAAATCCCCGACGATCTGATGGAACGTCTGGGCTAAAGGGCGTTTCCGGGGGCTTGGAGCGAGCGGAGCGAGGGACTGGCGCATTGAGCGCCCGCGAGCTTATGCGAGCGTGAGCCAAGGGCGCCGGAGGCGCCCGCCCGGCGTCTGAGGGGCCAAACATGAGAGTACTCGGGCTAGACCCAGGTCTGCGCATCACCGGCTGGGGCATCGTCGACATCGACGGCCCCCGGCTGCGTCATGTGGCCGATGGCGTCATCAAGTCCGACGACACGCTGACGCTGGCCGAGCGGCTGGCGCAGTTGCACCAGGGCGTGTTGGCGGTGATCGCCCAATGGGCGCCCGAGGAAGCGGCGGTGGAAGAGACTTTCGTCAACAAGAACCCGGAAAGCACGCTCAAGCTGGGGCAGGCCCGTGGCGCCGTCATGCTGGCGCCGGCCTTGGCCGGATTGATGGTGGGCGAATACGCGCCGGCCTCGGTCAAACAGGCCGTGGTCGGTACCGGCCGCGCCCAAAAGGACCAAGTCGGCATGATGGTGCGCACGCTGTTGCCCGGCTGCCTGGTCAAAAGCCCGGACGCCGCCGACGCCCTGGCCATCGCCATCTGCCACGGCCACCACCTGAATACCGCGCGCCGGCTGGCGCGGGCGGTGCAGGGATGATCGCCAAGCTCAAGGGCCTGATCGATTCGGTGGGCGAGGACTTCGCCGTCGTCGATGTCAATGGCGTCGGCTATCTGGTGTTCTGCTCGGCCAAGACGCTGGGGCGCCTTGCGGTGGGCGAGGCGGCGGCGCTGCATATCGAGACCCATGTGCGCGAGGATCATATCCACCTGTACGGCTTCGTCGATGTGGCCGAACGGGAATGGTTCAACCTGCTGACCACGGTGCAGGGCGTCGGCGCCAAGGTCGGCCTTGCCATCCTGTCGGTGGCGACGCCGGACCAGTTGCTGCAGACCATCGCGGCCCAGGACAAGGTGACGCTGACGCGGGCCAGCGGCGTCGGCCCCAAGCTGGCGGTGCGCATCCTGACCGAATTGAAGGACAAGGCCGGCAAGATCGCCTTGGGCGGCTTTGCGCCTGCCGGCGTGGCGGCTGCGGTCGCCGGCGCGGCCCCCATGCCGGCGGAAGCCGGCGGGGTGATGGAAGACGCCATCTCGGCCCTGGTCAACCTTGGCTATCGCCGGCTGGAGGCGTTCGAGGCGGTGGGCAAGGTGGCGCGCGACAATGACGGCGCCAACAGCTCGACCCTGATCCGTCTGTCGCTCAAGCTGTTGGGCCAGGACATGGCGCGATGAGCGACGATCCGTCTCGCGACCGCATGATCTCGCCCGAGCGTAGCGCCGCCGATGTGGAAACCCATCTGCGGCCGCAGACGCTGGACGATTTTACCGGCCAGAAGCAGGTCCGCGAGAACCTGAAGATTTTCATCGCCGCCGCCCGTGCGCGCGGCGAGGCGCTGGACCACACCCTGTTCTACGGTCCGCCCGGATTGGGCAAGACCACCCTGGCGCAGATTGTGTCCAAGGAGCTGGGCGTCGGCTTCCGCGCCACCTCGGGGCCGGTCATCGCCAAGGCCGGCGATTTGGCGGCGCTGCTGACCAACCTGGAACCGCGCGACGTCCTGTTCATCGACGAAATCCATCGCCTTAATCCTGCCATAGAGGAAGTTCTCTATCCGGCTATGGAGGATTTCCAGTTGGACCTGATCATCGGCGAAGGCCCTGCGGCCCGCTCGGTCCGCATTGACTTGCCCCCCTTCACCCTGGTGGGGGCGACCACGCGCTCGGGGCTGTTGACCACCCCCTTGCGCGAACGCTTCGGCATTCCCTGCCGCATGACCTTCTACACCCCCGAAGAGCTTGAGCTGATCGTGCGCCGTGGCGCCCGCGTGCTCGGCTTCGACATCACCGCCGACGGTGCCGCCGAAGTGGCGCGCCGCGCCCGTGGCACCCCGCGCGTCGCCGGCCGCCTGTTGCGCCGGGTGCGCGATTTCGCCGCCGTCGCCGGCAAAAGCCCGGTGGACCGCGCCGTTGCCGATGCCGCCCTGACGCGGCTCGAGGTCGACCAGATCGGCCTGGACGCCATGGACCGCCGCTACCTGTCGTGCATCGCCGAGAATTACGGCGGCGGCCCGGTGGGCGTCGACACCCTGGCCGCCGCGTTGTCGGAAAGCCGCGACACCCTGGAAGAGGTGATCGAACCCTATCTGCTGCAGCAGGGCCTGATCCAGCGCACTCCGCGCGGCCGCATGCTGTCGGCGGCCGGTTTCAAGCATATCGGCCTCAACCCGCCGCGCGAGGTGCTGGTGCAGCTCGATCTGCTGGCGCGCGAGGAGGACGGGGAATGAGCCACTCGTTTCCCATCCGCGTCTATTGGGAAGACACCGATGCCGGCGGCATCGTCTATCATTCCAACTACCTGAACTTCGCCGAGCGGGCGCGCACCGAGATGGTGCGCGAAGCCGGACTGAAGCAATCCGATTTGGCGGATGCCGGCTTCGCCTTCGCCGTGCGGCACGTGGGTGTGGACTTCCTGAAGTCGGCCCGGCTGGACGATCTGTTGCAGGTGGAAAGCACGCCGGTGGCCCTGGGTGGCGCCTCGCTCGAGGTGCGCCAGGTCATCCGCAGACTTGACGATGGCGCCGAATTGGCGCGTCTCGACGTGAAATTGGCGTTCATTCGATTGGACGGCAAGCCGGCGCGTATTCCGGCGGAATTGCGAAACTCATTGCAGGCTTTGGTTAGCGAAAGGCGATAGTGACATGGATCCTGTACAGACGGTTCAGCTGGCCGGCTCGGTAGCCGCCGAACACGACTTGTCCATGTGGGCGCTGTTCATGCGCGCCGACATCATCGTCAAGTTCGTGATGATCGCGTTGCTGGGCGCGTCGTTCTGGTGCTGGGCCATCATCTTCGACAAGTTGATGCGCTTGCGCTCGCTGTGGCAGCGCGCCGAGCAGTTCGAGGAATCGTTCTGGTCCGGCGGCTCGCTGGAAGAACTGTACGACCGCATCGGCTCGCGTCCGCTCGACCCCATGAGCGCCATCTTCGTCGCCGCCATGCGCGAATGGCGCCGTTCGGCCGCCAAGGGCCTGGCCGACCGCGAAGCCACCCGCGTCAGCCTGCCCCAGCGCATCGACCGCGTCATGCACGTCACCCTGGGCCGCGAGATGGATATCCTGGAGCGGCACCTGGGTGTGCTGGCCTCGACCGGTTCGACGGCGCCGTTCATCGGCCTGTTCGGCACGGTGTGGGGCATCATGAACTCGTTCCAGTCCATCGCCGCCACCAAGAACACCAGCCTGGCCGTGGTCGCCCCCGGTATCTCGGAAGCGCTGTTCGCCACCGCCCTGGGCCTGGTCGCCGCCATCCCGGCGGTGATCGCCTACAACAAGATTTCCAACGATCTCGACCGCTATGCCAAGCGGCTGGAAAACTTCTCGGGTGAATTCGGCGCCATCTTGTCGCGCCAGTTGGAGGAGAAGGCCTGATGGGAGCCGCCGTCGGTCCGAAAAAGGGCGGGCGCGGACGCCATCGCGCCGTCTCGGACATCAACGTCACCCCCATGGTCGACGTCATGCTGGTGCTGCTGGTGATCTTCATGATTACCGCGCCCCTGATGACCGCCGGCGTGCAGGTCGACCTGCCCAAGACCGACGCCGCCCCGGTCAAGGGCGACGACCAGCCGTTGTCGGTCACCGTCGACGCCCATGGCGACGTCTGGATTCAGGAAACCAAGGTTTCCATGGAAGAACTGGTGCCGAAGCTGCAGGCCGTCACCGCGCAGAAGCCGGATACCCGCATCTTCATCCGTGGCGACAAGACCATCGATTACGGTCGCGTCATGGAAGTGATGGGCATGCTTGGCGGCGCCGGTTTCACCAAGGTCGCGCTGGTCACCGAAATGCGCCAAGGCGACGCCGGCAAGCCGGCCAAAAAGGGGGCTAGGTAAGGTCGGTCCCATGGAACTGAGGCGTGAAAGTCTGATCTTCTCGGGTTTGTTGCACCTGACGCTGGCGCTGCTGGCGATCTTCGGGCTGCCCTCGTTCTGGAACAAACCGGTAGATATCGAGACCCCGATGGTGGTGGATCTGGTGCCCATCGGCGCCAAGTCCAACCCGCCGCCCAAGCAGGCCGAGGCGCCGCAGCCCGAGCCGGCCAAGCCCGAACCGCCCAAGGTCGAGCAGCCCAAGCCGGAGCCGCCCAAGCCCGAACCCAAGCCGACTCCGCCGCCCGCACCGACCCCGCCGCCGCCGCCGAAGCCGCCGGAGCCTACGCCCGCGCCGCCGGTGCCCAAGCCCGAACCGAAGCCCGAGCCGAAACCGGAACCCAAGCCGGAACCGAAGCCCGAGCCGAAGCCGGACACGCAGAAGATGCTCGACAGCCTGAAGCCGCCGCCCAAGCCGCAGCCTCAGAACGACGTGGATTCGCTGCTCAAGTCCATCGACAAGAAGAAGCCGACGCCGACCAATCCGCTCGACGATCTGCTGAAGTCGGCGGAAAAGGGCAAGCCGACGCCGCCGGCGGCCGACCAGGGCACCAAGTCGACGCCGCAAAGCGTGCGCGGCTCGGACATGCATAACCCGAACGAACCGATCTCGATGACCGAGATGGATCGCATCCGCAAGCATGTGTCCGACAAGTGGAGCCTGCCAGCGGGTGCCAAGGACGCCGCCAATCTGGTGGTGGAAATCCGCGTCAGCGTGCTGCCCGACGGCACCGTGTCCGACGCCCAGATCGTCAACCGGCCGATGATGGCCGATTCGTTCTGGCAGGCCGCCGCCGATTCGGCGCGCCGTGCCGTGCGTCTGGCCAGCCCGCTGCCGATTCCGCCCGGCAAGTACGACCAGTTCAAGGATTTCACCCTGGTGTTTAACCCCAAGCAGATGTTCGGGGGGCGCTGATGCCTTTCGCCGTCTGTGCTTCCGCCCCAACTCACCCAAGACTTAGGACGATGACCATGCTCACGCGCCTTCGCCTTGCGGCCGCTGCCGTGGCCGTTGCCCTTGTCGGCCTGATGGCCGCCGGGCCGGCTTCCGCCGAGGTTCGCATCGATATTACGCGCGGCAACATGAAGCCGCTGCCTATCGCCATTCCTGACATGGCCGGCAACACGCCGCAGGAAACCCAGGTGGGCAAGGACATCGCCAAGGTGGTGGCCGCCGATCTGGAACGGTCGGGCCTGTTCAAGCCCATCGACCCGCGCGCCTTCATCCAGACCACCGCGTCCCTGCAGGCCGGTCCGCGCTTTGCCGACTGGAAGCAGATCAACGCCGAGGCGCTGGTCAGCGGCAAGGCCGAGATCGGTTCGGACGGCCGCATGCGCGTCGAGTTCCGGCTGTGGGACACCTTCAACGAACAGCAGATGGCCGGCCAGGCCTATACCGCCACGCCGCAGGGCTGGCGCCGGGTCGCCCACCTGATCGCCGATGCCATCTACAAGCGCATCACCGGCGAAGACGGCTATTTCGACACTCAGATCGTCTACATCGCCGAATCGGGGCCGAAGAACGACCGCAAGAAGCGCCTGGCCATCATGGACCAGGACAGCGAGAACCATCGCTTCCTCACCTCGGGCGAGGAACTGGTGCTGACGCCGCGCTTCTCGCCGACCGCGCGTGAAATCACCTACATGTCCTATTTCCGGGGCACCCCGCGCGTCTACATCCTGCAGATCGACACCGCCCGTCGTGAGCTGCTGGGCGATTTCCCGGGCATGACCTTCGCGCCCCGCTTCTCGCCCGACGGCAACAAGGTGGTGATGAGCCTGGCCCAGGACGGCAACACCGAAATCTATGAGATGAACCTGATGACCCGCCAAAAGCGGCGTCTGACCAACAACCCCGCCATCGACACCTCGCCCAGCATGTCGCCGGACGGCGTCCATATCGTCTTCAACTCGGATCGTGGTGGCACGCCGCAGCTCTACACCATGGATTCCGACGGCGGCAACGTGCAGCGCATCAGCTTCGGCAACGGTCGCTACACCACTCCGGTGTGGTCGCCGCGTGGCGACCTGATCGCCTTCACCAAGCAGTCGGGTGGCGAATTCTTCATCGGCGTGATGCGTCCCGACGGCTCGGACGAGCGTCTGCTGGCACAGGGCTGGCTGGTGGAAGGCCCGACCTGGGCGCCCAACGGCCGCGTGCTGTCGTTCTGGAAAGAATCGCCCTCGGACGAGCGCGGTCGTGGCGGCGGATCGAAGCTTTATACGATCGATCTGACCGGCTTCAATGAAAGACAGGTCCTTACACCTTTGGATGGCTCGGATCCTGCGTGGTCCCCCTTGATTCCCTAAAACTATGTTAGTATAGTCCGCGCCGATTGAGATTTTTTCCGAAGACGACGGGTCCTGCATATCGTTGTCCGAGGAAGGGCGTGCCGCCTCCAAGTGGGGCGGCGCGGCGTCTCCAAAGGTCCAATCTGCATTCCCTACGGCGTTCCATTGAGGGGGAGTCCTCAACTATGAAGCTGCGTTTTCTGAGCATTTTTGCTGCCGCCGCCCTGCTGGCTGCTTGCGAGTCCGCCCCTGAGGAGAAGGCCACCACTGGCGCTTCGGCTACCCCGCCGGCTGCGACCAAGGTTGGTATCGTCCCCGGTTCGGAGCAGGACTTTATCGCCAACGTCGGCGATCGGGTCTTCTACGACTTCGACAAGTACTCGCTGCGTGCTGACGCCAAGGCTACCCTGGACAAGCAGGTTGCCTGGCTGAAGAAGTACCCGACCTACAACCTGACCATCGAAGGCCATGCCGACGAGCGTGGCACTCGTGAGTACAACCTCGCCCTGGGCGAGCGTCGTGCGAACGCGGTCAAGGAGTACTTGGTTGCTGGTGGCCTGCCGGCCGCTCGCGTCAAGACCATCTCCTACGGCAAGGAGCGCCCGGTTGCCCTCGGCTCGAACGAGGCGGCCTGGTCGCAGAACCGCCGTGGCGTGACCGTCCTCAGCAAGTAATTCTGCTGAAGCGTTCACGGACGTGATGAGGCGCCCGCCCTTCCGATGGTCCTAGGGCTGTCGGAACGGGCGGGCGTCTTATTTTTGCCCTTATGCAGCGTTATTGCTGCTGAACCCGCCCGCCAAAACCATAAGAGGTTCCCGTGCGTCGCATCGTCCTCATCCCCGCGCTTAGCCTGCTGCTTTCGCTTGGTGCCGGTAGCGCGCACGCCCAGTACGACAGCCGCGGCATCTATGACCGTATCGATCGCCTTGAACGCGATCTGCAGGTCATGCAGGCCCAGGTGTCGCGTGGCGGCGGCGGTTCCACCGTCATTACCTCGCCGGCCCTTGGCGGCGGCGCGACCCGCTCGGCCGGGTCCGAGCAACCGATTTCCCCCGGCCTGGCCACCCGCCTGGACGAGCGTGTCGACCAGCTTGACGACATGGTTCGCCAACTGACCGGCAAGATCGAGGAAGTCCAGTTCAAGAACAATCAGCTCGCCAAGCAGCTTGAACGCATGCAGGCCGACATGGACCTGCGCTTCAAGGACCTGCAGGCCGCTGGTGGTGGCGCCGCCGCTGCTGGCGCCGCGCCCGCCGGTCAGCAAGGCCAGTTGTCCATGCCCGGCGCCACTGCCGGCAACGGCGACAAGGTCAACCTGATTCCGCCGAAGGGCGCCGATGCGCCCGGCCCGGCCTCGGGTCCGCAGACGCTTGGCTCCATGTCGGAAAAGGACATGAAGAAGGCCACTGCCGCCGCGCCGCCTAAGGTGCTGGACGCCCAGGGCACCTACGACGCCGCCTATGCCGCCGCCCAGGCCGGCGATTACGCCACGGCCGAGCATGGCTTCCAGGACTTCCTGGCGAAGAACCCCACCCACCCGCTGGCCGGCAACGCGCAGTACTGGCTGGGTGACATCGCCTATTCGAAGAAGGACTTCAGCACCGCGGCGTCGACCTTCCTGGAAGGCTACAAGAAGTTTCCCAAGCACACCAAGGCGCCGGACATGATCTACAAGGCCGGTTCCTCGTTCGGCCAGTTGGGCAAGAAGAAGGAGGCCTGCACCGCCTTCGCCATCCTGTTCGCCGACCAGCCGCAAATGCCCGACCGGGTCAAGCGCGCCGCCGTTGCCGAGAAACAGAAATACGACTGCAAGTGACGCCAAGGCCCCTCTCCGGAGGGGCCTTTTGTTGACGGTCCCATGAATGCCGCGCTGACCATCGCCGACTTCGCCGCCCTGATGGCTCCGCTGGGGCCGTTCGAGGCGCGGCCGTGTGTCGCCGTGGCGGTGTCGGGCGGGGCCGACAGCCTGTGCCTGGCCTTGCTGGCCGATGCGTGGGCGCGCGCGCGTGGCGGGCAGGCGGTGGGGCTGACGGTCGACCACGCCTTACGTCCGGATTCCGCCGCCGAGGCCGAGCAGGTGGGGAAATGGCTGGCGGCGCGCGGCGTCGCCCATCATGTCCTGCGCTGGGACGGCGTCAAGCCCGCCGCCGATATCCAGGCCGAGGCGCGCACCGCCCGCTATCGCCTGTTGGAGCAATGGTGCGCCGACGCCGGCGTGTTGCACCTGCTGCTGGCCCACCACCAGGACGACCAGGCAGAGACGCTGCTGCTGCGGCTGGCGCGCGGCTCCGGGGTCGACGGATTGGCGGCGATGGCGCCGGTGACCGAGGGCTTTTCCCTGCGTCTGCTGCGGCCGTTCCTCGGCACGGCGCGGGCGCGGCTGGCGGCGACGCTGACGGCATGGGGGCAGGACTGGATCGAGGACCCTTCCAACCGCAGCGATGCCTTTGCCCGCGTCCGTCTGCGCAAGCTGTCGCCGGTGCTGGCGGCCGAGGGCATGACGCCCTCGCGGCTGGCGGCCACCGCTCGCCGGCTCGGGCGCGCACGCGCCGCGCTGGAAGACGCCGTGGCCGAGGCCGCTGCCCGCTGGGTCGAGGTGCATCCGGCCGGCTATGCGCAGGTCGATCCCTCGGCTTTCCGCCTGCTGGCGGAAGAGGTGGGGCTGCGCCTGTTGGTGCGCTTGGTCCAGGCCGTCGGTGGGGCCGCCCATCCCCCGCGTGAGGAGCGGGTCGCCGCCCTGCATGAACGGCTTCGTCACGGCTTCGACGGTGGCGCCACGCTGGGCGGTTGCCGCTTCAGCCTGTGGCGCGGACGCCTGCTGATCTGCCGCGAGGCCGGGCGCATGGCGCCGCCGCTGGCGCTGACGCCCGGCGCGGAAATGGTGTGGGACGGCCGCTTTCGGCTGAAGGTGGCCGATGACGCGCCCGCCGGTTTGTGGCTGGCGGGGCTGGGGGGTACCGGCTGGCGCCAGGTGGCGGCGCTGGTTCGCCCACGCCGCCTGCCGCCCGTGCCGGCCGTGGTCCGCCCCACATTGCCGGCGGTCTATAGCCGACAGGGCCTTTGCGAGGTTGCCCACCTCGGCTATAACCAATCATCGGCGGCAGTGAGTGCGCTGCGCTGGATTATCACGGCGCCGGCCGTATCATTGACGGCAGGTGGGCGTTGCCTTGTCTAAGGCGGGGCCGGCATTATCTCTAGGGAACCGCATTTCGGCGCGGGCCGCCGTCCCCCTTGGGGCGGGCACCGGGCTAAACGAGGAAGGGCCTGACCTTGAACTTCAGCAAGAACCTGGCGCTGTGGGTCATCATCGCCCTGTTGCTGGTGATGCTTTTCAATCTGTTCCAGACCAATTCGCCGCAGAAGGGGGTGAACCAGACCGCCTTCTCCGACTTCATGGATGCGGTCGACCGTAACCAGGTCAAGGACGTCACCATCCAGGGCTACAGCATTACGGGCAAGTTCACCGACGAGCGGCCCTTCAGCACCTATATGCCGCCGGATGCCAATGTCGTCTCGAAGCTGCGCGAGAGCGGTGTGAAGATCTGGGCCGCCCCGGCGACCGAGGATCAGCCGACCCTGTGGAGCGTGCTGGTGTCGTGGTTCCCCATGCTGCTGCTGATCGGCGTCTGGGTGTTCTTCATGCGCCAGATGCAGTCGGGCGGCGGCAAGGCCATGGGCTTCGGCAAAAGCCGGGCGCGCCTGCTGACCGAGAAGACCGGCCGCGTCACCTTCGAGGACGTCGCCGGCATCGACGAGGCCAAGCAGGAACTGGAAGAGATCGTCGAGTTCCTCAAGGACCCGCAGAAGTTCCAGCGCCTGGGCGGCAAGATCCCCAAGGGCTGCCTGCTGGTCGGCCCGCCCGGTACCGGTAAGACGCTGCTGGCCCGCGCCATCGCCGGCGAAGCCAACGTGCCGTTCTTCACCATCTCGGGTTCGGACTTCGTCGAAATGTTCGTCGGCGTTGGCGCGTCCCGCGTGCGCGACATGTTCGAGCAGGGCAAGAAGAACGCGCCTTGCATCATCTTCATCGACGAAATCGACGCCGTCGGCCGCCATCGTGGCGCCGGCCTGGGTGGCGGTAACGACGAGCGCGAGCAGACCCTGAACCAGCTGCTGGTCGAGATGGACGGCTTCGAGTCCAACGAAGGCGTCATCCTGATCGCCGCCACCAACCGGCCCGACGTGCTGGACCCGGCGCTGCTGCGCCCCGGCCGCTTCGACCGTCAGGTGGTGGTGCCCAACCCGGACATCCTGGGCCGCGAGAAGATCCTCAAGGTCCATATGCGCAAGGTGCCGCTGGCTCCCGACGTCGAGCCGAAGATCATCGCGCGCGGCACGCCTGGTTTCTCGGGCGCAGATCTGTCCAACCTGGTCAACGAGGCCGCCCTGCTGGCCGCTCGCGCCGGCAAGCGCGTGGTGACCATGGCCGAGTTCGAGGCCGCCAAGGACAAGGTGATGATGGGCGCCGAGCGCCGGTCCATGGTGATGAGCGAGACCGAGAAGGAGGCCACCGCCTATCACGAGGCCGGCCATGCCGTGGTCAACCTGCACATGCCCCATTCCGACCCGCTGCACAAGGTGACCATCATCCCGCGCGGCCGTGCGCTGGGTGTCACCATGTCGCTGCCCGAGCGTGACCGCCTGAGCTATTCGAAGAAGTTCTTCGAGGCCCGCATCGCCGTCTGCTTCGGCGGCCGTGTCGCCGAGCAGTTGATTTATGGCGAGGACCACCTGAATTCGGGCGCGTCCAACGACATCATGCAGGCCACCAGCATGGCCCGTAAGATGGTGACCGAGTTCGGCTTCTCGGACAAATTGGGGCCGCTGCGCTACAACGAGAACCAGGAAGAGGTCTTCCTGGGCCACTCGGTGACTCAGCACAAGAACATGTCGGACAATACCGCCATGCTCATCGATTCCGAAGTCCGCCGCTTCGTCGAAGAGGGCGAGCAGAAGGCGCGCCAGATCCTGGTCGAGAACATCAACGAGCTTGAGGCCATCGCCAAGGGCCTGTTGGAGTACGAGACCCTGTCGCGCGAAGACATCGAAACGCTGATCAAGGGCGATCCCCTGGTCCGCGACGGTGGCTATGCCCGTGGCAAGGACGGTCCGCGTCGCTCTTCGGTGCCGACCTCCGGCCCGCAGGCCGGTGGCTTCGGCACCGATCCCGAGCCGCAGCCGGGCCATTAAGGCCAGTGCAAAGTGTGAACGGGGCGGTCCTTCGGGGCCGCCCCAGTCGTTTGTGGAGCATGCCGTGACCATTCCTTCCGCCTTTCGTCGCGCCGCCGGTTTGCCCCGTGGCCTGGATTGGGGCGCCGCGCCGTTGGACGGCCGGCTTTATCTGTTGCCCACCGGCTTGGTGGCGGGCGAGCAGGCGGCTTCGGCCATCGTCTCGGGTCATGGCTGGCCGGTGGCGGAAGGCTGGCTGGCCTTTACCGCCGGCGCGGTGATCCTGCGCGACGGCAACACCGCCTGGGTCGCGGTGGCGCCCTATGCCGAACTGGTGGAGTGGGCGGAAGGCGAGGGCGAGGACGTCGCCCGCCACATGGGCCGGCTGGTGCGCCGTATCGGCGCCCGCCGCGCGCCCTGGGGCGGTCTGACGCTGGATCGGCCGCTGGTCATGGGTATCGTCAACACCACCCCCGACAGCTTCTCGGACGGCGGCTTCAATTTCGATCCGCGCACCGCCATCGCCAACGCCCAGGCCATGGTCGAGGCCGGTGCCGACATCATCGACGTCGGCGGCGAATCGACCCGGCCCGGCGCCGCGCCGGTGCCGCGCGACCAGGAACTGGCTCGTGTGCTGCCGGTGGTACGGGCCTTGGCGGAACACGGCGTCGTGGTCTCCATCGACACCCGCCACGCGGCGGTGATGGAAGCGGCGGTCGCCGCCGGCGCCAAGATCATCAACGACGTCACCGCGCTGGAAGGCGACGCCCAGTCCCTGGCGGTGGCAGCGCGCACCGGCGCCGATCTGTGCCTGATGCACATGCAGGGGCAGCCGCAGACCATGCAGGACAATCCGGTCTACGATTGCGCGCCGCTGGATGTTTACGACTATCTGGCCGGCCGCGTCGCCGCCTGCGAAGCCGCCGGCATTCCCGCCGCCCGCATCGCCACCGACCCCGGCATCGGTTTCGGCAAGAACCCGGCCCATAACGCCCAATTGCTGGCCAGTCTGGCGCTGTACCACGGCCTTGGTTGCCCCATCCTGCTGGGCGCCAGCCGCAAGCGCTTCGTCGCCGCGCTCAGCCGGGGCGAAGCCCCGACCGACCGCCTGCCCGGCACCCTGGCCGCCCACCTGGCCGGCCTGGACGCGGGCGCCCAAATCATCCGTGCCCACGACGTGTCCGAGACGGTGCAGGCGGTCAAGGTGTGGCGGGCGATGAAGGCGGCGGGGTGAACCTAAATCGCCCTCTCCCGCTTCGTGGGAGAGGGAGGGACCCGCTTGCGGGAGGGTGAGGGAGCCACGGACTCTGGAGTCCTCGGCCCCCTCATCCGGCCTTGCGGGCCACCTTCTCCCGCTGGGCGGGAGAAGGGAAAAGTGACAGTACGTTCCCCACCAGCTTCAGCCCAATTCCATCGCCTAAACTCAGCAGGCTTTCCGGGTGAAACTGCACCGCTGCCACCGGCAAGGTCTTGTGTTCCAGCGCCATCACCATGCCGTCCTCCAGTTCGGCGGTGACCTCAAGGCAGGCGGGCAGGGTGGTACGGTCGGCGTGCAGGCTGTGGTATCGCCCTGCCCGGAAGCGGGGCGGCAGGCCGGCGAACAGGCGGCCGCCGATCACGCGGATATCGGCCGGCTTGCCGTGGGCCGGGGTGCCTAAGCTCAGGGTGCCGCCGAAATGCTCGGCCATGCCTTGCAGGCCCAGGCAGATGCCGAACACCGCCGCCCCGGCCTCCAGCGCCGCCGCCAGGGTGTCGGCCACAGCGAAATCCTTGGGCCGGCCGGGACCGGGCGACAGCACCACCAGATCGGGGGCGAATTCGGCCAGCGCCGCGCGGGCGGCGGGTTGGCGCACCACGCGGGTATCGGCGCCCCACTGGCGGAAATAATCGGCCAGGGTGTGGACGAAGCTGTCTTCGTGGTCGACCACCAGCACGCGGCGGCCCAGATGAACCGGCGGCACCGCCTTGGCGGCGACCGGCGTCGCGTCGTCCAGCACTGCCAGCAGGGCCGACGCCTTCAGCCGGCATTCGCGGTCCTCGGCCTCGGGATCGCTGTCGATCAGCAAGGTGGCGCCGGCCCGGACCTCGGCGATGCCGTCGTGCAGGCGGATGGTACGCAGCGTCAGCCCGGTGTCCAGCCCGCCATCGGCCAGCACCGCGCCGAAGGCGCCACCGTACCACCGGCGCGGACCCGCCTCGTGATCCTCGACGAATTGCATGGCCGCCTTTTTCGGCGCACCGGTCACCGTCACCGCCCAGGCATGGGACAGAAAGGCGTCCAGCGCGTCCATGCCGGGGCGCAGATGGCCCTCCACATGGTCCACCGTGTGGATCAGGCGGGAATACAGCTCGATCTGGCGACGGCCGATCACCCGCACGCTGCCCGGTTGACAGACGCGCGCCTTGTCGTTGCGGTCGACGTCGGTGCACATGGTCAATTCCGCCGCCTCCTTGGCGTTGCCCAGCAGCGACAGGATGGCGTCGGCGTCGGCCAGGGCGTCGGTGCCGCGCGCCACCGTGCCGGAAATGGGCGCGGTTTCGATGCGGCCGTCGCGCGCCCGCACGAACATCTCGGGGCTGGCCGACACCAACGCCTCGCCCTCGCCCAGATTGGCCAGCAGGCCATAGGGCGCCGGGTTGGTTCGGCGCAGGCGGGCGAACACCGCGCTGGGCGATTGGGCACAGGGGCGGGCGAAGGTCTGCGACGGCACCGCCTCGAACAAGTCGCCGCGCCGGAAATAATTCAGCGCCTCGCGCACCACCCCCGCATAGGACCCGGGGGAATGGTCGTCACCGGCGCCGAAGCCGTTGCCGCGCCGCACGCTGGCCGTCCGGCCCTCGCGCTTGCGCCCGGCGGTGGTGATGAAGCCGCGGCTGAATTCGTAGCGGATGACGTGGGCGGGGCCGCCCTCGGGGTCGGCCAGCAGGATCTGGTCGGGCAGGTACAGCACCATGTCGCGCTGGTCGGCGGGGCGGGCCAGGCGCTGGCGGATGGGGTCGACCTGCAGCCCCAAATCGTAGCCGAACACGCCATAGAGGCCGAGGTGGTGGTCGTCCTCGGTGGCGAACAGGTCGCGCAAGGCCCGCACCACGGTGAAGGCCGAGGCGCGGCGGGTGCGGGCCAGTTCGTCGGCCGGCTCGCCGCTATCGGCGACGGTGCCGGCCAGTACGGTGGCTGAAACCCGCTCCAGCCCCAGCGAGCCGCAGCATTCCAGCAGCACCTCGCCGCGCCGGTTCAGCGCTTCCACCGTCACCGTGCGGCCGTGCGCCGTGACCGCCAGCGGCGGGTTGACGAAGCCGATGGCGCGCGGGCGATAGCGGCCGGCGACGGTGACGTCGCACACCATCAGCATGCCCCTATGGTCATCCAGTTGTCTGGAGAGGTCGGCCATGGCGGCGGCGCCATCGGCCAGCGTGTCGACGGCGCGATCGACGGTCAGGCCGCCCTGGGTCGGGAAATGGCCGGCAGTGGGGGCGAAACGCGGGATCATGCAAGGTCTCTCCTGGTGGAGCCGCCAGGGGGAAAACCGGATCGCGCGTGGGAGAAAATAAGAAAGCCGCCCGGTTCCCCGCGGCGGCTTTGTTGTCATGCTTCAAACGCAAAGACAGGTGTGGCCGCCGATTATGCGAACCACCACCAATACTGCGCGAAGGAGACGTGGGCGTTGTTCATGGCGGCCATGCTGCACCCGCCGATTGGGCGTTGTCAATCATCTCTGTAGCAGGTCGGCCAGCGGCGCCGGCTTGACCGAACTGGGTTCCAGATAGGGATTGCCCTGCACCAGGACGATGGCGGCGGTGGGCGCGGCGGCGGCGGCGAACAGCAGCACCGCCAGCAATTCCGCCTTGGGCTGGTCGACATAGACCATGGCGACCGACACCATGGTGACCAGCCCCAGGAACGCCATGCCCAGCCATTTCAGCGGGTTGACGTGGGTCTGCGACAACGCCATGCGCTGTTCGCGGGCGCTGCGGATGGTGACGGCCTGTTCCAGCACCTGGGCGTGGCTGGTGGGCTGCAGGGCGCGGGCGACGTCGGGCGACGACAGCACCTCCAGCAATCCCATCAGGGCCTCGGACGTCTCGGGGCTGCCGTGGCGGTCGGCCAGCTTGGGCCATTCCTCCTCGACCGCCAGCCGGACATAGGTCTGCACCGCGCCATTGACGCGGGCGCGGGTCTGTTCGGGCAGGTGGCGCGACAGCGCCAGGATGTTGCGCAATGCGCCGGCTTCCTGGAACACCGCGTTGGTGGCGCGGTCGTGGGCGTTCCAGGTGTCGTTGGCAAGGAAGGCCAAGGTCAGCGCGAACAGCACGCCGATGACGTTGACGAAGGGCGGCGACAGGCCGCGATAGGTGCGGATCAGCGCGGCAAAGCGCGAATGTCCCAGCCACAGCCCAAAGGCGCAGGCCGCCAGCGTGCCGAAGAGGGCGATGGCGGCCAGCAGGTAATGGTCGTAGGTGTGCAGCATCTGGGGCATTCGCGGGACCTGAGGGGATGAACGTCTCCATGGTGCCCCAGCCGCCGCCCGCCTGTCGAGCGGATCACTTCTTCAGGGCGGCCGCCATCAACGCTGCCGGGTGGGCATTCTGGCTGCGGGCGATGGTGTCCAGCGACAGGGTGGTGTCGGCGACGGCGAAGCCGGCGGCACGCAACCGGGCAGTCAGCTCTTGCTCCGGAATGCCCAACACCGGCGCCACATTCTTCAGTGGCGCCCGCATCATTGCCTCGGTGGCCTGATGGAACGGGTTGGGTCCTTTCGCCGCCGGCAGCACCACGAAGGCGACGGTCGCTATGGCAGCGGCGGCGAACAGCACGCGCGTGCGGGGCTGGCCCATCATGGCGGCGACGCCGTGGCGATGGCGCAAAGCGTGCAATCCGGCGGCGACGGCAAAGGCCATGCCCAGCCACTCGTGCAACCCCTCGACGGCGTCCTGGCCCAGGTGGAAGAACATCATCACGCCACTGACGCCGACTACCAGCGCCAGCACGGCGGTGGCCTGGGTGGCATAGCGGCGCAGCCAGGACTCCATGGTCGCGGGGGTGGACGCAGCGGTGGCGGTAACGGCGGCGGTCATGACGGGATCCTTAGAATGCTTGATATCGCGAATATCGTGGCCCGCTCTTGTTTCAGCGGTTTATCGTGATTGTTGCAGAGTGAAACAAAGCTTGACCGTCTACCCCCTTCCCATTGTGGGGAGAGTCGCGCTATGCACTACGCCTTCGGTCAATGATTGCGGAACGATGACGGGTATGACGCGCAAGCTTTTCGGCACCGACGGTATTCGCGGCACGGCCAATCTCGATCCGATGACCGCCGAGACGGCCCTCAAACTGGGCATGGCGGCGGGCCGGCATTTCACCCGCGGTAGCCACCGTCACATGGTGGTGATCGGCAAGGATACCCGGCTGTCCGGCTATCTGCTGGAACCGGCGCTGACCGCCGGCTTCATCGCGGTGGGCATGGACGTGGTGCTGCTGGGGCCGCTGCCGACCCCCGCCGTCGCCATGCTGACGCGGTCGTTGCGCGCCGATCTGGGCGTGATGATCTCGGCCTCGCACAATCCGTATCAGGACAACGGCATCAAGCTGTTCGGCCCCGACGGCTTCAAGCTGTCGGACGACGACGAGATCGAGATCGAACACAAGATGTTCAACGGTCTGGACAGCTACCGCGTCGGCTCGGACAACCTGGGCAAGGCCAAGCGCCTGGACGACGCCGTCGGCCGCTATATCGAATACGCCAAAAGCAGCTTCCCGCGCGGCCTGCGCCTGGACGGCCTGAAGATCGTGGTCGATTGCGCCAACGGCGCCGCCTACAAGGTTGCTCCCACCGTGCTGTGGGAACTGGGCGCCGAGGTGATCCCGGTGGCGGTCAACCCCGACGGCTTCAACATCAACAAGGATTGCGGCTCGCTGCATACCGAGGCCATGCGTACCCAGGTGGTGACCCATGGCGCCCATCTGGGTATCGCGCTGGATGGCGACGCCGATCGCGTCGTGCTGTGCGATGAAAACGGCACCATCATCGACGGCGACCAGTTGATGGGCCTGATCGGTGCCAGTTGGAAAGCGTCGGGCCAGCTTCGCGGCAATGCGGTGGTCGCCACCGTGATGTCCAACATGGGGCTGGAGAAGTTCCTGGCCGGCCACGGCATCGACCTGCACCGCACCGGCGTCGGCGACCGCTATGTGCTGGAACGCATGCGCAAGGACGGCTTCAACGTCGGTGGCGAGCAATCGGGCCATATCATCCTGTCCGACCACTCCACCACCGGCGACGGCCTGGTTGCCGCCCTGCAGGTGCTGGCGGCCATCGTCGAATCGGGCAAGGCGGCCAGCCAGGTGCTGCGCCTGTTCGATCCGTTCCCGCAGGTGCTGAAGAACGTGCGCGTCGCCGGCCAGCCCGACGCTGTGCTGGGCGAAGCCGGCGTCAAGGCCGCCATTGTCACCGGCGAGGGCCGCCTGAACGGTTCGGGCCGTGTGCTGATCCGCAAGTCGGGCACCGAACCGCTGATCCGTGTCATGGCCGAGGGCGAGGACAAGTCGCTGGTCGAATCCGTGGTGGACGACATCGTCGAGGCGATCAAGGCCGTGGCGGCGTAGCCAAGATAAAGGAATAACCACAGAGACACAGAGAGGGCGTTCTGTGTGAAACCCTCTGTGTCTCTGTGTCTCTGTGGTTTATCTATCATGTCCGTATCCCCGCGCGTGGAGGCATGGGCATGAAAGGTCGCGTTCTCATCGTTGCCGGGTCGGATTCCGGCGGTGGTGCCGGCATTCAGGCTGATATCAAGGCGGTGTCGGCGCTGAACGGCTATGCCGCCACCGCCATCACCGCGCTGACGGCGCAGAACACACAAGGCGTGTTCGGCGTGCATGCGGTGCCGCCCGACTTCATCATCCAGCAGATGGAATTGGTGCTGGGCGATATCGGCGCCGATTGCCTGAAGACCGGCATGCTGGCGACCGTGCCGATCATCGAGGCGGTGGCCGGCGCCATCGAACGCTTCGCCCCTGCGGTGCCGCTGGTGGTCGATCCGGTGATGGTGGCCAAGGGCGGTGCGCCGCTGCTGGCCAACGACGCCGCCACCGCGCTGATCGAGCGACTGGTGCGCCGCGCCACCCTGATTACCCCCAATATTCCCGAGGCCGAGGTCCTGCTGGGCCGCGCCATTCCCGATTTGCCGGCGATGGAACAGGCGGCGCGCGATCTGCTGGCCCTGGGCGCCAAGGCGGTGCTGCTGAAGGGCGGCCACATGGCCGGCGACGAATTGGTCGATCTGCTGGCCGAGCCGGGCAAGCTGACCGGGTTTGCCGGCAGGCGGATCGCCACCACCTCGACCCACGGTACCGGCTGCACCCTGGCCTCGGCCATCGCCTGCGGTATCGCCCAGGGCCTCGGGCTGCACGATGCGGTGGCGCGCGGCCGCGCCTATGTCCGCCGCGCCATCGAGACCGCGCCCGGCCTGGGCCACGGCCACGGTCCGCTCAACCACCTGCACACGGTGACGGAGTTCAACGCATGAACCGCGTTCCCTTTTGGCACGTCAACGCCTTCGCCGACGCTCCGTTCACTGGCAATCCGGCCGCCGTGGTGGTGCTGGATCGCTGGCCCGAGGATGGCTGGATGCAGGCAGTGGCGGCGCAGAATGCCCTGTCCGAGACCGCCTTCGTGGTCAAGGAGGCTGACGGCTGGCGCATCCGCTGGTTCACCCCCAAGGTCGAGGTCGAGCTGTGCGGCCATGCTACCCTGGCCTCGGCCTGGGTGGTGCTGAACCAGGTGGAGCCGGGCGAGCGGGTAGTGTTCGCCTCGAAAAGCGGGCCGCTGACCGTCGTTTGCGACGGAGAACGGTTGGTGCTGGACTTCCCCGCCAACCCGCCGCGCCCGACGATCTTTCCCGACGGCATCGAACAGGCGCTGATGAAGCCGGTGCGCCAGGTGCTGGCGACCAAGGACCACCTGCTGTGCGTGCTCGACAGCGCCGAGGCGGTGGCCGCCCTGGTGCCCGACATGGCGGCGGTCGCGGCCTTGCCCAAATGGGCATTGATCGTCACGGCCCCGGGAGAGGGCGAAGTGGATTTCGTCTCGCGCTTCTTCGCCCCGCGCAAGGGCGTGATCGAGGATCCGGTGACCGGCTCGGCCCATTGCGTGCTGACGCCGTTCTGGGCCAAGCGGCTGGGCAAGGCCACGCTGGTGGCGCGGCAGGTGTCGGCGCGCGGCGGTACCCTTTACCTGGAAGACAAGGGCGAGCGCGTGCTGATCGGCGGCACCGTGCAGCCGTTCATCGAAGGGACGCTGGCGCGCTAGAGTTTGTCTGGTTCAGGTTGTAGCAAGCCTATTTCCCGTCATGCGCGGGCTTGCCCCACTGCTGTCCGGTTCCGTCGCGGGGCCTGAGCGGCGCGGAACACGGCCGGCTTGGCCTTGACGGATGCCGTCGCGCCAAGAGATACGGATTTCACGGATGCGGCTTCGCCGCCAGGGATCACACGGACAAAAGAAAAATCGTCATGCCGGCCTTCGAGCCGGTATCCATGCAGGTGGGCGGCACCATGGATCCCGGCTCTTCGCTACGCTACGGCCGGGATGACGGTTCTCCAGCAAAAAACTTTCCGCCGTCACAGCGATCATCCGTGTTCGTCCGTGGCCCGCGCAGCGGGCATCCGTGCTATCCGTGTCCCTTGGCACCGGACAAGCCGCGTAAGGCAGGATGGCGGGGCACTCCCGCCGCGTACGTCCGCACTCAACCGGACAGCCGTGGGGCAAGCCCGGCGATGACGATCATCGGGGATGCTTCTGTCAAAAACTGACGGACGTTAGAGCCGTTTGCCCTTGCCCTTGACCGGTCTGGGGAACCAATCCAGCCGGGCTGCGTCGGGGAATACCGCGTCGCCCGCCGCCCACGCCTTGGCGGCGGCGTCGGGGCGGTCGATGACGGCGCGCAGGGCCGGCATCAGCTCCAGCCCGGGGCAATCGCGTCCGGCCCGGATCAGCGCCAGCGCCAGTCCCTTCAGCGCGCCTTCGTAGATCATCTTGGGTTCCAGTTGGAACCCGGCCGACGGTGTCGGGCCGAAGGCCGGCAGATGGGCGTACTTGCCCATGCAATGGCGTTCGTCCACATGCCACAGGCTGCGGCATTTCAACGGCCGCACGTCGTAGACCGAGCAGGCGCCGTCCTTGAGGAAGGCGCAGGGGCCGCCGGGTGTCCATGCCGCCAGGGCGGCGACGGCCTCGGGCCGGTCGCGCAAGGCGCGCGCCATGGCCAGCACCTCGATCGCTGCCGCGCCGACCCGTTGGTGGCAGCACCAGCCACACCCCTTGCGGCAGGCGGCGGGACGGGTTGCCAGGGCGAAGGCCGGAGTGGTGCGGATGCCGTTCCACAGCTTGTCCGCCCGCGCCCAGGCCGTGGCGGCGGCGTCCAGCAATGCCTGCGGTCCGTGGGGCAGGGCGGCGTCCACCGCCGCGCGGGCGGCTTCGAAGGCGGCCTGCTCCAATGGGGGGGGCGGTGGCCCCTTGGCCTGTCCGGATAGCAGGGCGCCCAAGGCGGAATCGGCAGTGAAAGGTGTATCGGTCATGGCCGCACCATATCACAGCCATGCGTTACGGGTAGTGGGGCGGGGGAGTTTGATGGTATCGAAGAGGCAGGGTTGACTGCGGAGAGGTTCTGGTGGAATACGCGATCACCGTGTCGGCGACGCCGCAAATCTGGTTGACCCTGGGCCTGCTCGGGTTGGCGCTGGTGCTGTATGTCAGCGAGCGTCTGTCGGTCGAGGTGGTATCCATCGGCATGCTGTCGGTGATGATGCTGGCCTTCCACCTGATGCCGGTGAAGGGGCCGGGCGGCCAGAACCTGCTGTCGCCCGACGTGCTGCTGGCCGGTTTCGGCAATCCGGCGCTGCTGACGGTGATGGCGTTGCTGGTGGTGGCCGAGGCGCTGTCGCGCACCGGTGCGCTCGACCGTCTGGCCGATGGCGTCGGCCATCTGCGGTTGCCGCGCTGGGCGGTGGTGCTGGCGGCCTTGTCCGTGGTCACTGTCACCAGCGCCTTCATCAACGACACCCCGGTGGTGGTGATGTTCCTGCCGGTCATGCAGGCGCTGGCGCTGCGCGGCGGCATGGCGCCGTCGCGGGTGATGATGCCGCTGTCCTTTGCCGCCATCCTGGGCGGCATGACCACGCTGATCGGTTCCAGCACCAACCTTCTGGTGTCGTCGGCGCTGATTGCCCAAGGCGTGCCGGGCTTGGGCTTTTTCGAACAGACGCCCATGGGCGTGTGGGTGGCCGGCATCGGCTTTCTCTACATGGTCTTGGTGATGCCGCGCCTGCTGCCCCTGGGCGCCCCCGGTTTCGTCACTAATCTGCTGGGCCAGGGCAAGCAGTTCGTGTCGCAATGCGTGGTGCCGGCCAATTCGCCGCTGGAAGGCGAGGCCGCCGCCGCCGGCACCTTCCGCTCGTTGCCCGACATCACCGTGCATCTGATCGTGCGCGACGGCGAACCGCTGTTCCCGCCCTATGACGACACCCGGTTGGCGGCCGGCGACGTGTTGATGATCGCCGGCACCCGCAAGGCTCTGGCCGACGTGGCGGCGCGCTTCCCCGGCTTGCTGTCGGTGCCGGATGCCGGCGACGACGATTTCGACGAAGACCATGTGCCGCCGCCGCGCCGCGACGATGCGGCTGATGAAAAGGTGCTGGTCGAGGCGATGATCCCGCCGACCTCGCGCTTCACCGGCTTTTCCGTCGATCAGTTGGGGCTGCAACGCCAGGGCCTGACGGTCATGGGCATCGAGCGCCGCGCCCGCATGATGCGCGGTCCGACCACCGACATCCGGCTGCAGGCCGGCGACGTGCTGCTGTTGCTGGGGCCGTGGGGCGCCATCGACCAGTTGCGCGCCGACCGCGATCTGGTGGTGGTGTCGGGCACCGCCGACGTCCTGCCCAAGGTGCATCATGCCCGCCGCGCTGCCGCCGTCTTCATCGGCATGGTGGCGCTGTCGGCCTTCAGCATCCTGCCCATCGCCATCGCCGCTTTGGGTGCCGCCACCCTGCTGGTCGCCATCGGCACGCTGACGCCGCGCCAAGCCATCCGCGCCATCGACCACAAGGTGGTGCTGATGGTCGGCAACGCGCTGGCGCTGGGCGAGGCGCTGGACGCCACCGGTGCCGCCAGCTTCCTGGCCCATCACATGCTGGACGCCATCGGCAATGTCGGGCCGTGGGGCGCCCTGGTCGCCTTTTTCGGTCTGGTCGCCGTCGTCACCAACGTGCTGTCCAACAACGCCTGCGCCGTGCTGTTCACCCCCATCGGCATCGGCATCGCCCGCCAATTGGGCCTTGACCCCCACCTGTTCGCCATCGCCACCATCCTGGCGTCGAACTGTTCCTTCGCCACCCCCATCGGCTATCAGACCAACCTGCTGGTGATGGGGCCAGGACATTACCGCTTTGCCGATTACGTCAAGGCGGGACTGCCGCTGATGCTGTTGCTATGGGCGGCGTTCGCGATTGGGGTGAAGGTGGTGTGGGGGCTTTAGGGACGAAGCACCAGCATCTTGGCGAACGATGCCAGGTGAACGACTTCGCTCAGGCGGACGCCGCCATGCTCGAACACCTGCTCCCATTCGGCCAGGGTGCGTTCCCGTCCTTTCGTCGCCATCAGCATCTGCATGTCGAACGACGCCGTCGCCATGTCGGCGTGGGAGTCCGGCATCAGCATCTCCAGCAGGATGATGGGACAGCCGTTCGGCGCGGCGGCGGCGGCCACGTTGCGCAGTGCCTTGGCGCACATGTGGTCGTCGAAGCCGTGCAGGACCGCGCTCAGCAGATAGACATCCTTGGCGCTGGTCGAGGCCGGGACCGAGGTGAACACATCGCCGGCCTCGAAGCGCATGCGGCCGAGAGTGCGGGCGGTGTCGTGCCCGGTCCAGTGCTCCCGCGCTGCGGCGATGGTCTGGGGGCGGTCCACCACAATGGCTTGCAGGTGGGGGTGGCGCTTGAGCAGGGCCATGGATTTCGAGCCATTGGCGCCGCCCACGTCGATGACGCGGTCGAAGGCGCGCCAGTCGAAAGCGGTGGTGAAGGCGTCGCCGGCCAGGGCTTCCACCTGATCCATCGCCTGCGCGAACAGCCGGTCGAAAGCGGGATCGGCATCCATGCGGTCGTACAGGGGCATGCCGTGGGCCAGCTCGAACGGCGTCTGGCCGGTGCGGATGCCGTCCTCCAGCGTTTCGAACCACGGGCGGCTCATTTCCGGCGAGTTGTGCATCAGGATCATGGCCCGCACGCTGTTGGGCCGGTCGGTGCGCAGGGCCGTCGACAGCCGGTTGTTGCGGTAGGTTCCGGGCCGGACTTCCTCGAACACGCCCATGGCGGCCAGCATGCGCAGCAATCGCCGCAGGGAATCGGCATGCGCGCCGGCCCGGCCGGCCAGCGTGGCGGCTTCGACTTGGCCATCGCCGATCAGGGTGGCCAGATCCAGGCGGGCGGCGACGTACAGCGCGCGCGACTGCCAAAACGCGGCGCCGATCTGGATCAGCCGGAACGGCGGCGGAACCAATTTGTCGGGCAGGCGGGCCAGCGCCGTGGACAGCCCGGTTGCCAAGTCGAACAGGCGGGCGGCAAGGGGGCGGCGATGATGGCTCATGACGCGCTATCCTTCTGGGTGGTCGTGGGCTGAGTGGTTGGGGGCTGGGTGGTCGGGAGCCGCAATCCGGCGGCAAGCAACTGGCCGTTCAACTGCGCCAAGTTCTCGAAAAAGGCGGCATCCATCGGACGCCCCAACTGTTCCTCGAAAATGTCCTTCAGCAGCAATGGCGTCATCGCCATGCTGACGAACGACATGCGCAGTACGTCGGGGTCGATGTCCGGCTGCACCGCGCCACCCCGCTTGAGATCGCCCAGGCGCTTGGCGCCCCGGCTGCGGCCACGCTCGAGCAAGTCCAGGATGAAGCGCCGGCCGGGGCCGTGCTTGAGAGCCAGCACCTTGAGCATTAGCCGGGGGAATTGCGGGTTGTCCTGCATCACCCGGTAATAGATGCGGAAATAACCGGTGAAGCCGTCGGGAGACGCCATCATGTCGCTGTCCAGCACGTCCAGCAGCGGCGCCAGGGTGTGCCGGATCATCGCCTCGTACAGCCCTTCCTTGCTGCCGAAGTAATAGCGGATCATCGAGACGTTGACCTGAGCCTCTTCGGCGATCCGCCGCGTGCTGACGTCGTGGTAGTCGTCGGCGAGAAAACAGTTCCGGGCCGCGAGCAAAAGGCGATCATGCGCCGATGCAGTGGGGGCCGTGCCTGGGTTTCCCATCGGTTCGTCCGTGTCTGGGGAAGTCGCCCCAGGCTACGGCGGCGGCGGGCCGGTTAACAGTGGCTTTTGCCAATCAAGATGCCATCGTTGATTGACTGGGGGCGGTAGGACCTTGGCATTACGGCTTCGCCGATCGTCCCAAGGTCAGATGGTAGCTGATCCTGCCGCTCGGGGTGGCGTTCGCGCTGGGGATTAAAGTGGTGTGGGGGAAGCTATAGGGGCGCTGAGATCGAGTTTGACGATCCGGTGCTAAAATCGGTAAATTGTTTGCTGGTGGGGTGGACGGGACTCGAACCCGCAATCCGACCAGGGAGGTAGCTTGCAAAGCTACGGCGTCTACCAGTTTCGCCACCACCCCACCGTCTCAGAATGCCCAATGGGCATCATCTGTCGTTGTCCTCCGCAGGAAACCCTCCCGGCGGTCGAACGTATCTTTGAAGATGCTGTTTGCGAACTAGACCGCCTTTGAAAGCGCGGCTTAGATGCGAAGCAACGGTATTTTCATTTAGGTCAAATCCCCTCTCTTTCGCCTTTTTCAGAAGCTCTCCGAGTCGAAGGCCGTTCGGCCACGTCTGTTCGAGCAGTTCTAAAACTATCTCGCGTTGTGTCTTTACGTGAGACGTGGGGTTTTTTTGCTTTTTCGTATCGCGAATTGATTGTTTGTAAAGTTCAAGTGCAGACCGCAAGCCTACTACACGTTGTCTCAATGTGGCATTCCTCTTTTGCAAGGATGCCATTTCTGCCTCAATGTCTTCAATTTGCTTTTTCAGCAACAATTCGTATTCGTCGTCCATTCTTGGTCCTTCATCTTGTTTCTATAATCTCCACGTGAGCCGGTGGCGTCAACAAAAAAATTTGCATGTTGTTTCTTGCCTGTTGACAGGCAGTGCACGAGCAAGGTAAGTACATTGTACTTACCTTGCTCGTGCACTGAAAGAAGTCCTACAAAAAAGAATATATGTCTACGTTGACTCCATTGGGGCAACCTCAGCGTAAAAGATGGCCGGTTCTCTCTCCCTTAGACTCCCTCTCAAAGACCGCGCTTGCTTGGCCCCAACGCCCTGCTACACTCGCGCCCGGGCCACGGCCCCCCAACGGGCCGCGTCCCTTCTGTGAGGGAGGGTTACCTTTATGTCTGAGCTTCCGCGGCCGGCCGTTCGGCCCGCCAATCCCAATTTCTCTTCCGGTCCCTGCGCCAAGCGTCCCGGCTGGTCCGTCCAGGCCCTGGCCGATACGCCCGTGGGCCGTTCGCACCGTGCCAAGATCGGCAAGGCCAAGCTGGAGGAGGTGATCACCCGTACCCGCTCCGTGCTGGGCATTCCCGACGATTACCGCATCGGCATCGTGCCGGCGTCCGATACCGGCGCTGTCGAGATGGCGCTGTGGTCGCTGCTGGGCGCCCGCGGCATCGACATGCTGTCGTGGGAAAGCTTCGGCGACGGCTGGGTGACCGACGTCACCAAGCAGTTGAAGCTGGAAGACGTCCGCGTCCTCAAGGCGCCCTATGGTCAGTTGCCCGATTTGGGCCAGGTGGATTTCGCCCGTGACGTGGTGTTCACCTGGAACGGCACCACCGGCGGCGTTCGCGTCCCCAATGGCGACTGGATCAAGTCCGACCGCCAGGGCTTGACCATCTGCGACGCCACCAGTGCAGTGTTCGCCATGGACATGCCGTGGGACAAGCTCGACGTGGTCACCTGGTCCTGGCAGAAGGTGCTGGGCGGCGAGGGTGCGCACGGCATGCTGGTGCTGTCCCCGCGCGCGGTCGAGCGTCTGACCACCTACAAGCCGGCGTGGCCGCTGCCCAAGATCTTCCGCCTGTGTTCGGGCGGCAAGCTGTCGGAAGGCATCTTCAAGGGCGAGACCATCAACACGCCGTCGATGATCGCCGTGGAAGACCAGATCGACGCCCTGAAATGGGCCGAGGGTCTGGGTGGCCTGAAGACGCTGATCAAGCGGTCCGAGGCCAATCTGGCCGCGCTGCAGGCGTGGATGGACAAGTCCGATTGGGCCGAGAACCTGGCCAAGGTTCCCGCCACCCGGTCGTGCACCTCGATCTGCATCGCCATCAAGGCGCCGTTCTTCGCCAAGCTGTCCGCCGACGATCAGGCGGCGGCGGCCAAGAAGATCGTCTCGTTGCTGGACAAGGAAAAGGTCGCCTATGACATCGGCGCCTATCGCGATGCCCCCTCGGGCCTGCGCGTGTGGGGCGGTGCCACGGTGGAGACCTCGGACATCGAGGCGCTGACGCCGTGGCTGGACTGGGCCTTCGCCCAGGTCAAGGCGGAGTTCGAATCCAAGGTTCAATAAATCGCGCAAACCAGCGGGAACGGGGCGTCGGCCGGTGTGGCCGGCGCCCCTGCACCCTCGGGGGAAGGACAAGCTATGCCCAAGGTTCTCATCAGCGATAAACTGAGTCCTGCCGCCGTTCAGATCTTCAAGGATCGCGGCATTGAAACCGACGTCAAGACCGGCCTCGCCCCCGACGAGCTGAAGGCCATCATCGGCAATTACGATGGCCTCGCCATCCGCTCCAACACCAAGGTCACCGCCGACATCCTGGCCGCCGCCACCAACCTCAAGGTGGTTGGCCGCGCCGGCATCGGCGTCGATAACGTGGACGTGCCCGCCGCCACCGCGCGCGGCATCGTCGTCATGAACACGCCGTTCGGCAATTCGGTGACCACCGCCGAACACGCCATCGCCATGATGTTCGCCCTGGCCCGCGACATTCCCCAGGCCAACGCCTCGACCCATGCCGGCAAGTGGGAAAAGTCCAAGTTCATGGGCGTCGAGCTGACCGGCAAGACGCTGGGTATCGTCGGCTGCGGCAATATCGGCGCCATCGTCGCCGACCGCGCGCTCGGCCTGCGCATGAAGGTCGTGGCCTATGATCCCTTCCTGTCGGCCGAGCGCGCCAAGGACCTGACCATCGAGAAGGTCGATCTGGACACGCTGTTCGCCCGCGCCGACTTCATCACCCTGCACACGCCGCTGACCGAGGCGACCAAGAACGTCATCAGCGCCGACGCCATCGCCAAGATGAAGAAGGGCGTGCGCATCATCAACTGCGCCCGTGGCGGCCTGATCGTCGAGGAAGACCTGAAGGCGGCGCTGGAAGCCGGCACCGTCGCCGGCGCCGCGCTGGACGTGTTCAAGACCGAGCCGGCCAAGGAAAACATCCTGTTCGGCAACGACAAGGTGGTGTGCACCCCGCATCTGGGCGCCTCGACCTCGGAAGCCCAGGAAAACGTCGCATTGCAGGTGGCCGAGCAGATGGCCGATTACCTGCTGAGCGGCGCCGTGGTCAACGCGCTGAACATGCCGTCGGTGTCGGCCGAGGACGCGCCCAAGCTCAAGCCCTACATGCAGCTTGCCGGCCAGTTGGGCAGCTTCGCCGGTCAGTTGACCGAGCATGCGCTGAAGTCGGTGTCCATCGAATATGCCGGCACCGTTTCCGGCCTCAACACCAAGCCGCTGACCGCTATCATCCTGGAAGGGCTGCTGAAGCCCATGGTCGAAACGGTCAACATGGTCAACGCGCCGGTGTTGGCGAAGGAACGCAACATCGAGGTTTCCGAGACCAAGAACACGCGCGAGGGCGACTACCACACCCTGATCCGCGTCACCGTCACCACCGAAGTGCGCTCGCGCTCGGTGGCCGGCACCCTGTTCGGCGGCGACAAGCCGCGCGTGGTCGAGATCAAGGGCATTCCGATCGAGGCCGAACTGGGGCCGCATGTGCTGTACGTCACCAACCAGGACAAGCCGGGCTTCATTGGCGCCCTGGGATCGCTGCTGGGCACGCACGGCGTCAACATCGCCACCTTCCATCTGGGCCGCGCCCAGCCGGGCGGCGACGCCATCCTGCTGGCCCAGGTCGATCAGCCGCTGACCGAAACCATCATCGAGGCGGTGCGCGCGCTGCCCCAGGTGGTGCAGGCCAAGGCGCTGTCGTTCTAAAATCGGCTTATCGCCACCGTTGAAAAGGGGACTCAATGAGTCCCCTTTTTGATTCTAAGGCCTTCATCCTATCGTCAGGTTGAAACTCCCTACCCTGAAGTGCTAATACCTTTGGAAAGTATGACGAGATAGACCGGCGGTATGGCGCCGGGTGGGAGAGGCGGATGGCTGTGAGTGTGGCTGTGCGGCAGGATGCGTCGCAGATCGGCGGGTGCCCCGAGGATGCCATGCCGGGTGACCGGCTGGAGTTGCTTGAACAAGCCATCGACATGATGCTGGCGGGCCGTTATCACTCCGTACCCGAAGGCGAGTGCCGGCTGACCGGCAAGCTCAAGCAGTTGTCCAACCATCTGGAAAGCCAGATGCTGGGCCTGCTGAAGCAGAACGTCGCCATGTCGATCAACGTCAACGAGGCGATGACCGAAACCGCTTCGATGATCGGCGATATCGCCGAGGTCGACCGCCGCAGCCAGACCATTGCCGCCGCGTCGGAACAGTTGGTCACCAGCGTCAACGAGATTTCCACCAGCTCGAATGCCGCCGCCGCCGACGCCCGCGCCGCGCACGAAGCCGCCGTGGCCGGTCAAACGGCCGCCGACCAGGCGGTTGCCAGCATGTCCACCATCGCCGGCGCGGTGGAGGAGGCCATGGTCAAGGTCGAGTCGCTGGCTCAGGCGTCGGCCCAGATCGGCGGCATCGTCAACCAGATCGAGGCCATCGCCAAGCAGACCAACCTGCTGGCGCTGAACGCCACCATCGAGGCGGCGCGTGCGGGCGAGGCCGGCAAGGGCTTTGCCGTCGTTGCGCACGAGGTCAAGAATTTGGCCAACCAGACCGCCAAGGCGACCGAGGACATTCGCGGTCGCATCGAGCAGTTGCGCCAGGAAATGGGCGCCATCGTCCGTAGCATGGAAGACGGCGCCCGCGCGGTGGAACAGGGCCAGGACGTGGTGCTGTCCACCGGCGACACCATGCGGATCGTGGCCGACCAGGTGGCGCACGTCACCCAGAAGATGGGCGACATCGCCGCCATCCTGCACCAGCAGACCTCGGCGTCCGAGGAAGTCGCCCATGGCGTGACGGTGATCGCCGAAATGTCCACCCGCAACGTGGCCTCCATCTCGCGCGTCGCCGACGTCATGGACAATTCGGTCGATCTGATTTCCTCGACCCTGCAGGGCATGGTCGCGCTGGACATTCCCGACGTCACCATCCACGTGGCCAAGTCCGACCACATGATCTGGCGCAAGCGTCTGGCCGACATGCTGGTCGGGCGCGAGAACATCAATCCGGCCGAGCTGGCGGACCACACCACCTGCCGCCTGGGCAAGTGGTGCTCTGCCCTGAACGATCCCGCGATCCTCAACCATCCGGCCTACAAATCGCTGGAAGAGCCGCATCGCCTGGTCCACATGCACGGCATCGAGGCGGCCAAGCGCTACCGCGCCGGCGATATGCCCGGCGCGCTGGATGCGGTCAACAAGGCCGGCGAGGCGTCCAAGGGGGTGCTGGCGGCGCTGAACGCCCTCAGCGAAAGGGGCCGCTTCTAGGCTCGCGCCACGGTTGTCGCCCCTCCTTTCGGCCGCATGTGGTTGGGGGAGGGAGCGCACATTCCGTTTGCCCCTGCCGGGCAAACGCGATAAACCGGGCTGTTGCCGTCCCGCCTCCCGGCGGGGTATTGCTCCAGACACGGTCCAGACGTCTTCGCATGAACGAATTTGCCAACCGGGCGCTGCTTCCCGCGGGCCTGCGCGACATCCTTCCCCTTGACGCCGAGCACGAGGCCAATGTGGTTTCGCGCCTGATGGCCCATTTCGCCGCGCAAGGCTACGAGCGCGTGAAACCGCCATTGATGGAGTTCGAGGAAACCCTGCTGGCCGGTGCCGGTGCCGCCACGGCGCCGCAATGCTTCCGGGTGATGGACCCGCACAGCCAGAAGATGATGGGCGTGCGCGCCGACATGACGCCGCAGGTGGCGCGCATCGCCACCACCCGGCTGGCGGGCGCGCAGCGTCCGCTGCGCCTGTCCTATGCCGGTCAGGTGCTGCGGGTGAAGGGGACGCAACTGCGCCCCGAGCGCCAGTTCGGCCAGGCCGGCATCGAGCTGATCGGTCCCGATTCCGCCGCCGCCGACGCCGAAGTGGCGGTGCTGGCGGCCGAGGCGCTGGTCGAGCTGGGCGTCTCCGGCGTCTCCATCGACCTGTCGCTGCCCACCCTGGTGCCGACCCTGCTGGACGAACTGAAGCTGTCGGCCGAGGATTCCCTGCGCGGCAGCCTGGACCACAAGGACGCCGCCGGCGTCGCGGCGCTGGGCGGTCCCGCCGCGCCGATCCTGTCGGCGCTGCTGTCCTCGGTCGGTCCGGCCGATCGCGCCCTGTCCATTCTGGCGGGCATCGACTTGCCGCCGGCCGCCGCCGCGTTGCGCGACCGCCTGACCCAGGTGGTGGCGCTGATCCGCGACGCCGCGCCCGAGGTCATGCTGACCGTCGATCCGGTGGAAAACCGCGGTTTCGAATATCACACCGGCATCTCCTTCACCCTGTTCGCTCACCATTTGTTGGGCGAGCTGGGGCGGGGCGGCCGCTACCTTGCCGGCGGGGTCGAGCCTGCGGCCGGCGCTACCGTGTTCATGGATTCGGTGCTGGCCGTGCTGCCGGGGGCCAATCCGCCGCGCCGCTGCCTGGTGCCGGCCGCCACGCCGCGCGCCTGGGCGCAGGCGTTGCGCGCCCAGGGCTGGGTGACCGTGGCGGGGCTGGAGCCGGTGGCCGACACCGCAGCCGAGGCAAAACGTTTGGGCTGCGGTCACGTGCTGACGGCCGATGGCGTGAAAATCGTTTCTGAATAAGGGACCATAAAGATGGCGAATGTTGCGGTGGTCGGCGCCCAGTGGGGCGACGAGGGCAAGGGCAAGGTCGTCGACTGGCTGAGCGAGCGGGCCGATGTGGTCGTGCGCTTCCAGGGCGGCCACAATGCCGGCCACACCCTGGTGATCAACGGTGTCGTCTACAAGCTGTCGCTGCTGCCTTCGGGCGTGGTGCGCGGCAAGCTCAGCATCATCGGCAACGGCGTCGTGGTCGATCCGTGGGCGCTGCTGGCCGAGATCGAGCGGGTGCAGGCCCAGGGCCTGAACATCACTCCCGACGTGCTGAAGATCGCCGAGAACGCCTGTCTGATCCTGCCGGTGCACGGCCATCTGGACCGCGCCCGCGAGGAAGCCTCGGGCACCGCCAAGATCGGCACCACCGGCCGCGGCATCGGCCCGGCCTATGAAGACCGCGTCGGCCGTCGTGCCATCCGCGTCTGCGACCTGGCCGACGACGCCCTGCTGGAGGCCAAGGTCGAGAAGCTGCTGAAGCACCACAACGCCCTGTTGGCCGGCCTGGGCGCCGCACCGGTGGACGGTGCCGAGATGCTGCAGCAGCTCAAGGACGTCGCCCCCAAGATCCTGCCCTTCGCCGACGTGGTGTGGCAGCGCCTGGACGAAATCCGCCACACCCGCAAGCGGGTGCTGTTCGAAGGCGCCCAGGGCGCCATGCTGGACGTCGACCACGGCACCTATCCCTTCGTCACCTCGTCGTCCACCGTGTCGGGCAATGCCGGCACCGGCTCGGGCGTCGGTCCCGGCCAGGTCGGCTATGTGCTGGGCATCTGCAAGGCCTACACCACCCGCGTCGGCGCCGGTCCGTTCCCGACCGAGCTGGACAACGAGATCGGCCACCTGATCGGCGATCGCGGCCACGAATTCGGCACCGTCACCGGCCGCCGCCGCCGCTGCGGCTGGTTCGACGCCGTGCTGGTGCGCCAGGCGGTCAAGGTCGGCGGCATCGACGGCATCGCCCTGACCAAGCTGGACGTGCTGGACGGCTTTGACGAGCTGAAGATCTGCACCGGCTACAAGTACAAGGGCCAAATCATCCACCACCTGCCGGCCAGCCAGGCCGCCCAGGGCGAGGTCGAGCCGATCTACGAGAGCATCGAGGGCTGGAAAGACTCCACCCGTGGCGCCCGCTCGTGGATGGACCTGCCGGCCACCGCCATCAAGTATGTGCGCCGCATCGAGGAATTGATCGAAGCGCCAGTGTCGCTGCTGTCCACCAGCCCCGAGCGCGATGACACCATTCTGGTGCACGATCCCTTCGCTTCGTAAGCATCCAGGCATGGAACGAAGGGCCGGTTCCCGCGAGGGGCCGGCCCTTTGCTTTGCCGCTTGAGCCGGCGGCCTTCGCCCCGTACAAAGGACAGGAGCACCGAGAAGCGGTGCGCACAGGGACGATTGCACCAATGGCGGAAGCCGCAGGGGCGACAAGCCAGGACCAGGAATCTGCTGTACCCGCCGCCGGGCCGCCCGGGGTGTTGCGGGATCGCTATGTCGTTCGCTCGAACCAGCCGCTGCCCGACCTGTCGACGCCCAATGCCGAGGCCTTCGTGGCCGAGGACAAGCGTGACGCCAAGCGCCAGCTTTACGCCCTGATCTGCCGCCCCGATCTGCCGCCGCGTGTCAACATCATGCGCGCCTTCAAGGGCATGCAGAGTCCCGGCCAGATGCAACTGGTGGAATGGGGGGCGATGAACTGGGCGCCCGCCGGGCGCCAGTGCATGACGGTGATTTACGAACGCCCCATCGGCAAACGGCTGATGGCCAATCTGCGTTCCGAATGCCATCGCATCGACGAATACAACATCACCGCCAAGGTGGTGGAGCCGCTGGTCGGCGCCATTCGCGAACTGAGCCAGCGCGGCGTCACCCACCGCTCGATCCGCGCCACCAACCTGTTCTTCATGGACGAAGGCGGCGACCGCATCGCGCTGGGCGACTGCGTCACCGCGCCGCCGGCCTTCGACCAGCCGCTGGTGTTCGAAACCATCGAAGCCGGCATGGCCAACAACGTGGCGCGCGGCTCGGGGACCTATTCCGACGATCTTTACGCCCTGGGCGTGACGCTGATTTTCGTCTATCTCGGCCGCAATCCGGTCGGCCACATGGACGACGAAACCCTGCTGAAGATGAAAATCCAGCTGGGCAGCTACAACACCCTGGTGGGCGACGAGCGCCTGCCGCTGGCCATGGTCGAGTTGCTGCGCGGGCTGCTGTGCGACGATCCCGATCAGCGCTGGGACGTCGAGGCGCTGGATTTGTGGCTGTCGGGCCGCCGGCTGTCGCCGCTGCAGCCCCGCCACGAAAAGCGTGCGGCGCGCGGCTTCCCCTTCAACGGCAAGGAATACGGCAATTGCCGCGAACTGGCCGTGGCGATGGCGAAGAACTGGGAAGCCGCCATTCCGCCGGTGCTGGAAGGCAAGCTGGAGCTGTGGCTGCGCCGCGCGGTCGAGGACAAGGACCGCGCCCAGGTGGTGTCCGACATGGTCCGCATGGTGTTGAACGGCGGCGCCGAGCGCAAGGTCGTCACCGACCAGATGCTGTGCAAGGTCCTGATGCTGTTGGACCCCACCGCGCCCATTCGCTACAAGGGCTTCAACGCCATGCCCGACGGCGTCGGCACCGCATTGGCGGCGATCATGGCGCAAAAGGGCGACACCCGGCTGGTGGCCGAGGTCATCAACCGCGAAGTGCCCAAGCTGTGGTTCGAGGCGCGGAAGTACTATTTGCCTGACAACTCGCTGATGGAAGGAAACTTCCGCGAGTTGAAGGGCTATCTGGGGCAGACCGGCCTGGGCTTCGGCCTGGAACGCTGTCTGTACGAAATGAACGACGCGCTGCCGTGCCAAAGCCCGTTGATCGGCGAGGAATACATCACCGAGCTGAAGGAGCTGCTGCCGGCGCTGAACGCCGCCGCCAAGCGCACCGACACCAAGCAACTGCCGGTGGACCGCCACGTCGCCGCTTTCATGGGCGCCCGCGCCCGTTCCGACATCGACCGCAACCTGCTGCAACTGAGCGACCCCGATCCCGCCCGCGCCTTCATGGCGCTGCTCAACCTGTTCGCCGTGTTCCAGTACCGCCTGGGGCCAGAGCAGTTGCCGGCGCTGTCGGCATGGATCGGCACTCTGGCGGCCCCGGCCATCGCCGCGTTCCATTCCCGCGACAAGCGCAAGGAACTGGAAAAGGAGATGGCCAAGCTGGTTCGGCGCGGCTCGGTGGTCGAAATCTACAACCTGCTGGAAAACCCTGGCGAGCGCGACAAGGACCACAACGACTTCGCCTGGGCGCAAGCGCAGTACATGGCCGCCGACGACGAGGTGAAGCGGGTCCTCAACAACGAGGAAGACCGCGCCAAGGAGGCCGTGCGCATCGGCAAGCAGACCGCCGCCGTCACCGGCATTCTCATCGCCCTGATCACGACCACCATCGTGGTCATCATGAAGGTGTGGTAGGGCCATGGCGAGAAAACCCACCCCCGCCCCGGCCGCGGCGAAGAAATCCGGCGGCGCCGGCATGAACAAGGTCGTCGTGCTGATGATCCTGGCGGCCCTGGTGCCGTTCTCGCTGCCGACCGTCGTTCTGCTGTTCTTCACCATGCTGCCGACCCTGGCGGCCTGGGCCAGCGAAAAGGGCGCCAACAAATACGCCTGGCTGTGCGTCGGCGGTCTCAACTTCGCCGGCGTCATCAAGTATCTGTTCGACCTGTGGTTCGGCGTCCACACCCTGGACGAGGCATTCAATCTGCTGTCCGACGGGTCGCTGCTGCTGTGGGCCTATGGCGCCTCGGGCATCGGCTGGCTGCTGTACATGAGCATGCCGCCCATGGTGTCGTCCTGGCTGGCCTTCACCACCGACCGCCGCGTGGCGGCGCTGAAGGCGGCACAAAAGCGCCTGGTCGAAGACTGGGGCGACGAGGTCACCCGGAAAAACTAGCCCGGTTTGGGTGCCCTAGGAAAACGATGCCGTGTCTCGCGCGGTGTTTCTCGAGGTTTAGGCGCAAGCAGACGGGCTTGTTCGCGCTGATGGGTTTTTGCTGCGCGCGTTATGACTTCCTGCACCTTGATTCCCATATGCACGTCGGGTAGTGCTAGAAATACGGATGTGAAGCCCAACCTTTCCGACGGCAGCGGGGCGCTCGTTGAAAATAATTGTCGCAGATGACCACGGCTTGTTCCGGGATGGCATCAAGATGCAACTGCAGCGCATCTGTCCGGATGCTGCGGTATTCGAGGCTGGAAATTATGCCGAGGCGCGCCGCCTGGTTGATGAAGCCGCGCCAGACTTTCTGCTTATGGATTTGAACATGCCCGGACTGCACTGGCGTGATGAACTGGCCGATCTGGTCGGGCGGGTCGGGGCCGGGCGATGCGTGGTGGTGTCGGCCACCGAGGACCCGGCGGTCATCGCCGAAGCCATGGAGATGGGCTTGGCCGGTTTCGTGCTCAAACGGGCCGAACCCAAGATCGTCGCCCATGCCCTGAGCCTGGTGTTCGATGGCGGAATTTACGTTCCGCCCGAATACATGGCTATGGCGGGGGCCGAGCGCCGTGTCACCGTCGAACCCGCACGGCGGCCGCTGACGCCGCGTCAGATGGATGTGCTGCGCGGCATCTGCGCCGGTCATTCCAACAAACAGATCGCCTACGACCTTGCCATGTCCGAGGCCACCGTAAAGCAGCACGTGAATGCCGTGCTCAAGGCCCTAGGGGTCCACAATCGCACCGAGGCCGCCATGGCGGCGCAGCGGCAGGGCTTGCTGAAAGGCGATTAGACCATCGCGCGTCAATTATGACGCACGATGGTTGCTTTATGTTTGGCCCTCGCCGGGCGCGGGCATCCGCCCGCTTGGCCGCCGCCTCAGTGGCGGCCGATCACGGCGTGCGCCAAATTTAGCGCTCGCCGCTCCAGACCATGGCCTCGGCTTCACGCCGCAGGCGCTCGATGGTGGCGCACAGCACGGCCGGCGGCACGGGCTTGCGCAGCACCACCACGTCGTCATTCGGGTCTTCGGCCAGTTTCTGCTCGCCGGTCAGCGCGATGGCGACGGTCCGTGCCGCCGGGTGCAGGGCGCGCAAGGCGGCGATGACCTGGACGCCGTTCTCGCCGTCGGCCAAGCGGTAATCGGCGATGATCGCCATGGGGGGGCGCCCAGCCCAGCGCAGCAAATCCGCCGCTTCGCGCCCAGACGACGCCGGCAGCACGGCATAACGGCGGTTCTTCAGCGAGCGGGTCAGCGACAGGCGCACTTCGGGATCGTCTTCGATCACCACCACCAGGGCGCCGCCGCCGTCGGGCGCCGGCACGGCGGCATTGCTGCAATCGGTCGGGGTGGCGCAATGGGCAAGTTTCAGCCGCACGGTGAAGGTCGAGCCGTGGCCGGGGCGCGACGTCACCTCGACGTGATGGCCCAGCATGCCGGTCAGCCGCTCGACGATCGCCAATCCCAGGCCGACGCCGTGGCGGCGGTCGCGTCCCGGATTGGCCACCTGGTAGTATTCCTCGAAGATTAGCGGCACCTGCTCGGGCGGGATGCCGATTCCGGTGTCGATGACCTGTACCAGCAATTCGCCGTCCCGTCGCCGACAGCCCACCAGCACGCGGCCTGCTTCGGTGTAGCGCACCGCGTTGGAGACCAAATTGGATAGAATGCGCAGCAGCAGCGCCGGGTCGCTATGGACCGAGGCGCGCGTGGGCAGCACCGTCAGCGCCAGCTTTTTGGCGTCGGCCATGCCGCCGAAGCGGGCCTCGATGGCGGCCAGCACCGGGGCCAGCGGCACGTCGGCCAATCGCGGTTCGATGGCGCCGGCGTCGATGGCGCTAATGTCGAGCAGGCCGTTAAGCAGATGCGACAACGACTGGGCCGAGGACTCGACCTTGGCGACGATGGCCCTGTCGGGGTCGGCCAGCGGTCGATAGCTCAGTTCGTCGATGAACATCATCATCGCCTGCATGGGCTGGCGCAGATCATGGGCGGCAGAGGCCAGGAAGCGGGACTTGGCTTCGCAGGATCTCTCGGCGTCGGCGCGTGCTTCCTGCAGCGCGGCCGTGCGCTTGGCAACCAGCTCTTCCAGTTCGGCGTTGAGGTCTCGCATGGCGGTCAGCGATCCGGCGTGGTCGCGATAGTTGCGCTTGATCCCCGCCACCAAAAGCCCGGCACCGACGGCCAGCGCCAGACTGAACAGGATGGCGGCGAAAGTCAGGGCGCGCTCGCGCGTCAACGTCACCTGCGCATACAGGCCCAGGGCGACGCACAGGATACAGACTGCCGTCGCGACGATGACGATGCGGACGAAAATGCGGCGTCTACGCGCTTTAGTTACCATTCCCACCTCTCGCGCTAGGCTACCAGCCACAAGGCGCGCAGGCACCTCGTCCGATGGAAGTAAGAGGTTTCCGAGGTTCTAGAACCTTCGGCGACACCCCTTGGCGGTGGGTGTAATCAGAAAAGGTGACTAATACCTTAGCCCAGGGTCTGCCACCCTTGGTGGCGACGACGATTGACGGAAATCCCTGCCATGGGCAAGGCGTTGTTCATTGCCAGATCGACTGCCGGGCTGGACCTGGTGCCATCGCTGTTGACCAGTGCGGGCCACGAGGTCGAGGTCACCTCGGACCCGGCTTACGGCCTTGCTTTCATCCAGTTCAGCCACCCCGACATGGTGGTGTGCGAGGTGGCGCCGCCCGGTATCGACGGCTACCGCGTTTTGTCCGAGATTCGCGCGTTGCCGCCGGTGCTGTCGGCGCTGCCCGTCATGCTGATCGTTGACCGCGACGACGATTCCGGCCGCAGCCGCGCCCTTGGCCGCGGCGCCGACGAGGTGGTTCCACGCACCATGGCCAATGCCGACATCGCGGCGATCGCCGACGCCAGGCTGCGCCGCAGCGTGGAATTGCGCGACCAGTGGCAGCTTTGCAATCCAAAGGATTGCCCGGCGCGCTATCACGCCGAGATGAGCGCGTTCAACGACGTCGAACCCAGTGCCGGCCTGTTGTCGCTCTCGCAGTTGGACGGTCTGGCTTCGTGCCCCACCTTGTGGGAGGCCGAGCGGCCGCCGGTGGTCATGGCGATCGGCGTGAACCGCTATGCGGCCATCTCGGCCAGTCTGGGCAATTCCTTCGGCGAGGAACTGCTGCGCGCGGTGGCGGAGCGGCTGGTCGGGTTCGAGCGCACGCTGGGCCTGGTCGCCCATGTGGGTGGCGACACCTTCGCCGCGTTGTTGCCGCCCCGCACCGCGCTGGCCGAGGCCGAAGTGCTGGCCGAGCAGGTCCGCCGGGCGATGGCGCAGCCGTTCCCGGTAAGTGGGCGCTCGCTCTGCGCCACCGTCAGCATCGGCGTGGCCTGTGGCGAGGGCGGGCTTGGCCTGGCGGCGTTGTTGGCGCGGGCCACCGCTGCCGCCCACCATGCCCATGCCATGGGCGGCAATGTGGTCGTCACCTACCATGCGGAGCAGGTGGCGCGAGATGCCGAACGGCTGTCCGTCGCCGCCGAGTTGGATGCCGGCATCCGGCACGGCGAGTTCCGCATGGTCTATCAGCCCAAGGTGCGTCTGCAGGATCGCCGGGTTCTGGGGGCCGAGGCGCTGATGCGCTGGAACAGCCGCGCGCTGGGGCCGGTGATGCCGGCCGTGTTCATTCCGGTGGCCGAAGAACACGGCCTGATCGGCGAGCTGGGCGGCTTCGCCTTTCGCACCGCCGCCGAGATGCTGGCCCAGTGGCGCCGCCAATCCTGGGGGGCGCATCTGACCATGGCGGTCAACCTCTCGCCCCACCAGTTGCGCCACCATGGGCTGATCGACGATTTGTCCGACACACTGGAACGCACCGGCCTGCCCGCCGGCGCCTTCGAGCTGGAGATCACCGAGAGCGCCTTCGTCGGCCACGAAAGCGCGGTCGCCGATGCCATCGCGGAGTTGAAAGCCAAGGGCTTTCGCCTGTCCATGGATGATTTCGGCACCGGCCATTCGTCGCTGTCCCGTCTGCACCGCATTCCCTTCGACGTGCTGAAGATCGACCAATCCATCGTGCACGGTCTGCCCAATGGCGCCCTTGCCTGCGGCATCGTCGAGGCCACCGTCGCCATTGCCGGCCGGCTTGGCCTGTCCATCGTCGCCGAGGGCGTCGAAACCGAGGCGCAGGCCGCCTTTCTGTCCGCCCACGGCGTCTCGCTGGCGCAGGGCATGCTGCTGGCGCCGCCCCTGTGCGACGTCGAATTTCCCGCCTGCTGTCAAGCGCAGCCTCTTTTCCCCTCTATCGGCTAGGACGTCCGCTCATGCCTGAAACCATCGCCTTTGAGGGCTTGCAGACCATCGCCACCGTGGAGGAGGCGCATGCCCGCCTATGCGCGGTGCTGGCCCGGCACTCCGACATCGAGATCGATCTCGCCGGCGTGGCCGAGGCGGACGTCGCCTTCATCCAGTTGTTGCTGGCGACCCGCGTTTCGGTCGCGGCGGCCGGCGGCCGGCTGGCGTGGCGCAGTACCGATAGTCCTGCGGTACGGAGCGTGTTGGCCCGCTGCGGGGTATGCGCAGACCGATTGTTCGAACCGACGAAGGGAGAGCCGCAATGACCAAGACCGTCCTTTGCGTCGACGATTCAGCCAGCATGCGCCAAATGGTGCGCCTCACCCTGAGCGGCGCCGGCTATGACGTGGTCGAGGCCGCCGACGGCAGTGAGGCGCTGAAGAAAACGCAGGGCGCCACGTTCCAGATGGTGGTGACCGACCTCAACATGCCGGTGATGGATGGGCTGGCGCTCATCAAGGAACTGCGCAAGCTGCCGGCCTATCGCGGCGTGCCGATCGTCTTCCTGACCACCGAATCCGACGACGACAAGAAGAAGGAAGCCAAGGCCGCCGGCGCCACCGGCTGGATCACCAAGCCGTTCAAGCAGGAACAACTGCTGTCGGTGGTCAAGAAGGTTCTCGGGTGATGACCGCCGCGCCGGACCCGACAGCCACCTTCCTGGCCGAAGCCCAAGAGTTGCTGGAGACTCTGGAGGGCGCCCTGCTGGACCTGGAGGAGCGGCCCGACGACCGCGACCTGGTCGATACCGCCTTTCGCGCCCTGCACACGCTGAAGGGGTCGGGCGCCATGTTCGGCTTCGACGCCTTGGCCGCCTTTACCCACCACGTGGAAAACGCCTTCGATCAGGTGCGCAAGGGCACGCTTGCCGCCAGCGGCGAGCTGGTCGGCGTGGCATTGGCCTCGCGCGACCACATGCGGACGCTGATCCAGGCGCCGGCCGAAGCCGATCCGGCGGTGGGCGAGGCGCTGTTGACCCGCCTGGTCGCCCTGGTCGGGGCGCCCGGTGCGGGCGGGGCCACCCCTGCCGCCAAGGCCAAGGCGCCGCCGGCCCCCACGACCTGGCGCATCCGCTTCCGTCTGCCGGCCGATTGCATGGTCATGGGGTCGAACCCGTTGATGATGCTGGACGAGCTGCGCGGCCTGGGCGTTTGCGACGTGGTGGCGCTGACCGATGCGGTGCCGGCGCTCGACCAGCTTGATCCCTGCCGTTGCCTGCTGGCCTGGGATGTGGTGCTGACCACCGAGGCGCCCCGCACCGCCATCGACGAGGTCTTCATGTTCGTCATCGACGACATGGAATTGAGCGTCGAGCCGGTTGCCGCCGCGTCCGGCGCCAAGCGCCTGGGCGAGATCCTGGTGGAACGCGGCGACACCGCGCCGGCCGCCATCGAGCAGGCTTTGACCAAGCAGCCCCGGCTGGGCGAAGTCTTGGTGCAGCAGGCCGAAGTGTCGCCCGATGCGGTTGCCGCCGCCCTGGCCGAGCAGCGCCACGTACGCGAGGCCGAGGCGGCGAGGGCCGCCGTCAAGGCCAACGATTCCATCCGCGTGCCGGCCGAACGTCTGGACATTCTTATGGATCGGGTGGGCGAGTTGGTGATCGCCCAGGCGCGGCTGCGGCAATTGGCCCTGGCCTCGGACAGCACCGCTATCAAGAGCGTCGCCGAGGAAATCGAGCGTCTGGCCAACGAATTGCGCGACACCACCATGGGCATCCGCACCGTGCCCATCGGTTCGCTGTTCGGCCGCTTCCGCCGGCTGGTGCGCGACCTCGCCCACGACTTGGGCAAGGACATCGCCCTGACCACCACCGGCGAGGAAACCGAGTTGGACAAGACGGTGATCGAGCGGCTGAACGACCCGCTGGTTCACCTGATCCGCAATTGCGCCGACCACGGTCTGGAGCCGCGCGAGGATCGCCTTGCCGCCGGCAAGCCCGAGCAGGGCAGGGTGCACGTATCGGCGGTGCATTCCGGCGCCGAGGTGCTGGTGAAAATCACCGATGACGGTCGCGGCCTGGACAAAAGCCGCATCCGTGCCAAGGCCGAGGAACAGGGATTGGTCCAGCCCGGGGCCAAGCTGACCGACGGCGAAATCTACCAGCTGATTTTCGCCCCCGGCTTCTCGACCGCGCGCGAGGTCACCAGCGTGTCCGGGCGCGGCGTCGGCATGGACGTGGTCAAGCGCACCATCGACTCGCTGCGCGGCAAGGTCGAGGTGGACAGCACTCCCGGCCAGGGGACCGAGGTCACCCTGCGTCTGCCGCTGACGCTTGCCATCATCGACGGCCTGTTGGTGCGCGTGGGCCGTGGCCGCTATGTCATTCCCCTGGCGGCGGTCGAGGAATGCGTCGAGCTGTCGGCCGACGCGGATGCCCACTCGCGTGGGCGCAGCTTCCTGAACATCCGTGACGAACTGGTGCCGTTCCTGCGCCTGCGCGAAATGTTCGACTGTCAGGTGCCTGCCGATCCCTACCAGAAGGTCGTCATCGTCTCGACCGGTGATTCCCGCGTCGGTCTGGTGGTGGATCAGGTCATCGGCGACCACCAGACCGTCATCAAATCCCTATCCAAGCTGCATGCCGACGTCGAGTGCTTTTCGGGCGCCACCATCCTGGGGGACGGCAGCGTGGCGCTGATCTTCGACATCGCTCATCTGGTCGAGACTGGCCAGGCGCTCGAAGACCGGCTGAAGGCATCGTGAGGAAATCGCTATGACGACGACCGACATGGAAGTGCTCACGCTTGGCCTGGATGGCGAGATTTTCGCCGTCGAGGCCGACATCGTGCGCGAAATCCTCGATATGGTGCCGGTGACCGAAGTGCCCAAAGCGCGGCCCTTCGTCGGCGGCCTGATCAACGTGCGCGGCAAGGTGGTGCCGCTGGCGGATTTGCGGTTCAAGTTCGGCATGGAGCGCAAGCCCGCCACCATCGACACCCGGATCGTGGTGATCGAGGTCGACGTGGCCGGCGAATCCACCATCGTCGGCATCCTGGCCGACAAGGTCTACGAAGTTACCCAGATCGCCGCCGCGGCGCAGGAGGAAACTCCGCGCATCGGCATGCGCTGGCGCGCGGACTTCATCCGCTGCATCGGCAAGCGCGCCGCCGAATTCATCATCGTCCTCGATATCGACCGCGTCATTTCCACGGACGAGCCGGCGCCTGACGCCGCGCCCTTGTCCGACGCGACGCAATAGGAGCCTTCACCATGCGTCTGACCATCAAACTCAAGCTCGTCGCCGGCTTCTCACTGGTCATCGTGATGATGATCGCGGCTTCCCTTCTGTCGCTCAGGGATATGGGCGCGATCAACGACCGCCTGAACGACATCGTCGATCGTTCCGCCAAGCGGGTGTCGCTGGCGCTGGAACTGAGCAACATCCTGGGCGACATCGTCCGCAGCGAGAAGAACATGATCCTGGAGGAAACCCAACAGGGCATGGAAAAATACTCCAGCGACATCAAGCGCTCGGCCGAGGACCTGCGGCGCAAGGCCGAACAGTTGCGTGCCATCGCCAGTGATGAAGGCCGGCGCAAGCTCGAAATTTTCATGGTCAATCTTGACGCACTGATGGCGGCGGATGCCAAGGTCCAGGACTTGGCGTTGCAGAACACCGCCGTGCGGGCGCAGCAACTGGCGCACCAAGAAGGTGACGAGGCCGCCGACGCGGTGTCAGAGGCTTTGAAGCCGCTGGCGTCGCGCACCGACGGCTCGCCCGACCGTCTGCGCACCGCCGTTCTGGCCGGCCGCTTCCTTGCCCTGTTCGGCGTGGCTCAGCGCGTCGAGCGCGACGTCATCCTGGTCACCGACGACGCCACCACCTCCCGCCTGATGAAGACGGCGCAGGAGCGTGTGGCCGAGTTGCAGGGCCTGCGCGAGTCCCTGGAACGCAGCGCCACCGACGATGACCGTCGCCGCGTCGAAGCCGCGCTCGAACACTTCAGCCGCTGGGTCAAGGTGGACGAGCAAATTCGCAAGCTGGGTTCCGCCAACACCAATGCCCAAGCCTTCCTGCTGACCACCAAGGAGGGCCGCGAAGCTCGCCTGAAGGCCGAAGCGGCGCTGAACGACATCATCACCTTGAACGTCGCCGGCATGGAAAAAGACAAGGCCGAAAGCGAATCCGTGGCCGCCACCGCCCGCAACACCCTGATGGGCATGCTGGTGTTGTCGGTCGTGCTGGCCGGCGCCACCGCCAGTTGGATCGCCATCGGCGTGTCGCGCGGTCTGGCTCAGGCGGGATCGCTGGCCCAGGCGGTGGCGGGTGGCGACCTGACCCGTACCGCCGAGATCAAGGGCAATGACGAGGTCACCGACCTGCTGGGCCACGTCAACGAGATGGTGGACAAGCTGCGCACCATCGTCGGCGAGGTGCTGTCGGCCTCGGACAACGTGTCGTCCGGCAGCCAGGAATTGTCGGCGACCGCCGAGGAAATGAGCCAGGGCGTGTCCGAGCAGGCCGCCGCGGCCGAAGAGGCCTCGGCCTCCATGGAGCAGATGGCCGCCAATATCAAGCAGAACGCCGACAACGCCAGCCAGACCGAGAAGATCGCCCGCCAATCCGCCGCCGATGCCCAGCGTTCGGGCGACGCGGTGACCCGTGCGGTGGCGGCCATGCAGACCATTGCCGAAAAGATCATGATCGTGCAGGAAATCGCCCGTCAGACCGACCTGCTGGCCCTGAACGCGGCCGTCGAGGCGGCAAGGGCCGGCGAGCATGGCAAGGGCTTCGCCGTGGTCGCGTCCGAGGTGCGCAAGCTGGCCGAACGCAGCCAAGCGGCGGCGGCCGAGATCGGCGCCCTGTCGGGCGACACGGTCAAGGTGGCGGAAGAGGCCGGTCAGATGCTGTCGCGCCTGGTGCCCGACATCAAGAAGACCGCCGAACTGGTGGAAGAGATCACCGCCGCCTGCCGCGAGCAGGATGTTGGCGCCGACCAGATCAATCAGGCCATCCAGCAGTTGGACAAGGTGACGCAGCAGAACTCCAGCGCCTCGGAACAGATGGCCGCCACCTCCGAGGAACTGGCCGCGCAGGCTGAGCAACTGCAATCCTCCATCGCCTTCTTCAGCACCGACGACTCCGCGTCCAGCCGCCGGGTCGCGCCCGTCGTCAAGCCCAAGCGCGCGGCCGCACCGGTTGCCGGCCGCAAGCCGGCCAAGCAAAATGGCACCGCCAAGAAAGGCTTTACCTTCGACCTGGCCAAGGGCGCCGACAAGCAAGACGCCGATTACCAGGCCTATTGAGGAAAGGGAGTCCGTCATGTCCATTGAAGACGGCACCCAATACGTCACCCTGGGCGTCGACCGCGAAGTGTTCGCGGTCGAGGTCCACGGGGTGCGTGAAATCCTGGACGTGCCCGCCATCGCCCAATTGCCCAACGCGCCGCCCTATTTGCTGGGAGTGATCGACGTGCGGGGCGAATGCGTGCCGGTTGTGGACCTGCGCCGCAAGCTTGGTTTCGCTGCGGCGCCGCACACCAACCATACCCGCATCCTGGTCCTGGAAATCCCGGTCGCGGGACGCGGGCTGGTCCTGGGCCTGCTGGCCGACCGGGTGTTCGAGGTCACGCCCCTGGACGGCGCCGGCGTCGAGCCGCCGCCCGACATCGGCGTGCGCTGGCGATCGGACTATATTCACGGCATTGGCCGGCGCGGAGGAGCTTTCGTGGTCGTGTTTGATCTGGCCCGTCTGTTCTCGACCGAGGAAATCGCGGCGCTCGCGCCTTCGCCCGAGGTTGCTTAATGCCCGATCTCGCCAACGGTCAATTGTCCAGCCGGGATTTTCGCCGCCTGGCTGAATATATTCAGGGCGCCACCGGCATCCGCATGCCCCCCGGCAAGAAGACCATGCTGGAGGGACGGCTGCGGCGGCGCATGCGTGACTTGGGGGTGGGGGCTTTCAGCGAGTATTGCCGCTTCTTGTTCGAAGAGAACGGTCTGGCGGATGAAGCCGTGCATCTGATCGACGTGGTCACCACCAACAAGACCGACTTTTTCCGGGAACCCGATCACTTCCACTTCCTGGCCGGTCATGGCCTGCCCGAGTTGGTGAAGCACGGTTGGGGTTTGCGCCGCCCGCTGGCGGTGTGGAGCGCGGCGTCGTCCATCGGTGCCGAAGCCTATTCGCTGGCCATGCTGCTGGCCGATTACGCCCGGGTGCAGCGCGGCTTCGATTTCTCCATCCTCGCCACCGACATTTGCACCGAGGTGCTGGAGACCGGGGCGCGCGGCATCTATCCTGAAGCCATGATCGAGCCGGTGCCGATGGAAATGCGCCGGCGCTATCTGCGCCGCGCCCGTGACCGCAACGCCGACACGGTGCGCGTCGTCCCCGAGCTGCGCGGCCACGTCCAATTTTCCCGCCTGAATTTGATCGAGGGTCCCTACGATTTCGACGGCCTGTTCGAGGTCATTTTCTGCCGCAATATCCTGATCTATTTTGATCGTCCCACCCAGCAGGCGGTCATCACGCATCTGTGCGATCACCTGCGGCCGGGCGGCTATCTGTTCATCGGCCACTCGGAAACCCTGTCGGGCATGGAACTGCCGTTCCGTCAGGTGGCGACCACCATTTTCCAGCGCGAATAGGTGTCCCATGGCCGGCAAAGTGCGCGTTCTCATCGTCGACGACTCGGCCTCGGTCCGCCAGACCCTGACCGAGGTGTTGTCCAGCGACCCCGAGATCGAGGTGATGGGCGTCGCCGCCGACCCCTTCGCCGCCGCCCAGCGCATGAGCCACGAACTACCCGACGTCATCACCCTCGACGTCGAGATGCCGCGCATGGACGGCATCTCGTTTCTGCGCCGCATCATGGCCCAACGCCCCATCCCGGTGGTGATGTGTTCGTCGCTGACGGAAGAGGGGTCGAGCACCTTGATGCAGGCGTTGGAGGCCGGGGCGGTGGACGTCATCTGCAAGCCCAAGGTCGAGACCCGCCAGTTCCTGACGGAATCCCGTGTCGCCATCTGCGACGCGGTCAAGGCGGCGGCGCGGGCCAGGCTGGGGCGGCTGCGCCCCGCCGCCCTGCCGCGCCTTGAAGTGGCCAAGAAATTGTCGGCCGACGCCATGATGCCGGCGCCCAACCCCAATAGCCGTGCCATGGCGCGCACCACGGAAAAGGTCGTTTGCATCGGCGCCTCGACCGGCGGTACCGAATCGCTGCGGGTGGTGCTCGAGGCGTTGCCGTCGGATTGCCCCGGCATCGTCATCGTCCAGCACATGCCGGAAAAATTCACCGCCGCCTTCGCCCGCCGGCTGGACGGCTTGTGCGCCGTCACCGTCAAGGAAGCCGCGGACGGCGATGTCGTGCTGCGCGGTCAGGTGTTGATCGCGCCGGGCAATCGCCACATGTTGCTGCAGCGTTCGGGCGCGCGCTACCATGTGGCGATCAAGGAGGGGCCGCTGGTGTCGCGGCACCGGCCCTCGGTCGACGTGCTGTTCCGCTCGGCTGCGCAGTATGCGGGAGCCAATGCGGTGGGTATTCTGATGACCGGCATGGGCGACGACGGTGCCAAGGGCTTGCTGGAAATGCGGCAAGCCGGCGCCGCCACCGTCGCCCAGGACGAAGCCTCCTGCGTGGTGTTCGGCATGCCGAAGGAAGCCATCAGCCTGGGGGCGGCGGAAAAAGTAATGCCGCTGGATCTGATTCCTGCGGAAATCCTACGCGCGGGGCGCGCCTGAGATGGGGCTGTGGGGATGATGGAGATCACCGGACTGGAGCCGCAGTTGCGCTCGCTGACCCAGCGGCTGACTCGCGTGCTGGCCGGCATCGAACCTGTGTTCACCGAAGCCGGTGGCGCCTTGGCCGATTCGGTCGGCCATCTGGATGATCTGAAGCGCCGCTTTGCCGCCATGGCCGGACGCATCGAGGCCGAGGACGTCCAGAGTGCCGTCGCCGCCCTGCGCGAGGTTTCGGCCGGCCTGAGCGCGCTGGCGGAGCGCACCGCCGTCAGCGAACAGCGCCTCAACGATCTGCACGCCCGCGCCGCCGCCCTGGCGCCGGCCATCAACCGGCTGAAGAAAGTCATCGGCGAGGTCCAGGTGTTGGCGGTCAACGCCAAGGTCGAGGCGGCGCATGTCACCGTGCGCGACGTCGATTTCAGCGTGTTCACGCGAGAGATCGGTCGGCTTGCCGCCCTGGCCGGCACCAGCCTGGGGCGACTCGCGGACGAATTGTCGGAACTGCTTGCCACGCTGTCGGCGGCGCGGCGCGATTTGGCGACCTTCATGCGCGAACATCGCCAATCCGTGGCCCAGGTGGGCGCCCAACTGGGCCAGGGCCTGACCGCCATGGCCGACCGCAGCCAGCAATCCGCCCAGGCCATCCGCGATTTGGCCGAACTGTCCGGCCGGATGGCGGGCACTGTCGCCCACGCGGTCGAGGGCTTGCAGGTGGGCGACATGACCCGCCAGCGCGGCGAACATGTGGTCGAGGCGCTGCAGACCTTGCTGGAGGTCGCCGGCATCGCCGATCTTCCCCCGGCTCACCGCGCCACCCTGGTGTCGTCGGTGTGCCGGTTGCAAGCGGCGCAGGCGGAAAGTGCCGCCGCCGATCTGGGGCGCGAAACCGCCATGATCGGCAGCAATCTCGACGCGCTCGCCGCGGACGTCGCCGGCCTGCCGCCGCGTTGCGCCGCCGCCTATGGTGCCGGCGGTGGCGGTTCGTTCCTGGCCGAACTCGGCGCCCATATGCAGGCTGCCCAGCATCTGCTGGGCGTCTATGCCGGCGCGCAGGGCGGTATCGACCGCTTGGTGGGCCAGATCAGCCAAATCGTTGCCGGTATGGTGGGGCACATCGAGGCCATCCACTCCATCGAGGCCGACATGCGGGTCATGGGTCTCAATGCCACGTTCAAATGTTCGCGGCTGGGCGCTCAGGGGCGGGGTCTCAGCGTCATCGCCCAGGAATTGCGCGCCTATTCCAATCGCACCGCCGAGGACGGCTCGGTCATCATGGGCGAACTGGCCGGACTGACGCAGGCGGCCGAGCGAATGGACCGCGAGGAAAACAGCGGCCAAGCCGCCGGCCAGATGGAGGCGGCCATGGCCAGCGCGGTGCAGGTTCTGGATGCCGTCGGCGCCGACATCACCGCCTCCATACACGCCTTGTCGCGCGGTTGCGCCCAGGTCAGCCAGTCGCTGGACAAGGCCCGCCGCCAGATGGAAGCCCATCCCGAATTCGCCAATACCCTGGCCGATGTCGCCCGCACGCTGAACGACGCCGTGGGAACCGACATCCCCGACGCCGCCGCCTTGGGTGACATCCGCGCCGAGGTGCTGGACCTGCTGCGCACCCGCTACACCATGGCGGCCGAGCGAAAGGTGCACGAATTGCTGGGCGGAGACGAACCCGGACAGGCCGAAGCCGCCGCCACCGTAGATGCGGACGACTTCCTGTTCTGAAGCCAGCCTTTCACGAGATCAGTGCGCCTAACTCGTGGTCTCTCGCACTACCAGCGCCCAAAGCCGGGTGAAGGTCAGCTCGGCAAGGCTGCGCGGGCGGGATTCCACGTGCAGCCTGTCCCCGGAAATCGGCGATGAACCTGCTTTTCTTTATTCCGGTTTGGCTTCCGCCGCCCGCTCCTGGGCGTACCGTACCAACGCGGCGAGACGGTAAAGCCCGTGGACGAATTTGCCGTAGGGCATGGTCACAAACAGGGCGAAGACGATCCCCAGGTGAAGGGCCAGCAGAACGCCCATGGCCGGTGTCGAGCGCATCAACAGTAAGGTCAAGCCGCTGACGCTGGTCAGGATCAGCAGGACCGGGAACGCCAGGTCCATGCCGAGACCGGTTCCGCCGGGATCATCCGCGCCTTTCCCTTCAGTTCCTCGGCCATGCCAAGGCGGGGGAAAAGAACGGTCGAGAGAAAGACGCCGCTGGCGCTATCCGAATAGGCAATGGACTTGGCGTCCCGCAGGGTGCGCTTCAGGGCGTCCACGCTGGAAATGTCAGGCTTTTGCGCCCCGGCCCGCACCGCCATGCCGATCGGCGAATCGGCAAGCAGGCGATGGTTGTCGTTCAGCACCTTGCCTTGGGCGACCAGTTCGTCCAGGGCCTCGCCGACCATGATGACGACGTCGATCTGTTCCCCCCGCTTCAAGCGGTTGGGGATCGCGCCGGGGGTGTCGCCCATGGACGGCCCCCAGGCCGACACCAGGCGATGTCCGGTCCGCTGTTCAAAATCCGGTGCCAGGGCTTTGTATGCGGCGGCGAAGCCACCCGAACTGACCACATGGATTTCCGCGGATTGCGCGGAAGGTTGCCAGGAACCGAGAGCGACGGCCGCCACCACGGCCACGGCTTTCAGCCATCCAAATGCTGCCCTCATTTCTTCATTCCTCCCAAACTTGGGCTTTTTGTTCGATTGGGGGAGATGATGCGAAATAATGATAATTTAAAGAAATGAATTGATGTCATGTGTTGATGTGCATGGTGCCTCAATGAGGTCGTTGGAGGCGGGGGATGGCAATCAATCTGGATGTCGGCGAACTGGAAGCTTTCGTCGCTCTGACGGAAAGGCTGAATTTCAAGGCGGCGGCAGAGGCGCTGTTCATCTCCCAGCCGGCGCTCAGCCGTCGGATCGAGAAGCTGGAGTCCAGGCTTCAAACCCGTCTTCTCGAACGAACGACCCGCCGGGTCTCGTTGACCGAGACCGGGCAGCATTTCCTTCGGCACGCCCGGATCGTGATCGAGGAGCTTGAGTTGGCGGTCGTCGGCATGACCGAACGGACGCGGCGTCGCCGCGAGGTCGTGACCGTGGCCTGCGTGCCGTCGGTGGCAAATCACATGCTCCCGATCATGCTGACCCGGCTCGCCGCCAAGTTTCCCGCCGCCAGCGTCAAGGTGATCGACGAAAGCGCCAAGGATGTCTTGGAGGCGGTGGTGAAGGGAGTGGCGGATTTCGGCGTGAATTTTATCGGAACGCAGGAAGCCGACATTGAGTTCAAGCCCATCCACAAGGAGCGCTACGCCCTGGTGGTCCGGTGCGAGCATCGGTTGGCGAAGCGCCAATCCGTCACCTGGCCCGACATTACCTCCGAGCGTTTGGTTTCGGTGTCGCGTGCCAGCGGCAACCGGATGTTGATCGACAATGCGTTGGCAAAGGTCGCCAACCGGCCCGCCATCCAGTACGAGGCCAATCACGTCGCCGGGGCGCTGGCCATGGTCACGGCGGGGCTTGGCGTGGGCGTGCTGCCGGAACTCGCTTTGCAGTTGGCGCATCCCGCGCTGGTCAGCATCCCCCTGCTTGACCCGACCATCACCCGCACCCTTGGGCTGATCACCCGCAAGGGAAGCCGGCTGACCCCGGCGGCTCAGGCCCTGTTCGACCTGCTGGACCGCATGTCGTTTGGCGCCTGATGCTTGCCGAATTTCTCAATGCACCGTGCACACCATGCCTGGGGGTGATGAGTGTAAAAAATATTTTAAATCAACGCGCCAAGTGATGGCTGGGCTGATGCGTACCTGGATGAAAGTGGCCGACACGGTGGCCCGCACCGCTGGTCAGGCGGAGGGACGCTTCCTGCGTGGCGAGGGTGTGGAGGCCAAGCGCTTGGCGACAGAAGCCTACTTCCTTCACTTCGAGAGTGGCGAACTGGAAGCCGCGATCCGCACGGGACGCGGCTCTCGCCGGGTGCAGGAGGTGGAAAAGAAATTCGCCCGGCTGCGCACGGCCATCGGCAGCGGCGATCGTGCGGCGGTGGGCGCGCTGGTCGCGGAAATCCAGGCGGACGTGAGGGCCGAGGCGGCGGCGCTGGACGCCATCAATTATCGTCTGCCGCCACCACAGACCGAGTGAAAACCACTTCGGTCGGCGGTGGTCGACGGGAGCTGCGGGCCTATGAGAAATGCTCGCTGCTGCATTTCTCGTGAAAGAACACCATCACCTTCTCAATCAGTCGCCAAGTGCTGTCTTCGTCCAGCGAATGAATTCGCGAAACCATTTGGCAAGCCAGGACAGCTTCGCTTGGTGTCGTGCTCGACGAAACGATCTGGCCGGCGATGTGGGAAAGGTTCCGGTCCAACGCCTCCGCCGCCTGCTCTTCCTGCATGCGGCGATGCTTGGCGAAGTTGCGGTCGTTAATTCTGCTTCGGGAACCCTTCATCGCGTCCTACTCCGTTGCGTCCCTTCTCCCTGTCCGGTCGGGCTTGTGACGGTGTGGGCTTGCCGGTTTCCCGGCGGCCGGCTTTTTGTTCGTTCTCGGAGGTGTGCTCCCGCTTCAGCTTGCGGATGGTGTCTGGTGTGGGCTGGACGCGCCGTCCGTCCACCACGGCCTGCTGCTCGTGCGCCGGTGCCGAGTGGGCGGCAATGGTCAGTGCTAGAGCGGCTGCGAGAGTGGTCATCGCTTTCATGGAACTGTTCCTTTCCCGTCACATCGCCCGCGAGATCCGGATGTGCCCAGATATGCGCCGCCCCCGGCGCAGGCTCGATCCGGCTTCGATGGAATGCAGGATGGCGGTCAGGGGGATGTGTGGCGTGACGTTGCTGCCCAGGACAAAGACGTCGTGGGCGCTTTGTAGCCTGAGCCAGAAATCGACCGAGGTTTCCGTCAGTTCGGCTAAGCCGAGGGTGAACTTCCCGACCGCGCGCCGGTCGCCGGAAAAGAACTTGTAGATGGCGCCTTGGGGCACGCCCAGGTGGCGCGCCGCTGCAGCTACCGAGAGGCCGGCGGCAGGCAGAAACAAGGTGCGGAAGATGATGCCAGGATGGCTCGGGCGCCGTTCGATGCAGGCCGGGTTCTCTCGGTTGGGTCTGGCTGCCTCGAACGCGGTGGAGATCAAGCGGATGCAGCCGATCTCTGCTCCGTTGCGGTAAAACGCGAGCGACAGCGTTTGGGAAATCGGGACGCAGTAACCGTTCACTTCGCCAACAAGGCATGCGGGGTGCAACCACCCAGGGATCGGTTCGTCGGCGCGGAGCGAGGCGAGAAGGTCGAGGATGGTGACGCAACGCCGGTCTTCGGCTGTTTGCAGGGCGGTTACGCGCCCGGCGACGTACAGGCCCAGCAGACCGGGATGGGAAAAGCTTGTGATCATGCTTGCCCTCCATTGGGAAGGCGCGGAAGGCCGCCGCTGATGGCGGCTTTCCGCGCATCAGGGGTTAGTGGGCCGGTTCGACCCGGTCGATCTGGTGGGTTTGGCGCCAGCCTGAGACCAGTCGGCGCGAGAACAGCGGGTAGGCCACGGGCAGGACGACCAGCGTCAGCAGCGTGGCGGAGACCAATCCGCCCACCACCACGGTAGCCAGGGGCTTCTGCACCTCGGAACCGATGCCGTTGGACAGCAGCATGGGGATCAGTCCCAAGGCCGCGATGGATGCCGTCATCAGCACCGGCCGCAGGCGCGACAAGGCTCCCTTGACGATGGCCTCTTCCATGGGCATGCCGCCCAGCAGGTTCTGGTTGATGGCGTTGACCATCACCACGCCGTTGAGCACCGCCACGCCGAACAGGGCGATGAACCCGATGGAGCCTGGTACCGACAGGTATTGGCCGCTGACGAACAGGGCGACGATGCCGCCGATCAGCGCCAAGGGGACGTTGATCATGATCAGCATCGCCTGACCCATGGAGCCGAAGGCGAAGAACAGCAGCAGGAAGATCAGGCCCAGCGACACGGGCACGACGATCATCAGTTTGGCCTGCGCCCGCTTCTGGTTCTCGAACTGGCCGCCGAAGACCACGGAATAGCCGGGCGGCAGTTCGACCTGCGCGGCGATCTTCTGTTCGATCTCGGCCACCAAGCCACCCATGTCGCGACCTTCGACATTGGCCTGGATGACCACGCGGCGCTGGACGTCGTCGCGGCGGATTTGGGGCGGACCGGAATCGATGCCCACCTTGGCAACGTCGCCGAGACGGACCCAAGCCCCGTTGGGGGATTGCAGGATCAGATCGGAGATGGCTTCGGGGGTGTCGCGATAGCGGCTGCCCAGGCGGATGGAAATGTCATACCGCTCGTTGCCCTTGATGACCTGGCCGGCGGCAACGCCGCCGATGGCGTCGCTGACCAGATCCATCACCTGAGCCACCGACAGGCCGTAGCGGGCCAACTTGGCCCGGTCGGGCACGACCATCAGCTGGGCTTCGCCGGCGATCTGTTCCATGGCGACGTCGCGGGTGCCCGCAATTCCCTTCACCAGGGCCTCGATCTCGGCGCCCTTCTTGGCGAGCACGCCCAGGTCGGGGCCAAACAGCTTGATGGCCAACTGGGCACGGACGCCCGACAGCAATTCGTCGACGCGGCTGGCGATGGGTTGTGAGAACGACAGGATCAGACCAGGGTGAACGGCCAGTTCCGTCTCGATCTTCTCCTGCAGTTCCTTGCGGCTACCGGCGCTGATCCATTCGGCCACCGGCTTCAGGCCCACCATCAGCTCGATGTTGGCGACGGGTTCGGGATCGCCGCCCAGTTCGGGGCGGCCGACGCGGCTGGAGACGGAGGTCACCTCGGGGAAGGCGATGACCTTCTGTTCCATCTTGCGCGCCACCTCCAGCGCCGTCGGCAGGCTGGCCGAGGGCGCCAGGGTGACGCGGATGTTGAGGGTGCCCTCCTCAAGCTCGGGCACGAATTCCGTGCCGAGGAAAGGCACCAGTCCCAGCGCCAGGATCAGCAGGCCGACGGCGCTGCCGATCACCGATTTGCGGAAACCCAAAGCGGTGGGAAGCACCCGGCGGTAGAGATTTTCCAGCGGGCGCAGCAACGGGCTGTGCCGCTCCACTACGCCGCGCTGGAACATGAAGGTCGCCAGGGCGGGGATCACCACCAGGGCCACCATCAGCGAGGCGATCATCGCCAGCACGATGCTGACGGCCATGGGCTGAAACATCTTTCCCTCGACCCCCTCCAGCGAAAACAGGGGGGCGAAGACGACGATGATGATGAGTACGGCGAAGAAGACCGGGCGTCCCACCTCCTGCGCCGCCTCGCGGATGGTCAGTCGCAGGTCGCCGCTTCCCTGCCCGCCGGTGCGGGGCAGGCGGCCGAGATGGGCGAAGATGTTCTCCATCATCACCACCGAGCCATCGACCATCATGCCGATGGCGATGGTCAGGCCGCCCAGCGACATCAAGTTGGCCGACACTCCCCAATAGGCCATGGCCATGAGGGCGAGACCGATGGAGATGGGAACCGAGATCAGCACCAGCAGGGTTGCCGACAGGTTCATCAGGAACAGCAGCAGCACGACGACGATCAGCACGAAGGCCTCCACCAGCGCCTTGGTGACGGTGCCGACCGCATGCTCCACCAGATCGGCCTGGTCATAGACCGGCTCGATGGTCACGCCCGGCGGCAGGGCCTTCTGGATGACCGGCAGCCGTTCCTTGATGCCGTCGATGGTGGATTTCGTGTTGGCGCCCAGGCGCTTCATCACGATGCCGGTCACCACCTCGCCGAGGGCGACGGGCTGGCCCTTGGCATCGCGCGAGGTCATGGACACCGCGCCCTGGCGAATTTCGCCGCCGAATTCCACCGTGGCCACGTCGCCCACGCGGACGACCACGCCGTCCTTTTCCTTCAACGGGACCTGGGCGATGTCCTGCAGGCCGTCATTGCCGCCGCGCACGAAGCCGACGCCACGGATGACCAATTGCTCGGCGCCGCGGTCCATGAACCAGCCGCCGGCATTGCGGTTGTTGTCCTCGATGGCGGCCTTGACGTCGGTGACGCTCAAGCCGAAGGACAGCAGCCGGGACGGGATCAACTGCACCTGGTACTGGCGAACCTCGCCGCCGAACGACAACACGTCGGTGACGCCGTTGACCGGGGTCAGCAGCAGCTTCACCAGCCAATCATTGATGCTGCGCAGCTCGGTGATGCCGTATTTCTGCGGATCATCCGAACGCAGGACATATTGGAAAACCTGTCCCAGGCCGGTGGTGTTGGGGCCCATCTCGGGCGTGCCGACGCCCTCGGGGATGTCTTCCTTCGCCGTTTGCAGCCGCTCAAAGACCTGCTGGCGGGCGAAATAGATGTCGGTGCCTTCCTTGAAGACCACCGTCACCACCGACAAGCCTGAACGCGAGGTTGACCGCACCTCCTCCACGTTGGGCATGGCGTACATCACCGCCTCGATGGGATAGGTGATGAGTTGCTCCACCTCCTCGGAGGCGAGGCCGCGCGCCTCGGTGTTGACGGTCACCTGCACGTTGGTCACGTCGGGAAACGCGTCCAGGCTCAGTTTCGGCAGCAGCAGAGTGAATCCGAGGGCGGCCGCGAGCAGCGCGACGACGACGAGAAAGCGGCTTCTCGTGCCGAAATCGATGATGCTGTTCAGCATGGTTGTCTCCGCCCTAGTGGTGGTCCGCGCCCATCGAGCCCTTCGAGGCTTCGGACTGGACGAAGAAGGCGCCGGCGGTGACGACCGGCAGTCCGGCGGAGATTCCGTCGATCACGCTCAGGCCGGCCGCGTTGCGGATGACCTTGATTTCGGCCGGAACGAAAGCGCCCTCGGCATTGGTGGTGTAGACGAACCAATCCCCATCGGGGCTGCGCAGCACGGATTCTGTGGGAACCGCCAGGGCGTGCGGAATGTCGACGGTGCCGATTTCCACGTCGACGAACATGCCCGGCCGCAGGCGGCCGTCGGCATTGTCCGCCTCCAGCCGGATGCTGACCGTGCGGGTGACTTCATCCATGGTGGGATTGGTGGTGCCGACCACCGCTTGCCGGCTGTCCTCGCCCACATGGACGTTGGCCGGGGCGCCCTTCCGGATCTTCTTGGCGTCGGCGGCGTTGACGCGGGCGTCGATCCAGATGCTGTCGCCATCGGCAACGGTGAACATCACCTTGCCCGGTTCGACCATCTCGCCCACGACGAAGTCGTCGGAATAGACGGTGCCATCCTGCGGCGCGACCAGGGCGAACTGGCCGGCATTAGCGGGAAGGCCGCCCGCGGACAAGGCTTCGATTTCCTTGGCGTTCATGCCGAAGCCCAGCAACCGGGCCATGGCCTGGCGGCGCTGGATGTCGGTTTCGTTGAAGCGCTTGTCGGAAACGATGTCCTTGCCCAACTGCCGCACGCGGCGCCATTCCTGATCGGCGATCTGATACTCGCCCTGGGCGGCGGCCATCTCGACGCTGGTCATCAGGGCCAACGGTTGCCCCTTGCGCACGCGGTCGCCGACCGAGGCCAGGCGTTCCACGACGATGCCGGCAATACGGGGGGTGACCACGCCGCTACGATAGCGGTTGGGAATCACCTCGCCGGGAACCCGGACCGCCAGCGGCACCGGCTGCACCTGCAGGGAGCTGACGACGATGCCGGCCTCCTTGGCGGCTTCGGGGGTGATTTTGATGCCCTCGGCGCCATGCTCGGCCTCGGGCACGGCGGTGCTGGCGCTGGCCGCCTGTGGTTGCGGTTCGGCGTCGCCACGGAAGGACCAGATGCCGATGGCGGCAGTGACGGTCAGCGCCAGCGCGGCGGTCGCCACGCGAATCGGCGTCCGGCCTTTTTCAAGACCCTTATTCATCTTTGATGGCTCCAATGAACGGAGACCGGCTGGCCGCCTTCAGCAGATCGGCGAAGGCTCCCCAGGCGGTGTTGCGCAAGTCGATCGCGGTGGCGTTGGCCTGCCCGGTGTCACGCATCTGGACGAGGAAATCGGTGGCGCTCAGTTCGCCTGAGCGCCACAGGCGGGTCAGCACGTCGGATTGGCGCTCCAGCGACGGCACGCCCAGGCGTTGCCAGGATTCGACGCCCTGGACGGCGCGCTGATAGGACCGCATGGCCGAACGGATGGCGGCGGCGGCTTCCAGCGTGGTCTGGCGCTCGGTGGCCTCCGCCTGGGCGAGCGCGCGCCCGGCGGCAGCCACTTCGGCAGAACCACTGTTGAGCACCGGGATGGGCACTGAAATCCCGATCAGGACGCGCTTCTCCTCACCCTCCTTGGAGCCACCCAGCCGGAAGCTGGGGTCGGGGATGCGCTGCGCCCGCGCCAGTTCCACTGCCTGCCGGGCGGCTTCCACCTGGCTGCGGGCGGCCAAAACCTCGGGACGGCTTGATGACAACTCGTCGATCTGCGCCTCGCTCAGGCGGGGCGGAGCGGGAAGGTCGGTGGGTAAGGCGGGGGCCGTGTCGATCGTGCACAGGCAGGTGATGCGCAGGGTTTCCTCGGCTGTCACGGCGGCGAGTTCCGCCTCTTTCTGGGTGCTGGCGGCTTCGGCGGCGGCCAACTGGGCGGCCCCCAACTCCATGGCCGGCAGTTCGCCAGCCTTATGACTGCGCTCGCTCAGTTCCAGGAACTTGGCGGCCAGATCGACCTGCCTGGTGGCAACTTCCAGGCGCTGCCGGGCGGATTGCATGTCCACCAAGGCGTTGATGGTGTCGGCCGCTAGGGTCATCTGGGCAGCGTGGGCCTCGGCCTCGGTCACCCGGGCCTGCTGGCTGCCGATGGCGGCGCGCAGTTCCCGCTTGCCGGAAATATCCACCGCCAGCCGGACCGCGGCGGAATAGTTGGTATAGAGCTTGCTATCCGGCGGCGACCCAACCACCGGGGTGGCATCAAGTTCCAGGTCGGGATTGTAGAGGGGCTGCCCGGCAGCGACGGCCTCAGCCCGAGACCGCGAGATGCCGGCGGCGGCGGCGGCGGTGCGCGGATGTGTTCCGATAACACCGGCGACGAACGAGCGGAGATCATCGGGCAGGCGGACAGCGTCACCTGCTTCCTGGGCCGCGAGGGGATGCGACGCGAGGACTGCCAGCGCCGAGATGGCGAGGAGTTTCTTCATGGGTGGTTTTCCAGTGGTAGTGGGCGACCTGCGGGTGCCAAGCGAACCCATCCCGCCCAGGCAGCACTCCTCCGTTCGCGCCGAAGGGGGGCGGCAACGTGCGATCGGCCGGGGCAGCCCATGGACCGCCCCGCCTTTGGATGGGATGTCAGCAGGCCCGGCCGCCAGGCGGCGGGCCTGCTTCCGCGTGCTTAGTGCGTGTGGTCCTTGAACACCATGGAATGGGCCAGATCCAGGTAGCCCTTGGCTTCCTGGGCCTTGCCCTCGCTGCACAAGCGTTCGGCCTGGTTGACCTGCCAGCCGATACGGTCGCGGTCGGCCTGCTTGGCAATCACGCGGTCAAGGGCCGCCTTGATTTCCGGCAACTGCTGGCAGGAATAGCCGGCGGACGAGGGCGGGGCGGAATTGGCCATGGCAGAGGCAGAGGTGAGGGCGAGTGCGGCCACTGCCGCGACAGAGATGAGGCGGAACATCGGATTCTCCGGTCATATGAATGCTGTGAGGGGTAAAGCGTGGGCAGGAGAAAGCGCCTGCCAACGGTGGGTTTACCGGCTCAGTTCAGCAAAACGACCGTACGGTGATGCTTCAAAGCGGGATTGGTGCCGACTTGCGCACGCGGCCAGCCGGTTGCACTCGCCGTCTGCGGGGTGGGAGCGCGCGGGGCGCTGGTGGTAATCGGCAAGACGTGCTTGCCGCCAACATCTTGGGCGCTGCCGGCGAGGCGCTCCACTCTTGCGGAGGAAAGCAGGGCGGCGTCGACGCAGTTCTCGTCGGGGGTGCTGGAAATGCCAGCCAGAGCGTGAGCATTCGTGCATGCCGCGGATAGTTCGACGGCGATGTGATCTTCGCCGACACATAGTGCCAGGGCGTCACCGCCGATTGTGCCAATCAAAAGGCAGGCGAATACCGCGAGCATCGTCGCAGTCTTTCGTAGCCATACTTGATAGGCATCACTCAGCATTTTTTCTCCAGGCATCTGTGCGTAAATTATTTGTATTATTGGTTGGCGCTTTCAACTTGCTCAACGGAATTTACATTACCTTATTTTGCGAATTTTGATTTGACTTTGGTCAGTTTCCTATCTCGTTCGCACCAATTTGCTTGCGCCGGCGGGCGCTCGCTTGGGCGCATCAAAACTTGATCACGACGGAGACCTCGCCCAGGTACCAAGTCTGGTCGGTACGGTCGGTGCTGCCTTGCTGGTTGCGCAGGAATTGCTGGCCGCCATCGCCGGCCTTGGCCGCCGCCAGAGTGCCGGCCAGCGACACGTTGTCGCTGACGGTATATTCGGCGATGAAGTCGATTTCGTCGGCGGCGTGCGAGCTGGTCACGTTGGTGAACTGACTTTGTTCGGCCCAATCGAAGCGGTAGGCGATCAGGCTCAGTTTCAACGGATCAATCGGCTTGACCGAGAAATTGAGCATGTTCACGTTCACGTTGCTGTTGAAGATCATGTACTGACCGACGATCTCACCCTGTAACGAGCTGCCGTAGCCGCGGACCGAGCTGTAGAACATGGGGTCGTAGGACTTGTCCGTGGTGTCGGTGGGGTTGCCGTCGCCCGAGAAATGGGAATAGCGATAGGCCACCTTCGGCGTCCACGGCAGTTGCGAGAACGTGTAGCCAGGTTCCAGATACCAGGCGTTCGCATTCACTTTGCGGTTGGCGTCCTCGTTCCGTTCCAGCACGTACTGGCCATAGAGGCTGAAATCCTCGAAGCCGGGAATGGGCGAGCCGCCACCATGGACGCTATAGATGTTCAGGCCGTCACGATTGGCGCTCAGGGTATTGGTGACGCTGGCGGGGGCGCCCGTGGTAAACGAGAAATTGCCGTCGTTCAGCGCGTCGTACACTCGCATGAAGGTGGCACCCACATAGCGCAGCCGGTTGTCATAGGTGGCGCGGCCGTCCTTGCCTTCGGCCGACTGGAACCACTCAACATTGGCGCCGTACAGCGTGGTCGACGGCTGATCGAGGGAGCTGGTGTTGGATAGGCTGCTATCGTTCTTCAGCATGAACACGTCGGCGCGCACCGGATCGGTGTTCACGCGGGCGATGGCCGTCTGCTTGAATGCGGAACGCGGGAAGCTCCAGTACGAGGCCCGCTCGCCGACATCGGCGGTGCCATCTGCGACCAGAAAGCCGTCGGCGATCTTGAAACTCTGGCGACCACCCGAGAGGTCGATGGCATCCTCGCCGAAGGACGAGAACAGTGTTCCCGACTTCCATCCCAGATAAGCGTCCTCGATGGCGATCCTTTCTGGGTTGCCATAGGTCGCGCTGACGTAGTTCGCATCACCGTCGCCACGGGTCAGGGCGCCGACCGCGCTCACAGCACCATAGACAGTGCCGGCACCGGACGTGGCATAGGCCGCCTTCAGTTCCGGCTTGACGAAGGCTTCGACCCATTGCGGGTTGCTGGTCGTTCGTGTCGCTGCGCCACCGGCGGCGGTGGGGGAATTGATGCCCGAGCCGAACTGGGCGTTGGGCGAGGCAAAGGCCGCCACTCCCAAGGTGACGGCGGCATCGACCTTGAAGCCGTCCTTATCCACCAAGTTCATGTCGGCATGGGCCGGAACCGCCACGCCGCCGACGGCGGCGGCGAAAACTGCCGCGGAAAGGTGCTTCTGCCGAGAACTGTCCTTTCGTGCCATCAAAATACCCCTCGGAGCGGCCATGCGGCCGCAATCTGTTTGTAAGAGCGCATCTGCAATTGTGCGAATCGTAGTGAGTCTAGAAAAAGAGATTCGCATGAATGCGTAGGCTGTTTTGTGAAGCCTAAGCAAAGTGAATAAGTAGAGTCAATGCAGAGATTCATATTTTCCATGCTCAAAACGTAGGCATTTTGGTGTGTGGTTGCATTGTGTGCTTACTAGGCTCTTGTATATCTGCCTGATGCGTGAAATGTGGGCAGTGTATTCTGTGATCGCATTTGTGGCAACGTTGGCGCAGGCGCCATGCCCGTGCGAGGGGCATCGCTCGTGGTGCGTGGGCTGTTGTGATTTCCGACCGGGAACGACCGATGAACCAGCCATGCGGACCACACGTGCTATCGGGATAGCCCTGCGTTCCGAATGAGCTGCGGTCGTTACACCGCTACGGCGGTGGTCAAGCGCGTGCTGCTGCTACTGATGATGTTGGTGCCCATACTCTGCCTCGTCAGCGCATTCATCTGGACCAAATGAATGTCAACGAACCCTAGCCAATGTCCGTGCCGGTGCCATCGGTGATGACCGCGCCGCTTTCAGTTCAGGAGAACGACGGTGCGGTGTTCCCGCAGCCGTGGAGCGCGTTCGGGAGAGGGGGCTGGGGGATTCTGCGCCGTGGCGAGCGCATCGATCTCGGCGGTGGCCACGTTCAGAATGCCGCCCCCAGAGGCGGGACTGGCTTTTTGGGTGCCGCCAGGTTTCTGGCGGGCTTCGCTCAGCGCGGCGCCGCCCAAGGAAAGATCTTCGCAGGCCACCGCCGAACATTCCGCCGCCCGTACGGCTTGCCGTTCATGCTGGGACAGGCTTTGGACTTCGAAGGTCAGATGATCCGCGGACAGGCATAGCGCCAACCCCTCCCTGCCGAGCAAGCCCAGCAACAAGGTCAGCGCGATGCCGAGATATGTCCGCGTCCGGCGTGTCATCTCATCCCACCACCCGGGAAAGGTGGCTGCCGGAGGCCTGCTTGCAGGAGCTTTTGCTCGTGGTGCGGGTGGCTTGTTGCATATCCATGCCTAAGAAGCTAAGCGGGTCCCCTTGAAGGGAAGGGGAGGGCCGTTTCAGTGGACGCTAAATTCTGTAGCGGCTACAGAGTCAAGATGAAAAATGCGCTCTGACGAAATCGCCGCGCCGGGTTTCGCTGTTACCGTCCGCTTGGCATGTTTGGCATCGGCTAAGACGCCAAGGCGTCAATGATGCGGCATTCGGCCACGGTGTGGGCACAGCAGCTGATCATCTCGCGCAGGGCGCCACGCAAGCGCTCCAGTTCCTCGATCTTCCGCTCCACCTCGGCCAGATGGTCGGTGGCCAGACGATCCGCGTCCTGGCAAGGATGCTCGGGATGTACCGCCAGCCGCAGCAATTCCCGGATCGCGTCGATGGAGAAGCCGAGGTCGCGGCCTTTGCGAATGAAATGCAGGCGCCGCAGATGGTCGTCGCCGTACTGGCGATAGCCGGCCGCCGTGCGCTCTGGCTCGGGCAGCAGGCCGATCTTCTCGTAATAGCGGATGGTTTCGATGTTCACCCCGGTTTTCTCGCCGAGTTTCCCGATGCTGAGGGTTTTCATTTTTGCTTGACCCTGTAGTGGCTACAGACTCCATGTTGGCGTCCAGGTGCCGTTTGTCCAGCCTTTTGAGCGGTGCCGGAATGAGACAGGAGATGACGCGATGGGCGCCAGTTGCTGCGGGCACCACGGCCACGGAAAAAATGAAGTGCGCGACCACGAGCATGCCGCTCACGCAAGTTGCGGGCATGACCAGCTCGCCGAGGCCACCGCCCAGGCAGCCGTTCCGGCCGGGCGTGGCGTGTCCTACCGTGTCAGCGGTCTCGATTGCGCCGAAGAGGTCTCTATCCTCAAAGCCGAAATTGGGCCGCTGGTCGGGGGCAACGACAATCTGGCCTTCGATGTACTCAACGGCCGCATGATCGTGCTGGCCGAGGGGGTGGATAGCGCCGCGATCATCGACGCGGTGGCGCGTACCGGCATGAAAGCGGTGCCATGGTCGTCGGCCGATGCCGGCCAGGATCAGGATCGTCGCCGCAAGACGCAGGCAATCCTGGCGGCGGCCAGCGGCGCGGTCACCGGCCTGGGTGCCCTGGTCGATACTTTTGGTTCCGGCGCGTTCGGGGCTCGTGTGGCTTTCGCCGCCGCCATCCTGATCGGCCTGTGGGTGGTGCTGCCCAAGGCGTGGCTGGCGGTGCGGCGCGTGCGCCCGGACATGAACCTGTTGATGAGTGTGGCGGTCGTCGGTGCCGTCGCCCTGGGTGATTGGCTGGAGGCCGCCACGGTCTCGTTCCTTTTCGCGCTGTCGCTGGCGATGGAGAGCTGGAGCGCCGGCCGGGCGCGCCGTGCCATCGCCGCGCTGATGGACCTGACGCCGCCGAGTGCGCGGGTCAGGCAGGCCGACGGTAGTGAAGTGGACATGGCGCCAGACCAGGTGCCGGTGGGCGCGGTGTTCGTGGTCCATCCCGGCGAGAGCATCCCGTTGGACGGCCGCGTGTGTGCCGGTGAAAGCAGTGTCGACCAGGCGCCGATCACCGGCGAGAGCCTGCCGGTCGCCAAGGCGCCCGGCGCCGAGGTGTTCGCCGGCACCATTAACGGCGATGGCGTGCTGGAGGTCGAGAACACCAAGGCCGCCGGCGACACCACGCTGGCCCGCGTCACCCGGCTGGTGGCCGACGCGCAAAGCCGGCGCTCGGCGACCGAACGCTGGGTGGACAAGTTCGCCGCCATCTACACCCCCATCGTCATGGCCATCGCCCTGGCCATGCTGCTGGGGCCGCCACTGCTGCTGGGTGCCGATTGGGGCGAATGGATTTATCGTGCGCTGGTGCTGCTGGTCATCGCCTGCCCCTGCGCCCTGGTGATCTCGACCCCGGTGACGGTAGTCGCCTCCATGGCGGCGGCTGCGCGGGCCGGCGTGTTGGTCAAGGGCGGCGAATATCTGGAAAGCCCGGCACGGCTGAAGGTGATCGCCTTCGACAAGACCGGCACCGTCACCGAAGGCCGCCTGGCAGTGGAGACGGTGGTGCCGCTGAACGGCCATGGCGAAGCCGACCTGCTGGCGCGGGCGGCGGCGCTGGAAGCGCGCAGTACCCATCCCATCGCCCGTGCCATCCTGGCTCACGCCGCCGCCAAAGGCGTCAACCCGGTCCCGGCCGACAACGTCCAGGCGATTCCCGGCAAGGGCGCCACCGGCATCATTGAGGGGCGCTCCTACTGGCTCGGTTCGCATCGCTATCTGGAGGAACGGGGCGGCGAGACGCCCGACATCCATGCCCTGGCCGAGCAACTGGAGGCGGGCGGCCAGTCGGTGGTGGTGATCGGCAGCGACCATCATGTCTGCGGCCTGATCGCGTTGTCCGACAGCATCCGTCCCGAGGCGGCGGCAGCCCTGGCCGCCCTGCGCCGGGCCGGGGTGGAGCGGCTGGTCATGCTGACCGGCGACAACAGCGCCACCGCCGAGCGCATCGCCGCCGGGCTGGGCATCGACGAGGTGCGGGCTGAATTGCTGCCCGAGGACAAGGTGAAGGCGGTCGAGGATCTGGTGGCCCGCCACGGCACGGTCGCCATGGTGGGCGATGGCGTCAACGACGCCCCGGCTATGGTTAAGGCGTCCCTGGGCATCGCCATGGGTGCCGCCGGCACCGACACCGCCATCGAAACCGCCGATCTGGCGCTGATGTCCGACGATCTGGGCCGGCTGGCCTGGCTGGTCGGCCATTCCCGCCGCATGCAGGCGGTGTTGCGCCAGAACATCAGTTTCGCGCTCGGCATCAAGGCGCTGTTCACCGTGCTGGCCTTCGCCGGAATCGCCACCCTGTGGGGCGCCATCGCCGCCGACATGGGGGCGTCGCTGCTGGTGGTGTTCAACGGCCTGCGCATGTTGCGCCAGGGCGGATCGGGAGCGGCTTGATCAAACGCAAAGGAGACGATCATGAGTGACGTCAGCATGAACGGATTGCTGTGCCCCCATTGCCGGGTCGATCTGGTGATGTCCGAACGACACGGTGTCGAAATCGACTACTGTCCCAAATGCCGGGGTGTCTGGCTCGACCGGGGTGAGCTGGACAAGATTCTGGAACGCGCGGCCAGCTACGAATCCCAGCTTCCGCCGCCGCCCTCGGCGCCGCCGCAGGCGGGTCCCAATCCGTGGGGAAATGCCGCACCCGCGCCGGTTCCCACCGGGGGCCATCCGGCCTATCCCGCGTATCCCGCCCAGCCCTCGGGCCATCATGGTGGCCACGACAGCTATGGCGGTGGCCATCACGGCAATCGTGCTGGCCACCACAAATCCTTCCTGGGTCGCTTCTTTGACTGAGGAGAGAAAAATGCCAAGCCCCATGAACCGGCGTTCGTTCCTGGCCGTCGTGGTTGGATCGCTGCTGGTTGTCGCCAGTCTGGGAAGTGCTCGCGCCGATGACATTGCAGTAGAAACGGCATGGGCACGAGCGTCGGTCGCCCGCACCGGCGCCGCCTTCGTGACGGTATCCAACACCGGGGACGCTCTCGACCGCCTCGTGGCCGTCGCGTCGCCGGTCGCCGCCGACATTAACCAGTAAACGCATGATCTCGTTCGCCTGCTTGGGCGACTTGCAGTAGACCGGGATCAGCTCGTCCAGCGTGCGGCAGAGGTTGACGAAGGCCTCCTCGCGGCTCGGCTTGGTGCGGCGCCGGCAATCCGAAGCCGCCCTGTATGCCAGCGGGTAGCATTCCATACGGATGCTGCACGCATTCCACACGCTTGTCGTGAAACTATAGTGAAGCAGCCGTTTTCCGACTAATGCACCGTGCACACCATGCAGATGGTGGTAGCCAGCGGAAAACTTAGTAATGCCAAGTGGTTGGTTGGGCTGACGGGGCCTGCGCTCGGTATCAAAACAGCCAGATCCGACCTAACGAAAACAATGGCTTACCGGCAGATCGTGGACGGCCCTACTCAGCGTCATCCTTGAACTGCATGGAGCGTTGTTATAGCTTACGACGAGAAAACTTTAACAAGGACTCTCGCCATGCAAGGTTTTGGCAGCTTCGAACCCGACGAGCGCGGGCGGCTGTGTTACCTGCCGGCAGTCCCGCCGTTCCCCAAGCTCGACGACGTGTGGGGCCAGCTCCAGCGCGCCACGAAGGCGGTCGAGGAGTTTGATCGGGCGCTGGCCGCCTTCCCGGTGCCCGACGTGGTGGGCAAGCTGTTCGCCCGCCTGGACGCGGTCCATTCCTCGGGCGCTGAAGGTGCGACCACGACCTTCACCGATCTGCTGGAATATCAAAGCTCGCTCAACCGCGCCAAAGACCCCGAGGACGCCCGCGAGGTGGCGGCGACGGCCGAGGCGTTCGATGAATTGTCCATCCAGGGCGAGGCGGTGTCCTACATCGACACCGCGCTTCTCATCCACCGCCGCCTGTTCGAGCGGGCGAACGACCCCATGGTTGCCGCCGGCGCCGGCAAGCTGAAGGCGCATCCCAACGGCACCTACGATCCCGAAGCGGTGGGGGCGACGTTCTTCTACACGGCCCCGGCCTCGACGGCCCAGGCCCTTGCTGCCTGGGACGCTTTCACCGCCGAGGCTGATGACCGGCCTGAATTGGTGCGCCAGGCGCTGTCGCATTGGTGGTTCGAGCACATCCACCCGGTGCCTGATGGCAACGGCCGCGTCGGCCGCTTGCTGGTGCCGCTCGCGTTGCGGCGGAAAGGCATGCTCCGGCATGCCTGCGCTTTTCTGGGCGAGGCGGTGCACCTGAACAAGAACGTCTACGTGGATGCGCTCAAAGATGCCCGGCGCACGGGAGAATTTTCCGCCTGGATGCGGGTCTTCTGCTCCATGGTTGCCCAGAGTGCCGCATCCAATCTGGACCGACTGGAAGAGCTGGGCCTGATCTACGCCCATTGGATGGCGGCGACCAAGTCGGTGCGTGCGCACAGTGTTGTCCACCGGTTGGTCCCGTGGATCATCACCACGCCAACCTTCACCGTTCGTGATGCGCTAACACAGTCGGCTGGTTTGGTGACGTTCCAGGCCATGAATACCGCCATCAAGCGTCTGATCGACCTAGGCATCGTGACCCAATTGGAAGGCGGTGGACGCGATCGCCTTTTTACCGCGTCCGAAGTGATCCGCCTGTTTGAACCGGTCAATGTGTCCTGAATGAACGCTGCGCCCGCAGCGTAGGCCGGGTAGAGGCGCCTGCTTTGGGGCGGAAGCGGACCCTCCGGGCAGCCTTCGGGCCACGTTGCGAAGTTTATGAACAGCTTCTCGGAGGGTTTCTCGGACTTCTATCCTTCATTTGACTCGTCAAACGCCGCCCTGAAAATGTGGCCTCGAATTGTCCAAATGGGATCATGAACTATGAGCCATTGTCCGGCCTGCCCACGGACAGTGGGACTGCCTTTCTGGTCTTTGCAAATCATCCGCAGTTCGAAGGATGTGGTCAGGATACCTGTCCCCGTTCTCACGTCAGCATCCACATCAACGATACTGATAGCGGCCGCGTCGTCCCTTACCGCTGTTAGTCTGAAGGCGTGTAGATCATACCCCGTGTAGTCCTTGCGGATATCACCTGCTGCCGCTTTCGTGCTTCGCCCGCCTCTCCGGTCCAGAGTGGCGGCCATTTTACCAAAATTCCGCATACGCCATGCCTCAAGGAACTCGGCAGCCGCTCTTTCTGGGGTGGTGGGCTCACAGTCAGCGGAGGCGGATAGCGGCTTCCCTTGGGGGATAACACCTTCACGAGGACGCCATTCGGCAAGACTCCTCTTGAGTCCCGCTGTCGCTGCGATCTGCTGTATTGTTTCAAAGAATGTTTTCTTTTTCTTGGGCTTTTCCGGCTCCGTCAAGGCGCGCGCCCAATCCCCCACGGCGAACAGTGCAGCCCAACATTTTGCCGCAATGTCCTTTTGGGCGTAGCCGAGATCAACGCCATGGAGGATGCCGTTGCGGTAGGGGACCGGTATCAGGTCGGTGCTGGTCTTGCGACGGGTCTTGCCGAATGCCTTGGCAAGGCGGGTAATCCCAGAGACATGGCCCGCAATCGAGTTGGGCGCCTCAAGCTGAGCCCCTTCAGCAAAGAAGCCGACGTGACCGAGATCGTTGGCGGCACCATCAATCATAGCGAGGACGACAGGCACCGAGGCGTGATAGCGACCTGCGAGGTAATCTGCCTTCGCAAGTTCAAGCAATTCGAGGCGGGGTTCAAAGCAGGGAATGCTCCGCAGGCTTCGTAGCCAAAAATCCAACGTCCCTTCATCGTAATGAGCGACCAATTCCGCTTCGGCTTTTTCGATCTGTCCCTGGTCAGCCAAATCAACCGAGCGTCGCATAAGCTCCAAATTCATGGTTTCATGCGCGATCCATCCGCGATCCGCGAAGTGGTCGTTAAATCGGTCGGGAAGATAGAGGATGTCATCTCGCTGAGCGCTGATGTCGTCGAGTTGTGCTCGCACCTCCGCCATGTCGCCCTTGAACAGCCGGAAAAAGGAAAGCAGGGGCAGCACGCGACTTACCGCCTCCAGGCCCTTTGCCATCGCGTCAAGCTCGGCGAAATGGGGGCTATCTGCAATGCGCCGTGGGCGGTCGTCGTTCACATATCACCTGCTGCTTCATTCACCGCCTTGATCGTCCAATAGGGCCTCGCGCCTTTTGCGGAGCTTCTTCTGCAGGCGACGACGGACGAGGTCAATGTCTTGGTTTGGCATTGAAACCCATAGCTTCTCAAGGTCTTCGTCGGACAAAACGTCCGCGTGCAAATGATGCCGCTTCGCAAAGGCATAATGATCGCGTGAGGGGCCTACTGGCTCCTCACCCCAAATCCGCCCGGCGATGGCCCGTTTGACGAGGATTTCCGCTAACTCACACCTGTAGCGGTAGTCAGCAATAAGTTTTGGGGCCAGTTGCTCGACAATGCGTCGATCTATCTCGTGCTTCTTGTTCGGTGACGTGATGACGAAGGTGGAAATTTCTCTTGGGGAAAATGAAAAGAAATCGCCGAAACCTCCGATGTCCTTTGCAATGGGGTCGGCATTGTTGCAGTCACCGCATATGAGGGTGCGATCGAAGCGGCGAACGAACCCTCCGATCTTTTGGTTTAGGAAGCGTCCGAGATCGGCGCCAATCTCTTCGCCGGAATTCTCCAGTCGTTGGCGCGCAACTTGGGCCACGTACTGCTCAATATGGTCATGGTGCTCCGTGAGCAGCTTTGCTGTCTCTGGCCCCCGAATAAGATCAGGCTTTGGGCGACGACAGACTGGGCAGGTCCAGTCGCCAGGAACGAGGTTCCAGGTGTAGCCCCGTTCGGACACCTGCTCAGATGTCTCGGCGGTTGCTTCCACGAACGAGCAAAGGCGCTCCGCTCGCCGGGGATGGACGTTATCTACCAAGCTTGGTCTCCGTAGACTGCCTTTCCTAGGCATGACGCACAGGATTGCGCTACGATGCAAGCAATTCTCTCATTAGTACACGAGCGCTTACCGTAGGTTCATCGGCCCCGCGTGAGATCGCGAAAGCCGTTGCTCACGTCACATCATGGACGCCGTCCCGACAGGCAGGGAGGGGCTGCATTTAGGCGCTGGGTAGAAGTCATGCCCGTAGGCACCTATTCGATCAGGTGGCAGCTTGCACGGCCTTCTACGAGGCAACTACATCCCACGGTTGGGTCTTGCCAAGACGGTCGATCTTTGCAATCCTCTCTGCCGGGCCGCGACGGGCCCTTGGTCCCCGAAATCACGTCCGCGTGGGGGAACGAACCGCCGCAGATGCATCAGACGTGCATTCGGGACCATTTTCTCCAGCTCCGAACTACGCAAGCGGACGTGCGTGAATGCGCCGGAGATCCCGCATGCCCAAATTCCTGACCTTCGACAACCGCCACCTCGCCCCCGTCGAGGGGATCGACCCCAAGAGCCTGAAGCGTGCCGCCCGTCTGGCCCGCACCGCGTACCTTGACGACGAGAAGAGGCTCCCCCACAACCTCGCCCTCAACCACATCGCCAAGTCCCTGGGCTTCAAGGCCGGCTACGGCGGCTATACGGCCGAGTGGAAGGCGAAGCTGCTCCCGTTCATGCGGGACCATGGCCTCGCCTTCCGCAAGGACGTGCTGCCGCGCAACCTGCCCGACCAATGCGTCAGGCTGACCCGCCGCCAGGTGGCCGACCGCCTGTTCGCCTCGGGCCTGCCCATGCCGCAGCGGATCTTCGCGGGGCTCGACGTCTTCGAGTTGCTGCGTGCCGCCCAAGCCGCTGCAGGCCTCATGGTGGTCGGCGGGACTCTGAACGTCCTGGGGGCGGTCAAGGCCCCCCGCGACGGCCTGGAGCCGGCCGAGATCAGGGAGAACGTCCCGCCCGCGAACTACGTGATCTGGAGCGAGGAAGGGACGTTCTCCCCCTTAACCCCGCAGAATCACTGACGATCTTTTCAATGCACCGTGCACACCATGCAGGGGTCGAAGCTGCGGACCACGTGCTGTACCGCGACCGGGGTCGTTTCTCCGGGCTGGATGGGGGTGCCGGCCAGGGCTTGTTCCAGCGGGCCAGGGGTGCCGGCGGCGTCGCGGGGTGAGAAGTTCCAGGTGGTTGGGGCGATGATCTGGTAGCTGTCTATGGCGCCGCTTTCCAGGTGCAGCCAATGGCCCAGGGCGCCGCGGGCGGCTTCGGTCAGGCCGATGCCGGAGCCGCGCAGCGGCAAGGGGCTGTCGACGCAGAACGGCTGATTGAGGCGGAAGCCGCGCACCCAGCCTTCCATGGCCAGGACCAGGCGCGCCAGTTCGACCATGCGCATGACCACGCGGTCCTTGACCGCGCCGCCGGACCTCGCCACCAGATCGACGGCAAGCGGGTCGGAGGCGACCATCTGGCGCGCCAGGGCGCCGACTTCGACCACGCGACCGCCCAAGCGCGGCGCCTTGCACCAGGAATAGGCGCCATCCTTGTCGGCATCGGGCTTTGTCGGGCCGTCCATCCAGGCGTGGGTCAGGTCTTCGGCGACCTGGGCCGGGTCGTAGGGCAGGGACGCCCCATCCATCACCACGCCGGCCGGCCACAGATCGAAGCTGCCGTGCGAGAGGAACGCGCCGGGACCACGCCCCAGCCGCTCCAGTTCCAGGTCGCGGGCAATATGCAGGAACAGGCGGAAGTCGCCCCTGTCCAGGGGCGCCGCGTCGGCCCACGCCTCCAGCGCCGCCACCGAGTCCAGCGCCGCCACCCGCTCCAACCGGTCGGCGAAGACGATGGTTTCCAGCGCCTCGCGGAACTCGGCCAGAATGGAGAGCAGCCGCACCCGTTCGCCGGCATCGACGCTTTTGGTGGTGCCGCCGGGTTGGATCGCCAGCGAATGCGGCCATTTGCCCGCCAGCAACCCCATCACATGCAGGAAACGGGCGCGCGCCGGTACCAGGGCGTGCTGCGCCTCGCCCCGGCCGGCGGCGAAGCGGCGGACCGCTGCCTCGTGCCACCGCCGGCCGGCATAGGCGGCGCGGGCGAAGTCGGGCATGAAGAACAGCACGAAATGGGTCAGGTGGTCGGCGGCGTTTTCGCAGGCCAGCACCAGATCGGCGGCAAGCCGGCCGTTGGCCGGCATCTCGACGCCGGCGACCTGAGCCAAAGCGCGGGCGGCGGCCACCGATTGCGAGACCGAGCAGATGCCGCAGATGCGCGGCGCGATCACCAGGGCGTCTTCGGGCGGGCGGCCGGCCAATATCTGCTCGAATCCGCGATAGAGCGGGGCGGTGACGCGGGCGTCGCGCACCACGCCGTCGGCCACGTCCAAGGTGACCTCCAGGTCGCCTTCGACACGGTTGAAGGGGCCGACGATCAGGCGGGTCGGGCTGGTGCTGGTCACGGTGCCTTCGGGGGCTTGCGGGCGGGCGGGATGACCACGTGGTCGGCGTGGGCGTTGGTGCGCACCCGCGGCGGCGTGGCGGATTTGGACAAGGCGGCCAGGGCGACGAACCACGCCTTGGGCATGTCGACCGGCAGGCCGACCGGAATGCCGGCGATCTTGGCGGTTTCCTGGAACGGTGCCGCCGGGTCCTGGAAGCCGGGCGTGGTGCAGTTGATGCAGGTGAAGCCGCCGTCGGTGCACGAGCCGGAACCGTTCCAGCGGCGGATGTTGCAATCGCCCGGCGCCTGGGTCGCCTTGCAGCCCAGGTTCTCCATCAGACAGCCGCGATCCGACGCCTTGGCGGCGCTGGCCTTGAACTCGTAGAACTCGTTGCGGCTGCAGCCGTGATGGGCCAGATGGTCGGCAAAGGCGCGCGGCCGGCCGAAATGGTCGAGGCGGGTAGTATTAAAGTCACCCAGCGCCAGATCAGCCAGGGTTTCGATCACCCAGCCGGGATGGGGGGCGCAGCCGGCGACGTTGATGACCGGCAGGCCCGAGGCGGAACGGAAATCCGCCCCCAGCAGGCCGCCACCCTCGGCGCCTGCATAGGCCAGGCCGACCGCGTCGGTGGGGTTCAGCGTGGCGGTGGGCACGCCGCCATACGCGGCGCACGAGCCGATGGCGACCACATGGCGGGCATGGGCGGCGATGGCCGCCACCCACTGGGACAGCGGCTTGCCGGTCCCCGACAGCAACTGAAAGCGCCCGGTGCCGTGGGGGCCGGTCAGCACCGCGCCTTCGACGCACAGCGCGTCCACGGCCACCCGGCCGTCGGCGGCGGCTTGCAGGATGGCCAGCGCTTCGGCGCCCGATTCCTCGGACAGCGACGGGTGCCACAGCAGGCGGATGCCGAAACGCTCCAGCGCCCGCACCAGCCCGACATCGTCGGCCGCCAGCGTCGACATGGTGCAGCCGCCGCAGCTTCCCGCCTGCAGCCAAAGAACGGAGAAGGGTTCGCTCATGGCCGCGAGCTTAGTCGGGCCGCCCGCGCCTGTGCAAGCACGCAGGCAAGCCTGCCGGCGCCACGCCACGCCCTAACGGAAGCAGCGCGCGAGATCGACCCGCTCGACGGTTGCAGTCCCGGCGAAACAGGCTTACGCTTCCCTTGGCTTCGGCCATGGGACGCGGGCAAAAGCAGAGGGCATTGATGACCAAGAAGATATCCGACGCCGAGGCACACGCCATGGTCGCCAAGGCCACCGGCACCGATGCCGCCGCGGCGGCCACTGCCAGGGGCGAATTGCTGCGCTGGACCAAGGATGGCACTCAGTTCGAATGCGAAGCGACCCGCCGCTGGATCGGCCACATCGTGATGATCCACGGTATCGGCTGAGGGCGGCGTTCCGCCCCCTTGCCCCATCATGGCGGCAGATACGAAGAGGGACCCTTGCGGGTCCCTCTGTTTTTTTATGCGTTCGCCGTTTCCACCGGCTTGGACGGCTCGGCCGGGGCCGAGGGTTCCGCGTCCTTCGGCGGGAAGGTCGAGATGACGGAGGTCACCAGCGCCGCCAGGAACGGCATGGATTGCACCACCAGCACGATGGACCACAGGCGAATTTCGGGGTCCCAGAAATTGTGCTTGGGGATCAGCACGGCGATGGCGGCGATCCAATGCAGCGCCATCAGCGTGGTTTCCTCGAGCGTCATCTTCACCGCGTCCTTCAGGCCGACCTTTTCCGCCATTTTGGGCGTACGCATGAACGGCGTGTGCTTGGTGAAGATGCCCTGCCACATGGCCCAGGCGATGGCGTAGGTCAGGCCCATGCCCGCGACCGCCGACAGCACCCGGCGCTTCCAACTGCACTTCACCCGGGTGGTGTACAGGAAGATGTGGTGGACGATCTTGGCGACGAACACGCCGACCGTGGGCAGGATGAAGAAGGCGAGGGGAGTGTCGAAGTAACGCGGCGCCAGCACCATGCCCAGCGTCCAGAACAGGCTGGTGACGCAGAACAACAGATAGAAGGCGTCGGCGAACCACGGCAGCCAGCCCGAGACGAAGTGGTACTTCTGGGCGGCGGTCAAGCCGGTGTTCTTGAACGGCACCAGCGCCTTCCAATGGGCCTTGAGAATCTGCACGGCGCCATAGGCCCAGCGGAAGCGCTGCTTCTTGTAGGCCATGAAGGAATCCGGCACCAGGCCGTGGCCCATGCGCTCCTGGATGTAGTTGGATTCGTAGCCCATCTGCATCATGCGCAGACCCAACTCGGCATCCTCGCAGATGCACCACTCGGCCCAGCGGCCCGACTTTTCCATCACTTCCTTGCGCACCAGGGTCATGGTGCCATGCTGGATGATGGCGTTGGCCTCGTTGCGGAACACCATGCCGATGTCGAAGAACCCGGCGTATTCCCAGTTGATCATTTCCTTGAACAGGTCGTTTTCCCAGCCGCGATGGTCCTGGGGCGCCTGGACGTGGCCGACCTTGGGGTCCTCGAAATAGGGCACCAGGGCCGAAAGCCAATCCTTGCGGACCTGATAGTCGGAATCGACGACGCCGATGATCTCGGCCTCGGGGTCGGTGACCGACAGGCCGAAATTCAGCGCACCCGCCTTGGCCCCCGGCCACGGGGCGAGGTGGTAGAACTTCACCTTGTCGCCGAGAGAGGCGCAATACGCCTCGACCGGCTTCCACACCTCTTCCTTTTTCGTGTTGTTGTCCAACACGATGATTTCGAAGTTGGGGTAGTCCATGGCCATCAACGAATCGATGGTCAGCTTCACCATGTCCGGCGGTTCGTTGTAGCACGGCAGGTGGATGGACACCTTGGGGAAGCGGCTGGGGGTGCCGGGCGGCAGCGGCTTGAAGCCGCGCTTCATCTTGCCGGCCCAGGTCAGCTCGGTCAGTTCGATGCCGTTGATCAGCACGACCAGCAGCAACAGCAACTGTGCCGGTAGCATTACGCTCATCATCAGTGCCGGGGCAAGGTCGCGCACCAGCGGCGTCGACATGGTCCAGATCACCAGGGTGGCGGCGAACTGCACCAGCATGGCGAAGAAGATCTTGCCGGGCAGGCGCAATTCCTTCCACTTACCCAGGAACCACACCACCGGCAGGATGGCGATCAGGGCGGCGGCGGCGGCCTGGAACGGCCATTCCTTGAACTCGACGATCGGCCCGATCCAGTTGAACTTGGGCTTGCGGTCGATGGTGAAGATGCCCCAGTGCTTTTCCGAGGCGTTGTTGTCGAGGTTGACCTTCCACGGCTGGTCGAAGGCCTCGACCACGTTGTAATCCAGGTTTTCCTCGTGCGCCCAGTTCAGGAACTGGCGCAGGAACAGGGCTTCGTTGACCAGCGACGGTTCGGCGTTGCCGTAGGACCGGCCGGCCGAGGGCCAGCCCACTTCGCCGATGAACAGCGGCTTGTCGGGATAGGCGGCCTTGACCTCGTGCACCATGCGCTTGGTGAAGTCCAGCGCCTGGGAAATGTCGACGCGCTCCCAGAACGGCAGGGTGTGCAGGGTGATGAAGTCCACCTCCTGCGCCACCTCGGGATGCTCAAGCCAGATCGACCACGCCTCGGCGGTGGAAATCTTGACTCGCTCGGGCAGCGCCGCGCGGGCGCGCCGCAGATAGCGGATCATCTGTTCCGGCGTCAGGCGGTGCAGGGTCAGGTTTTCGTTGCCGATGATCACCCGCTCGACATTGGGATTGTCGCGCGCGATGCGGATGATGTTGGCCAGTTCCACCTCGTTGCGGGCCAGACGCTCGTCCAGCCAGGCGCCGGGCAGCGCCTTGAGGCCGTGCTTGCCCGCCAGTTCCGGCACCTGGTCCAGCCCTTCCAGGGTGGAATAGGTGCGCACCTGATCGACCTGACCGGCCAGCATGGCCAAGTCTTCGTCGATCTCGTCGCGGGTGGCGAGCAGGCTCTCGTCCAGATGAGGCATCTTGCGGACGATGGTGGGGTCGTCGTCGGCGCGCGACGGCGAGAACGACACGCTCTTGATGGCTCCCGCCCACGGCATGGCGGTCTGCGGCCGGTTCATGGCGAACCAGAACCCGAGATTGCCAAGCACGATCAGGAGGAGAACCACGAGACCGGAAAGACGCATGGAGCTGCTTGCCCGTTTTTCAGTTGGAGCGGCGACCGGAGAACCGTCGGCGTGGACGGTGCGGCCTTGGGCGCCCTTGGAAGGTGACTATCATTGCACCAACCGGGCGCCGCGAAAAGATGGCGGCGAACATTATCCGCGCAGGGGCGGCGTGTCCATGGCCGGCAAGGGACCACGGCAAGATGGCGAGAATAGGGTGAGGGCCGCACCAGACCTGTTGGGGGCTTCCCCCGCCGCCCCCTCCTGGAGTACACCCACGGCTCGTTCCGACGTTTCCATGGGAAAAGATGTCCGCCAACACCTCGATCATCAGCCGTATCGCCCAGGAACTCGGCGTGCGCGACGCCCAGGTTCTCGCCACCGTCCAGTTGCTGGACGAAGGCAGCACCGTGCCGTTCGTCGCCCGCTATCGCAAGGAAGCCACCGGCGGCTTGGACGATACCCAGTTGCGCACGCTGGAGGAGCGCCTGCTCTACCTGCGCGAGATGGAGGAGCGGCGCGGCGCCATCCTGGCCAGCATCGAGGAACAGGGCAAGCTGACCGATGAATTGAAGGGTCAGATCCTGGCCGCCGACACCAAGGCGCGGCTGGAAGACCTGTACCTGCCCTATAAGCAGAAGCGCCGCACCAAGGCGATGATCGCCCGCGAGGCCGGGCTGGAGCCGCTGGCCGATGCGCTGCTGGGCGATCCCAGCCTGAAGCCCGAGGACGAGGCGGCCAAGTACGTGGACGCCGACAAGGGCGTCGCCGACGTCAAGGCGGCGCTGGACGGCGCCCGCCAGATCCTGATGGAGCGTTTCGCCGAGGACGCCGAACTGTTGGGTGACCTGCGCGACCATTTGTGGGACAGCGCCGTGCTGGTGTCGTCCATGGCCGAGGGCATGGCGGAAAAGGGCGCCAAGTTCAGCGACTATTTCGACTATCGCGAGGCGATCAAGGCGATCCCGTCGCATCGCGCGCTGGCCTTGTTCCGTGGCCGCAATGAAAACGTTCTGAACCTGAAACTCCTGCCCGGCGACGAGGTGGCGGTGCCCGAGGGCGAGGTTTTCCGTGGCCCCGGCGCCTGCGAGCTGAAGATCGCCCGGCGCTTCCGCGTCGCCGACCACGGCCGTCCCGCCGACGCCTGGCTGGCCGAAACCGTGCGCTGGGCGTGGCGGGTCAAGATGCATCTTCATCTGGAGTTGGAGCTGACCGGCCGCCTGCGTGAAGCGGCCGAGGAAGAGGCCATCCTGGTGTTCGCCCGCAACCTGCGCGCCCTGCTGCTGCAGGCGCCGGCCGGCCAGCGGCCGACCCTGGCGCTGGACCCCGGCATCCGCACCGGCGTCAAGGTCGCCGCCATCGACGGCACCGGCAAGGTTGTCGAAACCGCCGTGGTCTATCCGTTCCCGCCCAAGCAGGACGTCATGGGGTCGCTGATGGCGCTGGCCAGCCTGTGCCGCAAGCACAAGCTGGAATTGGTCGCCATCGGCAACGGCACCGCCAGCCGCGAGACCGAGCGTCTGGTGGTCGAACTGATGAAGCGCCACCCGGAACTCAAGCTGCAGAAGCTGGTGGTGAGCGAGGCCGGTGCCTCGGTCTATTCGGCGTCCGAACTGGCGGCCAAGGAATTCCCCGATCTCGACGTCAGCTTGCGCGGCGCCGTTTCCATTGGCCGCCGCCTGCAGGACCCGCTGGCCGAACTGGTCAAGATCGACCCCAAGAGCATCGGCGTCGGCCAGTACCAGCACGACGTCAATCAAAGCCGCTTGGGCCGTTCGCTCGATGCGGTGGTGGAGGATTGCGTCAACGCGGTGGGTGTCGAGGTCAACACCGCCTCGGCGCCGCTGCTGGCCCGCGTCGCCGGCCTTAGCCCGACGGTGGCCGCCAATGTGGTCGCCTTCCGCGACCGCAACGGCCCGTTCGCCAGCCGCGAGGCGCTGAAGCAGGTGGAGCGCCTGGGTCCCAAGGCGTTCGAACAGGCCGCCGGCTTCCTGCGGGTGATGAGCGGCGTCAACCCGCTGGACGCCAGCGCCGTCCACCCCGAAGCCTATCCGGTGGTGGAACGCATCGCCCAGGCGACTGGGCGCGACATCAAGGGCATGGTCGGCGACGTCGCCTTCCTGAAGTCGCTGAAGCCGGCGCAGTTCGTCGACGAACAGTTCGGCGAACCGACCGTGCGCGACATCCTCAAGGAATTGGAAAAGCCCGGCCGCGACCCGCGCCCCGAATTCAAGACCGCCGAGTTCAAGGACGGCATCGAGAAGATGGAGGACCTGCAGCCCGGCATGGTGCTGGAGGGCGTCGTCACCAACGTCACCAATTTCGGCGCCTTCGTCGACATCGGTGTCCACCAGGACGGCCTGGTCCACGTCTCGGCCCTGGCCAACCGCTTCGTCAAGGACCCGCACGAGGTGGTCAAGCCGGGCGACGTGGTCAAGGTCAAGGTCATGGAAGTGGACTTGAAGCGCAAGCGCATCGGCCTCAGCATGCGCATGGATGAAGCGCCGGCGCCCAAGGCGGAGCGGGGTGAGCGCAACGAGCGTCCGCATTCGTCGGGCCAGCACTCGTCGGGCCAGCGTTCGGGTCCGGCCAAGGCGGCGCCCAAGCCGCAGGCGTCGTCGCCGTTCTCGGGCGGCGCCCTGGCCGATGCGTTCGCCCGCGCGAAAAAGAAGAGCTAGGACCTCGCCATGCTGCGCCGCCTGATCGCCGCCCTGATGCTGACGCTGCCCTGGACCGACGCCCATGCGCTGTCCGGGGCGTCGGACCCGTCGGTGGTCATCGGGGTGGTGGCGACCATGACCGGCCCCGGTTCGGTTGCCGGCCAGGATGTGGTCGACGGCTTCAACTTGGGCCTCAAGCAATTGGGCGGCCGTTTCTCCAATCAGGAGGTGCGGGTGGTGCTGTCGGACGACAAGGGGTCGCCCGATGTCGCGCGCCAACAGGTCGCCCGCCTGCTGGAACGCGAACGGCTGGACATGGTGCTGACCGCGGTGTCGGCGCCCTCGCTGGCGACGGTGATCCAACCGTTGATCGCCGCCCGGCTGTTCGTGCTGAACCTGGATCAGATGCCGGCCAATCTGGCCGGCGCCGATTGCTCGCCCTGGCTGTTCAGCTTGGTGGCGCCGCCCGATGGTGTGCACGAGGCGTTGGGCCAGTTCCTGACCGCCGAGAAGATTCGCCGGGTGGCGATCGTGGCGCCGCCCTACGGCCAGAGCGCCAGCGCCATCGCCGCCTTTCGCCGAACCTTTGCCGGCGAGGTGGTGGGGGTGGTGACGCCCAAGGCGGGGGCGACCACCTTTGCCGACGAACTGGCGGAACTGCGCAAGCTCAAGCCCGACGCCATCTATTCGCTGCTGACCGGCGGCATGGCCGGAGGCTTCGTCCGCGCCTGGGGGGCATGGCCGCAAAAGGCCGAGATGCCGCTTTATCCGGTGTGGTCGGCGGTCGAGCGCCCGTTCCTGCCGGCCATGGGCGACGCCGCCCAGGACCTGCTGAGCATCGGCACCTGGAGTCCGGACATGGACACGGCGCCCAACCGGCGCCTGACCGTCGATTTCGAAGCGGAATACGGCCGTCCCGCCACCTCGTGGGCGGTGCGCGGCTATGATGCCGCCTTGCTGCTGGATGGCGCACTCAAGGCGACCAACGGCAAGACCACCGATGCCGACGCGGTGCGCAACGCCCTGCGCCGGGCGGACTTCGCCTCGACCCGGGGCTACTTCAAGTTCAACACCAACCATACTCCGGTGCTGAACTACGTGCTGCGCAAGGTCGGCCGCGACGCCAAGGGCCGTCCGACCCAGGAACTGCGCGGGCTGGTGCTGAAGGAATGGCGCGACCGCCAGGCCTCGGCCTGCCCGATGCGCTGGGTCGAGGAACCGCTGCCCGTGGCCGCGCCGAAAAAGCCATAAACCATCGAGCGTCAAGTCTGACGCTCGATGGTTTAGCTTCATATTTAGCCCTCGCCGGGCGGGCGCATCCGCGCCCTTGGCCGCCGCCTCAATGGCGGCTGATCGCGGCGTGCGCCAGATGTGGCGCTCGCCGCGCTAAAAATCCGCCGAGCCGTCGTCGCCGCCGATATCGCCCGAGCTGCCGTCGTCTTGCCAATCCGTATCGGTGGTGGCATCGGCGGCGGATTGGTCGCCGTAGTAATTGTTGACGGTGACGTTCTCCACATTCCGCACCGGCTCGGCCGCCATTGCGCCGCCGAAACCGCCAAGGCCGCCATGGTTGCCGCTGAACAGGCTGGAAACGCCCTCGGCCAGCAACGCGCCGCCGGCGACGCCAAGCACGGTGCCGGCGACGCCGCGCAGGAAGCCGCCGCCGGCCTGGGGCATGCCCCAGCCGGGTTGCGGCGCGGCGTAGGCGGCGGGGGGCGGAGCATAGGCGGGCTGCGTGACCGGCACCGAGGTGGGGGCGGCGCCCCATGGACTTGCGGCGGCGTTCCCCAGGAAGCTGGTGGCGGCGGGCCGGGCGGCGGCGGCGGCCTGCCGTTCCAGTTCGGCGATGCGGGCCTGGGCCTGCTTCAAGGCGATATCCTGCAGGCACGCCGTCTGCGCCAAGGCGTAAAGGGCGTCGGGCAGGGCGCGGGCGCGCTCATGGATCAGCGCTTCGGCCTCGGGGTCGCGCGGGGCGGCCGGCTGGGCGGCCAGGCGATCAAACATAGTGGCGATCAAGTCGCGTTCCTGCGGATGCATGGCATGATCCTTTCGATGGTGGCCCTATCCGCGTTCTACGTCGGGACAATGGCATCTTTTAGGCATCAATAATCCTTGCGCCAGGTCAGGCCGACTCCGCCGCCGCTCAGCTCGCCCACATAGCTTTCCACCGAAAAGCCGCCGCCGACGCCTTGTTCCACGGTAAAGCGGCCCAGCCCGGTGGTGCCCTGGTCGACACGGACGAAGGTGTCGCGGCCGACATAGCGGCCGGCCGACAAAGTGGGATTGTCCTTTCCGGTGCGGTCGGTTTCCGAGCCGATGCCCAGCACGTCCAGTCCAAGAAAGCCGCGCAACTCGCCCACCGGATCGAAGCCGCTTTGCTCGCCGGTCAGGCCGCCGGCCGCCATCTGCGCCAACTGGATTTGCTGGAACGCCGACAGCTTGCCGGCCTCGCGCCCGAACAGCAGCCGGGCCAGCACCTCGTCCTGAGGCAGCGGCGGCGACGAGGTGAAGGTCATCTCGGGTGCCTTGGCGGTGCCGGCGACCTGAACCTGGGCGGTGATATCGACGGTGGCGGCTTCGGCGGTGATGGACAACGCGGGATCGGGCGGCACCTCGCCCTGAAATACGACCGCGCTGTCCGGCGTCAGCTTGAACGCCTTGCCCAACACATCCATCTGGCCGCGCGCCGCCGTCAAGCGGCCGGTCAGGCTGGGGGCGGCGGTGGTGCCGGCGACGGCCAGATCGCCCTGCCATTCGCTGTCCAGGCCGTGGCCGCGCACGAAGGCATGCTCGACCCGGCCCTGCACCGCCAACGCCAACGCGGGGCCGCTGCTGTCGTGCTTGGCCTGCGCTTTCGCCGGGGGCGCGCCGGGCCGGTTGATCTCGACCACCTCCAGCCGCACCGGACCGCCGCCCTTGAGGCGGCCGACGTCGATCTCGGCGCGCGGCACCGTCACGGCGCCCGACAATCGCCCGTCGGCCAACCGAAGATCGCCGCTGAAAACCGCCTCGATATCGTCGCGGCGCAGGGCGGTAAAGCGTTCCAGGGCGATGTCGGCGGCGATGTCGCCGTCCAGGGTGCCGCCACCGTTCAGCCGGAGGGAGCCACCACCGCCGTCGCCGCCTTGGGCGGTCAGGGTGACGCGGTTGCCCGCCAGCAGCGCCTCGGCCTGCAAGGGCGTCACCACCGTGCCGGCATCCAGGTTCTCATAGCGGCCGCCGCGCAGCACGGCATGGCCGTCGATGCGTGGATCGTGCACGGTGCCGCCCACGGTGGCGGCGGCCTCCAGCCGTCCGGCGACGACGTGGGCGCCCAGCGGCAGCGACTCGGCCAGCCGACCGGCATCGCCATTGGCATGCAGGCGGGCGTCGAGGACGCCGTCGCCGGGCAGCACGACACTGCCCTCGGCGGTCAGGCGCAGCGCGTTGCCGTCGCTCAGTTCGGCGTGGCCGGACAGCCGCCCCTGGCGCCAATCGCCCTCGGCCCGTCCGCTCAGCCGCCCCAAGCCGGCTTGTGTACCCTGTACCAGGGCAAGGTCGCGTCCGGTCAGGGCGAAGCGGACATGGGGCGACGCCAGTGGGCCGTCGGCGTCGATGTTACCGCTCATGGTGCCGGTGGCGTCGGCGCTGGCCAGGGCCAGGGGCAAGGCGGTCAGTCGGGCGTGGGCCGCCAGTTCGCCGCCGCGCAATTGCCCCGTCACTTCCGTCTGGCCGCTGCCTACCGCCAGCCGGGCCGGCGCCAGGGTAATGGCATCGCGGCGCCATTCCAGCATTGTCGGCGCGGTCAAGCTGATGGGGGTGCCGGCGGCGTTGACGGCGGCTTCGGCGATGGTGATGTGGCGGTCGGCGGTGGTGAGACCGTCGGCATCCAAGCGCAGTGCTGCGGTGGGCAGCGCCAGCCCGTCGACCGCAAGGTCGCTGCCGCGCACGCTCAGCCGCACCGACTGGCCTCGTTGCGGGTCGAGCACCGCTTCGGCCTCGACCCGTCCGGAAAGAGGGCGGCCAAGTATCCCCTGCCATTGCTGCAATTGCGGGATGGTGCCGGTCAGGTGGCCGCGCACGCCGTCAGCGATCATCAGGGTGCCGCGAACCTGCGACGCCCCCGACTCCACCACCACGTCGTCGAACTTGGCCTGATCCACCCGCGCCTGCGCGCTGATGGGCGCACCGGCCAGTGCCAGCGCGGCGCTGAGGTGGCCGCGCGGCCGTGTCGGCTCGGGCAGGTCGAAGGCGAGCGTGCCGTTGGCGGGCGGCGCCCCCGATACGGCAAGTCCATCCAGCGCGACCACACCGGCGACGGTGGGGGCGGTCAGAGTGCCGCCGGTATGGGCGAAGGCGGTGGCGGCACCGGTGGCCGATGGTGTAAATACGGCGGCGTCGGGGACCTCCATCCGCGCCCACAGGTCCAGCCGGGGCAACACGCTTCCGGTCGCTTGCAGGCTGGCACCGCTTCCGCTCAGGCGGGACGGACCTAGAAACAGGCGTCCGCCGCGCAACGTGCCGCTGAGCCGCCCGTCGGGATGGTCGCTGAGGACGCGGTCGAGCATGGCGTTGCCGGTAGTGATGCCGGCGCCGCGCACCTGGAAGCGGCCATTCAGGGCGGCGGTGGTCAGGTCGCCCGCCACCAGTCCGCGCGCCGCCACATGCCCGCCCAAGGCGGCGGTGCTGACGCTCAGGCGCAGGACGGTGTGGCGGCCCCAATCCGTCACGATGCCCGCTCCCTGAACTGCTCCGGCCGGCGTCGTCAGCCGGGCGTCGCCCAGCCGCAGCCCGCCGGTGGCTGGGGTGACGTCACCCAGCAGCGCCAGGGTGGCGGAGTCCACCGGCAACGGCTGATGCTCCCACTGCGGCCGGCTCACATCCGCCTGCAGCGCCAGGTTCCAGTGCGGTCCGTCGGGCACGACCCGGCCGGTCAGGCTCAGGCCGTTCCAGCCGGCGCTGTCCACCGCGCCGTTGCCCATGTCCAGGCGGCCGGAAATCTCGGGCGAGGGCAGGCGGCCGACGACGTAGCCGGCACCACTGGCGGCGCCGTTCAGCGTCACTCCGGCAATGTGTTGCCACCGTGCCAGATCGGGCAGCTGCAGATACCAGCGCAGGTCCAGGTAATCGGTGCCGGCGGTACCGGCGATGCGGGCGAAGTCGCCGCCCTGGGCGCGCAACGACAGCTCGACCGGTCCGCCGCCGCCGATCATGCGGGCGGTTCCGGCCAGTTCCAGCGCCAGCCTCTGGCCCAGGATGGAGGGCGCCAGCACGATGGGCAGCCGCACCTCGTCCAGCCGCAGACTGTCGGGCAACGGCAGCGGGCGCCCGCCGGCGCCGCCCTCGCTTTCCGGCAATCGGTACAGCTCGACCTGCCGCGCCACCAGGCGGTCGACGTCCAGCACCTGCCGCCATAGCCGCAACGGGTGCCACACCAGTTCGAAGCCGGTGGCTTCAAGCCAGGTGCCGCGGGAATCGCTTAGCCGCAGGGCGTCGGCGCGCATGCGGAACGGCCAGCCGAGGTGGAAGCCGTCCAATTCCAGCCCGGCGACGTTGTCCTCCAGCTTGCCCGACAGCCAGCGTTCGCCCGGCCCGGTGTGGAGGAAGACGAAGAAGCCGGCCAGCACCGCCGCCGTTCCCGCCAGCACGGCGGCAACCGCGACGATCAGCCTGCGCAGTTGGGGCGAGATGTCCATGGTGGGGGATTTAGAACGCCTGTCCCAAACTCAAGTACACTTGATAGGCATCGTCGATGCCGGGGCGGCGGTCGAGCGGCACGGCGATGTCCAGGCGCACCGGGCCGATGGGGGTGAAATAGCGGATTCCCAGGCCGGCACCCCAGCGCAAGCCGTCCTCAAGGTGGGGCAGGCGCTGCTCATAGGCGTTGCCGGCCTCGACGAAAGGGGCGATGCCGATGCTGTCGGTCAGCTTCAGCCGCAGTTCGCCGCCAAAGGCCAGTGCCGACAACCCGCCCGAGGGATCGCCGGCCGCGTCCAGCGGCCCGGCTTTCTGGTAGCCATAGCCGCGCACCGAGCCGCCGCCGCCCACATAGAACCGCTTGTCCGCCGGTATCTGGTCCAGCCCGGCGCCGGTGATGCTGCCGAAGCGCGCCCAGCCGGCCAGGATCAGCCGGGGATTGTCCAGCACCTGCCAATAATGGCTGTCGTTCACGTCGAAGCGGTTGAAGCCGACGGTGCCGCCCAGCGCCTCGACGAAGGGGCGCACCTGCAGCCGCAGCCGGTTGCCTTGCGTGGGGTCGAGCAGGTCGTCGGTGTCGTCCTGGCGTGCCTCCAGCGGAAAGGACACCAGGGTATAGGCGCGGCGGTGGTTCTCGCGTTCCTCGAAGGTGCGCTCGACCGCGCCCGAGGCGGAGACCCGCCACGTCTCCGTCACCATCCATTCCAACCCGGCGGAGCCGCCGACGGTGCGGGTGACATAGGCGTCGGTGCGCTGCTCCTCGGCGGTCAGCGCGGCGATGCCGTCCACGTCGGGCGCTGCCATATCGGGCGCGCGCGCGGTCAAGTCCAGGGCGTTGCGGATCTGGCTGGCGGTCGCTTCGGCGCGCAGCTTTTCCGCCGAGCCGAACAGGTTGCGATGTTCCCACCATGCGCGCGCGCCGAAGCCTTCCGACGACGCCCACGACACGCCGGTGCCGATGGAACGGCGGTCGGCCTCGCGCAGTTCGATGGCGATGGGCAGGGTGCCGTCGGCGCCGGCCGCTTCGGCGGTGGACAGCTTGACCGAGGAAAACAGCCGGCTGTCCACCAGCCGTTTGCGCAGGCGCTCCATGGGTGCCACCGAAAAGCGCTCGCCGGATTGCCACGGCAGGCGGTTGCGCACCCAGGCGGGGTCGAGGTGATCAAGACCGCCGATGGTGACCGGGCCGAAGCGGCACAGCGGTCCGGCCGCCACCACCAGCTCCACCCGCATGGTCTGGGCGGCGTGGTCGACCACCACCTGGCGGTCGCGCACCTTGGCCAACGGAAAGCCCTGCTCGGCCAGCGCCTTCAGCAGGGCGGCCTGGGCCGCCACCACCGCTTGGGCGCGGGCGGGCTGGCCGATTTCCAGCCCAAGATCGGCAAAGGGTACCGGCTCCGGTTCGGGCTGGCCGGCGGCGGCGTCGGTGCGGACGTTGAAGGCTTCCAGCCGAAAGCGCGGGCCGGCATCGACGGTAATCTTGACCGCCGCCGGGTGTTTGCTCTCGTCCACCGTGAACGACGCGGTGCCGGCATAATAGCCCTCGGCGCGCAGCACGTCGGTCAGCCGCTCCATGTCGGTCTCGGCGCGGCGGCGCAGCGACAGCGGGCTGGGCGGCGTTTCGTCCTTGGCCTGGACCAGCCGCGATTCCGCTTCCAGCTTGTCGGCCAGCTCGGTCGAGGGGGCGCCGGTCAGCTCGACGCCATAGGGAATTTCCTGTGCCGGCGCCGAAACGGGCGCCAGCGCCAGCACCAGCCAGACCCAGCGGCCGCGAATTCGTTGCATCCGCCAAGTCTAGAAGGTGGCTCTAGGCGGCGAAAGACGGGCGAAAGGACGATACCAAACGGCGAGGCGATGAATAAATCCTTGCACCCTGGCGCCGGTGCGCCCATCTTCAGAGCGTCGAATTTTGTTTGGGTTTGTGTTCCCCCCCGGTGACTGTGGAGTCTGTCTGCGGTCGGCGGGGTACGGCTTTCCTCCCATCGCTAAAATTTGATGCTATCGCGCTAATGTCGGCGTGTGGCAACGCCAGCTTTGAGGAGGGACAATATGTCCACTGGCACCGTGAAATGGTTTAACACCACCAAGGGTTATGGTTTCATTCAGCCGGACGACGGTTCGGCCGACGTGTTCGTCCACATCAGCGCCGTCGAGCGCGCCGGCATGTCCAGCCTGAACGAAGGGCAGAAGCTGTCCTACGCTCTGGAGAAGGGCCGGACCGGCAAGATGGCTGCTGTGGATCTGAAGGCGGTCTAATCGACCTCCTAACCATCCAAAGTGGGCCGGCCCGGGAAACCGGGCCGGCCGCTTGTTCGTGTGAAAGGCGCTATTGCGTGGCGAAAGAAGACATTATCGAGTTCGACGGCGTGGTGGCTGAGGTGCTGCCCGATTCCCGTTTTAAGGTGACCCTGGATAGCGGCCACGACGTGATGGCCTATGCCTCGGGCCGCATGAAGAAGAACCGCATCCGCATTCTGGCTGGCGACCGTGTGACGGTCGAGATGACGCCCTATGACCTGACCAAGGGCCGCATCAATTTCCGCCACAAGGACGAGCGCGCCGCGCCCATGGGTTCGCGCCCGCCGCCGCGTCGCCGTTAATTCCGACTGATTCCAATGCGGTTTCCGCGGGCGTTGCATAACGTCCGCGCGATCTGCTATTAATGCGTTCTGCAGGGAACTTCTTTGCGAGAGCACGCCGGCCGGCGCACCCGATTGCGACGGCCTTCTCGCCAGTTCCCCCTTTTCCCCTCTCCCCAGTGGTCGCGTGCCCCACGGGCGCCCTGGAACCCATGTTCCGCGACCACTTTATCCCGGCCTGACTGGCGCGGGCGTGGAGACGGACTCCTTATTGAAAGCAAATTTCCGATGGTGACCTTTACCGAGCTTGGCCTGGCCGAGCCTTTGATTCGTGCCCTTGATTCCGAGGGCTATACCCAGCCGACGCCGATTCAGACCCAGGCCATTCCCCATCTGCTGGAAGGCCGCGACGTGCTGGGCATCGCCCAGACCGGCACCGGCAAGACCGCGGCCTTCGCCCTGCCGATCCTGCACCGTCTGGACGCCGACCGCCGCCGCGCCGCGCCGCGTTCGACCCGGGTGCTGATCCTGACCCCGACCCGCGAACTGGCGGTGCAGATTCACGAAGGCTTTGGCGCCTACGGCAAGAACGTTCGCTTCAAGCGTGCGGTGATCTTCGGCGGCGTCGGCCAGGTGCCGCAGGTCAACGCCGTGTCGCAGGGCGTCGAAGTGCTGGTGGCGACCCCCGGTCGTCTGATCGACCTGATGGACCAGGGCTACCTGAACCTCAACAGCGTCGAAATGCTGGTGCTGGACGAAGCCGACCGCATGCTCGACATGGGCTTCATCCACGCGGTGCGCAAGATTGCCGCCAAGCTGCCGAAGAAGCGCCAGACCCTGCTGTTCTCGGCCACCATGCCCGATTCCGTCTCCACCCTGGCCGCCGGCCTGCTGACCAATCCGGTGCGTGTCGAGGTGACTCCGGTCGCCACCACCGCCGAGAAGATCGAGCAGAAGGTGATGTTCGTCACCCGCGACCATAAGCGCGACCTGCTGGTCGACCTGCTCAAGGACAAGGCGGTCAGCCGCGCCATCGTCTTCACCCGCACCAAGCACGGCGCCAACCGCGTCGCCGAGCAGTTGGAGAAGTCGGGCATCGCCGCCGACGCCATCCATGGCAACAAGAGCCAGGGCGCCCGCCAGAAGGCGTTGAACGCCTTCAAGAGCGGCGAGATCCGCGCGCTGGTCGCCACCGACATCGCCGCGCGCGGCATCGACGTGGACGGCATCACCCATGTGATCAATTACGAGCTGCCCAACGAACCGGAAAGCTATGTCCACCGCATCGGCCGTACCGCGCGCGCCGGCGCCGACGGCATCGCGTTGTCGCTGTGCGAGGCCGAGGAAATCTCGTATCTGCGCCAGATCGAAAAGACCATCCGCCAGCCGGTGCCGGTGGATGTCGATCACGAATGGCACGCCGAAGGCATCCACCGCATCCACGTCTCGAAGGGTCCGGCCCCCAAGCCGCCGGCCCAGGGGCGCGGCAATGGCGGCGGCGGCCGTGGCGGTCGCCCCGGTGGTTCCGGCAAGCCGGCTGCGGCGGGTCGTGGTGATGGCGGTGGCCGTCCCGCGCGCGCCGATGGCGGTGGGCGTCCCGCCCGGGCCGATGGCGGCAATGGTCGTCCGGGTCAGGCCAAGGGTCCGTCCCGCAACCAGCCCCGCCGTGACGGCCAGCACGGCCACAGCCAGCGCGGCTAATTCCCTCTCCCATTCCATGGGAGAGGGTGGCGCCTAGCGCCGGGGTGAGGGGGCACGGACTCCGGAGTTTGCGGCTCCCTCACCCTCCCATCTTCGACGGGTCCCTCCCTCTCCCGCTCGCGGGAGAGGGGTCTTGTCCGGCCCAGTCGAGGCGGGCGTCCTGCCCGGCTAATTCCCTCTCCCGCTTGCGGGGGAGGGCGGTTATCGTCCGGCCCAGTCGGGGTCGATGATCTGGCGGGCCTTGCGGTCCTCGGCCAGTTTCTTGACGTGGGCGAGGTTGCGGGCGGCGACCTGGGCCGGGCCTTTGGCGCCGTGGGCGGTAAAGACCTCCAGCGCTTCCTCCAGCACTTCCATGGCCTGCAGCAGGTGGTTGACGCCGCCGCCGTGGCGGTCCAGCAGGAACAGGGCCGATCCCAGCGTGTTGCGGGTGGCGGCCCAGGTCAGCGGTGTCCGTTCGCGCGAGCGCACCTCAAGCACGCTCTGGCAGGCGTCGATGGCGCGCTTCAGCACGTCCGGGTTCTTCAACTGGTCGCCATAGACCTCCAGCACCTGGGCGATCAGGTGCATGATCTCGGCCCAGCGCTGCGGTGCCTCGGCGCGAGTATAGACTTGCAGCGCCAGTTGCAGCGCCTGCAGCGCCTCGCGCAACAATTCGGTGTCGCCGGTCAGCAGGTCAAGGCGATAGAGCGCCGCCCCCAGGCGCGTCTGCAAGCCGGCCCATTCCTGCGGCATGGTCGCCTTGCCGATGCTCTCGGCCGCGCTGCGCCACTCCTTGACCGCCTCGGCCAGATGTTCGTCGGCGCGGTCCTTGATCCGCTCGCCCCGCGCGGTCAGCGTGGCGGCCAGGTATTTGTGCACCAGGCCGGCTTCCCATGGCGGGTCCACACGCGGGTTCAGGCGCTTTTCGGCGGCGCGATAGGCGTTGACGGCGCGCTGGAACCACTCGCCCGCTTGCGACGGCGGCACCACCAGGGCGCAGGCGGCGGCGACATGGCCGTGGACCAATTGGGCGGTGCGCTGCTGCTGCATGGTCCACGCCACCGGCGGCTTGGCGGCGATGACTTCCAGCGGCGCCGCCGCCAGTGGCAGCAGACGGCGCAGGCCGGCGCGCTGAACCTGATTGCCGGCGTCGACGGCGCCCAGAATGGCGCCGTACAGCAGGCTGAGCTGCGCGTCCTCCAGCTTGGTCGGCAATTCCAGCCGGCAGGCCGGGCCGAACAGGGTCGGGCGTTCCTCGTCCGGCATGGCGGCGGTGGACAGGCGCAGGCAATAGCCCTCCTTGCCGATGTCGCCCCACACCAGAAGATCGGCGTTTTCACCGGCGACGGCATGGCGCGTGTTGGTAATCACCGCCGCCATCTGCGCCGGGTCGTCCATGACGTCCAACTGGAACGGGCGCGGCAGCGGCTTGACCTTCAGCGAGGACTTGCCGTCCAGCAGCTTGAACAACGCCTGCGAGGCGGCGCCGTCGGGAGTGTCGCCGTTCATCGCCGCCACCAGCACGGTGAACAGCGGCGCTTCGGTCGGCACGGCGGGCGGCGGCGGGGCCTGCTTGGGGTCGGGTTGCGGCTTGGGCTGCAGCATCTTGGCGATGGCGTCGAGCAAACGCGCCAAGCCGCCCGGCCCGTGCTGCGGCTGGGTCGGCGCGTCTTCCACCACCGCCGGCAAGGTTGCCGACTCCGGTTTGTCCTTGTGCCGCGACGGCAGGTTCAGGCTGGGCCGTTCGATCGGCCGCCGCAATCGTGCGCGGGGGTCTTCCGGGTTGCTCATCTGGTTCCCAAGGCTGGGGCCTGTTTCTTTCTAGACCACATGGGCGGCATCAACAAGCTCAGCCGCCGATCATCGTCAGCCATTCGGCCTCGCTCAGCACGGTGACGCCCAACTTTTCCGCCTCGGCCAGTTTGGAGCCGGCGCCGGGACCGGCCACCACGTAATCCGTCTTCTTCGACACGCTGCCGACCACCTTGGCGCCCAGCGCCTCGGCGCGGGCCTTGGCTTCGGCGCGGGTCATGGCGGTCAACTCGCCGGTGAACACCACTGCCTTGCCCGCCACCGGGGAATCGGTTGCCACCGGCTTGGCGGCGTCCTGAATGGTCAATTGGGCGGCCAGATCGTCCAGCGCCTCCAGGTTATGGGTCTCGTCGAAAAAGGCCAGGATGTCGGTGGCGACGGCGGGGCCGATGTCTTCGATGCTGATAAGGTCGTGATAGGCTTCGTTCTCGCGCGGAATCGCATCCAGCATGGCCTGGCGCCAGGCGACGAAACTGCCGTAATGGCGGGCCAGGCGCTTGGCGGTGGCCTCGCCGACCTGGCGGATGCCGAGCGCATAGATCAGCCGTTCCAGCGCGATGGTGCGCCGCGCGGTGATGGCGGCGAACAGCTTGGTGACCTTCTTCTCGCCCCAGCCCTTGAAGTTCTGCAGGCGCTGCAGGCCGGTGCTGTTCTTCTGCTCCAGCCGGAAGATGTCGGCCGGCTTGGCGATCCAGCCGCCTTCGACCAGAAACTCGATGTTCTCGTCGCCCAGGCCCTCGATGTCGAAGGCGTTGCGGCTGACGAAGTGGCGCAGGCGTTCCTTGACCTGGGCCTTGCAGGTCAGGCCACCGGTGCAGCGGCGAATGGCGCCGTCCTCGCCGCGCACGGCATGGCTGCCGCAAACCGGGCACAGGGTGGGGAAGACGAAGGGCTGGGCGTCGGCCGGACGCTTGTCCAGCACCGGGCCGACCACCTGGGGAATGACGTCGCCGGCGCGCTGGATGATGACGGTATCGCCCTCGCGCACGTCCTTGCGGGCCAGCTCGTCCTCGTTATGCAGGGTGGCGCGCGACACCACCACGCCGCCCACGTTGACCGGCGTCAGATGCGCCACCGGGGTCAGCGCGCCGGTGCGGCCGACCTGAATCTCGATGCGCTCCAGCACGGTGGTGGCCTGTTCGGCGGGGAACTTATGGGCGATGGCCCAGCGCGGGCTACGGCTGACGAAGCCCAGCCGCTGCTGCCAGTCGAAGCGGTCGACCTTGTAGACGACGCCATCGATGTCGTAGGGCAGGTCGGCGCGCTGCGCGCCGATCTGGTGATAGAACGACAACGCCGCCTCGGCACCGTCGCACACGGTGGCCAGCGGATTGGTGGGGAAACCCCAATCGGTCAGCTTCTGCAGGAAATGCCAGTGGCTGTCGGCGATGGTGTCCGAGGTGTCGCCCTGCGCATAGGTGAACAGGCTGAGCGGCCGGCTGGCGGTGACCTTGGGGTCCAACTGGCGCAACGATCCGGCGGCGGCGTTGCGCGGATTGGCGAACGGCTTGTCGCCGGCCTCTTCCTGCCGCTGGTTCAGTGCCAGGAAGTCGGCCTTGGTCATGTAGACCTCGCCGCGGACCTCCAACACCGACGGTGCGCCGGCGATGGTGCGCGGCAATTGCTTGAGCGTCAGCAGGTTGGCGGTGACGTCCTCGCCCTCGCTGCCGTCGCCACGGGTGGCGGCCTGTTTGAACTGGCCGTTCTCGTAGCGCAGGCTGATGGACAGGCCGTCGATCTTGGGTTCGGCCACCAGGGAGATGGGTTCGTCCGGCGCCAGCGCCAGGAAGCGGCGGATGCGGCCGGCGAATTCGCGCACGTCGTCGTCGGCGAAGGCGTTGTCCAGCGACAGCATGGGCACGGCGTGGCGCACCTTGCCGAAGCCCTCGGCGATGGCGGCGCCCACCTTGGCGGTCGGGCTGCCCACCGCCAGCTCGGGATAGTCCGCCTCGATCGCCAACAGGCGGCGCTTGGCGGCGTCATAGGTGGCGTCGTCCACTTCCGGCGCGTCGTCGGTGTGGTACAGGCGGTCCCAGCGGGCGACCTGTTCGGCCAGTTGCCCGTGTTCGATGCGGGCTTCCATGGGGGAAAGGGCGGGGGTGTTCTTGCTCATGGCCTTGTTATAATCGCCCCGCCGGACTTTGCCTAGGCGGCGGCCCGCGCGCCGTTGGCGCGCGACGGTTCCGGCTCTGGCGCCAGCGGCACCGTCACCGCGAACATCGAACCGCGCCCCGGGTGCGACACCACCGAGATGCGGTGGTTCAGCAATTGCGCGGTGCGCTGCACCACCGACAATCCCAGGCCAAGGCCCTTGGTGCGGTCGCGCTCGGGGTTGCCGATCTGGTAGAAATCCTCGAACACCGCCTGCAATTGATCGGCGGCGATGCCGATGCCGGTGTCCCACACTTCGATGCGCAGGAAACGGCCACGGCGGCGACAGCCCACCACGACGCGGCCGGTGGTGGTGTAGCGGATGGCGTTGCCGACCAGGTTGACCAGCAGGCGCTTGAGCAGGGTGGCATCGCTGCGGATGGTGGCGCCGCACGGCACCAGCCGCAGCTCCAGCCCCTTGTCTTCGGCCAGCGAAAGGCTGGCGTCGCCCAGTTCGGTCAGCAGGTGGGCGACCGGAACGTCGGCCACCGTGGGCTGGACGATGCCCGATTCCAGTACCGACACGTCGAGGAAATTGCGCAGCAATTCCTCGCCCGCACCCAGTGCCGCCAGTGCTCCGGTCAAGATGCGGCGATCCAGGCGGTCGCTGACGCGGCGATCCAGCGTGTCCAGGTACAGTCGCAGCGCCTGCATGGGCTGGCGCAAATCGTGGCTGGCGGCGGCGAGGAAGCGGCTCTTGGCGGCGTTGGCCTGCCAGACGTCCTCCATGGCGTCGCGCAACTGGTCCTGGGATTGGGCCAGGGCGCGGAAGGCGGTGTCGCGCTCGATCATACCCTGGCGCAGGGTGGCGATGGCGCTCGCCAGCGAACCGATTGCCGACGACGACCCCATATAGGGGATGGGCGTATGGACATCGCCATCGGCCAGGGCCAGCAGACGACCGCTCAGCCGGCGCAGCGGGCGCGAGGTCTTCAGCATGGTGGTCAGCCCGACACCGGTGGCGGCCAGGGCGCCGGCGGCCAGCACCGCCAGGACCAGCACCAGCGAATTGGCGTCGTGCCGGGCGGCTTCCGTTTCGCTACGCAGTTGCTCGGCATGCCGGCGTTCTTCGTGCAAGGCAACGTCCAGCGCCTGGTGCAGTTCGTTGTAGCGCCGCTCGCCTTCGGTCCCCAGCACGAAGCTGGCATCCTGCCAGCGGCCGGCCAGGAACAGGTCCGCCGCCCGCTCGCGGGTGTCGCGCCAGGCCGACAGCGCACGCACCAGCTCGGGCAGGGTGCGCTCGTCGCCGATGTGGCGCGTCACCACCAAGTCCAACGCCTCGGTCAGGGCGCGGTCGTCGTCGGTGTCGCGCTGCGCCATGGCCTGCACCGGGGCCTGGTTGCCGGCAAAAATCTGGTCGCGCAACGCTGTATGCAACTTATGGATGTGAAAATGGGCGCGCAACAGCGCGTCGGCGAGGACGAAGGGCTGGTCGCGCAGCTCGTCCGAGGTCTGGGCAATGCGCTCCATGCGTTCGACGGCCACCGCGCCGAGTGCGGCGGACAACGCGAGGAAGAGGCCCAAGGTCAGCCACTTGACGGAGCGAATTTCCACGGATGGTTGCTACTTGCTGGCGAGCGGCGGGGCCGGACGCGGGAAATTGGGGGCAATGGCGATAATAGAAGCCCCGGGGGCGCACAGGGAATAGAGCCGAAGGCGAGGAACTATCGTTTGGTCCTAGCCGAAAGTCCTAACTTTGATATAGGGATGTCATTTGCCTGCAACCTGAAGTCCAGGCTCGGCCGTTCCGGCAACCGCGACATGCTCTTTGAAATATTTGATGCGCTTGGCGGCATCGACGGTCGGCTGGGAGAAATAGAATCCCTGGGCATAGTCGATGTTGACGTCGCGCAGGATCTGCAACATGCCGCTGTCTTCGATGCATTCGCCGACGGTGACGATGTCGAGATCGTGGCAAAGCGCGGTCAGCGCCTTGAGCACCGAACGGCCGCGCGGGTCGCGGGCGTCCTGTATATAGCCGGCGTCGATCTTGACGAAGTCCACCGGCAGGAAACGCAACAGGTCGAAGGCCGCGCCGCCCGAGCCGAAATCGTCCAGCGAAATGCGTGCACCCAGCCGGCGGATGCGGGTCAGCAGCCGCTTGGCTTCGTCCAGGTTGTAGATTTCTGCGGCGTCGGTCACCTCGATCACCAGGCGGCCCAGGACCTGGCGGTTCTCGTCCAGCAGCTTGAACAGCGACTGATAGAATGCCGGGTTGCCCAGCGAGTGGCCCGAGACGTTGACGGCGATGCTGGCCAGCGGCGACACCTCGCCGGGATTGCGCAGCAGCTTCAGCGCCTTGCCGATGGTGATCAGGTCGAATTCGCCGATCAGGCCGACCTCGGTGGCGAAGGGGATGATCTGCGACGGCACGAAAAAGGCGCCGTTATGGGTGATGCGGCTGAACGCTTCGTATTTCAACACCGCGCCGGTGCGCAGATTGACCACCGGCTGGTAAAGGAAAGCCAGCTTTTCGCCGCCGCGCACCATCGAGCGGAAGTTCTTCACCCGCACCAGGGTGTCCTGCACCGCCACCTTGGCGCCTTCGGCCAGCGATTTCACGGCGAAGCGGGCGCTGTCGCGGACGAAGCCGTTGACGATGTAGGTCATCGCCTTCGAGATGTCGTCGTCGGACAGGGCGCTGTCGTCCATGTCCAGCGTGGCGGAATGCATTTTCATGCTGGAGCCGGCGCCGACCTTGCCGGTGAAGCGCTCGGCCAAGGCGTTAAGGCGCTGGTGGACGGCGGCCGAGGTCACCTTGTCGTCGTGCACCAGGCCGAAGGAATGCGATGCCAGCGCGCCGGCCGAGGCACCGCGCACCGAATATTCCTCGAGCGTGTCCATGACGGTGGCGAGGAAGCTTTGGGTGGTGGACGGCTCCAGTCGGCTGAAGTCGTTGGCCGAGAAGTCCACCAGGGTCAGGGTGTAGTCCTTGCCCAGGCGGTTCCCCTCGTTCAGGCGCTGCTGCACCATCTCGATGAAGCGCGCCTTGTGGTCGACCTCGCCGGTGACGCGGTCGGGGTCGGCCGCCGCCACCGGGGGGATGTGCGACAGCACCAGGTGATAGGTTTCGGGGAATTGCGGCAGGCGGATTCCCGCCATGCGCAGCTTGGCCACCGCGCCCGAGGGGCCGATCATGGTGACGGTGGTGTGGTCCAGCCGTCCGGTGTTCTTGAGCTTGAGAATGGCGTCGTCGTAACGCTTGCGGTCTTTGGCGTGGATGAACTCGCCCAGGCGCTTGGCGGTCAGGTCGCTGTCCGACATGCCGTACAGCGCTTCGCCCGCGCCGGCGGAATAGGCGATGACGTCGTCGTTTCCCACTTCCAGCAGCAAATCGGCGCCGGCGAAGGCGAAGGCGATGAAGCGGTCGCGCTGCGCCTTCAGCTTCTCAACGACGGATGCGTCCTCCGCGCCCATATCCCCTCCCCGAGACTTGGCGTCCGATCGGGCAATTTAATCTGAATGTAAACTGTGCGCAATATTTCTGTTCCAAAAGTATAGATTGCAGGTTCAAGCGAACGACGCAGCCGCCGGTATGTCCACATTTTAGACGCGGACTTGTTGCCCTAGGACACGCCACCCCATAAAGTGCGCGGCCAAGCTTATCTGCGGCTGCCGCGAAAGAGGGTGGGGATGAAGCAAAGCATGCGGTTCCGGGCCATGCGCGGCCTGGCGAAACTGGCGATCACGGCGACCGTGGCGGGCTGCGCCCTGGGGTGTGGCGCGGCCGTGGCCGCGGACGGCGTCAAGATCGGTGCCTTCCTGTCGGTGACCGGCCCGGCCTCGTTCCTGGGCGAGCCGGAGAAAAAGACGCTGGAGCGCTATGTCGAGCGCCTGAACAAGGACGGCGGCATCGGCGGGCGCAAGGTCGAGCTGGTGGTCTATGACGATGCCGGCGCGCCCGACAAGGCCGCCACCCTGGCCAAGCGGCTGATCCAGAATGACGGCGTCGACATGATTATCGGCGGTACGTCGACCGCCACTTCGATGGCGGCGGTCAAGGTGGTCGAGCCGGCCGGCATGCCGTTCATTTCGCTGGCCGCCGGCATCGACATCGTCGAGCCGGTGAAGAAGTGGGTGTTCAAGGTCGCCCACACCGACCGCATGGCGGCCGACAAAGTCTTCGCCGACATGAAGAAGAAGGGCATCACCAAGGTGGCTCTGGTGTCCGAGGATTCCGGCTTCGGCAAATCGGGCCGCGACCAGTCGCTCAAGGCGGCGGCCAATTTCGGCATCGAGGTCGTCGCCGACGAGGTCTATTCGCCCAAGGACCCCGACGTCACCGCCCAACTGACCAAGGCCAAGAACGCGCCGGGCGTCCAGGCGGTGTTCAACTTCGGCTTCGGCCAGGGGCCGGCCATCGTCACCAAGAATTACCGCCAGCTTGGCATCGCGCTGCCGCTGTGGCAAAGCCACGGCGTGGCGTCGAAGGAATATATCCGTCTGGCCGGCGATGCCGCCGAGGGCGTCCGCCTGCCGGCCGCTGGCCTGGTGGTGGCCGATCAACTGGCGGCCAGCGATCCGCAAAAGCCGGTGGTCACCGCCTTCAAGAAGGACTACGAGGCCGCCTTCAAGTCCGAGGTTTCCACCTTCGCCGGCCATTCCTATGACGCGCTGCAGATGGCCGCCGCCGCCATCCTGCGCGCCGGCTCGCTCGACAAGGCCAAAGTGCGTGACGAGTTGGAAAAGACCTCGGGCTATGTCGGTACCGCCGGCCTGGTCAGCATGTCGGCCACCGACCACATGGGCCTGTCCCCCTCGGCCTTCCACATGGTCGAAATCCGCAAGGGCGACTGGGTGCTGGCGGATTAGGGATTTGTGTCTTCGTCATTCCCACTTGCGCGGGGGTGACGCCTTTTGGGGTCAAGGGTGACTATGTTCGCGGAATTCCTGCAGTACCTGTTTTCCGGCCTGACCTCGGGCGCCATTTACGCCCTGGCCGGGCTGGGCTTCGCCATCATCTACAATTCCAGCCACGTCATTAACTTTGCCCAGGGCGAGTTCATCATGATCGGCGGCATGGCGACGGCCAGTCTGGTGGCGGCGGGCATGCCGCTGCCGCTGGCCGCCGTGCTGGCGGTGGTGGCGACCATGGCGGTGGGCGTGGCGCTGGAGAAATTCGCGGTCGAGCCGGCGCGCAACGCCGACGTCACCGCCATCGTCATCATCACCATCGGCGCCTCGATCTTCCTGCGCGGCGCCGCCCAGGTGCTGTGGGACAAGGAATTCCATTCGCTGCCGGCGTTTTCCGGCGACACGCCGCTGCGGCTGGGTGGCGCCACCCTGATGCCGCAGAGCCTGTGGGTGATCGGCGTCGCCGTGGTGGTGATCGCCGCGCTGTGGTGGTTCTTCAACCGCACCCTGTTCGGCAAGGCCATGCTGGCGACCTCGTACAATCCGCTGGCGGCGCGGCTGATGGGCATTCCGGTCAAGACCGTGCTGATGGTGGCGTTCGCCCTGTCGGCGCTGCTGGGCGCGGTGGGCGGCATCGCCATGACCCCCATCACCTTCACCAATTACGAAGCCGGCGTCATGCTGGGCCTCAAGGGCTTTTCCGCCGCCGTGCTGGGCGGCCTGGGCAGCGGTTCGGGCGCCATCGTCGGCGGGCTGCTGGTGGGCGTGGCCGAGGCGCTGGCCTCGGGCTACCTGTCCTCGGCCTACAAGGACGCCATCGCCTTCGTCATCATTCTTTTCGTGCTGTTCTTCATGCCGAGCGGTCTGTTCGGCAAGAAGGGCGCCGACCGGGTCTGACGCCATCATGTGGAAATCCCCCCGTACCGGCGGTCTGGCCGTGCTGGCCGTCGTGGTCGCCGCCGCGCCGCTGGCGTTCCCCAACGCCTATTTCTACGACGTCGCCGTCAACGCCCTGCTTAACGCGGTGGTGTGCGTCGGCCTGAACCTGCTGATCGGCTATGGTGGTCAGATCAGCCTGGGCCATGCCGGCTTCTTCGCGCTGGGGGCCTATGGCTCGGCCATTCTGACCAGCCGGTATGGGCTGCCGCCGCTGGCGGCCATGCTGGCTTCGGCGGCGGGTGTCGGCGCGCTGGCCTTCGTTGTCGGCCGCCCCATCCTCAAGCTCAAGGGCCATTACCTGGCCATGGCGACGCTGGGCATCGGCATCATCATCCACATCGTGCTGAAGACCGAATCCGCCCTGACCGGCGGTCCCGACGGCATGGGCGTCGACGCCTTGACGGTGGCCGGGTTCGCCGTCGCCGGCGACAAGGCGTGGTACTGGGTTGCCGCCGGCCTGCTGGTGCTGGCGGTGTGGCTGTCGCTCAATCTGGTGGATTCGCCGGTGGGCCGCGCGCTGCGCGCCGTGCATGGCTCCGAGGTCGGCGCCCAGGTGGTCGGCGTCGACACCACCCGCTACAAGGTGCTGGTGTTCGTGGTGTCGGCGGTGTTCGCCAGCCTGGTCGGCTCGCTGTTCGCCCACAAGAATGCCTTCATCACCCCCGATATCGGCAGCTTCTTCCGCTCCATCGAACTGGTGACCATGGTGGTGCTGGGCGGTTTGGCCTCGACCTTCGGCGCGGTGATCGGCGCCGTCATCCTGACCTTGTTGCCGCAGTTCCTGGCGGCGTTCGAGGATTACGAGGCCATGGTGCTGGGCGGCATCATGATGGGCACCATGATCTTCCTGCCCAAGGGCCTGCTGCCGTCGCTGCGATCGCTGTGGTCCCGGTGGAGGGCGGCGTCATGAGCTTGCTGACCGTCGAGGGGCTGAGCAAGGAATTCGGCGGCGTCCATGCCGTCGAGGACCTCAGCTTCACCATCAATCCCGGCACCATCCATTCCATCATCGGCCCCAACGGCGCCGGCAAGACCACGCTGTTCAACCTGATTACCGGTATCTACACCCCCAGCCGGGGCAGCATCCGCCTGGATGGCAAGGATATCGCCGGCCGCCGTCCCAGCGACCTGGCGGCATTGGGCATGAGCCGCACGTTCCAGAACCTGCAGGTGTTCTTCAACATGAGCGCGGTCGAGAACGTCATGGTGGGCCACCACCTGCATCTCGGCCGCGGCTTCGTTGCCTCGCTGCTGCGTCTGCCGTCGGTGGCGCGGCGCGACCGCGCCTGCCGCGCCCATTGCGTCGAGCTGCTGGAGTTCGTCGGCCTGGGCCGCTATGTCCACGCCGACGCCTCGGCCATGCCCTACGGCGCGCTCAAGCGCCTGGAAATCGCCCGCGCGCTGGCGGCCAAGCCGCGCCTGCTGCTGCTGGACGAACCCGCCGCCGGCCTGAACGCCACCGAAAGCCGCGAGATCGACGAGGTCATCAAGAAGGTGGCGACGTCCGGTGTCACCGTGGTGCTGGTGGAACACGACATGAAGATGGTCATGGGCATTTCCGACCATATCCTGGTGCTGAATTACGGTCGCAAGCTGGCCGAAGGCACGCCGGCCGAGGTGCGCGCCAATGCCGAGGTGGTAGCCGCCTATCTGGGAGGGCAGGGGTGATGCTGCTCGAAATCTCCGACCTCGCCAGCCATTACGGCCGCATCCTGGCGCTCAAGGGCATCGACCTGCGCGTGGCCGAGGGCGAACTGGTCGCCCTGGTCGGTGCCAACGGCGCCGGCAAGACCACGCTGCTGCGCTGCCTGTCGGGGGTGCAGCCGCTGACCGGCGGCACCATCCGTTTCGACGGTTGCGACATCACCCGGCTGTCGGCGGAACGCCGCGTCGCCGCCGGCATCGCCCAGGTGCCCGAAGGCCGCCAGGTGTTCGGGCCGCTGTCGGTCGAGGACAACCTTTTGCTTGGCGCCTATCGCCGCAAGGGCAAGGACGTCGCCGCCGACCTGGAGCGCATGTACGTTCTGTTCCCCATCCTGAAGGACAAGCGTGCCTTGCCGGCCGGCACTCTTTCGGGGGGGCAGCAGCAGATGCTGGCCATCGCCCGCGCATTGATGAGCCATCCGCGCTTGCTGCTGTTGGACGAGCCGTCCATGGGGCTGGCGCCGCTGCTGGTGGCCGAGATTTTCCAGGCGGTTGTCGACCTCAAGCGCCAGGGCACCACCATCTTCCTGGTCGAGCAGAACGCCACCGCCGCCCTGGGCATCGCCGACCGCGCCTATGTGCTGGAAACCGGCGCCGTGGTGATGGCCGGGACGGGGGGCGAACTGCTGGCCGACGACCGCGTCAAGGCGGCGTATCTCGGGCTGTAACACCAAATCCCGATCAGGGATTTGGTTAGGCCCAAGGGGCCGCGCGGCTTATGCCGCGGGAGGCCAGGGTTTCGGAGAAACCCGCCCGCCGCCTGAGGGCACCGGTGATCGGTTCCGATCACCGGGATATGATGTAATCCGCCTTCCCCCTTTCTCGCGTCGCCTACGGTTCCGACTTGGCCTGAAGGGCAAGGCGGCTTGATACCGCCCAGGGCCGGAACCACCTGTCGTCCCGCAATCCTCGGTTCGATTCTGCGCAAGCCCGCTTTCGTTCGTGTCGTGCCGGGAATTCACACTCTGGACGTGCAGGAGAATGGCATGGCGGTCGGTATCGTAAAATGGTTCAATGCGACCAAGGGCTACGGCTTTATCCAGCCCGAAGGCGGCGGCAACGACGTGTTCGTCCACGTGACCGCAGTGCAGCGCGCCGGACTGGATAAGCTCGATGAGGGACAGAAAGTCCGCTATGAACTCGTCCGTGATCGCGGCCGGGTCGCGGCCGGCAATCTGACACAGGCGGACTGAAGCCAAGGACGGCGGCGGCCCCTGAGATCCAGGGGCCGCTTTCGTCTGGAGGCAAGATGAAGACCTGTGTGGCTATCCGTCACGTCGCGTTCGAGGATCTGGACCTGCTGGAAGGCGTGCTGGCGGAAAAGGGGTTCGGCGTTCGTTATCTCGACGCCCCCACCGACGATCTGTCGGTGATCGACACCCTCGATCCCGATCTGCTGGTGGTGCTGGGCGGGCCGATCGGCGCCTATGACGAAGCCTCGTTCCCCTTCCTCAAGACGGAACTCAAGGCGGTCGAGCGCCGGTTGCAGGCCGACCGGCCGCTGCTGGGCCTGTGCCTGGGGGCGCAGATCATGGCCCGCGCGCTGGGCGCCCGCGTCTATGCCAATCCCAACGGCAAGGAATTGGGCTGGTCGGCGCTGTCGCTGACTCCGGCCGGCGAGGATTCCGTGCTGGCCGGGCTGGACGGCGCCGCCGTGCTGCATTGGCATGGCGACACCTTCGACCTGCCCCATGGCGCCGATTGGCTGGCCTCGACGCCGGTGACACCGCATCAGGCGTTCTCGTGGGGGCAGCGGGCCTTGGGCCTGCAGTTCCACGTCGAGGCCACCGCGCGCGGCCTGGAGCGCTGGTTCGTCGGCCATTGGGGCGAGATTTCGTCGCCGTCGGGCGTGCCCCTGGCCGAGTTGCGCGCAGAAACCGCCCGCCATGCGCCGCTGATCGAAACCCGCGGTCGCGCCGTGTTGGGGCATTGGTTGGATCAGGTCTGCGCATAGCTGTTCAGGCCACGGGAACGGTTGTATAGTACGCCGGTCGCCAAGGGGATAACCCGCAACGAAAGAAAAGCGGACGTGGACCAAAAGCTGAGAGAGGAAGACGTCGCCCGTCTGCTCGCCAATCCGGCGGCGGATACCCGGGCCGAAATCGCGGTCAAGATCGCCGGGCAGCATCCCATGCTGAGTTCGACCCAACGCAAGCTGGCGGAGGATATCTTCCGCTTGATGGCGAAGGATGCCGAGGTCCGTGTGCGCGAGGCGTTGTCGCGCCAGCTCAAGGAGAACCCGCTGGTTCCCCATGACGTGGCGCTGACCCTGGCCCGCGATGTGGACGCGGTGGCGCTGCCCATCCTGCAATTTTCGGAAGTGCTGACCGACGAGGATCTGATCGAGATCGTCAAGGCGCAGTCGCCCGATAAGCAGGTGGCGGTGGCCAAGCGCGCTCATGTCTCGGCCAATGTGGCCGACGCCCTGGTCGACACCCACAACGAATCGGTGGTTGCCACCCTGGTGTCCAACGAAGGCGCCGAATTGACCGAAACCGCCCTGCAGCGGGTGGTGGACGAGTTCGGTACTTCCGAAATGGTGGGCAAGCCGCTGGTGGCGCGGGCGTCGCTGCCGGTGACGGTGGCCGAACGGCTGATGGCCAAGGTGTCGGAAAACCTGCGCGAGGCGCTGGCCGCCCGTCGCGACCTGTCGCCGGAAACCGTCGCCAACGTGCTGCTGCAGGCCCGCGAGATGGCGGTGCTGGGGCTGGCCGATTCCGATACCGACGTCGCCAAGCTGGTCGACCACCTGTACCGCAACGGCCGCCTGACGCCGTCGATCATCCTGCGCGCCGTCTGCATGGGCGACATGACCTTCTTTGAAACGGCGCTGGCGAAGCTGGCCCGGATCAAGCTGGAAAACGCCCGCACGCTGATCCACGACGCCGGCAAGCGCGGCTTCGAGGCCCTGTTCGACAAGGCCGGCTTGCCCAAGGCGTTCTTCCAGGCCATGCGTGCCGCCATCGACGTCATGTACGAAATGGAATATGACGGCGGCCCCAACGACCGCGAGCGCTTCTCGCGCCGCATGATCGAACGTATCCTGACCCAATACGGCGATCTGGGCGTCGAGTTCGAAAACGACGACCTGGAATATCTGCTGGCGAAGATGAACCAGTTGCCGGCCACCATTTTGAACGAATAGTCCGGATCACGGACGCAGGGGATAGGACAAGGGATGTCCGACAAGGGCAAGCCCGCCGCCAAGGCGGTGGACAAAGACGTACAGAATCGCAAGGAAATCATTCGTACGATCAAGGGGCCGGTCACCGAGCGCGTGCTCGAGCTGATTCCGGCGCTGAAGGCGTACGACGATCCCTATGGCACGGTGCTGGCGACGCCGGACCTGCTGTTCGCCTGCCTGCAATTGGTCAAGACCCGGCGCGACATGTTTCACGACATGCTGGTGGACTTTGTCGGCAATCTGGTCGAGGACGACGATTCGCCGTTGCGCTGCGAGCGTTCGCTGAACCAGATCATCGGCATGGTGGTGCGCTCGGGCGCCAAGGCCTATGCCGAGCGTCGCTGGGGGTCCGCCACCCAGCCGGCCGGCAAGGTCTCGCACAGCCCGGCGACCAAGTCGCTGCTGGACAAGCTGGCCGACCTGGTCAAGGGCAAGTGGAGCGAGGCCGAGGTGCCGAAGCCGCAGGCGACCCAGGGCGACAAGTTCTATGCGGCGATCAAGGACCACCTTGATTACGATTGGCAGGTGCCGCTGATCCCCTATTTCGCCGAAATTCCGATCAAGCTGATCAACGAGTTGGGCAAGGGCGTCACCACGCTGCGCACCCCCGAAGGCATCGCCGCCCTGGCCGATATCGGCCGCCATAACATGGAGCAGGCGCGCAAGATCCTGTCCGACGAGATGATGCGCGAGATGCTCGACACCCAGCCGCTGGCGGCCAAGGGTGTCGCCTTCCTGGGCAAGGAGCGCTACGAGTTCCTGCACGGCGCCGTCTATGAAAAGATGGGCGACAAATTCTGGCAGATGTGTGTCGATTGCGACCGCCTGGAAGCCATGGAAGTCCAGAACGCCAAGGACCTGGAGAACATGGCCGAGTGGCTGCACCTGATCTCGGGCGAGAGCATCAACCAGATCGTGCACTACCTGCAGTTCAACCAGATTCCCATCTTCCTGGCCGTCGCCCTGGAAAAGCTGGGCGAAGAAAAGTTCGGCGAAATCTTCGGCCCGCCCGGCAACAAGAAGCTCATCAAGATCTTCTGCGAAAAGACTCAGCGCACCCCGCTGGACCCCGGCGACCCGCACGAAGACCTCAAGCGGCGCTTGCCCGACGTGTTCGGCGCCTATCTGCGCTCGCCGGTGGATTTCGAAAAGGGACTATAGGGGGACGGCAGCCTTATCGGTGGATGCCAAGGGCGTGGATGCGCGCCAGCCGCCACTGTCCGCTTTCGTGTCCTGGCGATAACAGCCGATGAGCTGGGCCAGCGCCGTCGTCACCGAGGAGAAGGCGATGCGGATTTGGTCTGGTCCGCTGCCGACGATATGCCCGCGGACCGGAACCGACCGCCGAAAATCAGGTCCGGCATTGGAACGGGGAATAATAAGAAATTCCACGTTTCGATTGGGAAGGTCTTGCTGCGGCCGGGCAATGCGGATTCCCGCGACGGAAATGTCGAGGACTTCCACGACTTCGGTTCCCAAGAGGGCGAAGACGTTTTCGCCTGATGTGCGCAGGAATGCCCTAAGGTCGACAATTTCAGCCATTCTGGCCTCCCACTTAATACCGCTATGGATATAAGTTGAATGCCAGATTCTGGTATTTCAAGCTTTTTTGTTGTAATTGGCGTGTTAGCCTTAGTAAAAAATAGAAAAAACCAGGGTGTTGTCACACGTTGATACGCGGTGTAAACGGCGTTTCATTCTTGTTTTTATCTTATAGTTTCTCTGTTTAATATTTTTACACATCTCGCACCGAGGCAGCGGGGCAGGCGGCTGGCCGGGCCTTCGGCAAGCGCCTTTGTTCTAGCCCGCCTTTTTCTTCTCCATGTGCCGTTTGAATGCCTCGCACTGATCCTCGCGCTCGGCGCGCGGGGTGAACCAGACGGCGTCGAACGGCGGGCGCGGGCTGTCGAACAGCGCGCCATAGGCGGCCGGATCGGTTTCGCCTGCCTTGACCTCGATAAAGGCCAGCGCCAGCACCCGGGCCGTCGGGCTTTGACGCTTAAGGGCGAACGGCACGCCGTGGTCGGTGCGGGTGTGGCCGGCGCCGGCGATCAGCACGGCGTTGCCGTGCTCGCGCAGGCCGGCGGCCAAGGTGGCGGCCATGGTAGCGTCGCGGCTGCGCTGGACGCTGACCATGGCGGGCACGGCATTGTCGGGCAGCATGCCGCAATGGCCGTCCTTGATCTCGCCCGCCATCAGCGCAAGCTGGTCCGGCGGCAGGTCGGGCAGGGCGATGACGGTTTTGCCCTTGGCGATGGCGCGCACCTGCTCGCGCGTCAGGTTGGCGGTGGCCAGTGGCGCCCCGGCGGCCAGGGCGGCGGCGGCGATGGGGCGGTACAGCGCCCAGTCGGGCCAGCCGCTCTTGTCCCACTCCAGCGCCGCGCCCAGGCCGGCGGCGTCGCCGGGATGGGCTTCCAGGTAGCGGCGCAGGGCGTCGGCCTGGCCGCCATCCATCATCTCGAACGCCACCAGCGGCCGTCGCCCGCCTTCGGTCAGGCGGCTCAGCAGCCACGCTTGCAGCGCATGGTGGTCGGCATTGTCGTGGGTCTCGCCCAGCAGCACGGCATCGGCGGCGCGGGCCTGGGCCACCAAGTCGTCGATGGCGATGAACGTCCCGGCTTGCGGCAGCCACACCTTGCCCACCAACGGATGGTCGCGTTCCAGCGGCGCGGTGAACGGTGGCGGCGTCTGCGCGCAGGCGGACAGCATCAGCAACAGGGCGACAACGAGGCGCAGGGGCATGGCGGGGTCCGGGGAGGGAAGGGGCACCCACTCTAATGCCAAACCTGCATCGGGGCTACGCATTGACAGGCCTATCCGTTGGGCTGATGCTGCACCGCGTAATAGGGAATGTTGCGTATATCAGGAGGGGGCGATGATTCCGGACACCGTTCAGGGTGCCATCATTCTCAGCGTCATCGATTTCTTCGCCAGCATCGTGATGATCACCGGCATCGGCGTGATCCTGGCGTTGCTGCCGGCGATCAATCGCCTGGGCAAGGTGGACGAGGAAAAGCTGCGCCAGAGCGGCCATTAAGGGGGGCGCACGATGTTCGACCAAGCTGTTGTATTCCTGACCGCGCTGGGGGCGCAGACCGGACTGGCCCATTTGTGGTGGGGCAATCTGGTGATGATCGCCATCGGCTGCACCATGATCTACCTGGCCGTCGCCAAGCGTTACGAACCGTTGCTGCTGGTGGGCATCGGCTTTGCCTGCGTCATCGCCAACGTTCCCGGCTCGGACCTGATCCAGCCCGGCGGCCTGTTCAGCTATGCCTACCAGGGCGTTTCCCTGCTGATCGTGCCGCCGCTGATCTTCTTCGGCGTCGGCGCCATGACCGATTTCGGCCCGATGATCGCCAATCCCAAGCTGGTGATCCTGGGCGCGGCGGCCCATCTGGGCATCTTCGTCGCCCTGATCCTGGCCAAGCTGCTGGGCTTCAGCATCAGCGAGGCCGGCGCCATCGGCATCATCGGCGGCGCAGACGGTCCCATGGCGATCTTCGTCACCATGAAGCTGGCGCCCCATTTGTTGCCGCAGATTTCGGTGGCGGCCTATTCCTACATGGCGTTGATGCCGTTGATTCAGCCGCCGGTGATGCGCCTGCTGACCACGCGCGAGGAACGCCTGATCACCATGAAGCAGTTGCGTCCGGTCAGCCGGCTGGAAAAAATCGCCTTTCCGCTGGTCATCGGCGTCATCGTCAACCTGTTCTTCCCGCCGGTGGCGCCGCTGGTCACCATGCTGATGCTGGGCAACCTGTTCAAGGAAGTGCTGGTGGTGGACCGGTTGGCGAAAACGGCGGCCTCGCACCTGATGAACGTCATCATCATCGTGCTCACGCTCGCCATCGGCTCGACCATGAATGCCGACAGCTTCCTGACCGTGCAGACGGTGGAGATCGTGGTGCTGGGCCTGATCGCCTTCGTCTTCGGCACCGGCTCGGGAGTGATCGGCGCCAAGATCATGAACCTGTTCCTGAAGGAAAAGATCAACCCGCTGCTGGGGTCGGCGGGCATCGCCTCGGTGCCGATCGCGGCGCGCGTATCGCACATCGTCGCCTATCAGGAAAACCGCAACAACCTGCTGATCTATCACGCCATGGGGCCGAACCTGGCCGGCGTGTTCGGCACCGCCATCTCGGGCGGCATCCTGCTGGCTCTGCTCGGGGTGAAATAGGGCTGGGCAAAAGAAAACGGCCGCAGGGGGAAGCCCCTGCGGCCGATTTTTTTAGGTCCTACATCACGCCCAGGGTTTTGGGCAGCCAGATCGACAAACCCGGCCAATAGGTCACCGCGATCAGGAAGGCGACCATGGTGAGCAGCCACGGCATGACCGCCACGGTCAGTTCGGTGATGCCCATCTTGGTGATGCCCGAGGCGACATAGAGGTTGAGGCCCACCGGGGGGTGGCACATGCCGACCTCCATGTTGACCACCATCAGGATGCCGAAATGGACCGGGTCGATGCCCAGCTTCATGGCCACCGGGAACAGGATCGGCGCCATGATCAGCACGATCGACGACGGCTCCATGAAGTTGCCGGCCGCCAACAGCAGCACGTTGACCACCAGCAGGAACGCCACCGCGCCGAAATCCATGCCGACGATCCAGTCGGCGATGGCCTGCGGGATGTTCTCGTTGGCCAGCACGAAGCTGAACAGCACCGCGTTGGTGATGATGTACAGCAGCATGGCCGACATGCTGGCCGAGGACAGCAGGATCTTGGGCACGCCCTTCAGCGGCATGTCCTTGTAGACGAACACGGCGATGATGAAGGCGTAGACCGCGCTCATGGCCGCCGCTTCGGTCGGCGTGAAGATGCCGGTATAGATGCCGCCGATGACGATGACGATCAGCATCAGGCCCCAGATGGCATCCTTGAAGGTGCGGATGCGTTCTTTGAGGCTGGCCTTGGGCAGGCGGGGATAATTGTTCTTCTTGGCGATCCACCAGGTGGTCAGGCCCAGCAGGAAGGCCAGCACCAGGCCGGGGATGACGCCGGCCATGAACAAGGCGCCGACCGAGGTGTTGGTGGCGACCGCGTACATGACCATCACCAGCGACGGCGGGATCAGGATGCCCAGCGCGCCCGAGGTGGTGATGACGCCGGCGCCGAAGCTGCGCGGGAAGCCCTGCTTGACCATGGCCGGCAGGATGATCGAGCCGATGGCGACCACGGTGGCGGGGGACGAGCCGGACACGGCGGCGAACAGGGCGCAGGCCAGCACGCCGGCCAGGGCGAGGCCGCCATGCCAGTGGCCGACCATGGCCGAGGCGAAGTTGATCATGCGCCTCGCCACGCCGCCGTGGGTCAGGAAGTTGCCGGCCAGGATGAAGAACGGGATCGCCATGATCTCGAATTTCTCGATGCCGGTGAACAGCTTCAGCGCCACCGACTGGACCGGCACGTCGGTCATGGTGAACAGGAAGGTGAGAACGGTCAGGCCCAGCGAGATCGAGATGGGCATGCCCGTCAGCATCAGGACCAGCAACAGGCTGAAGATGACGAACGCGCTCATTTGCGGGACTCCTCTTGCTGCTTGTCCGAGGCGTCGCCGCCCTCCCAATCGTCGGGAGTCGGTTCCCGGGGGGTGTCCACCTTGCCGTCCAACGACGGGTCGCCGCTTTCACCCTTGTGGTGGGCCAGATCCTTGGGATGCAGGCCGTCTTCCATTTCGAACCAGTTGATGTCCTGCGCCGCGCGCTGCGGATCGGTGCTGTCCTCTTCCAGTCCCTCGACGTGGCCGTGGTCGTGGTGCGGCAGCTCGCCGGTGCGGATGAAGCTGACGCAGACCTGCAGGAAGCGGAAGCACATCAGCGACGATCCCAGCGGAATGGCGGAATAGACCAGCCAGGTCGGCCATTCCAAATCGGCGGTGATGGGGCCTTCGAACAGGTCGTCGCCGGCAATGCCCAGCGCGTTGAACGAGAAATAGTGGAACCCGTTCTCCCACACGAAATCCGCGCCCAGCGAGGCGACGGTGCCGGTGAACAGGGCGCCGGCCAGCAGGCCGAAGACGATGAACTTGCCGCGCATGCGGTCGTTAAGGCGGTTGATCAGCACATCCACGCCCACATGGATGCCGGTGCGCACGCCATAGGCGGCACCGAACTTGGCCATCCACACGAACATGATGATGCACAGCTCCTGCGCCCAGGAGAAGTTGAGGTGGCCGACATAGTCGTACAGGAACGGTACGCCGGCGGCGTAGCGCTGCATCACGGCGACGAAGATGATGACCGTCGCAGCGGCCATGAGGAACGCGATCAGCGTTTCCTCGAGGTGATCGAGAACTTTAAGCATGGCGGCTCCGCATGCGCAGAAAGTGGGGGGCGGCGCACCGCCCCCCGCAGGTGCTAGATCAGTTCTTGAAACCGAACTTTTCCGATTCCTTGTAGATCGACTTGATCAGGTCGGCGCCGACGCGGCCTTCCATGTCCTTGTGGACCGGCAGCAGGGCCTTGCGCCACACCTCGGTCTCTTCCTTGGTCGGCTGATAGAACTCGGTCTTGCCCGACGCCTTCATGGCGGCCAGCGCGTCGTCGTTTTCGGTCTGGGCGATGGCGTTGGCGAAGCGGGTCGACTCGTTCATGGCGCCTTCCAGGGTGGCGCGGATGTCGGCCGGCAGGCCTTCCCAGAACTTCTTGTTCACGATCACCGCATAGCCGAGATAGCCATGGTTGGTGACGGTGGCGTTCTTCTGCACTTCGTGCATCTTCTGGGTGTACATGTTCGACGGCGGGTTTTCGGTGCCGTCGACGACGCCGGTCTGCAGCGCCTGATAGACTTCCGAGAACGCCATGACCTGCGGCAGGGCGCCGAGCGCGCGCATTTCGGCGTCCAGCACCTTGGACGACTGGATGCGCATCTTCAGGCCCTTGACGTCGGCCGGCGACTTCAGCGGCTTGTTGGCCGACAGGATTTTGAAGCCGTTATCCCAATAGCCCAGGCCGATGATGCCCTTGTTCTCCAGCTTCTTCAGCAGCGACAGGCCGATGGGGCCGTCGGTGACGGCGCGCAGCACTTCCTTGCTCGGGAAGATGTAGGGCAGGTCGAAGACTTCGAATTCCTTGACGCCCAGCGGGCCGAACTTGGCAAGCGACGGGGCCAGCATCTGGACGGCGCCCAACTGCAGCGCCTCAAGCTCTTCCTTGTCCTTGTAGAGCTGGCTGTTGGGATAGACCTCGACCTTGACGCGGCCCTTGGTGCGCTCCTCCGCCAGCTTCTTGAACATTTCGGCAGCCTTACCCTTGGGGGTGTCGGCGGCGACGACGTGGCTGAACTTGATGACGATGGGCTGGGCCGACTGGGCCATGGCGGAGCCGGCGGCCAACATGCCAGCCAACACGCAGCCGACGAGGGTATGGAATTTCATTGGTCTCTTCCTCCCGAAAAGATTAGGCAAGCCTTTATGTGACCAATTGTTCGAAAGTTTCGACAACTCGGCTATTGTGGATTTCCGAACAAGCAGGTAACAGGCAAGGCATACCGCCATCCTTTCGCCTGCGTCGAGACCTACAGAGGGTCTATCCGAGATAGAAATGCCGGGACAAACGGGACTACACGCTCGCTCGCCACTGCAGGTCATGCCGGTTGTCGCCATGGTGCTGGCGGTGGTTTTGCTGGGCGTTCTGTTGTGGCTGCTTCACCGCAACGAGGTGGAGGACGCCCGTCTTGGCCTGATCAAGGACATCCTGTGGGTCGAACAGAACCTGCACTTCCACCTGACCAGCGGCGAGGAAAAGCTGGCCCAATTGGCCGCCGAGATGGGGCGCGGCGAGATGCCGACGGAAACCTTCGACGTTCAGGCCGGAGCGCTGGTCGCCACCAGCGCCGAGTTCGACCGCATTCTGCTGCGCGACGCCGATGGTGGGTTGGCGGCGGCGGTGCCGCCGCTGGCGGGCGATGACGGCGGCCGGGCAGTGGAAACGGCGGCGTGGTGGCCGGCGTTCATCCTGGCAAGATCCATCGGCCGGGTGGCGTGGTCGGCGCCGTTCGCCGTGACTGGGCGCGGCCAGGTGTTCGAGGCCCACGCGCCGATCTATCGCGATCATCGTTTCGTCGGCATGCTGGTGGGGGTGGTCAGCGTCGATTCGCTGCTGGCCCGCCAGGTGCCGTGGTGGGTGGCCGAGAAGTATCGGATCGAGATCGTCGACGGCAACGGCGTCACCCTGGGTGCCAAGACCAATGTGAAGTTGGCTGAACCCGGACCCAGTCACGAAGTGCGGCTGGAGCCGCCGGGGCAGGGGGTGGCGGTGGTCGCCACCGTCTATGCCGAAGAAAGCAACCTGGCGCGCAACCTGTTGGCGGCGGCCATCGTCGGCCTGACCATTCTGGCGGTGTCGTCGCTGTGGGCGCTGCGTCGCCATGTGCGGCGCCGGCTGGCGGCGGAACAGGCGCTGCGGGCCGAGCATGCCTTCCGCAAGGCCATGGAGGACTCGCTGACCGTGGGCATGCGCGCCCGCGACATGGACGGGCGCATCACCTATGTGAACCCGGCTTTCTGCCGCATGGTCGGCTGGACCGCGCACGAATTGGTGGGCTGCGTGCCGCCCATGCCCTATTGGTCGCCCGACGCCATGGAGGAAACCATGACGTGGCATCGCCGGGTCATGGCCGGCGACGCCCCGCCCGACGGCTTCGAGATTCAGTTTCAGCGCAGCAACGGCGAACAGTTCTGGGCGCTGATCTACGAGGCGCCGTTGATCGACGCCGACGGTCGCCAGTCGGGCTGGATGGCCTCGGTGCTGGACGTCACCGAACGCAAGCGCGCCGAGGAGATGGAGCGCCGTCAGTTGGAGAAACTGCAGCGCACCGGCCGCCTGATTACCATGGGTGAGATGGCCTCGACGCTGGCGCACGAACTGAACCAGCCGCTTTCGGCTATCGCCAGCTACAACACCGGTTGCCTCAACCGCCTGGCCTCGGGCCAGTTCGACGGCGAGGAACTGCGCGTGGCACTGTCCAAGCTGGGCGTCCAGGCCCAGCGCGCCGGCCACATCATCCGCCGCGTCCACGATTTCGTGCGCAAGTCCGAGCCGCAACTGCAAGGCTGCGACCTCAATGCGGTGGTGGAGGAGACGGTGGGCTTCATCGAGTTCGATGCGAAAGGCCGCGGCGTGACGCTGGCGGTCGACGTCGCGCCGGGACAGCCGCAGGTCATCGCCGACCGCATCCTGATGGAGCAGGTGTTGCTCAATCTCGCCCGCAACGGTATCGAGGCCATGGCGCAGACCACGCCCGAGCGTCGCCGCCTGTCCATCGGCGTGGTGGTCGAGGACGGCCAAGCGGTGGTGTCCGTTGCCGACAACGGCCCCGGCATCGCCGACGACGTGGCGGCCAACCTGTTCCAGCCGTTCTACACCACCAAGGCCGAGGGCATGGGCATGGGCCTGAATATCTGCCGTTCGATCATCGAAAGCCACCACGGCCGCCTGTGGTTCGAACCCAATGACGGCGGTGGCGCCGTATTCCGCTTTTCCCTGCCGACGAGGGTGTCATGAAATACGGCAAGGTGTTCATCGTCGACGACGACGAAGCCATTCGCGATGCGCTGGCGTGGTTGCTGCAATCGCGCGGCGTCGAGGCCGAGGTCTTCGTCTCGGCCGAGCAATTCCTGACCCACTGGACGCCGGCCATGGCAGGGTGCCTGTTGCTGGACATCCGCATGAGCGGCATGAGCGGGTTGGACCTGTTCGACCGCCTGCGCCACGTGCAATCGCGCATTCCGGTGATCTTCCTGACCGGCCACGGCGACGTGCCCATGGCGGTGGGGGCGCTGAAGCGGGGCGCCCGCGACTTCGTCGAGAAGCCGTTCAACGACAACGAACTGGTCGACCGCGTCATCGAGGCGCTGGAATGGGATGCCCAACGCCGCGCCGACGAGGCCGATACCGCCACCATGGCGGCGCGGCTGGCCCAGTTGACCATGCGCGAGCGTCAGGTGATGGACTTGGTGCTGGCCGGCAAGCTCAACAAGGTGATCGCCGACGAGTTGGGCATCACCATGCGCACGGTCGAGGTCCACCGCGCCCATGTCTTCGAGAAGATGGGGGTGAAGACGGCAGTGGAACTGGCGCAATTGCTCTCCAACTACAAGGGGGAACGGTGAGCCTGCCGCCCGGCCGGAGGGCGGCGCTGGCCGTCGTCTTCGTGCTGGCCTATGTGGCACTCGACCAGGTCAGCTTCATTCATTCCATCAACGCGCTCAACATCACGCCGTGGAATCCGCCGCCGGGCTTGGGGCTGGCGCTGTTGCTGCTGTGGGGGCCGCGCTGGGCGCCGCTGATGTTCTTCGCCGCCGGCGTGGCCGACATGGTCGTGCGCGGCATGCCATCGCCGGGGTGGGCGGCGTCGGGCGCCGATGCCGCCGTGGTGGTGGTCTATGCCGCCATCGCCTGGGTCGTGCGCCTGCCGGGGGGGCTGAATCCCGCGCTGACCGGCCTGCGCGACGTGCTGGTGCTGCTGGCGGCGGCGGTGGTGGGGGCGGCGCTGGCCGGCGTGGGGTATGTGGGAATCCACTTCGTCGCCGGACTGGTGCCGGCGGAACTGCTGCCCGCCGCGCTTGCGCGCTATTGGATCGGCGACATGATCGGCATCGCCGTGCTGACGCCGGCCATCCTGCTGTTCCGCCTGCCGTCGCGGCTGCGCCCGGCGGTGCTGGTGCAGGCGGTGGCGCAGGGGCTGGCCTTGGCGGCGGCGCTGTGGCTGGTGTTCGGCCTGGGCGGTTCGGGCAATTACCAGTTCTTCTATCTGCTGTTCCCGCCACTGATCTGGGCCGCCACCCGCTTCGGCCTGACCGGTGCGGCGTGGGCCAACCTTGCGGCGCAGATCGGGCTGATCCTGGCGTTCCGTGCGCAGGATGCCGACGTGGTCACCACCTTTCAGTTCCTCATGCTGGCGTTGGCCATGGTGACGCTGGTGCTGGGCGCCGCCATCACCGAGCGCAGCCGCATCCAGGCCGAGTTGCACGCCCGCCAGGACGAATTGGCGCACATCGCCCGGCTGTCCACCGCCGGCGAGATGGCGGCGGCGCTGGCCCATGAACTGAACCAGCCGCTGCTGGCGGCCATCGCCTTTACCCGTGGGGCGCAGCGCCTGCTGGCCGCCGATCCGCCCGATCCGGCCAAGGCGCGCGGCGCCATGGACCGCGCCGTGGCGGAAAGCCAGCGTGCCGGCGACATCATCCGCTCGCTGCGCGAATTCATCGGCAGCGAGCGCCGCGTGCGCGAACGGGTGGCGGTGGCGGATCTGGCGGCCGACGCGCTGGCCATGGCGGGGCCGGAATGCGCGCGGCGCGGCATTCGCCTGCTTGCCGTGGTGGACAAGACGCTGCCAGCCGTCCATGTTGACCGCGTCCAGTTGAATCAGGTGCTGCTGAACCTGGTGCGCAACGGCATGGACGCCATGCCCGGCGGCGGCGAGATCGTCATTTCGGCCGAGTTGGCGGGCGATGCCGTCGCCGTGCAGGTGGCCGATACCGGCCCAGGCGTCAGCGAAGAGGTGGCGAGTCAGTTGTTCAAACCGTTCAACACCTCGAAAGCGGCCGGCATGGGGTTGGGGCTGACCATCTGCCGCAGCTTCGTCGAGGCCCATGGCGGGCGGCTTTGGCTGGACAGCAACGGCCCGGCCGGCGCGGCGTTCCGCTTCGTGCTGCCGGCGCCCGGCAGCCATGAGGGAGAAGAATGAACGCGCAGCCGGTGGTCCATGTAATCGACGATGACGGCGCCATCCGCGATGCCCTGGTGCTGTTGCTGGAGGCGGCGGGCCATACCGCCCGCGCCCACGCGGACGGCGCCCAGTTCCTGCGCGACCTCGATCCCATCCCGCCGGGCGAAGTCGGGCCGGGCTGCGTGGTCGCCGACGTGCGCATGCCGGGACTGAGCGGCCTGGACGTCCAGCGCGTCCTGCACGAACAGCGTATCGACCTGCCGGTCATCATCATCACCGGTCACGCCGACGTCGCCATGGCGGTGCAGGCGCTCAAGGCCGGCGCCGCCGACTTCATCGAAAAGCCGTTCGACGAGGACGTGCTGCTCTCTGCCGTCGGTCGCGCGTTGGACAGCGGCGCCCGCGCCTTTCGCGAGCGGCGCCAGTTGGACGACGTCATCGCCCGCGCCGCCGGCCTGACCCCGCGCGAGCGCGAGGTGATGGATCTGGTGGTGCAGGGCCTGCCCAACAAGGCGGTGGCGGTGGAACTGAACATCTCGGCGCGTACGGTGGAAATCCATCGCAGCCGGGTGATGGAAAAGATGGGCGCCGCCAGCCTGTCGGATCTGGTGCGCATGGCGTTGCGGCTGGAAGAAACCGCATCCGTATAAATCCCTAGATACCCTCCCGTATTGCACCCGCCGTGCAACCACCTATCTTCGGGGCCGATTTCGAAGCGGGGGATGTGGAATGGCGACGGCGCAGCATCAGGACGACGACACCCCGCCGACACGCGGGCTGGCGGGCGCCATGCGCGCCTTTCTTGCCACCGAATCCGCCAGCGGCATTCTGCTGGTCGTCATGATGGTGGTGGCGCTGGCGGTGGTGAATTCGCCGCTGGGCGGCTGGTACGACGCGGCGCTGAACCGGCATGTGGCGCTGCCGCTGGGGCTGCTGACCCTGGACAAGTCGGTGCTGCACTGGATCAACGACGGCCTGATGGTGGTGTTCTTCCTGCTGGTGGCGCTGGAGATCAAGCGCGAGATGCTGGAGGGCGAACTGTCGCAGTTGGGCCAGGTGCTGCTGCCGGCGGTGGGCGCGCTGGGCGGCATGGCGGTGCCGGCCCTGATCTATTTGGCTTTCAACGCTGGCGAGCCGTCGGCGCGCGGCTGGGCCATTCCGTCGGCCACCGACATCGCCTTTTCGCTGGGCGTGCTGTCGCTGCTGGGCAACAAGGTGCCGTCGTCGCTGCGGGTGTTCCTGGCGGCGCTGGCGATCATCGACGACCTGGGCGCCATCGTCATCATCGCCCTGTTCTACAGCGGTACCCTGTCGGCCCTGTTCCTGGCCGGCGCCGCCGCTGCGGTGGCGGTGCTGGCGCTGCTCAACCGGCTGGGTGTGCGGGCGTTGACGCCCTATCTGCTGGTCGGGCTGGTGCTGTGGGTGTGCATGCTGGAATCCGGGGTGCACGCCACCGTCGCCGGTGTCCTGGTCGGCCTGTTCATTCCGTTGCGCGGCGGCGATGATCCGGAACAGGCGCCGCTGCGCCGGCTGGAACATGCGCTGCACCCCTGGGTCGCCTTCCTGATCCTGCCGATCTTCGCCCTGGCGAATTCCGGCCTGTCCTTTGCCGGCATCGGTGTGGGCGCTTTGTCCGACCCGGTGTTCCTGGGGGTGGCGTTGGGCCTGTTCATCGGCAAGCAGGTCGGCGTGTTCGCCACCGTGTGGGCGGTGATCCGGATCGGGTGGGCGCCGCGTCCCGACGGCGCCGGCTGGGGCCAGCTTTACGGCACCTGCGTGCTGACCGGCATCGGTTTCACCATGAGCCTGTTCATCGCCGGCCTTGCCTTCGGCGATGGCGATATGGCGGCGACCCGGCTGGGTGTGCTGGCGGGGTCGCTGGTGTCGGCCCTGGTCGGCTATTCCATCGTCGCCAGAACGCAAAAGCCCGCCCTGGCCTGACGTTCGGATAGCCGCACCTTGCCTTTCGGCACGGGGCAGAGGCAAAATCGGCTTCCTTCTCACGGGATGAGCGATTTTCCATGACCTGCGCCCCGTTTATCAGCCAGCCCGGCGCCGTTATTGGTGCGGACGAGCCGGTTGCCCAAGCCGTCCGCCTGCTCGCCGCCAATGCCTTCGCTCCCCTGCCGGTCGTGGACGACAACCGCCGCGTCACCGGAATCTTCGGTCCGCGCGAACTGGCGACGCTGCTGCTGCCCATGGGGGCGCGGCTGGCGGGCGATACTTTCGACCTGGGATTCGTGTCGGAGACCCCGCGCGCGCTGCAAGAGCGGCTGGCGGACGCAGGGCAGTCCAAGGTGGCCGCCCATGCCGGCGCGGTCGATCCCATCCACGCCGACACCTCGCTGGACGAGGCGCTGCTGCGCCTGCATCGCGGCGAACCTTTGCTGATCGTTGCCGACGATGCCGGCCGGCTGACCGGGATCGTCACCGCCGCAGCACTGCTGGCACCGCTGGCCGAGGGCTGCTGACATGCATAACTCGGTGATTTTCGGCCTCGCCCCCATGGCGGTGGCGACGGCGATCCTGGCGGCGACCTATGCCGTCATCATCAGCGAAAAGATCAACCGTGCCGTGGTCGCCCTGCTGGGCGCCGGCGCCATGATCCTGGCCGGCGTGCTGAACCAGGAAGCGGCCATCCACGGCATCGACTTCAACACCATCGCGCTGCTGGTCGGCATGATGATCCTGGTGGCGATCACCCGCCGCTCGGGCGTGTTCCAGGCGGTGGCGGTGTGGGCGACCAAGCTGGTCAAGGGCAATCCCGCCGGCATCCTGATCATGCTGCAGGTGGTGACGGCGACGTTCTCGGCCTTCCTCGACAACGTCACCACCGTGCTGCTGGTGGTGCCGGTGACGCTGGTCATCACCGAGGAACTGAAGGTCAAACCGTGGCCCTTTCTGATCGCCATGATCTTCGCCTCGAACATCGGCGGCACCGCCACCCTGATCGGCGATCCGCCCAACATCCTGATCGGGTCGGCGACCGGGCTGACCTTCAACGATTTCGTCTTCAACCTGACGCCGGTCATCGTGCTGATCCAGGCGGTCACCATCCTGATCTTCCATCTGGTCTATGGTCGCCGCCAATACGCGACACCCGAGGCGCGCGCCCGCGTCATGGCCATGTCGGTGGCCGAGGCTATCACCGACGTCAAGCTGCTGCGGCAATCCCTGGCGGTGCTGGCGCTGGTGATCGTCAGCTTCATCTTCGCCCATCCCATCGGCCTGGAACCCGGCACCATCGCCCTGATGGGGGCGGCGTTGCTGATGCTGCTGTACTGCCTGGGCCGTGACGCCGAAAGCCAGTCGCACGAGGTTCACCACATCTTCGGCGAAGTGGAATGGATCACCATTTTCTTCTTCATCGGCCTGTTCGTGGTGGTGCATGGCGTCGACGTGGCCGGCGTGCTGAACTGGCTGGCCGAGCATCTGGTGGCGCTGACCGGCGGCGACAAGGCGGTGACGGCGGTGTTGATCCTGTGGGCCTCGGCCATCCTGTCGGCGGTGGTAGACAACATTCCCTTCGTCGCCACCATGATCCCGCTGGTCAAAAGCATGGCGCCGGCCATGGGCGGTTCCGAGGGGCTGAAGCCCCTGTGGTGGGCGCTCAGCCTGGGTGCCTGCCTGGGCGGCAACGGCACGCTGGTCGGCGCTTCCGCCAATCTGACGGTGGCCGGACTGGCGGAACGGGCGGGGCATCCGATCCGCTTCGTGCCGTTCCTCAAGGTGGCGTTCGGCCTGATGCTGGTCTCGATCGCCATCGCCAACGTCTATCTGTGGCTGCGGTATCTATAGAACGTCGCGCCTTTCATCCGAGGTGCGACGTTCCAGCGCCCATTGCGGGCGCGGCCAAGGGCGCGGAGGCGCCCGCCCGGCGAGGGCCATCATTAGGTTTAAGAGTGTTCCGGTTGACCGGAACACTCTTAAACCGCCACGATTCCGCCACACGATACTCTCTAATGTCGCCACGATTCCGGGGCAGTGTTGCTTTCGACCCAGGGAGCGCCGCTCCGGATCGTCCTTCAACAACGGCGCGACAGAGATCATCATGGCGACCAAGATTACCCAGCAGACGTCTTGCGCTTCCTCGGACAGCAATTCCGCCAAGACCACGGCCGAGCCGCCGGTGAAGGTGGAAACCGCCGAGGAACTGCGCCGCCGTCGTGCCGGTATCGCCTGTTTCCTGTGACCCGAGCGGTCTGTCCGCCGCGTCTTCATACCCCAGATAACGGAAACGCCGCGTCCATAGGATGCGGCGTTTCCCTGCGGGGGGGTGGGGATGGGCGGGAAGGCCCCCCGGCAGATTAGTTGTCGGATGGAGCTGGTACTCGATATTTCCGACAAGGCCAAGATAGCCAATTCCATATGCCTTGAAAATAGGAAATGTGGCTATGTATTGCTTTGGTTTGTGTTGTTTGACTTGGTGACATATTTAGGTCTTATCTGCATAAAATTGTCTGCTTTTGTCGGGCAAACTCCAGGTTGCCCAGCCGGTCGTCGCAAGGCACCATGGCGAGCACAGCAGGGAAGGGGGCATTCATGGCGTGGACGAGACGGCGGATGATGGCGGTCGCGGCAGCGGCGGCGCTGACGGTGTCGCTGGCGGTCCAGGCGACGGCGCAGTCGCTGGTGACCTTTCCCCGTTCGCAGGCCGAAGTGGTGACGCCCGCAGGCAAGCGCCACGTCTTTACGATCGAGTTGGCGACCACACAGGATCAACTGACCCAGGGTCTGATGTTCCGCCGCACGCTGGCGGCCGATGCCGGCATGCTGTTCGATTTCGGCGAGGACAAGCCGGTGACCATGTGGATGCGGAACACGCTGATCCCGCTGGACATGCTGTTCATCGCCGCCGACGGCCGCGTGGTCGGGATCAAGGAACGCGCGGTGCCGGGGTCGCTCGACATCATCAGTTCGCCCCAGCCGGTGCGCGGCGTCCTGGAACTCAACGGCGGCACCGCCCAGCGTCTGGGCCTAGCCGCCGGCGACCGCGTCATCCACCCGCTGTTCGCCGGCCAAAAGTAACCGCCCGCTACATCGGCTCGCCGGTGGCCGCCATCTGGGCCGGGATCTTGTCCCAGGCCTCGCCGGCGGCAATGACGCAGGCGGTTCCGTCCGGCCGCGTCATCAGCATGGTCCAGGTCTTGCCGTCGCGCGTGGTCAGCAATTCGACCACGTTGCCATTGTTGGCCAGGCCCAGTTCCTTGGGCGCTTCCTTGTATTCCCGCGACAGCGACGTCAGCAGCGCATTGCGCTCGGCACAGACCAGTTCCGCCGGCTGCAGGGCCGAGGCGGTCAGCATCAAGGCGGTGAGTCCCAGGTGCACCATGTCAGGCCTCCGCAATTCGGGCGGTGACGGCGATTGCGCCGCATCCGAACTGACATGGACACGCCGGGCGCGGGTGTCACCCGCGCAATTGGGAGGTCAGCCGCACTTGCAGCATTTATCGCAGCCGGTCTTGTCCTGCGGCCGGCACCGGCGCCGGATCGCGCGCCACAGCTTGACGGCCAGCACGGCGGCGGCAAGCGCGACCACCACGGCGACAATGGCTTCCTGCATGGTCATCCCCCCAACAGCCAGCCCGAAATGCGATAGGTGGCGAAAGCACCGCCATAGGCCAGGGTGGTGAGGAACACGAACATCACCGCGGGCCAGAACCGCGAGTTCAGCTCACGCCGCACCACGCCCAGCGTCGCCATGCATTGCGGCGCGAACACGTACCACGCCAGCAGCGACAGCGCGGTCGGCAGGCTCCAGGAGTGGGCCAGGGCGGTGGCCAGGGTGCCGCGCAGGGCGTCGCCGGTTTCCGACAGGGCGTAGATGGTGCCCAGCACGCCCACCGCCACCTCGCGTGCCGCCATGCCCGGCACCAGTGCCAGGGCGATCTGCCAGTTGAAGCCGATGGGCGCCAGCAGCGGTTCCAGCGCATGGCCAATGGCGCCGGCGATGGAATAACGGATGGCCGGCTCGGTGGCGCCGTCGGGCGGGGCGGGGAAGCTGGCAAGGAACCAGACCACCACCATCAGGGCGAAGATGGTGGTGCCGGCGCGCAGCAGAAACGCCTTGCCCCGGTCGTACAGGCCCAGCGCCACGTTGCGCGGATGGGGCAGGCGATAGGCCGGCAACTGCATCAGCAGCGGCTCGCGGGCGCCCTTCAGCACGGTGCGCTTCATGGTGAAGGCGACCAGCAGTCCCGACAGGATGCCGGCGGCGTACAGCGCGAACATCACCAGCCCGCGCAGGCCGACCCAGCCGCCCAGCAGCATGCGGTCGGGCACGAAGGCGGCGATGATCAGGGTATAGACCGGCAGCCGCGCCGAGCAGGTCATCAGCGGCGCGATCATGATGGTGGCGATGCGGTCGGTGCGGTTCTCGATGGTGCGGGCCGCCATGATGCCGGGAACGGCGCAGGCGAAGCTGGACAGCAACGGGATGAAGGCGCGGCCGTGCAGGCCGACGCCGCCCATCAGCTTGTCCAGCAGGAAGGCGGCGCGCGCCATATAGCCGGAATCTTCCAGCAATTGGATGAACAGGAACAGCACCAGGATCTGCGGCAGGAAGATGATGACGCTGCCGACACCGGCGATGGCGCCGTCGGTGATCAGGCTGCGCAACGGGCCGTCGGCCATGGTGGCGCCGATCCAGCCGGTGATGGCGGCCAGGCCGGCATCGATCATTTCCATGGGCCATTGCGCCCAACTGAACACGCCCTGGAACATCAGGAACAGCACGGCGAACAGGATCATCAGGCCGGCGAAGGGATGCAGCAGCACCTGATCCAGCCGCCGCGTCGCCGCATGCGGGCGGGCGGGGGTGTGGACGGCGCGGGACAGCACGCGCTCGACCTCGCGGGTGAAATCGCGAAGCTGGCGCGACGACGGCTCGCTCCAGCCGCATTCGGTCCGGCTGGAGGCCCAGCCTTCGCTTTGCGCCACGCCGATGGTGCGGTCGATCTGGTCCAGCAGGGCCTGGATGCCGCCCTTGCGGATGGCGACCGTTGGGACCACCGGCATGCCCAGTTCGGCCGACAGTTCGCCGGCGTCGACGCCCAGCCCCTGCTTTTCGGCGGCGTCCATCATGTTGAGCGCCAGGATGACCGGGCGGCCCAGTTGCTTCAGCTCCAGCGCCAGCCGCAGGTTCAGGCGCAGATTGGTGGCGTCGGCGACGAAGACGATGGCGTCGGGGATGTCCTCGCCGTCCATGCGGCCCAGCACGACGTCGCGGGTCACCGCTTCGTCGGGCGAGCGGGCGCGCAGGGAATAGGTGCCGGGCAGGTCGATCACCTTGACGCGGGTGCCGGCCGGGCTGAGGAAGCTGCCTTCCTTCTTTTCCACGGTGACGCCGGCATAATTGGCCACCTTGTGGCGGCTGCCGGTCAGGGCGTTGAACAGCGCGGTCTTGCCCGCGTTGGGATTGCCGACTAGGGCAAGGCGCGGCGGCGTGCTGTCGTCGGCCATTATTCCGCCTTGTCGCTCAGGCACTTGACCAGGATGGCGTCGGCCTCGGCCCGGCGCAGCGCCACGGTGTGGTCGTTGACCTTGACGGCGATGGGGTCGCGCTTGGGAAAGCCTTCATGCAGGATTTCCACCCAGGCGCCCTCGACGAACCCCATCTCGATCAACCGGCGCTCCAACTCGCCCGCCGGCAAGGTGGTGTGAATGCCGCTTTCGTCCAGGGCGGCGATCTCGGCGCGGGCGCCCTTGGCCAATCGCCCTAACGGGTAGGTCTCCCCAGCATGCAACGTCAACGAATGGTTCACGACAATCCCTTCGGGTTCGATGCGGCGGCCCTCACACATTCGTGAAATTACGAATGATACGCAACTGCTAAATCCACAACGCCCGTATGATTATTGCGGTGCACCTATCCTCCCGGCCCTCTTGCGCCGGCCGGAAAAACCCCTTAGAAACGACCCCTCTCGGGGTGTAGCTCAGCCTGGTAGAGCGCCAGCTTTGGGAGCTGGATGCCGGAGGTTCGAATCCTCTCGCCCCGACCAAGCTTTCCGCCCTATGTGGCGATTCTCTAATGAGAACATGATGGTAACAGTGTCAAACCTTGGGGAGGGGTTTGACACTGTTAGCGATTCAGCGTTCCTCATGGGTTCCGTCGTCGGATTCCCCGGTCAACCGCTTCATCGCCTCTTTGGCGAGTAATTTCTGGCGCGCGCCCTTGCCATAGTGCTGCACCATTTCGAGGGTTTCGTGGCCGGTGATGGCCTGAACCTGCTGCGGGGTACAGCCGGCCTCGAACATGGCGACGGTGGCGTTCTTGCGCAGACCATGGAAGGGCAGGCCGGCACATCCGACCCGATGTTGTTCCCGGTTCCATACCGTGCCGAAGCCGTCCTCGGTATACGGGGCGCCGTTTTCGCGCTGGACGATGGTCATGCCATGGGCCGCCTGCAGGTTTCGCGCCGCTCGTGCCTCGGCGCGCAGGGTCTGCTCGCGCCGCACCTGCTCCAACTCGTCGGCCAGGATGGGGTGAATGGGAATCCACAGCTCGGCGCCGGTCTTGGCCTGCTTGAGGGTGATGCCGCCATCGACGATGGAATCCCAGCGCATGGTCAGAACGTCGGCGCGGCGCTGGCCGGAATAGAGGGCGAGGAAGAACGCCACCCGAGGGGCGCCTTTGCTGTCGCGGGCGAAGCGTTCCAGCGCGGCGACCGGCCAGGGCTTCCAACCGTCCGACTTCACCTTGAGGAAATCCACGTCGGCACATGGATTATCGCCGACGCCTGGAACGTCGTTCTTGCGGCCCCACTCGAAGAGGCGCTTGAGCATGCGCAAGCGATTGTTGCCCGTGACCGGCTGATCGAGAAAGCCGTCACGGTAAGTGATGACCACGCGCTTGGTGATTGCCGACAAGGCGAAGGGGCCGAACTTCTCCCGCATGGCCTCGATGTGCCGGCGGTATTCGTCTTTGGTCGATGCTTCGCACTGGTGGTAATTAGCGCCCGCGTAATAGGCTTTGACCAGGGCGTCGAAGGTGCCCTGCTCGTTGATCACGTTGCGGGCCGGGTTCACCGGCTCGCGTGACCAGCCCTGGTGGATACGCGTATAAGCGGCCAGGAATCCTGCCGATCCGATTTCACCCTGAATGCGGAATTGATGGCCGTCCCGGCGGTAATAGGCGATCCATTTGCCGTGTCGGGTCTTGAATAGCTGCACGTAGGGGAGATTGACCTTAGCCATTCTTGATCAACGCGAGCAGGCGTGCCTCCTCGACGTTGACGGATGATGGCGAACCGGTTCGGCCGGAAAGCTGATCAATCCATTCATTCAGCAAGGTGACGTCGTAGACCCTGTGCTTGCCAATCAACAACGGCCTTGGTCCGTGTCGTTGCAGCGCGGTCACCGGAACGCCGCAATAGGCGGCGGCATCTTTTGCGGAAAGACAACGAGGCTCCATCGCCAGCCCTCTTTGTTGGGAATCAACAGGCTGGAGGCCAGTATCCGACGGCGGAACCCGTCCAACAAATATGTCAGCGGACAACTGGCGCGGAGCAGTGGGGGTAGGAAGTGCCACCCGTGCCGGGCTGATTGTGATGGCGCCCGCCGGAAGTGAGTACGTCCGATGGGGAAGGGGTCAGGCCCGATCTTCCAATCCCAGCACCCGCAGGATCGCCAGTGCCTTGGCGACGATGATTTCGCCGCTGCCCTTTTCGAATTTCACCACGGTGGGCAGGCTGACGCCGGCCAGCGCCGCCAGGTCGCGCTGGCTCAGATGTTCGGCCTTGCGGCGGCGGATGGCTTCGGCCACCAAGGCGGACCAATTGACCGTCATGGCAGGATCCTCCCGCAGGCTTCGACCACCGTCGCCCGGTACAGCTCGCGCCAATCGTCCGGTTCCACCGGAACATTGGGGCGTAGCCGTGCCAGCAGGGCATCCTTCCGCCCGGCAAGACGCAGGAAGGTTCGCTTGACGGCGCTGTCCTGCAGGCCCAGGCGCCGCCCCAGCGCGGTCAGCACATCGCGGCCCACCTGATCCCACTGGATGGCGTGGCCGTCGACGCGCAGGCCGAAATGGGTGGAATAGCCCTGGCGGCCATAGATGTAGGTGTTCACCACGTCGTAGGCCGGCGACAGGCGCAGGCCGTCGGCGGTTTCCAGCAGCGAGAAATTCTTCAGGTGGCAGTCGCAATTGCCCAGCAGGGCGAAGGCGACCACGCGCTCGAAGAAGCGCGCCAGGTCGATGATCGGGCGGGCGCTGTGCCGTTGCAGCGCGGCGCCGATATCCTCGAACCCCGCATCATACTTGCCCGAGAAATCGAGGCCGCGCGGCTTGGCGAGGATCTGGGCGAAGTCCTCCAGCCGCAGCTTGTCGCCGGTGGGCGTGCGGTCGAACCGCTCGATGATCAGCGCCGGCAGGTCGAGCCCGTCGATCTGGCCCCTCTCAGTCGGCGCCACCTCGTCCTTGCCCAGCAGCAGCCGGGCCGCCTCCATACTTAGATATTCGTTGGGCACCAGCGACGGCAGATCGTCGGTGGGAAACTTGGCGATCAGCGGCGCCGGCCCGGTGACGCCGGCATGCACCAGCCGGTCGCCCTCGCGCCGGGCCAGCAATTTGGGCTGTACGCCCGAGATGGTGCGCTTGGCCTCGACCGCGGCTTGGGTCAGCGCATCGAGCGCGCGGCCGTCGGGAGCGGCCGGCGGCGCCAGGTCTTCCACCGACACCGCGCCGATGCAATCCTGGCCGTAGCGCAGCAGCAGGCCCAGATCGTCCTGGTCGGCAATCTCGCCGGTGCGGGCCTGGCGGGCGCGCAACCAGCCCTCTGGCCCCAGGTGCTGGAAGAAGGGGGGCAGGCCGACCGGCCATGCATGTTCCCGCTGCGCCGTCGGCAGCGTGCAGGCGATATCCTCCTCGAAGCCGTCGTCATAGACGAAGACCGAACCGCCGGTGGCGGTCTCGGTAAGGCGGCCTGCTTGCCTGCCCTTGAAGAGGATCAGTCCGGTGCGGGGCTTGGTCATGATCAACGATCGTTTACCGTGTGACGGCTACAGGGCTTCCTGATCAGCGTTCGTTGATCATCCTGCATGATGCGGGCAAAAAATACAATGATCGTTGATCAGAGGCGCCGCCATCACGCCGCCGATCAACGATCATTGATCGCCGGGGCGCGATGCGGGGTGTCCCCAGTCGCCATACCCACAAACGCCGGTGTAGTCGTCAGCAAACGGCACCATTGGTCATAAAACAGCGCCAATAATCCGAGAAGAACGGCGTTCCGCGCAAATGCTCACAGTTCTTCATACATGCGCGCCATTGCACACAGTTACGCGCTATTCGACAATTTTGTTCGGAGACAAGTTATTGGTCGTGGGCCCACGACCAGGCCCCGCAAACATCGCCTTCGGCTCGACGCTTGCACAAGGGAGCAAGAGCATGACCGCCAAAGAGACGGGCAAGTCTGTGCGTGGTCCGGATAGCCGGCTGAAGGTGGGCGTGTCGCCCGACGAGCGCGCCGCCATCGAGGCGCGGGCGGCGGCTGCGGGGCTGTCGGTGGCGACCTATCTGCGCATCGCCGGCCTCAATCACCCCCTGCGCAGCGTCTACGACCGCGACGCGGTGGAGGCCCTGGCCCGGCTGCATGGCGAGCTGGGGCAGACTCGCCGGCTGCTGGAGGCCATTCTGCACTTCGACCGCGATCCCCGAATTCCGGCGTTGATCGCGCAGATCGGCCAATTGCGCGACCGCCTGTCCGCCCAGCTGGAGCGGCTGGGATGATCGCCAAGATCGTTCCCGCCCGTACCGAGGGCGACTTCGTCCGACTGGGCCGCTACATCACCGAGTCCAAGGCCGACGAACACATCAGCGCGGCCGAGCGGCTGGGCCATTACGTGCTGGACAGCCGCCATGCCGGCGAGAAGGTGGCGTGGTCGCGCGTCAGCAATTGCGCCACCGACGATCCGCGCATGGCCATGCTGGAAATCCGCAACACCCAGGCGCGCAACACCCGCGCCACCCACAAGACGGTGCATCTGGTGGTGTCGTTCCCGGCCGGCGAACGCCCCCGTGACCTACAGCTGCGCCAGATCGAACAGGCGCTGTGTGAGTCGCTGGGCATGGCCAAGCATCAGCGCCTGTCGGCGCTGCACGTCAACACCCGGCACGCCCATTTGCATGTGGCGATCAACCGGGTTCATCCCCACACCCACACCTGCGCGGATTCCGCATTCAACTACCGCCGGCTGGCGCGGGCCTGCCACGAGCTGGAACGGGAATTCGGCCTGACGCGGACCAATCACGGCCTGACCCGTGACGAGGTGTCGCGTGCGCCGGTCAAAGGCCGCGCCGCCGACATGGAGGCCCATTCCGGCCAGCACAGCTTCACCCGCTGGGTGCGCGAGAATGTCCGCGACGAGCTGATGGCCGCCAAGGCCGAGGGCTGGCAGGCGCTGCACGCGGCTGCGGCGCGCAATGGGTTGCGCCTCCGCCCGCGTGGCGCCGGACTGGTGTTCACCGACACCGCCAAGCCGGACCGCGCGGTGAAAGCGTCGACGGTGGACCGTGGCCTCTCCATGGGCGCCCTGGTCAAGGCCTGCGGCGCCTATCAGCCGGCGCCGGAACACGCGCTGCCGGCCCACCAGCGCTATCAGGCGCAGCCGCTGCAGCGCCATCCTGCGGCCCGGCCCCTTCACGAGAAGTATCTGGCCGAGCGCACCGCCGCCCTGGAGGCTCGCGCCCGCCAGATCGCCGCCTGGCGCGAGGAACAGCGTGCCTATCGCAAGCAACTCACGGCCTGGTACCGCGAGGAGAAGCACAAGCTGGCCCATGACTGGCTGGCGTCGCTGGCGCCGGACAAGGCCCAGCGCCGCCGCGAATTGTCGCAGCAGCGCGCCAAGCTGTGGGAACGGTCATGCAAGGCCGAGCAGGACGGCATCGCCAAAATCCGCCACCAGTACCTGCTGCCGACCTGGAAGGGATGGCTGTTGCGCGAGGCGGGACGGGATACGCGTCCACCCCCGCCAATACCGCATCGGCAGGAAGCGCCGCAACCAGGGCTTCCGCCCACTCAAGGCGCCCAGGAATACTTGCCGCTGCAGGGCAACCGTCAGGGCGAGTACCTCTATCTCGGTGTGCAGGAGCACGCCGGCACGCCGTGCCTGATCTGGCAACAGGGCACCAAGCTCTACACCCAACCCGCCACCCGCAACGCCATGATGCTGGCGCAGGACGTGGAAAAGGGCGACACGGTGGTGTTCTACCAGGGGCGGCCGATCATCACGCGGGGGAATGAGCGGGATTTGGGGCTGGGGCGGTGAGAGGCGCCTGCTGGATCTGAGAACTTTCAGATAAAATCATTTATAAGCAGTGCGCTAATGTCGATCAGGCAATCGTATCGTCTTCGCTGCCGCTTGCCCCGACGCCACCCTGGTCCGCCACATCGATAGCGCTCTGCTCACCGCAAGACCTTGACGCCCCGGGGTCTTCATCGCACCGCCATCGCCTGCCGTCTGAAATTGCAAGCTCATCTCCGCACTCCGTCAAATCGATCACTCAATTAGTGCAGCAGAGCCGTTGTTTCCGCTATGGCGAGCCCGGGTGAAAGGGATGGGCTAACGGTCTTCTCCCTTGGCGCGCACTTAAGGCACAGGTCAGAACTTTGCGGCATGAGTGCCATTCGCTGTTCTCCCATTTTTCTCACCAGCAGCCAAAATCGGTTGCGCCCTCCCAAAAACGCGATAGTTTTCTGGGTATACTATCGGCTGAGATCTGTCGGTGAGGTGGGCGTGATGAGTGAAGCGCGGGAACCAAAAATTATTCTCGACCTTTCCTATCGGGCCGACGTTCCCGAAATCAAGGCGGACAACTTCAATAATTTCATCCAACAGGAGGCCTTCCATCGATTGCGAGCCATCCTTCACGCGCAGTTGGACGATATCAAGAAATCGTCACAGGGCGGTGTGGGTAACTATTCAGGGTTGATGCATGACCGCTGCCACAATGCAGTGGCGATCCTCGGCGGGCGCGGCAGCGGCAAAACGACTTTCATTCTTAATGCCCTGGAAATGCTGGCAGCCAAAATCGAATCGCCGCAACAGGGCGGGCTGAGCGCCGAAGCTATGTCTCACGATTTCGGCCGTGTGCATCGTTTGGACGTAATCGATCCAACCCTGATCGAGCACAAGGAGCACATCCTCATCACCGTCTTGTCCAAGATAAAGGAAGTGGTTGACGCCCGTTACCGCCAGCACCAGCGGGATGAATGCGATTCGAAATGGGACCGGGCCTATGAACGAGTGATCGAGGACTTGAAGAAGGTGGGGGCCGGGCTGCCCATCCTAAAGGAAATTGGCAGCCGAGGGTTGGACGACGAGGCGTGGGACAATCCGCAATATGTGCTGCAAAGCGGTTTGGACCGTGCCCGCAGTGGCGCCGGCCTGGAACGCACAATTCGCGACTTTATCGGTAGCGCATTGGATTTTATTGGCAAGGATGCCTTCGTTCTGCCTCTGGACGACATTGATACCAATTTTGAAAGTGGCTGGCCAGTTCTAGAAGTATTGCGGAAATACATCACCACCCCCCGCCTGATCGTTCTTTTGTCTGGTGATTTCGCCCTTTATTCCCTTCTGGTCCGTGACCGTCAATGGAAATTACTTAAGCAGTTGAATAAGATTGAAGGTGTTGCTGACTCTCGACGCCATCACCAGTTTCGTCTCGATGTAGACCGCCTTGAATCTCAATATCTTCAGAAAGTGATCAAGCCTGGCAATCGAATCGAGTTGATGCCGCTTAGTTACTTTTGGGAGATCGAACCACGCCGAAACGACTTCTGGCTGGATTTCCAGAACGAGAGGCTCTCCCTCGAAGAGGTCATGCAACATCTGACGCGGTGGACATTGTATTCCACCAAGCCCGCCGACCAGAACCGGTTGGCCATGCTGATGCTTCGCCAGCCAGTTCGTACGGTCATCCATGTGCTGCGCGCGATGGAGAACGCGGGTCTGCTTAGTAATCGTGAGCAGACCTCTCCAGAGCCTGAAAAGCTGAGAGAGTTGCACGCAGTTCTGGCGGAAACATTCCTGACGGAACTGCAATCGCAAGGGCTTATTGCGGAGCGCATCAATCTGGCGCCGACGGAATATGTGCTCAATGAGGTTCTTTCGTTTCTAAATAGAAATGACTTGTGGAAGGAGGGCTACAACCTCGATCCCGCGTTCCAGGACGACGCGCCCAGTCTGGCCTCGCTCTGCCTCGCGGCACGGCTGACCCGCGAGTTGCGCACTGCGCCGGCCCTAATTTTTGACTACCTGGTCAAGGTTTGTCTGGCCCGCGACTTCCTGATCGATTGCAGCAAGGAGATCAGGGAGAGGACATTTCGAACGCTCGCCCTCGATCGCCTGGAACCGTCCCGTAATACGGCTGCACGTGCTGTGGCATTCATTCGCTCAGCAAATAAGGTCTTTGATAAGCGTCCGTCACTACAGGGGACTATCGGCGTTTATTATAACCGCAGCATCCGGAGTGGACGAGTTCGCGCTCATTATAATATAGGCGATGACAAGAGTCATGATGCCATTATTGCGTCTTCTGATTATATGCGTGATTATTTTGACATATTGATGGAGCTGAATCCAAAACAGCGTGTATCGGAGGCGCAGGAAATTGGTTATTACGTAAACACGTGGGCACGCCTGGAAAGCCAGTTGAAGGGCAACGAGGGGACCGGCGCGACATTCCTGCGGATGGTCACGGTCCTGCTGGCCGATGAAGTTCGGCAGAAATCCACTTTTGTCAGCGCATTGCCGCTAATCGGTTGCTTAGCCTCCGTGCTGGGCAGTCAGTCGGCCAAGGAAGCATTGCAGGGTATCTGGACTACAACCCGGTCGGAAATTTTGACGGCCCAGGGCAAATATGGTGACGAAGAAGATGAAGCGGAGGCCGACGACCAGGAGGACGAAGAAAATGAGGTCGAACCCATAGCCTTTGCCGAGGCGGTCGAGGCTTGGCGGCGGCCAGCACAGATGAAGATTTCGAGTGTCGAACCGCTACCGGTGTTCGTGATGGCGCGAATTTGGTCACGCTTTTCGGATGCGCTCCGGAAAATCGATGACATTCATTCAACAAAAAAATACGTTGGCTGGCTGTTGCACCGCCAGATCGTCGCATTCCTCAACGCATTCTTGGTCGAGGAGGCACTGCACCGCGAACAAAGCGCCGTCGTCAACCAACGCGGCGAGAAAATTGGACCGGATCTGGGGGATCCTGTCGCCACCGACCGTGCGTTTTTGCGAAATGCTTCCCTGGTTGAGCAGGGCATCCTGAATGCTCCTATTTTCCTTGCCATTTTTGCCTGTCCGCTGTGGACTCCTTATCTTAAACCGCAATCCGATCATGATCAGGTGTTTTCCCGTCATATTAGGATGTGGCAAGACCTTGTCGGATCGGATGCTAATGCTCTTGAGTCGACTATCAAGATTCAGTACACGACAAGAGTCATCAGGACGATGACGCACGAATTTCCCAATATGCACTATTTGCTGAATTCTCTGTTGGTCTACAGCGGTCAAAAATTGGCGCGCCATAGGCCTCGCCGAGGCGGCACAAGTGGAGGTGCTGAGAAGGCGAGTTCCGATGGCGGGACCGATGGCGGGGCCGATGGCGTCATATTAGCGGCCACGGTATAGTCCTGGGTTGAACTGATCCATGCACTACCATTACTACCGCATGGTACTCCGAGACACTGCCACGCTGAATGACATTCTGCGTGGCGAGTGGCCGAGTTTGGCGCTAGTCCAGCGGCGCCTGTTCGTCGCAGAATGGCGCAGCAACCCGCAAGTGCCCGACCATGGCCTTAAGAACATGCGCGAGCGATCCGTGGGGGAGATCACTACCTACCGAGCCCTGGTGACCGGTTGCCTGTCGCAATTGGCCGACCAGCATCTTGAAGTCCGAGCAGGCAGACCATGGGTCAAACCGGATCGGTTTGCCGATTGGCAGCGTCTCCTGACCTGGGCTACGCCGCTGCCGATCCTCGCCTTCGCGTTGTGGCGGGGCCGTCCGCCGTCCGCCTGGGATCGGCGTCATGTCGAAGACTACACGCGCCAAGTCGTCGCCCCAGTTTTCGCGCGCTCATCTCTGCCCACGACCCACGATCCCCTGGTGGACGGCATGATCCGCCGGCAGAGGATGCACGATCTCCACATTCACCTTAATGGAACTACCGAAGTGGACGCGGTCTGGCTGGACGGGCTGCTGCAGCGGCGGGCGGTGCTGGCTCAATTGCGCGGCAACTCATCGCGCGAGGAGGTTCTTGAGCAATACGCCCAGATCGAAGACGGACTCACGCCGGAGAAAGTTGGGAACCGTCTGCGTGTCGCTAGGCGCATCCGTTTGGTGATGGTTGACCGCTTGGCCGGCCACGGAGCTATTGCGACCCCATTTGTCCCCGACGGCGCCGCCCGCTTTATGACCTGCCAGGAAGTCGTCGCCGACGATCTGGCCTACGAATCGCTGCAACAGGTTTACGACCACATGCACGACCTGTCGCGCCATCCCATCCGGCGCGACTATGCCATCCATCGTGATTTGGGAGAAATGATCTGCGAAGCGGTAATGCTGGTGCTCATTTTCCAGCACATCGAAGAAAAGGCGGACGAGCAAATGGCCAAGCTGCTCTACGCCTATCTCCTTATCCTCAACGCCACCTTCCAGCCACTGTGCGTACAGCAGGAGGACCAGGTCGGCTTCGATCAGTTCCAGAAGATCACACTCAACGGAGCCCGCGAAGCCACCGAGACACGCTACATCCAACGCTTTTCGCAGATAGCCTACACACTGGAGGGCGACGTAGCGCTGGTTGAAGGTCGTTTCGCGCCTAAGAACGACCGGCATCGCATGACCCGGTTGCTAAGCACCATCTTGCGCGGCTTCGCCGCCTACCACAATGGCAAGGAGAAATATGACCCTCTATGCGAGCCGGAAGTGCGGCGTCCGGACACCGGCCTAGATCTTCGTTTGGTGGCGCACTTCATCAAAAGTGACGCCTTGGCCAAGGTTAAAGATGGCGACCTCTGCCGCTTCCACAGGCTGCGCCGGCAATTGGCGAAGCAGCTCCGGTTGCTGTGCGCGGTGCGGAAGAACTATCGCGGCGTCGGCAATTACCTGACGGGCATCGACGCTGCCGCCAACGAGCTTCATACTCCTCCTGAAGTGTTCGCGCCCATATATCGGTCAGCACGCCGCTGCGGCTTCGTTCATTTCACCTACCATGTCGGCGAGGACTTCGAACATCTGCTCTCGGGCATCAGGGCGGTGTGCGAAGCCCTCGTGTTTCTGGACCTGCGCACGGGCGACCGCATCGGCCATGGCACTGCGTTGGGCATCTGTCCCCACCTCTGGCACGATCGATCACCCGCAGGGATTGCCAAGCGCCAGGGAGACTGGCTGGACGACCTAGTGTTCGCCCATACCATGCTCGACGGCGGAAGTCGCCACCCGTGCCTCCACGGCGCGCTGGAAAGCCGGATCGCCGAGCTTTCGCAGACAATTTACGGCCAAATTTACTCGCCGATAATCCTCCAGCAGGCCTGGGAGTTACGTCGGTTAGATCCTTTGGTCGCTTTGGACAGGTCTTTCGACGAACTGTCACTTCTTGACCGTGCTGAACGCGATGAAGAGTGGCGCCCCATCCAGGCGGCGAGAAACAACGCGCAGGCCTTTGAGCTTTTCGTCCGCTACCATAGCCCTGAGGTGATCAGGCGCTATCGCGAGGTTATTTCAGTCGAGGCTAATTTCATCCAACCGGAAGCCCTCCGCGAACTGCAACAACTGATTATCACTAAGCAGTTGAATGCGCGTGGTGTCGCCATCGAATGCCCGCCAACCAGCAATGTGCGTATTTCGCGCTACCATGACTACAAGGAGCACCACTTGTTCCGCTGGCTGGGGGTGGTGTCGCCCGAGGAGGAGCAGCCCCTGGTGTGCTTAGCAAGCGACGATCCAGGCATCTTTGCCACCAACATGCGCAACGAGATGATCCACGTCCATCGCACCCTGCGGGACCATTTCGGTTTGGCAGAGCACGAATGTATGAGCCTGTTGGAAGCACTCAATAACCAAGGGGCCGCCCTAGCGTTCCGAAACGGGCATCGCTTCGGCGCGGGCAAAAATAACCATGACGTGGAGTTGATATACTAACAATTTTATTCGCCTGGAATGTAAATTTGGCCGGGTTAGTTTGGACAGGTTCCTGCGAGAGTTAGGTGAATTGCCTGCCAATTGTCGCATTTCTCAGGCCGGCTCTGATGGCCACCGTCCGCGATTGACACCCCGGTGAACAGGACGGGCTAGATCAAGGCGGACATCCTCCTTGCCCCCACCACCTCCGTGCTCATATCATGTCAATCCTTGACATATGGAGGCGCCGGTGGCGACCAATGTGCATCTGACGCCCGAGCTTGAGCGGTTCGCCCGCGAGTGTGTGGAGGCGGGGCGCTACAACAATGTCAGCGAGGTGGTGCGCTCAGGCCTGCGGCTTCTGCAGGAGGCCGAGGAGCGGCGCCAGCAGTTCATGGGGATGCTGCACGCGGCAGAGGGTGAGGCGGATCGCAACGGCACCTTCGATGTGGATGACGTGACCGCCGAGGTGGATCGCATCCTGGATGCCGGGGGGCAATGACTGCCGCCCAGCTGTCGCCGCAAGCGCGGCGCGATCTGCTCGATGCGGTGCATTGGATCGCCAAGGACAATCCGGCGGCGGCGCGGGCGCTGCGTGACGGTGTGGTGCTGGCCGCCAGGCGCATTGGCGAATTTCCGGAATTGGGGCAGTTGCGGCCCGAGCTGGCCGGCGCGCCCTATCGCTTCGTCGCGCTGACCGGCTTCCCCTACGTCATCGTCTACAACGCCGACCGCCGCCCCCCTTTGGTGGTACGGATCCTTCATGGCGCGCGGGATCTGCCGGAAGTCTTGCGTCCCTCATAAAACAACCTATGGTCTGTGGTCGCAGTATAGGCTAAGGCCCTAAATCGCGCGTCAAGGGTTTGACGGGGTGTCTGTACACCGTTGATTTTCCATGTAAAGACAAAACGGGAACCCGATCAAACGGTTTTGATTTGGAATTACAAGTTGAACGTTTGGGAGCTGGATGCCGGAGGTTCGAATCCTCTCGCCCCGACCAAGATTTCCATCATGCCGATAAATGCACAAACACCCACGCCATGCCCGCTATCCCTGCGGGCTTGGCGTGGGTGTTTGTGCGGCCCGGCGTCAGTTCTTGCGGGCGCGGTCCTGGGCCAGGGCGGCCGCGACGATGCGGTCGGCCAAGCCGGCGGGCGCCTTTGGCGTGGCGGCCAGGGCGGCGTCGAGGCGGGCGGCTTCGGCCAGCAGGCTTCGGGCTTCGGGGGAATGCTCAAGCAGGGCATCGGCGGTGGCGCGTTCGCGCGCCGGCCAGCGGGACAACTCGCCGCCAAAGCGGTCGAGCAACTCGCGAAATCCCTCGAGCGTGAGGGTGGATGCAGTCATGGCGCCTCGATTTCTTCGTGGGCTATATGAACGCCCGGGCTTTGCCGGGCGTCATGACTTTAGACCAAACGAGCCGAAAAGGACAGGCTCATGCGATCGCGGCGGGGGTCTCCAGCCGTGGCATGCCGGCGATTTCGCTCCAGGCGTTGCGCAACTCACGCAAGCCATCGGCGATGCGGGACAGGCAGAGCTGGGCATTGGGGTTGCCCACCGTGTTCATGATCGCCCGCATGTTTGCCTCGTAGGTGTCGCGCAGACGTTCGGCGACGGCGCCGCCGGCCTTCATGTCCAGGGCCGACAACAGGGCGCGGATGATGTCGGTGGCGCGCACCAACTGATTGAACTGCTCGCCGAAATCGCCGTGGCCGGCGGCGGCGGCGGCGTTGTGCAGGCGGACCAGGATGCCGTCGTACAGCAGGACAACGGCCTGCAGCGGCGGCGTGGTCTGGATGGCGCTTTGATAGGCCGAAAGGGCGTGCTGCGGGGTCATGGCGGTGCCTCCTGATCTAGTTGTTGCTGTTGGCGTTGAGGAGGGCCTTCAGCAGATCGGCAGTGTTCGAAGCGGTGGAAATCTTCGCCGCCATATTGGCGTAGAGCGTGGTCAGCGAAGTCTTGTAGCTGCTGATGGAGTCCTCCAGCGACGAGATGCGGCTGTCCAAATCGTCGTTGGAGCTTTGCAGGCTTTTGATCACGTCGGCCAAAGAGCCGGTGTCCGCGTTGGACACCGCATCCATCGCGGTATAGAGCTGGTCGGCGATGCCCTGGCTCAGCTTCACCGTGATCGACTTGGCGGTGGTGCCGGTATAGACCATGGTCAGGCCTTCGTAATCGGTGCCCTCGACGCCCTTGATGGTGCCGTTGCTGACGGTGAACATGGACGAATCGCCGCCGATGCTGGCGCCGCTGAGCGCGCCGTTGGCATCCACCGTGACGTCGATGGTGAAGCTCATATCCTTGCTGGGATAGCGCACCAGGCCAAGGTCGCCGGACGATGACGTCATGGTGTAGCTGAATAGCGACTGCACGGCGTCCAGGTTGTCCTGCAGCATGTTGTCCAGCGTGGTTTCATCCACCTCCAACTTGTTGTCGGTGTCGAAGGTGATGCCCAGCAGCGCCAGGCTCTGCTGGTCCACGGCGGACGACAGGATGGTCTGCACCGACTGGGCGACACTGCGCAGGGTCGAATCGCCGAACAGCGTGGCGTCGCTGTTGGCGGTGCCGTCCGACGCGGTGCTTTGGTTGGTGACGACGAAGTCGCGGAAGCTGTTGTAGGCGGTGACGAAGTCGGTGATAGCCGTCTTGATCGCCGACAGGTCGTTGTCGACTTCCAGCGTCAGGGTGGTGTCGCTGCTGGGGGCGGAATAGAGGTGCAGGGTCACGCCGTCGAGGACGTCGTCGATATCGTTGCTGGTGCGGGTGATGGTGACGCCATCGACGGTGAACTTGGCGCTTTGCGCGTCTTGCAGCACCATGCCGGAAATCACGGCGCCGGAGCTGTCGATCAGGCCGAGATTGCCGCTGAGCACGCTGCCACTGGTGTCTTTGGCGGTGATGGTGCGGCCGGTCTCGGTCGAGGTCAGGATCAACTGGTATTTGCTGTCCGATACCTTCATCACCGACGCTTGGACGCCGCTGGTGCTCTTTTCGTTGTTGATGGCGTCGGCGATGTCGGCCAACGACATGGTGGCGGTGATGTTGATGCTGGCGCTGCTGCCGCTGTCGGTGCCCAGGGTGATGGCGCCCGACCAGCCCAGGTCGTCGGTCTTCGAGCTTTGCGCCGTCGTGCTGACGATGTTGGTCTTCGCCACCTGGCTGATGGTGATGGCGTGGCTGCCCATCTCGGTGCCTTCGTCCACCGAGGCCGACATGTAGGTGCTGGCCGTGCTGGAATTAGACGACGACAGATAGGTGGTGCGGTCGCGGAAGACGTCGCTGGCCTTGCCGGTGCTGCTGGTGTCGCCGCGCAACTTGGCCAGGGTGTCGGTCACTGCCTGCAGCTTGTCCTGCATGTCCTGATAGGCGGCGATCTTGGTTTCGTTGTCGCTGACTTCGGTGTTCAGGCTGTCGAGGCGGGTATAGCGGGACGACAGCTTGGCCTCGACCAGGTCCGACGTGTTGAAATCCGTATAGTCGGTGCTGGTGCTTGTCGTCGTGGTCGACGACGAACTGGACGACGTGCTGCTGACCGTGCTCATACCCTGCCTCCTTTAGCACGACGGGCGGAACGGGGTTCAATCCGCTCCGCCCGCTGCTTCGTTGCCAACCGCCTCCGGCTTAGCTCTTGAGCAGGCTGAGCAGGTTCTGCGGCAACTGGTTGGCCTGGGTCAGGGCGGCGATGGCCGCCTGGTATTTGACGTCGGCCGACGACAACGCCGACTTTTCCGACGCCACATCGGCATCCATCACCGCGGATTGGGCGGCGCTGAGGTTTTCCGACGAGGTGTCGATGGTCTGCGACCGGAAGTCGAAGCGCGACATCGAGGCACCGACCGAGGCACGCTGGCTGGAGATGGTCGAGATGGCCGAGTCCAGCGCGGTGATGGCGGCCTGGGCGTTGGTCTGGCTGCCGACCGCGGTCGAGGCGACGGCCAGGTCGGTCGCGTCGGCACCGGCGATGGTGACGCTGATGGTGTCGGAGGTCGACGTGCCGACCATGAAGCTGACGCCCGAGGCGTAGATGCCGCTACCGTCCAGCAGCGACACGCCGTTATAGCGGGTGGACTGGGCGATGCCGGTGATTTCCGACGCCAACTGCGTGTATTCCGAGTTGATGTAGGTGCGTTCGTTGTCGGTGACCGAACCCGAATTGGACTGGGTGGCCAGCGACTTCATGCGCTGCAGGATGTCGCTGATGCGGGCCAGGCCGCCATCGGCGGTCTGCAGGATGGCGGTCGCCTGCTTGGCGTTGGTGGAAGCCTGGCTGAGGACGGTCACGTCCGACTGGATGCGGGTGCCGATGGCCAGACCGGAAGCGTCATCGGACGCCTTGGTGATGCGCGACCCCGAGGCCAGCTTCGAGGTGATGCTCGATTCGGCGTCGGAGTTGAGGTTCAGGTAGCGCAGGGCGGAATTGGCGGCCGTGTTGGTGGCGATGACGGGCATGATGGGGTCTCCTTCTGATCCATTCGGTCCCGTTTGACGGGTCCCGGGCCATCGATCGGACGGCCTTCAGAGTTGGAACGGAGCGGCCCGTCGGATCAGGCGGATAAAATTCAGCCTTCGGCAAAAATGTGGCGGATGTCGCGCTCCGAGCGGCGCAGACGCTCGCGCAGGCCCTGGCGGCCGCGCTTGAGCAGGCTTTCCACCGCCTGCACCGTGGTGCCCAGGACGGCGGCGATCTCGGCGTTGCCCATCTCGTCGAAATAGGCCAGCGTCAACGCCGCGCGCTGCTGCTCCGGCATGGTCGACAAGGCGTCGCCCAGGCGGTCGAAGACCTGCCGGCGCTGGATGGTATCGACCGAATCGGGGGTGTCGTCCTCGGGTTCGCTGACGTCGTCGATGCAACTGTTGGACGGCATCCGCTTCAGGTCGATGCAGCGGTTGAACACCACACGGTAAAGCCAGGTGGAAAACTTGGCCTTGCCCGCCTGCCAGGAATGGCGATGGGTCCACGCCTTGATCAGGGCATCCTGGGCGACGTCCTCGGCATCGGTGGGATTGCGCAGGGTCCGCAGCGCCAACGCATAGGCGCGGTCCACGTGTCGCTCGACCAGGATGCGATAGGCATCGGCATCGTCCGCCTTCATGCGCTCCAGCAAGGTGTCGTCGTCGGCCTCGACGTCCAAGGCAGCGGCGGGGCGGCTGTGCAGCGAGGTTTGCGTCATCATCGCGCGAGGTTCCGTCTGGTTCCGATCCGGGGGCGGGGCACTTGGGACGACCGCTCCTTGTAGACTTATACGCACGAAGCGAACAGGGCAGGCGCGAGAAAATGAAGGAAAATCAATTATTTAGCTCGGCATCTTTTGCCGAGTGGGCGGCAATTTCTGCCGATCCAACCCGGCAGAATTTGCCGAGTTGGGGCATCCGAAAGAAAAAAAGGGCCACCGGTCATCGGCGGCCCCTTGTCATTCGTGTGTCAACGCAGACGTGGCGGCGGTGGGCGGTCAGCCAAGGCTTTGCGCCCCTCGGGTGACATTCGCGGCAAGGCATCCATCAGGATTTCGCCGATGATGCGGCCGCCGCGCTCGTGCTTGGCACGAAATTCGCTGGAAACGCGCTCGAAAGCCTCGGGGTCGAAAGGCTCCGCCCGCAGGACCGCGCGCATCTCGTCGAAGCGCTTTTTCGGGTCCTCGCCGGGTGACAGCTCGTCACGGCGAGCGTCAAGCGCTTGGCGCAGAATGCGCGCATCCGCTTCGGGCAGGGCCTCGGCCATCTCCAGAATCATTCCTTCTGGACGCGGGGGACCCTTCGGTTCGCGGAGGAATCGTGTGCCGGCCGAGACGCCGAGGAAGACGTTGAGCGCCAGCGAGGCCACCAGAAGCCACAGCCAAGGTTTCGAATTGGTCATCGTGCGTCCAGCGGCAGATAGGTGTTCGACATAGCCAGCATTTCGACTGCAGAAGAAATCTGCGGGTCATCGGTCGGCAGAAGGTCGCCCGTGACCACCCCCAAGATAGCCGCCGCGGCGATCGAAACGGCAACGCGCGGTCCCCACTCTCTGCCGGCGCCCAGCGCCGTGCCGAAGTGGTCCAACGCTGCCCGCCACCACGGGTGGCGCCGCACCTGCTGGGGCGGAAGGTTGGCCAGGACCAAATTAGAAAGGCGGATGACGGCGTCCTCGCCGACCTCCCGGCCGGGGTCGAAGGCCCGCATGAGGCGGTCGATGCGGGTGGCCTCGGCCAGGGCGGCGGCGGCTTGCGGCATGGTCGCCACCAGGCGTTCGGCGGCGGCGCGCTCGGCGGCCGGCCACTGATCCCGCTGGCTGCCATAGCGGTCCAGCATGGCGGTGAACTGGTCAAACGTCATAACACGTCTCCCATTTTCTCCAGTCCTCGGCCGGAAAAATAGTCGCGCAGGCCCCGTCGACCCCGGACAAGCAGCGATTCCAGCGCCGAAAGCGACACTTCCAGGATGTCGGCGGCTTCCTGGCAACTGACCTCGCCGTAATAACAAAGCGACACCGCCGCCCGCTGCCGCTCCGGCAGCGATTCCAGCGCCTCGGCCACCAGGCCGCGCGCCTGCTCGCTGCTGCAGGCGTCCAGACCCGATGGGCGGTCGTCGGCCGGTTCGGCAACGTCGTCGATCGCCAGCATGGGCGCGCGCCGCTTGCGGTCCAGGCACAAATTCACCACCACCCGGTACAGCCAGGTGGTGAAACGGGCGACACCCGGCGACCATCGTCCGGCCGCCGACCATACGCGCAGGAACGCCTCCTGGGCCACCTCTTCGGCGTCCTGGGCGTTGCCCGTCATGCGCATGGCCAATGTCATGGCAAAGGCTCCGTGGCGTTCCATCAAAGCTGTGAAAGCCCTGTGGTCGCCGCGCCCAATGGCCAAGAGCAAAACCTCATCGTCCATAACTTGCGCGGTGGTCTCCACATCACGGCCTTCATGACTTATACGCGCGGCTGTTCACCTTCCTGCGAAAAAAAATCGCGGGTGCGTATCATGGAGCGGCGGAGTCAATGATGGTGGTGGTGACCGTCGCCGTGATCGTGGCCGCAATGGGCATGGTCGTTCTGCCATTGCTGAAAGGCACGCATCATGACGCCGCGCAGTTCCGACGCCTTGATGGTCGGGAACAGGTCGGCCAGCAGGTCCCACACCTTGCCGTTCTGCAGGAAGTTCTGGCCGAAGGTGTCCAGGTCCGCCGCGTTGTCGTGGTCAAGGGCGTCGTAAATGTGGCGGAAAAGCCGGTCGGCGGTGGTTTGGTCCATGGCAAGGGTCCGGTGTGGTGAAATTCAGGGGTGGCGTTCCAGCCATGCCTGGCGTTCGAACCAGGCGCAGACGTCCTTCATCTGGTCCGCTGTCAGGAAAACGCCGAACCCCATCAGGTCGTTGCGGATTTTCAGCATCAGGAAGCCTTCCTCGGCCCGGGTTTCCACCTTGGCGAAATCGGCATCCAGCAGCAGGCGCAGATAGGCCTGGTTGTTCTCGTCGGTCAGGTCGCACGCCCAATCGGCCAGCAGATGGTTGCGGCGCGCGCGCACCCAGAACGTCTCCTCGGCATTGCCGACGAAAGCGGCCTGCGACGTGCTTGCCTTGGCGGCGAAGGTGTCGAGGATCGGCATGGCAGGGGCGTTCAGGGACGCGCAGGCCCGCCGGTCGGGGCGGGCCTGCATTCCTTTGGGACGATGCCGGTTTAGTGGTGGCCGTGGCCGCCGTGGCCGCCATGGCCGTGGCTGTCGCCCGCCGGCTTCGCCTTGATCGCGGCGATGCAGCCATAGACCACCACGCACGCGACCACGAACAGCACAACTGCCTGCAACACACCGGGCATATCCAGCCTCCCTTGGAAAACGGTTGCGCCCAAACTCTCACCTTGCCCGCGCCCTGTCAACGCGACGGCGGCGCGGTGCTTCGGTATACCATAGTCAGACGCTCGGATATGGCGGCGCGCGTGGCGCTCAGACGAATGGCATATTACGTATGCGTGCAGATAATAACGTTAACGTAATGGGAATTAAGGCACAGATGCATGGCGGTGAACCCATGGAATTCCGTCATGTGCAGTGCAGCAAAATCGCGCATTTCGCGCTGCACATAGGAATTATGGTTCGAATGTTGGCTTTGTAAGAAGAAAATATACCTAGTTGCAACAGGTTATCGGTGTGTAATTTTGTGCTTACGTTGACGTAAACGTAAATGTATATCTGAACTCCCCTGAGGTGCTTTAGAAAAGGCGAGAGCTATGACCGATGTGGAGGACCGTTTGCGGGATGCGCTGCCCAAGCTGGCGCGGCTTGGCGCGGTGGTGCGGTTCGACCTGGGTGCCGATGGCGCCTGGCTGGTCGATGCGCGCGGCAGCAGCCCGATTCTGGATGAAGACAGCGGTGCCGATACCGATGCGGCCTGTTCCATCAAGATCACCGCCGAGAACCTGGTCAAGCTGATGGAGGGCCGGCTGGACCCCATGCTTGGTTACACCCTGGGCAAGATCAAGGTTTCCGGCTCCATGGGCGTGGCCATGAAGCTGGTCTCCGCCATCGGCTGACGGAGGTGGGCATGGCGATCTTGCCACGGGCGGCACCGTGGGCTGCCGCGATCATCCTTGGCGGGCTGCTGGCGATGCCGGCGCGCGCCGAGGTGACGGCGCTGGACTACGATATCCGCAAGGAAGGCGAGCCGATCGGCCGCGAGCAGGTCCGGATCAACCGTCAGGACGGCGCCGCCGTCATCGACGTGCAGACCCGCACCCGCGCCAAGGTGCTGTTCCTCGAATTCCACTACGACCACAGCCGGCGTGAGGAATGGCGCGACGGCGCCTTGGTGCGCATGGTCGCCGATACCGACGACGACGGCACCAAGTCGCATTTGGATGCCAGTCGCTCGGCCGCCGGCTGGGCGTTCTCGGTCAACGGCCAGCAATCGCAGCGGGCCGGCGATCCGTTGCCGCTGACGCTGTGGGGGCGGGCGGTGCTGGATCGGGCCGAGCTGTTCAGCGTCATCGACGCCAAGCCCTACCGGGTGCAGGTGGCGGCGCTGGGGGCGGAAGCCGTGACCATCGGCGGCCGCACGGTGAACGCCGAGCATTTCCGCATCAGCGGCGATGTGGAGCGCGACCTGTGGTACGGCGCCGATGGCTATCTGTTGCGGGCCGCGTTCCAGCGTTCCGGCTATGCCATCGAAATGGTGCGTGCCGAGCCGCGCTCGTGAGCGGGCAAAATTTTTGCTTCACGTTGACGTTTACGTAAAGGGAAAGCACTTGACGTAATAGTGCGGGGATTTTAGGCTTCACAACAATGGCGGCAAAAGTTCGCCAACGGAGGAGACAGGGATGTCGATCGAAATTCGCAGCAAGGTGCTGAGCAGCGCCTTGGGACTGATGGCGGTGCTGGGGACAGCGGGCGAGGCGGCAGCGTCGGGCTTCCAGCTTCGCGAGCAAAGCTCGGAAGGTCTGGGTAATGCCTTCGCTGGCGCGACCGCCAAGGCGTACAACCTCTCGACCGTTTTCTACAATCCCGCCGGCATGACCCGGCTGGAGGGCAATCAGGTCGCCGGCTCGGCTACTTTGATCATGCCGCAGGCCCATTTCAGCGGCACCAATACCCTTGGCGCCACTCAAACCCGGGGCGGCGACGGCGGCGATGCCATCAACGATGCCGCCGTCGGCGCGGTGTATGGCATGTGGGATGCGCGCCCCGACCTCAAGTTCGGCATCGCGGTCACCGCGCCGTTCGGCCTGCGCTCGGATTACGAGGAGGATTGGGTCGGCCGCTACCACGCCCTTGGAAGCTCGATCACCAACATCAACGTTTCGCCTTCGGTGGCCTACCGCGTGAACCAGAACCTGTCGGTGGGCGCTGGCCTCCAGGTCGACTACGCCAAGGTTAGCCTGTCCCAGGCCCTCAATATGAGTGCGCTCGGACTTGGTGCTGACGGCAAGGCCGTGGTGGAGGGAGACGATATCGGTTTCGGCGGTGATGTCGGTGTGCTCTACGAGTTCACGCCCACGACGCGCGTCGGCCTGAATTATCGCTCGCAGATCAAGCATACGCTGGAAGGCGACGCCAAATTCCAACTGACGCCCACCCAGAAGGCGATCCTGACCGGTGCCGGCCAGAAGGTGGGCGACACCGGCGCCAGTGCCGATTTAACGACTCCCGATACGGTGTCGTTCGGCGTCTATCACGAGATTTCGCCGCAATGGGCGGTGATGTCCGACGTTCAGTGGACCAACTGGTCCACCTTCAAGGAAGTGCGCGTCAAATACGACAGCGGCCGAGCGGATTCGGTGACCGACGAGAGTTGGAATGACACCTGGTTCTTCTCGCTGGGCGCCACCTATACCATGGACGAGCGCAACAAGTTCCATTTCGGCGTCGCCTATGACCAGACGCCGGTGAACACCGAGCACCGCACCGCGCGTATCCCCGACACCAACCGGTATTGGCTGTCGGGCGGCTATACCTATGACTTGGATCCGAACTTCCAGATCAACGTCGCCTATACCCATATCTTTGCCGACAAGGCCAACATCAACGAGCTGAACGACAGCACCAATCGCGGCACGTTGGCAGGTTCGTACGACGCCTCGGTGGACATTCTGAGCACCAGCTTCGTGTGGAAGTTCTAGGCCCGTGCGGCTGGGAGGACGCGGATCGTGAAGAATGCCATCAAACAGCCAAGCAGTCCCATTCCGCTGGTGCCGGTGTCCACCATCCTGGATCAGGCGGTGGCGCGGTATCCCGACAAGGTGGCTGTCGACTTCCTGGGCAAGCGGACCAGCTATGGCGAGCTTGGCGACCTGGTGGAGCGCGCGGCGCGCGGCTTCCAGCAGCTCGGCGTGCGCAAGGGTGTGCGGGTGGGCCTGTGCCTGCCCAACACTCTGTACTTCGTCGTCTGTTATTACGCGGTGCTGAAGGCCGGCGGCATCGTCGTCAACTACAACCCGCTTTATGTCGAGCGGGAACTGAAGCACCAGATCACCGATTCGGGCACCACCATCATGGTGACGCTCGACCTCAAGCAGATCTATCCCAAGGTCGCCGCCATGCTTGAGGAAACCTGCCTGGAGCGGGTGGTGGTGTGCCGCATGGGTGCCATCCTGCCGGCGGTGAAAAGCGTGCTGTTCTCGGTGCTCAAGCGCTCGGAGATGGCCGAGATTCCCGAGGATCTGCGCCACGTGCCGTTCGAGCGGCTGGTGGCCAACCAGGGCAAGCCGCGTCCGGTGGATATCCGGCCGCAGACCGACGTGGCGGTGCTGCAATACACCGGCGGCACCACCGGCGTGCCCAAGGGCGCCATGCTGACCCATGCCAACCTGACCGCCAATGCCGAACAGATTAGGCGCTGGATGCCGACCATCAACGGCGGCCAGGAACGCATGCTGGGCGTGTTGCCGCTGTTCCACGTCTTCGCCATGACGGTGGTGATGAACCTGGGCGTCAGCATCGGCGCCGAACTGATCCTGGTGCCGCGCTTCGACCTGACACAGGTGCTCAAGCTGATCGGCAAGCGCCGTCCCACCCTGTTCCCCGGCGTGCCCACCATCTACACCGCGCTTAACAGCGCGGCGGCGCAGGGGGCGTTCGACCTGTCGTCCATCCGCTATTGCATCTCGGGCGGCGCACCGCTGCCGGTCGAGGTCCGCACCCGGTTCGAGGAACTGACCGGCTGCACCCTGGTGGAAGGCTACGGCCTGTCGGAATCGTCGCCGGTGGTCACCTGCAACCCCATCGACGGCGCCATCAAGCTGGCCTCCATCGGCATTCCGTTGGACGAAACGGTGGTCGAGGTGCGTTCCACCGTCGATCCCACCCAATTGCTGGGTGTGGGCGAGCGCGGCGAGATTTGCGTGCGCGGACCGCAGGTGATGACGGGCTATTGGCAGCGGCCCGACGACACCGCCCAGGTCTTCATCGACGACGCCTTGCGCACCGGCGATGTGGGCTATCGCGACGAGGACGGTTATCTGTTCCTGGTCGACCGCATCAAGGACGTCATCCTGTGCGGCGGTTTCAACGTCTATCCTCGCGTCATCGAGGAGGCGCTGTACCAGCACCCGGCGGTGGCCGAGGCGGTGGTGATCGGCATCCCCGATCCCTATCGCGGCCAGGCCCCCAAGGCGTTTGTCCGCTTGCGCGACGGCGCCGAGGCCGAGCCGGAAGAGATCAAGGCCTTCCTGGCCACCCAGATTTCGCGCATCGAGATGCCGAAAAGTGTCGAGATCCGCGACGAACTGCCCAAGACCATGATCGGCAAGCTCTCCAAGAAGGAGCTGGTGGCCGAGGAAAAGGCGCGGGCGGAAGAAGATGGCGCCGAACACGGCAACGGGCCGGCGGCCCGCCACGTTTCCTGACAATCAAGGGTGCGATGATGGCTATGGCCAGGACGGATTTCCATGGTATGAAGGTGACGTGCAGGGAAACTAACATCCCTTCGCGTAACTATGCGTACCTAAGGAATAAATCCGGCCATGGAAAAGATCTATTCGGTCACCGAGCTGGCGAAGGATTTGGACGTCACGCCGCGCACCATTCGTTTTTACGAGGATCAGGGGCTGATCCTGCCGCAGCGGGCGGGCAATACCCGGGTCTACACCCATCGCGACCGGGCACGGATGATTCTGATCCTGCGCGGCAAGCGGCTGGGCTTTTCGCTCAAGGACATCAAGGAGTTTCTCGACCTCTACGTGGTGGACACCACGCAGGTCGAGCAGTTGCGGGTACTCGTCACCAAGGTTCGCGGGCGCGTCGCCCAGCTCGAGGACCAGCTTCAGGCGGTGCAGACCAGCCTGGACGAATTGCGCGACATCGAGCGCACCAGTCTCGATCTGCTCAAGAGCAAGGGCGCGGATATCAACTCGGCCTAGGGAAGGCAACCGGCATTCTGTCCGCTTCCTTCCCGACGGCCTCCAGTGAAAACAAAAACTCGGAGAATCGTCGATGAAGAAGGTGGTTGTTGCCGGCTACGCGCGCTCGCCGTTCACCCCCGCCAAGCGGGGCGAATTGGCGTCTGTCCGTCCCGATGAACTGGCTGCGCAGGTGGTGCGCGCCCTGGTGGCCAAGTCCGGCATCCCGGCGGATGACATCGAGGATCTGATCCTCGGCTGCGCCTTCCCCGAAGGCGAACAGGGCTTCAACGTCTCGCGCCTGGTCAGTCTGATGGCCGGCCTGCCGCGCTCGCTCGGCGCCATGACCGTCAACCGCTTCTGCGGTTCGTCCATGAGCGCGGTGCACATCGCCGCCGGCTCGATCCAGATGGGTGCGGGCGAGGCGTTCGTCTGCGCCGGCGTCGAAAGCATGAGCCGGGTGCCCATGATGGGCTTCAACCCGCTGCCGCATCCCGGCTTCGCCACCGAGATGCCCGGCGCCTACATGGGCATGGGCGACACCGCCGAGAACGTGGCGGCCAAGTGGGAAATCAGCCGCGCCGAGCAGGAAGAGTTCGCCGTCCGCTCGCACCAGCGTGCCGCCGCCGCGCAGGCCGCCGGCAAGCTCGCCGACGAGATCGTCGCCATCACCGGCAAGAAGGGCACGGTGTCGGCCGACGGCTGCATCCGTCCGGAAACCACCCTGGAAACGCTGGCCGAGCTGAAGCCCGCCTTCAACGCCGCCGGCGTGGTCACCGCCGGCACCTCGTCGCCGCTGACCGACGGCGCCTCGGCCTTGCTGATCTGCTCGGAAGACTACGCCAAGCGCCACAACCTGGATGTGTTGGCCGCCATCAAGTCGGTCGCGGTGTGCGGCTGCGATCCCGAGATCATGGGCATCGGCCCGGTCGGCTCCAGCCTCAAGGCGCTGTCGCGCGCCGGCATCGAGGCGGGCCAGCTTGACGTGGTCGAGTTGAACGAAGCCTTCGCCAGCCAGTCCATCGCCTGCATCCGCGAACTGGGCCTCGACGCCGCCCGCGTCAACATCGACGGCGGCGCCATCGCGCTGGGCCATCCGCTGGGCGCCACCGGCGCCCGCATCGTCGGCAAGGCGGCCAGCCTGCTCAAGCGTGAGGGCGGCCGTTACGCGCTTGCCACCCAGTGCATCGGCGGCGGCCAGGGTATCGCCACCATCCTCGAGGCGGTGTGACATGGCGGACATCAACAAAGTCGCCGTCATCGGCGCCGGCGTCATGGGGGCGGGGATCGCCGCCCATGTCGCCAATGCGGGAATTCCCGTCGTCCTGCTCGACATTGCCGCCAAGAACCCCAACCGTAACGCCATCGCCGAAGGCGCGGTGGTCAAGATGCTCAAGGCCGACCCGGCACCGTTCATGAGCAAGGCCGCCGCCAAGCTGGTCACCACCGGCAATACCGAGGACCATCTGGACCTGCTGGCCGAATGCGATTGGATCGTCGAGGCGGTGGTCGAGCGCCTGGACATCAAACAGGCGCTCTATGCCAAGATCGACGCGGTGCGGAAGCCCGGTAGCGTGGTGTCGTCCAACACCTCGACCATCCCGCTGGGCACTCTGGTCGAGGGGCTGTCCGATGCCTTCGCCCAGGACTTCGTCATCACCCATTTCTTCAATCCGCCGCGCTATATGCGGCTGCTGGAAGTGGTGGGCGGCGCCAAGACCCAGGCCGAGGCGCTGGACAGCGTGTCGCGCTTCGCCGACCACAAGCTCGGCAAGTCGGTGGTGCGCTGCAAGGACCGCCCCGGCTTCATCGCCAACCGCCTGGGCGTGACCTGGCTGCAGGCGGCGGTGGTGGAGGCCTTCGATGCCGGCCTGGATATCGAGGACGTGGACGCCATCATCGGCAGGCCCATGGGTATCCCCAAGACCGGCGTGTTCGGCCTGCTCGATCTGGTCGGCCTTGACCTGATGCCGCACGTCAACGCCTCGCTGGCCGCGGCCCTGCCCAAGGACGACGCCTTCCACGCCCTCAACCGGCCGCTGCCGCTGGTCGAGAAGATGATCGCCGACGGCTATACCGGCCGCAAGGGCAAGGGCGGCTTTTATCGCGTCAACCGCGAGAAGAACAAAGCCAAGGAAAGCATCGACCTGCGCACCGGCGAATACCGCGCCACCCGCAAGGCCGACGTCGAGGCGGTCAAGTCCATGGGGCGCAAGCTGACTAAGCTGCTGGACCATGACAGCGCCCATGGCCGCTATGCCTGGCGCGTGCTGGGCCAGACCTTGTCCTATGCCGCCGCCCTGGTGGGCGACGCCGCCGACGAGATCGAGTCCATCGATGAGGCCATGCGCCTGGGCTATAACTGGAAATTCGGCCCGTTCGAGCTGATCGACCAGTTGGGCGTCGAGTGGCTGATCGCCAAGCTGGACGCCAGCGGCATGGCGGTGCCCGCCATTCTGAAGACCGCCGCCGGCCGCACCTTCTATCGCGTCGAGAACGGCACCCGCCAGGTGCTGGGCCTGGATGGCGAATACCGCGATCTGGTTCGCGCCCCCGGTGTGCTCATGCTGGCCGACATCAAGCTGCGCAGCCAGCCCGTCCTCAAGAACGGCTCGGCCGCGCTTTGGGATATCGGCGACGGTGTGGCGTGCTTCGAATTCACCAGCAAGATGAACTCGCTCGACCCCGACATCATGGATTTGCTGACCAAGTCCATCCGCCGGGTGAAGAAGGATTTCAAGGCGCTGGTGATCTACAACGAAGGCAGCAACTTCTCGGTCGGCGCCAATCTGGGGCTGGCGGTGTTCGCCGCCAACATCGCGGCGTGGACCGAGATCGAGAACCTGGTGGCCGGCGGCCAGCAAGCCTATAAGGCGCTGAAATACGCGCCGTTCCCGGTGGTCGGCGCGCCGTCGGGCATGGCGCTGGGCGGCGGCTGTGAAATCCTGCTGCATTGCGATGCGGTGCAGGCCCATGCCGAAACCTATATGGGCTTGGTCGAGGTCGGTGTCGGCCTGCTGCCCGGCTGGGGCGGCTGCAAGGAAATGCTGACGCGCTGGGCCAGCCTGGGCCGTCTGCCCAAGGGTCCCATGCCGGCGGTGGGCAAGGCGTTCGAGATGATCAGCACCGCCACCGTCGCCAAATCGGCGGCCGAGGCCAAGGAAATGCTGTTCCTGCGCCCGCATGACGGCATCACCATGAACCGCTATCGCCTGCTGGCCGATGCCAAGGCCCGCGCGCTGGCGCTGGTCGACGGCTACGTCATCCCCGAGCCGCCGGCGCCGCTGGCGCTGCCCGGCCCGTCGGGCAAGGCGGCGCTGGACATGGCGGTGGCCGGTTTCCGCCGCCAGGGCAAGGCGACCGCCCATGACGAGGTGGTGTCGGCTGCCGTCGCCCGCGTTCTGACCGGCGGCGACACCGACATCATCCAGACGGTGGACGAGGACGGCCTGTACGAGCTGGAGCGCGAGAGCTTCATGCGGCTGGTGCGCCATCCCGGCACCCTGGCCCGTGTCGAGCACATGCTGATGACCGGCAAGCCGCTTCGCAACTGATCCCGCGCAAAAGGATACCAATCATGGCCAGTTACAAGGCTCCCCTGCGCGACATGCGCTTTGTCCTCTTCGAGCTGATGGGCGGTGACGAGCTTGCCAGCCTGCCCGGCTACGAGGAATTCACCCGCGATCTCATCGACCCGGTGCTGGAAGAGGCCGCCAAGGTCTGTGAAGAGGTGCTGCACCCGCTCAACCGCTCCGGCGACGAGGAAGGCTGCCATTTCGAGAACGGCGTCGTCCGCACCCCCAAGGGCTTCATCGAGGCGTACCAGACCTTCCGCGAGGGCGGTTGGACCTCGATCGCCTGTGATCCCGCCTATGGCGGCCAGGGCCTGCCCAAGGCGGTCAACACCCTGGTCGAAGAGATGATCTGCTCGGCCAACCTGTCCTTCGGCATGTATCCCGGCCTGAGCCACGGCGCCTATGTGTCGCTGCACGGCTATGGTTCGGACGCGCTCAAGGACACCTATCTGCCCAAGATGGTGGATGGCACCTGGTCGGGAACCATGTGCCTGACCGAACCCCATTGCGGCACCGATCTGGGTCTGCTGCGCACCAAGGCGGTGCCGCAGGACGACGGCAGCTACAAGCTGACCGGCACCAAGATCTTCATTTCGGCCGGCGAGCATGACCTGACCGAGAACATCGTCCATCTGGTGCTGGCCCGCCTGCCCGACGCCCCCAAGGGCGTCAAGGGCATCAGCCTGTTCCTGGTGCCCAAGTTCATGGTCAAGGACGACGGCTCGCTGGGCGCCCGCAACGGCGTCGCCTGCGGCTCGATCGAACACAAGATGGGCATCAAGGCGTCGTCCACCTGCGTGATGAATTTCGACGACGCCACCGGCTGGCTGATCGGCCAGCCCCACAAGGGCATGCAGGCCATGTTCGCCATGATGAACACCGAACGTCTGTCGGTGGGCATCCAGGGCCTGGGCCTTGCGGAAGCGTCGTATCAGGGCGCCGTCACCTATGCCCGCGAACGCATCCAGGGCCGCTCGCTGACCGGGGTCAAGCATCCGGACAAGGCCGCCGACCCTATCATCGTCCACCCCGACGTGCGCCGCATGCTGCTGACCCAGCGGGCCTATGTGGAAGGCTGCCGCGCCCTGGGCGCCTGGGCCGCCAAAAGCCTGGACCTGCAGAAGCATCACCCCGACCCGGCGGTGCGGCAAGAGGCGGAAGACTTCGTCGTCCTCATCACTCCCATCGTCAAGGCGCTGATGACCGACCTCGGTTTCGAGGCGGCCAATCTGGGCATGCAGGTGTTCGGCGGCCACGGCTTCATCCGCGAGCACGGCATGGAGCAATACGTGCGCGACTGCCGTATCGCCCAGATTTATGAAGGCACCAACGGCATCCAGGCGCTCGATCTGGTCGGCCGCAAGCTGCCCGCCAATGCCGGCCGCAGCTTGCGGCGCTTCTTCCATCCGGTGTCGGAATTCATCGCCGCCAAGGTGGAAGACGAGGTGATGGGCGAGTTCGTCCAGCCGCTGGCCAAGGCGTTTGTCCGCCTGCAACAGGCGACCGCCCAGGTCGCCCGCGCCGGTATGGCCAACCCGGACGAAGCCGGCGCCGCCGCCACCGACTACCTGCGCCTGTTCGGCCTGACCGCCCTGGCCTATCAGTGGGCGCGCATGGCCGAGATCAGCCTGCCCAAGGCGGAGGAAGACTCGTTCTACGCCGCCAAGGTCAACACCGCCCGCTTCTTCATGGATCGCATCCTGCCCCAGACCAGCGCCCTGTTCTCGCAGATCATGGCCGGCGGCAAGTCCATGATGGCCTTCGACGAGGCGGCGTTCTGACGGGGTAAGGAATGCGTCATCCCGGCCGCAGCGTAGCGGAGAGCCGGGATCCATGGTGGGAAACGGAACCATGGACCCCGGATCGCGCTGCGCTTGTCCGGGGTGACGCGGTCCAAATGGGATAACCGATTATGAACCTGTGGTTTCGCCTGCTGAAGGTGCTGATCGCGACCTTCTTTCGGCCGCGCCTGGCCCTGACGGACGATTCGGTGTTGCGGTTCCGGGTGTGGCCCAACGACCTCGACATCAACGTCCACATGAACAACGCCCGCTATCTGGCGCTGATGGATCTTGGCCGGCTTGACCTGATCGCCCGCGGCGGCATGTGGCGGGCGGTGCTGAAACAGCGCTGGCAGGCGGTGATCGGCGGCGCGCTGGTGCGCTATCGCCGACCGCTCAAGCCGTTCCAGCCCTTCACCCTGACCTCGCGCCTGCTGTGCTGGGACGAACGCTGGCTCTACATCGAACATCGCATCGAGGCCGACAGCGGCCCGGCCTGCCTGACCCTGGTGCGCGGCGCCTTCCTGCGCAACGGCGCCATCGTGCCGCCGGCCGAGGTGGCGCTCGCCGCCGGCTATGACGGGCCGACGCCGCCGGTGCCGGCCTGGGTCGCACAATGGCGTGCCACCGACGACCACGCTTTCGACCAACAGCCGGCCGTCGCGCCGACCGCTGTTCAATTGCCGCCTGCGGCGGCGGAGGAGAAGAAGACATGCGCTCGCTGAACGGCAAGACCCTGTTCATCACCGGCGCCAGCCGGGGCATCGGCAAGGCCATTGCCCTGCGCGCCGCCCGCGACGGCGCCAATATCGTCGTCGCCGCCAAGACGGTGGAAAGCCACCCCAAGCTGCCCGGCACCATCTATACCGCCGCCGACGAGATCGAGGCGGTCGGTGGCAAGGCGTTGCCGCTGGTGGTGGACGTGCGCGAAGAGGCCAGCGTGGCCGACGCCGTGGCCCAGGCGGCGGACGCGTTCGGTGGCATTGACATCGTCGTCAATAACGCCAGCGCCATCAACCTGACCGGCACCGCCGACACCGCCATGAAGCGGTTCGACCTGATGATGTCGGTCAACGTGCGTGGCACCTTCGCGGTGACGCAGGCGTGCCTGCCGCATCTCAACAAGGCGGCCAACCCGCACATCTTGACGTTGTCGCCGCCGCCGTCGCTGGACCCGAAATGGTTCGCCGGCCATGTGGCTTATACCATCAGTAAGATGGGCATGAGCCTGTGCGTGCTGGGCTGGGCCGGCGAGTTCAAGGACGCCGGAATCGCCGCCAACGCCCTGTGGCCGCGCACGGTGATCGACACCGCCGCGCTGGCCATGTTGGGCGGGGCGATCAAGCCCGGCCACTGCCGTACGCCCGATATCGTCGCCGATGCGGCGCATGCGATCCTGACCCGGCCGTCGCGCGCCTGCACCGGCAACTTCTTCATCGACGAACAGGTGCTGGCGGAAGAGGGCATTGCCGACCTGGGCCGCTACGCGGTCGAACCGGGCGGCAAGCTGCTGACCGATCTGTTTGTGGACTAACTGTCGCTGCGTCATTCCCGCGCAAGCGGGAATCCATGCCGAACGCCCGGACAAACGGCGCCATGGACCCCCGCTTTCGCGGAGGGGACGGAAAAAATAGGGGAGAAACGAGCATGAAAGCCCTGGTGGCGATCAAGCGGGTGGTTGACTACAACGTCAAGATCCGCGTCAAGGCCGACAATTCCGGCGTCGAAACCGCCAACGTCAAATATTCCGCCAACCCGTTCGACGAGATCGCGGTGGAGGAGGCGGTGCGCCTCAAGGAGGCCGGCGTGGTGACCGAAGTGGTGGCGGTATCCATCGGCACGGCAGGGTGCCAGGAGACGCTGCGCACCGCTCTCGCCATCGGTGCCGACCGCGCCATCCTGGTGCAAAGCGACGACGAGGTGCAGCCGCTGGCGGTTGCCAAGATCCTCAAGCATGTGGTGCAGCAGGAAAACCCCGATGTGGTGATCCTGGGCAAGCAGGCCATCGACGACGATTCCAACCAGACCGGCCAGATGCTGGCGGCGCTGCTGGGCTGGTCCCAGGGCACCTTCGCTTCGAAGGTGGCAGTGGCAGGTGGCAAGGCGACGGTGACGCGCGAGATCGACGGCGGCCTGGAAACGCTGTCGCTCGGCCTGCCGGCGGTGGTCACCACCGATCTGCGCCTGAACGAACCGCGCTATGCCTCGCTGCCCAACATCATGAAGGCGAAGAAGAAGCCGTTGGCGGTGGTGCCGGTGGCCGATACCGGCGTTGACGTCGCGCCGCGCCTGGTGACGCTGAAGGTGGAAGAACGGCCCAAGCGCCAGGCCGGCATCAAGGTGGCCGACATCGCCACCCTGGTGGACAAGCTGAAGAACGAAGCGAAGGTGATTTGATCCCTCCATTTTCGTCATTCCCGCGAAAGCGGGAATCCATGTTCGACGCCGTACCGAACGGTTCCATGGACCCCCGCTTTCGCGGGGGTGACGAGGGGAGGGTGAGAACGGACGGAGGAAACATGACCAGTCTGATACTTGCCGAACATGACGGCCGCGCGCTCAAGGCGGCCACGCTGAACACCGTTACCGCCGCAGCTCAATTGGGCGGCCCCGTCCATCTGCTGGTGGCGGGCGAGGGCGTGCAGGCGGTGGCCGAGGCCGCCGCCGCAATCGCCGGTGTCGCCAAGGTGCTGGTGGCCGACGATGCGCTTTATGCCCATCCGTTGGCGGAAGTGCTGGCGCCGCTGCTGGCCGGATTGGCGCGGGAATATGACGCGGTGCTGGCGCCCGCCACCACCACCGGCAAGAACGTGCTGCCGCGTGTCGCCGCGTTGCTGGACGTCCAGCAGATTTCCGAAATCACCGCCGTGCTGTCGCCCGACACCTTCGTGCGGCCGATCTATGCCGGCAATGCGCTGGCGACGGTGCAGTCCAAGGATGCCATCAAAGTTATGACCGTGCGCGGCACCGCCTTCGATGCCGCCGCCAGCGGCGGTGCGGCCGAGATCGCGCCCGTCGCCGCCGTGCCGGTGGCGGGGTTGTCCAGTTTCGTCGGCCAAGAGCTGGCGGTGTCGGCCCGTCCCGAACTGACCAGCGCGCGGGTCATCGTCTCGGGTGGGCGCGGCATGCAGAACGGCGACAATTTCCGCCTGCTGGAACCGGTCGCCGATGCCCTGGGCGCCGCCATCGGCGCGTCGCGCGCGGCGGTGGATGCCGGCTTCGTCTCCAATGATCTGCAGGTCGGCCAGACCGGCAAGATCGTCGCTCCCGAGCTTTATGTTGCCATCGGCATCTCGGGCGCCATCCAGCACCTGGCCGGCATGAAGGACAGCAAGGTGATCGTCGCCATCAACAAGGACGAAGAGGCGCCGATCTTCCAGGTCGCCGATTACGGCCTGGTGGGCGATCTGTTCGTCGAGCTGCCCAAATTGAGCGCGGCCCTCACTTCTCCCTGAGGCCGCACTTTGGAGAGGGCGGGTATCCCGAATGGCAACCAGCGCCCGCCCTCTTCCTTTTCTGTCCGCAGAGGCGATGCGATGACGACCGAACGCGAGAGCATGGAATTCGACGTGGTGGTGGTGGGTGCCGGGCCAAGCGGCCTGGCGGCGGCCATCCGGGTCAAGCAGTTGAACCCCGAGCTTTCGGTCTGCGTGC
>JBLNBE010000056.1:0-28655 GCA_050259735.1 Bacteroidota bacterium
CCTGCCGCCACAGCGACCAGGCCACGTACAGCAGATAGGCCGCGCCGGCGAACTTGATGACCATGAAGACCTGGCCGAAGGCCTGCGCCACGTAGGCCAGTCCAAGACAGACGGCGCTCAGGTAGCTCAGATCGCCCAGGATCAGGCCGAAGCCCATGGCCACCGCCGGCCGGACGCCGCCGCCAAGGGCGCGCGCCACGATCGCCGTCATGCCCGGACCGGGGATGATCGCGGCAATGAACAGGGCCGTGCCATAGGCCAGGAAGGTCGCAAGCGTCATCGCCGCCTCCTCGGGTTGCCGGCGCACTTTGCGCAAGAATGCCCGCACAGGCAAGGCACGCCACGGCACAGCGGCCATGTGCCGAGCATTGGCGCCCGGCGCATCGCGTGCTATGGTCCGGCGGCCGTATCCGCCGCATAACGGGCAAGCCCTTGAGCAAGAAGAAAATTTCGCTGGACTACTCCACCACCGTCCTGATGCGCCGCCTGATGAAGGAGGGCATTCGCCCCTATATCGGCATGGTGCTGCTGGCGGTGCTGTGCATGGCCGTGTCGGCCGGTGCCACCGCCATGTACGCGTGGCTGATGGACCCGATCATCAACAAGATCTTCGTCGCCCGCAAGGCGGAGTATCTGTGGCCGTTGGCGGTGACCATCATCGTCACCTTCGGCTTCAAGGGCATCGCCGATTACGGCGAGGCCGTGCTGCTGTCGCGCGTCGGTCTGCGGGTCATTTCGGACATGCAGAACCGGCTGTTCGCCCGGTTGATGGAACTGGACGTGGCGTTCTTCCACGCCAACCAGTCCGGCAAGCTGATGAGCCGCCTGACCAACGACGTCAACGCCATGCGTTTCGCCGTGTCCAATGCGCTGACCGGCGCCGGCAAGGACGCTTCCAGCGTCATCTTCCTGGTGGCGCTGATGTTCTATCAGGACTGGGTGCTGTCGGCGCTGACCTTCTTCGTCTTCCCGCTGGCCATCCTGCCCATCCGCAAGCTGGGCCGGCGCATGCGCAAGGTGACCGCCAACACCCAGGAACAGACCGGCCTGCTGTCGACCTATCTGAACCAGGCCATCCAGGGCATCCGGGTGGTCAAGGCCTACGGCATGGAGGATTACGAGAAGCGCAAGGTCGGCGGTCTGGTCGAGGCCCTGCACGAGCTGACCTACAAGGCGGCGCGCGTGCGCTCGGCCTCGTCGCCGATCATGGAGATGCTGGGCGGCGTCGCCATCACCGTGGTCATCGCCTATGGCGGCAACCAGGTGATCTCGCAAGCCGACACCAATCCCGACCGCGCCGGCGCGTTCTTCTCGTTCATCACCGCGCTGATGCTGGCCTATAAGCCGATGAAGGCGCTGGCCTCGCTGAACACCAACCTGCAAGAGGGCCTGGCCGCCGCCGCCCGCTGCTTCGAGGTGATCGACACCCAGGCCGCCATTGTCGAGCGGCCGGACGCCGCCGAACTGGTGGTGCGCGAGGGCAATGTGCGGCTGGAAGGCGCCTTCTTCACCTATGACGGCGTCAAGGCGGCGCTGGACGGCGTCGACCTGGACGTTCCCGGCGGCCGCACCGTGGCGCTGGTCGGCCCCTCGGGCGCCGGCAAGACCACCATCCTCAACCTGCTGCCGCGCTTCTACGACGTCACCGACGGCCGCGTGCTGATCGACGGCCAGGACGTGCGCCAGGTGTCGCTGTCCAGCCTGCGCTCCAAGATTTCGCTGGTCAGCCAGGAGATCATGCTGTTCGACGACAGCATCCGCGCCAACATCGCCTATGGCCGTTTCGGCGCCACCGACGAGGAGATCGAGGCCGCCGCCCGCATGGCCGCCGCCCACGATTTCATCCTGGCCCTGCCCCAGGGCTATGACACCGTGGTGGGCGAACGCGGCCTGAACCTGTCGGGCGGCCAGCGCCAGCGCCTGGCCATCGCGCGGGCCATGCTGAAGAACGCCCCCATCCTGCTGCTGGACGAGGCCACCAGCGCGCTGGACACCGAATCCGAGCGTCAGGTCCAGCATGCGCTGGAAGTGCTGATGAAGGGCCGCACCACCATCGTCATCGCCCACCGGTTGTCCACCGTGGTCAACGCCGACCTGATCCATGTGATGGATCGCGGCCGCGTGGTCGAATCGGGCGACCACAACGCCCTGCTTGCCCATGGCGGCCTGTATGCCCGCCTGTATGCCATGCAGTTCGCCGAGGAAAACCAGCGTTCCGGGGAAAGCCACCCCTCGGGTTGGCCGGCGTAACGGCGGGGCGACGGGGATGGGCCTGATCAAGCGCATCGGCAAGAACGAACGCATCCGCGGGGCGTTGTGCTGGCTTGCGGCCCAATACATCCGGCTGGTATCGGCCACCGGCAACTGGGAAATCATTGGCGGCGACATTCCCGCCGCCTATTGGAATTCCGGCCGGCCGTTCATCCTGGCGTTCTGGCATGGCCGTCTGTTCATGATGATGAAAATTTGGCGCGGCGGCATGCCCATTCACATGCTGATCAGCGGCCACCGCGACGGCAAGCTGATCGCGCGCACTTCGGCCCATTTCGGCATCGACAGCATCGAGGGGTCCAGTTCGCGCGGCGGCGCCCAGGCGTTACGCACCATCATCAAGACGCTGCGCGGCGGCAATTGCATCGGCATCACCCCCGACGGGCCGCGCGGACCGCGCATGCATGCCAGCGCCGGCATGATCAACATCGCCCGGCTATCGGGCTGTCCCATCATTCCCGCCACCTATTCCTCGACCTCGCGCCGCCTGCTGAAAAGCTGGGACCGCTTCGCCATCACCTTCCCGTTCTCGCGCGGAATCTATCTGTGGGGCGAACCGATCGAGGTACCCAAGGATCTGGACGAGGCCGGCGTCGAGGAAATGCGCCTGAAGGTGCAGGCGATCATGGTCGCCCAGGCCGCCGAGGCCGACCGCCTGATGGGCGTGCCGCCGGTGGACCCGGCATGATCCACGGCCTCTACCGCACCCTGACCGTGTTGGGCGGGCCGCTGATCGGCCTGTATCTCAAGCGGCGCATGGCGCGCGGCAAAGAGGACCCCGATCGCTTCGCCGAGCGCCTGGGCCGCCCCGGCCTGCCCCGGCCCGACGGCCGGCTGGTTTGGCTGCACGCGGCATCCGTCGGCGAATCGCTGTCGCTGCTGCCGTTGGTGGAGCGGCTGGCGGCGCGGCCGGGCTGGCACGTGCTGATGACCACCGGCACCGTCACCTCGGCCAAACTGATGGCCGAGCGCCTGCCGGCCGGCGTGTTGCACCAATTCGTCCCGGTCGACCGGCCGGCCTATGTCCGCTCGTTCCTCGACCATTGGCGCCCCGATCTGGTGCTGTGGGCGGAATCCGATTTCTGGCCCAACATGCTGGACTCGATCCGCCGCCGGGCCGTGCCCCTGGTGCTGGTGCAGGGCCGCGTCTCGCCGGGATCGTTCGCCGGCTGGCAGCGGGCGCGCGGCTTCATCGGCCGCGTGCTGTCGGCCTTTACCCTGTGCCTGGGCCAAACCCCCGAGGATTCCCGCCGGCTGGAAGCGCTGGGCGCCAAGAACGTGCAGACCCTGGGCAATCTGAAGATGGCGGCGCAGCCGCTGCCCGCCGACGAGGCCGAACTGGCGCGGCTGCGGACGGCGGTGGCCGGCCGGCCGCTGTGGCTGGCCGCAAGCACCCATGCCGGCGAGGAAGCCGCCGCCGCCCGCGTCCATGCGGCGCTGGCGGGGCGCATCCCCGGCCTGCTGACCGTCATCGCGCCACGCCATCCGCAGCGCGGTGCCGAGATCGCCGCCGAACTGGCCGCCATGGGCTGCAGCGTATCGCTGCGCTCGGCCGGCGCGGCGCCCGACGGCGACATCTATGTCGCCGACACCATGGGCGAGCTGGGCCTGTTCTATCGCCTGGCGCCCGTCGTCTTCATCGGCAAAAGCCTGGTCGGACAGGGCGGACAGAACCCGTTCGAACCGGCCCGGCTGGGCGCGGCGGTGCTGTTCGGCCCGCATATGGAAAACTTCCCCGAGATGGCGCCGGCCATGATCGCCGCCGCCGCCGCCACGCTGGTCGCCGACGAAGCGGCCTTGGTCGAGGCGGTCGCCGCCCTGCTGACCGACGCGTCGGCGCTGCAACGCCAGCGTGCCGCCGCCACCGCTTGGGCCGATGGCGAGGCCGGGGTGTTGGATGCGGTCCTCGACGCGCTATCCCCCCTGCTGGCACAGGTGGAGGCCGGTCATGCGCGCGCCTGAATTCTGGCATACCCCGACACTGACCAGCCGCCTGCTGGCGCCGCTGGGATCGGTCTATGCCTGGGTGGTCGCGCGCCGGCTGGCCGAGGCCGAACCTTATCGCCCCACCATCCCGGTGATCTGCGTCGGCAACATCGTCACCGGCGGCGCCGGCAAAACCCCGGTCTGCATGGCGCTGGTCGAACGGCTGCGCGCGCGCGGCTGCCAGCCGCATCTGCTGACACGCGGCTATGGCGGCACCGAGGTCGGCCCGCGTGCCGTCGATCCCGTTCGCCACGATGCCGCCCGCGTCGGCGACGAAGCGCTGTTGCTGGCGCAATGCGCCCCGACCTGGGTGGCGCGCTGGCGCCCCGACGGCGCGGTGGCGGCGGCGCAGATGGGCGCCGACATCCTGGTGATGGATGACGGTTTTCAGAATCCCAGCATCGCCAAGGATTTGTCGCTGGTGGTGGTGGACGGCGCCTATGGCTTCGGCAACGGCCTGCCGATGCCGGCCGGGCCGTGCCGCGAAACCGTGGCCGGCGGCCTGGCCCGTGCCGACGCCGTGGTGGTGGTGGGCGAGGACACAGCCGGCATCGCCCAGCGTTGCGGCCCCCTGCCGGTGCTGACCGCCCGCCTGGTGCCCGGCCCCGAGGCCGAAGCGCTGCGCGGCCGCAAGGTGGTGGCATTCGCCGGCATCGGCCGCCCGGCCAAGTTCTTCGACACGTTGGAGCATTGCGGCGCCGAGCTGGTGGCGGCCCATTCCTTTCCCGACCACCATGCCTTCAGCCGTGCCGAACTGGCAGAACTGATCGCCGAAGCCGAGAGCGTGGGCGCCGTGCCGGTCACCACCGCCAAGGACGCGGTGCGGGTGCCGTCGGATTTGCGCCCGGCGCTGTCGGTCTTGACCGTACGGCTGGAATGGGACAAACCCGAAGCCCTTGATGTGTTGCTCGACCGCGTGGACAGCCGATTTTGAAGCTTCTTTCCAAGCCCGCCCGCCAACGCCTGGAGGCCGTCGCCGCCCGCGTCGCGCTGTCGCTGTTCCGCGCCTTGCCGGTGGATGCGGCGTCGGGCCTGGGCGGCTGGCTGGCCCGCACCATCGGCCCCCGGCTGGGCGTGTCCGGGGTGGCGCGGCGCAATCTGGGTCTGGCCTTCCCGGACAAGAGCGCGGCCGAGATCGACGCCATCGTCGTCCAGGTGTGGGACAACATGGGCCGCGTCGTCGGCGAGATTCCCCACATCGCCACCCTGATCGCCGAACGGGTCGAGGTGGTCGGGTTGGACAACGTCCACCGTATGCGCGACGACGGCCAACCCGGCCTGTTCATCGGCGCCCATTTCGGCAATTGGGAACTGGCCGGCGCCCTGGCCGGGCGCGAAGACCTGGACCTGACCGTGGTCTACCGCGCCGCCAACAATCCGCTGGTCGAGGACATCTACCGCCAATGCCGCGCCAATGCCGGCTCGCGCCAGATCCGCAAGGGCGCCGAGGGCGCCCGCGAGATCCTGGCCGTGCTGCGCCAGGGCGGCCATGTCGGCATGCTGATCGACCAGAAGATGAATGACGGTATCGCCGTGCCGTTCTTCGGCCGCGACGCCATGACCGCCCCGGCGGCGGCCCGCTTCGCCCTCAAATTCCGCTGCCCGGTCTCCATGCTCAAGGTCGAGCGCCTGGGCGGCGCCCGCTTCCGCATGACCTTCCTGCCGCCGCTGGAGCTGCCCGACAGCGGCGACACCCATGCCGACACCCTGACGCTGACCACCCGCATGACCGCGCAGTTGGAGGATTGGGTGCGCGCCAATCCGGGCCAATGGCTGTGGCTGCACAAGCGCTGGCCGGAGTGACCGCCGGGGAAAGCCTCGGGCGGCTATATCTCTGACACGAAACTGCGCCGCAATGCGCCACCCACCGCCCGCCCCGGATGGTACTTCGCCGCCGGCAACGCCGCGGGTCCGGTGAAGAGCTTGACGATCAGGCGATCATGGGCGGCGGGATTGACGGTGAACTCCAGGTATAGCCGGCCGGGTTGCCGCCGCACCACCCGGGCCGCCAGCATCCCCACCTCGGCCACATACAGCCGCACCGCATCCGCCGCGCTGTCGCCGGCCACGCAGGCCCCGCCGGTGGACAGGTCGAGAAGGTCCACCGCCATCCCGTCCAGCCAGGCGCGTTCCGCCACGATCATGCGCTCGTGCCGGCGGCGGCGCGGCAGTTCCACCGCGACCAGCAGCCCGAGAAACAGGATCAGCAGGGCGTAAACGCTCCAGCCCAGATTGACCATCAGATCGCGCCGGCCTGGCGGTGCCAGATCGGGAATCTGGCTGATGACCATGCCGCTCACGATCGCCACCATCAACGCCAACAGCCACGCCAGCAGCCGGCCGTGCACCACCACCCGACGGCGGTCGCCGCCCTTCATGGTGACTTTGAAGCGCTGCCCGCGCGGCCACAGCAGCGCCTTCAGTGCCGCCATCCCGGCGCTGGGAGCCACCACCAGCGGCGCCACGCCCGAGAGCACCGGCATCACGCTCCAGCGCGACACCCAGGCCATGGCCGCCGCCTCGGCGACGAAGCGAGGGCCGAAATGGGCCAGGAACGTCTTGGGGCCGGCCAGCAGGGGCGGCACCCCGGTCCACCAATAGACAGCCGGCGCCAGCATGGCCAACAGCATCATGGGCACGGTGCCCAGCCAGAACAGTTGGGCATTGAGGAAGCACAGGCGATGAACCCAGCTCAGCCTGCGGGCGCGCACCGGCCCCAAGGGCGAGCGCAAGGCCTGGACCGTGCCCAGGCACCACCGCGCCCGCTGCCCGATGAACTCGCCCAGCCCCTCGGCCGCCAGCCCCGCCGATAGCGGCTCGTCCAGGTAGATCGTGCGCCAGCCGCACGCGGCCAGGGCATAGGTGGTCATCATGTCCTCGGTGACGGTGCAGGTGGGAATGCCGCCCACCGCGTCCAGCCGATCCCGCCGCACCACGAACGACGTGCCGCAGCAGAAGGCACCGCCCCAGGCATCCAGCGCCGGCTGGAAATGGTGATAGAAGAAGCGCTGTTCATCGGCCAGCGCTGCCCCGGCCAGCAGGTTCATCTGGATGGGGTCGTGGTTGAAGAAGCTTTGCGGCGTCTGCACCAGCGCCACGCTGTCATCATCGAACAGCCCGATCACCCGGCGGAGCAACTGCCGCTGCGGGACGAAATCGGCATCCAGCACCAGAACATAGGGGGCGGTGCCGCCGCCATCGGTGCGCCACGCGTTGATGTTGCCCGCCTTGCCGTCGGCGTTATCGCTGCGCGTCACCCAGCAGGCGCCTTTGGCGGCGCAGTATTCCGCCAGCCATGGCCGGCGGCCGTCATCCAGCACCCACACCGTCACCTGGGGCCAGTCCAGCGCCAACGCGCCGATGATGGATCGTTCGACCACCTCCAGCGGTTCGTTCCAGGTGGGGATGATCACGTCCACCGCCGGCAGGACGCGCCGCGCCGCCAACCGCGCCGCGCCGGCATCGGCGTCGGCACTGCGATTGCGATGGCGGCTCAGGAACAGCGCGGTCAGCATGGCGTTGCCCAACGCCATCATCTCGAACAGCGCCACCAGCCACATCCACAGCGCCGCAGGCTCCAGGCGCAACGGCGGCAGGGTGTCGGTCAGCCGCCATGCGGCGTACTGCGCCAAGCAGACGATGCACAACACCATCACGGCCGCCCGCCCGACGCCTCCGTCGAGACGCAACGAGGGCAGCACCAGCGCCGCCAACCCGATCAGCAGCAGGATCGGTGCGAATTCAGGAGGCACGACCGCCACTCCACACACCGGCGGCAACCGCCCCCACCAGCGAGTCCAGGGCCGGCACCTGGAAGGTGACGCTGGCGCGCTGGCCCACCTGGCACAGATTGTCCGAGCGATTCCCCAGGCGGGCATCGCGCACCGCCAGGGTCACCACCACGTCGCGGCCATCCTCGGCAACCGGCGCCACTGCGGCGGCGGCATTGGCCTGGGCGTTACCGGCGGCGCGCACGGATTCCACCACCGCCGCCACCGGCTCGTCGGTCCCGACCAGCCGGGCCTTGGCCCGGTCGCCCGCCTTCAGTTCCGAAAAAAAGCGCTTGGGCAGCACGGCGGTCAGGAACAGCTTGCCGCAATCGACCACCCCCAGCAGGGGATCGCCAGCCCGCACCGCGTCGCCTTCGGCGGCGAAGCGGCGCCACAACACACCATTCAGCGGCGCGGTCAGCACCGCCTGGGCCAGCGCGTCGGACCGTGCCGCCTCGGCCGTCGCCTGGCGCTCCAGTTCCGCCACCCGCACCCGCGCCTGGGCGATGTCCACCTTGCGCGCCGCCCGTTTCAGCCGCACCTCGTCGCGGCGCTGGCCGGCATAGGAAGTGTCGTCGCCACCGCCGCCCGCCATGGTGCCGCGCCGCACCGCGATCCCCTCGGCATGCAGACGGTCGCGCGCGGCGCGGGCCGCCCCCACCTCTGCGTCGGCCGCCCGTTCGGCGGCGCGGAGGCTCTCCATCATGGGAGGCGCCACCAGATTTTTGTCGAACAGGAACTGCTTACGCGCCAGTTCCGCCGAGGCCTGCTGCTTGCGGGCCTCGGCGGCGCCCAGGCGTGCCTCGGCTTCGGCTCGGGCCAGGGCATTGCTGCGGCCGACAGCCGAGCGATAGGCGGCACTCCGCTTGCCCAATTCGCGCTCGAGGCTGGCCAGCTCGGCATCCTCGGCGGTCAGCGCCGCCAGCACCTGCCGTTGCGTCGCCAGGTCCAGGGCCAGGCCATCGCGGCGGCCACTTTCGGGGCGCAGGGCGTGTATGCGGGCGATTTCCTCTCCGGCAGCGACGCGATCGCCGACGGCCAACCCCAGCCCGGTTCCCAGATGACCATCCACCGGTGCGCGCACCGTGATGACCTCGGCATTGACCACCGCGTCGGTGCTGGTCGGATGCACCATTCCCGGCACCACCGACCACAGCCCCACGCCCACAAAGCCCACCCCAAGCAACACCCGCGCATTGCGCCGCATCCGCGTTCTCTCCTCTGGAAATCGTGAAGAGGATGCGGTGCGAGGGTTAACGGCAAAGAAAGCATGGCCGCATGCGCGGGCGGCCTCCCCAAACGAAAAGGAGGCGGGGTTCCGCCGAACCCCGCCCCCGCCTTCAAAGCCGCATCGCCGCTTTGAGTGGTTCCCGGAACTAGTTGTTCTGGGCGCCCTGCTTGATCCACTTGCGAATGGTCTCGCGGTCACAGGACGACAGCTTCTTCTTGCCGTGCGGCATCTGCAGCGACTTGTCGGCCTTGCCGTCGATCAGACGCATCAGGTTCGACGACACCGGGTCGCCGGCGACGATCATCGGACCGTGCTTGGTGCCCTTCATGGTGGTCTCGTAATTGCTCAGGTCCAGGCCGGACGCCTCGGTGCCGGGCTGGCCCGGGGTGTGGCACATGGTGCAACGCAGGTCCAGAATCGGCTTCACGTCGTCGGAGAAGCTGATCGGCTCCTCCTTCGCCAAAGCGGGGGTGGCGACGGCCGCGACGAACGCGGCGGCGGCGAGCATGCGAAACATCTTCATATTGATCAATTCCCCTGCCTAAACGTACTTAACAAATGAAGGACCATATCCTACCGTTTTTTTCAACCCGCATCCCGTGGCAACCAACATGAAAAATCTCCCCTTGCCCACGGCTTCATGCTTTATTAGCGGCCCTTTCTGATGGCTGGTTAGAGAACCATGCAGAGCTTGAACACCTACCGCGCCGGCCCGGACGAGCGCGGCCATTTCGGCATTTTCGGCGGCCGTTACGTGGCCGAGACCCTGATGCCGCTGATCCTGAGCGTGGAACAGGCCTATGCCGCCGCCAAGGCCGACCCGGCCTTCGAGCAGGAATTCCGCGCCCTGCTGGCCAATTACGTCGGCCGTCCCAACCCGCTGTATTTCGCCCGCCGCCTGACCGAGGCGTGGGGCGGCGCCAAGGTGTTCCTCAAGCGCGAGGACCTCAACCACACCGGCGCCCACAAGATCAACAACTGCATCGGCCAGATCCTGCTGGCCCAGCGCATGGGCAAGAAGCGCATCATCGCCGAGACCGGCGCCGGCCAGCATGGCGTGGCGACGGCGACCGTGTGTGCGCTGTTCGGCCTGCAATGCGTCATCTACATGGGCGCCACCGACATCGAGCGTCAGGCTCCCAACGTCTATCGCATGAAGCTGCTGGGCGCCGAAGTGCGCCCGGTCACCTCGGGCGCGGCGACGCTGAAGGACGCCATGAACGACGCCCTGCGCGACTGGGTGACCAACGTGGCCGACACCTATTACCTGATCGGCACCGTCGCCGGCCCACATCCGTTTCCGACCATGGTGCGCGACTTCCAGTCGGTCATCGGCGAGGAAGTGCGGGCGCAGATCATGGCCACCGAAGGCCGCCTGCCCGACAGCCTGGTCGCCTGCATCGGCGGCGGCTCCAACGCCATGGGCCTATTCCATCCGTTCCTGGACGACGCTTCGATCCGCATCATCGGTGTCGAGGCGGCCGGCCACGGCATCCCCACCGGCAAGCACGCGGCGTCGCTGACCGGTGGCCGCCCCGGCGTGCTGCACGGCAACCGCACCTACCTGCTGCAGGACGGCGACGGCCAGATCACCGAAGCCCATTCCATCTCGGCCGGCCTGGATTATCCCGGCATCGGCCCCGAGCATTCGTGGCTGCACGATGTCGGCCGCGTCGAATACGTCTCGGTCACCGATACCGAGGCGCTGGCTGCCTTCCAGCAGACCACGCGCCTGGAAGGCATCATTCCGGCGCTGGAATCCAGCCATGCCCTGGCCCACGCCGCCAAGATCGCCGGCGGCCTGCCCAAGGATCACCTGATGGTGATCAGCCTGTCGGGCCGCGGCGACAAGGACGTCAACACCGTCGCCCGTGCCTTGGGCGATTCCACCATGGGAGGCCTGTAGTCATGAGCCGGCTGCAAGCCCGTTTCGCCACGCTGGCCGCCGAACAGCGCGCGGCGCTGGTGACCTATGTCATGGCGTTCGACCCCGATCGCACCACGTCGCAGGCGATTCTGAACGCCTTGCCCGGCGCCGGTGCCGACGTCATCGAATTCGGCATGCCGTTCACCGATCCCATGGCCGACGGCCCCTCGATCCAGTTCGCCGCCCAGCGCTCGCTGGCGGCCGGCGGCAGCCTTAGGGGCACGCTGGAGATGGTGGCCGCCTTCCGCAAGACCGACGCGGAAACCCCGGTCATCCTGATGGGCTATTACAACCCGGTCTATGCCTGGGGTCCGGAGCAGTTCTGCAAGGACGCGGCGGCGGCCGGTGTCGACGGCCTGATCATCGTCGACCTGCCGCCCGAGGAAGCCGACGAACTGGTGCCGTTCTGCCGCGCGAACGACGTCGACTTCATCTTCCTGACCACGCCGACCAGCGACGACGCCCGCCTGCCCAAGGTGGTCGCCGACGCCTCGGGCTTCGTCTACTACGTCTCCATCGCCGGCGTCACCGGCAGCGCCTCGGCCAGCCAGGACGCCATCAAGGCGGCGGTGACGCGCATCCACACCCACACCGACCTGCCGGTCTGCGTCGGCTTCGGCATCAAGACGCCGGAACAGGCAGCCGAGGTCGCCCGCGTGGCCGAAGGCGCCGTGGTCGGCTCGGCCATCGTCGCCGCCGCCGAAGACGCCCGCGCCAACGGCCAGGACCCGGTCACCGCCGTGACCGCCCTGGTCAAGCAATTGGCGGAAGGCGTGCGCGGCGCGCGCAAATAAGGTACAACCCTTGCCGTCATGGCCGGGCTTGACCCGGCCATCCGTTCCCCCCTGCCCTGGCGGGGGGTGATGTTTGAGAATGAGGTACTGATCCATGAACTGGCTGACCAACTATGTCCGCCCCAAGCTGCAGGCCCTGGTGCGTCCGAAGGATGTGCCCGAGAACCTGTGGCAGAAGTGCCCGGCTTGCGGCCACATGATCTTTCACCGCGATCTGGAAAAGGCGCTGAACGTCTGCCAGCACTGCGGTCATCACATGCGCCTGGGCGTCAAGAAGCGCCTGGAGATGCTGTTCGATGACGGCAAGTACACCCGTATCGAGCTGCCCAAGGCCGCCGACGATCCGCTGAAGTTCAAGGACCAGAAGCGCTATAGCGACCGCCTGAAGGACACCCGCGCCAAGACCGGCGAGACCGACGCCATCATCGTCGGCCACGGCAAGATGGGCGGCCTGGGCGTCGTCGTCGCGGCGTTCAACTTCGACTTCCAGGGCGGTTCCATGGGCGTCGCCGTGGGCGACGGCATCGTCGCCGCCGCCGAGCTGGCGGTGCTGCAGGACGCGCCGCTGATCGTCATTCCGGCCTCGGGCGGCGCCCGTATGCAGGAAGGCATCCTGTCGCTGATGCAGATGGCCCGCACCACCGTGGCGGTGGACAAGGTCAAGGAAAAGCGCCTGCCCTACGTGGTGCTGCTGACCGACCCCACCACCGGCGGCGTCTCCGCCAGCTTCGCCATGCTGGGTGACATCGCCATCGCCGAGCCGGGCTGCGTCATCGGCTTTGCCGGCGCCCGCGTCATCGAGACCACCATCCGCGAGAAGCTGCCCGAGGGCTTCCAGAAGGCGGAATACCTGCTGGACCACGGCATGATCGACATGGTGGTGCCGCGCAAGGACCTGCGCGCCACCGTCATCCGCACCCTGTCGCTGCTGCGCAACAAGGCGCCGGCCGGCGATCTGGTCATGCTGCCGGTGGACGCCCCCGCCCTGAACCCGGAAGCCGCCGCGCGGATGTAACAATGTCCCCTCTCCCGCCTGCGGGAGAGGGTGGCGCGCAGCGCCGGGTGAGGGAGCCACAGACTCCGGAGTCCTTGACTCCCTCACCCTCCCGCTTCGCGGGTCCCTCCCTCTCCCATCCCCATGGGAGAGGGTTCGTTTTTCTGGTGACGCCATGATCGACGCCGTTCTCGACCGCCTGACCCGCCTGCACCCCAAGGTGATCGACCTGTCGCTGGACCGGGTGTGCGCGCTGCTGGACAAGCTGGGCCGGCCGCAGGACGCCTTGCCGCCGGTGGTTCACGTCGCCGGCACCAACGGCAAGGGGTCCACCGTCGCCACCCTGCGGGCGCTGGCCGAGGCGGCGGGGCTTCGCGTCCATGTCTACACCTCGCCCCATCTGGTGCGCTTCGCCGAGCGGGTCCGCGTCGCCGGCCGTGTGCTGGACGATGCCGAGTTGCTGGCCCTGCTGGAAGAGGTCGAGCGGGTCAATGGCGGCGAGCCGATCACCTTTTTCGAGGTCACCACGGCGGCCGCCTTCCTGGCGTTTTCCCGCACCCCCGCCGACCTTGTCATCCTGGAAACCGGCCTGGGCGGGCGGCTGGATGCCACCAACGTGGTGGCACGGCCGGCGCTGACCGTCATCACCCCCATCGCCATGGACCACGAAAGCTTCCTGGGCGACACCCTGGCCGCCATTGCCGGCGAGAAAGCCGGCATTCTCAAGCCGGGGGTGCCCTGCGTGGTCGCCGAGCAATTGCCCGAGGCCCAGGCCGTCATCACCGCCCGCGCCGCCACCCTGGGCGCGCCGCTGCTGCGCGAGGGGCCGGACTTCCGCGGCCGCAAGGGTGCCGATGGCGCCCTGCTGTTCGGCGCGTTGACGCTGCCGGCGCCCAATCTGGCCGGCGACTTCCAGTATCGCAATGCCGGACTGGCGCTGGCCGCCGCCCATCGCCTGAGCGCCGACGGCGTGCTGCCGCGCCTGTCGCCCGAGCTGCTGGCGCGCGGCCTGACCACCATCCAATGGCCGGCGCGGTTGCAACGGCTGACGCGCGGCCCGCTGGTCGATCTGTTGCCGGCCGGGTGGGAGCTGTGGCTGGACGGCGGCCATAACCCGCACGCCGCCCACGCCATCGCCGCCCATGCCGAGGGCTGGCGCGACCGGCCGCTGGTGGCGGTGTTCGGCATGCTCAACAACAAGGACGTCGACGGCTATTTCGCCCCGCTGGCGCCCCGTTTCGCCAGCTTGCGCGCCGTCGCCATCCCCGGCGAGGCCAACACCCTGTCGGCCGAAGCCGGCGCCGAGGCCGCCCGCCGCCATGGCTGCGCCGATGCCACCGCCGCCGACAGCGTGGACGCCGCCCTGCGCGACCTCATCCACGCTCCCGGCCCGGCCCGCGTGCTGATTTGCGGCTCGCTCTATCTGGCCGGCGTGGTGCTGGCTCAGAACGCTTAGACCATCGAGCGTCAAATATGACGCACAATGGTCTAGCTTCATGTTTAGCCCTCGCCGGGCGCGCCCATCCGGGCGCTTGGCCGCGGCCGCAATGGCCGCAGGTCGCGGTGCGCGCCAGAATTGGCGCTCGCCGCTCTAGCTGCCCGGACTGGTCCTGGCCGGCGGGCACGCCACGCCCTCGGGCCGCGTCTTGCCGGGCGTCGTCATGACATAGCCGGCGACGCCGACATGGTCGGACAACGTGGTGCGGTACACGGCGGTCTCAAGGCCGCCGCTATCGCGCGGGTCGTCGGCGAAATCCACGCTCAGCGCGGCGCGGTTCCACAGGAAGTGGTCATAGGGCGAGGAATAGCTGCCCTGGGCGTTCAGGCTGGATTTGAGGTTGGGCGCCACCTGCAGCCCCTGCGGCGCCAGCGCGTCGAAGGCGTCGTCGGTCGCCGGCAGGTTCCAATCGCCAGCGGCCACCACGCGCTCGATGGTGGAGCCGTCGGGCAGCGGGCGGGCGGCGTAATGGGCCAGCACTTCGGCCATGGCCGCCACCTCCAGCCGGCGCGGCGCCGCGCCGCCCTTGCCGAACACCGCATGGATGTCCACCAGCCAGAAACGACTGCCATCCTTGTCCTGCAGCGCCACGCCGAAGGGTGGGCGGGCGAAGCGGCCGTCGGCATCGGGATAATCGGCGGCATCCAGCACGGTCACCACCGCGCTGCGGGTCAGCACGGCGTAATGTTCCTTATAGGTGCTGGCCCCCTTGGCAGCGCTGACGGTGGCGGTAAAGCCGGCCGGGGCCAGGCGCGCCGGCTCGTTCGGGTCCATCACCTCCTGCAGGTTGACCACGTCGTAATCCTGGAAGATGCGCTGGAAGCCCTGACGCTTGGCGTCGCGGTAATCGGCCTTGCCCTGGCCCAGGTGCAGGCCGTTCTGGGTCAATACACAGGAATCGGCCAGAGCGGGAGATGCCGCCAGAACCATAACCGCCATAACAGCAATGCGCTTTATCATTTCCCGCATACCGAGCAGATATCTGAGCGCAAACACTATCTTAAATTATTGCATACATCTATATTTGAGGCACAATTTTGGCGCCGGTATGGCGCACCGGAACCCGCCGCCCCCGCCCACCGTTCCCCACAGGACAAGGACATTCAGGGAGGAATACCGATGGCGGCCGATCTTCAAAATAGGGTGGTGGTCATAACCGGCGCGTCATCGGGCATCGGCCGAGCTGCGGCCCAGGTGTTCGCCCAGGCGGGAGCACGGTTGGCGCTGGCGGCGCGCAGTCAGCCGGCGCTGGAGGTTGCCGCCCGCGAGTGCATCGCGGCGGGCGGCGAGGCGCTGCCGGTTCCCTGCGACGTCACCAACGCGGAAGAGGTCCTGCATCTGGCCGAGACCGCCCGCCAGCATTTCGGCCGCATCGACGTCTGGGTCAACGATGCCGGCGTCCACCTGCTCGGGCGGATCGACGAGGTGCCGCTGAACGACTTCCGCCAGGTCATCGACGTCAATTTGATGGGCACGGTGCACGGCTGCCGTGCAGCCCTGCCGGTGTTCCGCGCCCAGGGCAGCGGCATCGTCATCAACATCGCCTCCATGGCCGGCGCCATGGGCCAGCCCTATGCCAGCGCCTATGTGGCGAGCAAATGGGCGGTGCGAGGATTGTCCGAGGCCTTGCGCATGGAGGTGATGGACCAGCCGGACATCCATGTCTGCACCGTGCTGCCGCCCAGCATCGACACGCCGCTGTTCCAGAACGCCGCCAATTACGCCGGCCGAGTGGTCCAGCCCATGCCGCCGGTCTACAGCCCCGAACAGGTGGCCGAGACCATCGTCGCGGTGGCGCGGCGGCCGGTGCGCGAAGCCTTCATCGGCCTGGGCCGGCTGGCGGCGGCCGCCCACGCCCTCGCCCCCGGCGCCACCGAACGGCTGATGTCGCGCGCCGCCAACCGGCGCCACTTCCAGAACCGAGCCAGCGGGCCGTCGCACGGCAACCTCTATTCCCCACGCACCGATTCCGTGCATGGCGGCTGGGGCAGCCAGGAAAGCCACACGGGGCGCAACGCCGCCCTGGTGGCCGCCGGCATCGCCGTGGCGGTGCCACTGGGCGTCTATGCCTGGCGCCGCATCCAGCAGCGGGCGGAGTATGTGTGAGAAGAAACAGCCCCTCTCCCGCCTGCGGGAGAGGGAGGGACCCATCGAAGATGGGAGGGTGAGGGCGTTGCAGACTCCAGAGTCCTTGGCCCCCTCACCCGGCCTTCGGCCACCCTCTCCCGCCTGCGGGAGAGGGGAAAAACAACTTACTTGCCGCGCACCCAGCGGGCGGTCGCTTCGGCGACGCGGGCGCCCAGCCGTTCGGCGGTCTTGCGGTCGGAATGCGGCGGCGCCACGTCGGGGCCTTCGTCAGCGTTGGCCTGGGCCATGGCACCAAGGAAGCTGCCGAGACGGTTGAGGTCCTCGACGCTGCCCTTGGAATTGTTGTTGCCCGGCAGCAGGTCGTTGCCCACCCACATCATGCCGTGCTGGGCGGCGAAGATGGCCAACTGGACCAGGGTGTTGAGCTTGTCGCCGCTCTGGCTGGCCGAAACGGTGAAGCCGGCCGCCAGCTTGTCCTTCCAGCCCCGGCCGTACCAAGTCTTCGAGGTCGCTTCCATGAACTCGTGGAACTTGGCGGAAGCCGATCCCATGTAGGTCGGCGAGCCGAACACGATGGCGTCGGCGGCATCCAGCAGCGCCGTCTTGGCCTCGGCCTCCTCGACCGGAACCATGTGCACCTCGGTTCCCGCCACGCTGGCGGCACCGACAGCCACGGCTTGCGCCAGGGCGGCGGTGTGGCCGTAGCCGGAATGGTAAACAACGGCGATCGACGTCATGGAATTCTCCTCGTAATCGTATGAGTTACCGTTACATAAAAGGGCAAAAAAAAGCTCACGGGCCGGTTCCGGCGTGGATTTGATCGATCACGTCGGACAGCAGCGTCGCCGCCAGCACCGCCTCGCGCGCGGCTTCAGCGCGTTCCAGCACCCGCACCAGCACCGGCTGGATGGTGCGCCCGACCGGGCAGGCCGGATTGGGCGGCTGGTGATGCAGGGACGGCGCCTCGTCCTCCTCTACCGCGCGGGCGATGTCGAGCAGGGTGATGTCCTGGGGCCGCAGCGCCAGCAGCGAGCCGCCGGCGCTGCCACGCAACGACCGCACCAGACCGGCCTTGGCCAGCGCCGACAACAGCCGGCGTATGACCACCGGGTTGGTGTTGACGCTGCCGGCAATCCATTCCGACGTCGCCGGCTCGTCCGGATGAAGGGCGAGGACGGCGGCGATATGGACGGCAACGGCGAAACGACAATTCTTGGCCATGGGAATAACGTAACAACGACCGTTACAAATGTCAAGCGGGGCCGGAAAAGCGCCGACCACCCCCTCTGCGCGGCCCAGACGGGATTGGGAAAGCGTTAACGTGACGGCCTACTCCTTGCTGGATACGACGGAAGGCAGCCCAGTTGAGCAAACGGAAATACCTCCTCGCCGCCCTGACCGCCCTTGCCCTCATGCTGTCGGCTGCGGTCACCCTGCCTCTCGCTTTGGTGCTTGGCACCGGCCCCGACGCCCCGCCGACGGCCGAGGCATCCTATTCCGAGCTGCGCGCCCTGCTGGCCGCCGGGCAGGCCCGCCAGGTGGATTTCTACGGCTCGGCGCTGGCCGTGGCGACCGACACCCAGGGCGGGCTGCACCGCGCCCAGGTGCCGGCGCTGGTGGCGGCCAAGCTGGCCGAGGATGCGGCGGCCGGCGGCGCCCAGGTCAGTTTCCGCCCGCTGGACGCCGCCCCCAGCGGTGACAGCATCGATGGCGAGATCGCCCTGGCGGTGCTGGGCAATGTCGCCATCCTGGCCCTGCTGGCCGGCGGCTGGTGGCATTTCATCCATCGCGGCGGCAGCCTGCCCCGCCTGTTCGGTCGCGGCAACCGCGCCACGCTGGTGGACGGAAGTCGCATCGACGTGCGCTTTGCCGACGTCGCCGGCTGCGACGCCGAAAAGGTCGAGCTGATGGAAGTGGTGGAGTTCCTCAAGGACCCCAGCCGCTTCGCCAAGCTGGGCGCCCGCGTGCCCACCGGCGTGCTGATGAGCGGCCCGCCCGGCACCGGCAAGACCCTGCTGGCCCGCGCCGTCGCCGGCGAAGCCGGGGTGCCGTTCTTCTCGATCTCCGGCTCGGATTTCGTCGAGATGTTCGTCGGCGTCGGCGCCGGCCGGGTGCGCAAGATGTTCGCCACCGCCAAGAAGAAGGCGCCGTGCATCCTGTTCATCGACGAGATCGACGCCGTCGGCCGTCAGCGTTCGGGTGGCAACGCGCGGGCCGCCCACGAAGAGCGCGAGCAGACCCTGAACCAGTTGCTGGTCGAGATGGACGGCTTCAAGCCCAATTCCGGCGTGGTGGTGATCGCCGCCACCAATCGCCCAGACATCCTGGACGAGGCGTTGATGCGGCCGGGCCGGTTCTCGCGCCACGTCGTGTTGCAGACCCCCGATCTGGCCGGTCGCGAGCGCATCCTGGGCGTCCATGCCGCCAAGGTGGTGATTGACCCGCTTGCCGACCTGCATGCCGTCGCCCGTGGTTGTCCCGGCTTTTCCGGCGCCCAGTTGATGCATCTGGTCAACGAGGCCGCCATCGTCGCCGCCCGCGCCGCCCGCGCCGCCCGCGCCGCCGTCACCATGGCCGATTTCGAGGCGGCCAAGGACCGCATCCTGATGGGGACCGAGCGTCCCAACATCATGGGCGAGGACGACCGCCGCCTGACCGCCTATCACGAGGCCGGCCACGCCGTCGTCGCCCTGCACTGCCCGGCCTCGGACCCCATCCACAAGGCCACCATCGTGCCGCGCGGCCAGGCATTGGGCATGGTGGTGCGGTTGCCGCAAAAGGACAGCCCGGCGCTGCGGCGGTCCAAGCTGAAGGCCGATTTGGCGGTGGCCATGGGCGGCCGCGCCGCCGAGGAACTGATCTTCGGTGAGGACGAGATTTCCACCGGCGCCGCCGGCGACATCCAGATGGCCAGCCGCATCGCCCGCAAGATGGTCACCGAATGGGGCATGAGCGAGCGTCTGGGCCTGGTCGCCTTCGGCGGCAGCCATGGCGACCCCATGACCTCGGAAGGCATGCGCGCCGACCACACCAGCCGCGAGATCGACGCCGAGATCCGCACCCTGGTGGCCGACGCCCGCACCCGCGCTTTGTCGATCCTGAAGACCCACGCCGCCGAACTGGAAGCGGTGGCACAGGCCCTGCTGGAAAAGGAATCGCTGTCGGGCGCCGAAATCACCGAGATCACCCGCGACGTCAATCTGGACGATTGGGACCAGGCGGCGTTTCAGGGGATCTGACATGAAAAACCCTCTCCCGCCGCGCGGGAGAGGGGGGGACCCGCCAAAGGCGGGAGGGTGAGGGAGCCAAGAACTCTGGAGTTTGCGGCCCCCTCACCCGGCCTTCGGCCACCCTCTCCCGCTCGCGGGAGAGGGAGTGTTTTTTTACAGGCTGGCTTCGGCCCATTCGTACAGCTTGCTCTTGGGCAGGGCGCCGATCTTGGTCGCCGCGACCTGGCCGCCCTTGAACACCATCAGGGTGGGGATGCCGCGCACGCCGTACTTGCCGGGGGTGCCGGGATTTTCGTCGATGTTCAGCTTGACCACGGTGATCTTGCCTTCCAGGTCCTTGGACAGGTCCTCGAGGGCCGGGGCGATCTGACGACAGGGGCCGCACCACTCGGCCCAGAAATCGACGAGCACCGGGCCGGAAGCCTTCAGCACTTCGGCTTCGAACGTCGCATCGGTCACATTCTTCATCGCCAGTATCCTTGCTCCGTGGTCGTCGGGACAGGACCGTTCGACGGCGCTGCCCCCCAAATTGGGGATCACTCTAGAAAGGCCCGGCGAGGGCGTCAAGGCAGGGTGGCACAGACCTGCTCCGCCCGACGTCGCGAACCCCGGTAAATATGGGGCGGAACAGCGCATTGCGAGAGAGGGGCGGGCAAAAGCCGGCCAAGAAAAAACCCCCGAAGGTTTCCCTTCGGGGGTTTTTCAGCGCTCCGGAAAAACCGGATTAGCCGTTCACGGCTTCCTTCAGACCCTTGCCGGCCGAGAACTTCGGCTGCTTGGAGGCGGGGATCTGAATCTTTTCGCCGGTACGGGGGTTGCGGCCTTCGGAGGCGGCGCGGCTGGCCACCGAGAAGGAGCCGAAACCGACCAAGCGAACCTCGTCGCCACCCTTCAGCGCGGCGGTGATCGCCTCGAACACGCCCTCGACGGCCTTTTCGGCGTCGGCCTTGGTCAGGCCGGAGAGCTCGGCAACGCGCGAAACCAGGTCAGCCTTGTTCATCGGTCTACATTCCCCTGAAAGTGTGAAATCCATTCGGACCCATCCGTCCCCCCCAATTGCCAGACGCCCATGCGCCCGTCAATGGCAGAAATGCAGGCCGTCTCAGCGAAATCCCGTTTCAACCAGAAGTCGGTGGAACTCGCGCAGGTGCTTTTCGCCCTTACCCGGCTCGGGCACGCTGGCCAGGAACTTCTCTTCGAACTGGGGTTGGCGCAGGTGGTCGATGACCCTGGCCCGAGCCAAATTCAAGGACTTACCCTCGATCAGCACCCCCGAACCGCAGAACTTGATGAGCCGGATGGCCCGCAGCGCCAGCGGGTCGTCGGGCTTGTCGATCTTCTCGATCACCCCTTCGTCGATCAAATAGGCGGCCAAAGTTTCGTCCACCGCCTCGGCCAATTGCCGGCGCAATTCCGCGTCCAGATCCTCGGCGCCCAGCAGGGCGCGGTTGGCCGCCGCCAGTCCGGCCATGCGCTCGGGCGGCGGCATGCGCAGCGGCACCCAGGCATTGATGCCCTTGGCGCCGCGCACCCGGCTGGCCAGGGTGTCGACCAGCGCCTGACCCATGCCGCGCCCCAGCGTCGATTGCCGCAGCGCCAGCAGGAACTGCACCCGCAGCACGTTGTCGGCCAGCGCGGTCAGCGTCAGATCCACCGCCTGCCCCGCCCCCATCGAGCCGAGATGGGCGTGGATGCGGCCGATGCGGTGGGTCAGCGCCTCGGCCGCGTCACCACCGCCCAACACGCCGCGATGGCTGATGAGGCGGTGCATGACCGTGTGGCAGACTTCGTTTTCCTGCTTGGGTTCGTTGCGCGACAACGGGTTCTGTCCGCCCAGCTCGCGGATGACACGGGCCATCAGCACTTGCCGCGCTTGCGGCAGCACCCCTTTGGCGAACAGCGCGTTGAGGCCCTTGAAGGTGGCTGGTGCGAATTTGGCCGGCTCGCCCTTGCCCTCGGCCAGATCGGCCAGCGAAGACAGCGCCGCCCCCAGATTGGACTGGTAGCCCAGCAGGTCCTGGATCATCTGCGCCGAGTTCAGGATGTCGGCGATGATGCCGTCCATCAGCGCCAGCGCCGGTCCGGCCTGCTCGGCCAGGGTGGTCGCCTCCTCGGCCCATTCCAGCACGATGTCCAGCTTGCCGATCCACGACCGCGTTTCCAGCAGCCGCAGCGCCATCAACGACAGGCACAGATAGGGATGTTCGTCACCGCCCTTGGCGCCGCCCTTCAGCACCTCGGCGAAGGTCTTGGGCACCGTTGGCTTGCCGGCGGCGAACTTGCGGGCGCGCGCCAGCCCCTCGTCCCAGCTTTTCGACAGGAAATCGCGCCGCGCCTTGCCTTCCTCGCCGGTGGCGGCGGCCTGCAGGGTGGAAATGCGGTCGATGGACGAAAACAGCAGCGTGCCTTTGTCGCCGAAGCGCTTCAGCTCGGCGGCGTTGTGCAGCAACTCGGTCGGGCTGACCACCACCTCGTCCAGATACTTGCGCAGCAGCCGCCCCATGGTCAGGCGGGCATCCAGGCTGTAAAAATCGGCCAGGGCGCGGCACACCGGCGCTTCCTTGACCGGCGACAGCGAGATGTCGGCGCCACCCGATTTGGGCGTCGCCGTCTTTTCCTGGATGACGGTTTCCTTGTGCAGGCCATCGACGCCGCGCCGGTCGCGTACCACCCGCACCGCCGAGTGGTTGCCCTTTTGCAACAGGTTGTCGGCGAACGCCTTGGCCTTGGCCTCGTCGGTGGCGAATTCCGCCACCACCCAGTGCTTGTCGGTCAGGACCTGGATTTCGAAAGAGACGTTGGGCGCACTCATGCCGAAACCTCCGGCACCAGGAGTGCGCGCCGCTTCGCCGCCTCGGCGATGCCGTCGGGACCCAGGCGCGCCGCCAGTTGGCTCAGGCCATGGCGCGCCGGCTCCACCACCGCCTTATCGCCCGACGCCACCGACAACGCCAGCCAGACATAGGCCTCGACCTCGTCCTTGGGCACGCCGTGGCCGGTGGCGCACAGAACGCCCAGATTGTAGCGCGCCAGCACATGGCCCTGGCGGGCGGCGGCGCGGAACAGCCGCACCGCCTCGGCCTCGTCATGGGCGACACCACCGTCGCCGGCCATGTGCAGCAGGCCAAGGTCGTATTGGGCAGCGGCATCGCCACCGGCCGCCGCCTTGCGGCACCAATCCAGCGCGATGGCGGCATCCTTGCGCACGCCCTGCCCCAGTTGGTGCAGGACCGACAGATGATATTGGGCGCGCGGCTCGCCCGAGCGCGCCGCCTCGCGGAACCAATGGGCGGCGGCGATGGGATCCTTGGGCAACCCCAGACCAGCCGACAACATCAGCCCCAGGTTGAATTGTGCGATAGGCAACCCCTGTTCGGCGGCCCGTTGGTAGTAATGGGCCGCCTCACCCAAATCGACTTCGGCGCCGCGCCCCCGCCGCAGCATGTTGGCCAGGTTGAACTGGGCCTCGGCTTCGCCGCGCTCGGCCGCCTGACGATAGAACTCCACCGCCTGGACGTCGTCCTGCGGCACGCCGGCACCGCTTTCGTGCAGCGTCCCCAGGGCGAACAGGGCGCCGGCATCGCCGCCGGCCGCCGCCTTGCGGAACCACTGCGCCGCCACCGACGGATCGGCCGGGCAACCGCGCCCGGCGCGGATCATGTTGCCCAAATTGAACTGGGCGCCGGCATCGCCGGCCTGGGCGGCGGCCAGATACCAGCGCAGCGCCTCGCCGTTGCTCTGCTTCACCCCCAGCCCCAGGTCGTACATCATCGCCAGCGCGTACTGGCCGCGCGGGTCGCCGGCCTTGGCGGCGGCGTTGTACCAGCGCACCGCCTCGCTTGCGTCCTCGGCGACACCGGTCCCGAAGCGATAGGCGTTGCCCAACGCCACCTGGGCGGCGGTGTCGCCCGCCGCCGCCAGCGGCCGCAGCAGGGCCGGGTCGTCCTCGACGACGTCGTCATAGAGCGGATCGGGGTCGGCCTCGGGCGCGATCAGCGGCAAATCCGCACCGCCATCGCCTTCGGGCGCTTCGGCCGGCTTCAGACTATCGAGCAGTTCTTCCAGGCTTTGCTGGCGGCGGGGCGCCGGCGCCTCGTCCGCCGGCGGCGAAACGTCGTGGCCCTGGGCGGCCAATTGCGACAACGTGCTGCGCGCTTGGGCATGGCCCTGGGCGGCGGCGCGGTTCAGCCACTTCACCGCTTCCTTGAGGTCACGCGGCACCTTGGCGCCCAGGCGATAGCATTCGCCCAGATTGAATTGGGCGGTTGCGTCGCCTGCTTCCGCCGACTGCCGGTGCAAGGCCACCAATTCCGGTTCGCGCGCCATCGTGTCATCCACCCCAGACGAAGCCGGAGATCAGGATGCCACAGCCGCCCGCCATCGTCATTGCGGAGTTGCCGCCTCCAGCGCTGCTGGCGGCACCGGAGCCAGCGGCAGGGCGACGGAGAAGCGGCAGCCCTTGCCCAACGCGGCGTTCAACTGGATGCGGCCGCCCAGCAGGCCGGCCAGGCGGCGAACGATCGCCAGGCCCAGGCCCAGGCCCTGGGCGCGGTCGCGGGCGGCGTTGGCGACCTGATGGAATTCCTCGAACACCGCTTCGTGATGCTCGGGCGCGATGCCGATGCCGGTGTCGGCAACCATGATGCGAACCGAATCGCCACGGCGCTGGCAACCGATCAGGATGCGGCCCGACGGCGTATAGCGGATGGCGTTCTCGATCAAATTGCGCAGCAGGCGTTCCAGCAAGGTGGCGTCCGAGACCAGATGCAGATGCGTCGGCACCGCCCGCAGCCCCAGCCCCTTTTCGGCGGCACGGATACGGTATTCCTCGGCCAGACGGTCGAGCAACTGGCCCAAATCCATTTCGTCCATGGCCGGCACCACCACACCGGCATCCAACTTGGACATGTCGAGCAGGCTGTTGAGCAGCAGCCGCAGGCCATCCAGCGCCCGCTCCATCTGCATGGTCACCTGCTCCATCGGCGTGCCGGCAAGGCGGATCTTCATCACCTCGATCAGCAACAGCAGCGATTGCACCGGCTGGCGCAGGTCGTGGCTGGCGGCGGCCAGGAATTTCGAGCGGGCCAGCGACGCGCGCTCGGCCTCGGCCTTGGCGTCCAGCGCCTCGTCGCGGGCGGCCTTGAGCTGGGCCTCGGCCCGTTTCACCGCCGTGATGTCGATGTTGACGCCGAAGGCGCCGATCAGGCTGTCGTCGGGACCGTAGGAGACCATGCCGATGCCGGTCAGCCAGCGCAGTCCGCCGCGGATGTCGGGCATGCGGTATTCCACCCGGTACTCGCGCGAGCGGGTGGTCAGCACGCGGTCGATCTCGCCCACCACGGCCAGGCGGTCGTCGGCGGACAATTGCTCAAGCCATTGGGTCAGCGTGTCCGGCGGCGCCTCGGAGCCGTAGAGCGAGGTGACGTCTCCGGTCCAGTCCAGCCGGTCGCTGGAGGCGTCCCAGTGCCAGGTCACCGCATGAGCGGCCCGCAACGCCACCCCCAGCTTCTCGGCGCTGTCATGCGCCTCCAGCTCCAGCCGGTCCTTGCGCCGCAGGACGATGGTCGCCAGCACGCCGCCCAGGGTGCTGAGCGCGACAAAGGCGATGCCACGGGCGAAGCTGGTGCGCCACGGCGCCAGCGTGTCCTGATCGGCCAAACCGACCGAGGCATAAAGCGGATAGCGCGCCAGCTTGCGGAAGGCGCCGAAGCGGACGACCCCGTCCACCGGCGACTGGCGGTGGAAGGTTCCCTCGGTCAAGCCAAGGGCGAAGGTCTGGTCCACCGCTTCCGACGGCACCGGCTTGCCGATGGACTCCTCCACCACCGGATAGCGCACCACCGTCCAGTGTTCCATGTCGCGCAGGCTGATCACCGATTTATGCGGCAGTAGCAGGCTTTGATAGAACGGCACCAGGAATTCGGTCAGGCCCAGATTGGCCACCACCATGCCGGCGAAAGCGCCGTCCACCTTGAGGGCGCGGGCGACCTGGATGCCCCATTTCTGCGACACGCGGCCCCGGATCAGGCGCGACACCACCGGACCGTCCTGATGGCCGTCGCGCAAGGCCAGGAAATAGTCGCGGTCGCCCAGCGAATTGCCCGGCGGCGCGCCGACCGAATTGGCGACGACGCGGCCGGTGGCGTCGGTGACCGTCATGGAGACGATGCCGTGGCCGTCGCGCTGCAGCTCGGCCATGGCGGCCTGCACCGCCTCGCGGCGCGGATGCGACAGACGCAAGCCGGTGCGCAGCTCGGCCGGAGTCAGCAGGTCGCCGACCTGGCGCAGCACCAGATTGGTGCGGTCGAACGAACCGCTCGCCTGCTCCTCGACCAGACGGACATAGGACGTGGCAAGCTGAACCGCCTGGCGTTGCGCCTCCTGGCGCGACGCCCCGAGATCAGCCAGCACGTAAACGTCAAAGCTGAGGATAAAGGCCCACAGCAGCACCAGATGACGGTAGGCGCCGATCCCCTTGAGCATGACAGGTCCATCAATACGAGTAAGGCAGGGGGCGCGTTCGCCCCAATCCCCCACGTATTGTTATCGGTCATGCCCCCCGGGGGCTGTCAAGCGCCACCGCGAGAATCACCCCCGGCGCCCCGCAACCGGCGCGGGAAGCTCGATATTGACCTCAAGCACCGAAAGATGCTGCTCGCGGTCGAGGCGGACCTGCACGCGGTCGTCGTCGACGGCGACGTATTTGCGGATCACCTCGACGATTTCGCGCTGCAACTGCGGCAGGAAGTCGGCACCCGACAGGCCGGCGCGCTCGTGCGCCAGCAGGATCTGCAGGCGTTCGCGGGCGGCATCGGCCGATTTCTTGGGCGGGCGGCCGAACAGAGAGAAGATGCTCACGCGCTCCTCCGCAGCAGGCGGTCGAACAGGCCGCGCTTGGCAGCGCGCGGCACGGTGATGGCGATGTCCTCGCCCAGCAGGCGCGCGACCGCCTCGGCATAGGCGCGGCCGGCCTGGGACTTGTCGTCCAGGATCACCGGCTGGCCGATGTTGGAGGCCTGCAGCACCGACGGGCATTCCGGAATGATCCCGAGCAGCGGCACCGCCAGGATGTCCTGCACGTCGTCGACCTTGAGCATTTCGCCCTTTTCGACGCGCTCGCCGTCATAGCGGGTCAGCAGCAGATGCTGCGGCACCGCCTCGCCCTGCTCGGCCTTGCGCGACTTGCTGGTCAGCAGGCCGATCATGCGGTCGGCGTCGCGCACCGACGACACTTCCGGATTGGACACCACGATGGCTTCGTCGGCGAAATACATGGCCAGGAAGGCACCGCGTTCGATGCCGGCCGGGCTGTCGCAGATGATGTAGTCGAAGTCGGCCTTCAGTTCGTCGATCACCCGCTCGACGCCGTCTTGCGTCAGCGCATCCTTGTCGCGGGTCTGCGAGGTCGGCAGCACGAACAGCTTGTCCAGCCGCTTGTCCTTGATCAGCGCCTGATGCAGCTTGGCGTCACCGTTGATGACGTTGATGAAGTCGTACACCACCCGGCGCTCGACTCCCATGATCAGGTCCAGGTTGCGCAGGCCGACGTCGAAATCGATGACCGCGGTCTTGAAGCCCTTGAGCGCCAGACCCGCCGACAACGCCGCCGACGTGGTGGTCTTGCCGACGCCGCCCTTGCCCGAGGTCACAACGATGACTTTTGCCAAGTAGGAAACTCCTCTTAAAGCGGCGAGCGTCAAACCTGACGCATTCCGCGATCAGCGGCCATTGAGGCCGCGGCCGTGCCGCCCCGCAGGGGCAAACGACGCCCGATAGGGCGACCCGGCGCAAAGCGACGGGTGGGCTTCGCCCACAAGCGGGCGGATGCCCGCGCCCGGCGAGGGGCACTAATAAAGCTAATCCATCGCGCGTCAGATATGACGCGCGAGGGTCTAAAGCGGCTCTTGCAGCAGGGTGTCGCCGTCCAGGCGAATCTGCGCCGGCTTGCCGGTCAGGGTCGGGGCCAATTGTTCGTTGACCATGTAAAGGCCGGCGATCGAGACCAGTTCGGCATCTAGCGCACGACAGAAGATGCGGGCCGATTTGTCGCCGCTCATGCCGGCCAGGGCGCGGCCGCGCAGCGGACCGTAGACATGGATATGGCCGTCGGCCAGCAACTCGGCGCCATGGCTGACCGGCCCCAGCACGATCAGGTCGCCCTTGTGGGCATAGACCTGGCGGCCCGAGCGCACCGGCTCGGCGATGATCTTGGTGCCGCCGGCGGCCTTGGCCGGGGCGGTGGCCGCCGCCTTGGCGGCACCGGCGTCGCTGATCCGGCCGGCGGGAAACGGCGGCAGGCCGATGGCGGCGGCGGCGCGCTCCCAGGCGGCGTTGGCACGCTGCACGCCGACCGGATTGATGCCGAGCGCGCGCAAACGGCCGCAGAAATCGGCCATGTCCACCGGCGGCTTGGCGCCGGTAGCGGACAGGTCGAGGACGATGGGGGCGTTGCGATAGAATCCCGGTGCCAGCGACAGCATGGTCGCCAGTCGCGGAAAGAATTCGGGATCGTCGGGCGCCTGCACCTTCAAGGTCAACAGGGTCATGGCGGCGGCGCGCAATTGGAACGGCGCCGTCTCTTCGGTGATGCTGGCGACTGGTCGCGCGACCTGTTCGCTCATGCCCTGCCCCTTTTCAACGTTGGGGCGGGACCATGCCGCAGGATCCGTGCAAAGGCAAGAATCAAGAATGAGTCCAAAACGGACAAACGAAAACGCCGCCGGAAAGGTTCCGGCGGCGTTTTTGCGTCGTGATAGGTTTGACGTTTCCTTTGAAGACCAGGCAGCGACCTACTCTCCCGTGCCTTAAGACACAGTACCATTGGCGCTGGGGGTTTTCACGGCCGAGTTCGGGATGGGATCGGGTG